>NZ_VSJK01000002.1 GCF_008085915.1 Oceaniovalibus sp. ACAM 378 | reverse complement strand
GTTATGGGAGAGACCGTTCGTTGACCAAAACGCCGAACTGACGCAAACTTCGAACATGTCGGGAGTGCTCGACATGACAATAGCCTGATGCCAAATCAACAGATCATTCCGCACATAGGACGTTGTCCACCCGAATGGTGCCGGGCTTGCCGCGCCATTCGATGATGCGGTTGAGGCTCCGGATGACCCTTTCGGCGGGCAAAGAAAAATCCACCTCGATACCCAACCCCTCGCGGTTGAAGTCGTCGAGCACGTTCAAGAGCCGGAATGCGCGACCGTCTATTACCCGGCAGTGGTTTGCATGCAAACCATGAGAGGGCCCAAGGCGATCGGCCATGAAATCCATCGCCCAAGTCACATTGGGGACGTCAGGCACCGCCAGCGCATCGGGTTTGTCCGGTTTCAGCCGTTTCCGGGGCTTGATCCGCAGATTCAGCTCAAGTTCGCAGTAGATCCGGTAAACCCTTTTGTGGTTCCATGGATGGCCTTTGACGTTGCGCAGATGCAAAAAGCACAGCCCAAAGCCCCAGGTCTTCCTCGCATCCGTCAGCCCAACCAACAGATCGGCGATCTGTTCGTTCTCGTCGCTTCTTATGCTTGCAAAATGGTCATTCTAACCCGGCCAATGGCCATTAATTGGTGGTCAGAACAACCATTCCGACATCCGTCAGCCACACTTCGAAAAGCCGCAGCTTGCGCAGGTCATGCAGCCTTCGATCATCCGCATCTCGTATCCGCCGCAGGATGAGCAGGCTTTTCCGCGGGGGGCGGCGGCAATGTCGGCGCGGGGGTCGGATTTCAGGCCCATGCCCTCGCCTTCGATGAAGCCGGTGACGATCATGTGCCGCTCTATCACTCCGCCGATTGCCGCCAGTATGCTGGGGATATACTTGCCCTGCATCCATGCCCCGCCCCGTGGATCGAACACCGCTTTCAGCTCCTCGACCACGAAGGACACATCGCCGCCACGCCGGAAGACTGCTGAAATCATCCGGGTCAGCGCCACCGTCCAGGCGAAATGCTCCATGTTCTTCGAGTTGATGAACACCTCGAATGGGCGGCGGTGGCCGCCGATGACGATATCGTTGATCGTGATGTACAGCGCATGTTCGCTGTCAGGCCATTTCACCTTGTATGTATTGCCCTCAAGGGTCTGCGGCCGGTCCAGCGGCTCGGCAATATACACGACATCGCCGTGCGGGCGTTGCGGTGCACCATCAAGGTTTGCGACCAGTTCGGGCGCGGCTTCCTGCCCGTTTGCATCGGTGGGAGAGATAGCCGCAGTATCGGTGGCTTTCGGCTCGGACACAGTCAGAACGCTGCCCGTCACCGCATTGGGCCGATAGGTTGTGCAGCCTTTGCACCCCTGATCCCAGGCCGCCATATAGACGTCCTTGAAATCATCAAACGAGATATCCTCGGGGCAGTTGATCGTCTTGGAAATCGATGAGTCCACCCATTTTTGCGCCGCCGCCTGCATCTTTACATGGTCGAGCGGCGGCAGGGTCTGGGCGTTGACGAAATACTCGGGCAAAGGGGCGTCACCCTTCTTGTCGCGCCACATCTGGACGGCATAGTCCACCACCTCTTCCTCGGTGCGCGAGCCGTCTTTTTGCAGCACCTTGCGGGTATAGGCATGGGCGAAAACCGGTTCGATCCCGCTGGACACATTGCCCGCATAGAGCGAAATGGTGCCGGTCGGCGCAACCGAGGTCAGCAGCGCGTTACGGATTCCGTGTTCGGCGATCGCGGCGCGCACATCAGCGTCCATGCCCTGCATCGCGCCCGACGCCAGAAATTTCTCTGCGTCAAACAGCGGAAAGGCACCCTTTTCCTGCGCCAGATCGACCGACGCAAGATAGGCGGAGCGGGCGATCGCATGCATCCAGCGTTCGGTCAGAAGAGCCGCCTCATCCGATCCATAGCGCGCACCGACCATGACCAGAGCATCGGCCAATCCGGTGACCCCAAGCCCGATGCGACGCTTGTTCTTCGCCTCAAGCTCTTGCTGCGGCAAGGGGAAGCGCGAGGCATCGACCACGTTGTCCATCATCCGCACAGCAACCCGCACCAGATCATCCAGCGCCCCGTCGTCCAGCGCGGCGGCGGGGCCGAACGGATCACGGATCAGACGGGCAAGGTTGATCGAGCCCAGCAGACAGGCACCATAGGGCGGCAGGGGCTGTTCGCCGCAAGGGTTGGTGGCCGCGATGGTTTCGCAATACCCAAGGTTGTTGGCAGCATTGATCCGGTCGATGAAGATCACGCCCGGTTCAGCGAAATCAAAGGTCGACCGCATGATCGCGTCCCACAGGTCGCGCGCCCGAACCGTGCGGTGCACCTTGCCTTCGAACACCAGATCCCAGGCGTTGTCGGCCTTGACCGCCGCCATGAACGGGTCAGTAACCAGAACGGACACGTTGAAATTGCGCAGGCGGGCGGGGTCGGATTTGGCGGTGATGAAGTCTTCGATATCCGGGTGATCGCAACGCATGGTCGCCATCATCGCGCCGCGCCGCGATCCCGCAGACATGATCGTACGGCACATCGCATCCCAGACATCCATGAAGGACAGCGGGCCGCTCGCATCGGCCGCCACGCCTTTCACATCCGCGCCACGGGGGCGGATCGTGCTGAAGTCATAGCCGATGCCGCCGCCCTGCTGCATGGTCAGGGCAGCCTCGCGCAGCGCCTCGAATATGCCGGACATTGAGTCGGGGATCGTACCCATGACGAAACAGTTGAACAGTGTGACGCTGCGCCCGGTGCCTGCCCCGGCGGTGATCCTGCCAGCGGGCAGATAGCGGAAATCCTCAAGCGCGGCAAAGAAACGCTCTTCCCAAATGGCGGGATCCTTTTCGACTGCCGCAGTGGCGCGGGCGATCCGGCGCCAGGTGTCTTCGACGGTGGTGTCGACCGCCGTACCGTCGGCATCTTTAAGGCGATATTTCATGTCCCAGATCTGCTCGGCGATGGGGGCGGAGAAACGGGTCATGGTAGCGAATCCTTCGGCTGGTCCGGGCGGCGCGCAGGCGCGAGTCGGGGGGGAATACCGACAGTAACGCGAATGGCCGACCAGAGGAAACGACCAAACGGCCAGGCGGGCAATTTTTGCTGATCTGTGCCCGCCGCGCCGAAAAGGGACCGCAAGGGACCGATGAGGCACCCCGACACCTTGCAGATCCGGGCCGATCACTTACCATATAGAGGTCACTTGGGGGTGAGCCTTTGGATAGTCACGTCAATATGCTGAAACTCTGCGTCGGCGCAGATTCCGTCGAGGATCTGATCGATTGGCAGGGCCAGACCCGCGCGAAAGGTCCCGATGGTCTGCCGCGCCATGTTACCCGGATGTGGCCGAAACGCGCCGCAGAACTTTGTGACGGCGGATCGCTTTTCTGGGTGATCAAGGGCGTTGTGCTGGCACGGCAGCGGATCGTGCGGCTTGACCACGTCGATCGTGGCGACGGGATTGACCGCTGTGGCATTGTGCTCGACCCCGAAATTCACCGCACCGAACCCGTGCCGCGCAGACCCTTTCAGGGCTGGCGCTATCTGCCACCCGCTGATTCGCCCAGCGATCTGGGAAGTCGCGCCGCGACCGACTCGGACCTGCCGCCGCAATTGATGGCAGCCCTTGCGGATATCGGTGTGCGCTAGAGCGTGTTGCGTTCAATTGAATTCAAGTGCCGGGATGAACGCATTGCGCGTTGCAAACGCTGCCTCATCCCGGCGCTTGAAGGCATGAATCTGGTAAAACGGAACACGCTTTAGGGCTGGATGCCCTTCATCGAAGCCGAGAAAGAGACGCGAGCGTTACAGCCCCAGCCGGACGCGGATCTGTTCCCGGGCTGCGATCGCCACATCATCCCATTGCGCCATTCGGGATTTATACAGCGTTGCCTGGCTTTGATGCACCGGGCCGTCAGACAGCATGCGCAGATGGTTGGCGCGCAGGGTTTCGCCGCTGCTGGTGATGTCTGCCACTGCCTCGGCGGTTTCGTTGCGCACGGTGCCTTCGGTGGCGCCCTGACTGTCGACCAGTTGATAATCCGCCACCCCGTGGGTGCGCAGGTAAGTCCGGACCAGCCGGTGATATTTCGTTGCGATCCGCATCCTGAATCCGTGCTTCGCCCGAAATGCCGCCGCCGCCGCATCCAGATCGTCCAGCGTTTCAACATCGACCCAGCAATCGGGAACTGCGATGATAAGATCGGCGTGACCGAACCCCATTTCGGTCACTTCACTCACCTGTCTGTCCCACAGGGGCAGCTTTTCAAGCACCAGATCGCTGCCGGTCACCCCCATGTGGATGCGCCCGGCGGCCAGTTCGCGCGGCACTTCTCCGGCACTCAGCAGCACCAGTTCGACGCCCTCGACCCCGGAAACCGAACCGGAGTATTCCCGCTCGGACCCGGTGCGCCCCATCTCGATGCCATGACCGGCGAACCATTGAAACGTCTTTTCCATCAGCCGCCCCTTGGACGGCACGCCCAGCTTCAACGTCATGTCGCGCCTCCCAGCATCAGCGCCAGATCAGGCCGGATCACGCCCCCCACGGCCGGAATCGAACGGCCGCGAGCGGATTCCTGACCGTTACCCAGCACCCGGGTCAGCGCGTCATAACGCCCGCCCGTGGCCACCGGCGGCAGATCGTGGCGGCCCTCGGCATAAAAGCCGAAGACGAAGCCATCATAGTATTCCATCGATGTACGGCCATACCCGACCTCGAAATCCAGCCCGTCAATGTCGATGCCGCGCGCTGCCATCACATCGAACCTGCGGGCCACCCGGTCGACTGAGCCAGAGATCGCGGGCAGGTCAACGGCCAGATCCTGCAACCGGCTCAAGGCGGCGGGTGAATGGTCCTTCAGGTCAAGCAGATCGTCAATAAGTTGCGTCTGTTCCGCTGAAATCGGCGGTTCGGCGGCATCGGCCCGTAGGTTCGCAAGGCGGGCCTCGATCTCGGCCCGGCTGCGCAGACCGATCTCGGGGCCCGCACCCTTGAACGGGTTCTTGAGTTCCAGCAGCTTGGCGCGTTTGCGCGACGTCCCGCCCACTGCAAACCGGTCAAGCAGCAGACGGAACCGTTTTGGCCGCCAGATATGGCGCAGCAGCGCGGCCTTGCGCCGGTCACTGGCCTGCAATCCGTGAATCGCGGCGATCAGGATGCCGATATCGCCCGTCGCCACACGCAGCTTCAGATGCGCAAGCGCGTCGGCGATCAGTGCAAAAACCTCGACATCGGCGACCGCCAGATCATCGCCGCCGAACAGTTCGAACCCCACCTGAAGATATTCGCGGGCGCGGTCGGGATCGATCTCCTGACGGCGGAACACCTCGCCAGCATATGCATATCGCGCAGGATCGGCACCACCCGCCATGTGCATCTGAACGATGGGCACGGTAAAATCCGGGCGCAACATCTGTTCGCCGTGCAATGGATCCGAGGTGGTAAAGGCGCGGGCGCGGATGTCTTCGCCATAAAGGTCAAGCAAAGCACCTGCCGGTTGCAGGATCGGCGTGTCCACCGGCAAAGCGCCCGCCTTGACGAACAGAGCCAGCAGACGCGCGGCTTCGGCCTTAACTTCCGGGCCTGGAATTGCAGGAGCGATCATCCGTCGCGCGACAGACGGCGCAGGAGTTCCGGGATCATCTCGGTCATCGTGCATTCGAATTGGGCCGGTTGTTCTTTCCATTCGTCATGGCTGACGGATTCGGACAGGCGTTTGCCAAGCTCCAGATCCTTGATCTGCACCACCCCGCGCGCCAGTTCTTCAGCGCCCTGAATGATCGCGAATGGAGCGTTGCGCTTGTCGGCATATTTCAACTGATTGCCGAAATTCTTGGGGTTGCCGAGATAGGCTTCGGCGCGAATGCCTGCACGGCGCAGATCGGCAACCATGCTCTGATAATCGGTCATGCGGTCGCGATCCATCACCGTAACGATCACCGGTCCGCGTCCGGTTGGCCGTGGCCCGCCCTTTTCGTTCAAAGCCGCAAGCAACCGGTCAACGCCGATGGAAACACCCGTCGCAGGCACCTCCTGCCCGGTGAAACGCTTGACCAGATCGTCATAGCGCCCACCGCCCGCGACAGAGCCAAACTGCCGGGGATTGCCTTTTTCATCCAGAGTCGGGAAGGTCAGTTCAGCTTCATAAACGGGACCGGTATAGTATCCGAGCCCGCGCACCACCGAAGGGTCGATCATGATACGGTCGGGACCATAGCCTTGGGCGGCAAGCAGGTTGGAGATGGTTTCGAGTTCATCAACACCAGTCTGCCCCGTGGGAGAGCTGGCGGTCAGATCGCGCAACCTTGCGAGCGTCTCTTGTGCTTCACCCCTTTGCGCGGACAAGAAACCCATGACGGTTTCCGCCTGAGCTTCATTCAGCCCCGCCCCTTTGGTGAAATCGCCGCTCTCGTCCTTGCGCCCTTCGCCCAGCAACGCCCGCACGCCTTCAACGCCCAAACGATCCAGCTTATCAATCGCGCGCAACACAATGCCGCGTTCGGCAGCCTTGTCGTCGCCCGACAGGCCGGCAACCTCCATCACGCCGTTCAAGACCTTGCGGTTGTTCACACGGATGATGTAATCGCCGCGGTCGATCCCGACCGCCTCGAGCACATCGGCAAGCATGGCGCAGATTTCGGCGTCCGCCGCGACCGAGGGCGCGCCCACTGTATCGGCATCACACTGATAAAACTGGCGGAATCGCCCCGGCCCCGGCTTTTCGTTGCGCCAGACCGGCCCCATTGAGAACCGGCGATAGGGCGAGGGCAGATCATCGCGATACTGTGCCGCGACCCGGGCCAGCGGCGCGGTCAGATCATAGCGCAGGGCAAGCCAGTCTGCCCCCTCCTCTTGCCAGGCGAAAACACCCTCGTTCGGGCGATCAACGTCGGGCAGGAATTTTCCAAGCGCCTCAACGGTTTCCACGGCCGAAGTCTCCAGAGCGTCAAAGCCATACAGGTGATAAACCCGCGCAATGGCGTCCAGCATTTCCTTTCGGCGGGTCACATCGTCACCGAAATAGTCACGAAATCCCTTAGGCGCGGCGGCCTTGGGGCGGGGGGTCTTTTTCGGTTTGGCCATCATGCGCCTCGGCTGTGCGGATTGCCGCAGCGTCTAGCGGATGACAGACGGGGGAGCAAGTCGGGGCGCCCTGCGGGGGGCTGCGAAAGAACACAGGCCTTGCGCATTGCACCGGCGATGTTAAGGCGGCGGTATGGATGATGACCGGCAACAGCTTGAAGAACAGATCGCGCATCTGACGCGTGTGGTCGATGACCTGTCCGATATCGTCGCCGCGCAACAGACCGCGCTGGACCTGATCGAGCGGCGTCTTGCCATGTTGATGCAGCGCGAGGCAGGGCGCGAGTTGGACGCTGGCGGATCAGTGCCGCTGGCAGATCAGCGCCCGCCGCACTGGTAACGCCTTCCGCCCCGGTTCAGTGCCCCGGTTCAGCCCGCCGACATCCCCGAAGCCGCCAGTTGCCCGTTGACCAGCAACATTTCAAACCATTCGCCGCTTGATCCAAAGCTGGGATAGACTGAAACAAAGCTGACGGATTTGCGCAGCTTTTCGATCCGGTCAGCAGGACAGGGCGTGCCCGGGCGTACGCCGCAAATCCGCGATTTCACCGTCTCATACGCGACGTCAGCGGCCGATTCAGGGCTGTGGGTACTGCCCGAATAGTGCGGGGCCTCATGCACCACCGGATCGCCGAACAGCACCAACGCGCCGGTGATCTGGCGCGCGCAGCGGTCCTTGAACCCGGTGATATAATGGGTGCGCGGCCCGGTGGAATTGGGAATCGGGTCGTGCAGAGTCCATTGGGCGCGACCGTCCTTTGGCGATGTATCAACCGCAGTTCCCAGATCGCGGGCAGACAGCCCGCAAGCGGTCGCGACGGCGCCAAAGGGTGCCACGGTGCCCTCGGGCAATGAATTGCCCGACCCTGGCCCCTGTGCCGCGTTTGCTGCGCCAAACAGGCTGAACCCTCCGGATTTGGCGGGCGCATCACCGCGCGACCGGCCGCCGCCAAACAGCGCGGCCAGACCGCGACGGGCTGGTTTGGCGGCGGGCACCGGCGCCAGCGGAATCGCGCCCGCATCGGCCTGTTCCGTGACCTCGCCCTGTGGCGCGTCGGATGTCAGAATCGGATTTCCCTCGGCATCCAGCCCGGCCTGATCCGCGGCCAGCCCCTGAACCGGCGGATCGGCGGCGGGTGTCGACACGCCACCAGAAGGCGCCCCGCAAGCCGTCAGCAACAGAAGGGCGGCAATTGCGATGGGCAGCTTACTGAACTGGAACACTCAATAATCCTCGACTGTCATGACACCACCCAGCGATTTGATCGCACCCTTGATCTGTGGTGTTACCGGGAAATCCTGCCCCAGCTCCACCTCGACCTCGCCCGGAAGATCGGGATGCATGAGACAGAGCGTGACCGGACCCCGTGTGCGCAATCGCGGGTCTTTCAACGCCTCGGCAAAGATCCCGGCCACTGTGGGCAGGGCGGCGGCATCGTCAAGGAACACCCGCAACCCGGCGCTGCCTGCATCGGCCACGGCGTTGTCGATAAGCGCGACCGAACGGCACAGCAGTTTCATCTGTTCCGCCTCGGCAGTTGCTTCGACGGTGATCACCACATTGCTGCCCGGCTCCAGAAACTCGCGGCATTTTTCCAGCGTATCCGAGAACAGCGTGACCTCGTACAGCCCGGTGGGATCGGACAGCTGGACAAAGGCGAAACGGTTGCCCTTGGCCGATTTACGCTCCTGCCGCGAGGCGACCGACCCGGCCAGTTTGGCCACCTGCGGACCGCGCGCGACCTTGGCCGTCAACTGCTCAAGCGTCAGGATGCCCTTGCGTTTCAAGGCGCCCATATAGTCGTCCAACGGATGACCCGACAGATAGAAACCGATCGCCTTGTGTTCCTCGGCCAGCTTTTCCATCGGCAACCAGTCGGCCAGCGGCGACAGGCGCGGTTCGGGCAGATCATCGCCCGCATCGCCGAACAGCGATACCTGATTGGATGATTTCTGATCGTGGATCGCGGCGGAATACCCAACCAGCGCATCGAGCGATTCAAACACCCGGCGGCGGTTCGGGTCCAGCTCGTCAAACGCACCGGCGCGGGCCAGCATCTCCATCGGGCGCTTTCCCACCCGCTTCAGATCGGCGCGCCGCGCCAGATCGAACAGCGTGGCAAAGGGCCTGTCGCGCCCCTCGACCATCCGTGCGCCGGTGATCAGTTTCATCGCCTCGGTGCCGACATTCTTCAGCGCGCCCAGCGCATAGAGAACCTTGCCATCCTTGACCGTGAACGTCGCCTGTGACCGGTTCACGCAGGGCGGAACGATTTCGATTTTCAGGCCGCGCCGGACCTCTTCGGCATAAACCGCCAGCTTGTCGGTCAGGTGGATATCGCAGTTCATCACACCGGCCATGAATTCGACCGGGTGGTTCGCCTTGAGCCATGCCGTCTGATAGCTGACGACGGCATAGGCAGCGGCGTGGGATTTGTTGAAACCGTAGTTGGCGAATTTTTCCAGAAGGTCGAAAACCTCGGTCGCCTTCTTCTTGTCCACACCGTTGGCCTTGGCGCCGGATTCGAACTTTGGGCGCTCCTTGGCCATTTCGGCGGCGATCTTTTTGCCCATGGCACGGCGCAACAGGTCGGCACCGCCCAGCGAATAACCCGCCATGACCTGTGCAATCTCCATCACCTGTTCCTGATAGACGATGATGCCTTGGGTTTCCTTGAGGATGTGATCAATCGACGGGTGGATCGATTCAAGCTTTTTCTGCCCGTTCTTCACCTCGCAATAGGTCGGGATATTCTCCATCGGACCGGGCCGATACAGCGCAACCAGCGCGACGATATCCTCGATACAGGTCGGCCTCATCCGGCGCAGGGCGTCCATCATGCCGCTGGATTCCACCTGAAACACCGCGACCGTCTTGGCGCTGGCGTAAAGGTCATAGGACGCCTTGTCGTCCAGCGGGATCAGCGCGATGTCGTTCTCGCCGCCCTCGGGGGGCTCGTACAGGGTGCGTCCGTCTGCCGAAACATGCAACGCCCGCCCCTGCATTGTGCCGGCGTCGTCCTTGGCAATAATCAGATCAATGGCGTTCTGGATCACCGTCAGGGTTTTCAGGCCCAGAAAGTCGAACTTGACCAACCCGGCCTGCTCCACCCATTTCATATTGAACTGGGTTGCGGGCATGTCGGATCTTGGGTCCTGGTACAGCGGCACCAGCTCGTCCAATGGCCGGTCGCCGATCACCACACCGGCGGCGTGGGTGGAGGCGTTCCTGAGCAGGCCCTCGACCTGCTGGCCGTAGTCCAGCAGGCGTTTCACCACCTCTTCATCCCGCGCCATTTCGCGCAGGCGCGGCTCATCCGCCAATGCCTTTTCGATCGAGACGGGCTTCACCCCCTCGACCGGAATCATCTTCGACAGGCGGTCAACCTGACCATAGGGCATCTGCAACACACGCCCGACGTCGCGCACCGCCGCCTTGGACAGCAAAGCGCCGAAGGTGATGATCTGCCCCACCTTGTCGCGGCCGTATTTGTCCTGAACATAGCGGATCACCTCTTCCCGGCGATCCATGCAAAAGTCGATGTCAAAGTCGGGCATCGACACACGTTCGGGGTTCAGGAACCTCTCGAACAGCAAGGAATAGCGCAGCGGGTCAAGGTCGGTGATCGTCAGCGCATAGGCGACAAGCGAACCCGCACCCGACCCGCGCCCGGGGCCGACCGGAATTTCATGATCCTTGGCCCATTTGATAAAATCGGCCACGATCAGGAAATAGCCGGGAAATCCCATGCCCTCGATGATGCCCAGCTCGAATTCCAGCCGTTTCTCGTAGTCTTCGACCGGCACGGCGTGGGGGATCACCTTCAACCGCTCGACCAACCCCTCCTGCGCCTGCCGCCGCAGCTCGGCCACCTCGTTCTCGGCGAACTTCGGCAGGATTGGATCGCGGCGGACTGATTTGACCGCGCAGCGGCGGGCGATCTCCACGGTGTTTTCCAGAGCTTCGGGCAGATCGGCGAACAGCGCGGCCATCTCACGCGGCGATTTGAAATAATGCTGCGGCGTCAGGCGGCGGCGCGGCCCCTGCTGATCGACATAGGCGCCATCGGCAATGCAGATCAGGGCGTCATGCGCCTCGTACATATCCGTCTTCGGGAAATACACATCGTTCGTCGCAACCAGCGGAAGGTCCATCGCATAGGCCATTTCGACATGGCCCCGTTCGGTCAGACGCTCGGGCTCAGGCGCAACGCCGTCTTCGCCCGGATGCCGCTGCAACTCGACGTACAACCGATCCGGGTATGTCTTGGCCAGCCGCCGCATCAGATCTTCGGCCTTGGTCCCCTGCCCCGCCTGCAACAACCGCCCGACCGGGCCACCGGGACCGCCGGTCAGACAGATCAGACCGTCAGAATGCGCCGCCAGATCGTCCAGCGTCACATCGGGGCGCGCGCCATGTTTGTCGAGATACAGCGCGCTGTTCAGCTTCATCAGGTTGCCATACCCAACCTCGCTCTGCGCCAGCAGCACGACCGGGGCCGGATCGCGCGGCTTTTCCCCCGGGGCGGCAGGGTCAAAGACCACATCGATCTGGCAGCCGATGATCGGTTGAACCCCCGATTCGACGGCGGCGACGGAAAACTCCAGCGCGGCGAACATGTTGTTCGTATCGGTCACCGCAACGGCGGGCATATTCGCGGCGGCACACATGCCCGGCAGCTTTTTCAGGCGGATCGCGCCTTCCAGCAACGAATATTCGGTGTGCAGGCGCAGGTGGATGAATCGGGGATTATTGTTCATGGGCGCAGGGTATCGCGCTGGTGGGGGAACGGAAAGTGATGAAAAAGTGAGTTGCTGGGTGAGTTTTCGCTTGCGTCGAATCTCGGGATGCGAGTGGCTGTTCGACAGGCTGTAAAAAGGAACTGTCACCATGACCGACACGACCGCCGAGACCTCCCTCGTGATCGACCGCCTGCTCGAAGCACCGCCGGAAAAGGTCTGGCGCTGCCTGACCGAACCCGAGTTGCTGCGCCGCTGGTTCGCACCGCACCCGGTTGAAATCACCGATATTGCGCTTGATCTGACCCCCGGCGGAATGTTCGGCATTACAATGGAAGTCCCGGGCCACGGCACCATCAATGAACCGCCGGGCTGTGTGTTGTTGGTCGAACCGCTGCGCCGTCTGGTCTGGACGAGCGCGCTTGGCCCCGGGTTTGTCCCTCGGCGGTTCGGCTCTGGCCCGATGGAGTTTCCGATGACCGCCGACATGACCCTGAGCGCCGAAGGCAACGGCACCCGCTATGTCGCCACCGCCCTGCACGCAATGCCCGAAGACACCGGGAAACACGCGGCAATGGGGTTCCATGCGGGCTGGGGAACGACGGCGAAACAGTTGAATGCGCTGGCCCAAACGCTCTGACCCCTTGCGTTGTGATCCAATCCGGGCTTTGCTGTGAATACAAGGGCCGCGCCCACCGCTTTACGCCGCATCGGGTGGGGGCGCGATGGCCCGAAGTGCAGAGAAGGCGGCGGGTAACCCGATGACGACGACGTTCCTTCTGAACGGTGAAACCGTGACGGTGGACGGCCAGCCGCCCACCCGAACTTTGCTGGACTGGCTACGCGACACCCGAGGACTGACCGGTACCAAAGAGGGCTGCAACGAAGGCGACTGTGGCGCCTGCTCGGTCATGGTCACCACCTCGCGCAATGGCGAGACCCTGCACCGCGCGTTCAACGCCTGCATCCTGTTCCTGCCCCAACTCGAAGGCGCATCGGTCACCACCGTCGAGGGGCTGACCGGGCCGGATGGCGCGCTGCATCCTGTGCAGCAGTCAATGATCGACCATCACGGATCGCAATGCGGTTTCTGCACGCCCGGATTTGTGGTGGCGATGGCCACCGCGCATCTGAACGGCGCGACGGACCACGACGACCAACTGGCGGGCAACCTGTGCCGCTGTACCGGCTATGCGCCGATTGTGCGCGCCGCCGAGGCAGCGGCAAAGCAACCGGTTCCCGACTGGTTCGCGCCACCGGTTTTCGATGCCGGAATGACAACAGCAGGCACCACCGACACGGCATCTGCGTTCCGGCCCGCCACCAAGCTGGAACTGGCCGACTGGTATGCCGACAACCCTGACGCAACCCTGATTGCCGGGGCCACCGATGTGGGGCTTTGGGTCACCAAGGGGCTGCGCGCACTGTCCCCCATGGCATTTCTGAATGGCATCGAGGACATGCGCGATATCGAAGCGTCCGACGACACGATCCGCATTGGTGCCGGTGTCACACTGGCCGAACTGCATCCTGCAATCGCGCCGCATTACCCGGATTTTGCCGAGTTGATCCGCCGCTATGCCAGTGTGCAGGTCAGGAATGCCGCCACCATCGGCGGCAATATCGCCAACGGATCGCCGATCGGCGACTGCCCCCCGGCGCTGATCGCTCTGGGCGCGACACTGCATCTTGCGCATCGTGACGGTGCCCGCGACCTGCCGCTTGAGGATTTCTTCCTCGAATACGGCAAACAGGACCGCCGCCCGGGCGAATTTGTCGCCGGGGTCAGCATTCCGCGCCCCGGAGCAGACCGGCCCGACCGACTGAAATGCTATAAGGTTTCCAAACGCTTCGATCAGGACATCAGCGCGCTTTGCGGCTGTTTCAACCTGACCATCGACGAGGGCCGGGTGACCAAGGCACGGATCGCCTTTGGCGGCATGGCTGGCATCCCGAAACGCGCCCATGCGGTCGAAGCTGTACTGAGCGGACAGGAATGGGGCCCCGAAGCGGTCGCCGCCGCCTGGGACTCCTGGGAGAAGGATTTCCAGCCGCTCAGCGACATGCGCGCCAGTGCAACATACCGGATGGATGCGGCGCGCGGATTGCTGACGCGGTATCTGTTGGAGGATCTGGGTGGCGCCACTCGGGTGCTGGAGGTTACGCCATGAAAGACACGGTCGCCGCCCCCGATCCGGTAAACCACCCCCTGCCCCATGACGCCGCGCGCCTGCACGTTCAGGGCGCCGCGCGTTATGTCGATGACATTCCTGTGCCTGCGGACTGCCTGCATCTCGCCTTTGGCCTGTCCGAAATTGCCCATGGGCGTATTCTGTCGATCGATCTGGACGCCGTACGCACCGCGCCGAGCGTTGTCGCCGTGCTGACAGCCGAAAACCTGCCTTTTGAAAATGACGTCTCGCCTTCGGTCCATGATGAACCGGTGCTTGCCAACGGCACGGTCCACTATGTCGGGCAACCGGTGTTTGTCGTCATCGCCACCAGCCATCTTGCCGCGCGCAAGGCAGCGCGGCTGGCCAAGGTGACCTATGATCCGCTTCCTGCGCTGCTGACCATTGATGAGGCGCGCGCGGCGGACAGCCGGTTCGAAGAGGGTCCGCGCATATACGGCCAGGGCGACGCGGCAAGCGCCATCACCGCCGCGCCCCATGTGATCGACGGCACCCTGGAACTTGGCGGGCAGGAACATTTTTACCTTGAGGGTCAGGTCGCCCTCGCCCTGCCGCAAGAGGGGAGCGACATGATCGTTCACACCTCGTCCCAGCACCCGACCGAGATCCAACATAAGGTGGCCGAAGCTCTGGGCGTGCCGATGCATGCGGTTCGCGTTGAAGTGCGGCGCATGGGCGGCGGGTTCGGCGGCAAGGAAAGTCAGGCCAACGCTCTGGCGGTGATCTGTGCGGTTGCGGCGCGGGCCACCCGTCGGCCTTGCAAGATGCGCTATGACCGCGACGACGACATGGTGATTACCGGCAAGCGGCACGATTTCCGCATCACCTACCGCGTCGGGCATGACGACGAAGGGCGCATTCTGGGGCTGGAGTTCGTGCAGCATGTCCGTTGCGGCTGGGCGCAGGATTTGTCGCTGCCGGTGGCCGACCGGGCCATGCTGCATGCCGACAACGCGTATTATCTGCCGGATGTGCGGATTGAATCGCACCGCTGGAAAACCAACACCCAATCCGCCACCGCGTTTCGCGGTTTCGGCGGGCCGCAGGGGATGGTGGGGATCGAACGTGTTCTGGATCATCTGGCCCATGCCGTGGGCCGTGATCCGCTGGCCGTGCGACGGCTGAATTTCTATGATGCGCCGATGGACGGCACAACGGCAGATGCTGTGGCGCAGGCTTCCTCGCCTTCTGCGAAAGCAGCAAGACCATTGCCCACGGCAGATCACCATCTGGATCTTGCCTCGCGCGGGGCGACAGAGACCGAGGCCGGACCATGCGCCGAGCCGACCTTGCCGCCGGGTGTGCAGACGACGCCCTATCACATGCCGGTCACCGATTTCATTCTGCACGGACTCGTGGAGCAACTGGTCGCGACATCGGATTATACCGCGCGGCGCGAAAAGGTGGCACAGTGGAACGAAGCCAATCCCGTGCTGAAACGCGGCATTGCGCTGACCCCGGTCAAGTTCGGTATTTCCTTCACCCTGACCCACCTGAATCAGGCGGGGGCGCTGGTGCATGTGTATCAGGACGGGTCGATCCACATGAACCATGGCGGCACCGAAATGGGACAGGGGTTGTTCCAGAAGGTCGCGCAAGTGGCGGCGGCGCGGTTCGGGGTCGAGGTCTCGGCGGTCAAGATTACCGCAACGGATACGGCCAAGGTGCCCAACACTTCCGCCACCGCCGCCTCATCGGGCAGCGATCTCAACGGTATGGCGGTGCAGGCGGCCTGCGACACGATCCGCGACCGGATCGCCGTTTGTCTGGCCGGATTGCATCAGGCCGATCCGGCAACGGTGGTGTTTTCTCAGGGTAAGGTCCGTGTGGCCGATGCGGTCTATACCTTCGCCGAGGCGGCTGCGGTCGCCTATATGAACCGTGTGTCGCTGAGTGCGACCGGATTTTATGCCACGCCCGACATTTCGTGGGACAGGATCGCCGGGCGCGGGCGGCCGTTCTTCTATTTTGCCTATGGTGCGGCGGTGACCGAAGTGGTGATCGACACGCTGACCGGCGAAAATCGCATCCTGCGGGCCGATCTGCTGCATGATTGCGGTGCCTCGCTCAATCCTGCGGTGGACATCGGCCAGATTGAAGGCGGGTATGTGCAGGGCGCGGGTTGGCTGACGACCGAAGAACTGGTCTGGGACGATGCAGGGCGGCTGCGCACCCATGCCCCCAGCACCTATAAAATCCCCGCCTGTTCAGATCGCCCCGACATTTTCAACGTGGCGCTGTGGGACGGCGAAAGCCCCGTGGAAACGGTTTACCGGTCCAAGGCGGTGGGCGAACCGCCCCTGATGCTGGGGATTTCCACACTGATGGCGCTGTCGGATGCGGTGGCGGCTTGCGGCCAAGCCTATCCTGCCCTGAATGCTCCGGCGACCGCTGAACAGGTGTTGGCAGCCGTGCGCCGGGTGCAGGGATGAGCCGGTTGTTCACACCGGCGCGGCAATTCCCGGATGCCCGGACGACGTTCTCTGTCGGTCTGCGCTGATCCCGCCGTGGCTGACGCGATCCGCATAACCGTACTGCGCACCCGGGGGTCTATCCCCCGGGAAACCGGCACGCAGATGATCGTCAGGGCCGATGGCATTGTGGGCACGATCGGTGGTGGCGCTCTGGAATGGCGGGCGATGGAAATCGCGCGCGCGGCGCTGGCAAGTGGCGCCATGCCCGATCCGCAGACCTTTCCCCTTGGTCCCGATCTGGGCCAGTGCTGTGGCGGCGCCGTGACCCTTGGGTGGGAACGCGCGGTGACTTTTTCCGCCCCGGACCAGCGGCCATTGTGGATTTTCGGAGCGGGGCATGTGGGGCGCGCTTTGGTCGATGTTCTGTCCCCCCTGCCCGCGCTGTCGATCACCTGGATCGACACGGCGGCTGACCGTTTTCCCGACGATATCCCCGAAACGGTGACGCAGTTGGTGGCGACAAATCCCGCCGATGCCGTGCGCCATGCGCCAGCCGACGCCGGACACCTGATCCTGACCTATTCCCATGCACTTGACCTTGATCTCTGTCATCGGCTGCTGACCCATGGCTTTGCCCATGCCGGGCTGATCGGATCGGCAACCAAATGGGCGCGGTTTCGGCGGCGTCTGACGGAACTCGGCCATTCAAAAGAAGAAATTTCACGAATTCGCTGTCCAATCGGGCAACCTGAACTCGGAAAGCACCCGCAGGCCATTGCCGTAGGCGTCGCGGCACAGCTATTGTCTGTGAACCACCTCAGCACCATCGAAACAGGGGAACACGCGTGAACGACACCGGACCACTGCTGGCCATCGATGGCGTCACCAAGGCCTATCCCGGCGTCGTGGCGAATGACAACGTTTCCTTCACCATCCACCCCGGTAAGATCCACGCGCTGCTGGGTGAAAACGGCGCGGGCAAATCGACGCTGGTCAAGATGATCTATGGTCTGGTGCGCCCCGACAGCGGAGCGATGCTTATGCATGGCGCGCCCTTTGCCCCGGCCAGTCCTTCGGCGGCGCGCACTGCCGGGGTTGCGATGGTGTTTCAGCATTTTTCCCTGTTCGACGCGCTGGATGTGGCCGAGAATATCTCGCTCGGCATGGAGCATCCACCGCCCCGTCGCACGCTTGCCGAACGCATCCGCGAGGTGAGCGAGGCTTATGGCCTGCCGCTGGACCCCACACGCCGGGTCGGAGATCTGAGCGCGGGCGAGCGGCAGCGGATCGAGATCGTGCGCTGTCTGTTGCAGGACCCCAAGCTGCTGATCATGGACGAACCGACCAGCGTGTTGACCCCGCAAGAGGTCGAGATCCTGTTCCGCACCCTGCGGCAACTGGCGGCCGAGGGAACTTCGATCCTTTATATCTCGCACAAGCTGGAGGAAATCCGCACGCTGTGCGACGGCGCGACGATCCTGCGGCTTGGGCGGGTGGTGGCCGAATGTATCCCAGCAGAACGGTCCGCCGGTGATCTGGCGGAAATGATGGTGGGGCAAACACTGAAGGCGCCCGAACATGCCGGCGGTTCCGCGGGCGAAGTGGTGCTTTCGGTGACCGGTCTGTCGCTGGACCCCACCCATGCTTTTGGCACTCGGTTGCGCGATGTGTCCTTTCAGGTCCGCGCGGGCGAGGTTTTGGGAATTGGCGGCGTTGCGGGCAACGGGCAGGACGAATTGCTGGCCGCATTGTCGGGCGAAACCCTTGCCCCTATCGGCGCGATCACGGTAAACGGGCGCGACATCGGCACATCTGGTCCGACCGCCCGCCGTGAAATCGGCGTGCTGACCGCCCCCGAGGAACGGCTGGGCCACGCCGCCGCCCCGGACATGAGCCTGACCGAAAATGCCATGCTGACCGGGTATCAACGCAAGGGGTTGGCCAAGAACGGGTTTCTCGACTGGCGCCGCGCCCGCAGTTTCGCCGAGGAAATCATCAAGACCTACGACGTGCGCACCCCCGGCCCCGGCAAGGCGGCACGGGCACTGTCGGGCGGCAACTTGCAGAAATTCGTCATCGGCCGCGAGATTTTGCAGGAACCGCTGGTTCTCGCAGTCAATCAGCCGACCTGGGGCGTCGACGCCAGTGCCGCCGCGGCAATCCGGCAGGCGCTGCTCGATCTGGCGGGCCGAGGCGCGGCTGTGGTCGTGATCAGTCAGGATCTGGATGAACTGATGGAAATTTCCGACCGGTTCAGCGCCCTGAACGAGGGCCGCCTGTCGCCGTCGCGCCCGACCCATGATCTGAGCGTCGAGGACATCGGGCTGATGCTTGGCGGCGCCCACGACATGGAGGTTGCGCATGTATCCGGTTAAGCAGAAATTCCGTGCCGATGACCTTCGGTGCACTTCGTGATGCGGCTGGAAAAGCGGCCCGAACCATCGCGGGCGTGGATGGTGGCCACACCAGTGCTGGCGGTGATCCTGACGATGATTGCGGGCGGCGTGATGTTCGCCCTGCTTGGCAAAGATCCCTTTGTGGCGATCCGCACAATATTCTGGGATCCGCTGTTCAACGAACAATTTGCCGCCTATTCCCGTCCACAGTTGCTGGTCAAGGCGGCGCCGCTGATCCTGATCGCCATCGGACTGTCACTCGGGTTTCGTGCCGGGGTGTGGAACATCGGCGCCGAGGGGCAATATATCATCGGCGCGATCTGCGGCGCTGCGGTGGGGCTGGCGTTTTACCCTGCCGACCTGTTCATCGTCTTTCCGCTGATGGTGCTTGCCGGGGCGCTTGGCGGGTTCCTGTGGGCGATGATACCCGGATTGCTGCGGGTTCGATTTGGCACCAACGAAATCCTTGTGTCGCTGTTGCTGGTCTATGTTGCCGAACAGCTTGTCGCCTCGATGGCGCTTGGCCCACTGCGCAATCCTGAGGGTGGCGGGTTTCCCGGGTCACGCAATCTGCAACAATACAGCGCGGCCTCGAATGGCGAGCTGATCGCCGGGACGGGCATGCACTGGGGCGTGGTCGCGGCGTTCATTTCGGTGATCTTTGCCTATATTCTGCTGAACCGGCATCTGACCGGGTTTCACATCCGTCTGGCCGGGCAAAGCCCGCGTGCCGCACGCTTTGGTGGGGTCAATCCCGGGCGGCTGGTGCTGTTCTGCATGGGCGTCTCGGGCGCGCTGGCCGGGCTGGCCGGCATGTTCGAAGTCTCGGGGCCAGCCGGGCAGATCGGGATCGATTTCAACGTCGGCTATGGGTTTACCGCGATCATCGTTGCCTTTCTGGGGCGGCTGCATCCCGTTGGCATCCTGCTGGCCGGATTGCTGATGGCGCTGACCTATATCGGCGGCGAACTGGCGCAATTCATGCTGGGCCTGCCGTCGGCGTCGATTCAGGCATTTCAGGGCATGCTGCTGTTTTTCCTGCTGGCGGTCGACATGCTGACAAATTTCCGCGTCCGGATTGGCCGGGGGGCAAAGATATGAAGGTGAATCGGCCATGAACCTGTCGGCCATCGATCCCGTCCTGCTGATCGCCTCGCTCATGGTGGCGGCGACTCCGATCATCCTTGCGGCCATCGGTGAACTGGTGGTCGAAAAGTCTGGTGTGCTGAACCTTGGTGTCGAGGGGATGATGATCACCGGTGCGATCTGCGGCTTTGGCGTGGCGGTGGAAAGCGGCTCACCGGTTCTGGGCTTTGCGCTTGCGGCCATTGGCGGGGCGGTTCTGGCGATGTTGTTCGGGCTGCTGACGCAGGTCTTGCTGTCCAATCAGGTGGCGACCGGGCTTGCCCTGACATTGTTCGGGCTGGGCATATCGGCGTTGATCGGGCAGTCCTATCGCGGGATCAGCCCCCCCGCCACGACGCGGCTGGACATGGGGCCGCTTTCCGATCTGCCGGTGATCGGGCGTATCCTGTTCAGCCATGACTGGATGGTCTATTTCGCGCTGGCGCTGGTTGCTGTCGTCTGGGCGTTTCTGAAGTTTACCCGCGGAGGTCTGATCCTGCGGGCGGTTGGTGAAAACCACGAGGCCGCCCATGCTCTGGGCTATAAGGTGGTGCGCATCCGTCTGATGGCGATTGCTTTTGGCGGCGCCTGTGCCGGGCTGGGCGGCGCTTACATCAGCCTTGTCCGGGTTCCGCAGTGGACCGATGGAATGACCGCCGGTGCCGGCTGGATCGCGCTGGCCATCGTTGTCTTTGCAAGTTGGCGCGCCGGGCGCGTTCTGCTGGGTGCCTATCTGTTCGGCGGGATCACGGTTTTGCAACTGAACCTTCAGGCGGCGGGTGTGCCTGTCCCGGTCGAGGTCTTGTCGATGTCGCCCTATCTGATAACCATTGCTGTGCTTGTGCTGATGACGTCGGGGCGGCGCGGGAATTCGGCACCCGCCATGCTCGGACGCCTATTCCACGCCTCATCTTAGGGGCTTCTTAACCACTGGTCCCGATAAAGGGACCGCGTTCACAGGGGGAACACATGATAAACCGCAGAACACTTTTGGGCGCGACCGCCATACTGGCAACCATTGCCACCGGTGCCTTTGCTCAGGTCGACAAGGTCAAGGTCGGCTTTGTCTATGTCGGGCCAGTAGGCGACGGCGGTTGGACCTATTACCACGATGTGGCCCGCAAGGCGGTAGAAGAACACTTTGGCGACAAGGTCGAAACCGTCTTTCAGGAAAGCGTTCCTGAGGGTGCCGATTCCGAACGTGTCATGACCCAGATGGCCCTGTCGGGTGCCAATCTGATTTTTACCACCTCGTTTGGTTACATGGATCCGACAATCAACGTCGCCGCGAAATTCCCCAATGTTAAATTCGAACATGCCACCGGTTACAAAACCGCCGAGAACGTGGGCGTTTATTCGGCCCGCTTCTATGAAGGCCGCGCCATTCAGGGCCATATTGCTGGCCGGATGACCAAAACGAACAAAATCGGCTATATCGCGTCCTTCCCGATTCCCGAAGTGATCCGCGGCATCAACAGCGCCTATGCCCACGCCAAAAAAGCCAACCCTGAAGTCGAATTCAACGTGATCTGGGCCTACACTTGGTTCGATCCCGCGAAAGAAGCAGACGCCGCAAAAGCCCTTATCGAACAGGGTAACGACGTTATTCTGCAGCATACCGATTCTACTGCGCCTCAGGCCGCAGCCAAGGCCGCTGGCAACGTCATCACATTCGGCCAAGCCGCCGATATGGCCGAATATGCACCACTGCCCCGCGTATCGTCGATCATTGATGACTGGGCGCCGTACTACATCGCCCGGACCCAAGCCGTTATCGATGGCACTTGGAAAAGCGACAACACATGGGACGGTATCGCCAAAGGAATGGTCGTCATCGGCGAAATCTCTGATGCCGTGCCTGCCGACGTGAAAGAAGAGGCGCTTGCGCTCAAAGCGTCGATCGTTGACGGCAGCTATCACCCCTTCACCGGCCCAATGAAAAAGCAGGACGGAAGCGATTGGCTCGCCGACGGCGAAGTTGCCGATGATGGCACGTTGGCTGGGATGAATTTCTTCATCGAAGGACTGACTGGCGAAATTCCGAACTGAAGACGTCACGATTGGGAGCACGAAAGGGCCCGCTTTGTGCGGGCCTTTTTATTGGAGATCACGGTCCATTCTGCATTCTCAGTTCTGCCATCGTGCAAGGGCTGAACGTGTTTGCTGATCTGGCAGAGCCGGTCGGTTTCTGCCATGCTCTACCCGCCGGGGTCACCCCGTCCCGCAAATGATTTACAGGACCAGCCCATGAACACCCCCCTGACGTCCGCCAACGGCTCTGCCATGTCGCGTTTCTGCTTTGGCTGCATGCAATTCGGCGACAAGGCCGACGAATCCGCATCCCGCGTCATGTTCGATACCTGCCGCGCTGCCGGGATCAATTTCTTTGACACCGCCCATGCCTATACCGGCGGAGAATCCGAACGGATGCTGGGAAAGTTCGCCGCCGACGACCGCGACAGCCTGATCATTGCCACCAAGGCCGCCTATCAGGGCGGATCGTCGGGCGCGAACATCGAAACCACCTTTGCCGAGAGCCTGGACCGTTTGGGCATGGACAGTGTCGACATCCTGTATCTGCACCGCTGGGACGACGACACGCCATTGGAAGAGACCTTCGAAACCCTCGCCAACCTGCAACAGGCCGGCAAATTTCACCACATCGGCGTGTCCAACTTTGCCGCATGGCAGGTGATGAAAGCCGAAGCCGTGGCCGCGCGGCTGGGCACGCGCATCGCCATTATCCAGCCGATGTACAATCTGGTGAAACGGCAAGCCGAGGTCGAAATCCTGCCCATGGCCCTGTCCGAAGGTATCGCTGTGGCCCCCTATTCCCCCCTTGGCGGCGGTTTGCTGACCGGGAAATACGCAGGCGGCGACAGTGGGCGGCTGAACGAAAACAAGATGTACAAGGCCCGCTATGGTGTCGACTGGATGCACGATGCGGCGGTGGCGCTGGCCGCGCTTGGGCGTGATCTCGGCACCGATCCGGCCACTCTCGCGGTGGCTTGGGCCGCGCACCACCCCGGCGTAACGGCTCCGATCATCAGCGCGCGCAATGTCGAACAGCTTGCCCCGTCGCTGGCTGCGCTGTCCTTTGACATGGACGCGGCACTTTATGACCGTGTGTCGGCCCTGTCGCCGCGCCCCGCCCCGGCAACAGACCGTCTGGAGGAAGTGTGAGCGCGATTGTCATTGGTGGCGGAATTGCCGGCGTTTCGGCTGCGGCAGAACTGTCACGTGACCGCCATGTCACCCTGATCGAGGCCGAAGATCACCTGGCCCATCACGCCAGCGGCCGATCGGCGGCGATGTTCATTGAGGACTACGGCAATGCCACCATCCGCGCCCTAAGCCGCGCCAGCACCGGGCCTTTGCAGGATGCCGGCGTGCTGTCGCCGCGCGGGGCCTTGATGCTGGCGCGCGCCGATCAGAGCGAGATTTTCGACACTGAACACCGATCGTTCGGGATGACCCGGCTGAGTGTGGACGAAGCGGCGGTGCTGTTTCCGATCCTGAATCGCGACACCGTGACCCTGGCCGCGTACCGGGCGGATGTGTTCGACCTGGACACCGATCTGCTGTTGCACGGGTTTCGCAAACGGGCGCTGGCAAATGGGGCAAAGTTCGTGACACGGGCACGGATCGACAAGATCGTCCGCGATGGCGACGGATGGCAGGTGACATGGCCCGGCGGCGAAGCGCGCGCAGATCTTCTGGTTAACGCCGCCGGGGCATGGGCCGACGGAGTGGCCGCCATGGCCGGAATTGCGCAGATCGGTCTGCAACCTTTTCGCCGGTCGATGGCGCGGATCGCCGCGCCGGACGGGCATGATGTCACCCGCTGGCCTCTCGCCGAAGGGTTGGGCGAAGGCTGGTACGCCAAGCCGGACGCGGGCAAACTGATCGTCTCGCCTTCCGAGGAACATCCGATGGACCCCCACGACGCCTTTTCCGACGATATGGTATTGGCCGAAGGACTGGACCGCTATCAGGAAATGGTGACGCCGCCGGTCACAAGGATCGAACACAGCTGGGCCGGGCTGCGCACCTTTGCGCCGGACCGCGCATTGGTGATCGGATCGCGCGATCCGGGGTTCTTCTGGCTGGCAGGACAAGGCGGATATGGGTTCCAGACGGGGCCCGCCGCCGCGCGTCTGCTGGGCGATCTGGTTGCAGGACGACAATCTGAATTGCCGCCCGAAGTTGTGTCGGCCCTGTTACCCGCGCGGTTCGAAAATCTACAGAATCGCACTTTCCCCACCCCACCGATTTCAGGTTGAGTTTGCCCCGATGTTGCGCATTTTCCTCTGTCTTTGCCTGTCCCTGACACTGGCCGCCTGTAGTGGCAGCCGCCGCGTGGTCCTGCCGCCATCGGACGCGGTTGTCGCACCGGATTTCGGCGATGCCGACCCAGCGGATTTCCCCGGACGCGGGCCTGCGGGCTTTGCCGTTCACGGAATTGACGCATCCAAGTTTCAGGGGCGGGTTGACTGGGCCGCGGCCCGCAACGCCGGAGTGAACTTTGCGTTTCTCAAGGCAACCGAGGGTGGCGACCGGGTTGACGATCAGTTCACCGAACACTGGCATGGCGCCGGTTCTGCCGGAATCGCACGCGGCGCCTATCACTTCTTCTATTTCTGCACGCCCGCCGCCGTTCAGGCCAAGTGGTTTATCCGCAACGTGCCACGCACCAAAGGCGCTCTACCGCCGGTTCTGGATCTGGAATGGAATCCGTTTTCACCCACATGCACGACCCGCCCGCCGCCCGAAGTGGTACGGCGCGAGGCACGCATCTTCATCGATATCGTCGCGCGCCATTATGGTCAGCGGCCGATCATCTATACCACGCCGGAATTCTTTGATCGCAATGGCATCGGCCAGTTGGGCGAGGAACTGTGGCTGCGCGCCGTGGCCGATCTGCCCGGCAACGTTTATCCCGGTGTCCGCTGGTCATTCTGGCAATATTCCGGCACCGGCCTTGCGCGGGGTTTTCCGGGAAAGGTGGATCTGAACGTGTTTTCCGGCTCGGCGGCAGACTGGCGCGGCTGGCTGGCGCGGCGGGCCCAGTGACGGGGCCCAGTGACGGGGTTCAGTCGCGCGCATCATTGCGGGCAAAATGGCGGGCGATCACGAACAGACCGCCCATCAGCAGCATCGGCAGGATGAAGATGCGAAACACATAGACGGCAAGGATCGTGACCAGACTGTTGATCAGTTCATCGGCCCGGTTCCAGACGTTGATCGCAAGCTGTCGATATTCATCGATCCGGGTAATCGACAGGTCGAACCCGCCCGCTTGACCGTCGATCTGTTCGGCGTCCAATTTGGCGGTGATGTCAGCAATCACGGCAAGGTTGGCGCGATAGGTCGTGTCGGTCATCCGTTCGGCCAGCCCCGAGGATGCAACCAGAGCCAGCGGCAGCGCCAGCCCCAGAAAACCGCCATACCATGCCAGCCGCCGTGGCAGTCCCCTGGACCGGCGCGCGGTGATCAGCCAGAGCAGCAGCGCCAGAGCCAGCATGGCAAAGCCCACCGCGCTGACCGGGCCAAGGGCAACGGCCAGAATGCCGGTCGCCACCATCACGCCAAACACCAGACCGGCGATACGTTCGATCGTGTCGTCGATCGGTTCGAGCACCTTCAGAGGCTGCGCCGACCCCGAGGCGATGAACCCAAGGCCGACCTCAAGCTCTTGCGCCGTCGAAAGAAAGGCATTTAGCGTGCGCAGGGTAACATAGGTCGCAGCAGCCGTAGTGGCGATGGATTGCGCATAGACCTGGGCGCGAATCGTCAGCGGATTGTCACGCCACATGGCGGTGGCCAGAACCGCCGCGCAAAGCAGCGCGACAAGACAGGCCGCAAGTGTGACGCGCTTCATCCGTCTAGGCGGATCGTGCTGTTGGCAGGGTCATACGGGCTGTCTTCGGTCACTGTCGCCTCCCACAATTCGCGCTGCATCCGGACCCTCAGTTTGGTGCCCGGCACGGCAAGATCGGGGCGAACATAACCCATGGCGATGCTTTTGCCAAAGGCCACGGAAAACCCGCCCGAGGTCAGTCGCCCGATGCGGTCACCGCCGTGATAAAGCGCTTCGCGGCCCCATGGATCAGCATCGGCAGGCCCGTCGATCAGCAGGGTGACACATTGGCTGCGGATGCCTTTGGCCGCCATCGCCGCCTTGCCGTGAAAGTCCTTGGAGAGGTCGACAAAGCGCGGCAGATCGGCCTCGATCGGCGTTGCGTCGCGGCCCAGTTCAGTGCCGAACGCACGATAGGATTTCTCTTGCCGCAGCCAGTTCTGCGCCCGCGCCCCGACAAGCATCATGCCATGCGGTTCGCCCGCCTTTTCCAGCGCATCGAACAGGTGGTTCTGCATCTCGATCGGGTGGTGCAACTCCCACCCCAATTCTCCGGTATAGGCGACGCGGATCGCCATAACCGGCACCATCCCAAGCTCGATATGGCGCATGGACAGCCACGGAAACCGCTTGTTGCTCAGCACGGTCGTCGGTTCGGCATCGCGCACCAGTGCATTCAGCACCTCGCGGGTTTTTGGCCCGGCGATGGCAAAGACACCCCACTGGGTTGTCACATCCTGAACATCGATGCGGCCAAATTCTGGTTCCTTCTCAGTCACCGCCTTTTGCAGATAATCGGCATCGTAAGCTCTCCAAGCGCCTGCCGAGACCAGATAGTATTCATTTTCCGACAATCGGACGATGGTGTATTCGGTCCGCGTCGTGCCGTGGGATGTCAGCGCATATGTCAGATTTATCCTACCCACCTTGGGCAGGCGGTTCGTCGTGAACCAGTCGAGAAAGGCGGTCGCGCCCGGCCCTTTGACGATATGTTTGGTGAACGCCGTGGCATCGATCAGGCCAACGCCCTGACGGATCGCCGTCGCTTCGTCCACCGCATGGTGCCACCAGCCACCACGCCGGAAACTGCGCGCGGCGTGATCGTCAAACCCCGCAGGTGCGTAATAATTCGGTCGCTCCCAGCCGTTGACCTGCCCGAACTGCGCGCCTCGCGCCTTTTGCCGGTCATAGGCGGGTGAGGTGCGCAATCCACGGGCTGCGGCGCGTTCTTCGTCCGGATGGTGTAGGACGTAAACGTGATCATAGGCCTCTTCGTTCTTTTGCACCGCGTATTCGGTGGTCATCCAGCTGCCGAACCGCTTGGGGTCAAGCGATGCCATGTCGATCTCGGCCTCGCCTTCGACCATTAACTCGGCAAGGTATTTGCCCGCACCGCCCGCCGCTGTGATCCCAAAGGAAAACCCTTCGGCCAGCCACATGTTGTGCAGCCCCGGCGCCGGACCAAGCAGCGGATTTCCATCGGGAGTATAGCAGATCGGCCCGTTGAAATCGTCCTTCAGCCCCACCTGTTCGGAACTGGGTATGCGGTGGATCATCGACATGTATTCCGTCTCGATCCGGTCCAGATCCAGCGGGAAAAGGTCGGCGCGGAAACTGTCGGGCACGCCGTAAGGGAACCGTGCCGGTGCACCTTTTTCATAGGGTCCGAGGATCCAGCCGCCGCGTTCTTCGCGGACATACCATTTCGCATCGGCGTCGCGCAGGACGGGATGTTCACCGTTACCCTTGCGCCATGCGACAAGCGCAGGATCGGGTTCGGTGACGATATACTGGTGTTCAACCGGAATCGCCGGGATTTTCAGGCCAAGCAGCCGCGCCGTGCGCTGTGCGTGATTTCCGGTGGCGGTGACCACATGTTCGGCGTGAATCACCACGGTTTCATCGGTCGGCACAAGGTTGCCGCCCCGTTCGGCCATCCGGGTGACCGTTACATCCCAATGATCACCGGCCCAGTCATAGGCATCGACCTGCCAGCGCGTTTCGATAACGACACCGCGCTGTCTTGCGCCCTTGGCCATCGCCTGAGTCACGTCGGCGGGGTTGATATAGCCGTCGGTGGGGTGAAAGATCGCGCCTTGCAGATCTTCGGTCCTGACCAGCGGCCAGCGGTCCGCGATCTGCGCCGGGGTCATCCACTCGAACGGCACGTCGCAGGTTTCGGCGGTGGCGGCATAGAGCATGTATTCGTCCATACGTGCGGTGCTTTGGGCCATACGCAGGTTGCCGACCACGCTGAACCCGGCGTTCAGTCCGGTTTCAGCCTCAAGCGTCTTGTAGAACCGGATTGAGTGGTCGTGGATATGCGTCGTCGCATAGGACATGTTGAAATAGGGCAGCAACCCGGCCGCGTGCCAGGTCGATCCGGCGGTCAGCGCATCACGCTCCAACAGCATCACATCGTCCCAGCCAGCCCGCGCCAGATGATAGGCGATCGAGGTCCCGACCGCGCCGCCCCCGACGACCAGCGCTTTCACATGTGTCTTCATCGCCCGTCTCTCCTGCCCGTGACGTGGTCAATGTGCCGTTTATTGGGAAAAAAGAAAGTCGGCACTCCGACCCAACATCACACGAAACCGAC
The DNA here is from genome assembly GCF_008085915.1 of Oceaniovalibus sp. ACAM 378. Classification (GTDB taxonomy): domain Bacteria; phylum Pseudomonadota; class Alphaproteobacteria; order Rhodobacterales; family Rhodobacteraceae; genus Oceaniglobus. Next base: position 401,366 of record NZ_VSJK01000002.1, on the reverse strand, counting down.
GCGATTAACCGACGGCGCAAAGAAAAGGGGCACCCGAAAGCGCCCCTTTGTGTGAAATGTCCGATTTGGTCAGGCAGCAGTGGAGAAATCGATGACCACATGACTCCCCAGATCGGGTTTCTTGTCTTCCGTCATGTTAGCCCGCGCGACCTCAAGCCCGAAGACCAGAGGATTGCCCGTGGCCGTCCAAAGCGCCGCACTGGACAGAGTCAGCTTCAGCAGGCAGATATCAGGGTCTTCGCGACCCTTGTCGAACCATGCCGCCGCCACCACAGACCAGATCTCATCCAGCTTTGCGGCATCGTCGCTTTTCACAAGCGGTCCCGACATACAGGCCCATGTGCGATGATCCTGCCCGGTAATGGTGAAATGGGCGGTGGCCCCCGACCCCAAGGCACGGACAAGATCACTGGCGCGCGATGTGATGAACCAGACCTCGCCGGTGTCCCGGTCAAGATGATGGGTCATCGGCTGCATGTGTTGGTCCGACCCCTGCACGCCCAGCATCCCGGCGCGCACATCTGACATCGTGTCGAACAGCGTGTCGCGTGCTTCGGCTTGTGAAAGGTCGGCCATGGTTACGCTCCGTCCAGCCAGCTATCGACTTCTTTCTTGGCTTCATCCTTGCTCTTGCCATAACGGCTTTGGATCTGGCCTTCCAATTGGTCGCGGTTGCCTTCGATCCGGTCCAGATCGTCGTCGGTCAGATCGCCCCACTTCTCTTTGGCTTTGCCCTTCATGATCTTCCAGTTGCCTTCAACTTGATCCCAGTTCATGACTTTTCTCCTGTTTGCTGGTTGGTTGAAAATGCAACGCACAGTCGCTTGGGATGGTTCCGCGTCCGGGACACCGAGACGCCCGCAGCGTCGAATTGTTGCGAGGTAAATGGAATCGGTGCATGCTGAGCCGGCGTATTTCCGCGCGAAACTCCCTGCCAGAGGAGGCAACGATGCCCCACGAACCACTGACAATGTCCGGCCCCCGCAACGTCAACGGCAAAACGGAGATGGCCAGATATTCAAGCGATGAGATCAAGCAATGGATTGTGGGAAAGGCCAATTTTTCGGCCAATGAATTGAGTACCCGCGGCAGCAACATTTCGGGAGCAATCGAGAAATTCGCGGGCGGTCACGGCACGGCCTGCAAATGGAAAGCGCCGGGCGACAAGAATTCACACATTATCAAGTATCATCACAACACGGTCTATCACGCGTCGAACGGGCCCAAGGGGAAAGGCACCAGCGTTTCGCTGTTTTACACCAATCCGCAGCATAAGGACGGAAAGATCATCGGCATCGGCGGCCACATCACCAGCGACACGTATGAAATCGAATGGCACGCCCCCGACTGGCATATCGGCAAAACATTCGAGCTGAGCTGAGCCGCCAGACGATCAAGGGCCCAAACGATCAAAGGTCAGAGCATCGACGGAACGACCTGATCCGGCGGACGGTGCCCGTCGGCGAAGGTCTTGATGTTGATGATCACCTTCTCGCCCATCTCGATCCGCCCTTCCAGAGTGGCCGATCCCATATGCGGCAGCAGAGCCACATTGGGCAGTTCGCGCAGGCGTGGATTGATCTCGTGGCCGCGTTCGAACACGTCCAGCCCGGCACCGGCAATTTCTCCCGCGCGCAGGCCACGGGTCAGTGCGTTTTCATCAATCACCTCGCCCCGCGAGGTATTCACGATCACGGCGGTGGGTTTCATCAGTTTCAGCCGCCGCGCGTTCAACAGATGGAATGTGCTGGGCGTGTGCGGACAGTTGATCGACAGAATGTCCATCCGGCTGACCATCTGATCCAGACTTTCCCAATAAGTCGCCCCCAAGGCCTCTTCGATCTCGGGGCGCAGGCGTTTGCGATTGTGGTAATGCACCTGCATGCCGAATGCGTGGGCGCGGCGTGCCACCGCCTGACCGATCCGACCCATGCCCAGAATACCCAGCCGCCGACCGCCCAGACGTCCGCCCAGAAACGCGGTGGGCGCCCATCCGGTCCAGTTGCCCGACTGCATCGCCGCCAGACCTTCGGGAATGCGCCGGGTCACGGCAAGAATCAAAGCCATTGCCATGTCGGCGGTATCGTCCGTCACCGCCCCCGGCGTGTTCGACACCAGAATGCCCCTTTGGCGGGCCGTCGCCACATCCACCCGGTCAACCCCCGCGCCGTAAAGGGCGATCAGTTTCAGTCGATCCCCCGCCTGTGCCAGAAGGGCTGCATCGATATGATCGGTGACGGTGGGCACCAGAACATCGGCACTGCGCACGGCAGCGACCAGTTCGTCCCGCGTCATCGGCGCATCGTCGTTGCGCAACGTGACGTTGAACAACTCGCTCAGCCGGGTTTCGACCACCTCGGGCAACCGTCGCGTAACGACAACACTCAGACGCTGAGATGGCATTATCTTTTCTCCGGAACTTTCATTCGCCGATGGCTTACGCCAAACTGTCAAGGAACGGGGCAGTGCACAAGGGTGCCAAAGACTCCGACGCCGAAACTTCGGCACTTGGGCGGCGGTCATCGACAGAATCACGGGGCGATACAGGCGTATGACGGGCAATTTTTCGGGATTTCGGTTAGCGCTGGCAGCGCTTGGCCTGGTCTGCACGCTGGCTCTGGCTGCGGCGGCCACTGCGGATGGCGGCAGTGACGATCCGGATGGCGCGGGCGAGCCGCAACGGCGCGGCCCGGAAACCAGCCTGCCCTTGCCGCGCTATGTGTCGCTGAAATCATCCGAGGTGAACGTGCGGCGCGGACCGTCCCTGACCCACCGGATCGACTGGGTGTATCACCGCAAGGAACTGCCGATGCAGATCACCGAGGAATATGGCAACTGGCGACAGGTGCGCGACCGCGACGGCGCGGGCGGCTGGGTGCATTACTCGCTTTTGTCCGGTGTGCGGACCGTGACGATCGAGGCGGAATCCCTGAGCCTGTTTTCGGCCCCCGACGTCAACTCGCAGGTCGAGGCCATCGCCGAACAGGGCGTGGTGGCGCGGCTGAACGAATGCCTGATTGACTGGTGCCGCATCAAGATCGGCCCTCATCGCGGATGGGTGCGCAAGGCATCACTGTGGGGCGTATCGGCGTCTGAGCTGCGCGACTAGCGAGGGGTTTTACAGGCCCGCATGGCCAGTACCCGATCCCGAATCATCTGAAACCTACTCACCCAGACTGGCCATCAGCCCGTCGAACCGCGCCTTACGCGCCACCAGAAGTCTTGCCAGATCCGGGTCCGGGTCGATTGTCGCTGCCACCTCCAGCGGTGTGGCGAGTGTTTCGATCGGTGCACCGGCGGCCACCATGGCCAGACGGGCCGCCCCCGACGGGCCGGCACCATCTGCGCCTGCGGGCAGCGTGATCGACACGTCAAGCGCGGTTGCCAGCAGCCGCACCCAAAGCGCCGAACGGGTGCCGCCGCCCACCGCAATGAACCGTTCGGGTGTCACCCCGATCGAACGCTGCGCCCTCACGCAATCGGCGAACTGAAACGCCACGCCCTCCATCGTCGCAAATCCCAGCGCGGCACGGTTGGTCCCGGGATGCAGCCCCTCGATCCGGCCCGTGGCGCCGGGGCGGTTGGCGGGCGTGCGCACCCCGTTCAGACAGGGCAGGAACACCGGCGCAGCGGCAATGGCGCGGGCGTCCATCGCACCAGCCTCGCCCGCCAGTGTCACCGCATCGGTCCCGGTCAACCGCGCGGAAAAGTCCAGGGCGGCAGTCGCGCTCATCACCACGCCCATGGACAGAAACGCATCCGGCGCGGCATGGGCCGAGGTCAGAACCGCCACCCCCGGCCCCGGATGGAACGCCCGGTCCACCAGATTTGCCACCCCCGACGTGCCAATGGACAGCACCGCGTCGCCCGGACGCGCCGCACCCGCACCAAGGGTCGAGCCCATGTTGTCGCCAGCCCCCGCCGCCACCGGCAGGCCGGGCCGCAGCCCCCACCGTGCGGCAAGCCCGGCGCGCAGCCCGCCTGCCGCCTGCCATGACGGCACGACGCAGGGCAGATGCGCCATGTCCCATCCCACGGCAGCACAAAGATCCTCGGCCCAAACGCCCCGGGCCACATCGAACAGCTGTGTGCCCCCCGCATCGGTCGGGTCGCTCGCCACTTCGCCAGTTAGGGCAAGGCGCACATAATCCTTGGTCAGCAGCAGCATCCGCGCCGCCCCGAAAACGCGGGGTTCGTGGCGCGCCAGCCACAGCAGCTTTGGCGCAGTGATGCCCGGGTCGGGGGTGCCATTGGTGCGCTGCCCGATGTCGGGCACAGCGGCCAGCAGATCGGCGCATTCCGCCATCGCCCGCTGATCGTTCCACAGCATCGCCGGGCGCAGCGGGCGCAGATTCCCGTCCAGCAACAGGGCCGACAGCATTTGCCCTGACAGCCCGATTCCGGCCACTGCCGCCATGTGATCGGGCCGGGCCGCCGCCAGTTCGTCGAGACAGGCGAACACCGCCGAAACCCAGCCGTCGGCATCCTGTTCGCTTTGACCAACCTCGGGGATCGACACGGAAACCGGCCGGTGCGCCGCCGCCAGCACCCGCACGGCATCTTCAAGCAGGACCGCCTTGATCCCCGAAGTGCCCAGATCGATCCCGATTGCCAGCATCAGCCGTCCACCAGTGCCCGCGCGGTCGATTCGTCTGTCACCAGCGTATCGATCACACCGCGCCGCAGGATCGCCCGGTTTACCGCCACCTTATGCGCCCCTCCCGCCGCGAGTATCACGTTCGGGATGCGCGAAAGATCGTCGAATCCGATGCCGATGATCCGTTCGTTGATCGGATGATTCAGCGGTTGCCCCCAGGCATCCACCACATTGCCCAGCACATCGCCGACCCCGCCGAGCGCGATCAGATCCTCGACCCGGCAATCCGCCGGCAACCCGTCACGCACCAGCAGCGAACGGTCGGACAGATCGCCCGCCGCCATGGCCAGAGCATCGACCGAACGCAGTTTCTCGAGAACATCACGAAACACGTCAAGCTGCATGATGGTGTCCCGGCTGGCCGCCGATCCGGCATAGAGCGGCGCGGTGAAATACGAATGTTTCGATCCCACCAGATCAGCCAGTCGGGTGGTGATCTCAAAGCTGTTCAGGTCGGATCCCTGGGTTAAGCCGCCCATGACGGATATGATCTCCAGATCGGGGCGCCTCATCGCGGCAGTGAACCGGGTGGCGATGTTCAATGTGCCGCCCCATGACATGCCGAACAACCGCACATCGGGGCGCACCAGCAGCTCGGACAGCACATGGCCCAGCGCGGCGCCAACCAGCATCTGGATATCCTTGTCTTCAGAAGGGGCGGGCGCGACATAGGCCTGTTTCAGCCCCCAACGCGCGCATAATTGCGCCTCAAGCTCGGCGCAGGCGGCAAAGGCGGTGTTGAAGGTGATCCGCACCAGCCCGCGGCGATGCGCCTCGGAAATCGACTTGTTCACCTTCAACCGGGTCGCGCCCAGCTTTTCGGCAACCTTTTCTTGCGTCAGCCCCTCGACGTAATAGGACCAGGCGACCTGCGCGAGGAACCTTTCGTCGGCATCAATCTGTGGCAATTTCGGCGCGCGGGCCATGGTGCATCCCTGTTTCACAACGCCATTGGCGTATCTTCACGACGCCAAAAGCGCGATTTCACCAAGCCGAGGGCATCATTTCACAAGCCTAAGGCGCTATTTTACGGCGCCCATGGTCAGACCCCGAACAAGGTGTTTGCTGGCCAGCAGCGCAAAGATCAACACAGGGATGACGATCAGCGTCGATGTCGCCATGATCTTGCCATAGGGCACCGAATACCCTTCCATAAAGGTAACGGCCATGGCAGGCGCGGTCTTGGCCGCCTTCGGGGCGAGAATATAGGCGAACAGCAGTTCATTCCACGCAAAGATGAACGACAGGATTGCCGATACAGCCACCCCCGGCATCGCCAGCGGCAGACAGATACTGCGGAAAATCCGCCACTGGCTCGCCCCCTCAAGCTGCGCTGCCTCGTCCAGATCATAGGGGATCGAGCGGAACTGATCGGTGCAGATCCAGATCACGATCGGCAGGGTGAACGTCAGATACATCAGGATCAGCGCGATATGCGTGTCGCGCAGCCCGGTTTCGCGGGCGATCATGAACACCGGAAAGGCCAGAACGACGGGCGACACGAACCGGTTGGTAATGAACCAGAACCACAGATCGGTCTTGCCGCGAAATTCGAACCGCGCCAGCGCATAGGCGGCCGGACACCCAAGACACACCGCCAGCGCCGTGGTGCTGACCGAGACGATCATGCTGTTCATCAGCGCAAACCCCATCCGGTCCTCGACCAGCACGTCGATATAGTTCTGCAAGGTCGGCGTGAACAACCATGCGGGCGGCGACTGCAAGGCGACCACTTGGGTTTTCAGGCTGGTCGTCACCATCCAGTAGAACGGAAAGACGCAGAACAGGCAGATCGCACACAGCAGGGCGATTTCGCCCCAGCGGCTTGGGGTTCGAGAGGCAGCGGCCATCAGCGCACATCCTTGTAAAACAGGCTGATATAAATACGGGCCAGCACCACGGTGATCGCCAGCATGATGATTGCATGGGCCGCCGCGAGCCCGATATCGAACTGCCGGTTGCCGATGCGTTCGATCAGCACCGCAATGAATTCGGTTGCATTGCCGGGGCCGCCCCGGGTCATCGTGAAGGGCATGTCGAACAATTTCAGCGTATCGGCGGTGCGCAGGATCAGAACCGCGACAAGGCTCGGGATCAGGAACGGAAGCTGCACATGGCGCAGCACGATCCAGTTGCTTTTGGTCTCCAGCCGCGCCGCCTCTTCGATCTCGGGCGGGACGGTCGTCAGCCCGGCCAGCAGCACCAGCGCGACAAACGGCGTCCATTGCCAGATGTCCCAGAACACGACGCCGATAAAGGCATTGGTCGGATCGCCAATGATGTTTATCGGATCGATGCCGATCCAACCGAACATCTGGTTAAACACACCGTATTTCTGGTTCATCATCACCTGCGCCAAAAGACCGACAACCGCATAGGTGGTGGCCATGGGCAGAACCAGCGCCAGCCGGGTGAGCGTCTTGAACAGGGTCAGCCCGGGCCGGTGCAGCACCAAAGCGATGCACAGACCGATGGCGATCTGGATGGGAACGGCAGTGATGAACAGCATGGCCGTGCGCCCCATGGCGCCCCAGAACGCGCCCGATGTCAGGACGGTGGCGTAATTGTCCAGCCCGATAAATTCACTGCGGCTCAGTTTGGTCAGGTTGAAATAGTAAAACGATTTCCAGACCGCATAGGCCAACGGCACAACCCCCACGGCCAGCAGCGCAAACACCGACGGGCCAAGGAATGCGAGCAGGGTGCGGCGGTTGACTCGGGTGGACATGGGCGCGGGCTCCGGTCGGGGATGATGCGCCCCGGAGATCCGGGGCGCGCCTGTCGGTACGTTGTTCGGTTACTGCGCCAAAGGCTTGTCGCCGCCGTAATATCCGGCCTGATCCAGCACCGCTTCCATGCGCTTGCCGATCTCGGTCGCGCCGTCTTCGGTCGAAACCTCGCCCAGCATCATCTTCGTGCCCCACTCCTGCACGATCTCGGTGATTTCCGGCCATTCGGCAAAGCGGGGGCGGAACTCCGGCACGCCTTCCTGCCAGGATTCAACCAGCGCGGGCACGAATTTGAACTCTTCGCGGATCGCCGGATCCTCATAGACAGATTGGCGCGCCGACACACCACCGGCCCGAACATAGCGTTCGGCGTTGGCTTTGGACGTCACCCACTGGATGAACAGATAGCCCGCCGCCTGTTCGGCATCATCTGCCTGACTTGCGACGGCCAGGCTGAATCCACCCAGTGCGGGTTTGCGACCTGCCGGGCCTGCAGGCTCGGCCGCGACGGCCAGACAATCGCCCAATGTGCTGGTTTCAGGGCTGACCAGCGTGGAGTAGAACGACGACCATTCCGTGATGATCCCGATATCGCCCTGCGCCAGACCGTTTACGGTTTCCGCGTGATCCCATGCAACGATGCCCTCGGGCATGTATTTCATCAGATCCTGCCGGAACTTCAGCCCGGTTTGCGACTCTTCGCTGTTCAGGTTCGATCTGAATTCGGCATTCAGGAACGAGCCGCCAAACGGCCACAGCATCCGCGCGAAACTGTCCGCGCTCTGGGTCTCATTGCGCTTGGATTGCAGCGCAAAGGCGTATTTGCCGTCCTTGGTCAGCGCCGGACCATAGTCGTCCATCAACTCCTGCCAGGTTTCCGGTGGCCCATCGAAACCGGCCTCTTTCAACATGCAGCTGTTATAGAACATCAGCCCGGAATAGTTATCGAAAGGCAGGCCATAGATTTCGCCGTCCCAGCCGCCGAAGGCATTCAGCGTCAGCGGAAAGAAATCTTCCATATCCAGCTCGGGATCGGCCAGATCGGCGTTTCCGGTGAACTTGGAAATCGGTACGATCCAGTCGTTTTCGGCAAAGTTGCCGATCCAGACCAGATCGATCAGCGCGATGTCGATGTCGCCCCCGGCGACGAAATCACGCACCTGTTCGCCCAGCGCATTTTCATAGGGTACGGTGGTGGTGTTGATCTTGATCCCGGTCTTTTCCTCGAACTCGGGGATCATCTCAAGTGCTGCCGCATATCCGGGCCGGTCGAGGAACAGCAGGTTGACCTCGGTTCCGGCATAGGGTTCGGCGGCTTTCTCCAGACTCCAGGCGTGGGCATCGGCCCAGGCCGAACCGGCGCCCAGAACGCTGGTCGCGGCCAGCGCAATCACGCTTGCTTTGGTGTTCAGTCTCATCGTGTCCTCCCATTGAACAACGTTACGAATTGAAGGTTGACTTCCATTTGTATCGTCACCCATATAAATGTAAAAATCAAACGGCAAGTCAACAGCGGATTTGCCACCGGTCGGAAAAGCAGGAGGGTGTTATGGCTGAAGTCCGGCTGAACGGCGTGAACAAATTCTATGGCGCGGCGCAGGCGCTGTTCGACATCAATCTGGACATCGCCGATGGTGAATTCACAGTGTTTGTCGGGCCTTCGGGCTGTGGCAAATCCACCCTGCTGCGATCTATCGCCGGTCTAGAACCGATTTCGGGTGGTACGATCTCTATCGGCGGGCGCGATGTTTCCGCACTGGCCCCGTCGGACCGTGATGTGTCGATGGTGTTTCAGTCCTATGCGCTCTATCCCCATATGACGGTGCGCGAAAATATGGATTTCGGGATGAAGATCAACAACTTCACCGCCGAGGATCGCAAGGCGCGGATCGCGGAAGCCGCGCGTGTTTTGCAACTGGACGACTATCTTGACCGCAAGCCCGGGCAACTGTCAGGCGGCCAGCGTCAGAGGGTTGCCATCGGCCGGGCCATCGTCAAGAATCCGTCGGTGTTTCTGTTTGATGAACCGCTGTCCAACCTTGACGCCAAGCTGCGGGTGCAGATGCGAGTCGAGCTTGAGGCGCTGCATTCCGACCTAGCCGCGACGATGATCTATGTCACCCATGATCAGGTCGAGGCGATGACCATGGCCGACAAGATCGTCGTGCTTCAGGCAGGCAGGGTCGAACAAACCGGCGAGCCGATGGACCTCTATCACCGCCCAAACAGCGAATTCGTTGCCACCTTTATCGGCGCGCCATCAATGAACGTGCTGGATGTCACCCAATCCGGCGGCCGGGCGCATGTTGCGGGCACCGACGTGGCCGCTCAGTTGGCCGATGGTGCCACGCGCATGGGCCTCCGCCCCGAACACACCGGCGCCGTCGCCCCAGGATCGGGAGCCATCGACGCAAAGGTGCGGTTGCGCGAAACCCTGGGCGGCGATTCATACCTTTATGTCGCTCTGCCCGACGGTCAGCAGATGGTTGTGCGCGCCGATGGCGATACGCCGGTGCGGGCGGGTGAAACCGTCGGGCTGACCATGCCCGGCGACCGGCTGCATTTCTTTGCGGTGGATGGGCGAACCATCGCATCCGGAGGGCAGCCAAGATGAACCGGGATGCAATCGCCACCGCCACAGCAAATTCGCCCAGCGTCGCCGAAGTGCTGATCGGGCGCGGCATGCTGGTACAGGCGGGGGCACTGTTTACCCGCACCTTCGCGGGCAAAACCGCGATGCTGTTTGCCGATGATCTGGGATGGGCGGCGGCAGGTCCGGCGACCGAAGCATCCCTGAACGCGGCGGGCATCACTACCTCGCGTCACATCCTGCGTGCAGATCCGCGCCCCAAACCCACGGTCGAACTGGCCGATACGTTCCGCGACATGCTGGCGACCGGCGATGCCGTGCCTGTCTCGATCGGATCGGGTGTGATTAACGATGTGGTGAAACACGCGGCTTTCTCGCTTGACCGGCCCTATTTGTGTGTAGCGACGGCAGCGTCGATGGACGGTTACACATCGGCGGGCGCGCCGCTGTCGCAGGGCGGGTTCAAGATGACGATTCAGTGCCGCCCGGCCCGCGCCCTGCTTGCCGATCTTGACGTGATATCGGCGGCACCGCCCGAAATGACCGGCTGGGGATACGGCGATCTGGCCGGCAAGGTGCCCGCCGGTGCCGACTGGATGGTGGCCGATGCATTGGGGATCGAACCGATCGACGATATCGCCTGGCCGATGGTGCAGCACCCCCTGCGCGGCTGGCTGTCCGAACCGGAACGCGTCGCGGCAGGTGACCCGGCTGCGATTGAGGGGCTGTTCACCGGTCTTACCCTTGTCGGGTTCGCGATGGAGGCGCATGGCACATCCCGCCCCGCATCGGGTGCCGACCACCAGATCGCCCACCTGTGGGAAATGGAGGGGCTGGCGCTGAACGGCGAACGCGTCAGCCATGGCGCTTGTGTGGCAGTGGGAACCGTGACGGTCATGCGTTTGTGGGATTGGCTGCTGACCCGCGATATTGGCGCGCTCGACATCGACCGTGCCGTCGCGATGGCTCCCGGAATGGAGGCCAAGGCGCGGATGATCGACGACGCTTTCGGACCCGGCGAAGTCGCCCAGCGGGCCAAGGCCGAGACTGCGGCGAAACACATCGACCCACCGGCACTGGCAGCGCGGCTGAAGCGGTTGCAACAGGTCTGGGCCGGTCTTGCGCCGCGACTGTGCAGGCAACTGCAAGGCGCCGATGAGATGATTGCCCATCTGTCCGCTGCCGGAGCGCCCCACGACGCCGCGCAGATTGGCGTCGGGCCCGCCCACCTGCATCGCACCACCGCGAACGCACGGTTTCTGCGGTCACGCTATACCCTGCTTGATCTGCTGGATGAAACCGGCCTGCTGACCGGTGCCATCGACGCCACACAAGGGCCCGCGTCACAGGATAAGGCAGGATGACTGCCGGTTCCGGAACAATGGCCCACAGCGAAAAGGTTGCCCGCGCCACAGAAGAGCTGCTCGCCGCCTGTGCCGCTGTTGATCCCGCCGAACTGACCGCGCTGGCCAATGCGATTTCGCAGGCCCGGCGCGTGGTCTGCCACGGCGTCGGGCGCGAGGGGCTGATGATGCGCGCGCTGGCGATGCGGTTGTATCATCTTGGGCTCGACGCCCATGTGGTCGGCGATATGTCCACGCCGCCCGTCGGCCCGGATGATCTGTTGGTGGTCAGCGCCGGACCGGGCGATTTTTCGACCATTTCGGCGTTGATCGACGTGGCGCGGCAGGCGGGGGCGCGTACCGCTTGCGTCACCGCGCAACCCGACGGTGCCGCGCCCCGGTCGGTGGACACGGTCCTGCACATTCCGGCGCAGACCATGGCCGACGACCTTGGAGCCGAACCGAAGGCCGGATCGGTGCTGCCCATGGGATCGCTGTTTGAAGGCGCGCAGTATCTGATTTTCGAGCTTCTTGTGCTGGAACTGCGCGACTCATTGGGTATATCTGCGGGCGACATGCGTGCCCGCCACACCAATCTGGAATGATCCCATGGCCGACTGGCAAGACCGCTTTGCCCTGACCGGCCGCCGTGCGCTGATCACCGGCGCGTCCAAGGGCATCGGCGCCGAGATCTGCGCCGTATTCGCCGACGCTGGGGCCGATGTGATCGCTGTGGCCCGTGATACCGCAGGATTGGCCGAAACCGCCCGCGCCGTGCGTGAGCGGGGACGCGACTGTCTGACCATCGCCGCCGATATGGCGGATCCGGCGCAGGTGCAGCGCGCCGCCGCGCAGGCGCTGGCCGCCCATCCCACCATCGACATATTGGTCAACTCTGCCGGAATCGCGCGCATTGCCCCGGCCACCGACCTGTCACTGGCCGACTGGGATGAAACCATGGCGGTGAACCTGCGCGCCCCGTTCCTCTGGGCACAGGCGCTGGCCCCCGGCATGATCGAACGGCGCCGCGGCAAGATCATCAACATTTCATCGCAAACCGGGGTGATCGCGCTGGACGATCACGCGGCTTATGCCGCCTCCAAGGGCGGACTGAATGCGCTGACGAAATCGCTTTGCGCCGAATGGGCGCGTTTCAACATTCAGGTCAATGCGATCTGCCCGACCGTGGTGATGACGCCCATGGGTCGGCAGGTCTGGGCCGCGCCCGAAAGGAAAGACCCGATGATCGCCGCAACCCCCGCCCGCCGCTTTGCCGAACCGGTTGAGGTGGCTGATATGGCGCTTTACCTCGCGTCCGACGCCTCGGCGATGGTCAACGGCGCGCTGCTGATGGTGGATGGCGGGTTCACCAGTGTTTGACGCCGCGCTGGATGCCGAAACCGCCTTTGCCCGCTATGAACAGGTGCGCCCAAGGCTGCCCGCCACGGATTTTCCCGCGACTTCGCAAAAGGTGGCGACGCTGGGCGATCTGGCGGATCAGTATGACGGGTTCCTGCTGGACGCCTTTGGCGTGCTGAATGTGGGGGACACGCCGATCCCCGGTGCCATCGCCCGGATGGCCGAATTGCGCGCCATGGACAAACGGCTCTGCGTGCTGACCAACGCCGCCAGCTATACCCGCAGTGGCGCGGTCGAGAAATACCACCGCCTTGGGTTCGACTTTTCGCCCGACGAAGTCGTCACCTCGCGCGAGGTGGCGGCGCGGCGTCTCGACACCATCGCCCCCGGCGCCCATTGGGCGGCGTTTTCGGCGCCCGGTGACGATTATCACGACATTCCGGCGCGTCTGTCCGATGCCATCGATTCACCCGGGCTGTTCGACAGCGCCGACGCATTCGTTTTCCTGTCCTCGCTCCGCTGGACGCCGGAATTGCAGGACCGGTTGATGAACGCATTGATCCGCAACCCGCGCCCGGTGGTCATCGCCAATCCCGATCTTGTCGCCCCGCGCGAAGACGGGTTGAGCCTTGAGCCGGGGTTGTTTGCCCATGGGATGCTCGACCGGATCAATGTTGCGACGCACTGGTTCGGTAAACCCTTCGCCGACGCCTTTGATGATGCCGCCGAACGGATGGATCTGCCGCGCGGTCGGATCGCCATGGTCGGCGACACTTTGCACACAGATGTTCTGGGCGGACGTGCTGCCGGAATGGGAACGGTGCTGATTGCCGATCACGGGCTGTTTGCCGGACGCGACGTTGCGCCGTTTATCACCGCATCGGGGATCGTACCCGACGCAATCGCCGCGACGACCTGATTGATTTGGGCCCAGTGATTTAAGCCGAGTGGTTTGGGCTGAATGATTGGGGCTGACCGGATCATCCGGCCACTGCGGTAACCGGGGGGCCGTTGCAGCCCCCCGCATTGTCTGCACTCAGGCCGAACGCGGCCGCGCCAGATCTCCGACGCCGTCGCCATCGGGCGCCTGACCATAGCTCATCCGCTGCATCTGGCCGATGACCTTGGCCATTTCCTCGTCCGAGAGCACCGGCGGTTCGCCGATGGTCAGCGCCTGAAGGTACATCCGCGCCAATGCCTCGACCTCGATCGCCAGCCACAGGGCACCCTCAAGGTTCTTGCCAAGCGATATCTGGCCGTGCTGGCCCAGCAGACAGGCCATCCGGTCCTTCAGCGCCTTGACCGCCTCTTCCGACAGTTCGGCGGTGCCAAAGGTGGCGTAACCGGCACAGCGGATGTCGGTGCCACCGGCAATCCCGGTCATGTAATGGAACGATGGGATCGACCGGTGATGGCAGGCCAGCGTCGTGGCATAGAGCGAATGGCAGTGCAGCACGACATCCACATCGGGCCGCGCCCTGAGGATATCCCGGTGAAACCGCCATTCCGAGGATGGCCGCAGCCCGTCATAGGTGCCGTCAAAGGCCATCGAGACCAGATCTTCGGGCTGCATCGTTTCATAGGGGCGGCTGGACGGGGTGATCAGGAATCCGTCACCGTGGCGCACGGACAGGTTGCCCGATGTGCCTTGGTTGATGCCGCTGGTGTTCATCCGGCGGCAGATGTCGACCATCTGTTCTCTCAATGTCTTCTCGTCAGTCATTTCTCGTCTTTCTGTGTTCTGGCCAGGGTGCGCCATCGGGCGGCCCAGGCGGTCAGGTCGGGTATATCGGGGGCGGCAGCAGGCGTCAGCAGGTTCAGCTCGGCCTTTGCCTGTCCTTGACGGCACAACAGGGCGGTGCCCGCCGCGACGCCGTAACCTTCGGGATTGACCAGCGTGCGCTGCCCCGGGCGCAGGGCGGCCACCAGCGTCGCAAATGCCGGATCGCGCACGAAACTGCCGTCAAGGATCAGCAGGCGGTCGGGATCAAGGGCGGCGGCGCAAGTCTCGGTCAGCAGTGCGACGTAAAGCACCGCAAGGGCCAGACGTTCGGCGGCGGTCTCGGGCGGTGGCCCGTCGATCCGCCCACGACCACCCGAACCGGGAAACTGGCCATCAGCAGGACTGAACGACGGCAATGCCATGGTGCCTCGCGCAATCAGCCGTTTCACCACCTCCATATCCGCCATCGCGCCTTCGGGTTGATCGCCAGCCACGGCCATGAATTCGCGCCCGCCCATGCTCAGCGCGCCAGCCACCGGATTGCCCCCGACATCGGCGTTCAGCGTCATGCCAAGTGCCTCGTCCAGATCTGCGGGGGCGATACCGTCGGCCAGACCGACGATCCAGGTGCCGGTGGAGACAACGACAAGGTTGGAATACCCCGCCGCCTGATAGCGATAGAAGTTGGCCGAACTGTCATGCAATCCGGTGTGGACCCGCAAGGGTGGCAACCCATGAGCGCCGCAGAGATCGGCGCGCAGTGGGCCCAGAACATCGCCTGCATGGTGAAACGGCGGCATCAACCCGGTCCAGCCCCGCGCCCCGACGATGGGTGAAAACGCCCCGCGTGCGACGTTCCACAGGTGGGATTGCGCCGCCAGATGGGTGACTTCGGAGGCCGCGACCCCGGACAGCCGCCATGCCCAGTATTGCGGTATCCCAAGGACGTGATCCGCCCGCGTGAACCCTTCGGGATCGGCGATCTCGGCCCAGAACATCTGCCGGGCGGTATGGGTCGTCGCCTGCATGATCGCACTGCCGCGATCAAAGAAATCCCCCGCCTGCGGGATATAGGCGTCGTTCAGGCCCGCAGGTGGCTCTTGTTCATAGTCGATCATCGGCACAGCCGTGCCGTCACCGTTCGCCGCCGCCTCTGCCACCAGAACACCGCCGACACCGTGGCCCGCAAAGTTGATGTCACGCAGCGGATGGCGGTCACACAGGTCCTTCAACGCCCTGAACAGCCATATTGCCTGACCGGCCAGATCGTGATGCACCCATGGCGGCCCGGGGCAAGTGGTGTTGGCGTGGGACAGGGTTTCCACCACTGCCCCCTGATCGGTGCAGGCCGACAGCTTGATGTTGGTCTTGCCAACGTCAAGCACCGCGATTGTCGCCGGTAACGCAGTGTCGCTCATCTCAGATCAACCGGTACTGCCGCGCCTTGCCGCGCAGGAAAGGCAGGCCGTTGTCCATTACCTCTTCGAAATTCTCGGCCACCGGGCGCCAGATCGCCAGACCATAGCCCACTTCGGGCGGCATGTTGATAAAGCTCTCCATCGCCAGCCCGCCCTTGTATTCGATGGCCGCCAGAGTCGAATATATCTCGTCCCAATCGCAGGTGCCCCAGCCGGGGGTGCCGCGGTCGGATTCCGACAGGTGGATGTATTTCAGATGCTCGCGCGCGTCGAGAATGCCGTTGCCCGCACCCTTTTCCTCGATGTTCATGTGATAGGTGTCGAGATGGACGAAGATGTTGTCGCTGCCGACCTTTTCAATCATCCATGTCGCCTGTGCGCCGGTGTTGATCAGATGGTTTTCATAGCGGTTCACCGGTTCGATCCCGAACAGGATACCCGCGTCTTTCGCGTGTTTCGCCGCTGCCGAGAGGGCAATCGCGATATTGTCATATTCGGCCATTGTCGGCGGCACGCCGGTGCGTTCGCCGATCCCGCCATAGGTGACACCCGATAGCGCCTCACAGCCCATGGCCGCCGCCACTTCGATGGCTTGCTTCAGGTGCGCGATGGCACCGTCAGGATTGACCGAGGCCCAGGCGTGTTCAGGCAGGCCCAGCGAGGCGACCGCCCGCATGTCGTGCTTTTCCAACAGGGCGCGGGTATGCGCCGCATCCACCGCAGGTGCGTTCAACAGCGCGATTTCGATGAAATCCATTTTATATTCTGCGGCCGAAGGGATCGTGCGCTCGGCCCCCTCGCGGTCCCAGTTCATCGTCCACATGCTGGTATGTACGCCAAAGCCTTGCATGGTTATCCCTTTCGTCGTTTCGGTATTTGTGCGGCAACCCAGCGCAGGACCATGACCCCGATCAGGAACAGGCCCCAGACTGCGGTCGAAAGATGCTGGTTCGCGCCGAGCAGGTTCAGCCCCGATGACAGCGCCTGAAGCACGATCAGCGCGATCACGACCGGCACCACGCGTCCGAACCCGCCAAACGGATCGACGCCGCCCAGAAAACACGCCAGAACCGTGACCAGCAACAGTGCCTCGCCGTGGCCGACCCGCACCGAATTGAACCTTGCAACCATCAGGATCCCCGCCACCGCGCACATCAGCCCCGACAGCGTATAGATCAGCGTCAGCGTGCGTTTCGTGTGGATCCCGGAATAGGCAGCGGCGCGAATGTTCGAGCCGATCATCGTCGCGGCAAACCCGTGGCGCGTCCGCGTCAGCAGGATGTGCCAGACAAAGGCGGCAACGGCGAACAGGATCAGCGGCACAGGTATGCCAAGGATCAGACCATGCCCCAGAGGCCGCAGATAATCCGGAAAGCCCGAGATGTCGCCGCCCTTGGTCAGAAATTCGCCCAGGCCCCGCAAAAAGATCATCATCGCCAGCGACACAAGGATCGGATGCGCGCCGGTATAGGCGATGACCAGCCCCATCACCATTCCGGCCAGCGCGCCAACAATCAGCGCACCAAGCGACCCGACCACGAACCACTCGAACCCGGCATCGACCCCGCCATGGGTGTTCAGCACCCATGCCAGCGTCAGCCCGGCAATGTTGGCGGTGAATACAATCGCAAGGTTCAGCCCGCCGGAAATGATCGGGATCAGCATCGCCAGTGTCAAAAGCCCCAGTTCCGGCAGTTGAAACGCAATCGATCCGAAATTTGCCGCCGTCAGGAACCGCGGCGCGGTCAGTCCGAACAGGATGACGACAAGGATCAGAAAGCCGATCAGGCCCAGAACCTCACCGCCCAGTGCATTGCGCAACCGGGTCACAGATCTCTCCTTTTCGGAGCGGTCATTGCCGAGAAATCGAGGTTCGACATGGAAATCGCGATCAGGATCGTCAGACCGACGACCATCTTGAAGGCATAGGGCGACACACCCATCAGGTTCAGCCCGTTCTGCGTCACAGCAATCAGAGCGACCCCAAGGAAACAGCCCAGAACGCTGCCCCGACCGCCGCCAAGCCGCGCGCCGCCAAGAACCACCGCCGCCAGCACCTCAAGCTCGCGACCGTACAGCGCGTTCGGCACCACTTCGCGGGTGATATGGCTTTGCATCAGCCCGCCGATCCCGGCCATCATTCCCATCCAGCCAAAGGCAATGGCCTGCATCAGCGCGATGTTGATCCCCGCCCGCCGCGCTCCTTCGGGGTTATCGCCGAAGGCATACAACTGACGCCCCGTCGTCGTGTGCCGGATCAACGCCCAAGTCGCGAACATGGCAACCACCATCACCACCACAGGCAGACGAATTTCCGCCCAGGTGCCGCCCGATGTCTCATACTCCCACAGGATAAGGCGGTCCGACCACCAGCCCGGCAGGTTGTACAGGAACCGCCCCGAGGAAAAGAACATCAACAACCCGAAGAAGGCGTTGAATGTGGCGATGGTCACGACGATGGAGATGATCCGGAATTGGTGGATCAGAAAGGCGTTGATCAGCCCCAGAGATATGCCCAGCACCCCCGCCACGACGAACCCGATGGCCCAGTTGCCACCGCCGATCCAGCCGAAGACAAAGACGCAAAGGTACTGCACGACCGAGGCGGCGACGGCAAAGGAGATGTCGATTCCCCCCGCGATCAGCACCACCACCAGCCCCACGGCCCAGATCACATTGACCGCGTTGTTGTTCAGCAGGTCGGTAAAATTCACCAGCGTCAGAAAGCTGGGCGAGGCAGACGACAGTGCGGCGCAGATCACCACCAGCACCGCCAACAGTTTGGCCTCGGTCGGGTAATTGCGCAGGAAACTATGCATAGATCGCGGCCTCCAATCCTTGCAGCGTGGTCTCTCGCGGATCGTATTCGCCCAGAATTCGCCCACCTGCCATGTGCAAGACGCGGTCAGCGTTCGCCAGAACCTCGGTCGCCTCATCGGAAATCAGCAGGATCGCCAGACCGGTTTCGGCCAGTTGTCGCACGATGCGAAAGATCCCTGCCCGCGCGCCGACATCGACGCCCACGGTGGGACTGTCGAGGATCAGCACCCGCGGTTCGGTCGCCAGCCATTTGGCCAGAACCACCCGTTGCTGATTACCGCCCGAAAGAGTCGATACCGCATCTGTCGGCTCACCGATCTTGACCGCAAGTTCGCGGATCCAGTGATCGACCAGCGCGGCTTTCTTGGCGGGCGAGATCAAACCGCCCGATGTGATCCGTTTCAGCACCGCCATCACCGTGTTGTCCGCAATGCTTTGCGGCTGGATCAACCCGAGCGAAAGCCGGTCTTCCGAGACATAGGCGATTCCGGCATCGACTGCCGCGCGGTTGGACGGGAAACGCACCGGTTTTCCGTCCAGCAGAACCTGCCCCGCATCGGCGCGCGACATTCCGAACAACGTGTGCCCCAGCTCCGAGCGTCCGGCACCGATCAGCCCGGTCAGCCCCAGAACCTCACCCGCATGCAGGGTAAAGGACACATCGGCATATTCGCCCTGTCGGGTCAGGCCCTGCACCTCAAGCACCGGCGGGCCAGTCACATCGCGGGCGGCAACCGTGGTTTCAAAATGCTTGCCGGTCATCAATTCGGTCAGCCGGCCTTGGGTCATCCCCTCGGTCGGGTAAACCCCGACCAGCCGACCATCGCGAAACACCGTGACCCGCGATGAAATATCCAGCACCTCGGCCAGACGGTGCGAAACAAAGACCACCGCCACTCCCCGCGCCGACAGTTTGCGCACCACATCCAGAAGCGCATCGGTTTCGCTCTGCGTCAGCGAGGCCGTGGGTTCATCCATGAAGATCAACCGCGCGTCCGACACCAGTGCACGGGCGATCGCCACCACCTGCCGCTGGGCGATGGGCAGGGTGTTCAGCCGCGCGTCAAGGTCAAGATCGACATCAAGCCGCGCCAGTGCCGCCACCGCCCGTTTGCGCATCGCCGGATAGGAAACCCGGCGCGGCCGGTTGCCCAGCATGGTTTCAAACGCAATGTTTTCCGCCACGGTCATTTCCGGGAACAGCGCCAGATCCTGCCAGATCACCGCGATGCCCCGCGCCCGAGCCTCTTGCGGTGTGACCTTTTCGACCACTTCGCCAAACAACTCGATCCGCGCACCGGGGTCGGGTTGATACACGCCGGTCACAATCTTGATGATCGTCGATTTGCCACAGCCGTTTTCGCCCGCCAGACAATGCACCTCGCCTGCATCGACGGCGAAATCCACGCTATCCAGTGCCTGCACACCGCCGAAACGCTTGGACACCGAAGTCAGTCGGATCGCGGGTTCAGCCACGGCGGCAAGAACCCCGGAATGGGCGGATGCTACGCATTTCAGGCTCCGGATAAATAATGGCGGACCGCCCCGGGGAGAGACGGGGCGGCCCGGTTAACGGTGAAATTACAGGCCCAGATCGGCCAGCTCGTCCACCGTATCCTTGTTGATCGTCACCAGATTGTCGGTGATGATGTCACGGTTCTCCACGTCGGGGCTGACAACGCCGAGCCCCGGAATATCTGTGCCCTCGGTGATTTCCGTACCGTCGACCAGCATCTTGCCCATGGTCACGAACACCCGGCCTGCCTCGGCGGGGTTCCACATGAAGCCGCCCGAGATCGCATCGGCCTTGATCATCTCACGGCCCTGACCCGGTGAAAACGGCCCAAGGACAAAGACTTCGCCGGTTTTGCGGCGTTCTTCGATCGCGCGGCCCGCGCCGATCGGCCCTTGCGAACCAAAGGCAAGAAAGCCTTTCAATTCCGGATTCGCCGCCATCAGATCCAGCGCCGTCTTGCGCGATTCATCCACGTTCTCGGCCACGCCGTAACGCTCGCCGATCAGCTTCATATCGGGATAGTTCTCGGCGAGATAGGCAGCCGCCGCATCCGCCCATGCATTGTGCAGCGGAACGGTCAACGAGCCGACGAACATCGCATATTCGCCCTTGCCGCCCATCTTTTCGGCCAGAAGTTTGGCATGTGCTTCACCAAAGCCGGTGGCGCTGGCCATCTCGAAGTTCCAGTCGACGTTTTTCAGCCCCGGACCTTCGTGCGAGATCACCTTGATCCCTGCCGCACGGGCCTTTTCAAGCACCGGCTCAAGCGCCGCCTCGTCGTTTGGAACCACGCCGATCACATCGACGCCCTTGGCGATCAGATCTTCGATGGCGCGCACCTGCAACGACGGATCGGCGCTGGTTGGCCCGATCATCGTCGCATCGACGCCCAGTTCCTCGCCCTTTTCCTTGATGCCCATTTCCATTGCGTTGAACCACGGAATACCGCCGATCTTGACAACGACGCCCATGGTCGGCTTGTCCTGTGCCCAGGCACCGGTGCCAAGCGCAACGGACAGCGCGACACCGGCCAGCAATGCGGATCTTCTTTTCATGACGTTCTCCTCCCCAGGACCATCCACCACGGACAGCCCGTGTAAACCAAGTGCACCATCGATTGTGCGCATCGGTTGAGTTATCACTCCGCGCCCCACTTTTCCCACTACGAAAGACGGGACGCGCAAAGGTCTCATACTCTGCACAATCGATGTTGCCTATGGAAGCAGCAACCGGATAGAGTCGTCAAGACAAAAGTCACTGCAGCCTGACAAATGCATCGCGACAGGGGAAACCACCGCGTGGACGGCACCAACCGCAAGGCAACCATCTATGACATTGCCCGTCTGTCCGGCGCCTCGCCCTCGACGGTCAGTGCGGCATTGGGCGGTAAATGGAAGGCGCGCAGGATCAGCGAAACCACCGTCAACACGATCCGCCTGATTGCCGAACAGCAGGGCTATTCCCCCAATCTTCAGGCGCGCGGATTGCGGCAGGCCAGATCGGGCCTTGTGGGCATGATCATCGCTTTCCATGACAACCGGTTCTTTTCATCCCTGTCGCAGAATTTTGAAGCGCAGGCCCGCCAGAGGGGGTTGGTGCCGGTCATCGCATCGTCCCTACGCGATCCCGTCGAGGAGTTGCGCATTCTTGAAACGCTGATCTCCTATGCGGTGGATTTCGTGTTCATCGCCGGTGCGACCGATCCCGACGCGATCACCGCCGCCTGCAAAGCCGCCAATATGCGTCACGTTTTCGTCGACCTGCCGGGCAGCGGCGCGCCGTCGGTCACCTCTGACAATTATGGTGGCGCGGCGGCGCTGACCCGCGTCTTGCTGACCGGCCTGCCACACGGCGCGCGGCCGCATTTCATCGGCGGATGCGCGTCGGATCAGGCCACATCGCGCCGGATCGCAGCCTTCCGCGCGGAGACACAGACCGCCGGTTTCTCCCTTTCGGATGACCAAATCATCACCTGCGGTTATGCCCCCGGCAGCGCCAGAAGGGCGGTTGCCGCCCTGATGGATCGCTGCGACGGACTTCCCGAGGCGCTGTTCATCAACTCCCTGACTGTGTTGGAGGGTCTGCTGGGCCACTTCACCACCCTGCCCGACGCTGCCACCGAGCACACTCGGTTCGGCTGTTACGACTATGATCCCTTCGCCGCCTTCCTGCGGTTTCCGGTACATATGGTGCGCCAGAACGCGGCCGAACTGATCGTCAAAGCCTATGATCTGATCGACAAACCGTCACGCCAGGTGGTCGAAGTCCCGCCGGATCTGATTCCGCCGCGCACGATCTTTTCTTCGCCGTTTTCCGAACAGGGCTGACCGAACCGGCGATGTGCAGCGCCGGCCACGCAACAAAATTCTCCAGAGAATTTTCAGGAGAAAATCCTCGATTTTCTCGTCTCGCGCCGGGGGGGACGCGCGCTATCTGATCCGGGCTTCGGTCGTGGCGTCAAACAGCATCGCGCGGGCCGGATCGAACGTCACGCCCACTTTCGTACCCGTGACCGATCGTTCATCGCCGCGTTCCTCGACAATCATCCGCTCCCCCGTCGAACCCGCCAGATATGCATAGGAAACACCGCCAAGCGCCTCGGTCAATTCGACAGAATGCGTGTCGCCGGACACCAGTTCCAGATGTTCGGGCCGTATGCCCAACACCACCTCGGTTCCGTCGGCCGGCATCTGCACCGGGACTTTCACTGCGTCCTGCAATGACGCCACCTCGACCATGCCATCCCGGACCGTTCCGGCAAGAAAATTCATCGCCGGACTGCCGATGAAACCCGCCACGAAACGGTTGTCGGGATTGCGGTACAGATCCAGCGGCGCGCCCACCTGCTCGATCCGCCCGGCGCGCAGCACGACGATCTTGTCGGCCAGTGTCATCGCCTCGACCTGATCGTGGGTGACATAGATCATCGTCGCGCCGATTTCCTTGTGCAGACGGGCAATTTCGACCCGCATCTCTACCCGCAGTTCCGCATCGAGGTTGGACAGCGGTTCATCGAACAGGAACACCTCAGGGCCACGCACGATGGCGCGTCCGATCGCGACCCGCTGGCGTTGTCCACCAGACAGCGCAGCAGGCTTGCGATCCAGATAGGAGTCCAGCTTCAGGATACGCGACGCCTCAGCCACCTTGGCCTCGACCTCGGCCTTCGGGTGGCCGGTCATCTTCAGGCCGAACCCCATGTTCTGCTGCACCGTCATATGCGGGTACAGAGCATAGGTCTGGAACACCATTGCCACGCCGCGTTCGGCCGGATCTTCACGGGTCACATCGCGGGCGCCGATGGTCATCCGCCCCTCGGTGGTTTCCTCAAGCCCTGCGACCATCCGCAGCAACGTGGATTTGCCACACCCCGACGGGCCGACAAAAACACAGAATTCACCGTCCGCAATCTCCAGATCGATCCCGTGGATCACCTGAATTTCGCCGTATCGTTTTATCACCTTGGAAAGTGTCACACCTGACATGGGATCATCCTGCTTTGATAAGTTGCGGGGCGGTTCGGCCGGGAAAACGCCAGATTGACGCGTCATCGGCAATCTTGCGGACGGTACTGCGCAGATGCGGCACGAGAGTTTCCAGATCGGCCAGACCGCGCCGCTGTGTCGTCGCGGTGACCGACAGCCCGCCGAGAACCTGACCGTCCTGCGTCAGGATCGGCATGGCGACGCAGATTATACCCGGTTCATGCTCTTCGCGGTCAAAGGCATGGCCGCAGGCGCGAATTTCGGCCAGTTCGACCTGTAATGCGGCCACGCTGGTCAGTGTCGTTGCTGTAAACCGGTGAAATGACTGCTGTTGCAGAACCGGCCCCACCCGGTCCGCCGGGAGGAATGCCAGCATCGCCTTGCCCACGCCGGTGCAATAGGCTGGGCCGATCTTGCCCGCCTCAGCATACATCTGGACCGGGACATCGGCATTGCGCTTGTCGATATAAAGCACCTGCGCGTTGTCCAACTGTGCCAGATGCACCGTTTCGCAGACCTGCGCCGCCAAATCATCCAGATGGCGCTGCGCCAGGGGAGCCAGCGATGCAGTACGCCATGCCGAGTGGGCCAGCCGCACCAGCCGGACCCCCACACGATAGGCGCCAGTCTCGGAATCGACCTGCAACATATCCTGTTGGATCAGCGTCTGAAGCAGCCGGTAAAGCGTCGCCTTGGGAAACGGGCTGTCGCGCAGAAGTTCGGCAAACCGCACCGGGCCGCCATGGGCGGCGACCTGATCAAGCACCTCAAGCGCCTTGCCCACAGTGCCACCGTTGCGCGCATCCGTCTCTTGCATTCGATCCTCCTGCTGTCTCCTTACCGGCGGTTTCACGGGCCCAATCATGTTTGGACTCGCAGACCCTGATCGGGCACCCTTCCGAGGAAACTGTTGACAAGCATAAGCCGGGTGCTGTTAAAATTTCAATATATAAAACAGAGTTCCAACTAATGAAACTGTTCAGGGAGAAACCAATGCGATCCAACTTGAAAGCAACTGTCGCGACTTTGGGTCTGACCATGGCCATGGCAACCGGCGCATTTGCCGATGCCCATGCGGCGAAACTGTCGGGCGATCTCGTTATCTTTTCCGACATGGGCAACCCTGCACCCCGCGCGGTGATGGAAGGCATGGTCGAGCGTTTCGGTGAAATGCACCCTGATCTGAACATTGAACTGACGGTGATCGATCGCGAGGCCTACAAGACCCAGATCCGCAACTTTCTGACCGCCAACACGCCCGATGTGGCCAACTGGTATGCGGCCAACCGAATGTTGCCCTATGTCAACGCCGGGTTGTTTGAAGACATCTCGGATCTTTGGGAAGGCACGCTGAGCGAAGAACTGGCCTCGACCAAGGGCGCGATGACACTCGACGGCAAGCAGTACGGCGTCCCCTATACCTATTATCAGTGGGGCGTTTACTATCGCAAAGACATCTATGACGAATTGGGCCTGTCCGAGCCTAAAACATGGGATGAGTTCAAGGCAAACTGTCAGGCGATCCTCGATTCCGGCAAGAAATGCTTTACCATCGGCACCAAGTTCCTGTGGACCGCCGGTGGCTGGTTCGACTATCTGAACATGCGCACCAACGGCTATGATTTCCACGCCGCCCTGACCAATGGCGAAGTCGAGTGGACCGACCAGCGGGTCAAGGATACGTTCGCAAACTGGCGCGAGCTGCTGGATATGGGCGCGTTTATCGACAACCACACCGCCTATAGCTGGCAAGAGGCGTTGCCCTTCATGACCGGCGGCGACGCTGCCGCATATCTGATGGGCAACTTCGCCGTCGCTCCCCTGCGCGAAGCCGGGCTGACCGACGATCAGTTGGATTTCTATCAGTTCCCGATGATCAACGAAGATGTCGAACTGGCCGAAGATGCGCCGACCGACACCTTCCACATCCCGACGGGTGCGAAGAACAAGGAAAACGCGAGAGAGTTTCTGCGGTTCGTGGTCTCGGCAGACAACCAGACGCTGATCAACAACGGCGACAACCTGGGCCAGCTTCCGGTAAATTCGAAATCATCGGTGGATGACGACAAGTTTCTTGAGCAGGGTTTCCAGATGCTGTCGACCAACAGCCCCGGTGGTGTGGCACAGTTTTTTGACCGTGACGCACCCGCCGAAATGGCCAAGGTGGCGATGGAAGGCTTTCAGGAATTCATGGTCAAGCCCGACAATCTGGACAAGATCCTTGACCGTCTCGAGCGTGCCCGCGCCCGAATTTACTGATCCATACCGGGCGGGAAAAAGTCCCCCCGCCCGCAACCGAAATCAGGGGTGGCGCCTGTTACTGCGGGCGCGCCACCCCACCGGCGACAGCAAAGGGCCGATCCCACCCGGGGCAAGGTCGAAACTGTACGGATCCGAGCGCACCGATATCAAAGTATCGCGCCGTCGGTTCCCCCAGATCAGGTGGCCCCATGACCCACGCGACCCTTCCCGACATCTCTCCTGCCCCGGACAAGCGCAGTTGGTGGCGCCGAAACCAGATCGGGCTGTCACCGTGGCTGTTCCTTGCGCCGGGCATGTTGTTCTTTGCCTTCTATGTGATTTTTCCGATCTTTCAGTCGTTCCAGATTTCGCTGCTGGATTGGGACGGTCTGGGCGAGCCTGAATTCATCGGACTGCAGAACTATCAGGAACTCTACTACGACGATGCCTTCTATACTTCGCTTTGGAACAACATGCTGTGGCTGGTGCTGTACCTCGCGGCGATCCCGGCGGGACTGTTCATCGCGCTGTTCCTGAACCAGACAGTGACGGGCATCCGGCTGTATAAATCCTTGTTTTTCTTTCCCTTCGTGATCTCTCAGGTTGTCGTCGGACTGGTGTTCACATGGTTCTATGATCCAACCTTCGGCCTGCTTAACGTCATGCTGGGCTGGGTCGGACTGGGCCCGATCAACGTGCTGGGGGATGAACGGTTTGTCACTGTGGGGATCATTCTGGCCGGTATCTGGCCGCAGACCGCCTATTGCATGATCCTGTATCTGACCGGGCTCAACGGCGTGAACCCCGAACAGATCGAGGCCGGGCGGCTGGACAATGCCAAGGGCTGGAAAATGCTGTGGTACATCATCATCCCACAGCTGAAACCCGCCACCTTCATCGCCTTTGTCGTCACGATCATCGGCGCGCTGCGCAGTTTCGACCTGATCTCGATCATGACCAACGGCGGCCCCTTCGGATCGTCCCGCGTACTGTCGTTCTATATGTTCGAGGTCGCGTTGTCGGAATACGGGTTCCGCATGGGATATGGCGCCGCGATCGCTGTGGTTCTGTTCCTGATCATGCTCTGCTTCATCGTCTATTTCCTGTGGTCGATGTACCAAGAGGACAAACGCTGATGATCTGTTCCCGCCGCATCACCGATCAATTTACCCGCGCCGCAGACAGGCCTGCAGCGGGCATTCCGGAAAGGAACTGCTGAGATGTTTCCGACCCCGATCGCAAAGACTTCGCGCACGTGGCAGCTGACCTATCAATCGCTTCTGCCGCTGGCCCTGATCCTCTGGCTGTTGCCGCTGATCTCGATCCTTATCTTCTCGATCAAGCCGGATTCGGACTTCACATCGGGCAACTATTGGGGCTGGCCATCCAGCTTTCAGGGCTTCGCCAACTATGGCAAGGTTTTCTTTGAGTCCGACATGCCGCGCTATATGCTGAACTCGGTCCTGATCACCGTTCCCACGGTGATTGGCTGCATGATCCTGTCGTCGATGACCGGATTTGCGCTGGGCGTCTATCGGTTCAAGGCGAACCTCTGGGTCTTCTTCATGTTTGTCGCGGGCAATTTCGTGCCATTCCAGATCCTGATGGTGCCGGTGCGCGATCTGACGCTCGAGATGGGCCTCTACAACACCAAAACCGGTCTGGTGCTGTTTCATATCGCGTTTCAGACCGGGTTCTGCACCCTGTTCATGCGTAATTTCATCCGCGCCCTGCCGTTCGAATTGATCGAGGCGGCGCGGGTCGAGGGGATCGCCGAATGGCGGATCTTCTGGTACATTGTGCTGCCGCTGATGAAACCGGCGCTGGCCGCCATGGCCGTGCTGGTCTTTACCTTTATCTGGAACGATTATTTCTGGGCCGTCGTGCTGACCCAGGGTGTCGAATCCCAACCGGTGACCGCAGGGATCACCAGCTTTAACGCGCAATACCGCGCCGCATACCATTTGATGAGCGCGGGCAGCATTGTCGCCGCCCTCCCCCCCGTGGCAATGTTCTTTCTGATGCAGAAACACTTCATTGCGGGGCTGACCCTTGGCGCCGTGAAATAGGATAACCATGCCCGATCAACGTTATCGCTTCTGGCGGCTGGATGATGGCGGCCAGACTCTGGTTCTGGCCGCCATGGATGACCGGTTGCCCGAATGTGTCTATTGGGGCGGCGCGCTGCCGATGGACGAAGACCTGACCACCGTGGCCCGCGCCTATGCTTTGGACGTGACGGGCGGGATGCTGGATGAAAACCCTGACCTGTCGATCTGCCCGGAGGCCGTGCGCAGCTTTCCGGGCCAGCCGGGCCTGATCCTGCGCGGTGCAGACGGCCAGGCGCTGCTGCCCCGGTTCAGTTTTCAGAATGCAAAGCTGTCCAGTCCGGGCACGGAGGGCAGCGAACCCCGCCAGACCCTGACCCTTATCTTCGCCGACCCCGAAAACGGGCTGCGATACTCTGCCAGTTTCGCCACCGACCCGACAACCGGCGTCATCACGGCGCAGGCTCAGATCGAGTCTGAAACCCCCGTCCATCTGGACTGGCTGGCTGCACCCGTCCTGCCCGCGCCGCAACTCAGCGATGAGATGATCGATGTTTCGGGCCGCTGGATCGGTGAATTCCAATTGAACCGCACCCCATGGTCGGCGGGGATCCGGCTGCGTGAAAACCGCACCGGGCGCACGGGGCATGAACATTTTCCCGGACTGATCCTGCCCGAGCGAGGCGCCAGCAACACCGCCGGGCGCGCATTCGGCTTCCACTATGGCTGGTCGGGCGGGCACCGCATGGTGGCCGAGGAACTGCCCGACGGTCGCCGTCATGTGCAATTCGGCCATGCCTCCGGGACCGAATCCGCGCCCGCCACCCGTTTCTCCACAGCGCCGCTCTATGTCACATATTCCGACACCGGTTTGAACGGTATCGCCGTGGCGTTTCAGCGGCACCTGCGCGACCGGATCGTCACATGGGCAAAACCGGGCACCCCCCGGCCCGTCCATTACAACTGCTGGGAGGCGATCTATTTCGATCACGACCTGACCGAGCTGAAAGACATCGCCAGCCGCGCCGCCGCCCTCGGTGCCGAGCGTTTTGTGCTGGATGACGGCTGGTTCGGGCAGCGCGACGACGACACCACATCGCTGGGTGACTGGACCACCGACAGCCGCAAGTATCCCAATGGCTTGAACCCCCTGATCGATCATGTGCATTCCGAAAACATGACCTTCGGCCTCTGGTTTGAACCCGAGATGGTGAACCCCGAAAGCGATCTGTACCGCGCCCATCCCGAATGGGCGCTGGGGCGCGGGGATCAGACATTGGGACGCCAGCAGATGGCGCTGAACATGGCGCGGCCCGAGGTGCGCGCATACCTTTACGATCACATCGCGGCGATCCTGTCGGCCCATGCGATCGACTATATCAAATGGGATCATAACCGCGTCCTGCCCACGCCCGACGCGGCGCAGACCCGTGGCACCTATGATCTGATCGACCGGTTGCGCGCCGATTTTCCGACTGTCGAGATCGAAAGCTGCGCCTCGGGGGGCGGGCGGATCGACTTCGGCATCCTGCAACGCAGCCAGCGCGTCTGGCTGTCCGACAGCAACGACGCATTGGAACGTCTGCGGATCCAGCACAACGCGGCGCTGTTCCTGCCACTTGCCGTCACCGGCAGCCATGTCGGCCCGCGCCATTGCCACACCTCGGGGCGCACCATTGATATAGGGTTCCGCGCATGGGTCGCGGCACAGCGGCACATGGGGTTCGAAATGGACCCCCGCGAGTTGACCGAGGACGAGGCGGGCGTGCTGCGCGATGTGACAACGTGGTGGAAAGCAAACCGCGACTGGATGTGCGCCGGCGATATCCTGCGGTTGGACAGCGCCGATCCATCGGTGATCGCCGAACAGCAGACAGCCCGTGACGGCTCGCGTTTTGTAGTGTTTTCAGGCAAGGCAGACAGCAGCAGCCAGATCGCGCCGCGCCCCCTGCGCCTGACCGGGCTGGACGTGGCCGCAAAATACCGGATCCATCTGGCCAACCGCGCCGATGCCGTGGCTTTGTCGCGCGGAACACCGGTGCTGAAAACCGACGATATCACCTTGTCGGGCCGATATCTGATGGACCATGGGCTGACCCTGCCCTGGTCCTTTCCGCTGACCATGTGGGTGATCGAAGGAGAACGCCAGTGAGCGCCACATTTCCCGATCTGAATGGCAAGTCCGTCTTTATCACCGGCGGCGGTTCCGGAATCGGCGCGGCCCTGACCGACGGATTCATGGCTCAGGGTGCAAACGTCGGCTTTGTTCAGCGCTCCGACGCCAGCGCGTTTCTTGCCACCATGGAGCACAAACATGGCCGCCGCCCATGGTTTCGTCCCTGCGACGTGAGCGATATAGACGCCTTGCAATCGGCCATCGCCGATGCGGCCACGGCCAACGGCGCGATCACGATTCTGGTGAACAACGCCGCCAATGACCGGCGGCACACAACGATGGAGCTGACAACGGGTGATTTCGACGCCCTGATCGCGATCAACCTGCGCCCCTTCCTGTTCGCTTTGCAGTCCGTGGTGCCGGGAATGCGGGCGGCGGGCGGTGGGGCGGTCGTCAATCTGTCGTCGATCAGTTACATGATGGGCATGTCGGAAATGCCGGTCTATACTGCCGCGAAATCCGCCATCAATGCGCTGACCCGCGGCCATGCCCGTGAATTCGGCCCCGACAACATCCGCGTCAACACTCTGTCGCCCGGCATGGTGCTGACCCAACGCCAGCTTGACGACGTCGTCTCTGAAAAGGACATCGAGAACCACATGCATATGCAGTGCCTTAAACAGCGGATTTCACCCGAAGATATGGTTGGTCCCTGCCTGTTCCTTGCGTCGGATGCGGCGCGTATGGTGACCGGTCAGGCGCTGGTGGTGGACGCTGGCGTGGTGGTGACAGGATGAAATCGCGCGGACCTGTGGTGCCTGAATGGGTGGCAGTCGACTGGGGCACGACCCATTGCCGGGCATGGGCCATGGGGCAAGACGGCTCGATCCTTGAAGACCGGCGATCCGACCGCGGCATGGGCAGCCTTGCACCCGATGAATTTGAACCGGCGCTGACCGATCTGCTGGCCGACTGGCTGGACAAGGTCACGCCGGACACACCGCTTTCCGTCATCTGCTGTGGCATGGTCGGCGCGCGGCAGGGCTGGGCCGAAGCTGCCTATGTCGCCGTACCCTGCCCGCCTCTGTCGCCCGATCTGACGCGGGTGAAAGCCCGTGATCCCCGCCTTGACGTGCGGATCGTGCCGGGCCTGAAACAGGACCGTCCCGCCGATGTGATGCGCGGCGAAGAAACCCAGATCGCCGGTTTCCTGTCGCACACACCGCAGTTCGACGGCGTGCTCTGTCTGCCCGGCAGCCACACCAAATGGGTGCAGATCAGCGCGGGCGAGGTGACGGGGTTCCAGACCGTCATGACCGGCGAATTGTTCGCTGCCATCGCAGGCCATACGGTTTTGCGCCATTCCATCGCGGATGGCTGGGACGACGCAGCCTTTGCCACCGCGCTGTCCGATGCCCTGTCCCACCCCGAGCGTCTGGCGGCCCGGCTGTTCTCTCTGCGCGCCGAGGGATTGTTGCACGATCTGTCCGGCGCCACCGCCCGCGCCCGCCTGTCGGGACTGTTGATCGGGGCCGAGCTTTCGGCGACACGCGCCTGGTGGCTGGGTCGCCAGATCGCACTGATCGGGGCTGCAACCCTGTGCAGCCATTATGAAACCGCGCTTGTCGCCCAAGGGGTGCAACCGATCCGCACCAACGGCGACGGATTGACCCGTGCCGGCCTGATCGCAGCCCGCGCCCTGACTGTGAGGAAATAACCATATGAGCAGACCCCTGATCGCCATTCTGCGCGGTATCGACCCGTCCGAGGCAGTGCCGGTCGCCGCCGCGCTGATCGAGGCGGGCATCACCCGTATCGAGGTCCCGCTGAACTCGCCCTCGCCGTTTGACAGTATCGAGGCGATGGCATCGGCCCATGGCAAGGACGCGCTGATCGGTGCGGGCACGGTCCTAAGCGCCGAACAGGTGGCGCAGGTGAGCAATGTCGGCGGCAAGCTGATCGTTTCACCAAACTGTGACCCCGAGGTGATTCACGCCACCAAAAAGCTGGACCTGCAAAGCTTTCCCGGCATCCTGACCCCGTCCGAGGCATTCGCGGCCCTGAAAGCCGGTGCCGACGGGATCAAGGTGTTCCCCGCCTTCCAGATGGGGACAGAGGGGCTCAAGGCCCTGCGCGCCGTGCTGCCGGTGGACACAAAGGTGTTCATGGTCGGTGGTGTCGGGCCAGACAATTTCCACGACTATATCGCCGCCGGTGCGACCGGGTTCGGCATCGGCACGGCACTGTACCGCCCCGGCGATACCTTGGCCGACATTTCAACCCGCGCCCGCGAAATGGTCGCGGCCTTTGACGGAGCCTCAGGATGAGCATTTCAGTTTTCGATCCCACCCCCTGCCAATTGGGCGAGGGGCCACTTTGGCATCCGTCGCTGGGTTGCCTGTTCTGGTTCGACATTCTGGGCAAGCGGCTGTTCCAGCGCACCGACAAGACCCGACATTGGAATTTCGACGAAATCGTCACGGCCGCTGGCTGGATTGATGACGACCGCCTTTTGATCGCGTCGGAAACCCGGCTGTTCACCTTTTCCCTGTCCACCGAGGCCAAGGAAACGGTCTGCCTGCTGGAATCCGACAATCCCGACACCCGGTCGAACGATGGGCGGGCCGATCCCTTCGGCGGGTTCTGGATCGGCACAATGGGCAAGTCGGGACAGAAAGACGCGGGCGCATTCTATCGGTTTTACAAAGGCGAGCTGCGCCAGTTGTTCGCGCCGATCAGCACCACCAACGCGATCTGCTTCAGCCCCGATGGCACATTCGCCTATTTCGCCGACACGCCAACCCACATCATTCAGCGCGTTGCTCTTGATTCCGAAGGCTGGCCCGACGGCGACCCCGAGCCATGGCTGGATCTGTCCGAAGAAGCCCTGCGCCCCGACGGGGCCGTCACCGACGCGGCTGGCAATCTGTGGAACGCCCAATGGGGTGCGGCGCGCATCGCCTGTTATTCGCCCGATGCCAAGCTTCTGGAAACCATTGCGATCCCGGCAAACCTTGCCACCTGCCCGGCCTTCGGCGGCGCTGACCTGACGACGCTGTTCTGTACCTCGGCCTCGGTCAAGGATGACGGCCCGGCAGCGGGGCAGACCTTTGCCATCGAAACGGCGCACAAAGGCAGACCGGAACCGGCAGTCATCATCTGACACCTGTGCAGGGGGGCGGTTTCACACTGCCCCCTCGCCTAACGGAAACACCACTCCCTCTCATTCCGACCGGACCCTTGCCATGACGAACCGCGCCCTTGGTGTCTGCTACTACCCCGAACATTGGCCCGAGGATCAGTGGTCATCCGATGCCGCCCTGATGGTGGAAACCGGGCTGTCCTGGGTCCGGATCGGCGAATTCGCATGGTCGCGCATCGAACCGCGCGAGGGGAGGTTCGATTTCGGCTGGCTTGATCGCGCAATCGAAACCCTTGGAGATGCCGGATTAAAGGTGATCCTCGGTACGCCCACGGCCACCCCGCCGCGCTGGATGGTCGACAAACACCCCGACATGCTCGCCGTCGATGAACACGGCCGCCCGCGCCGGTTCGGATCACGCCGCCACTATTGTTTCAGCCACCCGGGGTACCGCGATGAATGTTACCGCATCGTCACCCTTCTTGGGGAACGCTATGGCTCCAACCCCCATGTCCGGGCATGGCAGACCGACAATGAATACGGCTGCCATGACACGACGCTGAGTTATTCCAGCGCCGCACGCGATGCATTTCGCGACTGGTGCGCCCAGCGGTATCAATCGGTCGCTGCCCTAAACCGCGCATGGGGCAACGTATTCTGGTCGATGGACTATGACAGTATCGACGACATCGACCTGCCGAACCTGACAGTGACCGAACCGAACCCCGCCCATGTCATGGCTTTTCGCCGGTTCAGCAGCGATCAGGTCGTGCGGTTCAACAGGGTACAGACGGAGGTGTTGCGCCGCCACACCGATGCGCCGCTGATCCACAACTATATGGGCCGCATCCTCGACTTCGATCACTTCGATGTCGGCGCCGATCTCGATATCGCCTCCTGGGACAGCTATCCCATCGGGTTCCTGTCCGACCGGATCGAGGCCACCCCAGAACACAAGGCCCGCTTCCTGCGTCAGGGCGACCCCGACATGCAGGCGTTTCACCACGATCTTTACCGCGCCGTGGGACGCTCTGGCAAAACTGGACAGCCAAAAGAAGGTGGCTGGTGGGTGATGGAGCAGCAGCCCGGCCCGGTAAACTGGGCGCCCTACAACCCCGCGCCCCTGCCCGGCATGGTCCGGCTCTGGACATGGGAGGCCTTCGCCCACGGGGCCGGGGCCGTGTGTTATTTCCGCTGGCGTCAGGCACCCTTTGCGCAGGAACAACAACACGCCGGCCTGTTGCGCCCCGACAGCGCCCCTGCCCCGGCCTTGGGCGAAGCTGCGACAGTCGCCCGCGAGCTGGCCGATATGCCACAGGCCGAAACCGCCACCGCCCGTGTCGCGCTGCTGTTCGACTATCCCTCGGCCTGGGCATGGGAGATCCAACCGCAGGGTGCCGATTTCGACTATTTCCGCCTGAGTTTCGCCGCCTACCGTGCGCTGCGCCGGGCCGGTCTGTCGGTCGATATCCTGCGCGCCGATGGCGAACTCTCGGGTTATGATCTGATCCTGGCCCCCGGTATCGCCACCCTGCCGCAGGTATTTCTGGACCGTCTGGGCGATTTTCCCGGCACGGCTCTGATCGGCCCGCGCAGCAACGCCAAGACCCCGGACCTGTCGATCCCGCTGCCGCTGCCCCCCGCTTTGCCGGGGCTGGACGCCACAGTCGCACAGGTCGAATCCCTGCCGCCCGGGATTTCGGTGCCCCTGAGCGCTGGCGGCGCCTTTGCCCATTGGTTCGAACACCTCGAAGGCGCTGCGATGATCACCGAAACCACCACCGCAGGCCAACCCGCGATCATGTCCAACGGCAAGCAACACTATCTTGCAGGCTGGCCCGATGATGCCGCCTTCGACCGCCTGATCGCCAATGCCTGCACAGCCGAGCGCATCGCGACCCGCAATCTGCCTGACGGGTTGCGCTGCCGCGACACGTCCACCCACCGGTTCTGGTTCAACTATGCCCCCGATCCGGTGGAGATCGACGGGATGACACTCTCCCCCGCCGGGGTCGCCTGGGTGCCCCTGTGACCCCTTTCGGCATCCGCACCGACGGGCGCGCGGTCCATGCTGTGACCCTGTCCAACACCACGCTCCGTGCAACGGTGCTGACCCACGGAGCGGTGCTGCAATCGCTCTACCTTTCCGGACAGGCCCACAGTCTGACGCTCGGCGCGACGGATATCGCCGCCTATGAGGGCGACATGACCTATTTCGGATCGGTCATCGCGCCGGTGGTCAACCGGATCAAGGACGCCAGCGCGCAAATCGCAGGACGGGCACACCGGTTTCAGGCCAACGAAGGCCCGAACACCCTGCACAGCGGTGCCGCAGGCACCCAAAACGCGCTCTGGTCGGTGCAAGACCACGGTGAAACCCATGTCACGCTGACCGTCACGTTGCCCGATGGCGAAGGCGGATTTCCCGGCAATCGGCGTATCACCGCCACCTATGCGCTGTCAGGCGACACCCTCAGCCTCGACATCACGGCCACGACCGACGCGCCGACCCTGATGAACATCGCCCACCACGGGTATTGGAACCTTGACGGAAGCGAAACCTGGGCGGGCCATACCCTTACAGTCCACGCCGACCGGATCCTGCCAAATGACGATCGAAACCTGCCAACCGGTGTTGTGCAGTCGCTTGACGGTCATCCCCATGACATGCGCCACCCACGCCGGATCACGCCGGGTGCTCTGCCGCCGCTTGATCACAACTTCTGTCTGGCCGATGCGCGCCGCGAACTGACCCCGGCCCTGTGCCTGACTGGCGCAACGGGCCTCACCATGGAGATCGCCACCACCGGACCGGGGTTACAGATCTTCGACGCGGCCCCGATCAACACAGGCTCGCTTGCAACGCTGCACAATCGCACCTACCGGGCGCATTGCGGCCTCGCAATCGAGCCGCAATCCTGGCCCGACGCGCCGCACCACGCGCATTTCCCAAACATTGTCCTGCGCCCCGGCGAACCCTGGCACCAGACGACAACCTTCCACTTTACCCCGGCTTCTTCTTTGTAAAAATACTCGCGCCGCAGGCACGCCGCGCAGCGGTGTTCCCTTTCGGCCCCGTCAGGCCGTCACCAAACCTCGACGTTCATCCAACCACAGAACCGCGCCCAGCGCGATTCCGACCAGATTGATCAGTGTCGTTCGAACAACGGGCCATGGCCCGGGAATTGATCGTCGATGCCCATGGCCCGCAGCGCGTGCCAATAGGTTGCGGCGTTGATCGCAATGAATGGCTTGCCCCGCTCAGCCTCAAGTTCGCGGCACAGCGCGACCATGGGCAGGTTGGTTCCCACCTGAACGAAGGCGTCGATGGTATCGTCGTCCATTTCTTCGAGATGCGCGCGCAGCGTGTCGGGTCGCACCTGCGCGATGGCCACGGGCGAATTGCGTTTCAGGCCGCGAAATTTTGCAACGTCAAACCCGCAGTCCTGAAAGAACCGCGTCACATTCACATCAGAAATTGGAAAATACGGCGATATGACCGCTATCCGCTTGGCCCGCGTGGTGTTCAGCGCAGCCTCGCAGGCGAACGAACCCGCCGATACCCTGACACCGCAGTAATCGGACAATTCATTCATCGCCTTTCGCTGTCATCGCGTCCATCCCAGAACATCAGCGCCGACATTCCCATGATCAGATGTTCCGGCTGGCAAGTCATGCAGCGGTCAACCGCATCGTTCAGCGTCGCGCCAATCGGCTTGACCAAAGCGATGAAACCGTCGTCGTCGCTGACTGCCATGATGGGTACGAAGAGACGCGCGAAATGGTTGGTCACACCCGCCGGGCGGCGGCAGACACTGATCTGCTGCCCCCCCGCCGTCGATCGCAAGGGCGCGGACGGCAACCTGCTGTCTTTGGCAGTCATGCGCGACGCGATCCTGTGGCTGGCGGGATTGCAGCGACGGACATACGGGCGAACACTATGTCCCGCGATTGTGGGATGGGCCGGATGCAGCGCGGGACGCTTCGGTTCCGAAACCCCGGATCATGTAACCCCGGCACCGCAAAATCGAAAGCGGCCCTTCACGGCCATTTCACCCGGCTGACGGAAGATTTGGGCATCAACGCCATCATCCAGTGCGGGACCCGAGAAAATCCAGATTTTCTCAATAAAATTCCGTTTCGGAATTTTGCGCCGCTCAATGGGCAGCGGCCCAGTTGTCGCCTTGGCCTGCGTCCACCGTCAGCGCCACGTCCATATGCACCGCCGGGCTGGCGGCGCCTTCCATGACACCACGGGCAATGGCGATCAGATCATCCGCTGCGCTTGCCTCGACCTCGAACAGCAGTTCGTCGTGGACCTGCAACAGCATCCTGGCGGGCAAACCATCAATTGCCGTCGGCATACGGATCATCGCCCGGCGGATCACATCGGCCGCCGTGCCCTGAATCGGTGCGTTGATCGCCGCGCGTTTGGCGAACCCGGCATGGGGCCCGCGCGCGTTGATTTCGGGTGTGTTGATCCTGCGTCCGAACAGGGTCTGCACGAAACCGTTTTCCTTGGCAAAGGCCACGGTGGCATCCATATAATCGCGGATCTCTGGAAACCGCTCGAAATACCGATCGATGAACCCCTGCGCCTGATCACGCGGAATTCGCAGGTTGCGCGCCAGACCGAAGCCCGAGATGCCATAGATCACGCCAAAGTTGATCGCCTTGGCCTGCCGGCGCACCATCGGGTCCATCCCTTCAAGCGGCACGCCGAACATTTCTGCCGCCGTCAGCGCATGGATGTCCTGCCCGTCACGGAACGCCTGTTTCAGCGTCTCGATCCCGGCGATATGGGCCAGAATGCGCAACTCGATCTGGGAATAGTCGAGGCTGACCAGAACATTGCCCTTGTCGGCCACAAACGCCTCGCGGATGCGCCGCCCCTCGTCGCTGCGCACCGGGATGTTTTGCAGGTTCGGATCGGTCGAGGCCAGCCGCCCGGTGCTGGCGCCCGCGATGGAATAGCTGGTGTGGACCCGCCCGGTGTCGCGGTTGATATGGTCCTGCAACGCATCGGTATAGGTCGATTTCAGCTTGGCCAGCTGCCGCCAGTCCAGAACGCGACCGGGCAGATCATGTTCGGTCGCCAGATCCTCAAGCACATCGGCACCCGTGGCATAGGCGCCGGTCTTGCCCTTCTTGCCGCCGGGCAGCTCCATCCGGTCGAACAGGATTTCGCCCAGTTGTTTCGGCGATCCGACATTGAACGGCCCCCCGGCCAACTCGTGAATTTCGGCCTCCAGCCCTGCCATCTTTTGCGCGAAGGCGTTGGACATCCGCGAAAGCGTGTCGCGGTCGACCTTGATGCCGTGCCGCTCCATCTGCGCCAGCACCGGCACCAGCGGACGTTCCAGAGTTTCATAGACCGTCGTGACCCGGGTGCGGTGCAGTTGCGGCTTGAACAACTGCCACAGGCGCAGAGTGATATCCGCGTCCTCGGCGGCGTATTTCACCGCCTCTTCGACCGGAACACGATCAAAGGTGATCATCGATTTGCCAGATCCAAGCAGGGTCTTGATCGGGATCGGCGCATGGCCGAGATACCGTTCCGACAGCGCGTCCATGCCGTGATTGTGCAGACCGGCGTGCATCGCATAGGACATCAGCATCGTGTCATCGATCGGTGCAATGTTGATGCCATAGCGCGACAGGATCTTGGAATCGTATTTCATGTTCTGGCCGATCTTGATCACGGCGGGATCTTCCAGAAGCGGCTTCAGCATCGCGATGGCGTCGTCCAGCGGCATCTGCCCTTCGGCCAGATCATCCGAGCCGAACAGATCATCCGTGCCCGCCGCCCGGTGGGTCAGGGGCACATAACAGGCCTGTCCCGGCTCGACCGCCAGACAGACCCCAACCAGATCGACGACCATGTCATCAAGCCCGGTGGTTTCCGTATCGACAGCCACCCAGCCGCGGGCGCGGGCGCGATCGATCCAGACCTGCAACCGGTCGGCGTCACGCACCCATTCATATCCTGCGTGGTCAAAGGGTATCGCATCCTGTGCCGTCTCCTCGACCACGGCTTCAGGGATCGCCGGAACCGCTGCTCCCAAGGCATCGGCCACCCGTTTCGTCACGGTCCGGAACTCCATCACCCCCAGAAACCCCAGCAGATCGTCGACCACGGGCGGTTTCACCTCAAGCGAGTCGAGGCTGTAATCCAGCACCATTTCGCAATCGAGCTGCACCAGACGCTTGCTCAGACGGATCTGATCGGCATGGTCGATCAGGGTCTGGCGGCGCTTGGGCTGTTTGATCTCTGCCGCGCGGCCCAAAAGCGTATCCAGATCGCCGAATTCGTTGATCAGCAGGGCGGCGGTCTTGATGCCGATCCCCGGAGCGCCCGGCACATTGTCAACCGAATCGCCGGCCAGCGCCTGAACATCGACAACCCGTTCAGGATAAACCCCGAACTTGGCCAGCACACCTTCACGGTCAATCGTGGCGTTCTTCATTGCGTCGAACATCACCACGCCATCGCCGACCAGTTGCATCAGATCCTTGTCGGAACTGATGATTGTCACCCGCCCCCCGGCCTCGCGGGCGCGGCAGGCCAGGGTGGCGATGATATCGTCGGCCTCGAATCCCTCCTGCTCAAGACAGGCGAGGTTGAAGGCGCGGGTGGCTTCGCGGGTCAGCGGGATCTGTGGACGCAGATCCTGCGGCATTTCTTCGCGGTTCGCCTTGTAAAGATCGTACATGTCGTTTCTGAACGTATGCGAACCCTTGTCGAACACCACGGCGGCATGTGTCGGGGCGTCGGGGCCGCGATTGTCCTCGATCATCTTCCAGATCATGTTGACGAAGCCGCTGACCGCCCCCACCGGCAGACCGTCCGAGGCCCGGGTCAGCGGCGGCAAAGCGTGATAGGCGCGAAAGATGAACGCCGATCCGTCGACGAGGCTCAGATGATGGCCCTTGCCGAATGTGTCTGCCATTGTGCGCCTTTCGTGGTGCCGGGTCGTTGTGTCGGGGTTCGTCTTGCCAGATTCTCCGGGACAGGACCATCCCGGATGGGGGCGCAAATTGCCCCGGACAGGATCAGCCGCACTGAACCTCGCGCAGGCGATACAGGGGCGGCGGGCGATCCAGCGGATTGTCGAGCAGATCTTCGGGGCGCCACACCCTTTCCCAACGCTGGCAGATCATGGCGCCACTGACCGCGGCCAAAACGCCCTGAGCGTCGCCGCGCAGGTCAATGATATGGCCAACCTTCGTGCGCAGCCCGCGCACCGCGAAAGTCAGGGGAACCTTGGGTGATACATCCTCGGTGTCCGGTCCGAACACCTGATCCTCGTCCTGCCAGCCGACCCCGCGACGGATGGACACTTGGAAAGTGCCCGGTGGCACCAGAACGCGAAAGAACGCGCCGCCCCGGGCAAACGCCGCCAGAACGGCGGTACCGTCATCGACGCGGCGCAGGACCACGAGATAATCCTGACCCGGCGAAGTCTTCAGGATCAGCGGGAACACTGCGGGCAGGCCCGACCGGTTCCACATCAACCCCTGACGCGGCGTGTCCGCCAGCGCGGCCAGCGGCACCAACAGCGCCACCAGCAGCACAAGCGGCCAAAGCCGCAGGCGTTCAATGATCGTGGTCATCACCCTGAAAAACATAGCGTTTGTCACAATACCCGCATTCGACCCAGCCGGTTTCGACCGGGATCTGCAGCCACACCCGGGGATGTCCCAGCGCGACCCCGCCACCGTCACAGGCCACGCGGCGCGAAGTCACCACCTCGGTCTCGGGGGCGTCCATGGTCATCGGTGTACCTTTCATGTGCGAAATATAGGGGTGCATGATACCACCCCCACACCCGCCTTCAAGGTGCGACTGTCACACCAGGTTGAACCCCGGCCCATTGGGATAGCCGGTAATGTTTTCGGACCCCGCCTCGCCGATCAACAGAATATCAGGTTCGCGGTATCCACCCGCACCCGGCATGCCGGCGGGCTGGGTCAACATCGGCTCCATGCTGACAGTCATGCCGGATTTCAGCACGGTATCGATATCCTCGCGCAGTTCCAGCCCCGCCTCGCGGCCATAGTAATGGGACAGGATGCCGAACGAGTGGTCATAGCCGAAACTGCGGTATTTCAGCAGGGACCGGCAGGCGAAAGGGTGGTCATGATTCCGCACATGAAGATGATGAATTTCAAGGCGCTGGCAGCCTTTGACAGCTGATCCGGGATGCAACGCCGGGCCGAAGGTGCCGGCTAACCCGACGCATGGACGGGCGGGGAATCGCCGGGTGCAGCTCTCACCGCCGCCCCGTTATGGCTGGACATCCGGGCGGGGCGCTGGAATTGTGCGCGCCAAAGGATTTCACCGATAAGGGAGTGACGCGATGCTCGATTCCACAACGAACCTTGCCAACATGCTGAAAGATCCGGGCCTGTTGGTGACCAAGGGGTATCTGGCCGGAGACTGGGTCGACGGCCCCGGCGGCAAAACATTCGACGTGACCAACCCGGCGCGCGGTGACGTGATTGCCTCGGTCGCCGATCTGGACCGCGCCATGTG
This sequence comes from Oceaniovalibus sp. ACAM 378, assembly GCF_008085915.1. Lineage (GTDB taxonomy): Bacteria > Pseudomonadota > Alphaproteobacteria > Rhodobacterales > Rhodobacteraceae > Oceaniglobus. The sequence continues at coordinate 359,643 of NZ_VSJK01000002.1, read as the reverse complement.
CGCCGATGCCATCGAAAAGGCCCGCATCGCACAGAAACCATGGGCCGCGAGAACGGCCAAGGATCGCTCAAACATCCTGCGCAAATGGCACGACCTGATGATCGAAAATGCCGACGATCTGGCGATGATCCTGACGGCGGAACAGGGCAAACCTCTGGCCGAGGCGAAGGGCGAGATCCTGTATGGTGCCAGCTTTATCGAATGGTTCGCCGAAGAGGCAAAGCGCGTCTATGGCGAAACGATTCCGGGCCACCAGCCCGACAAGCGGATCATGGTGCTGAAACAGCCGATCGGCGTCTGTGCGGCGATCACGCCCTGGAACTTTCCCAACGCGATGATCACCCGCAAGGTGGCACCGGCGCTGGCCGCGGGTTGTTCGATGATCGTGCGTCCGCCCAGCCTGACCCCGCTGTCAGCACTGGCGCTGGGTGTTCTGGCTGACCGTGCCGGGCTGCCCAAAGGTGTTCTGTCGATCATCCCGTCGAAATCCAGCTCGGCCATCGGCAAGGAGTTCTGCGAGAACCCCACCGTGCGCAAGCTGACCTTCACCGGATCGACCGAAGTCGGGCGCATCCTGCTCGCACAGGCCGCCGAACAAGTGATGAAATGCTCGATGGAGCTTGGCGGCAACGCCCCCTTCATCGTCTTCGACGATGCCGATCTGGATGCGGCCGTCGAGGGCGCGATGATGTCCAAGTTCCGCAATAATGGTCAGACCTGCGTCTGCGCCAACCGGATTTATGTTCAGGCTGGCGTCTATGACACCTTCGCCAAAAAACTGGCGGCGGCACTGGCACAGAAAAAGGTCGGCGATGGTCTGGACGGCGCGGACCTCGGGCCGCTGATTGATACGGATGCGGTCGCAAAGGTGAAAAGCCACATCAAGGATGCCACCGACAAGGGCGCGTCGATCCTGACCGGCGGCAATCCCCATGCGCTTGGCGGGACGTTCTTTGAACCCACCATCCTGACCGGTGTGACACAGGACATGGCCGTTGCGACCGATGAAACCTTTGGCCCACTGGCCCCGCTGTTCAAGTTCGACAGCGTGGATGAGGTGATCGAGATGGCCAACGACACGATCTTTGGCCTGGCCGCCTATTTCTATGCCAAGGACCTGTCCAACGTCTATAAGGTGGCCGAGGCGCTGGAATACGGCATCGTCGGCGTGAACACCGGAATCATCAGCACCGAGGTCGCGCCGTTCGGTGGGGTCAAACAGTCGGGACTGGGCCGCGAAGGCAGCCACCACGGGATCGATGATTACCTTGAGATGAAGTACATCTGCCTGTCGGTGTAATCAATCCTTGCCGCGCCACCTTCGGGCTGGCGCGGCGATACCGGGTGCCGTTGCGTGACGGGGTTTCCCGCCAGAGCACAGGGATTGCGAAGCCGGTTCAGAATGCCTTGAACGTCAGCGTTGTCAGCGTCCGCTCCACGCCCTTGATGGTGCGCAGGTTGTCGTTGATGAACAGCCCAATATCCTGATCGCCGGAAATATACATCTTCACCAGAAGGTCGAATTCGCCGCTGGTCGAATAGAGTTCCGACTGCAGTTCGCGCAACACGATCTCATCCGCCACGCGGTAAGTTTCCCCCGGCACGCATCTGATCTGAACGAATACACATTCCATGGCACGGACTCCTTGCTGGCATTACCAGTACCGTCAGGTCCGCGCCGGGGTCAATGCACTGCCGTTGCGGTAGTCCCCGAGAAAATCTGGATTTTCTCAGGAAAAATCTCTGAGAGATTTTTGTGCCGACCCGCCAAGGATTGACCGCCCCCCTGCGTCAAACGACTGTCATGCGAATGAACACATCTGATCATGCCCTGGCGATGGCCGCTGCGGGCGGCGACAGCGCCGCTTTTGCCGCATTGCTGGAACGAAGTTATGACAGGCTGTTCGGCCTGTGCTTCCGGCTGACCGGTGCCCGCGATCAGGCCGAGGATTTGACCCAGGATATCTGTCTGTCCTTGCCCGCGAAACTGCCCGGGTTCCGGGGCGATGCGCAGTTTTCCACCTGGCTTTACCGGGTTGCGGTGAATGCTGCGCATGACAGACGCCGACGCGCCTCCAGCCATGCAAAAGCCGCCACCGGTTGGGGAGACTGGGAGGTGGCACGGCAAGCGGATATCGCCCAGGGCGCCGCAAGGCAGGACTGGCTGAGCGGTGCGATGGCCGCCCTGCCTGACGATCTGCGCGACACTCTGGCGCTGACGCTGGGCGATGACCTGACCCATGGCGAGGCTGCCGCGGTGCTTGGGATTTCCGAAGGCACGGTCAGCTGGCGCTTGTCCGAAGTGCGAAAGCGTCTGCGCGCCATGGCAGAGCAGGAGACCACCACATGAATGATCCGCTGGACGATCTGAAATCTGCCATGGACGCCGCCACTCCGCCGTCCGATTCCACCCGACGTGCCGAAAATCTGGCCCGGGCACAGGAAATCTTTGCCCGCCACCAAGGATCGGCCACACCGCCGCGTCATAGTTCTGACCGCCCAAAGAGATGGGCGGGGATCATGACCGGAGTACGCCAGATGTTTGCCACCCTTGCCACCCCGCGCGCGCTCACCGCGACGACAGCGCTTGTCGCCTGCGTCGTCTTTGTCGCCCTGCCCGATACCCGCGCCCTGCTGTTGCCCAGCCCCGCACCACAGGACGAGGCCGCCGCGCCACCAATGAGAGAACGCGCCGCCGCACCTTATGCGGTTGCGCCCGACTCCACAGCGGCAGGCGAAGGGTCCGCCGACATGACCTTTGCGCCCTTGCCCTCACGCGTCACCGCCCCTCCGGCGCAACGCGAGGCGTTGCACAGCAAGGCAGGTGCGCGCGCTGTCGGCGCCATGTCCGCCGACGCGCCCGTGGTTCAGCCCGAAGCCGACACCGAAGCCTTTGCCAATGCCGATCCGAACCCGGTTAAAATCACCTCGGAAACCCCGGTTTCGACTTTCTCCATTGATGTAGACACTGCGAGCTATGGTGTTGTGCGGTCCTCGATTTTGTCCGGAGTCCTGCCTCCGCCCGAAGCGGTGCGGGTGGAAGAGATGATCAATTACTTCCCCTATGCCTATCCAGCCCCCGATGATGGGACCGCCTTTCGCCCCACGGTCAGCCTGATGGAAACCCCGTGGAACCCCGACACGCGGCTGCTGCGCATCGGATTGCAAGGAGCCTTGCCCGCCATCGCCGATCGCCCGCCGTTGAATCTGGTGTTCCTGATCGACACGTCGGGATCGATGCAGGGGGCCGACCGGCTGGGCCTGCTGAAACAGTCATTCCGCCTGATGCTGGGTCAGTTGCGCCCCGAGGACGAGGTGGCGATCGTCACCTATGCCGGGTCTGCCGGTCAGGTGCTTGACCCGACCCCGGCCAGCGACCGCGCCACCATCATGGCCGCGCTTGACCGGCTTGAGGCAGGCGGATCGACGGCGGGGCAGGCCGGGCTGCAACAGGCCTATGCCACTGCCGCATCCATGGCGCAAAACGGCGATGTCAGCCGCATCCTGCTGGCCACCGATGGTGATTTCAATGTCGGGCTGGCCGATCCCAAGGCGCTGGAACGCTTTATCGCCGACAAGCGTGACAGTGGCACCTATCTGTCGGTTCTGGGTTTTGGTCGGGGCAATCTGGACGATGCAACGATGCAGGCGCTGGCCCAGAGCGGCAACGGGCAGGCCGCCTATATTGACACTCTGGCCGAGGCGCAGAAAGTGCTGGTGGACCAGTTGACCGGCGCGCTGTTTCCGATTGCCGATGACGTCAAGATACAGGTCGAGTTCAACCCCGCGACCGTCGCTGAATACCGTCTGATCGGCTATGAAACCCGCGCTCTGCGGCGCGAGGATTTCAACAACGACAAGGTGGACGCGGGCGAGATCGGTGCCGGACATAGTGTCACCGCCCTGTATGAGATCACGCCGGTCGGATCGCCTGCCGTGCTGAGTGATCCGCTTCGTTATGGCGCTCTGACCCCGACGGGTGACAGCGATGAAATCGGCCTGCTGCGCCTGCGGTCCAAGGCACCCGGCAGCGACACCTCGACCCTGAGCGAAATTGTCCTGCCCACCGCCCTGACGGCCCCGGACAATGAGGCACGTTTTGCCGCCGCGATCGCCGGGTTCGGGCAGGTTTTGCGCGGATCGGATTATCTGGGCGATTGGACGCTGGAAGACGCCATCGCGCTGGCGGTGTCGGGCACGGGCGACGACCCGTTCGGATACCGCCGCGAGGCAGTGAACCTGATGCGGTTGGCGCAAAGCCTGAAGAACTGACGCGCGACCATCCACACCAATTTCCGCCCGGCAGGATCAGCCCCCTGCCGGGCGGATCACAATTCCCGGTCCGGCGGCGCACCGTCTGCAGCAAGCGTCGACAGGATCGGGCAATCGGGGCGGTCGTCGCCGGCGCAGGCGGTGACCAGATCCGACAGGGTGGCGTGCATCGCCCGCAAATCATCCATCCGCGCCTCGATCACCGCCAGATGCCGGGCGGCCAGTGCCCGCACATCAGCGCTCGCACGGTTCCGGTCATCCCACAGGGCCAGCAGGGTGCGGCATTCTTCGATGCTGAATCCCATCGCCCGCGCCCGGCCGACAAACTCGAGCTTGTGCAGTTCCGAAGCGCGGAACACCCGGTAACCGTTCGGTTCGCGCTGCGGAAGGATCAGACCGATCTCTTCATAGTATCGGATCGTCTTGGCTGGCAGTTTGGCGCGTTTCGAAACTTCTCCGATGTTCACAGGGCCGTTCTTTCTTCCAACAGGGCGGGTTTGGCGCCTTTGGCGCTGCTCGGTGCAGCCGGGTCCGCAGCACGGCGCAGGCGCAGTGCGTTCGACAGGACGAACAGGCTGGACAGTGCCATCGCCCCTGCGGCCAGCATCGGCGACAACAAGGTGCCGGTCAACGGATACAGCGCCCCAGCCGCCACCGGAATCAGCGCGATGTTATAGGCGAAAGCCCAGAACAGGTTTTGGCGGATGTTGCGAATGGTGGCGCGACTGACGGCGATGGCCCGCACGACACCGACCGGATCGCCCGACATCAGCACCACATCCGCTGTTTCAATGGCGACATCCGTGCCGGTGCCCACGGCGATCCCCACATCGGCGGCGGCAAGGGCGGGCGCGTCATTGATCCCGTCACCGACAAAGGCCAGCGTGCCATGGGCGCGCAGACGCTCCAGCGCGGCAACCTTGCCGTCGGGCATGACCTCGGCCTCGACCTCAGATATGCCCAGATCATTCGCGATGGCCTGTGCGGTGGCACGGTTGTCGCCGGTGATCATCGCAAGTCGCAGACCCATGGTGCGCAACGCGTCCAGCGCGGCGCGGCTGGTCGGTCTGACCGGATCGGCCACGCCAAGCACCGCCACCGCCCGCCCGTCGATGGCGGCATAAAGGGGCGTGCGCCCCCGTTCGCCGATCCGCAGTCCAAGAGGTGCCAGATCGGCAATCTCGATGCCTTCTTGTGCCATAAGCCGGTCGGCGCCGACGATGATATCAAGACCATCGACCTGCCCGCGCACGCCCATGCCGTTGATCGCATCGAACCCGTCAACCGCTGGCAGGGTCAGTCCGGCAGCGGCCCGCACGATTGCCGACGCTACCGGGTGTTCTGACAGCGATTCAACCGCCGCGATCCGGGCCAGCACCCCATCGCGGTCCTGCCCACCAGCCACCGCAGACTCAGCCAGTGTGAAATCGGTCAGTTCCGGACGCCCTTGGGTCAGCGTTCCGGTCTTGTCAAAGGCGATGACACTGACACCCGAGAGGGATTGCAGCGCGTCGCCCTTGCGAAACAGCACACCCAGCTGCGCCGCCCGCCCCGATCCGACCATCACCGAGACCGGCGTGGCCAGACCCATGGCACAGGGGCAGGCGACGATCAGAACAGACACGCCCGCCACCAGTGCGAAAGGCAACGCCGGAGCGGGGCCAAAGATTAGCCAGACCGCAACGGTCACGGCAGCAACCGCCATCACCGCAGGTACAAACCACATCACCACCCGGTCAACCATCGCCTGAATCGGCAGTTTCGCGCCCTGCGCCTGTTCGACCATCCGCACAATCGACGCCAGCACCGTGTCAGCACCCACCGCCGTTGCCCGTACCGTCAGAGCGCCGGTGCCGTTGACCGTGCCACCCACCACCGGAGCGCTGACGCTGCGCTCAACCGGCGCTGCTTCTCCGGTGATCATACTTTCGTCGACAAAGGATGCGCCCGCCGTCACCGTGCCGTCCACTGCGATCCTTTCGCCCGGACGGATCTGCACCAGATCGCCCTGCCGGATCTGCGCGATTTCGGTTTCAACCAGTGCACCGTCGCGCAGCACCATTGCCGTGCGCGGCTGCAACCCTGCAAGGGCCCGGATGGCGGCACCCGTGCGCCCCTTGGCCCGCAGCTCCAGCCAGCGACCCAGCAGGATCAGCGTGATGATCACCGCTGCCGCCTCGTAATAGACCGCCTGCGTTCCGACCGGCAGAAGGCCCGGCGCGAACAGGGCAACGGTGGAAAACATCCAGGCCGCCGATGTGCCCAGCGCCACAAGCGCGTTCATATCGGGCGCACCGCGCAGCAGGGACCGCGCACCGCCAAACAGGATTCGCCGCCCCGGCCAGACCATCACCAGCGTCACCAACGCGAATTGGATCAGCCACGAAACCCGTATCCCGATGGTGCCCGCGATCAGATCGTGAACGCCCGGGATGAAATGACTGCCCATCTCCATCACGAACACAGGCAGGGTGAGCGCGGCGGCGATCGCCACATCACGCCCAAGCGCAGCCGAGCGGTCAACTGCCCCACTATCATCTTCCATCGCCGAGGCCGCGCTGCGCAACGTGGCGGGATATCCGGCGTCCCCCGATACCTGGGCAATCTGTTCTGGCGTCACGGCTCCGGCGAACCAGCGCACACTGGCCGTCTCCGTCGCCGGGTTGACCGTCGCCGCCACCACGCCCGGCAGTGCCAAAAGCGCCGTTTCGATCCGCCCGGCGCAGGAGGCACAGTGCATCTCCTCGATATCGAACAGCGCCTCGGTGATCTCGGCAGGGTATCCGGCCTTGTCCAACGCATCGGCAATCTCGCCCGGCGCGACGCTGCCGGGATCGACCTGCGCGGTTTCGCTGGCGAGGTTGATGTTCGCCCCGACGACCCCCGAAACGGCGACAATGGCGCGTTCGGCCCGCCCGACGCAGGATGCGCAGCTCAGGCCGCTGATTTTCATGGTGATCGTAGTGGCGGGCGTCGTGGGCATGGCGGGCTCCGGAATGTTGCTCCTTCGGGATATGAGGGTTCCCGTAACTGGAAGGTCAAGGGCTGTGCGAAACTTTTGCATCTCGCCTGTAATCGGGCCTCAGATCGTCACACTCACCATCACGAAGGGGTGAGTCCCGACCGCATGGCTTGACCTTTCGAGCCGTGGGCATTGGATGTGTAACCGCACAAGCACGTCGCCAAGCAAAGGGACCGACCGTGATTTATACCCCAAGCATCCGCAGCCATCAGACCCGGGCCCAAACCTTTATCGCCGGAATGCCGCGGGTATGGGCGTTTGCCTGTCTCTTTCTGGCCCTGTTCGGGGGAATAGCGCCGGTGCTGGCCGCTGAGTCGGAAAGCGTGGGAGATGCCAACGTCTCGGCCCGCCTGCTGACCGCCGAGAACGGCATCGCACCCGGTGCGGCTTCGGTATCGGCGGGTTTGCATGTCACGCTGGGCGACGGTTGGAAAACCTATTGGCGGTCCCCGGGCGAAGTCGGCCTGCCACCCGAAATCCACTGGGATGGATCGCAAAACGTGGCCGACGTGGAGTTTCTCTGGCCCACGCCCACCCGGTTCCGCGCCTTCGGGATCGAGAATTTCGGCTATGCCTCAGAGGTCGTGTTCCCCATGCGCATCGCGCTGGCCGAACCGGGTGCGCCTACCGAGCTGCGCGGCACACTGAATCTGCTGATCTGTTCCGACATCTGCGTTCCGAAAACCCTTGAGCTGTCACTGGATCTGCCCGCAGGCACCGGCTCGGACTCGGGCGGGGGAAATACCACAGACATCGACACGGCCTCCGCCACGCTGATTGCCGCAGCGGTAGCGCAGGTGCCCGATGCAAGCACCGCCGGAGTCGAGCCGGGCACCGCCCATCTGGATGACACGGCCCTGACCGTGACCCTGCGCAGCGACACGCCGTTTGCCGCACCCGACATCTTTCCCGAACAGGGCACCGCTGCATTCGGTGTGCCGGATATCCGGCTGGGCGAAGATGGCAGGCTGCTTTGGGCGCGGTTGCCTCTGCTGGCCGGGGACGACACAGCGCCGCTGTCCGTGACCGTCGCCGATGGCCCCCGCGCCGCGACCTTCGATCTTTCGCGCGCCTCGGTTGCGCCCGAGCCGCCCATCGAAATGAGCGTTTCGGGGCCGGACATGGGCGAACGGGCGTGGATCGTGCTGGTGGCGCTTCTGGGTGGGCTGATCCTGAACGTCATGCCCTGCGTTCTGCCGGTTCTGTCGATCAAGCTGTCTTCGGCCATTCAATCACAGGGCATGTCATCGGCGCGGGTGCGCAGCGGGTTTCTGGTTTCGGCGCTGGGGGTGATGGCCTTCATGTGGCTGCTGGCAGGCGCGACAATTGGTGCAAAATCGCTGGGGTTAGCGGTGGGCTGGGGATTGCAGTTTCAGAACCCATTCTTTCTGGCCGGGATGATCGCGCTGCTGGGGCTGTTCGCCGCCAACCTGTTCGGACTGTTTGAAATCACCTTGCCGCAGTCCTGGACAACCGCGATGGCGAAGGGCGAGTCGCGCAAGGGGTTGGCCGGGGATTTTGCCACGGGTGCCTTCGCCGCCGTGCTTGCCACGCCCTGTTCCGCGCCGTTTCTGGGCACGGCGGTGGCCTTTGCCCTGTCAGGCGGTGCGGTTGATATTGTGCTGGTGTTCAGCGCGCTGGGGCTGGGGCTTGCGCTGCCTTATCTGGTTGTGGCGGCGCGGCCTGCGATGATCCGCTCCCTGCCCCGGCCCGGGCGCTGGATGCTGGCGGTTCGCGGGCTGCTGGGCGGGTTGCTGGCGCTGACTGCCGCCTGGCTGATCTGGGTCCTGGCCGCCGTGGCTGGCCCTGTGGCCGCGGCGCTTGCCATCGGAATTCTGGCGGTGGGGTCGCTCGCCTTGCTGGTGGTACGGCACAAGCCGGGCCGCGCCGCGCTGGTGGCCGTGATCATGGCTGCGGCGGTGCTTGTCGTACCTGCCTTGGCACCACGCGACGTCTCGGGCGGCGCAACCGACCAGATCGCCGGGACCGAGACGATCTGGCAGCCGTTCGAACGTGCCGAGATCGCCCGGCTGGTGTCGGAAGGGCGCACGGTTTTTGTCGATGTGACTGCCGACTGGTGCCTGACCTGCAAAGCGAACAAGGCGCTTGTGCTCAGCCGGGGCGACGTGGCTCTGGCGCTTGCCCAGCCAGACGTCGTGCCAATGCGTGCCGACTGGACCCGCCCCGACCCGGTGATCGCGCGTTATCTCGAAACCAACGGGCGTTACGGCATTCCGTTCAACATCGTCTATGGCCCCGCCGCGCCCGAGGGGATCGCGCTGCCCGAATTGCTGTCCACCGACGCGGTGCTTGATGCGCTGACCCGGGCCGGCGGTGGGCCCGACAGCGCGACCTGACCGGAGCAGAAACGAAAAGGGCGCGCCCTGTGGCGCGCCCTTGGATTTGCAATCGCACGGCGATCAGGCTGTGGCGTGCTCGACGGTTTTCGCATCGGCCGAGTGATCCCGGGCAATCGCGATGGTCCGCGGCTTCAGCGCCTCTGGCACCTCGCGCACAAGATCGATGTGCAACATGCCGTTGACATGGGCCGCACCTGTTACCTTGACGTGATCCGCCAGATGAAACCGGCGCTCGAACGCGCGGGTGGCGATGCCACGGTGCAGATAGGTGCGCTTTTCCTCGTCAGCGGCCTTGCGCGCCGAGACGAACAGCGCCTGTTCGCGCACTTCAACATTCAGATCCTCATCCGAGAAACCGGCAGTCGCAATCGAAATCCGCCAGCCGTCTTCGGCGGTCTTTTCGATGTTATAGGGGGGATAGGTTTGCGCGCCGACATTGTCGGTCAGCACCCGGTCCATCAGATCGGCGATCTGGTCGAAACCGACAGTGGCGCGGTACAGGGGGGCAAGATCGAAGGTTCGCATAGGTCATCCTTTTCTAAAGCGACAACATTGTCCGGCCCTCCACACAGGACGGACCGATGGTTACCGGCCCAATCATCGGCATCCGGTAGCACTTAGGTAGGAAGGCGAAAAAGCGGTTTCAAGGCCCGGCATCCGACCCGGAGACCCGACAATCGGATGCAGATCCGTGGTGATCTAATCTCGGGTCGGCGCCTTGACGAAACGCGCCCCCGACGCCGAATGATCGGCCCGTGGAGTGACCCGCCGCACAGGAATTTGCGCGGATTCAATCACCCCGCGCCCCGAATTCAGCGCCACCTTGAGATCGGCCAGCACTGGCGGAATATCCATGCCAAAGGCCACCTTGCGCCCGCGCTGTTCGCCCCCTGACGAAATCATCGAAACGATCCGCGCCCGCCGCCCCGACATGTCGAAGACCGGAGCACCGGACGAGCCGAAGGTCACGTCGCATGTCAGCATGGTCAGATGATCGCGGCTGTCCAGAACGGCACAGCGGCGCTGCCAGGACAGCGCAGCATCCCGTCCCTTTGCATAAGACACAACCGCCACATCTCGCCCGATACCGGGCATCGGTTCTACAGAAAAGGGCGCCGCAGTGGCCGCCGGAATCGGCTCGGCCAATTGCAGGATCGCCAGATCAAAGCGGATCTGCGTCGTCCTGCTGGACTCCGGATCGGTATAGGAGGGATGCACCACCGCCCGCGCGACGCTCCGTTCGGCCACCGCCAGCCCGTCACGCAATCCGGCGCGAAACTTCACCGTGCCGGGATCGCGGGCCGTGCCGGTGGCGCGATCGTGCAGGCAATGCCCCGCCGTCAGCACCAGATCGGTTGCAATCAGCACGCCGGAACAAAACCCACGCCCGGCCACATCGACGCGACCCACCGCCTCCCATCCCAGCCCTTCGGACCGCAGGGTCAGACGTTTCAATCCGCTGTCCTGCGCCGAAAGATGCGCCGGCCACTGGGCGAGCAGTCCCAGGGCCAGCGCGATACAGCGGCGTTTCACGTCGCGCCTCATGGTTTCACGAATTTGGCCGATCCCGCACGGCGCGATTCACCGGCGCTCATCCGGCGCACCGGCGGGGCGGCGCGGTGGAACACGCCGTCGCCCTTCTCAAGCTGCGCCATCAGTTCGGCCAGCGGTTGTTCCAGCGATGTGCCTATCGAGACCTTCTGTTCCTTGACCTCGGCCATCGCCGATACGACCGACACGATCTGCGCCTGCCCGTCCTGAAAGACAAAGATCGGTGCACCGGAACTGCCGAAATCGACTTCGCAGGACAGGATCAGCGCGCCTGCCTGGCGCGCCAAAACGTGGCACAGTTCTTGCAGGCTGGGCCGTTCCGCCCGGTCATGGGCATAGGACACAACGCCAACCTTATCCCCCGTCGCAGGCCCCTCGTGGGTGGCAAAGGGAACAATCCGGCCATTGCGAATCGGTTGGTCGAGCTGGATCAGCGCCAGATCCCGGGCGATGCGCCCGATTTCCTTGTCCTTGACGTCATAATCGGGATGTACAATCGTCTGGCGCACCCCGCGATACGCTTGGGCGCGGCCATCACGGAACCCGGCCAGAAATTCGATCTCGTCGCTTTCAAACCGCCGCCCGGTCCGCTTGTCGAACAGGCAATGGGCGGCGGTCAGAACGATGCTTTCGGCAATCAGCGCCCCTGTGCAGAACGCCCCGTCCCCCATGTTCAACCGTCCGACAGCATCCCAGGCGCGGCTGTCATCGGCGGTGATCAGGGCGCGCAGCTCCGGATTGTCCTGCCCGGCAATGGCTTGTCCCGCGGCCAAGGCGGGGGCGGTTCCGGCAGTCAGTGCCAGCATCCCGCCTGCAATCCAATTGAATATACCCATGCCGCGAATCCCGCCCGTCTGCCATTGCCCAGTTCCCTCATGGGTATGGGGCGGGTGCGGCAGAACAGTGGCGCTGGTTCAGCGAAGCCGGGGCACCTTCGGGGCATTATCGCGATGCAACCCGTACGAGAGAGCAGGTGGCCGCGGCCCCCCCGAGGCCCAGTCAAGCAATTCGACGGTATGCACCACAGGCACGCCCGCCGCGTCACCGATCTGCATCATGCAGCCGATGTTGCCTGCAGCGATCACCTCGGCGTCCAGAACAGAGAGCGTCGCCACCTTGCGCCGCTTCAGTTCGCCCGAGATTTCGGGCTGCATCAGGTTGTAAGTGCCCGCCGATCCACAGCACAGATGACTGTCCTTCGGCTCAACCACGGTAAAACCCGCACGTTTCAGCAGAGTCTTGGGGTGGCTCTTGATCTGTTGACCGTGTTGCAGCGAACAGGCCGCGTGATAGGCAACGCGCATACCTTTCGGCCCCTCGGGGCCCGGGCGCGCGGCGGCGTCGGTCCCGGCGATCAACTCGGCGGCACGGTTGTGTTCGGCCTCTGGCTCCGCGTCCTTTTGTGGCGCTGTCAGCGTCATCAGCACTTCGGACACATCCCGGGCAAGGCCCGAGACAGCCGCCGCATCGGCGGCAATCGGGTCGTTGCGGAACATATGGCCGTAATCCTTGACCGTGGTGCCGCAGCCCGAGGTGTTGATCACGATCGCATCCAACCCCTGCCCGTTCACCTCGGCCATCCAGGCACGAATGTTGTTCGCCGCCGCCGCGTGGCTTTCCCCCTCGCGGCCCATGTGATGGGTCAGCGCGCCGCAACACCCCATGCCCTCGGCAATCACCACCTCTGCGCCCAGCCGGGTCAGCAGGCGGATCGTCGCATCGTTGATATCGGTATTCAGCGCCTTTTGCGCGCAACCGGTCATCAGCGCCACACGCATCCGGCGCGTCCCTTCGGCGGCAAAGGTCTGCGGATCGTCGTTGGGGCTGACCGGCGGCACCTGTTTGGGTGCCATCGCCAACATCGCCCGCAGCCGCGCATCAGGCACCAGAAACGCAAAGGGCCGGCCGATTTTTGCCCCAAGCAGCGCAACACGGAACAATGTCGGATTGGGCAGGACCTTGGCCAGAGTCCAGCGCAACAGCCGCTCGAACAGCGGGCGGCGATAGGTCTTTTCGATATGCGCCCGGGCGTGATCAACCAGATGCATGTAATGCACCCCGGACGGACAGGTCGTCATACAGGCCAGACAGGACAGGCAGCGGTCGATATGCTTGACCGTCTTTTCATCGGCAGGACGATCGTTCTCCAGCATATCCTTGATCAGGTAAATCCGGCCCCGCGGACTGTCCAGTTCATCCCCCAGCACCTGATAGGTCGGACAGGTGGCCGTGCAAAATCCGCAATGGACACAGGCGCGCAATATCTCGTTGGACCGGGCAATTGCCGGATCGCGAAGCTGTTCGGGTGTGAAATTCGTCTGCATGTCGTTCAGCCTGCATCTGTAAGAGAAAGGAACACCAGATTCATTGCCATGACGATTTCGGCCAATACCAGAACGGCACCGCCCGCAACGGGAGACAGGCGGATATCGCCGGTCATGCCATCCGTCCCGGGTTCAGAATGCCCCGCGGATCGAACTGCGCCCTCAGCCCGGCAGCGATGGCAGCCAAAGGCGCCGGTTCCGGATGGAACGTGCCCAGCCGTGCGTGGGTTTCGGGCGTGGCGCGCACCAGCGTTGCGTGCCCCGCGATGCCGTCCAGCGCCGCGCGCGCGTCCTGACCCGGTGCCACCCCGGCCCAGATCAGACCACCGCCCCAATCGAACAGCAGATCGGCACCCTCCAGCCGCGCCGCCACAGCCGTGCCATCGGCGGGTTTCACGGAAATCCGCCAGACATCCTGCCCGGTGCCGGAAAATTGCGCCCCATTGCCGATATCGCGCCACATGGCGGCGACACCTTCGCGCAGAATCTCGGCAGGTCCGAACCCTGCCAGAAGCTTTACCAAACGCCCAGCGCGATAGCTTACCGAAGCCGCAAACCCCTCGATCCGCAGCATCACATCGCCGCCCGGACGATGGGCCGCGCCCGAAACCTCGAACGGAGAGCTCAGAGCCGCCGCCATGGCCGCAATCGCCTGCCCCACCGAAAGGCCCGGCAGGATCACCACCGCCTGTTCGGGCGTCACGGGCAGCACCTTGAACGACACTTCGGTCAATACGCCCAATGTCCCGTGCGACCCGGCCAGCAGCTTGACCAGATCATATCCGGTGACGTTCTTCATCACCCGCCCGCCGTTCTTGATCGCATCGCCCCGCCCGTCGACGAACCGCACCCCGATCAGCGAATCGCGGCACGCCCCGGCCTGAATCCGCCGCGGCCCCGATACATTGCCCGCCACCACCCCGCCGATCGTCGGCACCCCGTCGGTGCCCAACAGCGCGCGGTGGTCCATCGGTTCGAACGGGAGGCGTTGGTTCTCGGCGGCCAGTGCGGCCTCAACCTCGGCCAAGGGGGTTCCCGCCCGTGCCACGAGGGTCAGCGCGCCGGGCTCGTACAGCGTGATCCCGGTCAAGCCAGAGGTTCCCAGCCGAACGCCGTCCCGCGCCGCCACCGGGCCGCGCGTGCCGCCGCCTTCGATCCACAGCGGGCCGTCAGCTTCGCGCACGATCGCGCCCAATTCCGCCTCGTCCTTCGGCAAAAGCATTCAGGCCCCCTGCTTCTTCTTTGTACAAATACTCAAATTCCGACACCTGCCCTATGCGGCACGCCGGCGTTCCGTGCTTGCCAGCGGAAACACCTTGGCAGGGTTCAGCAGCCAGCGGGGGTCGAACACATCCTTGACCCGCAACTGTGCCTCAAGATCGACCGGATCGTATTGATCCACCATCAGATCGCGCTTTTCGATCCCGACGCCGTGCTCGCCGGTCAGGCATCCGCCGACTTCAACACAGAGACGCAGGATGTCGGCGCCGAAGGCCTCGCATTTTTCCAGATCGCCGGGCTTGTTCGCATCGAACAGGATCAGCGGATGCATGTTGCCGTCGCCGGCGTGAAACACATTGCCCACGTCCAGCCCGTATTCCTTTGACATCTCGCCGATCCGGCGCAGGACATAGGGCAGTTCGGTCACCGGGATCGTACCGTCCAGACACATGTAATCGTTGATCTGTCCCATGGCGCCAAAAGCCGATTTGCGCCCCAGCCAGATCTTGGCGCTTTCCTCTTCCGACTTGCTTTCGCGCAGTTCCACCGGATCATGGCGCCGCGCGATGGCGGTGATCACCGAAAGCTGTTCGTCGATCTCGGCCTCACTGCCCTCTACCTCGACGATCAAAAGCGCCTCGCAATCCGGGTAACCGGCATGGGCAAAAGCCTCGGTCGCGCGGATACAGGGGCGATCCATGAATTCGATTGCCACGGGCAGAACACCGGCCTTGATGATGTCGGAGACGCACATCCCCGCCACCTCGTTTGAATCGAATCCGATCAGAACGGGGCGCGCGCCTTCGGGTTTGGGCAGGATACGCAGGGTCGCTTCGGTCACAACGCCCAACTGGCCTTCCGAGCCACAGATCACGCCCAGCAGGTCCAGCCCCGGCGCGTCCAGATGCGCGCCGCCGATTTCCACCACGGTGCCGTCCATCAGAACCATGGTGACACCCAACAGATTGTTGGTCGTCACGCCGTATTTCAAACAATGCGCCCCGCCGCTGTTCATGCCGATATTGCCCGCGATCGCACAGGCCAGTTGCGAACTGGGGTCGGGAGCATAGAAGAACCCGTCATCCTCGACGGCGCCGGTAACGGACAGGTTCGTGCGCCCCGACTGCACCCTGATGAACCGATTGCCATAATCGGTTTCCAGCACATCGTTCATCCGCGCCACGCCCAGAATAACCGAATCGGCAGTGGGCAGCGCGCCCCCCGCCAGTGAGGTGCCCGATCCGCGCGGCACCACCGGAACTCCCTGTTCCTGACACAGCTTCATCACCGCCGACACTTCTTCGGTCGTCGAGGGCAAGACGACACACAGCGGTGGGCAGCGATAGGCGGTCAGCGCATCACACTCATAGGCCTTGACCTGACGATCTTCGTGAATCATCGCGTCGGCGGGAAGAACCGATTGTAAAAGCGCGACGATCCCGGCCTTGCGGGCCAGAATGCCAGCATCGGGAATTGGCATGTCCATGGGCGGCCTCCGGATTAATTGGTAAGAAAATATAACCAATTTTCCTGACTGGCAAGCGGCAATTCCCCGCCCTATGGTCTGCCCATGACATTGCTTGACCGTCTGGCCCTACTTTCCCCGATTGATGCCATCGCGCTCGGCGCGCTTGTGACAGGCTGGCTGATCATCGGCTGGTGGATCGAGCGTGAAAACACAACATATCCGTCGGTCACCGTGCTGATGATCCAGTACCGCCGTGACTGGATGCAAGAGATGGTGCGCCGCGATCCGCGGATCTTTGACGCGCAGATGCTTTCCTCCCTGCGGCAGGGTACAGCGTTCTTTTCATCGACCTGCGTGATCGCTCTGGGTGGAGTTCTGGCGCTGATCGGCAATGCCGAACGGCTGGTCGGTGTGGCCGAGGATCTGGCGCTTTCGGGCGTTCCGACCATCCCGACCATCGTTTGGCAGGTCAAACTGGGCCTTGTCGCGCTGCTGCTGACCCACGCGTTCCTGAAATTCGTCTGGTCGAACCGGCTGTTTGGATATTGCGCTGTCGTCATGGGGGCGGTGCCGAACGACCCCGATCACCCGCTGGCCCGCCATCGCGCCTGGCAATCGGGCGAACTGAACATCCGTGCGGCATGGAATTTCAATCGTGGACTGCGGGCGATGTATTTCGCGCTTGCGGCGCTGGCATGGCTTTTAGGCGCGCTGACGTTGCTGGGGGCGGTTGTGGTCACCATTTGGGTACTCTGGTCACGGGAATTCATGTCACGCCCCCGCGAGGTGCTTTTGACGCAACCTCCGGCAAAACCGTGATATGGCCCGTGCCGTAAGCTGCCAAAGGAATACCCGAATGATCCGTTCCACTCTTGCCGCGCTGATGATCGCGCTTCCTGCCCTTTTCGCTTCGCCACCGGCATTTGCCGACCCCGCCGCTGTCGTAAAGGTCAGCGCCAAGCCGGACGGAGACACCTGGACCTTCTCGGTTACCCTGCGCCATGCCGATAAGGGTTGGGATGATTATGCCGATGGATGGCGGGTTGAATCCGCCGGTGGCAAGGTTCTGGGTGATCGCCCGCTGGCCCACCCGCATGAGAATGAACAGCCCTTCACCCGCGCCCAATCGGGCATCCGCATCCCCGAAGGCACGACACAGGTACTGATCCGCGCCCGCACCACCGTTGAAGGCTGGGCCAAGGGCACCACCCCGTTCAACCTGCCGCGGTGACGGCTGTGGCGACACGGGTTTGCGCCCTCGCAAACGGTCGCAAATCGCGCGTCAACGCCGCCCTTCGCGCAGCCAGGCGCCAACGGTCAGAAGCGCCGCCAGCAACAGGAACAGCCAGGCCGATACCAGCGGTGTCACCGTGACGTCCGCCGTCAGATAGGCCTGTCGCGGCACGATCCCGATCCAGCCGCGCCCCGCTGCCGGACGTCCGTCGCGCACCCGGCGCAGGGTTGGCAAACCATCCTCGACCATCATGGTTCCACCGCGCCGCAAGGCGATAACCGGTTCAAGCAGATCGCCCGACGCGACCGTCTGCTCGAATTCTTTCGGTGCTGAGGGGCCAAGGGCGATCACCGCCTCCTGTTCCCCCTCGCGCAGCGCGTACAGCCCGATTTCCGGTGCGCGCCAATCGGCCGAGAACCGGCCCGGCGCGATTTCTTGCAGCGGCACCATGGTCACCGCGCCATCCGGCCCGGTGATCTCGACGTCGCCGACGCTATCGCCGAGGGTCCGGCGCAGGATGGTCATCACCTGACCTTCCGCCGAAACGGTCAGCGCTTCTTCGTCAAGTTCCGGTTCTTTCATCATCCAGTGGGCCAGACGGCGCAGCAGCTCCAGCTGCGGCCCGCCACCCTCGAAACCGCGCGACCACAACCAGGCCTGATCGGACGCGAGCAGCGCCACACGGCCTTCGCCGTACCGGTCAAGGATCAGCAGCGGCTTGCCGTCGACCCCCTGCATCACGGTCTGTCCCCGGATGGCCTCAAGCTCGATCTGGCGCATCCAACGACCCCAGCCGGGCCGCCCGTCCACCAGCGGCCCCATCGCGGTATCAAGCCCCGCCGTTACCGGGTGCCTGCGCCCCAGATCGCTGAGTTCGGGCAGGAACCCCTGTTCGAGAACCCGCGCCGTCGGCACGCCGGGAAAGGCATCGCCCAAAGGCGAGCGATAGATCGAATCGGCCCCGGCAAAATCCGGCCCTGCCGCCACCAGAACCGCCCCGCCCCGTTCGACATATTGCCGGATATTCTCGAAATAAAGCGCAGGCAGGATGCCGCGCCGCTTGTAACGGTCGAACACGATCAGATCGAATTCATCGATCTTTTCCAGAAAAAGCTCGCGCGTTGGAAAGGCGATCAACGACAATTCCGACACCGGGACGCCATCCTGTTTTTCGGGCGGGCGCAGGATGGTGAAATGCACGAGGTCAACAGAACTGTCCGATTTCAACAGGTTGCGCCATGTCCGCTCGCCGGGATGCGGCTCACCACTGACCAGAAGAACACGCAGCCGGTCGCGCACACCGTTGATCTGCACGACGGCTGCATTGTTGCGATCGGTCAATTCCTCATCAATGGCGGGAGTGGTGAACTGGATCACATTCATCCCGGCGTGGGACAGGGTGATCGGAAGATTCAGCGCCTGACCGACTGGCACGTCGAACGCCTGTGGCGCACCACCATCCACGGCAATGGTCAGCTGTGCCATCCCGCCCGTCTCACGCGGGATGGCACCCTGATCCTCGATCCGCACGGTCAGTTGTACAGGTTCATCGATGATTGCAAAGGCGGGCGCGTTTTCAACCACCAGCCTGCGGTCCCAATCGGTATCGCGCCCGGTCAGCAACAGATGCAGCGGCGCGGGCAGATCGGGTGCGGCGTCGATATCGTGCAGCCGTCCGTCGCTAAGCAAGATCGCTCCGGCCAGCCGGGCGCGGGGTTCTTCGGCCATGGCTTCGGCCAGCGCGGTCATCAGCAGCGTGCCGCGATCCCCCTCGCCATCGGCAAGGCGGACGATCCGCAATTCGGTGTTACCCAGCGCCGCCACCCCGGCTTCGATCTCTGTCACCGCATCCGCCACCTGCGTTGCGCGGTCGGATATCTGTTGGCTGGCACTTTCATCCACGACCAGAAGCACAATGTCAGACAGCGGTGTGCGGTCTTCGTCCTGCAACGAGGGTGAGGCCAAGGCGACCAACAGCACAACAGCCGCCAACCCGCGCAGCCACCACCCCGAAAGACCGCGCCATAGGGACAGGCCGGTCACCAGAACCGCCAGCCCGGCCAGCCCGGCAAGGACCGTGACCGGCACCAGCGGATCGAAAATCACGCTGTCCATATCGGGCCTCGATCCTTGGTGTTCAAATGCCACAGGCAGGGCGCAAACAGGCCGACGCCGCCGCCAGAAAGAACCCGCGCGCCGGTCATTGGCCCAGCCGATCCAGCAAAGCGGGCACATGCACCTGATCGGATTTATAGTTTCCGGTCAGCACATGCATCATCAGATTCACCCCAAAGCGCAGCGCGATTTCACGCTGACGCTCACCGGCATAGCCGCGGCCCACCGGAAACATCCGGTTGCCACCGGAATCGACCGCCCAAGCAGCGGCCCAGTCGTTGCCGCCAATTACCACAGGCGTCACATTGTCGTTCAGGTTGCGGAACGGCATGCCTTCGACAGTTTGGGCGTCGGCAGGTGCCGCTTCGACCCAGACATCGCGGCTGGTGTGGCGGCCCGGAAAATCCTGCAACAAATAAAACGTGCGCGTGAGGACGTGATCGGCCGGAATAGGCTCAAGCGGTGGCACGTCCAGCGGGCGGGCCAGTTGTTGCAGTTTGCGCCCGTTGACCGATCCGCTGCCAAAGCCGCCGATATCTGCGTCGCGGGTGTCGAACAGGATCATTCCGCCGCCCCTGAGATAGGTATTGAGCCGCCCATAGGCCTCTTGGCTGGGCTGAGGCTGATCCGGGGTGATCGGCCAGTACAGGAACGGAAAGAACGACAGTTCGTCGGTTTCAAGGTTCACGGCAATCGGCGCCGCCGGTTCGATAGATGTGCGCTGAAAGAGTGTATCAGACAGCCCGACCAACCCGGCCTGCGCCACCTCGTCGACCTGCTTGTCACCGGTGATGACATGGGCCAGCACCACCTCAGATGTTGCCTGAATGGCGAAATCGTCGTCAGGGGGCGACGCATCGGGGCTCTGCGCCTGCCCGTCGCCCGGTAACATCAGCGCCAGCGCCAGAACCGCTGCTGCGCCCCGTGTCGCGCGCTTGGTTGTTCCCGCACCGGTCAACCGCCCGGCCAGCAAGAGCGAGGCCAATACATCCAGCGCCAGCAGCATCAGAGCCAGCGCCAGCAGCGCGCCTTTGAACGGGGTTTCGCGCCGATGTTCCAATCCTTCGACCGCTATCCGCGCGGGCCAGACCGCCGCCGAAAGCGCGGCCTCCGCTCCGGTAACGTTCAGCGCAATCCGCCGGTCCTCGCCCGCGTACAGCCCCGGCGGCGTTGCCGCTGAGGGGACCGCCGCCGCCAGATCCTCGCCAGCCACACCGGGCAGATTGCCGGCATCGCCGACCCGACCAAAGGCATCCAGCACCTGGTCGGGCGCCCATGTCGTACCTGCCAGATCCCCGGCACTGGGGGCGGCGGGGCGGGTCGATACGGCCAGACGTTCCAACATCTGCACGAACAGGCCCGACAGCGGCAATGTCGACCATTCGGCGTTGGCGGTGACGTGGAACAATACCACCTGCCCCTGCCCGATCCGTTTGCGCGTGACCAGCGGTGTGCCATCGGTCAGCGCGGCGATCACACGGTCGGCCAGATTTGGGTCGGGCTGGGCCATAATCTGAGCTGACACGGTTACTTCGGCGGGCACCTCAAGTCCAAAGAACGGCGAACCCTCGGCAAAGGCGCGCAGGGCTTTCGGCTCTCCCCAACTCATCGCGCCCCCGACGCTGCGGCCCCCGGCGCGCAGGCGCACGGGCATCAGCGCGTCTTCGACATCGCGGCTGATATCGCTGGCGGCCAGACGCGGCCCGGCAAAGCGCAGCAGCAGTCCGCCCGCATCGATCCAATCGACAATCGCCTGTTCCTCGGTGCCGGTGACGGTTGCCACATCGGCGAGAACGATCACATCCGGATTGGCCAGCAGCACGTCCTCAAGCGATCCCGAGATCAGATCGGCGGTCGGTTGCAGGGCCTGCTCCAGATAATGCGTCGGCGAAAGCAGTTGCAGCGACTCGCGGTCATCGCGCCCGGAAATCAGCGCCACCTCGCGCCGTTTCAGCGCGTCGTCGGTCAGGGTCACGGCCGCCGCCGACCGGGCACCTTCGATCTGAAACCGGGTGATCCGGTTGCGCAGTTCCGGCGGCAGCGACAGCGCCAGAGCGGCCTGCACCGCACCAGCATCAAAGCTGACCGTCGCGCGGGCCAACTCCCGTTCAACCCCGGATGGATCGCGCCCGTGTCCGGTGACCTCGACCGCCTGTTCCGGCCCCGGCGCAGCCCTGAGGGCCGTCAGCGAAAGCGCACCCTCATCATAGGTTACCGGTTTCATGGCAAAGATCGGGCGCGGGCTTTCGAACACGGTTACCGGGCCGCGCTGCTCCAGTGCCGTCAACAGCCCCTCGCGCCAAGGATGCGCCACGCCATCGGATAGCCAGAGCGTCTCGAAACTCCCGCTCAGCCGGTCGGTAAATCCCGTTACACCTCCGTCCGACGCCACCCATGGCCGGGGGGTCAGACCGGGCAATCGGGCGGCCCAGGAATCGGCGGATTGAAACGGCAGATCGCCCCCCGGCAGGTCGGTCAGGCTGATCAATGCCACGGTGCGCCCATCGCGCCCCGCTTCGTCCAGCGCGGCAGTGATCCGATCAATCCGGCGTGGCCAGTCGCGGGCATCGGCCCAGGTGCCATCGACCAGAACCAGCATTGGCCCGCTGCCCGGCAGACGATTATCAGGGTTCAGCACCGGCCCGGCAAAGCCGACAATCACCGCAGCAACCGCCAGCGTGCGCAGCAGCAACAGCCACCACGGCGTCTTGTCCGACTGGTGGTCGTCATCCGTCAGCCCCAGCAACAGCGCGATACCGGGAAAGCGACGGCGCACCGGCGCGGGCGGCACGGCGCGCAGCAATAGCCAAAGGATCGGCAACGCCACAAGCCCCAGCAACAGCCAGGGCGCGGTAAAACCTATGCCGGCAAGGGTGAACATCAGTGGTCATGCTCCAATGCGCCGAAAAGCCACAACAGGGCCGGCGCGGCACCGTCAGCGGTGTGATGGCAGTGATATTGCCAGCCGGTGGCGCGGGCCAGATCGCGCAACATCGCCTTGCGTGCCGCCAGCCTGTCGAGATATCGCGCCCGCAGATCGCCCGCTTTCAACGTTTCATGGCGCAGGCTGCCGCCGATGGATTCAAATATCGTACGCCCGTCAAACGGGAACGCTTCTTCCTGCGGATCCAGCACCTGAAGGATCGCGCCCTTGATGCCCCGGTCGGCGGCCTTGGTCAACGCCTCCACCACCGGCGCGGGATCGCCAAGGAAATCCGACACGAACAGGGCGCGCGACCGGGCCAGCATCCCGCGCGATTCAGGCGCTCCGTATTCCGGCGCATCGCCATCCGCCGCCAAAGCCGCGGCCAGTCGCAACAGTTGCACCGGTCCGGACCGGGGCGGCAGACCCAGACCCGACAAGCCCACACGTTCACCGCCACGGATCAGCAGAACCGCAATCGCCATGGCCAACAGCCGCGCCCGAGCCCCCTTCTCGGGCAGAGCCTTGTCCGAGGCAAAACCCATCGAACGCGCCCCATCGACCCAGAGAAGCACCGATTGCGCCGCCTGCCATTCCTTCTCCTGCACGAAATGCGCATCTGAACGTCCCGACCGGCGCCAGTCGATCGTCCGCGCCTCGTCCCCCGGCATCGCGGGGCGGTATTGCCAGAACTCATCACCTGCCCCCGCACGCCGCCGCCCATGCGCGCCCAGCATCACGGAGTGCGCCAGATGTTGCGCATCGGCCAGCAGTGGCGGCAGGGGTGCGGCCAGTGCTTCGGCATCGGCGCGAAGATCGGCGGCTGCTGTCACGCGGCAGCCTCAATCCGTGTTACGTTTCCGACCACCGTACCAATGACATTCGACAGGTTTTCGCCCCGCGCCCGCGCCGCAAAGGTCAGCGCCATACGGTGGGACAGCACCGGCATCGCCATCGCCGCCACATCATCAATCGAGGGCGCCAATCGCCCGTCAAGCAAAGCCCGGGCACGCACCGTCAGCATCAACGCCTGCGCCGCACGCGGCCCCGGGCCCCAACCGACGCTTTGGTTGACGACGGCCGGTGCCGCCAGATCCCCCGGGCGGCAGGCACGCACAAGATCAAGGATCGTTTCGACGATCTTGTCGCCCACCGGCATCCGCCGCAGCAGAGTTTGCGCCGCCAGCAGTTCGGCGGCGGAAAACACGCTCACGGATTCATCCTCGCTCACACCAGTGGTGGCCAGCAGGATATTGCGTTCGGTGTCGCGGTCCGGATAAGGCACGTCGATCTGGACCAGAAACCTGTCCAACTGCGCTTCGGGCAAGGGATAGGTTCCCTCTTGCTCGATCGGGTTTTGCGTCGCCAGAACGTGAAACGGCACCCCCAGGCGATGCGGTTTACCCGCAATCGTCACCGATTTTTCCTGCATTGCCTGCAACAGCGCGGATTGCGTGCGTGGACTGGCGCGGTTGATTTCATCGGCCATGAGCAACTGGCAAAACACCGGCCCCTGAAGGAACCGGAAGGACCGCGTGCCATCGGACGCAGTTTCCAGAACCTCGGACCCAAGGATATCGGCTGGCATCAGATCGGGGGTGAACTGCACGCGCCCGCCATCGAGCCCCATGACCGTGCTTAACGTATCCACCAGCCGGGTCTTGCCCAGCCCCGGCAGACCGATCAGCAACCCGTGACCGCCACACAACAGGGCCGATAACACCAGATCAACGACCGGGCGTTGCCCGATGAACCGCCGGGTGATGCTGTCCCGCGCCTGGGTCAGCTTTTCGCCAAGGGTTTCAATCTCGTCGATCAAGGTATCGGCGTCGGCCATGACATATCTCCATGAAGGCTTATATGGGTATTAGACAGACCTAGACCTATCACCACAATCGGCAAAGCATATGACTGCACAAAACATCGTGAAACCAACCGCTGAGGGGCTTGCCTCCAGCGCCCGCGCCGCATCCAAGGGCGGAATGCCGCCGGTACATCTGTGGGATCCGCCGTTCTGTGGCGATCTGGATATCCGTATCGCGCGGGATGGAACGTGGTTCTATCTTGGCACACCAATCGGGCGCAAACGACTGGTGCGGCTGTTCTCGACCATCCTGAAACGGGAGAACGACGATTACTTCCTTGTCACTCCGGTTGAAAAGGTCGGGATCACGGTCGATGACGCGCCCTTCGTCGCCGTTGATTTCACCGTGACGGGCAGCGGCAAGCAACAGGTCATAACCTTTACCACCAACGTCGACGACACCACCATCGCCAGCGCCGAATGCCCGCTGCGTGTGGTCCGCGATCCGGACAGCGGCGAACCGTCACCCTATGTTATGGTGCGTGCCGGCATGGAGGCGCTGATTGACAGAAAGAGCTTTTACCGTCTGGTCGATTTGGGCGAACCCGCCCGTCATGACGGGCAGGAGTGGTTCGGCGTCCACTCGTCCGGTACGTTCTTTCCGATCATTCCGGTGGCCGAACTCGGCTGATTTACGGCTGGGTCAGCCCCAGCGGGTGATCAATGCTGTTCAGCAGAGGTCCCAATCATCGTCATCGCGGACCGGCCCCATAGCGGTCCAGTCGGCGCGGATCCGTGCGATCCTTGTGTCGCCCCATGTGCGAAATCCGATCCAGAAACCTTCGGGCGTCACACGGTTATAGGAAATATCGGCACGCGGGCTTGTGGTCTGGTCAATGTCCCACATCGACATCGAAACCTGAACCACCGGCGCAGTGCGGAATGGTTCGGAAAAGCGGATTTCACGCTGGATCTCGCGCTCTCCCGAGCCGGTCCACATCTGTCCATTGTCTTTATAGTCTGAAAACAGCACGACCGACCCCTGAGCCACCCCCAGTGTCCTGCCGTCAAATCTGTGCATGCCTCACCCTCGGTTTCCTGCCGGGACAGTAGCTTGCATTGCCGGCAAAAAAAAGACCCCGGTCGTGAAACCGGGGTCGGATCTGCAAATGCAGGGCGCTGACAGCGTTTCGGCGTAAATTCGTAACCGAAACTATGACGCTTGAAAACGCCGTCCGATGCGCGGCGTATCAGGTAAAATCCGACAGGCCTTAAAGCGAAGACTGTTTCGTCGACATACCGATATGGGTGCCCATGGCCACCATGTCGGCCAGCAGTTTCGCGGCATCATCAACTGGGCCCGGCTGATTCTGGAAGGTTTCGCGCGCCTTGCCGTGGGCCTCGGCCGCTTCCTGAACCATGGAGTCGAAATCGTCCTGGCTCACGTCGTTGCGGGCCATGGCGCGTTCAGCCAGAACCGTCACACCATCGGTGCTGATTTCGGCAAATCCGCCAGTGACCACGTATTCAACCACACCCTCCGGTCCGGTCGCACGCAGTACGCCGGGGCGCAGGGTGGTGATCGTCGGGGAGTGCTGCGGCATGGCCGTCAGATCGCCCTCGGCACCGGGGATCAACACCTCGGTGACCTGCATCGACGCAAGGCTGCGTTCGGGGCTGACGAGTGAGAAATGCATCGTGTCGGCCATGTCGGCTCCTCTCTGGGCGGTTCGGGTCCGGCGCAGGGCCGGACCCCGTTTTCAGGCCCGAAACCGGGCCCGAAAATCAGGCGGCGTCGGCTGCCATACGCTGGGCCTTGGCTTTGACGTCTTCGATGCCGCCCACCATATAGAAGGCGCCTTCGGGCAGGTGGTCATACTCGCCGGCCACGACCGCCTTGAAGGACGAAATCGTGTCTTCCAGCGGCACCTGAACGCCGTCGGAACCGGTGAACACCTTGGCGACGTCGAACGGCTGGCTCAGGAAACGCTGGATCTTGCGGGCGCGCGTCACGGTCAGTTTGTCCTCTTCGCTCAGCTCGTCCATCCCGAGGATGGCGATGATGTCCTGCAGCGACTTATAGCGCTGAAGAATACCCTGAACGTCGCGGGCCACCTGATAGTGCTCTTCACCCAAGATCGAGGGGTCCATCAGACGCGAGGTCGAATCGAGCGGGTCAACGGCGGGATAGATGCCCAGTTCCGAGATCGCACGGTTCAGAACTGTCGTCGCGTCGAGGTGGGCAAAGGTCGTGGCAGGCGCCGGGTCAGTAAGGTCATCGGCGGGAACATACACGGCCTGGATCGAGGTGATCGATCCCGCTTTGGTCGAGGTGATGCGTTCCTGCATCTGGCCCATGTCGGTGGCCAGCGTCGGCTGGTAACCCACGGCCGAAGGAATCCGGCCAAGCAGCGCCGACACTTCCGAACCCGCTTGGGTAAAGCGGAAGATGTTGTCGACAAAGAACAGAACGTCGGTGCCGGATTCGTCGCGGAACTGTTCGGCCAGCGTCAGACCGGTCAGGGCAACACGGGCACGGGCTCCCGGTGGTTCGTTCATCTGACCATAGACCAGAGCCACCTGGGATTCTTCCAGATTGTCGGGCTTGATCACGTTGGATTCGATCATCTCGTGGTACAGGTCATTGCCCTCACGGGTCCGCTCGCCCACGCCGGCAAACACGGAATAGCCCGAGTGCACTTTGGCGATGTTGTTGATCAGTTCCATGATCAGAACCGTCTTGCCCACACCGGCACCGCCGAACAGACCGATCTTGCCGCCCTTGGAATAAGGCGCCAGCAGATCGATCACCTTGATCCCGGTGATGAGGATTTCCGACGAGGTCGCCTGTTCGGAAAAAGCCGGGGCGGGCTGGTGGATCGAGCGACGCTCGGTCACAATCAGCGGCGCGCCTTCGTCCACAGGTTCCCCGATGACGTTCAGGATCCGGCCCAGCGTGGCCTTGCCCACCGGAACAGTGATCGGGCCGTCTGTATCGGTGACAACCTGACCGCGCACCAGACCTTCGGTGGCGTCCATGGCAATGGTACGCACGGTGTTTTCGCCCAGATGCTGAGCCACTTCAAGCACCAGACGCTTGCCGTTGTTGTCGGTTTCCAGGGCGTTCAGGATCTGGGGCAGTTCATCCTCGAAATGCACGTCCACGACGGCACCGATGACCTGGGTGATCTTGCCTTTGGCATTTGCCATGTCTTGTTTCTCCGGTTCGTCTTAGAGCGCTTCGGCGCCCGAAATGATTTCGATCAGCTCGTTGGTGATCACGGCCTGACGCGAGCGGTTGTACTGGATGGTCAGCCGGTCGATCATGTCGCCCGCGTTGCGGGTGGCGTTGTCCATCGCGCTCATCCGGGCACCCTGTTCCGACGCGGCGTTTTCCAGCAGCGCCGTAAAGATCTGCGTCGCGATGTTGCGCGGCAGCAGATCGGCAAGGATGCCTTCCTCGCTCGGCTCGTAATCGTAAAGCGTGCTTTCCTCGGCCGGTTCGAACGTGGCCGGGATCACCTGCAATTCGGTCGGGATCTGGGTGACCACATTCACGAACTGGCTGAAATAGATCGTGCAGACGTCGAAGTCGCCCGCATCAAACCGGTCCAGCACATCCTTGGCGACCGCCTGGGCGTTGACATAACCAAGGCGCTTGACCTCGGACATGTCGACATGACCCACCAGATACGCGCCATAGTCGCGACGCAACTGATCGCGACCCTTCTTGCCGACGGTCAGAATCTTGACCGTCTTGCCCTGGGCGAGCAACGCCTGGACGCGCGCACGGGCCTTTCTGACGATGGACGAGTTGAACCCGCCGCACAGTCCGCGCTCTGAGGTCATCACGACCAACAGATGCACCTGATCGGCGCCGGTTCCGGCCAACAGACGAGGCGCGGTGTCGCTGCCCTGAACCGATTGGGCAAGCCCCGCCATCACGGCATTGAACCGTTCGGCATAGGGGCGTGCGGCTTCGGCCGCCTCCTGCGCACGGCGCAGTTTGGCGGCGGCGACCATCTGCATGGCCTTGGTGATCTTGCGGGTCGATTTGACCGACACGATCCTGTTCTTAAGGTCCTTCAGGCTGGGCATTCAGCTGTCCTTCCGGGTGTCTCAGGCTGCAAAGTCGTCGGCGAACTCGGCGATGGCTTTGCGGATGCGGTCTTCGGCGTCGCCCTTGACCTTGGGGTCTTCCTTGGTGATCCACTCGAGCATATCGGCGTGTTTCGACCGCAGATGGTTCAGCAGACCCGTTTCAAACCGGCCCACGGCACCCACCGGGATCTTGTCGAGATATCCCTTGGTGCCTGCGAGAATCACGCAGACGATCTCGGCGTTGGTCAACGGCGAATACTGCGGCTGCTTCATCAATTCGGTCAGACGCGCACCACGGTTCAGCAACTGCTGGGTCGAAGCGTCAAGATCGGAACCGAACTGGGCAAAGGCAGCCATCTCGCGGTACTGGGCAAGCTCAAGCTTGACCGGGCCGGCGACAGATTTCATCGCGTTGGTCTGGGCCGACGACCCGACGCGCGACACCGACAGACCGGTGTTCACGGCAGGGCGGATGCCCTGAAAGAACAGTTCGGTCTCAAGGAAGATCTGACCGTCGGTGATCGAGATCACGTTGGTCGGAATAAACGCCGAAACGTCGCCACCTTGGGTTTCGATGATCGGCAGCGCGGTCAACGAACCGCTCCCGTTGGCCTCGTTCAGTTTCGCCGAACGCTCCAACAGGCGGGAGTGGAGATAGAACACGTCGCCGGGATAGGCTTCGCGGCCCGGCGGGCGACGCAGAAGCAGCGACATCTGACGATAGGCCACAGCCTGTTTCGACAGGTCATCATAAACGATCAGCGCATGCCGGCCATTGTCGCGATAGTACTCGGCCATCGCGGTGGCGGAATAGGGCGCGAGGAACTGCATCGGCGCGGGGTCGGATGCGGTGGCGGCCACGATTGTGGTGTATTCGATGGCGCCGGTTTCTTCGAGCTTCTTCACCAGCTGCGCAACGGTCGAACGTTTCTGACCGATGGCGACATAGATGCAATAGAGCTTCTGGCTCTCATCCGTGGCGGCATCGTTATAGGATTTCTGGTTCAGGATCGTATCCAGCGCCACGGCGGTCTTGCCGGTCTGACGGTCACCAATGATCAGTTCGCGCTGGCCACGGCCAACGGGGATCATCGCGTCAATCGCCTTCATGCCGGTCGCCATCGGTTCGTGCACCGATTTGCGCGGGATGATGCCCGGGGCCTTGACGTCGGCGACGCGACGCTCGGTCGCCACGATCGGACCCTTGCCGTCAATCGGGTTGCCCAGACCGTCGACAACGCGCCCCAGCAAACCGTCGCCGGCGGGAACGTCAACGATCGAGTTCGTCCGCTTGACGATGTCGCCTTCTTTGATGTCGCGGTCGGAACCGAAGATCACGATGCCGACGTTGTCGGTTTCCAGGTTCAGCGCCATGCCCTGAATTCCACCGGGGAATTCGACCATCTCGCCTGCCTGCACCTTGTCCAGACCATGAACGCGGGCGATCCCGTCGCCGACGGACAGGACGCGACCGACTTCTTCGACTTCTGCTTCTTGTCCGAAGTTCTTGATCTGATCCTTCAGGATCGCAGAAATTTCGGCTGCCTGGATTCCCATTTATCCGACCTCTTTCATGGTGTTCTGGAGTGCGTTCAGCTTGGCGCGGATCGATGTATCGATCATCAGCGAGCCGACCTTGACGACAAGACCACCGATAAGAGAATCATCGATGGCCATATTGATTTTCACATCCTTGCCGACCGCCTTTTGCAGGGCTTCGGCCAGGGATTTCTGCTGTTCCGCGCTCAGCTTTGTCGCGGCGGTGACGTCGGCGGTCACCTCGCCTTTTTCCTCGGCAATCAGGGCGCGCAGGGATGCGAGCAGTTGCGGCAGCACGAACAGGCGCCGCTTGGATGCCATCAGACGCAGCGTATTGCCGGTTGTCACGCTCAGGCCCATCTTGTCGGACAGCGCGCCAATCGCTTTTTGCTGCTGCTCGCGCGTATAGACCGGCGACGAGATCAGGGCGCGAAAATCGCCACTGTCAGCAATCGCTGCTTCAAGCGTGGAGACATCGCCTTCCAGCGCGTCAATTGCTTTGTCTTCGCGGGCCAGCGAAAAGACGGCCGAGGCATAACGCCCGGCAATCCCCGTGGAAATCGAAGCTGGTTCGGACACGTCCACCCTTTCGATGTCTTCTCGCCTGAAACGAACCGGAACCGGCCAATCCAAGGCATTTCAAAAGACGGCCCTCACGGGGTCGTCATCAAGATCGGGGGGGGTGTAGCAGGGTTATTCCAACCCCGCAACAGGCTATGGACGGTGTGACAACGGTTCCCGTCTGCAGTGCATATATAATCGGAAAACCATAGATTTCAGGACGGTATCCGGTGATTCTCCTGCCGGTTCAGCCCAACAAGGCTGTATCAATCATCAGATTGATCAAATCAGAGGCGCGTGTTTTCCCCCAGGCCCCGACCTGCGCAGTGCTTGGGATCAGACAGGTTTCGGCTCGGGCGCGCCGAGACCGTCCAGAACACGCAACGGGCGGCGCAGCGAATCCCGCAGCCCCATTCCTGTTGGCGCGGGCACCTGTTTGGACACTTCGACCATCAGAACGCCACCGGCATAGTGCCCTGACACCGCCCGACCGACACGCTCCATCACCGCTCCGGCGCGAAGCCAGAACCGCCGGTCGCTGGGGGGCTGGAACAATGCGGCCACTTGGCGCTGCGGGATCAGACCGTGTCTGCGCAACAGCGATTCCAGCTGCGACCGGGAATAGGGATGGCCAAATCCAAAAGGCGTGCCATCGCGCCGCGCCCACAAGCCTGCCCGGTTGGGCACGACAAACAACCCGCGCCCCTGTGGTTTCAGCACGCGCCAGCATTCGGCCAGCACGCTTGACGGGTCCTCGCTGGTTTCCAGACCGTGCATGACCATCAGCCTGTCGACCGAATCCCGCTCCAGCGGCCAGAGGGTTTCCTCGCAGAGCACAGAAACATTCGCCATTCCCTGCGGCCAGGGCATGACCCCCTGCTGTCCGGGCATCAGGCCGATCACCCGGTCCGAAAGTTCCAGATAGGGTCGCAGAAGCGGCACGGCGAAACCGAAACCGGCAACCGTGTGCCCGCGCGCAGGCGGCCACAGCGCAACCACCTGATCGCGCACGGCGCGTTGTGCCGCCCGGCCCAGAGCCGTGCGGTAGTAAAAGGTTCTGAGGTCGAGAACATCCAGATGCATTGAAGCCCGGCCCGATTGCTGCAAGTCTGGAGCGAACATAGGAAGGCTGCACCGCGATGACCATGCCCCCCGTTACCACACCCGACCGGATTGCAGGCTGCGAACTTGTCACGATCCCATGCCTGTCCGACAATTACGCGTTCCTGCTGCACGATTCGGCGTCCGGCGCCACCGCCCTGATCGACGCCCCCGAGGCGGCGCCGATTCTGGCCGAACTCGACCGGCGCAGATGGACCCTGTCCGAGATCTGGATCACCCATCACCATGCGGATCATGTGCAGGCACTGCCGGAAATTCTGGCGGCACACCCGGACGCGAGCGTCACCGGCGCGGCGGCGGATGCACGCCGCCTGCCCTCGCTGGACCGCACGGTCGACGGCGGCGACCGGTTCGCCTTTGCCGGGCATGACGTCCATGTCATCGACGTTTCGGGCCATACCATGGGCCATATCGCCTTTTACGTTCCCGACGCCAAGGCTGCCTTTACCGCCGACAGTCTTATGGCGCTGGGGTGCGGGCGGCTGTTCGAAGGTACGCCTGAAACAATGTGGGCCAGCCTGTCGCGCCTGGCTGTATTGCCGCCCGAGACGCTGATCTGTTCGGGCCATGAATACACGGCGGCCAACGCCCGATTCGCCCTGACCATCGAGCCGGACAACGCTGCCCTGCAGGACCGGGCCAAGGCGATCCAGACCGCGCGCGACAAGGGACAGCCCACTGTGCCGTCTTCTCTGGCGCTTGAGCTTGCGACCAATCCATTTCTGCGCGCCGGATTGTCGTCGGTGAAATCAGCCTTATCTATGCAACACGACAGCGATGCCGCGGTCTTTGCGACCATCCGTGCGGCAAAGGACAGGTTTTGACGGGAATCGATTTATCCCCGATGAATTCGTGGCCGGCACCCTCTGGTGCGGGTCACACCGATCGGAATTGTGACCGGTCGTGTAAAGAAAACTCTTGAAGCAGCGGGATAAACAACCAAGCTTTAAGGAGAAGAGGCGAAGGTCGCGGAAGGATCACCCTTTCCGGCCCAGATAGGAAGGAGCACGGCGGTGCCTTCATTTTCAACGACACTCGAACAGGCCATCCACTCCGCGTTGGCACTGGCCAATGCGCGCCGACACGAACTTGCAACGCTGGAGCATCTGCTGCTGGCACTCATCGACGAACCCGACGCCGCCACTGTGATGCAGGCCTGCTCGGTCGATCTCGACGACCTGAGATCGACACTGGTCGAATTCATTGACGACGACCTTTCCACCCTTGTGACCGATATCGACGGGTCCGAGGCCGTGCCGACTGCCGCTTTCCAGCGGGTGATTCAGCGCGCCGCGATCCATGTCCAATCCTCGGGCCGCACTGAAGTGACCGGCGCCAACGTGCTGGTCGCAATCTTTGCCGAAAGGGAATCCAACGCCGCCTTTTTCCTTCAGGAACAGGATATGACCCGCTATGATGCGGTGAATTTCATTGCCCATGGCGTCGCCAAGGACCCATCCTTTGGCGAAACCCGCTCAGTAAACGGTTCCCCCGACCCGGATGAAGAAATGGCTGTTGAAGAAGGTGAGCAAAAGGAATCGGCGCTGTCCAAATACTGCGTCGATCTGAACAGCAAATCCCGCAAGGGCGATGTCGATCCTCTGATCGGTCGCGAGCAGGAGGTCGAGCGTTGCATCCAGGTCTTGTGCCGTCGGCGCAAGAACAACCCCCTGCTGGTGGGCGATCCGGGCGTGGGCAAGACGGCCATCGCCGAAGGTCTGGCGCGCAAGATCGTCAAAGGCGAAACCCCTGCGGTTCTGGCGTCAGCCACCATCTATAGCCTTGATCTGGGTGCGCTTTTGGCTGGGACCCGGTATCGCGGCGATTTCGAAGAGCGGCTGAAGGCCGTCGTGACCGAGCTTGAGGCTCATCCCGACGCCGTGCTGTTCATCGATGAAATCCATACTGTGATCGGCGCCGGCGCGACCAGCGGCGGCGCGATGGATGCCTCGAACCTGCTGAAACCTGCGTTGCAGGGCGGCAAGCTGCGCTGCATGGGCTCCACCACCTATAAAGAGTTCCGTCAGCATTTCGAAAAGGATCGCGCACTGTCCCGCCGGTTCCAGAAGATCGACGTGTCAGAACCCTCGGTCGAAGACACGATCAAGATCCTGAAGGGGCTCAAGGAGTATTTCGAAGAACACCACCACATCAAATATACCGCTGACGCGATCAAGACGGCGGTCGAACTCTCCGCCCGTTACATCAATGACCGGAAACTGCCGGACAAGGCCATCGATGTCATCGACGAGGCCGGAGCGGCCCAGCATCTGGTGGCCGAATCCAAGCGCCGCAAAACCATCGGCGTGAAAGAGATCGAGGCAGTGGTGGCCAAGATCGCGCGTATCCCGCCAAAGAGCGTGTCGAAAGACGACGCAGAGGTGCTGCGCGATCTGGAGGGTTCGCTGAAACGTGTGGTGTTCGGCCAGAATGAAGCGATCACCGCACTGGCCAGCGCGATCAAACTGGCCCGCGCCGGGCTGCGCGAACCTGAAAAACCGATCGGCAACTATCTGTTCGCCGGACCCACGGGCGTGGGCAAGACTGAGGTGGCAAAACAGCTGGCCGATACGCTGGGTGTGGAACTTCTGCGCTTTGACATGTCGGAATACATGGAGAAACACGCGGTTTCCCGGCTGATCGGTGCGCCTCCGGGCTATGTCGGGTTCGATCAGGGTGGCATGCTGACCGATGGCGTCGACCAGCACCCCCACTGCGTCCTGCTGCTGGACGAGATCGAAAAGGCACACCCCGACGTGTTCAACATCCTGCTGCAGGTGATGGACCACGGCAAGTTGACCGATCACAACGGACGGGCGGTCGATTTCCGCAATGTCATCTTGATCATGACGTCAAATGCCGGTGCCGCCGACATGCAAAGGGCGGCGATCGGTTTCGGACGGGACAAGCGCGAGGGCGAGGATACGGCCGCGATCGAGCGCATGTTCACGCCGGAATTCCGCAACCGGCTTGACGCTGTGATTTCGTTCGGCGCATTGCCGAAAGAGGTGATCCTGCAAGTGGTCGAGAAATTCGTCCTGCAACTTGAGGCACAGCTGTTGGATCGCAATGTCCACATCGACCTGCTGCCCGAAGCGGCGGCATGGCTGGCCGACAAGGGGTATGACGACAAGATGGGGGCGCGCCCACTGGGACGCGTCATTCAAGAGTACATCAAGAAACCGCTGGCCGAAGAACTGTTGTTTGGCCAACTGGCGAAAGGCGGCATCGTGCAGGTCGGCGTCAAGGACGGTAAGCTTCATCTGGACATCCGTCCGCCAGAAACCCGTCGTCTTGCGTCGAAAAAACCGCCTCTGCTGACCGCCGATTGATCGGGTGCGGGGGGCGCTGATCCTGTCACTGACGCTCGCGACCCCTGCGGTCGCGGGCGAGCCTGTTTTGAATCTCCCGCTTGATTGCACCCTCGGCAGCAGCTGTTTCATCCAGCAATATACCGATGCCGACTCTGGACCCGGGGCCAGTGATTATTCTTGCGGTCCGCTCAGCTATGACGGGCACAAGGGCACAGATATCGCGCTGCAATCGCTTGCCGCGTTTCGGGCGGGCGTGGATGTCTATCCCGGCGCGCCCGGTGTGGTGCGCAGCGTACGCGACGGCATGGCTGACCATTTGCAGGGGAGCGATGGGGCCCCCGATGTGACCGACAAGGAATGCGGCAATGGCGTGGTCATTGATCACGGCGACGGCTGGGAAACCCAGTATTGCCACATGAAACGCGGCTCGATTCAGGTTAGACGCGGCAATGGCGTGGATGCGCAAACAGTGCTGGGTCAAGTCGGGTTAAGCGGGCAGACCGAATTTCCGCATCTTCACCTTTCGGTGCGCCACGATGGGGAAATCATTGATCCGTTCAATCCCGATGCCACTTTCACCTGCGGTACGCCCGAACGCACCCTGTGGCAGGACACTCCCGAATACCGCCCCGGCGGTCTGATCGCGGCGGGTTTCTCCGATGCGGTGCCCGAATATGCGGCGATCAAGGACGGGACGGCTGGTGCTGAATCGCTGCCCGGCGGTGCGCCCGCGCTTGTTCTCTGGGCCTATGGGTACGGCGGCCATGCGGGCGATGTCCTGAAGATCACAATCACCGGGCCGTCGGGCAATGTCCTGTCGCAAGAGGCCACTCTGGACCGGCCACTGGCGCAGTATTTCCGCGCCGTCGGACGGAGAACGCCGGGCGAAGGATGGTCTGCGGGTGACTACACCGGCACGATCCGATTGCTGCGCGACGGAGCCGAAATCGAACAACGCGCGACCGTCCTGACCATCACCCCCTAGGCGGGTTGCGCGGCAGCCCCCGCCCTATCGCTCGGTCAGCTTCAACTCGATTCGCCGGTTTTGGGCCCGTGCCTCGGGCGTATCGGCTGTGTTCACCGGATAGAATTCGCCAAATCCTGTGGGGGCCAGCCGGTTTGCCGGGAACCCCCGCTGTTTGGTCAGATACCGCACAACTGACAAGGCACGCGCCTGGCTCAGCTCCCAGTTGTCGGCATATTGTGCCGTTGGATTCAATTGCACGTTGTCGGTGTGACCATCGACGCGGATCACCCAATCGATGCCTTCGGGAATCTCTTGCGACACCTCAAGCAAAAGATCGGCCACGCCGGAAATCTGCGCCTCACCCTCGGGGGAAAGTTCCGCCTTGGCGCTCTCAAAAAGCACCTCGGATGAGAACACAAACCGGTCGCCGACGATTTTGACCCCTTCGCGGTCGCCCAGAACATCGCGCAACCGGCCAAAGAATTCCGACTGATAGCGTTCCAGCCGCTGGCGTTCGGCGGCTTCCAGTTCGGCGCGGCGTTTCGCTTCGATTGCGGTGCGGGCCAAAGCGGCGTTCAGGTCAGAGCCCAGCGATTCAATGCGCACGCGGCTGACTTTGTCTTTATCGGATGCCAGATCCAGCAACCCCTGCAACTGGTCCAACTGGCGGCGCAATTCGGTCACTTGCTGGTTCAGCACGGTCAACCGGCGCTGACTTTCGGCTGATCGTGCCTCTTCGGATTCAAGCTGCTGATTGGCCGTGGCCAAAAGCACTGCGCGTTGCTTGGCCTCGGACAGTTGCGCCTCGACCTGCCGTTCGGCGGCCAGCTTCGCGGCCAACACATCGGCCAGTTGATCGCGCAGGTTTTCGTCGGCACCGACTGCGTTTTCCAGCGCGACGGCCTCGCGACGGGCGGCATCCAGAGCGGCGGCCAGACGATCCCGTTCGGTCGCCTCGCGGCCCACGGTTTCACGCAGGCGATCCACCTCGGACTCTGCTTCGGCCAAACGATCACGGGCGGCCTGCAAATCGCCCTGAAACAGCTCGCGCGCGGCTTCGGCGGCGCGCAATGCGGCGGATATCGTGGCCAGTTCATCGGTCGTTTCATCAACTTGCTGCAACGCCGCCCGCAACAGAGCCTCGGCTGATTCCCGTTCACCCTCGGCCTTGGCGCGGGTGGTCAGGGCAGCGGAAAGCGCCGCCTCGGCCTGTTGCAGGTCATCGGACAGGGCGGCGCGGGCGGTCAGGGCTGCGGCCAGCGCCGCCTCGCTGTCGTCCAGCTCGCCTTGCCGGGTATCGGCCTGTGACAGCGCGGCGGACAGACGCGCGGTCAGGTCCTCGCGGTCAAGCCCGGCAGTGTCCAGCGCAGCGCGCGCCTCGGCCAGCGCCTCGGAGGTCTGATCCTTTGCCAGCAGCGCCGCCGCCAACCGTTCGTCCAGTGTCGCCGCATCGGTCTCGGCTGTTTCCAACGCGCCGGTGGTGGCGTCCAGTGCCGCGCGCAATTCGTCCTGCGCCAACAGTGCTGCCGCAAGATCGCGGTTCAGGGTGGCGCGGGCGGTATCGGATTCAGCAGCCTGTTCGCCCAGTGCCATGCCCTGCGCCAACGCATCGTCACGCTCGGTCAGCGCCGCTGCCAACCGCCGGTTCAGATCGGCGCGATCCGTTGCCGATCCTTCAAGATCGGCCGTCAGCGCCGCCACCTGTTCGGCACTCTTCCCTTCGGCCAGCAGCGCTGCCGCCAGTTTCGCGTTCAGCGCCGCCCGGTCGGTTTCGGCCTGATCCAGCGCGATTTGCAGGGTGGCCAGCTGTTCGTCGGTCTTATCCTGCGTCAGCATCGCCAGCGCCAGACGCCGGTTTAAATCGGCCTTGTCCGTCGCAAGTTGCGCCAGACCGGCAGCATCGGCCTTTTGATCCAGCAGCGCGATGGCCAGTTTCGCATCCAGATCCTCGCCCGCCTTTTCGGCCGCGGCCAGCAGGGTCAGCGTGTCTTCTGCACGCTTGCGCTGCTCCTCAAGCGCCAGCGTCATCGCGGAAAGCTCGGCGTCGGAATTCTGCAACCGCTCGCGCAGCGCCTCGGCTGCGGCGGCTTCGGCAAGGCGCGCCTGTTCTTCATCGCTCAGCCGTTGTTGTGTATCGTCCAACGTCGCCGTCAGGTTGGCCAGTGTCGCGTCGCGGTCGCCCAGAGTGTTGCGCAAATCCGCCGTCATCGCCTCAAGAGCCTCGCGGCGGGCGGCGGCAAGGCGGGCCTGTTCGGCAGTCACGTCGATTTCATCGCGGGCGCGGGCCAGTGCCAGCTGCAATTGCTCCTGCTCGGTCAGCAACTGTGTTTGCGCCGCTTCCAGTTCATCGACCGAGGCGCTGAGCAATGCGCCTTCTTGCCGGGCAGCGTCCCGTTCGGTCAAAAGCGTCGCCAACTGCGTCTCGAAATCGGCAATCCGGGCGGCTTGGGTTTCGCGCGCTGCGGTCAGGCTCGAGATCAATGTGTCCTGCTCGGTGACCCGGCCGCGCGCCTGTTGCAATTCGGCGTCAAGATCGGTGTTGGCGGTTTCAAGATCCGCAGTGCGCGCCTGTTCGAGCCCCAGAAGCCGGGTCAGCCCCGCCACCTCGGACCCCAGCGCGTCAAGCTCGGTTTCCTGACCGGAAATCTCTTCGCGCAGCACGAACTGGACCACCATGAATATGGTCAGAACGAACATCATCACCAGCAGAAGTGCCGTCATCGCATCTACAAAACCGGGCCAGATGCTGTTGGAGACGGCACGGTTGGAGCGGCGCGTCAGTGCCATGGTTCAGCTCCGGCTGCCGTTGCTGGCAGGCGATGCCTCGATCCGGCTCTGACCCCTTACAGCGCGGATCAACTGCTTGAGGTCATTGCGCAGCTCGGAGGTGCTTTCCTGACGGCCCGCGGCCATTTCCTCAAGCAGACGCAGCAGCTGCACATCGATCGAGCGCAGGCGCATCCGGCTTTCGGCATCGACCGAGCCGCCGCCCTGTTCGGCCTGGGCTTCCATCAGTTCGGCCAGCTTGTCCTGCCCGCGCGCCACGCGATCCAGCGCGCCCGACACAGCACCTTCGGATTCCATCCGCTGGGTCATTCGGTCGATGGAAGCGGCCAGATCACCCAACCGTCTGTCGACCTCGGTACGGGCCATATCGGATTCGACGAAGATCTGCTGCATCTGGTCCATCTGGCGCACCATATGATCCATCAGCGCGGCGATCATCCCGGCATCACCCTGCGACTCTCCGTCGCCGCTGGCGGCATATCCAAGGCGCGTGATGCTGGACAGCCATTCCTCAAGCTCGCGGTAAAAACGGTTCTGGCCATGGCTGGCAAACAGTTCCAGCAGCCCAACGACCAGCGATCCGGCTAGCCCCAAAAGCGATGACGAAAATGCCACCCCCATGCCGCCCAACTGTTTCTCAAGCCCGCCCATCAGACGGGCGAATACCGCCATGCCGTCTTCGCCCTGTTGCGGGGCAAGGCCGCGGATGGTTTCGACAATCGCCGGAACCGTCGTGGCAAGGCCATAGAATGTGCCCAGAAGGCCAAGGAAGATCAGCAGATTGACGAGGTACCGGGTGATATCCCGCGCCTCGTCGATCCGCGTGGCAACGGAATCCTGAATTGATCGGGATGAGGACGCCGAGATCTGCATCTCTCGCCCACGCGACCGCAAAAGCGCCGCAAGCGGAGCCAAAAGCCGCGGTGCGCTGACAAATTCATGGCCCGGATTTTCGGCAACGAAGCCTTCGATCCAGGACACCGATTGATACAGTTGGAACACCTGCCAGAAACAGGCGAGAATTCCGAAGACGAACACCAGCGCGATGAAACCGTTCAGCCATGGATTGGCCAGAAACACCGGCGCAACGCGCGGAAAGGCGACGTATCCGCCCATCGCGACCAGCACCAGTACCACCAGCATCATGGTGATCTGGCGCACGGGTTGGGTAAACTGCGGCTCGGCCTCGCGACCCGGCTTGCGCGCCATGGAACTGCCCTGACTTTTCATTGTTGCGCCGCAGCATAAAGCAGCCGTGGCGAATGTCCAATATCCCCCAAAGATTAGCCCTTTGTGAGGATTTCCCGCACCCGTCCGTCAAGCCAGCCGAGATCGGCATCGGGAATACCCACATCGCCCAGATGTGCAACGGTGTTGTACAGATATTCGGTGTTCGGCCCGCGATCGCCGACGGCATGAGCGATGATATGCGCCTGTTCCTCAAGCGGCAGGCCGCCGCAGTACTGCACATGTTCGGTGTCAACGACATAGGCCAGCGCGGTCACCTGCCGCCCGTCCACCAGATCCAGAGTCACCTCACGCTCGACATAGGCCGATGAGATCAGTTCACGCTCGCGCAGATCCGCAAGTGTCTGGTCCTCGATCCCGTCGACGACACGAAACGCCAGACCGATGCAACAGGCATCGGGGTGCGGATCAAGCGCAAGCACAAGCCCCGGCGCGGCCGAGCTGCCGCGATGATGGATCGAGCGCATGCAGAAGGTGCGCGCGTGACCGCCCAGTGTCGCCACCGCCTTTTCGGCGACGCCGAACCCCGGGTTCCACATCAGCGATCCGTATCCGAACACCCACATTGCCATGACGACTGGTCCTTTTTCTGCTCCGCCTGTAAACACCACCATGACGCCGGGCGAAAGGGGCTCGGCACCGAAGTGACCGAAAGGAACGGGCGTGCGCATACTTATCGCGGTGATCGTAATCGCGGCGTTGGCTTGGGGCGGATACTGGTTCGTCGGCGCGTCGGCGGTGGAACGAGGGCTGACCGCCTGGCTGGAGGCGCGCCGTGCCGATGGCTGGACCGTTGCCTATGACGGGCTGAACACCTCGGGGTTTCCCAATCGTTTCGACACCACGGTGACCGGCCTAACCCTTGCCGATCCGCAAAGCGGGCTGGGCTGGTCCGGAGAGATCGCGCAGATTCTCGCGCTCAGCTATAAACCCAACCATGTGATCGCCGCCCTGCCGCACCTGCAAAGCATCACGACGCCCTTCGACGACATCGCCGTGACCAGCGACCGGATGCGCGGATCGGTGGTGTTTGCTCCCAATACCTCCCTTGCTCTGGATCACTCGGCATTCATCGCCGAGACGGTCACTGTGACCGGGCGAAGCGGCTGGTCGGTTTCTCTGGACGAAGGACGGCTGGCCACCCGCCGTGCGGTCGCGCGGGAAAACGCCCATGACATCGGTCTGGAACTGCTTGGGTTCGCGCCGACTTCGGATTTGCGCAGTCGGCTTGACCCAGAGGGCACCCTGCCCGCCGCGTTGGAAACCCTGAAGATCGACGCGACCGCTGCCTTCGATGCGCCGTGGGACCGGTCTGCGCTGGGTGCCGATCGCCCGGAACTGACCGCGCTTGACGTGACCTCGGCGCGGATGATCTGGGGTGACATGACGCTGGAGGCGACCGGCGCGCTGACCGTCGACGAGGCCGGCACCCCCACCGGGCTCGTGACCGTTACGGCGACCCAGTGGCGCGGGATGCTCGACATGGCCGTTGCCGCCGGGCTGGTACAGGACGGGCTCAAGGATACGGTCGAGAAGGGTCTGGCCCTGCTGTCGGGCGGCTCGGACAGCGTCACGATGCCGCTGAACTTTGCCAAGGGTCTGGTGTCGCTGGGCCCGGTTCCACTGGGTCCGGCGCCAAGGCTCAGATGACCCAGCGCCTGACCAACGGGGCTGCACGGCGGTTGTTTCTGCATCGCCACGCCCTGCTGGATGCGCCATCTCAGGGCGGCGGCCTGCTGTCGCTGATCACCCGGCTCGGCTTTGTGCAGGTGGACAGCGTGACGACGGTCGAGCGGGCGCATCACATGATCCTGCACGCCCGGCGCACCTCTTATCGACCGGCGGATCTGCCGCCGCTGCTGGAGCGGGACCGGACGCTGTTTGAACACTGGACCCACGATGCATCGGTGATCCCGACAGAATTCCTGCCCCACTGGCGGCTGCGGTTCGCCCGTGACCGGGTGTCGCTGGAACGCCGATGGTCCAATTGGCGTCGCCCCGGATATATGGATGAAATTGCCAATGTCGCCCGGCGGATAGAAACCGATGGCCCCTGCCGGTCCGATGATTTCGCTGACCGCTCCTCGGGCAAGACCGGGGATGGCTGGTGGGATTGGCACCCGTCGAAAACTGCGCTGGAATACCTCTGGCGGTGCGGCGATCTGGCCGTGAGCCGCCGTGACGCGTTCCGCAAGGTCTATGATCTGGCCGCCAACGTCTATCCGCCTCACACCACACCGCTGGACGAAGCGGCGACGGTGGACTGGGCCTGCAACGCCGCGCTGGACCGTCTGGGGTTCGCCACCCACGGCGAATTGTCCGCGTTCTGGGCGCTGATCTCTCCGGCCGAGGCGCGGGAATGGGTGTCAGCCGCCCGCGCCCGCGGCGAAATCGAACAGATCGAGGTTGAATCCGCCGATGGCTCATGGCGCAGTCACTTTGCCCGCCCGGGCACAGTGCAGGCGGCGCACGCCCTGCCCGACGCGCCGGGTATGATCCGCGTGCTGTCGCCCTTTGACCCTGCCCTGCGCGACCGCAAACGTGCACTGCGGCTGTTCGGGTTCGATTATCGTATCGAGATCTTCGTGCCGGCCGCGCGGCGCAAATACGGGTATTATGTGTTTCCGCTGCTTGAGGGGGATCGCCTGATCGGGCGGATCGATACGGCGGCAAATCGGGCCAGCGGCACCTTGCACGTCACCGCTTTCTGGCCCGAACCGGCTGTGCGGATGGGTGCGGGGCGGCGTGCGCGGCTGGAATCCGCACTGAACCGGACCGCCAGATTTGCCGGACTGACTGGTGTGACGTTCGCCGAAGGCTGGCAGCGCGCCTCTGTCTGACGCTCAGTGGCAATAGGAGCCGCGCCGATATCGCGCGGTATCCAGGTGAAAGTGATCCTGATGATACCGGTCGGCGTTTGGCCCCAGAACCGTGCCAAACGGCCCACAGGCGGCGCGGTGCATTGCCTTGAGCATGCCCGAGTGCTGCCCACCGCGCCAACCTTTCAGCACATCGATCGCCACACCGTTTTGCAGCACGATACCGGAAATATCGATCGCCTGCCCCATACCGTGGTTTGAAATCTTCGCGCCCGGCTGGTTGTTGCGGGTGCGGCAAGAGTAATGCGCCGCCACGCGCAACTCGGCCGGGCCACCACCCAACCGGCCTATGACAGGCATGACGCCCCGGTCGACCCAGGATTTCAACGCCTTTGCCGTGGTGCAATCCATGGTGGCGGGGGTGGAGAGTGTCACGCCCGACACAGCGCGCACCTGCACCGGTTCAGGCACGCCGCAACCACGCAACCGCCCGGCAATCGGCGACATGCGCACGCCCTGAATCGACGGATCACCACACAGAGTGCCTTTTATTCCGCTGACCGGTGGCAACGGCACCGCGCGGAACCCGGCGGCCGCCACCGTCGCCTTGCGATACAGGTTTTCGGGCCGTTCGGGCGGGCGGGGCGAGTGTATGACACCCCCGGCCAGCGTGGCCTGAACGACCTTGCCCGGCGCTGCGGGCTGTTTGACGTCTCGCAGGACCTGCGCGACCAGACCTGTTTCGGCGGTATTGGCAACAACGGCCTGCGTTACCTCGGTATCCGGAATCGAGCGG
Source organism: Oceaniovalibus sp. ACAM 378 (assembly GCF_008085915.1). GTDB lineage: Bacteria > Pseudomonadota > Alphaproteobacteria > Rhodobacterales > Rhodobacteraceae > Oceaniglobus. Next base: position 316,095 of record NZ_VSJK01000002.1, on the reverse strand, counting down.
GACTGGGGCCGGGGGGAAGATGTTGGCGGATTCGCCCAAGCCGCGCCGCTGGTGAGCAACGCGATGGCGAGGGTCAATCCGGTCATCCGTGTCACGTTTTGGTCCTGTCTCCGCTGCGGCCAAAATCCGGTGCGTCGGTGTCCTGTCCAGCCTCGATGATACTGCGCCGGATGGCGCGGGTGCGGGTAAAATAGTCGAACAGATGGTCGCCGTCACCCTTGCGGATTGCGCGCTGCAACGCAAACAGCTCTTCCGTGAACCGGCCAAGAATCTCGAGTGTCGCCTCGCGGTTGGTCAGGAACACGTCGCGCCACATGGTCGGATCGCTGGCTGCAATACGGGTGAAATCGCGAAAACCGGCGGCGGAATATTTGATCACCTCGCTGTCGGTGACGCGCCGCAGATCGTCAGCGACCCCGACCATCGTATAGGCGATCAGATGCGGCGTGTGGCTGGTCACCGCCAGCACCAGATCGTGGTGATCGGCGTCCATCACATCAACATTTGCGCCCATCCCCTCCCACAATGCACGCAGACGCGCCACGGCGGCCTCATCAGTGCCCTCTTGCGGCACCAGCAATGACCAACGGTTGCGGAACAGATCGGCGAAACCGGAATTTGGCCCCGAATGTTCGGTTCCGGCCAGCGGGTGGGCCGGAATGAAATGCACACCCTCCGGCAGGTGTGGCCCCACCGCTTCGATCACCGCGCGTTTGACCGAGCCGACATCCGTGACGGTGCAGCCGGGCGCGAGATGCGGCGCTATTTCGGCGGCGATGGCACCCATCACCCCCACGGGCACGCATAAAACCACCAGATCGGCGCCCTGCACCGCTTCGGCGTTGGTCTCTGTCACCCGGTCGCACAGGCCCAGACCCACTGCGACATCGCGGGTTTCGGCAGTGCGCGCAGTGCCGACGATTTCACCCACAAGCCCCGCGCGACGCATGGCAAGCCCCATGGACCCGGCGATCAGGCCCAAGCCGATCAGCGCAACCCGTTCATAGATATGGCTCATCCGTCGCGGTCCTTGAACGCTGTCATGGCATGGATCACCCGGCGGCACGATGCCTCGTCCCCCACGGTGATACGCAGGCAGTTGGCCAGTTTGTAGCCGGCTGTCTTGCGCACCAGCAGCCCCTCGGAGCGCAGATGCGCCTCGCAGGCGTCCGCCTCTTCGACGCTTTCAAACCGGGCCAGGACAAAGTTGGCAAAGGACGTGTCAGACGGCACCCCCAGATCATTCAGCCCCTTGGCCAGCCAGGCCCGCATGCGCGTGTTCTCGGCGCGGCAGCGGTCGACATAATCCTCGTCTTTCAGGGCGGCCTCGGCAGCGGCCATCTGAAGCTCGGACAGGTTGAACGGCCCGCGCACCCGGTTCAGCGCGTCAATCGCATGGGCGGGGCCATAGCCCCAGCCGATCCGCAGGCCGCCCAGACCATAGATCTTGGAGAAGGTGCGGGTCATGAAGACATTCTCCCGCTCGTCCACCAGTTTCGCGCCGCCGTCATACCCATCGACGAATTCGGCATAGGCTCCGTCAAGCACCAGCATCACATGTTCGGGCAGGTCGGCGGCCAGACGGCCAACTTCGTTCTGGCCGATCATCGTGCCGGTGGGGTTGCCCGGATTGGCAATGAACACCAACCGGGTGCGGAAATTCACCGCATCCAGAATGGCATCGACATCCACCTTGCGCTCTTGCTCGTGAACCTCGATCGGGGCGGCTCCGGCGGCCAGCGCGCTGATCCGGTACATGCCGAAGCCGTGTTCGGTATGGATCACCTCGGTTCCCGGCCCGCCATAGGCCTGACAGAGCAGGGTTATGATCTCGTCGCTGCCATTGCCGCAGATGATCCGCGCCGGGTCCAGACCGTGCACTTCGGCAATGGCCGTGCGCAGGGCGGTGTGATCCGTTGACGGATAGCGGTGCAGTTGATGCACGGCCTTCCTGATCGCCTCTTTCGCCGCTTCGGACGGGCCAAAGGGGTTTTCGTTGCTCGACAGTTTCACTACGTCGCGCGCACCGGGGATACGGCTTTCACCGCCCACATAGGGCCTGATCTCGAGAACGCCGGGTTTTGGCTGAATGGCATGTGTCATGGTCAGTAGTCCCCCTTCTGCGGCGTTCTAGCGTCGGGTGGGGGCGGAAGCCAGAATACATGTGGCCAATGCAGCACAGGTGCGAAAATTTGGCAGGGTGTGGGGATTCAAGGTCACTGCCCCACCGCGACAGACCCGCGCTCGGCATCGGGCGGCAACAGAACCGGGCCGATCCGGTCCAGCCCGACAGTCAATTCCGTGCCGACGGCCAGCGGCGAATCGACGTCATCACTGACCGCATAGACCGATCCGAAACCGGCGCTCAGCGTGTATTCCATCCGGCTGCCCACATATGTTGCCTTGATCACCTGCATCGCCATGCCTGTTTCGGCGCCCAGCACCAGACGGGTCGGGCGCACGGCAATCAGGGCCGCACCGGGCTTCAGGCCCCGCGCCGGCAATATATGGACGAAATCGCCGATACGCACGGTTGCGGTGCCGTCCTCGACTGACAGGATCTCGCAGGCGATGATGTTTGCCTCACCGATGAAATCGGCCACGAAGCGGTCGGCAGGCGCATCGTACAATTCGCGCGGTGTGCCAACCTGCGCGATCCCGGCATTGCGCATGACGATGATTTCGTCGGAGACCGCCAGCGCCTCTTCCTGATCGTGGGTGACATAGACCACGGTCAGGCCCAGGTTCTGCTGGATCTCGCGGATCTCTTCACGCACCTGACGGCGCAGTTTCGCATCAAGGTTGGACAGGGGCTCGTCGAACAGCAACACCTGCGGCTCCAGCACCAGAGCACGGGCCACCGCGACGCGCTGCTGCTGCCCGCCCGACAGCTCCGAGGGCAGCCGCGCCCCGTATCCCCTGAGCCCCACAAGCTCCAGCCCCTGCATCGCGCGATCACGGGTTTCAGTCTTGTCGAACCCCGAAAACCCCAGTCCGTAAGACACGTTTTCCATCACCGTCATATGCGGGAACAGGGCATAGGACTGGAACACCATCGAGACATCCCGGTCGGTCGCGGGCAGCAGCGTCACATCCCTGTCGCCGATGAGGATCGAACCGCGCGTTGCCATTTCAAGCCCCGCAATCATCCGCAACGTCGTCGTCTTGCCACAGCCCGACGGACCCAGCAACGTCACCAGCCGGCCTGCTTCGATGGTCAGGTCGATATTATCGACCGCCAGCACATCCTTGCCGTAGACCTTGCTGACATTGCGGAAGGTGACCGAGGCAGCCTTGGCGTTGATTTTCATTCCGGTCCCTCAGACATTGGTGCGCGACTGCGACATGCGCCGGCCGATTTCCGTGCGCCCGACTGCCAGTTGCATCAGCCCGACGACCACCAGCATGACAAAGATCAGCGCAGTAGAGTAAGCGATGGCAAGCCCATAGTCGTTATTCTCGACCCGCCCGATGATATAGCTGGTGGCCATGTCGTATTCCGCCGACACCAGAAAGATCACCGCCGAAATCGCCGTCATTGCCCGCACAAAGCTGTAAACCAGCGCGGCCAGGATCGCGGGCCGGAGCAACGGCAGGATGATCCGGCGGAAGGTCTGCCAGGAATTGGCACCCAGCGTCAGCGAACTTTCATCCAGCGACCGGTCAAGCTGCGACATGCTTGCGATACCCGCACGTACCCCGACCGGCATGTTGCGGAAGATGAAACTGACCACCAGAATGATCCCGGTTCCGGTAATCTCGATCGGCGGGACGTTAAAGGCCAGGATATAGCTGACCCCGATCACCGTGCCCGGGATCGCAAAGCTGAGCATGGTGCCGAATTCAAATGCATTCTTGCCCGCAAAAGACTGGCGCGTCAGCAGATAGGCGGCGATCAGACCGACGGCGGCGGTCAGGGGGGCCGCGATGGCGGCGATTTTTAGCGTCGTCCAGAAACTGTTCCAGGCCGACCCCGACCAGCGGATGCCGCTGTCCTCGATCCGGAAGGCAAAGGCAGTGACATAGTGCTTGAAGGTCAGCGAATTGTTGATGCCCCACAGTTCGACAACCGACCCGTACAGGATCATGCCATAGACGACGACGGTAAAGACCGCCCAGACCGCCGCGACGGCCATCACGGGCACCGCCAAAGCGCGGGGCATATGCGGGTGCACCCCGCTGTCCCCCTTGCCCGACACGGTGGTGTAACTTTTCCGGCCCAGCCAGAACCGCTGAGCATAGAACGCGCCAAGGGTGAAGAACAGCAGCACCATCGCCAACACGGCTGCCTTGCCCTGATCGTATTGCGCGCCAACGATGGCAAAGAAGATCTCGGTCGACAGCACGTCGAAATTCCCGCCAAGCACCAGAGGATTGCCAAAGTCGGCCATGCTTTCGATGAAGCCCAGCAGAAATGCATTGGCCAGACCGGGCCGCATCAACGGCAGCGACACGGTGCGGAACACCTGCCACTTGGAGGCGCGCAGGGTCTGGGCCGCTTCCTCCATCGAGGGCGACACGCCTTCGACCACGCCGATCAGCACCAGAAAGGCGATCGGGGTAAAGGCGAGGGTCTGGGCGATCAGAATGCCGGGCATCCCGTACAGCCAGCGCGTCGGCTGCACGCCGAGGGCATCGGAGACGAAAACCGTCACCGAGCCCGACAGCCCGAACAAAAGGATTAGCGCCAGCCCGATGACAAAGGGTGGCGTGATGATCGGCAGCACGGTCAGCGCCCTGAGCACGCGTTTGTAACGAAACCCCGAACGGGTGACGACCAGCGCAAAGACCAGCCCCAGAGCGGTGGTGAAAAATGCCACCAGAACGGCGAGAAACAGCGAATTCCACGCCACCCCGCACCGCCCGCCCGACAGACAGCCAAGCCCCCACAACCGGTTGTCGAGGAATTTCGCCAGGAAGACGCTGACCGAATATCCGCCGTCCTGGGTGACAAAGGCAGCCGTCAGCATTTTGGCGATGGGGAAGAACACAAAAATGCTGACGATGGTGATAATTCCGGTGATCGACCCGACGACGAAAACATCGCCATTGATCGCACCCCGTGCGGCAATTCCCTGCGCAAAGACGAACAGGAATGACGACGCACACAGCAGCGCCCCATAGCCCATTCCGAACTGCCGGTCTTCCAGATCGCCGAACACCGATGCGGCGAGGTCGAAATTCCAGCCGCGGATCCCGATGGCGAACCCTTGCAAGATCATCCAGCCAAAGCCGAACGCCCCCGCCACAATCAGAATTCTTGCGTGCAATGGGTCACTTTTGGGTCGCCGCAACACCGCCAGAGGCATCAGCAGCGGCAGGATCAGCGGTGCAAGCCAGGGCTTTTCGCCCTGCGCCAGCAGAAACGCCGCCGGAGCGAGATCGGTGTCAAAGGGATATCCGTCTGACAACCAGCCGAATTCAAAGAAATCCTCGATCCCGTACCAAGGCAGAAGCAGAAAACCGACGCATCCGACCAAAATCCAGAAGATCAGGACCGGATGCGCCACCGGAGCGGAAGCGGATCGGCGCAACGCCACTATTGGGGCAGCACCGAGACCTCATCATCCCATTTCTTCAGCAGCCGCCCCCGTTCGTCGGACGATCCATAGGTCTTGAAGTCGTAATCGATCAGCTTGATCTGCGACATGTCGGGTGCCTTTGGCGATGTTTCGGCCCCCTTGTTCGACGGCACCTGAAACGCATTGACCTGCAACGCCAGATTTTGCGCCTCGGCACTCAGCGCCCAGTCATAGAACTGTTTTGCCTCGTCCATGTTGCGTGAGCCATCGATGATGGACATCGATCCGATCTCGTATCCGGTGCCTTCGCAGGGCGCGACGACCTTGATCGGGAAACCGGCAACGGCCTGTGCCACGGCGTCGTGCAGGAAAACGATTCCGATGGTGTTCTCGCCCAAGCCCGCCGCCTTGATCGGTGCCGATCCGGATTTCGTGTACTGGTTGATATTGGCGTGCAGACCTTTCATGAAGTCGAACCCGCCTTCTTCGCCGAACAGCTGCACCATCGTGGCCAGCGTGGTATAGGCGGTGCCCGATGAATTCGGGTTCGCCATCTGCACATGGCCTTTATATTCAGGCTTGAGCAGATCCTCCCAGCAGGCCGGCTCTGGCAGGTTGTTCGCCGCCAGCAGATCGCTGTTGTAACCATAGCCCAGAGCGCCGGAATAGATGCCGATTGTCCGGTTGCCCGCACTTTCCGCCTGTGAAATTGCCCAAGGATGCAACTGGTCGCGCATGGGCGAGATATATTCCGCCGTCAGCCCCTCTTCGGCGGCCTGAAGATGCGGATCGCCTGTGCCGCCCCACCAGACATCGCCCTTGGGGTTTGCCGACTCGGCCTTGATCTGGGCAAACGTCTCGCCCGATGATTTGCGCGTCATCGCGACATCGATTCCAGTGGCGTCCTGAAAACTGTTCGCCATCAATTGGCACCAGTCCTCTTGTGCCGAGCAATAAAACGTCAGCTTGGCAGCCTGCGCCGTGCCTGCCGCTGCAAACGCCAGCACCGATGCGCCGAGAAATGTCTTGATCGAAATCATGTCTGTCCCTCCCTGGACCATCTGTTTGCTACAGATTTGTCGTCAAAGGTTAGGAAGCCATGCGCAGTCTGGCAAATGATTTCGACATATCGCCCGCCCCGGCATGCTGTCAGATGATCGCGCCACGCACCTTGGCCGACACCCATTCCGAGATCACCACCGCCGCCAGAATCACCAGCAGGATCAGCGACACCTGCGGCCACGCCAGCACGTTCAGCGACGAAGAAAGCTGCAATCCGATCCCCCCGGCGCCAACCAGCCCCAGAACCGTCGATTCGCGGATGTTGATATCCCAGCGGAACACGGCGATCCCGGCAAGAGCGGGCAGAATCTGCGGCACGATGCCGTAAGCCATGACCTGCCACCGGGACGCGCCGGTGGCGGTAATCGCCTCGACCTGGGATTCGTCGATCTCCTCGATCGCCTCATACAACAGCTTGGCGCAGAACCCGATCGACCGGATCGCGATGGCCACCACCCCGGCAAACACGCCCGGCCCAATGATCGCGATCAGCAACAGCGCCCAGATCAGAGCATTGATCGACCGGGTTGCGACGATGATCAGCAGCGCGATCGGCCGGATCAGAAGGACCGAAGGCGTGGTGTTGCGCGCGGCCAGAAATGCCACCGGAATTGCCAATATCAGCGCGATGATCGTGCCCAGAGTCGCGATGTTCAGCGTGTCCCAGATCGGGCGGCCCAGTTGGGTGATATACTCCCATTTGGGCGGTGTGGCGCGCGACCAGATATCGCCCGCGATGGTTGGTGCGTCCCAAACGAAATACCATGTGGTGACCGCCGAAATCCGTTGCCAGCACAGGGCAAAGATGGTGATTCCGATCAGCCACAGGATCCAGTGGAACAGGCTTTCCCGACCACTGCGCCGCTTCCACAGTGTCTGACCTTCGCGTTCGGACACCGGCATTACTGGACCCTCGCGCGGATCACGCCCGACAGATATTCCATCGCCATCACGATCACGATGATGATCAGCAGGATCGCGGCCGCGGTATCGTATTCATACCGGTCAAAGGCGGTGTTCAGGGTGGCGCCGATGCCGCCCGCCCCAACCAGACCCAGAATTGCACTTTCGCGAAAATTGATGTCGATACGATATATCGCCAACCCGATCAGCCGGGGCATCACCTGCGGCTGCACGCCATAGTTGATCCATTGCAACCAGCGCGCGCCGCTGGCGCGGACCGCTTCGGATTGAACCTTGTCCATGCTTTCGATGTCTTCGGCCAGAAGTTTGCTCAGGAAACCGATGGTCGCAAAGGACAGGGTCAGGAACCCGGCCAGCGGTCCGAAACCAAAGATCGCAACCAGCAGGATCGCGACGATGATTTCCTGCAGCGACCGACTGATCGCGATGATCGCCCGACAAGTCACATAGACCGGCAGCGGCGCAATGTTGCGTGCCGCACCGAGCGCGATGGGAATCGAAATCGCAATGCCAACGACCGAGGCGACCACGGTCATGATGATGCTTTCCAGCATCCCTCCCCAGATATCGCTGGACCGGGTGGTGAAATCCGGGCTGGCGAAGGCCAGCACGAACTGCTTGCCCCGTTCAAGCCCGTCATAGACCCGCGACCAGTTGACCTCGATCGTCAGGACCGCCGCGATCAGATAGGCGGCGAAACCGAGGATCAGCATCCAGCGCAGGCCCGCACGTTTAATGAACGGCGGTTTGCGCCAGGGTTTGCCCAGCAGTGTGGCCAGTTCTGTGTCGGGGCTGGGGGAGGTCGGATTGCTCATCAGGCGGCCTCGTCCTCGTCGTCCTCGACCTTGGCGATGGTGGCTTCCCAGTCCTCTTCGCCATAGATCGTGGTCAGAACATCGGGTGTCAGGGCGTCAGGCGGGCCGTCGAATTCGACGGCACCCAATCGCAGTCCGATCACCCGCTGAACGAACATCTGCGCCAGCGCCACGTCATGAATGTTGATGATCGCCGCAAGTCCGCGTTCGCGGCACAACTCGCAGATCAGCCGCATGATCTGCCGGCTGGTCTTGGGGTCAAGCGATGCCGTCGGCTCGTCGACCAGCAACAGCGCCGGATTCTGAATCAGCGCCCGGCAGATTCCCACCCTTTGGCGTTGCCCACCCGAAAGTTCGTCGGCGCGTTTGTCAGCCATATGGGCCAACCCGACACGGTCGAGCAGTCGAAACGCCTCGTCCACGTCAGATTGCGGAAAACGGCGCAGGAAGCTGCGCCAGAACCCGACATAGCCCAACCGCCCGGACAGAACATTTTCCATCACCGTCAGACGTTCGACCAGCGCATATTCCTGAAAGATCATCCCCATCCGCCGCCGCTCGCGTCGCAATGCGCCTTGGGACAGAGTGGTCAGTTCGGTTCCGCCGAGATAAATCTTGCCCGAGGTCGGTTCCACCAGACGGTTGATGCACCGGATCAGGGTGGATTTGCCCGCGCCCGAAGGCCCGATCAGCGCCAGAACCTGACCTTCGGGGATCTCCAGATCCACCGATTTCAACGCCTGATCACCGGTCTTGTAGGTTTTCACCAGCTTTTCAAGCCGCAGCATGGAGCCCCCTTGGCCGGGTGTGTTTTCGTGCATGTCAAAATGGCGCGGAGGCCCCGCAGGGCCACCGCACAGCCCGCTTATCCGCAGGAATAGCTGACATCATTGGCCGCATCGATCTTGCGGATCACGTTCCAGAAATCCTTATAGTTGATTTCGATGAACTTGGCCTCGCCGCCCTTGCCGAACTCTTCTTCCAGGGTCGAGCCTGCCCATTCGAATGAAAAGAACGCGTTGCGGATCTTGTCCTGCAATTCGGGCGCGAGGTTGTACACGACACCGTATCCCGTGGTCGGAAAGGTCTCGGATTTGTACAGTGATACGATCTGATCGGCCTTGACCACGTCGCGGCCGATCATCCGGGTCAGGACGGTATTGGCGATGGCGGCCGCCGGATAATCCTTGTTCGCCACGCCAAGGATCGAATTGTCGTGCTTGCCCGAAAATACCGGTTCAAAGTCCCGGTCGGCCTCCAGATCATAGTCCGCCTTGAGGATGGCACTGGGTGCCTTGAACCCCGAGTTCGAGGTGGGGGCGGTAAAGGCAAGCTTCTTGCCCTTGATGTCTTCCATCTTTTCGATGCCCGACCCGGGGTAGGTGATGATCTCCATCTCATAGCCGAAGGCGCCGTCTTCGGCGGCCATGATGGTGAACGGACGGAAGCCGGCACAGTTTACGGCCAGCGGGTTTGAACCGGTGTTGAAGCCGGCAATGTGCAGGCGACCGGAACGCATCGCCTCGATCTGGGCGGCGTTGTTCTGCACCGGGAAAAACACGATCTTCTTGCCGGTTTCGGTTTCAAGGTGGGTCAGGAAATCCTCCCATGCCGTCTTGTAAACGGCGGGATCTTCAACTGGCGTATAGGCAAAAATCAATGTGTCGGGGTCGAGCAGTTGTGCCGGATCGGTGGGCACGTCTGCAATCAGATCACCGTCGACATCGCAGAACCGTTCGTCAAGCGTGCCGCGTTCGCAATCCTGCGCAAGGGCGGGCGCGGCAAGGAACAGCGCAAGGCCGATCGCGGCGCCGGACAAGAATGTAGTGTTGATTTGCATGGTGTTTCCTCCTTGTTGTCCAAACGCTAGTGGCAAAGTTATGTGACAGATAGATGAAATCGCGCACCGCCCGGCGTTTTTGATCCGTGAGAAGCCAAGGAAAAACGCAAAAAGCCGCCGCAGTTTCCTGCGACGGCTTTGGTAACTGTATGGGTAGCGCAGAAAAATCAGTTCTGGGCGTAGTATTCGATAACCAGATTCGGTTCCATCTGCACCGGATAGGGCACGTCGCCCAGACCCGGGATCCGCACGAAAGTGCAGGTCATCTTGGAGTGGTCGACCTCGATATAATCGGGCACGTCACGTTCGGCCAGACCGACAGCTTCCAGCACAACGGCCAGTTGCTTGGACTTCTGGCGCACTTCGATCAGATCGCCTTCTTTCACGCGATAGGACGGAATGTTCACGCGCTGGCCGTTCACGGTGACATGACCGTGGTTGACGAACTGGCGGGCGGCAAAGACGGTGGCGACGAATTTCGCGCGATAGACCACTGCGTCAAGGCGACGCTCGAGCAGGCCGATCAGGTTCTCGCCGGTGTCGCCGCGAACCCGCTCGGCAGCCACGAAGATACCCTTGAACTGCTTTTCGGTCAGGTCGCCGTAATAACCCTTCAATTTCTGCTTGGCGCGCAGCTGCAGGCCAAAGTCGGAAACCTTGCCCTTGCGGCGCTGGCCGTGCTGGCCGGGGCCATATTCACGGCGGTTCACCGGGGACTTCGGACGGCCCCAGATGTTTTCGCCCATGCGGCGGTCAATTTTGTACTTGGCAGAGGTGCGTTTGGTCACCGTCTGATCTCCTTCTTTGCGGCCCTTGCGGGCAGGAAGGGCGTTGTCCTTTGGGGTAACCCCGACAGGCATCCCCTTGCGGGGGCCACCAACACCAATAAATCGTGCCCTAGGCAAGGCACAGGCAGGCGTCTTACCCTTGTGACCGCCAGTGTCAAGGGGATCAGCCGCCGATCGTCCGATGGAGCTGTCGCGAACGACCGCGCGCCTCATGCATCAGGATCGCCGCCTCGGATGTGGTCAGCATCCGCCGCGCCGGATCGCCGAAGGCCTGCGGATCGTCGCGCAGCCTTGGGTCGGCGGCAAAAAGCCCGTCGCGCTGATCGCCGGGGATCGTTTCAAGACTGGTGTGGCCGGGGTGAAAGCTTTCGGTGGCCACACCGTTGGCCCAGACCACGTGATGTGCGGCCAGCATGATGTGATAATAGGTCACCCTGCGCACGCCGTGAACCTGGGCGATGGTCCGGTCGTTCACCATATCCGCGGCGGTCACCAGCACCTCGGAGGTGTTGAACAGCGCCTGCGCCATGTCGCCACGCACAAGAATCCGGTGGCGGGGCGAAACGATCAGGTCGGGTGACGGACGGTGCAACCCAAGCGCATCGGTACGGATCCGGATCGGGCGCAGTTCGGGCAATGCGAACATCCGCGCCCCCGACAGATGTCTGTGGCCTACCCACTGCACCGGCTGGACACCGCCATCCCGGGTATCGATCATATCGCCGGGGATGAGCGTTTCGACCGCCCGGTTCCCCTTGGGGGTACGCAACAGCGTGCCTTCGGTGAAACAGATCACACCGGTCGGCTGCTCGGTGCTGCGGTTCACGCCGTCACTGTTCTCCAGACATTGGGTGACCCACAGATCGCAGTTGGAGGGCGGCATCCGCCCAAGAAACAGCAGCAAGGGGCGCGCGGTTTCAGCCAGATCGATCAACGTGATCGGATAGGAATCGCGCCCGTCGGTGACAATGAAGAACCGGTCGAACATCGGTTCGTCGCGATCCACATCATGGCTGTGCTGCGGCGCCAGAGCCGGGCCAACCAGACGGCGCACCGTCCGCGCTGCGCGTTTGCGCATTTCCGCTTCGCCTTCCGGGCCGTTCAGAACAAGAACGTCATTCGGACCGTCTACCCGCACGGGTGACCCCTGCCAGCGCCAAGTGACACCGACATCGAGGGCCGAAATCGGTGCCCCCGCCAAACCGTCTATCTCTGTTTGCGACCAGGAAACGACGAACGTGCCTACAAAGCCCGCCATCCTGCTCAAACCTGCCAATCGTTTATTATTGATAGCAACTTAGCAGACGAGCATCTTTCCGCCTATTATTCAGGCACCGGTTGCGGCTGGAAACCCGGGGCGTTGCAGCAAACCCACAAGGCCCCATGGGTTGTGGTCAGCCGCCCGAATCAGCGCCCATGTTGCGCCATGTCAGCGCCGGTTCGCCCTTTTCCCCGTCGTAATCCCGCCCGCCGACCAGCGCGGCCTTGATTTCCGACGGCGCAGTCGCGCGAGTTAATCGCCCGGTAGAAAACCCTAACGCGATCAGGCCCGTCGCCACAGCGGTTGCCGCCGAGGTGCCCGAGAATTCGCAAAAGAAGCTGGTGAACTCATAGGCCACCGGCGCGCCATCCGGCCCCGGCGTGTCGCGCCAGACCTTTGCATAGGGCGAGGTGGAATACCCCGGACGCCCCGCCACATCTGTCGAGATCAGGGTTTCGACGGCCATCATCTGTGCGCCTGCCCGGTCAAACAGCCGGCGCGCATCGGTGCCGGGCAGCTCCGCGAACGGGTCCAGCCGGTAAAGATCGCGATCGGCCACCGGCCCGTCCCCCGACAGCGCGAACAACGTCACCGGATGATGGCTGTCCCCGCCAGCGGAATATCCGGCGCGCCTCCCATCCGAAGTACAGGCACCCACGGCAACGATACCATTGTCGTCCGCTGCCAGATTGGCCGGATAGGACAGCATCCCATCCGCCGCATTGCCTGCCGCACAAAGGATCAGCCGACGCTGGGACACATCAAGGATCAGCGCCTTCAGTTCGGTCCAGCGCGTCAGCAAGTCCGGATCGGACGGCAACGCCTCGTCCCCCATGGCAGTCTGGCCGGCCGGCACCTTGCCAGTGGCTGGCGGCTCGGCGTCGACCATGGCCACCCCGGCCAAAGTCGGGTCGGGAATCGAGGCGGCGAACGCAATCACATCCGCGCCGATCAGATCAGCATAGATCAGCGCGGCGCACATTTGGTCCGGGAACGGCAGGGCGGATGTCGAAATCGGCACAATCTCGCAGAACGGATCGATCCCGGCATAGGGCAGCGCGGCACCGGTTTCACCCGCCTCGCGTGGATCGGGCGACAGGCGCGCTGGACGGTGCAGCCAGACGTTATCAACCGGACGCGCGCCGATCAGCCCGGCCATCGAAGTGCCATGACCCGAAAACGCGCTGGACGCCGCCGCGCGGTAACCGTCCTGTGTCTCATGCGCCCGCCCCAGATCGCGTAGGAACCGGTCGCGCAGGGCATCGCCCTGCCCCGCCCCGGCGGCGGCCGCGGCGATCACTTCGGCCCGCGCCGGAGCCTCAGCCCCGGTCAAATCGTCTTGTGGCACAGTGAAAACGCCGAAATCGCGCGCCGCGAGATCGATCATCCGCGCCCGGTCGATCGCGGGGGCAAGACAGGGGTGGGTCCAGTCGACCGACGTGTCGATCAGCGCCACCCGGGTCTTGCGCCCGCCGCTTTGAACCGCATTCCAGGCATCGGGACTGGCAAATCGGTGAAGATCGGTGACGACGCCCAACCTCTCAAGATGCCAGAGCGCGTGATACTCGGGATAGCTGCCGCCGTGGCGCGGCTCGCTCCCTGCGGAATTCCCGGTTGTGCTTGTCATATCTGTGCCCTCTTTCAGTCGCGCCATTCTTCGCTGGTTCGGATCATCTGTTCTGCAACCACCTGTTCCAGCACCGGCAGGAACAGCCGCGCCAGATCGAACCCCGCACGGGTATCGGACGGAAAATGTATTCCGGCCCATTCGCGGTTGTGCGCGATCCGCATTGCGCGACGGAACAGTTCGGGGTTGCCCGGGTGTTCGGGCACCGCGCGGGCGAAGATCTGCGCGATGGCCATCGATTGGAACGCATGGTTCGAAGGATAGGACGGATGCGCGGGGTTCGGGATGAACGGACGCAGCGACGGCTCCAGCATGTTGGGCCGGATCGCGTGCCACCGATCCTTGTAGCGCAACCCGATTTCTTCACACAGGCCCGCAACCAACACGAACAGGCGCATGGTCTGGTGAAACCCGGTGTCGCCGTTGATCCCCAAGGGGGCAAGATAGGACGACAGTTCAAGATCACGCTCGGTCAGGATTTCGTCGCGGCGGCCCGCCTCGGCCTCGGTTTTCAGCGCGGCCTGAAGTTTGAACATATGTGGAATTTCAGTGCGGAGTTCGGCGCGCGACGGCGGTGGGGCCAGCGGCAAGTCGATCCAGAGCGGGCGCAGATCGTGCAGCTTTTCACGCTCCTGCCAGGGGGCAAGCATGCTGTAGAACGCGGCATCCAATGAATCGCTGCTTCCCCGGTTGCCGCGATTGCCCCTGTTGCCCCGGTTCCCACGATTCCCACGATTCCCTCTGTTGCCACGGTTGCCCCGATTTCCACGGTTGCCGCGGTTCAGCACTCCCATGAACGACAGGGGCGATGCCGCCGCGCTGCGTGACAGGGCCAATTGCGAGGCGGTCATCTGTGCAGCGCCGGGTTGCGTCGCCCCCATTTGCCCGATTGGCGCATCGGCCATGGCCGGAACCGAATCCAGCGTGATTGTGTCGGCCCGAACCCGCAACCTCCAGCGTTGCAGGATCGAAAGGTCAAAATCTCTGGTTTCGGTCATGGTCATTCACTCCCCGTTTCCATTGTGGTCTTACCTTACGGCAATCCGGCCATTATCAAACCCTTTCGCAATTCTTCGGGCACACCGGCATTCGCCAGTTTCAGCAATCCCTGAGTACTGCGAAGGGTGGTAAAGTCCGGGTCCAGCCGCAGAATACGCTGTGCCATCTGTTCAGCCTCGGCCCGCCGCCCCATCAGACCCAGCCCGGCGGTCACATAGCGCAGCGCGGCCGAAAACTCTGGCTTTCGCGCCAGCGCACGGCGGCCATATTGCACGGCGGCGTCCAGATCGCCCTCGGCATGGGCCACCATCGACAATGTGGTGTCATAGGCATAGCGCAGCGGGCTGAACCGACCCAGCGCCATCGCCCGCCCGGCGGCAAGACGGGCAGCGGCGTGATTGCCCCGCGCGTTCTGGAACAGCGCCAGATGATCCCAGGCCAACGCCTGTGCCGGTGCGACTTCGACCGCACGGGTCAGCAGATCGCCCGCCAGTTCGTTTTCGTCCGTGAGATAAAACAGCGCATAGCCCGCCGTCGTCAGAAACAATCCGTTGAACGCTCCGGCATTCAGACCTTCCCGGGTCAGCGCGGTCACATCGGCACTGCGCGCGACGGCATGGCCCCAGCTTTCGCCCACATGGAAGGTCTCAAGATAACACAGCAGGCCCAGATGCACCGGATCACCGGTTTCGTCCCAGGCCGACTGCAACAACAGCCCGGCCCGCTCCAGCGCATCCGGTGACAGGGTGAACATCATGTTCAGCGATTGATAGGGCGCGTGCAGAGCGCTGCGCGACAGGTCGGCGTTGGGCAGGATGCTGACCGCCAGTTGTTCGATGGCCCGGCTGATGAATTCAGCCACCTTCGGCTCGTGCACCTCAACCATTTCGGCGCTGTCACAGACGACCCGTTGATCCCAAAGCGAGCGCCGGGTCGCGGTCTCGATCACTTTCAGGGTCAATCGGACGCTTTCACCCTGCGTGCGGACATGAAGCTGCAACAGATGCGCGGCCCCCCGCCCGGCCGGATCGGTAAAACCATGGCGGATACCGTCGCGATAGTCATAGATGTCGGCGCCGCACAACTCTCGGGCGCTGGCGCCGATGGCATCCAGCACGTCGTCGCATTGCTGTTCCAGATTTGGGGTGATCCCGTCACCGACCACCATCAGCAACCCCAGTCCAATCCGCGCCTCTGGCAGTTTTACCTGCACCCGGGGCTCTTGATCCGGTGTGATGACGTGATGTTTCGTAACCTCGGCCGGCAGCTTTGGGCGGACGGGTACGGTTTCGGCCTGATCGACGAAATCATCCCATGCGCTGCGCTCCACACGCAGCCAGTCTTCGAAGACTTCGCGATCGGCGCCCCCCAGATCGATCCCTTCCAGCAGGTCGGGCATCCGCCCTGATCCCGGCAACGGGACCTCTTGATTGCGATAGGCAACCGTGTCAATCCACAAAGCCGCGCAGTTCAGGCTGACCGATTGCGGATCAATCCGCAGGATGTCATCGCCCAGTGGCGCCAGTTCGGATTTCAGTGTCGACAAAGCCGTCCGCAACGAACCGGCGGCGCGTGCACCCGGGTGCGCGCCCCAGAACATATCCTGCAGAGTCACCCGTGACCGGCTGCCGCGCTCGGACAGGGCCAGAACCGCAAACAGCGCCTTGCGCAACACTCCGGCAGGCGTGCAATCGCGCCCATCGGCCGTCTGCACCCGCAGCGGCCCCAGAAGGTAAACGAGACCGCCCGGAGAACGTTCGGGGGTCATCCGCGTTTGTTCCGCCACCTCTATCGCACCAATCCTGTTCCACGGGGCTGGCGGTCGCCCGGTGCGGGCCGTCCGGTCCAACCCAATAAAAACAGTAGCAGGTGTGCGATTCGGTGCAAGGTGGCCGACACCCTGCCCGCGCAATGGCGCATCGGCGGGGAGGCCCTGGGAAGGGTGCCAGCTTTCCTTGCCCGGCAAGACCGTCACATCGCGCCCGTCCGCACGGGATTACGGAATTCGGCGTGACTGTGGCTTTGCCGGGAAGTTATCGGCTGCCCGTCCGGTCGGGACGGACAGCCGGAGCACCGGGGCACGGCGGAAATGCCGTATTGCCCGTGAAATCGGGCCTCCCGATGGACGTCACTGTCAACACGCCCGCAATGAATGGACCAAAAGCGGACAGAACGTGTGCCAGCCTGCAAAGCAGCAAGTCTGACTTTGGTACAGGACACAGCTTTCGAAGGGCGATGACCATTGCGACGGCGATTGGAACAGGAACGTGCCGCCGCGATCATCGTGTTACTTCCCGTATTGCCGATATCCGGTAAGCTGACCTTGGGTCACCAGCGTTAACGGATCATCAATTCAACCTAGGGGCGAAATACCGGCGCGAGCGCCGAAAAGATTCAAACAAACAATTCAGTTTTTTAACTTATTTTTAAGGGATTTACGAATGTTCGCTCGAATCGCCATTTGCACGAATCACCCGAATACCGGGCCATTCCTTCCGTTCACAAAGTGGCGCAACGCTTGAACGCCGCGCCATCTCTGCTTTTTTAAGTGTTCAGTCCCGGCAACTGCAATGATTTCGCGTTTCTCGGATGTTCAGGAATCGACACTGACGGCAGGGTGATGGATTTTGACCCGTCCAAGATTGCCGTGAAAAAGGCCGCAATGCAGCGGTCTGCGCACAGCTTTCTGTTGGCCAGCCGACAAAGTTCGGACGTTCGGCAACCACCGCCTTTGCCCGGGCTGAGGATTTCGAACAGGTGATCGACGGCACCTGACAGGGTTCCGTCAAAGTATCCGGTAATTCAGAATGCGGAACGGGCGGCAGTGATACTGCCGCCCGCACCGTTTCAGCCGGGTTGCCCCTGCCGGGTGAGCCTTACTTTGCGCCCCATGCCTGGGGGTAGTTGTCCATGCTTTCGCAGCCACACATGGAATAGTGCAGCGGCGGCATGGCCGGATTCGCGAATTCTGCCAGAGTGTCCTGAGTGATTGCCGGTTGCGGCAGAACCCACTCGGGCGCCGGGACTTCGCCACCTTCGATGACCCGCGCGGCGGCGATCACAGCCGTGCGCCACTGATAGGTCGGATAGGTCGGCGCGATGGCCGTCATGCCTTCGTCCTGCCACTTGCGCAGGAAATCCTGCTGATCTTCGCCGACGAATACGGGGATTTCAAAACCCGAATCCTCGAAGGCCTCGATCGCGGCAACGGCGGTGGCGCCGGCATCCATCCAGACGGCATCGATCTTGCCGCGCATGAGATAGTCTTCGACGATGGATTTGGTCTTGGCATTGTCACCATCGGTGAATTCGACCCCGACGACATTCATTCCGGCTTCGTCAAGAATGCGACGTCCGGCGGAATAGCGGGTTTCCAGCACGTCGACACCCGGCAAGATGCGGAGCATCAGCACGTTGGAACCTTCGTCCACATTGCCTTTGATGAACTCGGCGCCCTGAATGCCAAAACCATAACCGCCGACCGGATGCACGAAAGTCACCGGGCAATCCGTATTCACGCCACGGTCAAACACAATGACCGGCATCGCGGCGCAAGCCTTTTCAACGGCGGGCGTCAAAGCTGCGGTCGTGTTGGGCGATACGATCATCACATCGCATTTGCCGCCCGCGATCAGGTCATTGATGTCGGCGATCTGCTTGTCGTCCGACCCTTCGGCATCCACGTGGATGAATTCGCCGATGGAGTCGTGCAGCTTTGCCTCTTCGGTCATGTTGGTAAAGCCGACCACGCGCCAGGGGTTGTTTACCGCTGCGTTGGAAAAGCAGACGGTCGCCGGCTCTCCGCCGCCCAGACCGGGGGCTGTGGTCATGCTGTCGCCGATATACTGCAGCCAGGGCTGGCCTTCGGGACCGTTGGGTGGGGCGGACAGTTGCTCTTGCTGTTTGGCAAACTCATCCGGATCGTTGAAATTCTGGGCATTCACCGGGCTCAGGCAAAGCGCCAGCGCGGTTGCAGCCGTGGTCGTCAAGATGACCTGTTTCATGGGTTTCCTCCCTTTGGGGTGTGTTCATGGGCGCTTGCTCCTGGCGCCTGTCAGGTTCCCGTCCGTGTCCTTCGGTGCATCGCAAGCGCGACGGCTGCGATCAGGATAAGACCTTGCACCACCTGCCGGACGGGTTGCGGCAGGCCGAGGAAGTTCAAAAGGGTGAAGATGGCAGTCAGCGCCAGCGCCCCACCGATGGCAGCGGGCACAGAGCCGCGCCCACCCAAAAGCTGCGCACCGCCCAGAACGGCGGCGGTGATCGCCTGCAACTCGTATCCGGTGCCCACATCGGTCGACACACCGGCAAAGCCACCCAGCAAGATCCCCGCAACAGCCGCCGACAGCCCCGAGATCATGAAAGCGGCGATCCGCACACGATTGACCGGCACGCCGCCCAGTCGCGCGGCCAGAGGGTTGTCACCGATGGCATGCAGAAGACGGCCCAGATTGGTCCGGTGCATCGCCCAGGCAAGCAGTCCACCAATCACCACGAGCACGATCACCGAGATCGGAATAAACCGCACCAGCGGCACATCACGAATCAACTCGCGCCCGAAAAACCGGAACGAATCGGGGAGGTATCCGCGCGGCGCACCACCTGACCACATGAAGGCCACACCGTTCAGCGTGATCATCATGCCAAGGGTGGCAATCAGCGATGGCACCCGCAGGAAGCAGACGACCATTCCATTGATCGCCCCAATGCCCAGCCCCATCGCCAGCATCAGCGGGATGACCCAATAGGTCGCCGCGGGATCATTGTTGGTCAGCATCGACGCGCCGACCACCACAAGGCTGATCAGCGACCCGACCGACAGATCGAACCCGCCCGAAACGATCACAAAGACCTGACCCGCCGCAAGAATCGCCAGAGGTGCCGCGCGTTTGAGGAAGTTCATATAGCCCGTCGGCTCGATGAACCCCGGGTTCATGAAAACGATCCCGACAATCAGCACCGCCAGCAATCCCCAGACGGGATTGAAGTCAAACGGTTTGCGCGACCGGCGCGCCGATGACGTTGCGGACGGGGTTGTTGCCTTGCCGGTCATGCGACGATCCTTTTTGAGCGAAGGGCATAAAAGGCGACAGCCGCGATGATGATCACCCCGCGCATGACCTGTTTGGCAAAACTGTCGACCCCGGCAATGTTGAAGACCGAGTCGATGAGCGAAAAGATCATCATACCCGCCATCGTGCCCCAGACTCCGCCGCGCCCTCCAGCCAGAACCGTGCCGCCGATCACGACGACCGCGATGCTTTCAAGGTCATAAACCCCGTCGGCCCCGATCCAGGGCGCGCCAGACCGCAACCGGCTGGCAAGGTACAGACCGGCAACCGTGGCACAGAGCGAACAGATCACATGGGCCAGAACAACGACGCGCCCGGTCTTGATCCCGGCAAAACGCGCCGCTTCTTCGTTGCCGCCGACAGCATAGATATCGGACCCGAGTTTGGTAAACCGCAGCATCCCCCAGGCGGCAATGGCCAGCAGCACCAGAAACACCAACGCAAACGGCACCCCCGCGATTTGCCCGTAGGCAAAGATCTGAAACTCGGGCGGCACCGAACCCGCGAAATTCGACACAAAGGCCGACAGGCAACCCTGGATTATCAGGCTCATCCCCAGCGTCGCGATCAGCGGATTGACCTTCAGCCCGGTCACGACCAGCCCGTTAAGAACTCCGACAAATCCGCCAAGGACAAGGGCGGCGACGATGGCAGGAAGGATCATCGCCGGTGAGCCATCCATCACGACCGAAGCAAGCACCGCTGTGGCCGAAATCAGGCTGGCGACGCTCAGATCGATTGAGGCCACAAGGATCACGAATGTCTGACCGATGGCGGTGATGCCCAGCGCGATGGAACGGCCAAGAATCGCGATCAGGTTTTCCAGCGACAGATACTGGGTCTGGTCCGTCGCCACCGCGATTGCGATGTAGAGCACCGATGCAAGGGCCAGCAGGATCACGGGGGCCCACTTTTCAAAACGAAACCCGGGTTTGACCGGGCGGATACCCTCGGGCGCGCTCATGCTGCGTCCTTTGCGTCGTCGGTGGCGGCGTGCATGATATCGCGCTCGGACGCGCCGCGCGGGAATTCGGCGGTGATCCGCCCCGCCTGCATCACCACGATACGGTCAGCGGCACCAATCACTTCGGGCAGGTCGGAGGAAATCATCAAGATCCCCGCACCTTCGCGGGCAAGATCGCGCATCAGGTGATAGATCCCCGCCTTGGCATTCACGTCGATGCCCCGCGTCGGTTCGATAAAGATCAGCAGCTTGGGGTTCATCGACAGCCAGCGAGCGACGATGGCCTTTTGCTGGTTGCCGCCCGAAAGCCCGCGGATTTCCTGATCATAGGAGGCCGCGCGGATATCCATCCGATCCAGCAGATCGTCGATCCGTGTGAGATCGGCATTCGCATTGCGCTTGTGGCTGGCCCAAAGCGGCGCAAAGGCGCGCGGCGTCAGCATGCCGTTGTCGCGCACCGACTGCATCAGAACGAGCCCTTCCTTCTTGCGGTCGCCGGGCAACAGGCCGATGCCTGCGATGATCGCCTCGCGCGCCGAGCGAAAACGGGCGGGTTTACCGTCAAGCACCACTTCGCCTTCGGTAAACGGCTCTTCGCCGAACAGGGCCATGGCAAGGGCCACGCGGCCTGCACCCTGAATCCCCGCAAGCCCGACGATTTCACCGGCGCGGACCGTCAGGGCGATATCCTTCAGTCGGGCATTTCCACCGCCCGTCACGGTCAACACCGGCGCGCCCAGTTCCGCCTCGGTTGCCTCACGCGCATAGAAATCGGCGATGTCGCGCCCCACCATGGCGCGCACGATGGCGTCCGGTTCGGGAACATGATCGAACCGCGCGGCCACTTCGCCGTCTTTCAAAACGGTCACGCGATCCGCCAGACGGGTAATTTCGCGCATCCGGTGGGTGATATAGATAATCGCAGCGCCGCGTTCCCGCAGCCTGTCCACGGTTTCGAAAAGCTCGGCACATTCGGTATCGTTCAGGGCGGCGGTCGGTTCGTCCATGACGATCACCTGCGCATCCAGCGACACCGCCTTGGCAATCTCGACCATCTGCTGGGTGGCAACATCAAGTTCGCCGACCAATCTGTCCGGATCGATCCGCGCACCGGACGAAAAAAGATCAAGCACCCGGCGGGTTTCACGACGCATTGCCGCCTCGTCGATCAATCCGAAACGCCCACGCGGTTCGCGGCCCAGAAACAGGTTCTGCGCAACGGTCCGTTCGGGCAGCAGCGAAAACTCCTGATAGATCACCGATATTCCGGCAAGCAGTGACTGCACGGGATGGGTGAAATGCACCGGCTTACCCGCCAACCGCACCTCGCCGCCATCCGCCTGATAGACCCCCGAGAGGATTTTGATCAGCGTCGATTTTCCGGCACCGTTTTCACCGACAAGCGCCTGCACCTCGCCTGCGCGCACGTCAAAACTGACGTCGGACAGCGCCTTCACGCCCGGAAACACCTTGGTGATTGCCTGCATCTCGATGACCGGAGTGCTCATGCGGCGGCCCATGCGTTGCGGATGAAATCGTGGGATTCAGTAAACAAAGTATCGAAATCGGGAAACAGCGGCCGCCAGACCCGCGTGGCCGCAGCCAGTTCCGGCACGCCCGCGCCGAAGGCTTCCAGCACGACAGGACCATCGAAACCCTGTTGCTTGACGACAGCAAAGACGGCAGCAAAATCGATCTGACCGCGCCCGGGAATGCCACGGTCATTCTCGGAAATATGCAGCACGTGCATCTTGTCGCCCAGCGCCGCAATCGCCGCGCCCTGATCCTGTTCCTCGATATTGGCGTGAAATGTGTCGTACATGATGCCAAAAGCGGGGTGATCCACTGCCTTTGCGTAGGTGGTGGCCTGCTCCATCGTGTTCAGGAAATAGGTTTCGAACCGGTTCAGCGGTTCCAGCGCAAGGCGATATCCGTTGCGCGCCGCGCGCTCGGCCATGGCATGGTGCGCCTCGGCACCCCGAGCGATCTCGTCATTTGTCGGCCCGATACCGGTGAAATACCCGATTGGCGCATGAAACGGTCCGCCGATGGTTTCTGACCCCAGCGCCTCGGCGCAATCCTGAATCCAGTCCAGATGCGCCCGGCCCCGTTTGCGGTTGTCGGGATCGGCGGAAAGCGGGTTTGCGTCCGGGTCGGGGATAATCGAAGTTTGCGCGCGACCAAGGCCCAGATCGGCAAGCCGTTTGCCCAGCCATTCGAAATGATCCGGCGTGCCGTGCATTACTGGCACTTCCACATGATCATAGCCGCATTCGGCAATCCGCTCGAGATGCGGCAGCGTCGATTCATCGATATGGCCGCCGAGACAAAGAAGATTGATCCCAAGCTTCATGGCTGTGTCCACGCGCTGTTATTTTCTGACGACGCCACACAGGCGGTGACGAAACGCATCCCTGCGATCCCATCCGCAATGCCGGGCAAGACGGCATCGCTTACGCCCGAGCGGAGCATGGCGGCGGTATCGGCATAGATGTTGGCGAAGGCCTCGAGATATCCTTCGGGATGGCCCGGCGGGACGCGCGAGGCGTCGATTGCCACCTGTTCCGCACCGGCCCCCATACGCGACAGCCGGCGTGTAGGCTCACCATGGGGGGTGAACCACAATTCGTTCGGGTGCTCCTGAAACCATTCCAGACCGCCCTTGTCGCCGAACACTTTGACCGACAGGCCGTTTTCCTGCCCCGGCGCAATCTGGCTGCACATCAGCGTTCCGCGCATACCCCCGGCAAAGCGCAACAGCACATGGGCGTTGTCATCCAGTTTACGGCCCGGAACAAAGCTCTGAATATCGGCGGCAAGGCTTTCAACCTGCTGTCCGGTGATGAACCCGGCAAGGTTGTGGGCATGGGTGCCAATATCGCCAAGCGCACCACCTGCACCGGCACGGGCCGGATCAGTGCGCCATTCGGCCTGTTTGCTGCCCTGCGCCTCAACCGCTTCGGTCATCCAGTTCTGAAGATATGCCACATGCACCAGCCGCAACTGTCCAAGATCGCCCCGCGCCACCATCGCACGGGCCTGTCTGACCATCGGATAGCCGGTGTAATTATGGGTCAGGATGAACTGTGCGCTGCTGGCGCGCGCGGCCTGCTCCAAAGCCTCGGCCTCGGGCAATGTCGCCGTCAGGGGTTTGTCACAGATGACGTGAATGCCGCGCTTGAGAAACTCGGTCGCAGCGGGTGCGTGCAGGTGGTTTGGCGTGACAATGGAAACCGCCTCGATCCCGTCCTCGCGCTGTGACTCGGCCTCGGCCATTTCGGCAAAGCTGTCATAGCTGCGTGCCGGATCCAGCCCAAGCGCCACGGTACTTTCGCGCGACCGATCCGGATCAGAGGACAGCGCGCCCGCGACAAGGGTGAAATGCCCGTCCATCCGCGCCGCGATCCGGTGCACCGCGCCGATAAACGCCCCGGTGCCACCGCCGACCATGCCAAGCCTGACTGGTTCCATCGTTCAAATCCCCAGCATTTTAAGGTTTGCGGCTTGATCGACCCCGCCGTCTGCGAAATCGTCAAATGCCTTGTCCGTCACACGGATGATGTGATCGCGTACAAAGGCGGCGCCTTCGCGGGCGCCGTCTTCGGGGTGTTTCAGGCAGCATTCCCATTCAACTACCGCCCAGCCGTCAAACCCGATGGCGGTGAGTTTTGAGAACACCGCACCGAAATCGACCTGCCCGTCGCCAAGGCTGCGGAACCGTCCGGCGCGATCCACCCAAGGCTGAAAGCCGCCATAGACACCCTGCCGCCCCGTCGGGTTGAATTCGGCGTCCTTGACGTGAAACATCCCGATCCGTTCGCCGTAGATGTCGATGTTGTCGAGATAATCGAGACATTGCAGAACATAATGCGACGGATCGTACAGCATCTTGGCCCGCTCATGCCCGTCGACCCGTTCCAGAAACATCTCGAATGTCACGCCGTCATGCAGATCTTCGCCGGGATGGATCTCATAGCAAAGATCGATGCCGTTCTCCCCGGCTTGATCCAAAAGCGGGTGCCAGCGCTTTGCCAGCTCGTCAAACGCGGCCTCCACCAGACCTGCAGGGCGTTGCGGCCATGGATAGAGGTAAGGCCAGGCCAACGCGCCGGAAAATGTCCCCAGCGCGGTCAGCCCCATGTTGCGCGATGCCTTGATCGCCAGCCCCACCTGATGGACCGCCCAGGCCTGTCGCGCCGCCGGATCGCCCCGGACCGAAGCAGTCGCAAAGCCGTCAAAGGCAATGTCATAGGCGGGATGAACCGCGACCAACTGGCCTTGCAGGTGGGCCGAAAGCTCGGTCACCACGATGGCATTCTGCGCGGCAACCCCAATGATTTCGTCGCAGTAATCTTTTGAAGACGCGGCCTTCGCGAGGTCGAACAGCCTTTCGTCCCAGCTGGGAAGCTGAACACCGACATAGCCACACGCGGCGGCCCATTCGGTGATCCCCTGCCAACTGTTGAACGGTGCCTCGTCACTTGCGAACTGCGCAAGGAAAAGCGCCGGGCCCTTCATCGTTTTCATCTGTCCCCCCTTCACATCGGCATAGCGTTTGATCGCCGATGTCTAGTAATCGATTACATCATACCGTATATTGAAATCAATACAAATTTGTAATCGATTACGCGCAACTAAATTGCGGAAGCCTGATGACACCTAAAATTCGCATCTCGGATGTCGCCGCCATTGCGGGCGTTTCGACGGCCACGGTCAGCCGGGCCCTGTCCACGCCTGAGCGGGTGGGCAAAGATACCCGAGAGAAGGTGTTGAAGGCGGTTCGCGCCACCGGTTACCGGATCAACGCGGCTGCGCGGGACCTGCGCCAGCGCCGTGCGGGTTCGATCCTGATCCTTGCGCCCAACCTGTCGAACACGTTTTTCAGCCGGATTTTCGCGGCCATTCAGGAAGAGGCAAGCGCGGCGGGGCTGATCGTTCAGATTTCGGACAGCCGCATCGGTCGCGAAAAGCTGGCGACCCTTGGGCATGACGGGCGGGCCGACGGAATTATCCTGCTGGACGGCGGGCTTGACCCCGAATTGGTCAATGGTTGGCGTCTGCCGGTGATCCAACTCTGCGAATGGAACGCGGCCTATGATGCGCCGGTCCTGACGGTCGACAATTCGGCTGCGGCCGGTCTTGCCGTTGAACATCTTGCCGGGTTGGGCCATCGCAATCTGCTGCATATCGAGGGGCCCGAGGGCAATGTTCTGGCGACCACCCGGCGCGATGGTTTTCTGAAGGCCGTCGGCGATGCCGGGATCGACTCGGCAGTATTCGAGGGCGATTTCACCATGGAATCCGGTGCCCGGGCGGCGCATCGCTGGGCCGCTCTTGACCGTCGCCCGACAGGTGTCTTCTGTGCCTCGGACGAATGCGCCATCGGGTTCATCTCCGAAGCGATCCGCCTTGGGTTTGACGTGCCGGGCGATGTCAGTGTTGTCGGATTTGACGACATCGAATTCGCCGACCGGTTCAACCCGTCCCTGACCACGATCCACCAACCCCGCGAGGCGATAGGCCGAACCGGGGCGCAATACCTGATCGGGATGCTATCGGACGACGGCACACCGACCGCCCCGGACTACAGCATCGCCGCGCATCTTGTGACACGGGTTTCAACCGGTCCCGCCCCACAATGACCGGCGAACCGCGCTGCGGATGACCCTGCACCCGGTCACGTCGCTTCAGCACGGCACCCGGCTTAATCGACCCCCATGTGCACCATGAAAAACCGGTTTTCAGCGATCCCGCGATGGATTGCATGGTTAATCAGGGAGTCTCCACGATCATCAACGGCAACTGCGGCTTTTCCATCGCCCCGCTGACCGTCACCGGCGATCTGCCGCAACCTCTGGGCATGATCCTGACCCAAGGTGCGCCGCGCTTGCCCGGCCACATTCGACGCCGACGCCGGGAATGCACGCTGCCGCCAAGGGATTTGACCTTTTTCTTCCATGGCATCCACATCCGCCGCCGACATCTTCGCCATAACCGGTGGCGACTTTGCAATAGCCGCGCCGCGGCAGGCGCGGCGATCAATTTCCGAAAACCGAAGGATGCTTGGCCCTGCGATTCGCTTGGGAAGCCCGAGGCAAGATCATCACGGGGCTCCCGGCCTGACCTTTGCCAGAATTGCACTTGTGACGGCATCGCCGATCCGGTGCAGGGCAGGCAGGAGTCAGGACATCTCCGTGTACGGGGTGTGCCCTTGGCACGGTATCCGCAAGAATCGCAAATCGCTGAATTAAAATGGTGAGCCCGTCGGGGGTCGAACCCGAGACCTACTGATTAAAAGTCAGTTGCTCTACCAACTGAGCTACAGGCCCACTGGAGCGCTTGCTAGTCGCAGGAGAATTTGGGGTCAAGCAGAAATCGGCAGAACCCTTTCAAATGGTTCGAAGTCGCGGTATGAGCCGCCACATGCAGACAGGACAACCGACAGTGCCGCTGCGGTTCATGAAATTTCATGGCCTAGGCAACGATTTCGTCGTGATCGACCGCCGCACCGGCGGCGCGCCGGTCACGGCTGCGCTGGCAAGGGCGCTGGGCGACCGGCACCGCGGCGTGGGATTCGATCAGTTGGCAGAGATTGAAACCGACCCTGAGGTGAATGTGTCTCTGAGGTTCTGGAACGCTGACGGCAGCACCGCCGGGGCCTGTGGCAACGCCACCCGCTGTATCGCGCGCCACCTGATGGACGAAGCGGGGGCCGGGGAACTGACCCTGCGCACGGAACGCGGGGTTCTGTTGGCCCGGGATCAGGGCAACGGCATCACTTCGGTCAACATGGGGGCACCGCTGACCGATTGGCGCGACGTTCCGCTTGCCTCGGCAATGGACACGCTGCACCTGCCGATTGATGGCGATCCGGTGGCCACCGGGATGGGCAATCCGCATTGTACATTTTTCGTCCCCGATGTGGCGGCGGTTGATCTGGACGCCTTTGGCCGCGCGCACGAGAATCACCCGCTGTTTCCGCAACGCACCAATGTGCAGGTGGCACAGCTTATTGGAACCGACCATCTGCGTTGTCGGGTCTGGGAGCGCGGCGTCGGGCACACGCTGGCTTCGGGATCGTCGTCCTGCGCGGTGGCGGTGGCTGCGGCGCGGCGCGGGCTGACCGGGCGGGCGGTGCGGGTTGATCTGGACGGCGGGACGCTGCACATCGACTGGCGCGACGACGGGGTGTGGATGACCGGCCCCTCGGCGCATGTTTTCACCGCCGAACTGACCTCGGCCTTTCTGGCGCAACTGACATGAACGCTCCGCACAAACCGCCGGTCTTTGCCACGCTGGGGTGCCGGCTGAACACCTATGAAACCGAAGCGATGCGCGAGCTTACCGCCGCCGCCGGGGTGGAAAACACGGTGATCGTCAACACCTGCGCGGTGACCGCCGAGGCGGTCAGAAAGGCGCGGCAGGAAATCCGCAAGCTGCGCCGCGCCCACCCCGACGCCACGCTGATCGTCACCGGCTGCGCCGCCCAGACCGAGCCTGAGACATTCGCAAAAATGCCTGAAGTCGACCATGTGATCGGCAACACCGAAAAGATGCAGCCGGGCACATGGGAGAATATCGGTGCTGAGCTGGGCACCGAACGGGTGCAGGTTGATGACATCATGTCAGTCACGGAAACCGCCGGACACCTGATTGACGGATTCGGCACAAGATCGCGCGCCTATGTACAGGTGCAAAACGGCTGTGATCACCGCTGTACCTTCTGCATCATCCCCTTTGGGCGCGGTAATTCGCGTTCGGTCCCCGCCGGAGTCGTGGTGGATCAGATCAAAAGGCTGGTCCAGCGTGGCTATAACGAGGTCGTGCTGACCGGCGTCGATCTCACCTCATGGGGTGGCGATCTTCCGGGCACGCCGCGGCTTGGCAATCTGGTGCTGCGCATTCTGCGGCTGGTGCCCGATCTGCCGCGCCTGCGGATATCGTCGATTGATTCGATCGAGGCCGATCCCGACCTGATGGCCGCCATTGCAACCGAACCCCGCCTGATGCCGCACCTGCACTTGTCCTTGCAGCACGGTCACGATCTGATCCTGAAACGGATGAAGAGGCGCCATCTGCGCGACGACGCCATCGCCTTTTGCCAGGAGGCGCGGCGGTTGCGCCCCGACATGGTGTTTGGTGCCGACATCATCGCCGGTTTCCCCACCGAAACCGAAGAGCACTTTGCCGCCTCGCTGGCGCTGGTGCAGGACTGCGATCTGACATGGCTGCACGTCTTTCCCTATTCCGCGCGACAGGGCACACCTGCGGCGCGGATGCCTGCGGTGGACGGTGCGGCGATCAAGGACCGGGCGGCCCGCCTGCGCGCTGCGGGGGCGCATGGGGTCGCGCGGCATTTGGCCGGGCAGGTCGGACGGGCGCACAGCATCCTGATGGAATCGGCCCGGATGGGGCGAACGGAACAGTTCACCGAGGTGACGTTCGATGCGGATCGTCCGGTGGGCGACCTCGTGAAAGCCACGATCACCGGCCATTCGGAAACCGCGCTTCTGGCCTGAGCGTTGCACTTGGTGCCACCCTCCCTTTCGCAGCACGGATGGCAGCGCAGAAGATCGATCAGCGTGCCACGTTTCGCGCAGCGCTGATGGACAGTGACAATGACCCGGCCTAGATTGTACCGACCTGTTCTGCCGGAATCCGTTTGGCCTGCCGGCCCTGCCCGCCTTTGATGGAGCCCCGAAATATGCAACTTTTCCACTCTCCCGCCTCGCCCTTCGTGCGCAAGGTGGTTGTGACCCTTCACGAGACCGGACAGACCGGCGATGTCGAATTTCTGGCGGTGGCCACGACGCCGGTCAATTCCGCTCCCGAAATCCTGGCTCACAATCCCACCGGCAAGATCCCGGCGCTGACCCGGCCCGACGGCCCGGCGCTGTATGACAGCCGGGTGATCTGCCGTTATCTGGACGCGCGGGCGGGCGGTAAACTGTACCCCGAATCGCGGATCTGGGACACGCTGACACTTGAGGCGACGGCGGATGCGATCATGGATGCCGCCGTTCTGATGATCTATGAGCGCCGTATCCGCCCCGTTGAGAAACAGTCCGACGACTGGATCGAAGCGCAATGGGGCAAGGTCGCCCGCGCCATCGGGGCCGTCAACACCCGCTGGATGAGCCATCTGAACGGTCCGCTTGATATGGGCCAGATTTCGATCGGCTGCGCGCTGGGCTACCTCGATTTCCGCCATGAGGCACGCGATTGGCGCATTGGCAACGATGCTCTGGCGAAATGGTACGAAACCTTCGCCCTGCGCCCGGCAATGCAGGCGACCAAGCCGGACTGACGGCGCGCTCTGCCTGATGAGCCGGCGGACGATCATGCCGCCGGTGTCAGACGGGGCCGCAGGAAACTGATTGGATGCGCCCGCAGAGTCAGGCGCATCGACACGAAATCCTCGACCACCTCTTCGCTTTCGGCCATCTGCGGCAGATGTGCTGCAGGCTCTACGATCCCCTCGCCGTCCATGTCACCGGCGAACAGCGGCAGGGGGGCGGCACCGCCGATGCCTTTCGCCTCCCAGATTGCCTCGCGGCGGGACAGGCCCAGGGTGGCGAACACATCCGCCTCGGCCAGCACCCGCAGCACCGGGGGCGTGATCCCGGCCTTGCGCCAGACGTCATGGACGCTGTGATACCCGTTGCCCCGGGCGGCGGCGATCCAGGTCGATTCGTCCGCCCGCAGCGCCTTGATCTGCCGGAACCCCAGCCGCAGCGCCAGCCCGCCCTTGCCGTCGGTCTCCATCACATTTTCCCGAAAACTGGCGTTGATGCAGACCGGCAGCACCATCACCCCATGGTCGCGGGCATCGCGCAGGATCTGCGAAGGGGCATAGAACCCCATGGGCTGTGAATTCAGCAGCGCACAGGCAAAGATGCCCGGATGATGGCATTTGATCCAGGCCGAAGCATAGACCAGAAACGCGAAACTGGCCGCGTGGGATTCGGGAAAGCCATAGCTGCCGAAGCCCTCGATCTGGTTGAAACAGCGTTCGGAAAAATCGGCCTCATACCCTTTGGCCGCCATGCCGCGCAGGAACAGCCCGCGGAATTCGGAGACGTTGCCGTGTTTTTTGAACGTCGCAAGCGAGCGGCGCAACCGGTCGGCCTGTTCCGGTGTGAATCCGGCGCCGACGATGGCGATCTGCATCGCCTGCTCCTGAAACAGCGGCACGCCCAGAGTCTTGCCCAGCACCGCGCCCAGCTCGTCGGATGGAAAGGTCACCGCCTCTTCGCCGTTGCGCCGTCGCAGATAGGGATGCAGCATATCGCCCTGAATCGGCCCGGGCCGGATGATCGCCACCTCGATCACCAGATCGTAAAATGTGCGCGGCTTCATCCGCGGCAGGAAATTCATCTGCGCGCGGGATTCCACCTGAAACACCCCCAGCGAATCCGCCCGGCACAACATGTCGTAAACCGCCGGATCCTCGGCCGGCAGGGTGGCCAGATCGTAATCCAGCCGGTGATGCATTTCCAACAGGGTGAACGCCTTGCGAATACAGGTCAGCATGCCCAGCGCCAGCACATCGACCTTGAGTATCCCCAGCGAATCGATGTCGTCCTTGTCCCAGCAGATGACGGTGCGATCCTCCATCGAGGCGTTTTCCACCGGCACCAACTCGTCCAGCCGCCCTTCGGTGATGATGAACCCGCCCACATGCTGGGACAGATGGCGGGGGAAGCCAATGATCTCTTCGATCAGCTGCATCGTCCGGGCAAGGCGCGGATCAGAGGGGTCCAGCCCGATTTCGCGCATCCGCTTATCCTCAACCCCGCTGGTTGAAAAGAACCCCCAGAGCTGTGACGACAGCGCGCCCAGCGTATCTTCGGACAGGCCCATGGCCCGCCCCACCTCGCGGACCGCGCGTTTGCCGCGATAGTGGATCACGGTGGCGCAGAGTCCGGCACGGTGGCGACCATAGCGTTCATAGATGTGCTGAATCACTTCCTCGCGGCGTTCATGTTCGAAATCCACGTCGATATCAGGCGGTTCATCCCGCGCCTCGGACACAAAGCGTTCGAACACCATCGTGCCGATTTCCGGGCTGACCGAGGTTACGCCCAGCGCATAGCACACCACCGAATTGGCCGCCGATCCGCGCCCCTGACACAGGATGCCGCGCGACCGGGCAAAGGCAACGATGTCATGCACGGTCAGGAAATAGGGTTCGTATTTCAACTTGGCGATCAGGGTCAGTTCATGGGCCAGCATCCCGCGCACCTTGTCGGTCGCGCCGCCCGGGTATCGCCAGTTCAGCCCCACATGGGCCAATCGCGCCAGCCGCTGCGCCGCGGTTTCTTTGCCGGTCAGTTCGGATGGATACTCATAGCGCAACTCATCCAGTGAAAAGGTGCAGCGGTTGGCGATATCGATGCTGCGAGCCAGTACCTCGGGGTGATCCGCGAACAGCCGCGCCATTTCCTGCGGTCCGCGCAAACGCTGCTCGGCATTGGCCATGGCCGCCCGGCCCAACCTGTCGACCCGCACCCCGATGCGGATCGCGGTCAGCACATCGGTCAGCCGCCGCCGCGCACCGTGATGCATCCGTGGCAAGGCACTTGCCATCAGCCCTGCCCCCAGATCGCGCGCCTGCCGGGTCAGTGCGGCGAACCGGGTGGCGTCCTGCCCGTCGTATCCGGGCGCCATCAGCAGCGACACCGCCGCGCCGTACCGCCGGATCAGCCGCCGCAAGGCGCTTGTATCGCCGGTGGGATGCACCAGCAGTTCCGACCCTTCACCCTGGGCGATCAGATCGTCCATATGCAGCAGACAACGCCCCTTGTTTGCCCGCAACCGGCCAAGGGTCAGCAACCGGCACATCCGCCCCCATGCGATACGGTCACGCGGGATCATCGTCACGGTAAACCCGCACTCCAGCACGATGCGCGCCGCCGGAAGCAGCCGGGGCACGCAAAGCACATCCACCCCGGGCGGACGCGGCAGGTGATCCGGGCACGGCGGACCGATCGGATCACAACTGCGGCGCAGCGCCACCTGCCGGGCAATCTCGCGCAGGCGGGTATGGCCCCGCACGATTCCGGCCACGGTATTCTCGTCTGCGATGGCGATGGCGGGCAGGCCCAGCAGGGCGGCACGTTCGACATATTCCTCGGGGTGGGACCCGCCGGTCAGAAAGGTAAAGTTCGACATGGCCGACAATTCGGCAAAACCCCTCATGCTCCCCCCGGCAGGATCGAACAGCAGGACAGGAAGATCACCCCACGGCGGGGCATCCTTGCCGACGGTTCAGAAAGTTTTCGTAGTTCACCACGCCGCATGACTGCCCACCGATTGTTGCAGGATCAGTATATTCACGTTTTGTTCTGATTTGGAGTCCTGAAAATGTCGATTGGGCCTTGCGCACGACCAATAACCATCCATATACCATCCACACAGATGGAGAAATGCAGATGAGCAACATCAGAAACATTCGCGACAAGATGCCGGACAGTGAAAAAATCACGATCAACCTTGGATATGTCGATCTGGGGCGAATCGATCTGCTGGTGCAGGAGGGATTCTATTCCAACCGCAGTGATTTCATCCGCACCGCGATCCGCAACCAGATTGGCAGCCATGTCGAGGCGGTCAGCAAGTCAATCGAACGGCACACCATGGAACTGGGCCTGCGCGATTACTCTGTCGCCGATCTCGAGTCCATCAAGGACGCTGGCGAGATGCTGCATGTAAAGGTCGTCGGGCTGGCGCGGATCGCCTCTGACGTTACGTCGGACCTCGCGCTTGCAACCATTGGCTCGATCACCGTGTTGGGAGCCTTGCAGGCCAGTCCGGAAATCAAAAAGGCGCTTGCTGACCGCATTCAGTAAGACGCGCGCGCACCGAAAAGGACGAAACAATGATTAACTTCAACGCAGGTGCAAAGCGCCCCGCGAAGGATGACGCACGCACCGCGCGCATCAATGCTGCCAACGAACTGGTCCAACGGACCCTTGCACAGCATGGGTTGATGCCCGGCGGTGACAAACCGGCAGGCGATTTTGCGTCCGGACTGCCCGACATGCAGGATATGCTGGCCCGCTTTCAACTGCCTCTTGGCACCGGCACATCAGGCACCGCAACATCAGGGACGGGCACGTTCGGTATGGGCACACAAGACGCCGACATCCCCGACGGCGCGACATTCCAGCAATCGCAGTTCACTTGCGCGGCAGGCAGCCGGGCCAACCTCACCTATGTCCCCTCGACCGCATCACAGGGCGTCACCGGCATCGTCGTCATGCTGCACGGCTGCACCCAGAACCCCGGCGATTTTGCAGCCGGAACCGGGATGAACGCCTTGGCGGAACAACATGGTTTCGTGGTGATCTATCCGCAGCAAACACGCGGCGACAATGCGCAATCCTGCTGGAACTGGTTCAGCCGGGGCGATCAGCGGCGTGATAGGGGCGAACCGGCAATTCTGGCCGAGATGACCCGCAAGGCGATGATCGAACATGAAGTCGCCGCAGACCGAACCTTTGTTGCCGGCCTGTCCGCCGGTGCGGCCATGGCGGTGATCCTTGGGCAGACCTATCCGGATGTATTCGCCGCCGTCGGCGCCCACTCCGGCCTGCCCTTCGGCGCCGCCAAGGACGTGCCCTCGGCCTTTGCAGCCATGGCGGGCAACGGGTCGGACACTTCCGCCAATACGACCGATGGAAAGCCGACACCCACAATCGTCTTTCACGGCACAGCCGATGCAACTGTGCATCCCGCCAACGGTGACAGGATTGCGCGAAACGCCACAGATCGCAGCGCGGCCCAGACGATCCACACCGAAGAAAGCGGCACCGCCTCGGGGCGCAGCTTTGCCCGCAAGATCACATCGACGCCCGATGGCGCAACCGCCGTTGAACACTGGATCATTGACGGGTTGGGCCACGCATGGTCGGGCGGACGTCCTCAGGGGTCTTACACCGATGCCAAGGGCCCCGATGCCAGCGCCGAAATGATCCGGTTTTTCTTTGAAACAACAGACAGGAATGTCTGAGATGGGCAGTTTGGAGCTGACCTTCGATGCCGTAAACGAACCCGCCCCCGGGCCGAAATGGGCGGCGCGCTGGCAGCGGTCCTGGCCCGCCTATGAGGCATGGTTCGTCGGTCGTGGCGGCGACCATGGACCCTCCCGCAAAGATTGCCGGGCGGCCCTGCAGCGCCACATGCCTGAACTGGTCGGGGTCTATGACCGGCTGGTCGCAATCGCGGGCGGATCGGACCGGGCGGCGCGTTTTCTGTCAACATGGTGCCCGCCGACCTATCTGGGCGGGTGTTCTCTGGCCGCTCTTGCGCAGGGAAACGACGTGCGCCTTGTGCGCAATTATGACCTGTCGCCAGAATTGAACGAGGGTCTGTTGCTGCGCAGCGAATGGTCAGGCCGCGCGGTGATGGGAATGGTGGAATTTCTGTGGGGCCTGTCCGACGGAATCAACGATGCGGGGCTCAGCATCGCGCTTGCCTATGGCGGGCGTTCAGAAACCAGCGAAGGGTTCGGCATCACCACGATCCTGCGCTATGTGCTGGAAACCTGCACCAGCGTCGATCAGGCGGTCACCGTTCTGGACCGCGTGCCGTCGCATATGGCGTATAATCTCGTTCTTGCCGACGCATCAGGCGCCACCGCAGGGATCGAGATGTTGCCGGGCGGCGGTGCACGGCGGATGCCAAAAGCCATCGCGACGAACCATCAAAGCGGCCCCGAGCGCGCCGACCGGCCCGCCTTCACCCGCAGTTTCGAACGCCACGCCCATCTGAGCGGCATGCGGACCAGCCCGCGCAATCTGCACCGCCAGTTTCTTGCACGGCCATTGATTCAGGATCGATATTCCGAAGGCTTCGGCACCCTGTTCACCGCTGAATATGATCCCAAGGCCCGGTCATTGGGCCTGACGATCTGTGACGAAAGATGGGATCAGGCGCTGGATGCCTTTGTCGAAGGTCAGCGCCGGGTGGATTATGCCCACAAAGACGCACACCCCGTTGCGGTGAAGTATCTCGGTGCGGATCACACTGGCCCCGACTGGTCGCTTGCCGCGACCATAGACTGGAAAGCGGTCGCAAGGGATTATGCCAATGGCTGTGGTCGCGACATCGCCAGTTATCTGCCCGGGAAAACGCGGGCGGCATGAAACCGGGCGCAACGGAATGTATAGTTGGAAAGGGGCGCAAACCGTGCCCCCTTCCCGCATCCTGTCACGCGTTGTGCGCATCCTTGCTTTTCGGATAAAACATGTCACCCGGCGACAGGGTGAAAATCTCGAACCCATCCGCCGTCACACCGACCGAATGTTCAAACTGCGCCGACAGCGACTTGTCGCGCGTCACGGCTGTCCAGTCGTCGGCCAGGACCTTGGTTTCCGGACGTCCGAGGTTGATCATCGGCTCAATGGTAAACAACATGCCTTCCTCAAGCACCGCCCCCGTACCCGGCCTGCCATAGTGCAACACGTTGGGCGGCGCATGAAACACCCGGCCAAGCCCGTGACCGCAGAAATCGCGTACCACCGACATCCGCTGCCCTTCGGCATAGGCCTGAATCGCGTGGCCGATATCACCAAAGGTATTGCCCGGCTTCACCGCCTCGATCCCCAGCATCAGCGCGTCATGGGTGACTTGCATCAAACGCTCGGCTTTGCGCGAGGGTTTTCCGGCCACATACATCCGCGAGGTGTCGCCAAACCAGCCATCGACAATCACGGTGACGTCAATGTTCAGGATATCACCGTCCTTCAGCACCTTGTCACCCGGAATGCCGTGGCAGACCACATGATTGACGCTGATACATGAGGCGTGGCGGTATCCCTTGTATCCGATCGTCGCCGACACGGCACCTGCCGCGCTCACCCATTCGGTGATCAGGCGATCCAGCTCGGCGGTGGTCTGACCGGGCACGATCTGCGGTGTGATGTCGTCCAGAATACGGGCGGCCAGCGCACCGGCGGTGTGCATGCCGGCGAAATCGCCGGTTTCATAGATACGGATACCGTCCTTGGTCAGACGGCCACGATTGGTTTCATCCACGGAACTCTCCTGTTTCTTGATGGCTAAATAGGACAGGACGGCGCGTTTGGCCAGATGCCGGGTTGCCCGGTTGTTGGTCGAAATGGTATCTTGGATGGTATCAGCAGGAGTGGATCCGGTGATCGAATAACCTTTGTACAGTTCAACACGCCGCCAGACCGACGGTAAGTTCACTGTTTTTGCAGAGGTTTTCCCATGCGACGCATAACTTATGACGTGGCCGTCAGTCTTGACGGTTTCATCTGCGATTCAAGTCGGGATGTTTCGGCGTTTGGAGTGATCTATGCCGAATAGGCAGTTGAGACCTGAACCGGCAGGGCATGGCGCAGCGTCACGCCTTGCACGTCTATCGCTGTGTCGTAACACAGCATTTCAACCCCGGCATTGCGCGCCTGAACGGCGGCAGCGGCATAGCCGGGGTCAAGATCGGCCGCCATGGTCATGGCGGTGCAATCCGTGCGCTGCACCAGATACAGCATCACCGCGCGGTGCCCTGAGACGACCATGGCCGACAGTTCGCGCAGGTGTTTGGCGCCGCGCACCGTCACACAGTCTGGAAATTCGGCCAATGTGCCACTGCGCAACAGGTGAACATTCTTCACCTCGACATAGGCGTCAGGCAGCCCCGGTTCACTCAACAGGAAATCGACACGGCTGTTGGTGCCGTATTTCACTTCGGGGCGAACCGCAGAATACCCCGCCAGTTCGGGAATCTCCCGGATGCGCAGAGCGTCGCCAACCACGCGGTTCGGGACGGCGGTGTCGATCCCGGCCCAATGGCCATCGTCAAATTCGACCAACCGCCAGCCATACCGCAGCTTGCGCTTCGGGTCGTCGTTCGGCTCCAGCCAGACGCGCAGGCCGGGGTCTTTCAACCCCAGCATCGCACCCGGATTCGGACAGTGAGCGCGCACGATTTCGCCGGTATCCAGCACAGCTTCGCACAGGAAACGGTTCCAGCGACGGATCAGGCGACCGGGCACAAGAGGAGCATAGAATTGCATGGCCGGGCGATACCATGTCCCGTCCGCCTCGGACAGGGCGCGAGCTGCCATCGCGGCAGCATCTGTCGCGTGACAGGGGGCGTCTGCGCGAGAGTGATCGCAGAATTCGACATGATCGCGGCCAACACTCTGGTCTCGCCTCTCCGCACAGGTTAAATCTGCGCGATAGGCAGTAAAAAGGGCTTCGCCATGACCAATCCAACCGCCGCGATGCTGGTCATCGGCGACGAAATCCTTTCGGGGCGCACCCGGGATGCGAACATGCATTTTCTGGCGGGCGAACTGACAAAACAGGGGATCGACCTGAATGAAGTGCGCATCGTCAGTGATGACCATGACGCCATCGTTGCGGCAGTGATCGCGCTTAAAGACGGGTTCGATCACGTCTTTACCTCGGGCGGCATCGGCCCCACCCATGACGACATTACCGCCGATTGCATCGCCGCCGCGTTCGGTGACACCATCGATGTGCGGGCCGATGCAGTTGCGCTGCTGAGCGCGCATTACAAGCGGCAGGGAACCGAGCTGAACGACGCCCGGCTGCGCATGGCGCGCATCCCCGATTCCGCCAGCCTGATCGAAAATCCGGTGTCGGTTGCGCCCGGTTTTACGATTGGCAACGTGCATGTCATGGCGGGCGTTCCGGCCGTGTTTCAGGCGATGGTCGCAACCGTCCTGCCCACATTGACCGGCGGCGCACCGGTGCTGAGCCAGAGCCTGCGCATCGACCGGGGCGAAGGCGATATTGCCGGGCCGCTGGGCGAACTGGCGGCGGAATTTGCGGATCTCTCCATGGGTTCCTATCCGTTCCAGCGAGACGGCGCTTATGGCGCGAATGTCGTGATCCGCGGGCAGGACGGCGCACGCGTGACCGAAGCAATGGCGCGGCTGGTGGCGATTTTTCCGGGCACCCCGGTGTGAGTGACCCCGCGCCGCTGTTTGCCGCGCTGGATGCCACCTGGCCCGCCGCGCGGCAGTTCTCCCTGCCTCCCTGGAAGATTCGCGAGGGGCGGGACGGCGGCAAGCGGGTGACAGCGGCCGAAGCATCCGAAGACGCGAGCGCCGAAGATATTGCGGCCGCCGAGCAGGCAATGACGGCACTTGGCCAGCCCTGCCTGTTCACCCTGCGCGGCGCATCCGGTCCTCTGGACGCGTTGCTGGCAGAGCGGGGGTATCGACTGAGTGATCCGACATTGATCCGCACCTGCCCGCTTGCCGTGCTGCTGCACCAACATCCGCCCCCTGTATCGGCCTTTACCGTCTGGGAGCCGTTGCAGATCATGCGCGACATCTGGGCCGAAGGCGGTATCGGCCCGGACCGTATCGCGGTGATGGAGCGTGTGGCCGGCGCGAAAACCGGGCTGTTTGGCCGTTCAGCAAACAAACCGGCGGGCGTGGGGTTTGTCGCACTGTCGGGCGACACTGCCGTGGTGCATGCCTTCGAGGTGCGCGATACGGCTCGCCGGCTGGGCACCGCACGCAACATGATGCTGGCCGCCGCCCATTGGGCCGCCGCAAGAGGGGCGCAGACCATGGCGCTGGCAGTGACTGAATCCAACCTGGCGGCGAACAGCCTGTACGAATCGATGGGGCTGACCACGGTTTCGCGATATCATTACCGGATCAAGGAGTGACGAATGCCCGATGACGCCCCCACCGCCCTGAACCTGCCCATGGTCGATCCACTGCCTCCGGCGACGCAAAAGTACTTTGACGTCTGTCAGGAAAAGCTGGGCATGGTGCCTAATGTACTGCGCGCCCATGCCTTTGATATCGACAAGCTGAACACTTTCACCGCGCTTTATAACGATCTGATGTTGGCCGATTCAGGGCTGAGCAAGCTGGAACGCGAGATGATTGCGGTGGTCGTATCGTCGGTGAATCGCTGTTATTATTGCCTTGTGGCCCATGGCGCGGCGGTAAGGCAATTGTCGGGCAATCCGCTGCTGGGCGAACAATTGGTGATGAACTGGCGGATTGCCGATCTGGATGCGCGACAATCCGCCATGCTGGGCTTTGCCGCAAAGCTGACCGAATTTTGCCACAATGTTGGGGAGAATGATCGTGCTGCCCTGCGGAATGCGGGATTCAGCGAACGAGAGATTTGGGACATCGCCTCGGTCGTCGGGTTCTTCAACATGACAAATCGCGTTGCCACGGCAACCGAAATGAAACCAAATGACGGGTATCACGCTTCATATAGATGACAGTTCGCATCGCTCTCCTCGCCTTGGCTCTTGCACTTGGCCCCAACGCCGCCGCGGCGCTGACACTGGCCTTTCCCGGGCCGGTGACCAAAACGGTCGAGCGGGCGACGCCGGGCGGGCGTGTCAACCTGCCGGTCGCGGCCTTCGATGGCGACACGGTACGCACCCGCACGATTGAAGGTCAGGTCATGCGACAGGCATGGCGTCTGCCCGAAATTCCGCTGACAACAATTCAGATCGCTGCCCCCCTGCGCCAGCAGTTGCAGGACGAAGGCTTCGATGTGATATTTGAATGTCGTGACGTGGTCTGTGGCGGCTATGACTTCCGGTTCAAGGCCGATGTGCTGGGCGAACCTGAAATGCATGTCGATCTGGGCGATTTTCACTATCTCATGGCCGAAAGCGATACCGGAGAGGCTGTATCCCTGATGGTGAGCCGTTCGCCCGGTGCGGGTTTCGTGCAACTGACACAGGTTGGTGGCGCTGCGGCGCCCAAACCGATAGTGACGTCGACCAAATCGGCCGGGTTCGCGCTGACGCCGGGTGTTGGCTTGCCAGTGGAAGGCGTTTTTCTGACTGGTCTGTCGGAAACCGGACGCGCCCCGCTGGATGATCTGCAATTCGCCACAGGCAGCGCCGATCTGGAGCGAAGTGATGCGCCGTCTCTGGGCGCGCTGGCAACTTTTCTGACCGAACATCCCGGTCGCAACGTTACGCTGGTTGGCCATACCGATGCCGAAGGGTCTCCTGCCGGCAACATCAACCTGTCCCGCCGCCGCGCGGATTCCGTGCGCCGGGCGCTGATCCGCGATCACGGAGTTTCGGCGGCCCGGCTGACATCGGAAGGTGTCGGACATCTCTCGCCCCGGGCCAGCAACGACTCCGAAGACGGACGGCTGGCAAACCGGCGGGTTGAGGTCATCCTGAACGAATGACGCCGCGATGCCTCACCAGGTATCGGGGCCCTTGTCGGCAAAGGCATGCACCAGAAAATCGATGAAGGCGCGCACCTTGGGCTGCGTGAAACGGCCCGGCGGATAGACCGCATAGATGCCTTGGGTTTCAATCGGCAAATCAGGAATCGCCTCTTGCACCACGCCGCGTGTCAGCGCGTCAGAATAAAGAAAACTGGGCAGATAAGCGATGCCCAGACCGGAAATTGCCGCATTCAGCAGGCTTTGCCCGTCATTCACCGAAAGCCAGCCTGCGGTCCGCACCTGCCGCTTTTCGCCCGAGGGCGCGGTCAGTTTCCACACCGCGCCGTTGGATTGGCTGGAGTAATGCAAAAGCTTGTGCTCGTTCAGATCGTCGATCTTCTGGGGCTGACCATATTTCTTGAAATAGGCGGGGCTGGCGATCATACGCTTTGTCGTATCGGTCAGCTTGCGCGCACGCAGGCTGCTGTCTTCCAGTTCACCGATCCGCACGGCGATGTCGAAGCCTTCGGAAATCAGTTCGACATAGCGGTTGTTCAGCACCATGTTCACGGTGATGTCCGGGAACTCTGACAGGAAGTCGCCCAGAATAGGGGACAGGTGATTGACCCCGAAATCGGTGGCGACACTGATCCGCAAAAGCCCCGAAGGCGCCGATTGCATGGCGGTGACCAGCGAATCCGCCTCGCCCGCGTCGTTCAGCACCCGGCGGGCGCGGTCGTAATAGGCAAGGCCGATCTCGGTCGGGCTGACCCGGCGGGTCGTGCGGTTCAACAGGCGCGCGCCAAGCCGCGCCTCAAGCGATGAGACATGTTTCGAAACGGCAGATTTCGAAATTCCCATCTTTTTCGCAGCGTCCGTGAAGCCACCCTGATCAACTACGGTGGCAAAGGCCTCCATCTCGGTCAGTCTGTCCATCTTCGTGTCCTCGAATCCTTGACCCCATGAATATCTTGGATGGCAGGACATTCGGGCAGGATTGCGGTGCGGCAGCGACAATATCACGGTTCCGGCCGCATCATGCAGGATGAGGAAACGCAAAACCGCGCCGGGGTGCGGCGCGGTTTCGGTGGTTCACAATGGCTTGCCCGTCAAAGGTGGGCGCATTCCGGGACCGGGGTAAGGATTGTCCCGTCCTTCAGAAACTGGCTCAGGTTGTCGCAGACCAGATCGCCCATCGCCTGCCGGGTCTCGACCGTGGCGCTGGCCACATGCGGCAGAAGGGTGACGTTATCCAGCCCAAAGAGCGCCGCAGGTACCTGCGGTTCTTTCTCGAACACGTCCAGCCCGGCCCAGCCCAACCGCCCGTCGGTGAGGGCCGAAACCAGCTCTGGCTCGTCCACCACAGAGCCGCGCGCAACGTTGATCAGCGTGCCTTGCGGGCCCAAGGCCTCGATCACTTCGCGGTTGACCAGTTTGTCTGTCGCAGCACCGCCGGGGGTGATGACAATCAGATAATCGACGTCCTGCGCCATTTTGGTCAGGCTGTCGTAATACCGGTACGCAACGTCCTTCTTGTTGCGCGAGTGATAGACGACCGTGCCGTTGAACATGGCCAGCTTTTCGGCGATCCGCTCGCCGATCCGCCCCAAGCCAAGGATGCCAAAGGTCTTGCCCTCGACGCTGCGGGTCAGGGGCGTGCTGCCTTCCTTTGCCCAGCGTCCGGCGCGCACATAGGCGTCATTGAACACCAGTTCGCGTGACGTGGCCAACAGCAGCAGGATCGCCGTATTCGCCACATCGTCGTTCAGCACGTTCGGTGTGTGCG
This sequence comes from Oceaniovalibus sp. ACAM 378, assembly GCF_008085915.1. Classification (GTDB taxonomy): domain Bacteria; phylum Pseudomonadota; class Alphaproteobacteria; order Rhodobacterales; family Rhodobacteraceae; genus Oceaniglobus. The sequence goes on along the minus strand of NZ_VSJK01000002.1, from coordinate 273,266 downwards.
ACACCTTGATCCCCCGCGCCACACAGGCGGCGGTATCAACGGCATCGTATCCGACACCGTTGCACGCCACGGCGCCAAGGTTTGGCATACCCGCCATCATCTGCGGTTTCAGACCATCATGACCGTTGGTTGCAACGGCGGTGATTGACGACCCCTGTTCAGCCAGAAATGTCGTCAGGTCGGCGATTTCACTCAGTTGATGCACGGTGAACTCGGTGCTGAGCCGATCCATCATACGCTGAGTGACACTGCCGATTTGAAGCAAGCCAGGTTTCATGCGTCTTCTTTAACCGCTTGATGTTGCTCGCCCAGACCCTGAATCGAAAGCGCTATTGTGTCGCCTTTTTTCAGATAGACCGGCTCGGGCTTCATGCCCATGCCGACGCCGGGAGGTGTGCCGGTGGAGATCACGTCACCTGGATGCAGTGTCATCAGCCCGGACAGGTGGCTGATGATCTCGGCCACGGTAAAGATCATCGTGTTGGTGTTGCCGGTCTGGCGGCGCTCGCCGTTCACGTCCAGCCACATCGACAGGTTCTGCGGATCGCCCAGCTCATCGCGGGTGACCAGCCAGGGACCTGTGGGGCCGAAGGTGTCGCAGGATTTGCCCTTGGTCCAGTTGCCCGACAGGTTGTTCTGGAAATGCCGTTCGGACACGTCGTTGATCACGCAATACCCGGCAACATAGTCCAGCGCGTCCGCTTCGGAGACGTATTTCGCCTTCTTGCCGATCACGACGCCCAGCTCGACCTCCCAGTCCGTGCTGGTCGATCCACGCGGCATATAGACGTCATCGTTCGGTCCCACGACAGCGCTTGTCGCCTTCATGAAGACCACGGGATGTTTCGGCACGGCCATGCCGGATTCCGCAGCATGGTCGGAATAGTTCAAACCGATGCAGATAAATTTGCCGATCCCGCCGACACAGGGGCCAAAGCGTGGATGGCCTTCGACCTTTGGCAGTGCCATGGGATCGAGTTTGGCCAGAATTTCCAGCGATTTGTCCGAAAGCGCCTCATTGGCAATATCGGTGATTTCCTCTGAAAGGTCACGCAGATCGCCATTGTGATCGATCATTCCGGGGCGTTCCTGGCCCGGCTCTCCAAAGCGGCAAAGTTTCATTGTCTTCTCCCTTTTGTTCGGCGCGCTGCCCGGTGTCAGCCGGTCTCAGCGCCCGTGTCAGTGCAAATTTCAGTGTATTTATCAGTGGTTATCGCGGGGCACGCCTTTGTGGGCGATGTCGCGATATTGGTCGGCACCACGCAGGGTCATGCCCTTGGACAAAGGCTCGACCCGCTCGCGGAATATTTCCTGCCAGGGCGTCTGGCTTTCGGGGGTAAAGGGATGTTCGGGCAGCGCCGCGCGGCGCTTTTCCAGTTCGGCATCGTCGACCAGCATGTCGGCTGTGCATTTGCGCAGATCGATGCGCAGCATGTCACCCGTCGCCACCAGCGCCAGACCGCCCCCCGCCGCAGCCTCGGGCGATGCGTTCAGGATCGAAGGTGACCCTGACGTGCCCGATTGCCGCCCGTCACCGATGCAGGGCAACGCGTGAATGTCCTTTTTCAACAGATAGGCGGGCGGGCGCATGTTCACCACTTCGGCGGCTCCCGGGTATCCGATCGGCCCTGCCCCCCGCATGATCAGGATGCAATTTTCATCGATGTTCAGGCTTTCGTCGTCGATCCTTGCGTGGAAATCCTCGGGCCCTTCAAACACGATGGCGCGGCCTTCAAAGGCTTCCGGGTCGTCAGGGTTGGAAAGATACCGGTTGCGGAATTCATCGGAAATCACGCTGGTTTTCATGATCGCACTGTCGAACAGGTTGCCTTTGAAATTGACGAACCCGGCCTCGGCCAGCATCGGACTTGCGACCGACATGATGACGTCGGCGTTGCTGGTCCGCACGTGTTCGCAGTTCTCGGCCATGGTCTTGCCGTTCACTGTCATCGCATCCGGATGGGGCAGCAACCCGGCCTTGAGCAATTCGCCCACCACGGCAGGCACACCGCCGGCGCGGTGATAATCCTCGCCCAGATATTTGCCCGCCGGTTGCAGGTTCACCAACAGCGGCACCTTGTGGCCCAGCTTTTGCCAATCGTCATTGTCCAGTTCCACGCCCAAATGACGCGCCACGCCGTTCAGGTGGATCGGCGCGTTCGTGCTCCCGCCGATCGCCGAGTTGACGACCACGGCGTTCTCGAACGCCTCACGCGTCATGATATCCGAGGGTTTCAGATCCTCATGCACCATTTCCACGATGCGCTTGCCGGTCTCATAGCTGATCTGACCGCGCTCGCGGTAGGGTGCCGGAATCGCTGCCGAACCGGGCAGTTGCATGCCCAGAGCCTCGGCCAGCGAGTTCATCGTCGTCGCTGTGCCCATGGTGTTGCAATATCCGACAGACGGGGCCGACGACGCGACAAGTTCCATGAACCCGTCATCGTCGATCTTGCCCTCGGCCAGCATTTCACGCGCCTTCCAGACAATCGTGCCGCTGCCGGTGCGTTCACCGTTGAACCAGCCGTTCAGCATCGGCCCGACCGACAGGGCGATTGCCGGAATGTTCACCGTTGCCGCCGCCATCAGCAGCGCCGGAGTGGTCTTGTCGCAACCGATGTTCAGCACCACACCGTCAATCGGATAGCCGTGCAGTGTTTCGACCAGCGACAGATAGGCCAGATTGCGATCCAGCGAAGCGGTGGGCCGCTTGCCGGTTTCCTGAATCGGATGCACCGGAATTTCGATCACCGTGCCGCCTGCCGCGATCACCCCGTCGCGCACGCGCTTGGAGAGTTCGATGTGGTGGCGATTGCAGGGCGAAAGATCGCTGCCGGTCTGGGCGATGCCGATGATCGGCTTGCCACCCTGCAATTCGGCCCGAGTCAGGCCATAGTTCAGGTAACGCTCCAGATACAGCGCGGTCATTTCCGGATTTTCCGGATTGTTGAACCAGAGCTGTGATCTCAATTTCGGTGTCTTGGCCATTCCGTAACTCTCCCCCGGGGATCGGCCTGACGCGTCACCCTCATCCTATTCCTTGATATTTCGAGCGCCCCCCGATGGGGCGTTCTCAGCCGGACCAGCCGCCGTCGATCGCGTGTGGCTGTCCGGTGGTGAACCCGCTTTCGTCGCTGGCAAGATACACGACCAGCGCGGCGATTTCCTCGGCCTTGGCGATGCGGCCCATGGGCTGACGCGCGACAAAGGCTTTCATCGCCGCCTCGTAATCGCCGGTCGCCCTCAGGCGCTCATGCAGCGACGGCGATTCGACCGTGCCGGGGCAGATGCAGTTACAGCGGATGCCCTTGGTGATATATTCGATTGCCACCGATTTCGTCAGCCCGATGACCGCCGCCTTGGTGGTGCCATAGATGAAACGGTTCGGCGCGCCGATGATCGATGAACAGGCCGAAGACATGTTGATGATCGAACCGGTGCCACGCTCCAGCATGCCGGGCAGCGCGTTGCGGATCGTGCGCCACTGGGACCGGACGTTCAGGTCAAAGGCGAAATCCCAATCGGCGTCGGTGCAATCCAGCACGGTGCCCGAATGCACGAATCCCGCACAGTTGAACAATACGTCGGGCTGCGCACGTTCCACACCGGCGGCAACAGATTCATCGCTGCAGGCATCCAGAACAAAGGTTTCGATATTGCCGTGCCCCAGCGAAGCAAGTTCGGCCAACGCCGCCTCGTTCACGTCGGTGGCGAAAACATGGGCGCCTTCTTCGGCCATGGCGATAACCGAGGCTCGGCCGATCCCCTGACCTGCGGCGGTGACAAGCGCGCGCTTGCCCTTCAATCTGGGTGCTGACATGGGACAATCCTCGGCAGGCCGATCCTTTTCCGCGCCGTTCGTTGGCCACACCGTAAACGCGGCATCCCGGGCGGACAGGATGGGATGTTATCGTTAAACCGGGGCGACTTCCGCGCCCGACCCCCATAGTACTGTCCCGAGAAGAGCGGCGGATCAAGGGCAATTTCGCGCATCACTGCCGGAACCGGCATATCGGCACGGTCATCGCGATGCTGCCCAGCCCGGTACTGGCCCAGTACTGGCCCGGTGCTGGCCCCGGCACTGACCCCGTACTGACATCGAATAATCACCTGCCCCTCGTTGCCGTACAGTCTTGCAGGCCTCGCGCATCTGGCGCAGCATGGGGAAAGACCCGCGCTCCGGACCGGCCCAAGACTCACCGGTGCCACATCGACATTCACCGCTGGACCCCGGACGCGCCCATTCGCGCATTATCGGGGTCAGACCCGACACCAGGAAAAGACCGCCATGACCGATTTCATCCGCCTTGACGCCGACGACAACGTCGTGACGGCCACCCGCAGCCTGCCGGCGGGCCATGCGATAGAAAACTTTACGACCGCAGGCCTGATCCCGTCGGGCCACAAGATCGCCACCCGCGCAATCGCGAAGGGTGAGCAGATTCGCAAATATGCACAGTTCATCGGGCTGGCCGCCGAAGACATCGCGCAGGGCGCCCATGTCCACACCCAGAACACCGAATTCCGCAATACCGAGGTGGAATACGAATTTTCGACCGATATGCGCCATGTGACACCTGCAAGTGGCGACACCTTCATGGGATACCGGCGCGAAAACGGCAGCGTCGGCACCCGCAACTATATCGCCATCGTCACATCGGTAAACTGTTCGGCCACCGCCGCACGCCGCATTGCCGATGCGTTCGGCCCCGAGGAACTGGCACAATTTCCCAATGTCGACGGCGTGGTCGCCTTTGTCCACGGCACCGGCTGCGGCATGGCCGGAGACGGTGACGGATTCGAGGCATTGCAGCGCGTGATGTGGGGCTATGCGAGCCACCCGAACCATGCGGGCGTGGTGATGGTCGGGCTTGGCTGCGAGATGAACCAGATCGACTGGCTGCTCGAGGCATGGGGCCTGAAACAGGGGCCGCTGTTTCAGGCGATGAACATTCAAGGCGTTGCCGGGCTGCGCCAGACGATCGAGCGGGGGATCGAAAAAGTCCGTGTCATGCTGCCCATTGCCAACGAATGTGTGCGCGAACCCTGCCCGGTCTCTGAATTGAAGGTCGCGCTGCAATGCGGCGGCTCGGACGCCTGGAGCGGGATCACGGCCAACCCCGCATTGGGATATGCCTGTGATCTGTTGGCGGCACAGGGCGGCACCGGCGTTCTGGCGGAAACGCCCGAGATTTACGGCGCCGAGCACCTGCTGACCCGCCGCGCCATTGACCGGGCCACGGGCGAGAAACTGATCTCGCTGATCCACTGGTGGGAGGATTATACCGCCCGCAACAAGGGCAGCATGGACAACAACCCAAGCCCGGGAAACAAGAAGGGCGGATTGACGACAATCCTCGAAAAATCGCTGGGCGCGGCGGCCAAAGGCGGCACTTCGCCCCTGATGGGGGTGTACCGTTATGCCGAGCCGGTGACGGCCAAAGGGTTCACCTTCATGGATTCGCCGGGCTACGACCCCGCGTCGGTCACCGGGCAGATCGCCGGGGGCTGTCAGGTGGTGGTTTTCACCACGGGGCGCGGATCGGCTTTCGGCTCCAAGCCTTCACCGACGATCAAGGTGGCGACGAACACCGAAATGTACACCCGGATGACCGAGGATATGGATGTGAACGCCGGCGAAATGCTGGATGGCGGCAAGACGCTGGAAGAGAAGGGGCGCGAGATCTATGAGATGATCCTGCGCGTGGCCAGCGGCGAGGCGAGCAAATCCGAGGCACAGGGTCTGGGCGACTATGAATTCGTGCCCTGGCAGATCGGCGCGACGATGTGAACCGGACCGGCGACGCGACACCGGGGCTGGACAATGGCCGCACCGCCATGGAACCTTGGCGCGTCACCCGCCTGTCTGCGCACCCGCGCAGCGAACTGCGGCACGGGTGTGATATGCAACGATGTCAGCTGGCCCTGTGGGCCTGACTTCGGGAAAAAGGAAGTGAACGCATGAGCAAGATCGGTTTTATCGGCCTCGGCCTTATGGGCGCCAACATGGTGCAACGGTTGCAGGACAAGGGCCACAGCCTGACCGTGATGGGCAACAAGACCCGCACCCGTATCGACAAGGCCGTGGCCGCCGGTGCGACCGAAGCCGCCAACGCCCGCGAACTGGCCGCCGCCAGCGATATCGTGATGCTGTGCATGGGCACCTCGGATCAGGTCGAATCGCGCATGCTGGGCGATGACGGCGTGATCGCGGGGCTGAAACCCGGAACCGTAGTGATTGATTTCGGCACCTCCCTGCCCGGCTCTACCCGGATGTTGGGGGAAAAAGTGGCCGCAGCAGGGGGCGCATACTTGGACGCACCACTGGGCCGCACGCCGTCCCATGCGCTGGACGGTGCGCTGAACATCATGGGTGCGGGCGACAAGGCCGCTTACGACAAGGTGAAACCGGTACTGGATGACCTTGGCGAAAACGTGTTTCACCTTGGCGATCTGGGGTCAGGCCACACGATCAAGCTGATCAACAACTTCTTCGGCATGACCACCGCCGCCGCCATGTCCGAAGCCTTTGCCATGGCCGACCGGATGGGCGTTGATCGCGGCGCGCTGTACGACGTCATGTCAGCGGGTCCGTTGCGCTCGGGCATGATGGATTTCGTCAAAGCCTATGCCGTGGACAGCGACCCGTCGATGTTGGCCTTTGCCATCGTCAACGCCGACAAGGATGTCGGGTATTATTCCCGCATGGCCGATGAAGCCGGCGTCGACAGCGTGATGAGCAAGGGCACCCAAGCCTCGCTGAACGCCGCAGTCAAGGACGGGCGCGGCGACGACATGGTGTCGACCATGGTCGATTACTATGCCGACCGGTTCAAGCCAAAAGGCTAGAGCGTCGCGGCCAGACGCGCCCCCTGATCTATGGCGCGTTTGGCATCCAGTTCGGCGGCGACATCCGCGCCGCCGATCACATGGCAAGCAATCCCCTGCACTGTCAGTTCATCGGCCAATCCGCGCGCCGGTTCCTGACCAGAGCACAACACCACCGTATCGCATTCAATCAGTTGCGGTTTTTCGCGCTCGGGGCCAAAGGACACATGCAGCCCTGCATCGTCGATCCGTTCGTAATTGACGCCGCCGATCATCTGCACGCCCTTCATCTGTAACGCCGCGCGGTGGATCCAACCCGTCGTCTTGCCCAGATGTTTGCCCAGCTTTTCGGCCTTCCGTTGCAAAAGGACAATGTCACGAGCCGGAGCCTCGGGCCTTGGACCCCCGGCGGCAACCCCGCCGCGATCCTGCGCCGGATCGCTGACCCCCCATTCCGCTTTCCATTCGTCCAGATGCAGCGTCGGGCTTTCGCCCTTTTGTGCCAAAAACTCGGCCACATCAAAACCGATGCCACCGGCCCCGACAATCGCCACCCGGTCGCCCACCGCCACCCCGTGGCGCAGAACGTCGACATAGTTGACCACATTCGACCCGCCCTGCCCCGGAATTCCGGGATCGCGGGGCAAAACGCCGGTGGCGATGATGACGTGATCGAACCCGTTCAAGGCATCCACCGTCGCTTCGGTGTTCAGCCGCGTCTCGATTCCCCGTTCGGCGACCATGGTGGTGTACCACTCCACCAGACCGTGAAATTCCTCTTTTCCGGGAATGACCCGTGCCATGTTCAACTGCCCGCCGATCCTCTCGGAGCGGTCGAACAGCGTCACGGCATGGCCCCGTTCGGCGGCAACCAAAGCGGCGGACAGGCCCGCAGGCCCGGCACCGACCACCGCGATTTTCAACGGCGTTTCGGCAAGGTCATAGCGCAATTCAGTCTCGTGACAGGCGCGGGGATTGACCAGACAGGACGAAATCTTGCCCGAAAACGTGTGATCCAGACAGGCCTGATTGCAGGCGATACAGGGCGCGATGGTCGCTGCCCGGCCCGCCGCCGCCTTGGCGACGAAATCGGCATCGGCCAGAAACGGGCGCGCCATACTGACCATATCGGCGCATCCGTCGGCCAGCACCTGTTCCGCCACTTCGGGCGTGTTGATCCGGTTCGAGGTGATCACCGGGATCGCCACCTGCCCCATCAATTTCTTGGTCACCCATGAAAAAGCGCGCCGCGGGACGCTGGTGGCGATGGTCGGAATGCGCGCCTCGTGCCAGCCGATGCCAGTGTTCAGGATCGACGCACCCGCCGATTCGATCGCCTTGGCCAGTGTCAGAACCTCGTCCCATGTCTGACCTTCGGGGATCAGGTCGATCATCGACAGGCGGTATATCACGATGAAATCTGCGCCCACCGCCGCGCGCACCCGCTTCATCACCTCAATCGGCAAACGCATGCGGTTTTCAAGGCTGCCACCCCAATCATCGGTGCGTTTGTTCGTGTGGGTGACAAGAAACTGGTTCAGGAAATAACCCTCGCTGCCCATCACCTCGACCCCGTCATATCCGGCCTCGCGGGCGCGGGCAGCGGCGATGGCGATGTCGGCGATCTGTTTTTCGATGCCCGCTGCATCCAACTCATTCGGTGCATAGGGCGAGACCGGCGATTTCACCGCCGAAGGCGCAACGCAGTCGGGCGAATAGGCATAGCGACCGGCATGAAGGATCTGCATCGCGATCAACCCGCCGTCACCATGCACCCGGTCGGTGACGATGCGGTGGTTGGCGATGTCGGCAGGTGTGAACAGCCCTGCCGCCTCGGGAAACACCCCGCCTTCGCGGTTCGGCGCCATGCCGCCGGTGACCATCAGCCCCACACCACCCCGCGCCCGGGCAGCATAGAATTCGGCGACGCGATTCCAGTCGCTGGTTTCCTCAAGCCCGGTGTGCATCGATCCCATCAGCACGCGGTTCTTCAACGTCACATGGCCAAGGTCCAGCGGAGCCAGAAGATGCGGATATTCGGTCATGTCGCGCCCTTTCGTGTTGCCGCAACAATGAAGGGTCGGCGCGGACACGTCACCCCAAACGCGACGTCAGACATGTTTGGCAGGGACAAAGGGCAGATCAACAGGTGCAGGGTTCGCGGCGTAATCGGCCCCCTGCCCGCCTCAGGCCGTTTCCAGACAGTGACGGCGGAACGCGCGTTTCAGCATATCCAGCTCGGCACGCAGTAAATCGACCTCGGCGCGGATCTCGGGCCCCAACGCGTCTCCCATGGCGATCGAGAACGACCCAAGCTGAACGTCCGTCGCCACATCGCGGATCAGAAAGGTCTGCACCCCGTCCGACAACAGCCGGGCGGGGATCGGCACACGCAAGGTCCACTGACCGGCCTGCCCCTCGACAGGGTCGAGCGTGACATCGTCCAACGGCTGTTCGCGGTGGGTGACGGCGACCGCGGGCAGGGTTTCGCCCTCGGGCCCGTTGCGGGTCACGATCCCCTGCCAGATGCCGTTTCGGGCACATGTGGCGGTCAGGCTCAGGTCTGACATGGCAGTTTCCCTTTCACATCTCGGCCCTTGGGCGACGGGTGACGGTCAGATCGCGCAGGATGATCTGGTTCATCTCGGGGTCTTCAAAGATCAGGTCGATCCAGACCTTTTCAACCCGCTTTTCGTTCAGCCGGGTATAGGCCAGATCGAATTCCACACTCCGCGTTCCCGGGCCAATGGGCAATTCGCGCACGATCTGTTCAGTATTCGGCCCGTGGCGCACGTTCAGACGGACAAAGATCTCCAACGGTTTTTCCATTTCGACGATGGTATCAAGCTGGAGTATATGGCGCTTTTGCAGCCCCTGCGCCGCCCCGTCCGGCAGATCGACGACCAGCGACAGGAACGACCCGTCGAACCGGAACACATCCATCCGCAGACCGAAGGGTGCCAGATCGTCTTCGTGAGTATTGCGCAACTGGCGAAAGGTCAGTTCTGAAATCCGGCAGTCGTGGAATATCGTCGCCTGCTCACCGATCCGGGTGCGACTTTCGACAGCGACCTCACCGATGGCCGGAAGCGGACCGCGCCAAAGGTCGGGGCGATAGGACCAGTCGGTGCCAAGCGGTTTCTGGATCGCGTCGCTGCCGATATGTGGCAGGGCCAACCGCCCGTCTGCCGTGTGGATCACCCGGTTCAGCCGCCGTTGCAACGCGCCCGCCCTGTTGCGCAGGCGGCGCAGCTGCGCAAGGTTAAGCCCGCCCGCCTGATCGGCAAGCCGCGACCAGCGGATCAGCGCCCGCCGGTCGAACCAGATGCCAAGTGCCCGTCGCCAGCCGCCCTTCATGCCTTGCCCGCTCTGTCGTTCCTTGCGCGATGTCGACGCAAGGGTGACACGCAAAGATTGCGATCAGGGTAACACGGGCCGATCATCGACGGCTCAGAGATCCATATAGATATGGGTTTCGACGGCAGCGCCCGGATGGGTGACCGCGCCCTGCCATGTTGGCCCGACCAGTTGCGCATATTTCCACAACGCCCCGCTGGCATAGTTGGTGGGCCGTGCCCCGCCCCAAGCCGCCTTGCGCGCCGCCAGTTCGGTATCGTCCAGCGCGACGGAGAGTTCGCCCGTTGTCGCATCGATGGTGATCACGTCACCGTCTTTCAGCAGGGCAATCGGCCCGCCATAAGCCGCCTCGGGGCCGACATGGCCGATGCAGAACCCCCGCGTCGCGCCCGAGAAGCGCCCGTCGGTGATCAGCGCGACCTTCTTGCCCATCCCCTGTCCTGACAGGGCGGCGGTGGTCGACAGCATTTCGCGCATACCAGGGCCACCTGACGGGCCTTCGTTGCGGATCACCAGAACCTCGCCCTCTTTATAGGCGCGGGCCTTGACGGCCTCAAAGGCGTCTTCCTCGCACTCGAACACGCGGGCCGGACCGGTGAACACCTGTTCTTCGGGGCTCATGCCCGCCACCTTGACGATGGCGCCCTCGGGGGCAAGGTTGCCTTTCAGCCCGACGACACCGCCGGTTTTCGTGATCGGGTTGGAAACCGGGTGAATGACGCGGCCGTCGGCCTCGCCCTCCATACGATCCAGAACCGCGCCCATTTCCTCGCCGGTGCAGGTCATGCAATCCTCGTGGATCAAACCCGCCTTGCGCAATTCCTTCATCACCACGGGCACACCGCCCGCCTCGTACAAATCCTTGGCAACATAGGCGCCGCCCGGTTTCAGATCGACGAAATAGGGCGTGTCGCGGAAGATCTCGCAGACGTCATCCAGGAAGAAATCGATCCCCGCTTCATGGGCCATGGCGGGGAGGTGCAGACCGGCGTTGGTCGATCCGCCGGTGCAGGCAACAACCCGGGCCGCATTTTCCAACGACTTGCGGGTCACGATGTCGCGGGCGCGGATATTCTGTTCGATCAGCCTCATCACCGCCTCGCCCGAGGCGACAGAATACTGATCGCGGGATTCATAGGGTGCGGGTGCGCCGGACGAATTGGGCAGGGCCAGCCCGATTGCCTCGGACACACAGGCCATGGTGTTGGCGGTGAACTGGCCACCGCAGGCGCCCGCGCTGGGGCAGGCTACACGCTCAAGAATGGCAAGTGCAGCTTCGGACAGGGTGCCGTTCTGCTGGCGGCCCACCGCCTCGAACATATCCTGCACGGTCAGGTCGCGGTTAAGGAAATCCTCGGGCACGTCGGCGCCTGAAGGCACCCGGCCCGGCAGGATCGACCCGCCATAGACAAAGACCGACGGTGTGTTCAGCCGGATCATCGCCATCATCATCCCCGGCAGGGATTTGTCACACCCGGCCAGCCCGACGATGGCGTCATAGCAGTGGCCGCGCATGGTCAGCTCGACGGTGTCGGCGATGGCTTCGCGCGATGCCAGCGACGAACGCATCCCCTCGTGGCCCATGGCAATGCCGTCGGTCACGGTGATGGTGGTGAATTCGCGCGGCGTGCCGCCGCCTGCCATGACGCCCAACTTGACCGCCTGAGCCTGACGGCTCAGCGAAATATTGCAAGGTGCCGCCTCGTTCCAGCAGGTGGCAACGCCGACGAATGGCTGATCAATCTGCGCCTGATCCAGCCCCATGGCATAGTAGTAGGAACGGTGCGGCGCACGTGACGGTCCTTCGGTCACATGGCGCGAGGGCAGTCGGGATTTGTCGGTCTTGCCTTTCAGCACGGTCGTTTCTCCTTACATCACATGCCTGCGGCATACTTACATCACATGCCTTTGGCATAGGCGAGCAGGCGGATTTTCACAAGACAGATTGCCACTCACAGAGGCGACGGATAGCTTGCCGAAAACAGGCAGGTGCAATGAAAAAGACCCCGTTCGAGCGGTACGTGCAGTCCGCGCGCCGCAAGCCGCAGCTGTGGCGGCTGGTGCCGGGGGTGGTGCTGATCGTCGCCTGTGCGTTCCTGTGGATCGGTGGCCTGCTTGGGGCGGCCTGGCTGATTGGCGATGTGGACCGCGCGCTGATCTTCGCCACCGAGTTGAGCAGACCGGTCACGCCGCGCGCCGTTCTCATCCTGCTGTCGACATTTATCGGAATGGCTCTTGGACCGGTTCTGGCCGTCTGGTTGATCCATGGGCGCAGCGCGGCGTCGCTGTTTGGGCCGCGGGTGCGGGTGCTGCGCGATTTCGCGGCAGCGGCGGGGATTGTCCTTGCCGTCTATGGCATCGGGATCGCGTTGTGGTTGACGATGTATCAGCCGGAACTGAACCTTGCACCGTCCCGTTGGCTGCTGCTTCTGCCGCTCGCGCTGATCGGCGTGGCGATTCAGACCGGGGCCGAAGAGATGATATTCCGGGGATACCTGATGCAGCAGTTGGGCGCGCGGTTCGCTTCGCCTCTGGTCTGGCTTTTGCTGCCCGCGCTGGCCTTTGGGGCTGTGCATTACGATCCCGGAACGGCGGGCGTGAATGTCTGGCTGGTTGTGGTGTCGGCCACGCTGTTCGGGCTGGCGGCGGGCGATCTGACGGCGAAAACCGGCAGTCTGGGCGCCGCCTGGGGGTTTCATTTTGCCAACAATGTCATCGCCATCCTGATTCTGGCCACCAAGGGCACGATCACCGGAATGGCGCTGTTCGTCACGCCCTATGCGGTGGATGACGCGGGGCCGCTGCGTCTGCTGATGTTTGGCGATATGGGGATGCTGTTGGTGGCTTGGATGCTGGTGCGTCGCGCGCTGCGCCCTTGATTGCATTCCCGCCCCCCGGGGATTATGTCAGCGCCAACGCAGCAGAGACGAGGCAACGATGAACTGGATCTCGAACTATGTCCGGCCCAAGATCAACTCGCTGTTTTCACGGCGCGAGGTGCCCGAGAACCTGTGGACCAAGTGTCCCGAATGCGGAACCATGCTGTTTCACCGCGAGCTGAGCGACAATCTGAATGTCTGTTCGAACTGCGATCACCACATGGTGATCACCCCCCGCGCCCGGTTCGAAGCGCTGTTCGACGGTGGAATATTCAGCGAAATCGCAGTGCCCACGCCGCCCGCCGATCCGCTCCAGTTTCGCGATCAGAAGAAATATCCAGACCGCATGAAGGCCGCTCAAAGGGAAACCGGCGAGAAAGAGGCGATGCTGGTCGCCATGGGTGAAATCGGGCGCACCCCGATTGTCGCGGCTGGACAGGATTTTAGCTTCATGGCCGGGTCGATGGGCATGTATGTGGGCAACGCTATCGTTGCCGCCGCCGAAAAGGCAGTGGAAACCCGTCGCCCGCTGATCCTGTTTTCCGCCGCTGGTGGCGCGCGTATGCAGGAAGGTATCCTGTCGCTGATGCAGATGCCCCGTACAACCGTTGCGGTCGACATGCTGAAAGAGGCGGGCCTGCCCTATATCGTCGTGCTGACCCACCCCACGACGGGTGGCGTCACCGCGTCCTATGCCATGCTGGGCGACGTGCATATCGCCGAGCCCAACGCGCTGATCTGTTTCGCCGGTCCCCGGGTGATCGAACAGACGATCCGCGAAAAACTGCCCGAGGGGTTCCAGCGCGCCGAATATCTGCTGGACCACGGCATGCTGGACCGGGTGACATCGCGTCTGAAACTGCGTGACGAGCTGATCTCGATCACGCGGATGATGCTGGGCCTGCCGCCCGCTGTCGCCGGGGAATTGCCAGCACCCGAACCTGTCGAGGCGCTGCCTGAGCCCGAGCCCGAAATTGCCGATCCGGCACCGAAACCCTGATCCGCTGCGCGGGGATGATCCGATGACGACAGAAACTCAGGGTTCCGACGCGATCCTGGCGCGGATGATGGCACTGCACCCCAAGATCATCGATCTGACGCTGGACCGGATGTGGCGCCTGCTGGCCCGGCTGGGCCATCCCGAACGGGATCTGCCGCCGGTGATTCATATCGCAGGTACCAACGGCAAGGGTTCGACACAGGCGATGATCCGTGCCGGGCTGGAACAGGCGGGCCATCGCGTGCACGCCTATACCTCGCCGCATCTGGCGCGATTCCACGAACGGATCCGGCTGGCGGGCACATTGATCGAAGAAGATCACCTGACGGCGGTGCTCGACGAATGCCGCCGCGTCAACGGTGACGACAACATCACCTATTTCGAGATCACCACCTGTGCCGCTCTTCTGGCTTTTGCCCGCACGCCTGCCGATTATACCTTGCTTGAGGTCGGGCTGGGCGGACGGCTCGATGCAACGAACGTGGTGGAACAACCCCGCCTGACCGTGATCACCCCGGTGTCCATCGATCACCAGCAGTATCTGGGCGAAACTCTGGCCGAAATCGCCGGCGAAAAGGCCGGAATACTCAAGCGTGGCGTGCCCTGCATCGTGGCACGGCAGGACGATGGCGCGATGGAAGTGATCGAAAAAATCGCCGCCCGCCTGTCTGCGCCGTTGATCGCCCATGGCCAGCACTGGCATGTGGGCCGCGAACACGGGCGGTTGGTGTTTCAGGATGAAACCGGCCTGCTGGACCTGCCACCGCCGATCCTTGCGGGGCCGCATCAGTTCGACAATGCCGGTACTGCTTTGGCTGCCCTGCGTTACCTTGGAGTTGATGCGGCGGCCTGCGAGGCGGCGGTGACCGACGCCCAATGGCCCGCGCGGATGCAACGGCTCTCGCACGGGCCGCTGGTTGATCTGGCAGGCGGCGCGCCGATCTGGCTTGATGGCGGGCACAACCCGGCGGCGGGTGCGGCTGTTGCTGCAACGCTGGCCACCATGCCGGGCCCAAAGCTGCATGTGATCTGCGGCATGTTGAACACCAAGGACGTCGCGGGATTTCTGCGCCCGATCGCCCCCCACACCGCCCGACTCTATGCCGTCGACATCCCGGGCGAAACCAACACCCTGCCCGCCGAAACGACCCGTGCAGCGGCAGAGCAATGCGGCATTTCGGCCACCACCGCATCGACAGTTGCACAAGCGATCCGCGACATCGTGGCAACCGACGCCGAGGCACGGATCCTTATCTGTGGCAGTCTCTATCTGGCTGGCCGGATCCTGAGTGACAACGGATGAAATCAGAACGACCGCTTGAGTTGAGCGGGGTCGCTTTCATTCGGCCCCTCATGAATCGGCTGATCCAACCGACAGGTTAATACGCCATTGCCGTTCCAATCCACTGCCCAACATCCCTGTTTTACCCTTCCGCACCATCAAGGATCGAACCTATCGACACAGGGATAAACCGGGCGAAGGGCATCTCGGCGCGATACTGAATTATAAGATGTCCAAAAAGGGCAGTGGATTTTGTCGAGACTGGTTTCTGCACCATCAGGCGCGATCTCAAGCGCCGAATAACGCGGGAAAATATGACTCCGAACCGGTTCGGGATCTTGCCGAAATTCAACCCAGGGTATAGCTGTTTGAGAAATCAAGGTGGCATGATATATTGATCGCGCGACCTCGTACAGTTCAACGTGCCCGAAATCCGAAATGGCCGGAAGGGTTTCTAACGGCTCGGAGACGAGTTTTTTCTCCCGTCCGGTAGCGTAAGTGCCGAAACCAACTTTCCTGAGGTGCTCATGAAGATTCTCGCTGTTGATGACGACTACTTTATTCTCGAACTTCTCACGATGATCTGCGCGAGGATCGGATATAGCAAAGTTGAAACCGCATTGTCGGGTGACGTCGCTCTGGAAATGATGAACAGTGCCGACGAGGATTTCGAATGTCTGCTGCTCGACATCAATATGCCGGGAATGGATGGAATCGAGCTGTGCGAACAAATTCGCGCAATGCCGACCTATCGCAAAACCCCGATCATCATGCTGACGGCGATGACCGAAAAAACTTATATCGACAGCGCATTCCAAGCCGGTGCCACGGATTACGCGACCAAACCGATCGACATCATCGAGCTGGGTGCCCGTCTGCGGATGGCGCAAGAAGTCGTCAGCGCGCGACGCGAACTTGCAGCACTGGCTGCGCCAAAGAATGACGTCCCGGTGGCGGATGAACCGGAAAAGACATTCGACATATCCGATGAAATCCAGATCGTCGGCTTTAAAGAGCTGATCGAATACGCGGCGCTGGCCAACTATATCCTGCAACTGTCGCGGTCCGGGCTGGTCTGTTCTCAGGTGCTTGCCATCAAGATTGATCGGATCGACATGATCTTCGCGCGGGCGTCGCGTGACGAATTCACCTATGCGCTTACCGAGTTTGCCGACACCGTGCATGATGTCTTTGGACCCAGCGGTTACATGATGGCCTATGCCGGAAACGGTGCATTTGTGCTGGTCTCGAACAAGGCGACGCTGGAGCCATCCATCGGGTTGGAAAGGGAAATTCAGGACCTGCTGGACGAGAAGAATATCGAGTACGATAACGGCGACCCGCTTGATATTGAAATCTCCATCGGCAATCCGATCCGACCCAGTGCGAGCAAGACCCATCGGATCCGCAAGACGTTCGACCGTGCCATTGCCCGGGCGGAAAACCGAAGGTCGAAAAAGCAGCAAGAGCCGCGACCGACGAGCTTTCGCAAGATTGCCGGTTAGCAGACTGATCCCTCGGTCGTGCGGGCCCGCCTAAAACAATCGGCGCTGGCTCGGTTGACTGGCTGCGAGCGCGTCACTGGGGTTTTGGGCTTGGGACGGTGAACCAGAAGGTTGTGCCCTCGCCCTCGGTGCTGTCAAAATCGATCGCGCCGCCGGTCTGCTCGACGATCTGTTTTGTGATCGCCAGCCCCAGACCGGTTCCGCCCCGGGCGCGGGTCGTTGCCGAGTCGGCCTGGGAAAACGGTTGGAACAGATGCTCGCGGAAGGACTCGGGGATTTTCTCGCCGTCGCTGGTGACCGCGATCCGGACGGCGTCTTCCTGCTCTTCCACCGCCACCCTGACCGTGCTGCCGGTGTGGGCGAACTTGGCCGCGTTGGAAAGCAGGTTGGTCATGACCTGCTGAAAGCGCTGCGGATCGACCACCCCGGTCAGCGTGCGATCCGGACAGACCATATCGAACCGGACGCCGAACTTGTCGCCCGAGGCCAGATTGGCCAGAATCGCCTCTTCGACCAGTGTGACGATCCGATGCGTTGAGAGGTCGAAGCGCATCTGTTGTGCGGAAAACTTCTCGAAATCGAGAACATCGTTGATCAAGGCGTGCAGCCGGTCGCCGTTTTGCTGGGCGATGAACAACAGGCGCTGCGCCTGATCGGAAAACGGCTCGTCATCCATCGAGGACAACAGCATCAGCGATCCGAGGATCGACGTCAGCGGGGTGCGCAACTCGTGGCTGACGGTGGACACGAATTGGCTTTTCAACTCGTTCAGACGCCGCTGTTCGGTCATGTCGACGATCTGTGACACCATATGGTCGGGCCGGCCTTCGTCATCCCTTACGATGCCGACGCTCAGCGACCCCCACATCACGGCGCCATTGGCACGGATATACCGCTTTTCGAACTGATAGGAAGAAGCCTCGCCGGCCTTGATCAGATCGAGCCGGGCTTCGGTGTCTTGCTGATCCTCGCTATGGGTCAGCGCCTGAATGTCGGTGTTCACGAGATCCTGCTCGGAATAGCCGAAAAGCTCGCAGAGCGCGGGATTGACCCGGAGAAATTTGCCATCGAAACCGACGATCGCCATTCCGATCGTTGTCGACTGAAAGGCGGATCTGAACTGTTCTTCGCTTCGGCGCAGCGCGGTTTCGGTCGCCTTGCGGTCGGTGATATCGGTCATCGCGCCGCTCAGACGACTGACGTTCCCCTGCCTGTCGCGTTCGGCAATCGACATATCGCTTCGAATCCAGAGCCAGCGGGAATCGTCCTTTGATCTCAACCGGTATTCACAACTGTGCCGCTCGCATTGATCCTCGAGACAGAGTCGAACCGACTCCAGTGCCGCGTCAAGATCGTCGGGATGCACCTTTGACAGCCACTCGCGCTTCAAATCGTCGGAGTCAACCGAATCGACCCCCAGCAGCTCACGCCAGAGATCGGAAACGTTCACGGACTCGGTTTTGCGCACATAGTCGAACACGCCGATCTTTGCGCCGACGATTGCATTGTTGGCGCGCTCCAGCTCGCTGCGGGACCGCCGTTCGGCACTTACCTCATCGGCGATGTCACGCAGGACCAGCGCATGTTGAAGCCCGTTTTCGGCCTCCGTCCACACGGTCATCTGCGCGCCAAGCAGGATCCTCTGGCCGTTCGCGGTCCGTCCGGCGATGCCCTTGATGATCGCGTCAATCGCCGGCGGTTCGATATAGGCGCCAAGCTCGGCCACCGAGGTGACCGCAAGCACGTCAAAGACCGGACGGCCCACCAATTTGCCGCTGTCATAGCCGAACAGGCTGTCGGCGGCCGGATTGCAATGCAGGATCCGCCCCGTCGGCCCGACGATCATCAGCGCGACCTGAATACGCTTGAACGCATTAATAATTGGTGAATCGTTCAATTTAACCTCTGAACTCATGAAAACTCCGTTCAAACCATCGCAAGTCGTCGAGCTTTACCGCCCGAGACCATCACCGCCCCTGTCGGCGCTACGCAGGCCAAGCCTACCCGTGCATGCGTGCGTCCCCAAGCCTGCGTGCGGCATCGGCCAGACACACCGCAAGACCATTCGCGTCGAACGGCTTGGTGACGTATGCACTTGCCCCGGCGGCATAGGCCTGATCCATGTACCGCTTGTCGGTCATCGCCGTAACCATGATGATCGGGCAATCACCATAACCGGGCAAACGCCGCAGAAGATCACAGAACTCGATTCCATCCATGACTGGCATCTGAATATCAAGCAAAATACACTCAAACGGCCTGCTGGCCGAGGTAATCCGCTCCAACGCGATCCCTGCACTCGCCGCAGTTTCAATATCCGAATACCCCGCGTGGGCGACAAGCATGCTCAGGATTTCAAGAGCGGACGAATCGTCGTCGATGGCAAGTATTTTCATGGACCCATGCTTTCTCGTCGATAAGTGGCTGCGCCAATGACCAACAATCGAAGGCTCGCAAGCCCGCCTCAGCGCCATTTTTACATCAATGTGTATAAACCCAATGCCAATGTCACCGTCATGTTCCATGATCAACCAAAAGGCGACGGGATTTCCCTACTTCGCTTGCCGGTTGCGCAATAGTCTAGGGACGCACATCAGAACGCACCGGGCACCATTCGACGCACCGCTGCCTTAGGCGCTGGGATGGGTGTGTTGGATCGTCAGATCAACCAGCATCTCGCCGAACTCAGGCTCGGTTTCCGGCCCCTGGAGGGTCAGAAGATGCAGGCTTTGAAAATCGATGAAGATCTGTTCGCGTTCGGCGCTGGTAAAATCCCGGTCCGACCGCGAGAACGCGCCGATGCTTTTTGAGCCATGTTCGGAAGTCGCCATGACCGTCCAAAAGTTCAGGCCAAACTCGGTCGCCTTGTCGAAAACGCCATGCTGGTCGAATTTCTGAAGCTCATCCCAAGATGCGATCCCATCGTTGGAAAAGCCCCATTTCACAGCCGGGTCCTTCATCACTATCCCCATTTTGGAATAGTATGTCATCCAAGCATCATCATAGGTTTGAAACAGGTATTTGGGGGTCGCGAATACAACCTGAAAAGCGGCTGCAAAGCCATCGGGACTTTGCTGCTTCAGCCGCGTCAGCAATAATCTGAACTGATCCGTGAGATTCATACTGCGACTTGGCCCCATGGTTGTCAGATTAGCAAACGCCAGAACAAAAACAATTACCACCTAGGCGGACCCACGTCGATGCTGTCAAGCCTTGCCTCGGGCTGGCAAGGGTTTAATAGGTCGATTGAGATTGGCAGCCGGAGTCAACAGCAGCCAAAAATCCAGTGCCAGGTAGCGTTCGTCTGTTTTGTCGATGAACTGCTGCATCGCCCTCAAATCCTCTTGCCCACAGCAAGGTAGTCGTCGATAGCGTTTTTTCTGAGGCATGAGATCGATAGCTTTCCAGCGGCCTTGTGTCAAACATTTGCTTGCCGCCGCATCTGTACCGTTGCGTCCTGTGCCCCTGCGCTGGTGGCATGGATCGCGGGCATCGCCAGGATCGCATAGGACCGTCCGTCATGCTTGTTGCGGTATTTCTCGCCCACCTGCTCGACCTCATAGCCAAGTTTGCGCAATGACCGGCGGAACCCCGGGACCGTCAACGTCACCAGATCATCCGACCCCTGACGAATCGCCAGTTCAACAAGCCCCTGCACCACAAGGGCAAGACATTCCTGACGGTCCTCGGGCGAGGCAATCTGGTCCGACAGGACTAGGCGCGTACATTCCGAGGCTTTGGCGAAGGATTGTGGGTTTGGCAGAAGATCCGCCGGGATTCCGTCGATGCGCCCCTCGGCCGCATCCTGAAGCATGCACCCATGGGTGCCCCATTTGTCGGAAAACCGCATCACCCGCGCGCCCGCCACAAGCCGCCCGTTCATGATCACAACGGAATAGGCCGCAGTGGGATTGTCGTACTGGTCCATCTCGACTTCGTCATTGTGCGGGATGTCCCAGGCCAGCGTATCGACGAAGAATCGCTTACGTAAAGTAAGGAATTCATAGAACGCTGATCCGTGCAAATGCATATTTGACAGATCGAAAATCTTTCCGACGATTTGATTTTTCATTTGTTATGCTCACGTTGCCTGAGTTTTTAGAGCCGCGCAAACTTTACGCAGCCGACTTCCCGCTATGGGCGAGTACGTGGCATTAGTGTGTCGAAATGGCGCTCAAATCCAGCCATATTCTTTGGCTTCACCAACCGCTTGGGTATTGGTGCGCGCGCCCAGCTTGGACCTGGCGTTCGAAAGGCGCAATTTTACCGCGCTTTCGCTGATACTCAATTGATGGGCGATTTCTTTCAACTGGAGACCAGAAGCCAGCATCCCGAGCGTGCCGATTTCTGCCTTGGTCAGGACGCGCGCAGGCTCGACACCCTGATGCAGCTCAACGACCGCAGCGTGCAAAATGTCCAGCTCGTGATCCTCGAATTCGCGATCAGATCGGGCGAAGGAGCCGAAAGAGCGCAACCCCGGCATGTCGTCCTGCATCACGCTGATCGCGGCACCATAACGAAGCCCGAACAACGCGGCTGTTTTCAGAACGTCGCGATCGTCTTCGTGCAAGATAGCGCTCCAACGGGTTTGACCGGAGGTGTCGTAAACCCAACGGATCACCGGATCGAAAATCATGAACCCGTCTCGGGTGTAGATTTCGATCCACTCTTGCGGAAGCGAATTTCGCTCGAATTCGGGAAAGGCAAAGCCAACGCGCAGGGCAAGGTGATACCCAGCCGTGGCCAGCCCATCGAATTCATAGCCGTCAAGGAGGCTGTCAATTGGTTTCATATGTCGCTGACCCCGCCCGGCTCTCGCAGCGGGTATCTGCAGTTCTGGGATGTGTTCAAAATGAATTGCCGGGTCGGGCCCACAATAGGTTGGGCGTTACTAGTAAAGTATATACTCCGTAGAAACCTAAGCCATCAAGTCTAAGACAGCGTGGCGCCGCAAAATGAGCCAACGGTGCACCCATCGCGTCGCACCGCCGAAAGGCGATTGACCGAGATGATCGGCTTGTTTTGCTCTTGTTGCAAGAGATCCGGGGCGCACGAAAAGAAGTATCGGCGCGGATCAATGATAGACCGGCCTCGCGCCCTGGGCACGCTGCCGCGAAACGAATACTCCGAAATACAATTCGCGCGTGAGTCGCAGGCTCACACTGAGATTCGCAGGGACGGACCCCAACCATCTTTGCCCGAGCCGCGGTGTTCGGCCAATACGATTGCATTGCCAAAGGCGACTACGGCGCGCTGTGCACGTTCGGCATTCGGGCGTACCGGCCCACCGATAGCCACGGTGATCTGCGGCAATCCCCTCGCCTCGAACACTGGCAGCCATAGACTGACGGCCTGTTCGATTTTACGCTCGGTGGCGGTCCGGTCCTTGGCGATCTGGTCAGACCGGTTCCCCGACTGGGTCACGATCAGAAGATCGCCGTTTTCGGCATAGGCCATCAATGTGTGTTCATCGGTAAACTGTGTGCCTGCTGCCCCGGCCACATCGGAAAGAAACTCGGCAAACTCCTGCGGGGATGCGTGTGCGTAGATCTTATCCATCGGCTCGGTTCTGAGCGCGAAAACTTCGATCGAGGCTGTCTCTCGCGCGTCGATTCTGGTGAGATAATTCACCAACATCGCGCGGTCGACAAGGTTGTCGTCGCCATCAAGATGCAGATTCTCGGGCAGACTAAAGACCTTCTCATGCCGCATATGTCCCGGCTTGAGGATGGATGTGTTGAGCCGGGCCTGAGTAACCTCGTCCTGCGCCAGCCTGAGCCGCGTCCCCAGTTCCTTGATGTCGAAAGGTTTGGTCGCGTAATCCGTAGCGCCAGCGCGAAATGCATCGCCCATATTTTTCAGATCGCGCATGCCTGTCAGCATGATGATCGGCGTCGTGCGATAAGCTTCAAGAGCGCGGATGTGGCGGCAAAGCTCGATCCCGTCCATCCCGGGCATGCTGATATCCACCAGCAGACAATCAAAGGCCGGATCGTCAGTGAGAATGCTCAGCGCGCTGGCTCCAGACGCGGCAGAGGTCACCTGGGTAAAGCCATTTTTCGCCGTGATCATCGGCAGCAATTCAAGGATGAAGGGATCGTCGTCGACCGCGAGTATCCGCATCGATGATTGCGCAGTCTGGGCCGTTGGTTTGGCCTGCGCAGGCACGGCGGTCTGTTCGGGACGATCGAGAATCTCTTCCTTCTCCTGCATCCCAAGGACCAGCCGGATTCCGGCCAGACCAAATACGGTCAGGGACCCGACCGCGGCATAGCTTGCCAATCCAATCCACATCGAAGCGCCAAGCAACCAAGCGGCCGCGAATGCGAACATACCCAAAAAGCTTCCGACGATGATATATCCGACGATCATGATGATTCTCTTTAAGAAAAGACATATTTCAACTTAAAGGAGAAAATTGAGGTTGCAACACATACCGTTAGAATTTGTATGTACGGACGACCCTCGTACCATTCTCGCACCATCATTGTTTGCGGCATAAATTGATGTTCTCGCCGCATTAATCGCCGATTTCACCCGGTGCTGCGCGCATTTGACGCAATCACGGAAGGCCAAATAGAAATCCGCGCAACTTTAGGAGCTTCAGATTTCCGCAGGCGAAGCTTTCGATCCGGCGGGCCCGCGCAATCATCCCACCGAGCTTTTAGAATCACGTCTTGTGGGTGACGGAACGATTTTCGAGCGCCGGCGATCAACAACTGCGCCATCTCCTGCTACACCCGCATCTGCAGCCCCTCGACTAGGCCCGCATCTGCGCCGCTGACATCCCGGACGAGCCGTACACCCCGCCCGCCAAATCGATCCTCGGGAAAGCGTCTTTCAGGTGGGGCCTCCGGGGTTGCATGCCGCCGTCTTCGCAGCTTAGCTACCCGTCATGACACCGCATCTCCTCAGTTTCGGACAGGGCTATTGCGCCCAAGCGTTGGCCCGACTGCTGTTGCCACAGGGCTGGCGGATCACCGGCACGACCCGCAGCGCCGACAAGGTGGCGATCCTGCGGGACACCGGCATCGCCCCGCTGGTCTGGCCCGGCGAAGACCCGCGCCCCGCCCTGTCCACCGCAACCCACCTGTTGCTGTCGGTCGCGCCCGGTCAAGACGGAGATCCGGTGCTCGCCGCGCTTGCCGATGATATCGCGGAGGCGAAAAATCTGCGCTGGATCGGGTATCTGTCCACCACCGGCGTTTATGGCGATCAGGGCGGTGGCTGGGTGGACGAAACGTCACCGCTCACACCGTCGACCCAACGGGGACAGTTACGGGTTCAGGCGGAAACCGCATGGCGGGCATTGGCCGACGCAAATGACCTGCCGCTGATGATCTTCCGGTTGGCTGGCATCTATGGTCCCGGGCGCGGCCCCTTCGCCAAGGTAAGAAACGGCACGGCACGGCGGATCATCAAACCCGGGCAGGTGTTTTCCCGAATCCATGTGGATGATATTGCCCGGGTTTTGGCAGCCTCGATCGACCGACCCGATCCCAGTGCCGTCTATAACCTGTGTGACGACGATCCCGCCCCGCCTGAAGACGTGATCGCCCACGCCGCACGGCTGTTGGGCCTGCCGGTGCCCCCTGCCGAGCCTTTCGAAACCGCCGAAATGTCGAAAATGGCGCGCAGTTTCTACGCCGAAAGCAAACGGGTGGATAATACCCGCATCAAGACCGCGCTGGGGGTGCAATTGCTCTATCCCGACTATCGCGCCGGGCTGGCTGCGCTGCTGGCGGACAATTCCAAGGATCAGAGCCCGGCCTGATTTTCAATCGCCCGGGCGATACAGCCCAAAGATGGCACCTTCAGCGCCATTCGCAAGAGCCCAAATTACCGGAGCAATAAATCCTCGGTCCGGTATCCCACTTATTCCGGTGTCCCTGCCCCAGCCACGTCCAACACCTTGCGCTCGATATCTGCGGCGTTCAGCCCGGCCATTGCATACATGTCAGCCGGAGATGCCTGATCGATAAACGTGTCGGGCAAGACCATGGAGCGGAATTTTAAGCCACCGTCGAAGACGCCCTCTTCGGCCAACAGTTGCGCAACGTGCGATCCAAAACCGCCGATTGCACCTTCCTCGATGGTAATCAGCGCCTCATGATCGCGCGCCAGTGCCAGAATCAGCTCACGGTCCAGCGGCTTGGCAAACCTTGCGTCGGCGATGGTGGGCGTGATGCCCTGCGCCGCCAGCGATTCGCAGGCCGTCTCGACCTCGGACAACCGGGTGCCGAACGACAGGATGGCAACGCCCGACCCCTGCCGGATCATCCGCCCTTTGCCGATCTCCAGAGGAACGCCCCGTTCGGGCATCGTCACCCCAGTGCCCTCGCCCCGGGGAAAGCGGAACGCGATGGGCCCGTCGTCATAGGCCACAGCAGTGGCAACCATATGCACCAACTCGGCCTCGTCTGCGGCGGCCATGACGACGAAACCGGGCAGGTTCGCAAGAAAGGCGATGTCAAAGGCGCCCGCATGAGTGGCCCCGTCGGCCCCCACCAACCCGGCACGGTCGATGGCAAAACGGACCGGCAACCGCTGGATCGCCACATCATGCACCACCTGATCGTAGCCGCGCTGCAGGAACGTCGAATAGATCGCGCAGAACGGTTTCATCCCGCCCGCAGCCAGCCCGGCGCAGAAGGTCACGCCATGCTGTTCGGCGATCCCGACGTCGAAACACCGGCTGGGATAACGCTCGGCAAACAGGTTCAGCCCGGTGCCGTCCGGCATCGCCGCCGTCACCGCAACCACCTTGTCGTCATTGGCGGCGTGTTCGATCAGCGCCCGCGCAAAGACCGAGGTATAGGACGGCGCGTTGCTTTTCGCCTTGGCCTGCTCTCCGGTCGCCACATCAAACTTGCCGACACCGTGCCCCTTGTCAGGGGCACCTTCAGCAGGAGCATAGCCCTTGCCCTTTTTGGTGATGACATGGATCAGGACCGGCCCGGTCGCCCGGTCGTGCACCGTGCGCAGCACCGGCAGCAACTGGTCCAGATCATGCCCGTCGATCGGCCCGACATATGAAAACCCCAGCTCGCCAAACAGGGTGCCGCCCACGGCCAGGCCCTTCAGCAGCTCCTTGGCCCGCCGCGCACCCTCTTGAAATGGCGGCGGCAGGAATGACACCGCTCCCTTGGCCAGCGCTTTGAACTCTTGAAATGGTGCCCCGGCATATAGACGCGACAGATAGGCGGACATGGCACCCACAGGCGGCGCGATGCTCATCTCGTTGTCGTTCAGGATCACGATCAGCCGCTTTCCCATATGCCCGGCGTTGTTCAGCGCTTCGAAAGCCATGCCCGCCGACATCGCCCCGTCGCCGATCACCGCAATCGCATCGCCCAATGCGGGATCGGGTGCGCCGCCCAGATCACGCGCCACAGCAAACCCCAGCGCGGCGGAAATCGACGTGCTGGAATGGGCCGCGCCAAACGGATCATAGGGCGATTCGCTGCGTTTGGTAAAACCCGACAACCCGTCCTTCTGGCGGATCGTCAGCATCCGGTCGCGCCGCCCGGTCAGCACCTTGTGGGGATAAGACTGATGCGACACGTCCCAGATCAACCGGTCCCTCGGCGTATCGAACACCGCATGCAGGGCCACGGTCAATTCGACGACACCCAATCCCGCGCCCAGATGCCCGCCGGTCTGGCTGACCGCATGGATCACCTCGGCCCGCAACTCGCCCGCCAGCCGTTTCAGGTCTGGATCGGACAGGTGACGCATATCGGCAGGTCCGGCGATCCGGTCCAGAAGGGGGGTTTGCGGTTTGGCCGTCATCGAATTCTCCTCGTGCCGCACCATAGCAGCCGCGCCCGGCGCGAACAGCGCGAAAGTCCGGTCCTTCGCACCGGTTCCGAACTTCGCATCGCCTTGGGTTTCTTCTTTGTATAAATACTCAAATTCCCGCCGTCAGCGATCTCGTTCCACGACAAAGGCGGCACAGCCGCGCAGTGCCTCGGCCCGCTCTCCAAAAGACGCCAGCGCCTCGCAGGCCTCGTCGACGAGCGCCCTTGCACGCGCCCTTGCGCCCTCGACACCCAGCAGGGACACGAATGTCGCCTTGCCCGCGCCCGCGTCCTTGCCTGCCGCCTTGCCCATTGCAGCAGCATCGCCGGTTGCATCCAGCAGGTCGTCGGCAATCTGAAACGCCAGCCCCAGCGCCGTCGCATAGCGCGCCATAGGCGCAGGATCGGCCCCGGCGAGCAGCGCACCGGCCTCGCCCGACCAGCGGATCAGCGCCCCGGTCTTGCCCGCCTGCAAGGCTTCGATCTGTGTCAGGGTCAGCGGCGTTGCGGCACTTTCTGCCGCGATGTCCAGCGCTTGACCCAGCACCATCCCCTGTGCCCCCGCCGCTCGCGCCAGCGATCCGATCAGAGAGACCCGCACCGCAGCATCGCGATGACACGCCGGATCAGCCAAAAGATCAAAGGCCAGCGACTGGAGCGCATCGCCAGCCAGAACCGCCACCGCCTGATCCCATTTCACATGCACCGTGGGCCGGCCACGCCGCAGAGCGTCGTCGTCCATACAGGGCAGATCGTCATGGACCAGCGAGTAGGCGTGCAAGGCCTCGATCGCCGCCGCCGCCGTCACCGCGCGGTCCATCGGTACACCGTACAGCGCCGCGCCTTCGGTCACCAGAAAGCCGCGCAGCCCCTTGCCGCCGTGACAGGCCCAGCGCATGGCATCAACCACCGGCACATCGGCCAGCCGGGACAGCGCAAGGTCAAGGCGGCCCTGCACCGCAGCCGCACTTTCGGTCAGACGCCGATGAAACCGGTTCATGCCAACACGCACATTTTATTGCTGAAGATACTCAAGGAAAACGTCCGCCTCAGGCATCGTCGAACGGGGTGGTTCCCGTCGGCTGGCCGTCGCGGTCCAGAGTGATCGCGGCCACCTTTTCCTCGGCTTCCTTCAGCTTTGCCTCGCAGCGCGCCTTGAGGGCCGCGCCGCGTTCATACAGCGTGATCGACTCGTCCAGCGGCACATTGCCCGATTCCAATTGGCCGACCACTTTTTCAAGTTCGGCCATCGCCTGTTCGAAACTCATCTCTCCGACTGTCTGATCGCTCATCCGCTCCGCTCCTTCAGAACCTTCACATGGGCCGCCACGGACGCGCCCAGCGCCGCCAGATCATATCCGCCCTCAAGTGTCGAGACGATGCGCCCGTCACACAGGTCATCGGCCAGATCGCACAGCCGTCCGGTGATCCAGCCGAAATCTTCGGTGGACCAGTTCAGCCCCGCCAGCGGATCGGCCCGGTGGGCGTCAAATCCAGCGGAAACAAGAATAAGTTCCGGCGCAAATTCACGCAGCGCGGGAAAGGCGGAATCCTCGTACACGCGCCGCATCTCGGCCGATCCGGTGCCCTCGTCCAGCGGCAGATTCAGCACGTTTTCATGGGCCCCGACCTCACGCGAGTGCCCCGAACCGGGAAACAGCGGCATCTGGTGCGACGACACGAAAAGCGCGCGCGCCTCGTCCCACAAAAGATCCTGTGTGCCGTTGCCGTGATGCACATCGAAATCAACGATGGCGACGCGGGACAGCCCGTGATGATCCAGCGCCCGTTTCGCGGCGATGGCGATGTTGCCGAACAGGCAGAACCCCATGGCCGTTGCCGTTTCGGCATGGTGCCCCGGTGGGCGACAGCCGACAAAGGCGGTCCGTGATTCGCCGCCCAGAACCGCATCCACCGCCGCGACGCAGCCGCCGACCGCGCGACGTGCCGCCGTCAAGGTGCCCGGCGACATTGATGTATCGGGATCCAGCGAGCGCCAGCCTTCCCTCGGCGAGGTGGCGATCACCCGGTCCAGATAGGTCTGCGGGTGACATCGCAGAATTTCCTGATCATCGCATAGAGGCGCTGCACGCCGATCCAGATCCATCCCCGCCATCGCGGCACGAACTGCTTCAAGCCGTGCAACCTGTTCGGGATGGCCCGGTGGATTTTCGTGTTTCAACCCATCGTCATGCGCGTAATAGATCATTTGCAAGCCACCCCCGATCTTAGCCCCTCATGATCCCCGCCGATGTCATTCAGATTTCATCAGCGCGGAACGATCAGGGATAAAGCAAGCCCAGTGCTTTGAAGTTGCGGTTTTTTCTCGAACCGGATCTGATATCTAACACAACAGCGCCAAACCCGGAAGCCGCTGCACCCTCCCGGCGCAGGCCCTGCTCGGGCAACCGCATAAGACAATTTTGCCGCAGCCCGGCTCCAGCGCCCTTATTTCTCGGGGATCAATCCCCTTGGGCTGAACCGCAGCACCAGCAGCAGGACAATCCCCATGGTCAGCAACCGCATATGCGCCGCCGATTCAATCAGATGCTCCTTGAGCCAATAGCCATCTGCCATTCCTGCGGTGATCAAATCCATCAACAGCCGTCCCATCGGCTCGACCTGGACCCAAAGGAACCAGATCAGGAATCCGCCCAGCACAGCACCGAAATTGTTGCCCGACCCGCCGACAATCACCATCACCCAGACCAGAAATGTGAAACGCAGCGGCTGGTAACTGCTTGGCGTCAACTGCCCGTCCAGCGTGGTCATCATCGCGCCTGCGATGCCACAAATGGCGCTGCCAAGAATAAACACCTGCAAATGCCGCTTTTTGACATCCTTGCCCATGGCTTCGGCCGAAACCTCATTGTCGCGGATCGCGCGCAGCATCCGCCCCCACGGGCTGGCCAGCGCCATCTGCGCCAACCACAGCAATACCACCAGCACCACAAGAAACAGCCCAGCATAGAGCAGTTTGACATAAAGCGTCGAGGCCATCACCGGGTCAAATCCGATCCCCGCGGCCCGTTCGACAAAGCCCGGATCGTTCTGCAGATCGATCTCGAACGGGACCGGGCGCGGAATGCCGATCACGTTCTTCACGCCCCGCGACATCCAATCCTCGTTCTTGAGCACGGCAATGATGATTTCGGCGATCCCCAGCGTCGCAATGGCAAGATAGTCCGAGCGCAGCCCAAGCGCCGTCTTGCCGATCAGCCAAGCCACGCCTGCCGCCAGAACACCGCCCACGGGCCAGGCGACGATCACCGGCAGGCCCAACCCGCCAAGATATCCGGTTGCCGCCGGGTTAACCGCCTCGATCAGTTCGACACCCGGGTCCAGAACGGCGCGAAAGATGAAAAATCCGGCGACCAGCACGACAATCATCGCGATTGCCCGCGCCCGGCCCGGCTTCATCGTCCGATAGGTCAGAACCCCGGCGATGATGGTTGCAGCCCCCAGCACAAGACCAAGCATCACCCGCAGACCGCCGACGGCCCAAGCCTCGGTCGTGGGCGGCATCGACACCAGAACTGTCGCCAGCCCGCCAAGGGCCACAAAGCCCATCACGCCGATATTGAACAACCCGGCAAACCCCCATTGCAGGTTTACCCCCAGCGCCATGACAGCGGAAATCAGCCCCATGTTGAGGATCAGCAGCGCCGCGTTCCAGCTTTGCAGGAAACCGGTCAGCAGGATCAACACGCCGACGATGGCGAACAGGCCGACATTTCTGACGATATCGTTCATACCGACTGCCCCTTGAACAATCCCGTTGGCTTGAACAGCAGCACGATCAGCAGGATCGCGAAACTGACCGCAAATTTGTAATCAGTGCTTAAAAGCTGCACCAACCCGTCAGGTGCCAGACTGTCGGGCATCATGTATCCCAGTACCTTTTTCCAGGCATAGGTGATCGTCACCTCGGAAAAGGCGATCACAAAGCCCCCCGCGATTGCGCCCACCGGACTGCCTAGGCCTCCGACAATCGCACTGGCAAAGATCGGCAGTAAAAGCTGAAAATAGGTGAACGGCTTGAAGGATTTGTCGAGCCCGTAAAGTACCCCCGCCACGGTCGCCAGCGCCCCGACGATGACCCAGGTCAGCATCACCACCCGTTCGGGGTTGATCCCCGACAGCAGCGCCAGATCTTCGTTGTCGGAATAGGCGCGCATGGATTTTCCGGACCGCGTGCGGTTCAGGAACCAGAACAGCAGAGAGACCACGATGATCGCAGTGATTACCGTGATGACCTGCGTGGTCTTGATCGCAAGCCCCTCTTCCAGCCCGGTCATCTTTTTGAAATCCCCCGCGGAAATCAGGAACCTCTCGCCGTCCAGAAACCGTTGATCGTCGGGGCCGATGATGAACCGGACGATGCCGTTCATGATGAACATCACGCCAAGCGACACGATTGCCAGGATCACCGGCTTTGCCTTCTTCTCGCGGTAGAAGTGATAAACCGCCCGGTCCGTGGCCAGAAGCAAAAGGATACACCCGGCAATCCCGAAAGGCAGCGCCAGCAGCGCGGTGGGCAACGGCCCAAGACTGACCCCCAGAGATTGCAACCACCATGTCATGAGAACGGTGATCATCGCGCCAAAGGCCATCGTGTCGCCATGGGCGAAATTCGAGAACCGCAGGATGCCATAAACCAGCGTAACCCCCAGCGCACCAAGCGCCAGCTGACTGCCATAGGCGATGCCGGGGATCAGCACATAGTTTGCAAGCGAGACGAAGGCGTTGAGAAGATCCATCAGTCAGTCGCCCCAGTGCGGTAACAGGTAAATTGAAAACGGTTGCGCATCATCATCCCCCAAGGAAACTCTTGCGGACATCCTCGTTGACCAAAAGCTCTTTGCCGGTGCCGGTATATGCGTTGGCCCCCTGCACCATGACATAGCCCTTGTCGGCGATCTCCAGCGCCTGACGGGCGTTCTGTTCAACCATCAGGATCGGGATGCCGGTGCGCGCCACTTCGATGATACGGTCAAACAACTCGTCCATGACGATCGGGCTGACACCGGCGGTCGGTTCATCCAGCATCAGCAGTTTCGGCTTGGTCATCAGCGCGCGGCCCACGGCCACCTGTTGGCGCTGGCCACCCGAAAGCTCTCCGGCGGGCTGGCGGCGTTTTTCGCGCAGGATCGGGAACAGGTCGAATATCTGCTCCATCGTGTCGGAAAAATCGTCAGTGCGGATAAACGCACCCATTTCCAGATTCTCCTCAACTGTCATCGAGGTGAAGATATTGCTGGTCTGCGGCACGAACCCCATGCCCCGCGCCACCCGGTCCTGGGGCGACAGTGCGGTGATGTCCTGACCATCCAGACGCACATGCCCCGCCCGCAGGTCGAGCATGCCGAACACCGCTTTCATCGCTGTGGATTTACCGGCGCCGTTCGGCCCGACGATCACCGCGATCTCGCCCTTTTCCACGGCGATGGTGCAGTCGTGCAGGATATCCGGCCCGGTGCCATAGCCGCCGGTCATGCCCTCGGCGATCAGAAATGGACCGCCGGGTGCCGGATGGGCGCTGCCGCCGCGTTTTACGGGGTGCGCGGTTCCGGTGCCTTTGGGGTTGGCAACAGAGACGTCCTTGTTGCCCCGGTCGCCGTAAGGATCGCTGCTCATGCTTGCTCTGGCTCCAGATTTACCGCGAGGGTCGCCCCGGCACGAGCAACGCCCCCGACAAAGAAACGCAGTGTGGCCAAACCGTCTTGGCAAATCGCGCCGCTCATGCGCCGACCTTTTCACGGTTCTTCAGCCCGGTGCCGAGATAGGCCTCGATCACCTGCTCATTCGCCTTGATCTGATCCAGCGTGCCGGCGGCCAGAACGCGCCCCTCGGCCATGCAGATCACCGGATCGCAAAGGCGGGCAATGAAATCCATGTCGTGCTCGATGACGACGAAAGTATAGCCGCGTTCCTTGTTCAGACGGATGATCGCATCGCCGATCACGTTCAGCAGAGTGCGGTTCACACCCGCGCCGACTTCGTCCAGAAACACGATCCGTGCATCGACCATCATCGTGCGGCCCAGTTCCAGCAGCTTTTTCTGTCCGCCCGAAATCTGCCCCGCCTTCTGGTCGGCAAGATGCCCGATGGTCAGGAAATCCAGCACCTCGTCCGCTTTCGCCCTGAGCGCGCGCTCCTCTTCGGCGATACGCTTGCGCCCGAACCATGTGTTCCACAGCCGCTCGCCCGATTGCCCGCCCGGCACCATCATCAGGTTCTCGCGACAGCTCATCGAATGGAATTCATGGGCAACCTGGAACGTCCGCAGAACGCCCTTGTGGAACAGATCATGCGGCGGCAGTCCGGTGATATCTTCTCCGGCCATGGTCACACGCCCCGATGTCGGCTTGTGCACCCCGGCGATCACGTTGAACAGCGTGGTCTTGCCCGCGCCGTTCGGTCCGATCAGCCCGGTAATCGCGCCCTCCGCAAAGGAAAGGCTGGCACCGTCGACAGCATGAAAGCCACCGAAATGCTTGTGGAGATCTTCGACCACGATCATCCATCGTCCCCCTGTCGTTCCGCCCTGTCACCGCGTTGCGGCGCGGGCGGTTTTATGTCAGTTCCGTCGTCAGACGCCGCCCGGTCGGGTGAGGCGCCATTGCGGACCCTGTCCTGTTGTGCCCGTCTATAGAGCTTCGCATTCACAGTGCAACAAATTGAACCGTGGGTCACCCCGTCGCGGGTGCGGCTGCGTGAGGCGTAAACTCCACATCGGCAAGTGTTGACGTCTGAGAAACCCGGCCCGGGTGTTGACCCGGACCGGACGTTCAAGCGGGATTCAAACGATCAGCGATAGCCGATCGTTTCCATCTTGCCGCCTTTCATCTCGATCTCGCGATAGGTGCCGGCACTTTCGCCGTTGCCGATCAGTTCGACCGCAGAGGCGCCGACATAATCGACTTCGCCGCCATCCTTCAGGATTTGCAGCGCTTTGCCCAGTTCGCCCGGCAGGATCTTTTCGCCCGGCGCGTTGGCCACATCCATCACCTTGTCCTTATAGACGTTCGGATCGGTGGAACCGGCCGCCTGCATCGCCAGCAGGATCAGCGCCGCAGCGTCATAGGATTCCGGCGAGAACGTGCCGGTCGGATCAAAGCCCGCGGCCTTGCCCAATTCGTTGTACAGGTCCGGTCCGTCGCCCGAAGCGCTTGGAAGCTGGCCAAAAGAGCCTTCGGTCAGGCTGCCAAAGTTCGTTTCCAGCGTTTCCGACACCATTCCGTCGGGATACATGAACGTATCAAATGCGCCGGAATCCAGTGCGCCGCTGATCATCCCTGCGCCGCCCTGATCGATATAGCCGACCACAACCAGAACATCGCCGCCAGCCGAAGCAAGCGCGCCAACTTCGGCGGAATAATCCGCCTTGCCGTCCTCATGTGCGGCGTTCATCGTCACTGTGCCGCCGTCCTTGGTGAAGGATTCCTCAAACGCGTCGGCCAAGCCCTTGCCATAGTCGTTGTTGGTATAGGTCACGGCGACCGAGCTGATGCCGCGATCGTTAAGGATGTCCGCCATCACCTGACCCTGACGGGCGTCCGAGGGCGAGGTGCGGAAGAACAACCCGTTGTCCTCGACGGTGCTGAGTGCCGGCGAAGTGGCCGAGGGCGAAATCATCACGACGCCGTTCGGAATCGCCGCGTTCTGCAAGACCGCTCCGGTCTCGCCGGAGCACATGCCGCCAACGATACCATTGACTTTGTCCGAGGTGATCAGCCGCTCGGCGGATGCGACGGCAAGGCTCGAGTCGATACATCCGGTGTCGCCGCGAACGGCGCTGACCATCTGACCGTCAAGAACGCCACCGGCATCATTGATTTCCTTGATCGCGAATTCAGCGCCCGCAGCCATATCCGGCGAAAGCGATTCCAGCGGGCCGGTGAACCCGAACAGAATTCCAAGCTTTACGTCTTCGGCATGGGCGGCACCCGCCATCAGGGCCGCTGCCGCGCTGGCCATCAGCAGTTTTTTCATGGTTTCTCTCCCTTTAGTGGAACAATGGTCCGGATCGGAGCCTAAGCGGCGCAGAATTAAAAGGAAAGACCCACGCACGTCTGGACGGGAGAACCGCTAAAAACGCTCCGTCCGGGTCCGAATTTATGCGACCAAGGGCGATCGGCAGGCGCAAAGGCCGTTGCCCCGCCCTGTCGCATCGCTGCAGGGGGTCAGATCTTCGCGCGGGAACGAATTTGCGCGTCGCGCAAACTGCCGGTCCGGGGCAATCATCCCGTCACCGCCCTCAGTCCGGCGCCAGCATGTATCCCGCGCCGCGCACAGTTTGCAGGTATCTTGGCTGTTTCGGATCGGTTTCAATCTTGCGGCGCAGGCGGGTGATCTGCACGTCGATGGCGCGGTCCTGCGCCCCGCCATTGCCGCGCCCCAGATCGTCGACCAATTGCGTGCGGGTGATCACCTCGCCCGGCTGGGCGGAAAAGATGCGCATCAGCTGACTTTCCGTCGCCGTCAGCCGCACCTGATCGGTGCCCGACCACATTTCGCCCCGTTCGATGTCATAGCGTACCGGCCCGAGGTACAGCACCTTTGGCGCGTCCGGTGCCGACTGTTCCGCCGGCACCCGCCGCAGAATCGCGTTGATCCTGAGCAGCAATTCCTTGGGCTCGAACGGTTTGGCCAGATAATCGTCAGCGCCAGCCTCAAGCCCGGTGATCCGGTCGCCGGTTTCGCCGCGCGCGGTGAGCAAGAGGATCGGAACGGTCATTTTCTGGCGCAGGGACCGGGTGAAGGCGATACCGTCTTCGCCCGGCATCATCACATCCAGAACCATCAGATCGAAATCCAGCCCTTCCAGAAGACGCCGCGCATGTGCGGCATCCCGTGCGGCAGAGACAAAGAACCCGTTGCGCATCAGGAATTTCTGCAACAACCCGCGAATCCGCTCGTCGTCATCGACGATCAGCAGATGAATATCGGTCGCCGCCGTCATGCCCTGCCACCCGGCGCCACAAACCTGCGATGCTGATCCGGATCCATCATCGCCTCAAGCACCTGACGGAAACCTGCCACCGCTTCCGGCCCGGCGGCACGATAGGCCGCACGCAGTCGCCCGCGCTGCGCCTGGGACAGGGCCTGTTCCAGTTGCTTGCCGGTGTCGGTCAGAAACAAATGCCGCTCCCTTCTGTCGCGTGTGCCAATTTTGCTGGTCACCAGACCATCCTCGACCAATGTGCGCAACACACGGTTCAGCGATTGTTTCGTAACCCCGAGGATGGCAAGCAGGTTGTTCACCGATGTGCCAGGGGTACGGTTGATAAAATGTACCGCCCGGTGATGCGCCCGTCCATACCCCCGGTCAGCCAGGATGATGTCGGGATCGGCGGTGAACCCGCGATAGGCAAAGAACATCGCCTCGATCCCCCGGCGCAATTGTTCGTCGGTCAGGAACAGCAGGCTTTCGTTGCCCGGTCGTTGTTCGCCCATCGGTTCGCCCCTTCCGGCCCATTTCGAAGTATCCCGAAAATCCAGCACAGGTTATGTCAGCGTTGTTGACATTCCAAGGCCCGACTGTTAGCGATTCTGCGCAATTTTCGCAATATTACATCCGCTTCGGACCTAGCGGCGCAATATTCGGAACCCGCACCCAAAAGTGCAACAGAACAGGAGCCGCAGCCATGGCAGGCGCATACGATGATCGCGACGGAAAGATCTGGATGGACGGTAAAATGGTGGATTGGCGCGATGCCAATGTGCACCTCCTGACCCACGCCATGCATTATGCCAGTTCGGTGTTCGAGGGCGAGCGATGCTATAACGGCAAGATCTTCGAATCCCGCCGACATTCCGAGCGTCTGCGCTACTCCGCCTCTTGTCTCGACTTTGAAATCCCCTGGACGGTGGACGAGATTGAAACGGCGAAACAGGAAGTCCTGGTCGCCAATGGATTTACCGACGCCTATGTGCGTGCCGTGGCATGGCGCGGCGCGGGGGAAGACATGGGCGTGGCCGCATCGCGCAACCCGGTGCGTATGGCCGTCGCCGCCTGGGAATGGGGCAACTATTATGGCGATGCCAAAACCAAGGGCGCCCAGCTTGACATCGCCAAGTGGAAACGCCCCAGCCCCGAAACCGCACCCAGCCACGCCAAGGCGGCCGGTCTCTACATGATCTGCACCATGGCGAAACACGCCGCCGAAGCGAAGGGATGCAGCGACGCGATGATGTTCGATTATCGCGGTTATGTGGCCGAAGCGACGGGAGCGAACATCTTCTTCGTCAAGGACGGCGAAGTGCACACCCCCGATCCCGATTGCTTTTTGAACGGGATCACCCGGCAGACCGTCATCGGCCTGCTGAACGACCGTCAGATCAAAGTGCACGAACGCCACATCATGCCCGAGGAACTGGAAGGTTTCGAGCAATGCTGGCTGACTGGCACCGCAGCAGAAGTCACCCCGGTCGGCAAGATCGGCGACTTTAACTTCGAAGTGGGCGGCATCACCCGCGAGATTTCGGCTGCATACGAAAAACTGGTACGCAGCTGACGATCAGACCCGTCCCGGGCCCGCTCGGTCAATTCGCGTGAATTGTTCCAACTTCCGGTCACCATCCCGGAAGCGGGGCGTTCGCCCGAATATGGCCGACGGGCGCGGTTCACCGGACTGTCTGGCCAGCTTCAGATACCGGGACAGGCGCGGCGGCTGTGCGGCGCTGGGAGGCGCATCAATGATATGTCTCGACATCGCAGTCTCCTCGTTGCGGGACAGGAAATCGCGAGCATCTTAACACAATTCGATCAATGCACGAAGCGGTGACTGTGATCCGTCCGCCGGGACCAGATATGCGCCTGCCCTCGGCCCGGGGCTCCCCCTGAAACAATCCCCCGGATCGCTTGCCAGACGCGCCTGCCTTCGGCCCGGGGCTCCGCCCGTTCGGCGCTGAAACAATCCCCCGGATCGTTTGCCGGACGCGCCTGCCTTCGGCCCAGGGCTCCGCCCGTTCGGCGCTGAAACGATCCCCCGGATCGTTTGCCGGACGCGCCTCACCCCTGTGGAGTGAGTGCTCTTCTTGCTTTTGCGCGCTCAAGCCCCAATTGCCTTTCGCGCCAGATGATCAAGACGCCCGCGGCGATCACCAGCGCGACACCCGCCAGCATGATCAGGGTCGGAACCTCGTCGAATGCCCAGTACCCGATCGCGACCGTAAGCAGCATCGATAAGTATTCGAACGGCGCCACCACCGAAACCGGCGCAAGGCGGAAACTGGTGGTCAGGAAAATCTGCCCCACCCCACCGAACAGCCCGGCACAGATCAGCATCACCAGCACGGTCGGGCTGGGCCATACCCATCCGAACGGCAGCGTGAACAGCGCCATCACGCTGGCGGTCACCGAAAACCAGAAGACGATGGCGCTGGTTCGTTCGGTATGGACCATCTTGCGCACGAACACCTGCGCCAGCGCGGCAAACACAGCCGAAAACAGCACCAGCATTGCGCCGAACGCCGCCCCCGATCCAACCACGTCGCCGGACAATGTGTTCAACCGGGGCGACAGCACGATCAGAACGCCGGTCATGCCCAAAGCAACGGCGGTCAGACGGAAGGCGCGCACCTGTTCACCCAAAAACATCGCCGCAAAGATCACCACAAGCAACGGCGCGGTGTACTGGATCGCCTGCGCCTCGGCCAATGGCAGATATGCGAGCCCGGCAAACCCCAGCCCCATCGCTGTCGTGCCGACCAGACCGCGCCATACATGGCCCATCGGCTGAACCGTTTTCAGCCCCGAGCCCAGATCTCCCCGCCAGATCACCCAGATCAGAATTACCGGAATCGCAAAGAACGACCGAAAGAAAACCGCCTGACCCGGCGGCACTTCGGCGCTGGCAAATTTGATCATTGCCGTCATGCATACCATCAGGACAACCGAGGCGAGTTTGAACAGGATCGCGCGAAAAATGAACATCGGAGCCTTTCAGCCGGGTCACCACGACCTATACAGCGATCCCGGCCCTTGCCAAGGCTTCGGGCGCCTGGTTGAAATCCTTACCGTTTTCCACCACGACACCCATGCGCCGCATGGCTGCCATCGCATTGCGGCTGGCATCGTCGGACCCGGCCCGGCCCCGCGCCCCGTGTTCACGCAACACAACGGCAGCGATCTGCCCCCCCGCGCGTTCGCAGACCGAATGATAGACATGGGCATCCTGCTGCCCCGTATCGCCCACCAGAATAAACGGCAGGTCGGGGTTGGCCGCCAGAATGCGCTCAATGGCGGCACCCTTGTGATCGGCGTGGCTGCCGGTCAGGAAATGATTTTCGCCCACGCCCAGATCGCGCAGGAACATCGGCCCGGCGACCAGTCCGGCGCGGGTAAAGAGCTTGTCGAGAAAATAATGCAGATTCCATGGGCTGGAGCTGACATAGAACACCGGATTACGCCCATGAGCGTGCAGATGGTCCATCAGAACCACGGCGTCCGGATGCACCTTGCGGCTCAGCGTGCTGCCCGACAGGGTGGTCCACAGGTTGCGCGGCAATGACCAGGATCCAGTCTGGACGATCGTGTCGTCAATGTCGGAAATAATGCCGATCTTTGCGTCCCTCGACGGGACCATCACGGCAAAGGGGGTGGCGCTGTCGTCATCGCCGTCGATCATCACCTCGACCTGATGCCAACCGGGGGTCTGGCCCTCGCGCGGGATGTCGAGCCAGATATACCCCTCGCCGTCGCTCTGGCCGGTTTCGCGACCTGCGCGCACGGTCACCCCGGCAACCTCGTCGGTCATGAACAACGACACCATCTGCCGGAAATTCGCCCAGCGCCCCTGATCCGGCAGAGGTGCGGTGCGGCGTTGCGCGCTTAAAACCCGGCCGCGCAGGATCAGACGGTCGGGCGTTGCAAAGCCCCGGTAACCGTCCAGCATCGGGCGCGCCCCCGGGCGACGCATTGCCCTGTCGATCAGCCCCTCAACCCCGACGGCCAGCTTATGTAAGAGGATCCGCCCCTGCATTTATTCGCCTCGATTGCCCATCAACTGCATCTTAGCCCACCGCGCGGCATCGGCAACGGCAGCATCGGAATCCATCAGCAAGGGTTCAAGCACCACAGACAGCGCCGGATCGCCCGAATTGCCGATGGCATAGCAGACGTTGCGCACGAACCGGTCACGTCCGATCCGCTTGACCGGACTGCCGGAAAACCTTGCGCGGAACCCGGTATCGTCCAGCGTCGCCAGATCGGCCAGAGCCGGCGCGACCCCATCGCCCAGATACCGCATATCCGATGCCGCGACGGCGAACTTGTTCCAGGGACAGACCGCCAGACAGTCGTCGCAGCCATAGATGCGGTTGCCCAGTGCCGGGCGCAGCTCCGGGTCGACCGGCCCCTTATGCTCGATCGTCAGATACGAGATGCAGCGCCGCGCATCCAGTTGGAACGGCGCCGGAAACGCGCGCGTCGGGCAAATGTCGAGACATGCCGTGCAGCTGCCACAGTGTTCCTGTTCGGGCAAATCGGCAGGCAGATCGAGCGTGGTAAAGATCGCACCCAGAAACACCCAGTTGCCGAAATCGCGACTTAACAGATTGGTGTGTTTGCCTTGCCAACCCAGACCGGCCGCCTGCGCCAGAGGTTTTTCCATCACCGGTGCGGTGTCGACAAAGACTTTAATCTGGGGCTGTTCCGGATCAATCTCCAGCGCCACCCAGGCGCCCGTCTCGCGGTTGCGATAGCCGCGCTTTTCCGCGGTCTCCAGCAGCCAGCGCCCAACCCGTTTAAGCCGCTTTTTAACGATGTCGTGGTAATCGCGCCCGTGGGCATAGACACTGATCGCCGCCCTGTCCCGTTCCTCGAGCACCGCCAGGGGATCATGTTCGGGGGCATAGCTTTCGGCCAGCATCACCACCGAACGCGCTTCGGGCCACAATGCCGCCGGATCGCCGCGCCACCCCATGCGTTCGGCCATCCACCCCATCTGCCCATGCCGTCCGGCACCGACATAGGCATCCAGCCGCGCTCGCGCTGCGGGAATCGCGTCGGGGCGGCAGATGCCCGCACTGACGAAACCATCCGCCAACGCCTCTTCGATCAGGGCAGATTTCAGTGCGCTGGACATCCTGCTTCCAACTTTGGTTTGGATGCTTTTCTGGGGGTCCCGAGACAGACGACCCCCGGTCCTGTGCGTGCCATCAGAAATCCAGATCAGAGTAATGCGCCGGTGGGCGGAAACCGGAAATCTGATCCGCCAGGATTGAGCGGAACGCCGGCCGCGACTTTATCTTGGCATACCAGTCCTTCACCGCCTCGCTGCGGTTCCAGTCCACATCGCTGATATAATCGAGGCATGAAAGCTGCGCGGCGGCGGCGAAATCGGCCAATGTCATCGCATCGCCGGCCAGCCACCGGCGCTGCTCCAGAATCCATGCCATATAATCAAGATGGTATTTGATCGCCTTTGCCCCGGCTTTGATATTGCCGCTGTCGGGATACCCAAGCCCCATGACCTTTTTGTTGACCCGTTCATACAACAGCTTGTTCGTCACTTCGTTGTAAAACTTGTCATCGAACCAGGCGACCAGACGGCGCACCTCGTACCGGCCTTCGGGGTCAGAGGGCATCAACGGCGGTTCGGGGTGGGTTTCTTCCAGATATTCGCAGATCGCGACGCTGTCCGACAGGGTCAGACTGCCATGGCGCAGAACCGGTATCTTGCCCGCCGGATTGCGGCGCAGGAAATCGGGATCCTGCTCCCAGTACCGTTCTTCGACCAGTTCAACTTCGATCCGCTTTTCAGCAAGGCTCAGCCGGACCTTGCGGGAAAACGGAGAAAGCGGAAAATGGAACAAGCGATTCATTGAAAACTGCCGGGGTTGAATTCAGGCTCAGCGCCTTGATCCTCAATGCCGTGATCGGCGCGGGTTTTCAACCGTGCAATGGCGCAGACCTGCATGCAGGGGGCGAAATGCTCTGGAATTGCCGCTGTCGTTATTCAAAACAGGCGGCGCGTCCATCGGCGGCAATGGTTGCCGCGCCGTCGCGGATCGACGCCGTGCGGCGGCGCACGAAATCGGTGGGCTTGCTCGCCGACCGTTCTTTCGGGTTCGGCAGGATCGCCGCCAGCCGCGCCGCCTGCAACGGGCTGAGTTTGCCCGGACCGACGCCAAAGTAATGATGCGCCGCCGCGTCGACGCCAAACACACCTTCGTCGAATTCAGCGATGTTCAGATACATCTCGACAATCCGCCGCTTGCTCCAGATCAGTTCCATCGTCGGTGTGATCCCGGCCTCAAGCGCCTTTCTGAGCCACGACCGCCCCTGCCACAGGAAGACATTCTTGACCACCTGCTGGGAAATGGTCGATGCGCCCCGGTTGCGCCCGGCCTCCAGCGCCAGCCGGATCGCGGCCATGTCAAACCCCCAATGGGCGCAGAAATTCGCATCCTCTGCCGCCACCGCCGAACGCGCCATCACTGGCGCAATCGCCTCAAACGGGACCCACTGGAAATCCAGGCTGCCCAGTCGTGCCCGTTCGCTGCGCATATAGGGGGTCGAGGGCGGATTGAAGACGGCAAAGAA
Organism: Oceaniovalibus sp. ACAM 378; assembly: GCF_008085915.1. GTDB lineage: Bacteria > Pseudomonadota > Alphaproteobacteria > Rhodobacterales > Rhodobacteraceae > Oceaniglobus. The sequence goes on along the minus strand of NZ_VSJK01000002.1, from coordinate 231,062 downwards.
CGCCACCGCGAGCAACAGCACCGCCAGCGCGAGCACAAGTCCCCGGAATGACCAACGCAACAGCCATCGGACGGGCCGAAAGCCCGCCTTCTTTGATCGTTTCGCTGATTTCTTTGCCCGTGCCACAGCCTCTTGTCCAACCAACTGGAGTTGTGGTCAAGCATCCCTGCCAGTGTGCCGGCCCCGTAGTGTTGGCGGGGCCGGTGATCCGCATTTTCCGCGGGCTATTCCGCCGGGATGGCCCGCGCCTCTATGCTCAGCGGGTACGGCAGATGGGCCAACATCTCCTTCGGACAGATCTGCAGGAAATGGTGCCGGGTCTCGTCCCAATTTTGCAGGATCTTGGCCGCGCGACGGCTGCCGGTTTCCGCAAAATGCCGTTCGATCAGCGATTCGAGCTGCTCCATCCAGTGATCCACCGTGACCGGGCAGGTGACCAGCGATTCAAGGTTGATCAGCTGTGCGGCCCGGCCTTCGGGATCATAGAGATACGCCATCCCGCCGGTCATTCCCGCGCCGAAGTTCGCACCGATTGACCCGAGAATAACCGCCACGCCGCCCGTCATGTACTCACAGCCGTTGGAGCCGCAACCTTCGATCACCACCTTTGCGCCGCTGTTCCGGACCGCAAACCGTTCGCCCGCACGTCCCGCCGCGAACAGATAACCATTCGTGGCGCCGTACAGCACTGTATTGCCGATGATCGTGTTGTCGGCCGCGACCAACGCTGATGCCATGGGTGGACGCACGACGATGATGCCCCCCGACAGCCCCTTGCCGACATAGTCGTTGGCATCGCCGCTGACCTCAATCTTCAGCCCCGGCGCGGCAAAAGCGCCCAGAGACTGACCCGCGCTGCCCGACAATTTGACCGTGAGGTGATCGGGCTGCAACTGATTGCGCATCCCGAACCTTCGCACGATATGGCTGGAGGTGCGGGTGCCGACGCTGCGGTGGGTGTTCTGCACGGCATAGGACAGCTGCATCTTTTCGCCATCTTCCAGGAACCGCGCCGCATCCTTGACGATTTCGGCATCCAGAGTGTCTGGCACCGCGTTACGCTCCTTGTTGCGGTCATAGACGATGCTCTGCGCCCCATCGACAGTGATCAGCAGCGGGTTCAGATCGAGATCGTCCAGATGGGCCGACCCACGCGACACCTGACTGAGAAGATCCGCCCGCCCGATCACATCGTCCAGGGAGCGCGCGCCGATAGAGGCAAGGATTTCCCGCACTTCCTGCGCATAGAACCCGATCAGGTTCACCACCTTGTCGGCATTTCCGGTGAATTTGGCGCGCAGGGTTTCGTCCTGAGTACAGACGCCCACCGGGCAGGTATTGGACTGACACTGGCGCACCATGATGCACCCCATGGCGATCAGCGCGGCGGTGCCGATGCCATATTCCTCGGCCCCCATCATTGCTGCCATCACGATATCGCGGCCCGTGCGCAGCCCGCCATCGGTGCGCAGGGTGACCCGCCCGCGCAGGTTGTTCATCGCCAACACCTGATGCGCCTCGGTCAGACCCATTTCCCACGGCAGCCCGGCATATTTGATGCTGCTGGCCGGGGATGCCCCCGTGCCGCCATTGTGACCCGAAATCAGGATCACGTCTGCCTTGGCCTTTGCGACCCCGGCGGCGATGGTGCCGACACCGGACGACGCCACCAGCTTCACCGTCACCTTGGCACGCGGGTTGATCTGTTTCAGATCATAAATCAGCTGCGCCAGATCCTCGATTGAATAGATGTCGTGGTGCGGCGGTGGCGAAATCAGGGTGACGCCCGGCGTCGACAGGCGCAACCGTGCGATCAGTTCTGTCACCTTCATCCCGGGCAGTTGGCCGCCCTCGCCCGGCTTGGCGCCCTGTGCAACCTTGATTTCCAGCTCTTCGCACTGGTTCAGGTATTCGGCTGTCACGCCAAACCGGCCGGAGGCCACTTGTTTGATCTTCGCCGATGGATTGTCGCCATTCGCCTCGGGGACGAAATGCGCCGGGTCTTCACCGCCCTCTCCGCTGTCGGATTTTGCACCGATCCGGTTCATCGCCACGTTCAGCGTCTTGTGTGCCTCGGGAGAAAGCGCACCCAGCGACATGCCCGGCGTCACAAACCGTTTGCGGATCGCGGTAATGCTTTCCACCTCTTCGAGCGGCACCGGTTTGCCCATCGGCTTGAAGTCCAGCAGATCGCGCAGGTGAATCGGCGGATTCGACCGCATCTTGGCCGAATACTGTTTCCACATCTGATAGGACGCGCGGTCACAGGCGGTTTGCAGCATATGCATGCTCGTCGCCTCCCATGCGTGGGTTTCGCCGGACTGCCGCGCCTTGTAAAATCCGCCGATCGGCAGCACATCGCTGCGCCAGCCCTGTGCGTGCACCGCTTCGGCTTTTATCTGGATGCCACTGACACCGATACCTGAAATCCGGCTGTGCATGCCGGGGAAGTATTCGGCGCACATGGCACGGCTCAGCCCCACCGCCTCAAAATTCAGCCCGCCGCGATAGGACGACACGACCGAAATTCCCATTTTCGACATGATCTTGAGCAAGCCCTGATCAATGGCGCTGCGATAACGCGCCACGGCCTCGGCCAAAGTGCCGTCAATCAGACCGCGGTTAATTCGGTCGGCAATGGAATCCTGCGCAAGATAAGGGTTCACCGTGGTCGCACCACAGCCGATCAATACCGCGAAATAATGCGGATCAATACATTCGCCACTGCGCAGGTTCAGCGAACAGAAGGTGCGCAGCCCCTGCCGTGTCAGCCAAGAATGAACCGCGCTGGTCGCCAGGATCATCGGCATCGCAACCCGGTCGGCGCCCGACCCCTGATCGCTTAGCACCAGATGGCCCGAGCCGGACCGCACCGCATCCTCGGCCTCGGCCCGGATCCGCGCAAGCCCCTCGGACAGCGCGCCCGGCCCCGGCGTGAAAGTGCAGTCGATCACCGTCACCATACTGTCGAAATGGCGCGTCAACTCGTCAAATTCGGCGTTGGCCACAAACGGGCTTTCCAACACGATGATTTCGGTCTGGCTGCTGTCCTCGTCCAGCACGTTCTTGAGATTGCCGAACCGCGTTTTCAGGCTCATCACCCGATGTTCGCGCAGGGAGTCGATGGGCGGATTGGTCACCTGGCTAAAGTTCTGGCGGAAGAAATGGCTCAACGGGCGGTATTTTTGCGACAGAACCGCACTGGGCGTGTCGTCACCCATCGAGCCGATGGCCTCTTTGCCATCTTCGGCCATGGGAGCAAGGATCTGCTCCAGCTCTTCGATGGTATATCCGGCGGCACCCTGTCGGCGGCGCAGATCGGCACCCGTGAAAACCGGTGTTTCCGGCAGCGCGGTCAGTGTGGATTCCAGCTCTTTGATCTTGCCGACCCAATCGCCGAACGGCAGTGCTGCCGCCAGTTTGTTCTTGATGTCGCGGTCATTGAATAAAATGCCCTTGGTCATGTCGACGGCCAGCATCTGACCCGGGCCAAGAGCGCCCTTTTCGATCACGCGCGCCTCGTCGATCGGGACCATCCCGGCCTCGGAACCCGCAATCACCAGCCCGTCGCCCGTCACCACATAACGCATGGGCCGCAGCCCGTTACGGTCCAGCCCGGCGCAGACCCAACGTCCGTCAGTCATCGCCAGAGCAGCGGGACCGTCCCAGGGCTCCATGACCGAATTGCAATAGGAATACATGTCGCGCCAGGCCTGGGGCAGTTCCTCGGCCTGTTTGCTCCAGCTTTCCGGCACCAACAGGGTTTTCGCCATCGGTGCGGAACGGCCCGAGCGTACCAGAACCTCGAACACTGCATCCAGAGCGGCAGAATCCGACGAACCCAGCGCGACGATCGGTTTGATGTCTTCGGCCATGTCGCCAAAGGTGCTGCTGGCCATCCGGATTTCGTGCGATTTCATCCAGTTCAGGTTGCCCTTCAGCGTGTTGATCTCGCCGTTGTGCGCCAGCATGCGGAAGGGTTGCGCCAGCCACCACTGGGGGAAAGTGTTGGTCGAATACCGCTGGTGATAGATCGCGAAAGCCGACTCGAACCGTTCATCCTGCAGATCGGGATAGAAATTCGCCACATCCTGCGCCAACATCATCCCCTTGTAGATGATCGAGCGGCACGACAGCGAAGCAAGGTAAAGCGTTCCCACACCGGCGGCGGCGGATGCTTTTTCGATACGGCGGCGGATGACGTATAATTCGCGCTCGAACGTTTCCTCATCAACGCCTTTGGCGTTGGAAATCAGGATCTGTTCGATCTCGGGGCGGGTGGCGTTGGCCTTTTCGCCCAGAACGCTGATGTCCACCGGAACGTGCCGCCAGCCATAGATGTAGTAGCCCATGCGCAGGACTTCGGTTTCCACGATGGTGCGGCAGATTTCCTGCGCGCCAAAGTCGGTGCGCGGCAGGAACACCTGACCCACCGCCATCATTTGATTGTCGCGCGGAATGTGGCCGGTCCGCTTGATCTGGTCATAAAAGAACGCGACCGGGATCTGAACATGGATACCCGCACCGTCGCCCGTGCGCCCATCGGCGTCCACTGCGCCTCGGTGCCAAATCGCCTTGAGCGCGGAAATCCCGTGCTCGACAACCTGACGGCGGGCCTTGCCGTCAATCGCCACCACAAGCCCCACACCGCAGGATGCGTGTTCATCATCGTCGCGATACAGTCCGTTTTCGGCGATCCATGCGCGTTTCGCTTCTTCGGCGGCAACCCATGCGTCGTTATAGATGGTCATTCGGTCTTCCCTCCGATTTTGGCGAAGATCGCCAGCATTTCTTCTTTCGTGACCAGTGTGTGATCTCCGGCGAAAGCGTATCCGTCCGGTTTACTGTCGATAAAGACTTCCTTGGTCAGGGCCTGCCCTCCGGCATCATCGAACAATCCGGCCGCGACATGATTGAATTCGTGCCCCGGCAGCGTCACCCTGTACCAAAGCGTCGAACCGCAGGTGTCACAGAACGACCGTTCGGCCCATTCCGACGATACATAGGTCTTGATCGGACCGTTGGCGGTCAGATCACCCGGCGCAATCGCCATGCCCACAAAGGCCGATCCGGTCCAGCGGCGGCACATGGTGCAATGGCAGGCATGCAGCCCGTCATCACCGGGTTTCGCCGTTACCGTCACGGCACCGCAAAGGCACTGGCCATTCAACGTGTCTGACATCGTCATTTTCTGTTCCACAATGAAGGCTTCAACTGTGCCGGTGCGAGTGGCGTGATCGGCCCTGAATTGAACGGTTTGCCGCAGGAATCTTACAGTTTATTCTGCGGCGATGCTTGCCGCGCCCGATACATAGTCAAGCATCGCCTCGGCCGCCTCGCGTCCGTCGCGGATCGCCCAGACAACAAGAGATGCGCCGCGCTGGATGTCGCCGCAGGCATAGACACCTTCGATGCTGGTTTCATGAGTCTTGAAATCGGCGATCACGGTGCCCCAGCGGCTGACCTCAAGCCCCTCAACCCCCCAGAGCGTGGGCAGATCCTCGGGTTCGAATCCCAGCGCCTTGATCACCAGATCGGCATTTTCCACATAGTCCGAGCCGTCGATCAGTTCGGGCATCTGACGCCCGGTTGCATCCGGTTCGCCAAGGCGCATGCGCTGGGTCATCACTCCGGTCACCGTCTCCCCGGCGAACCCGTGTGGTGCGCTCAGCCAGACGAATTCAACGCCTTCTTCTTCGGCATTTGCCACTTCGCGCTGGCTGCCGGGCATGTTGGCACGGTCGCGGCGGTACAGACACTTGACTGATTCCGCCCCCTGACGAACCGCCGTGCGCACGCAATCCATCGCCGTGTCGCCACCGCCAATCACCACGACCTTGCGACCCTTGGCATCCAGTTGGCCATTGTCGAATTCTGCCACATCATCGCCGAAACTCTTGCGGTTGCTGGCCGTCAGATAATCAATGGCGCGCACGATCCCGGCAGCGCCCGACCCCGGCCCGCCCAACTCGCGGGTTTTGTACACACCCGTTGCGATCAGCACCGCGTCGTGTTTGCCCCGGATCGCATCAAACGAGATATCGACGCCCACATCGCAGTTCAGCACAAAGTTCACACCGCCCTGTTCCAGCTGCGCGACCCGTTGCATGACGATGTCTTTCTCCAGCTTGAACCCCGGAATACCATAGGTCATCAAGCCGCCGGCACGGTCGTACCTGTCGTATATCGTCACCTGCACCCCGGCCCGGCGCAGCATATCCGCCGCTGCCATTCCGCCCGGCCCGGCACCGATGATCCCCACGGATTCGCCGCGTTCGCCCGGATTGGTGATCGGTTTGACCCAGCCCTGTTCAAAGGCGGTATCGGTGAGGAACTTTTCGACCGATCCAATGGTGACGGTGCCATGTCCCGCCTGTTCAATCACGCAGTTGCCTTCGCACAGGCGATCCTGCGGGCAGATCCGGCCACAGATCTCGGGGAAGGTGTTGGTCGCCTGGCTAAGCTCATAGGCTTCCTGCAACCGCCCTTCGGCAGTCAGGCGCAGCCAGTCGGGAATGTTGTTGTGCAGGGGGCAATGGGTCTGGCAATAGGGGACACCGCATTGGGAACAGCGCCCCGATTGTTCGGCAGCTTTCTCGCGGGCATATTCGCCATATATCTCTCCGAAATCGTGCCGCCGCAGATCGGGCGGACGTTTCGACGGCATGTCACGGCCGACTTCCACGAATTTCAACATGACGTTCTTGGCCATCGTCCGATCCTCGGTTACTCCAGATCTGCGGGTGTAAAGTAGTCGTCATAAAAATAAAAGGCAGACATGCTGACCTAAATTACGTTTTTTTCAACCACACCATCCGCAGGGAGCAAGCTTTCTTGGGAATTGCAGCCGGTTCGGCCTCAATTTTCACGATAAGACATAATATCAACGCGATAGCGCCAACTCGACCACCAGAAAGTGCCGACCATATGACCTTGTTCCATCTGTTTATCATCGCGGTTATTCAGGGATTAACCGAATTTCTGCCAGTTTCATCCTCGGGTCACCTTATTCTTTTGCCGAATCTTACCGGCATGGCCGACCAGGGACAGGCCATTGATGTCGCCGTGCATGTTGGTACACTGGGTGCTGTCATCCTGTACTTCTGGTCAGACGTGCGCATGGGGCTGGGCGGCCTGCCCCGGCTGATCCGCGGCAAAGTGGATACGCCGGGCGCATGGCTGGCGCTCTGTCTGATCATCGCAACCGTGCCGGTCATTCTGGCCGGGCTGGCGCTGAAACTGTCCGGGCTGGACGAGATGCTCCGTTCAACCGCCGTTATCGGCTGGACGATGATCATCTTTGGCATCGTGCTGTACTGGACCGATCAGAAAGGCGCCGAAACCGAACATGCGCAGGACTGGACGCTGCGGCATGCGTTGGTGATGGGGCTGTGGCAGACGATTGCGCTGATTCCCGGCACGTCGCGGTCAGGCATCACTGTTTCGGCGGCGCGAATGCTGGGCTATGCCCGCCCCGATGCCGCGCGGCTGGCCATGCTGATGTCGATTCCGACGATCCTGGCCTCGGGGATTTTGCTGGGGGCCGAAGTTATTGGCGAGGCAGACACCGAGCTGATGACCAACGCGGCCATTGGCGCCGCATTCGCCTTTGTCGCCGCCCTTGTGGCGCTGGCACTGATGATGCGGCTGCTGAAATCGGTCAGTTTTACGCCCTATGTGATCTATCGCATAATCCTGGGCGTGGTGCTGTTGTGGATCGCCTATTCCTGACGGCGGCGCAGGGTGCGGGCGGAGTCCTTGATCGCCGCGTACTGCCCGGTGTGGCGGAACCGCCACAGATATTCAGGCAGAACCATATCGGTGGCCGTCGGGAAAATACCCAGGTCGGCCATCGTTTTTACCCCGTCACCCACAATGTTGTCATGGGCAAGGTTGATGACCTGATCGCGCGTCACCGGCCCGGAAATCAGACCGCCCGAGAACCGGCCCATCATATCGAACGTCGACCCCATCAGCCGCGCCAGTGGAAAGGGCACGTTAACCACCAGACGCCGACGCTGGATCACCTCCAGCATTTCAGCCATCAACTCGCGCAGGGTCAGAACATCGGGTCCACCCAGCTCATAGATGCCCCCGGACGCCGCCCCGGTCACGCCAAGTTCGGCCGCATGGGCCACATCATCGACATAGATCGGCTGAAACCGGGTATCCGCCCCGATCAACGGCAGGATCGGACCGAAACGGGTCATCCCGGCGAACCGGTTGAAAAACTCATCCTCGGGGCCAAAAATGACCGAGGGCCGCAGGATCATCGCATCCGGCATGTGGCTCAGCACTTCCGCCTCACCCGCCGCCTTGGACCGGGCATAGCCGCTGTCGCTGTCCGGATCCGCACCGATGGCCGATACATGCACCATACGCGCCACGCCCGACTTGGCCGCGATCCGGGCAATGCGCCCGGCGCCTTCAGTCAGCACCGCATCAAAAGACTGCTTGCCGCTCTCGGCCAGGATCCCGACGCAATTCACCACCGCATCCGCGCCATGCATAACACGCTGGACCGAATCGTCGTCGCGGATGTTGCAGAACACCGGATCGACCTGTCCGACAACGCCATAAGTGCGGACGAAATTCGCCTCGTTCGGGCGGCGCACGGCGACCCGCACGCGCCATCCCGCATGGGCCATGCGTCGGGCAACATATCGCCCGACGAAACCCGAGCCGCCAAAGATCGTCACAAGGTTCGACATTTCACTGTCCCGCACTGTTCCGGCCTGCATTGTTCCGGCCAATGCAGGTTTAAGGATGCCATCCCCTGCACACAAGGCGGAATCCGTCACGCCGCCCCATGCGCACCACCCCACAGCCCTAAGTTCCCCGAATATTAGCGAGAATGGCGTTGACAGCCCCAAGACCCTGCCGTACATCGCCGATCACGGTGGCCCAGGTGGCGGAATGGTAGACGCGCTAGCTTCAGGTGCTAGTACTGGCAACGGTGTGGAGGTTCGAGTCCTCTCCTGGGCACCAAGACAAAGCTTAAAACCCCTTGAAAACCTTGGTTTTCGGGGGTTTTTGCTTTTCAGGCTGATTTTGCAGCTCTGGACGGGACGGCGTGTCGTCCCGGCCGACTGAAAGTCAACATCGCGGATCACCCGCCACACCGCATGAAGTCTTCGTATATTCTCCGATGCCCAATCTCGGACAATCGTGCCGCCGCAGACCTGTGCCTCGGGGCCGACGGGTCAGCCGCCCAACTTGCCGGGGCAGGCGCCGGAGCTTGCGACTTCGCCGCCGATCACCCGCCTCGCGAGGTTTCCGCCGTTTTTCCGGATTCGATCCGCTGGGTTTCCTTTTACCTGCTTTCGGCCAAGGCAGAGGGTGATTGGATCGCCGGATCAGTCGGGGCGATTCATTCCTGTCCCGCTGCGACCGTGGCACAGGCAGCCAACAAAATGGTTTCGGTCAAAATAGAATTGCGGGATGACATCAGGGGCTCCTCTCCACTTGGTCGAAAAACGCATTCATCGCGGCGCCGACACCAGATTCAGCCGGGTCCGCGTAACTTTCAGGGGCGCCGGCGCGCCGGTGAATCCGAGATTGCGATAGGTCGCGGCGGGGTCTGCTGCCGCTTCGAGGTATATCTGCAGCGCCGGAGCGCCCGGACCTGCGCGGGCGGCAGACGGATCAGCCAGGGCGCTGAGCACCGTGCTTGGGCTGCCCGGTCGGGCAGGTACAGCCAGCACGATGATCTCTTCCTGCCCCGGCAGGCGATCGGCGGCGCGGATCACCATACCGATCTCACGTGTTTCGCCAAACCCGATGCGGTTGCTCAGCCCAGGATCGGGCCAGAGAACGCTGATATGAAAATCCCGATCAATATAAAGCACAGTAACATCCTGCGCCGTCTTGCTGTCGTTCGTCAGAGACAGCCAAAGCCGGTCGCAATCGGTGACGGGCTGAACCGGCGAAAAGGCCTCAACTCCGGCGCTGGGTTCGTCGCATTTGCCGTCGGTCGGCGCGCCCTGCTGACGTTCGATGATCTGCGACAGACCGGAACCGGGCAGGGTGAATCCAACCGGCCCGCCGGTTTCGGCCAGCACCAACGCGCGGCGCAACCGGTGCGCCCGGGTGGCCCGGTCGAAAAATGCCGCCGGTTCCTTGTCCATCCGCGGGCTGCTGCCCGGCCCCAGCGGGTCGAGCACACCGTCAGGCCCGGTCAACGCCAGTTTGCCATCGCTGAGCACGATGACCGCATCGGGTTCGGCGGCGTTCCAGACGACGCCTTCGGGCAGACCCGCCGCCGCGAGCGCCGCCAGTTCCCCCAGGATCGGCGCGTAATCTGCGCCATCCCGCACCACGGGCGATGACAGACGGAAGGGCGATGGCAACCCCGGCTGCACCTGCCGCGCATATCCCTTGCTCGGCATGTCACCCGCCAGCAGGTCAAGTTTGCCGCTGTCTGCCCCGGGCGCGCGCAGCACGGCCTGCGCAACCGGATCGGGCATCATGGCATCTGCAAAGACATCAAAGACGGCGCCATCGGCAAAGCCCGACAACAGCCCGGCCTGAAGCGCCAGTCCCTCGGTCAGCACCCGCCGCGCACCGGCGCGCCCCGTGCCGAAAACCGGCGACTCAAGCGCCGTGCCTTCGCCGTCGGGGGTCTGGACGGCGATCGGATTGCCGGCCTGCATCCCGTCCATGGCACCGGCCAGCGCCTGCGCCCAGGTCAGTTCCGGCACTTCGGTCAGCACATTGGAAAGGGACCGGGTAAAATGACCGAACCAGTTGGCTGGATTGGACTTGTCGCCCAGTGGATATTCAAACGAGCGTTCGTCGGGCTGGGAAGAATACAGAAACGCGAAATCGCCGGTCAATGGCGGGGCGATATGCCCGGTGGCCTCCTCGCTCCCTTGCGGTTGCTCCTCGGGCAGGCCCAGCACCGAAGGCGGGACGAAACGGTCGACCCCGCCGCCCCCCGTCACCGCGCGAAACCCGGTGGCCGCACAGCAGGCATCAAGGATGGCGACCAGTTTGGCGCCCGTATCGAGGATCGCCTGGAAAAACGGTTGGAATTCATCTTCGACGATCGCGTCTTCGACCGCGCCGATTGCGCCGCTCCAGCCCCGGGCATCGGCGGGCAGCAGGATTTCATCGTATCCGACCGCCTTGTCGCCGTTCATGTCGGGGGCCTGCGATCCGTGGCCGGAGAAATAGAAGATCACCGTATCCCCGGGCCCCACGCCATCGGCCAGCGCGCTCAGACCTTCAAGAACCGCCGCCCGCGTCGCCACCCCGGCAGGCATCGCGCCGTCCGGCAAGCGTGCCCCCGGATCGGCCAACACGGTCACCCGGTCGGCGCCCCGCGCCATCAGGGCCCGCGCCATCAGCCCGACATCGTTGACTGGACCGCGCAGATCGACATCAAGATATTGATAGTCGCCAACCCCGATCAACAGTGCGCGGACCTCGCTCCAGCCGGGCGAGGGAAGCGTGAAGGCGCCCAGCGCCACGAGGGGGATCAAACATTTCATGCGGTGCATATTAACTGCCGCTCGCCAATGCGCAACAATCCGCCGACGTGTGACGGAACTTGTCATCGCCCCCGCCCGGTTCAGTTTCGCTGTGGGACGATCCGACGGCCCGAGCTGACGGCGGTCAGGGCGGTTTCGCCGAGGCCCGTGCTGTGCCGGTTTTCGTTCAATCCGGGGGGGCGGGCGTGTTGCCATTTGCCCCGCGCGGATCGACAAAACCCCCTCGTCAGTTTGCAACTGCGATCGCGGGAAACCGTGTCCAACCGGGAAGCCGGCCCGGTCCTCCGGCGGAGGGGACGCGCCTGTGGCGTAGAACGACGGGACGCGCCTGCGGCGCGATAGATGAGTATTTGGACAAAGAAGAAGGCGCAGGAGTGCGCCGGTCAGCCCGGATTTCCGGCGGTGATCGCTTTGCGCAAACGGTTCATGTTTTCGCCATAGACTGCGGGACGCTCGACGGATCCGCCGGAAAAGATCGCGCTGCCTGCGACAAGGATATCCGCCCCGGCCGCGATGGCGCGGGGGGCCGTGGTTGCGTCGATTCCGCCGTCGATTTCGATATGCACGGGACGGTCGCCGATCATCGCCCGCAGGCGGCGGATCTTTTCATATTGCGACTCGATGAATTTCTGGCCGCCAAAGCCGGGGTTCACCGTCATCACATTGATCAGATCGACCATATCGAGCAGGTTTTCCACTGCCTCGGCGGGGGTGCCCGGGTTGATCGCCACGCCAGCACGGCAGCCCGCGCCGCGGATCGCCTGCAATGTGCGGTGGATATGCGGTCCGGATTCGACATGGGCGGAAATCACATCGGCGCCCGCTTTGGAGAAGGCCTCGATATAGGGATCGACGGGGGCAATCATCAGGTGCACGTCCATCACCGTGCGGATATGCGGGCGGATCGCGGCGCATAGCGCCGGGCCGAAGGTGAGGTTGGGCACGAAATGCCCGTCCATCACATCCACATGCACCCAATCGGCGCCCTGTTCCTCGATCGCGCGGATCTCGGCGCCGAAATTGGCGAAATCAGCCGACAGGATCGACGGGGCAAGCTTTGGTGAACGGTCGAAGGTCATGGCATCACCTTTGTTTGGTCGGGCTTGTTTGATCTGGACGCCATTGCGATACAGCCTGTACGGCAAGATGAACAGATCTCGCGGGCGCGGAAATTCGGGTGGGGCCGAAATCCGGGTTGGATTGTCGAACCTTGTCAAACCTCCGGCCCCATGGCACGTTTTGCCCATCCGTTTCCCGCCTGCTTCTCGCCCCCGCATGGAAAGCGCCGATGACCGTCCAGACCGCCACACACCTGCCGCAGATCGCCCTGCCGCGTAATCCCGGCATGGCGCTGGATATGGACCGGGTGCGCGCGGTGCAGGCCAACACCAGCGCGATTGAACGCCGGGCCGCGACCCTGCCCGGGAGGCGCTCGGTCAAGAAGAACCATCAGGCGGCCTGGCTGCTGCGGGCGATCACCTGCATGGATCTGACAACCCTGTCGGGCGACGATACGCCGGCACGGGTGCAGCGGCTGTGCGCCAAGGCGGCCAATCCGGTGCGCGCCGACATTCTGGACGCACTGGGCGTCACCGGAATCACCACTGGGGCGGTCTGCGTCTATCACGACATGGTCGAGACGGCGGTGCAGGCGCTGGAGGGAACGGGCGTGCCCGTGGCTGCCGTGTCCACCGGTTTTCCCGCCGGGCTGTCGCCGTTTCACCTGCGGCTGGCCGAGATCGGCGAGTCGGTAAAGGCCGGGGCGAAAGAGATCGACATCGTGATTTCCCGCCGCCACGTCCTGACCAGCAATTGGCAGGCCCTGTATGACGAGGTACAGGCGTTCCGCGCCGCCTGTGGCCCCGCCCATATCAAGGCGATTCTGGCCACCGGAGAGCTTGGCACGCTGCGCAACGTCGCCCGCGCATCGCTGATCTGCATGATGGCCGGGGCGGATTTCATCAAGACCTCGACCGGCAAGGAAAATGTGAACGCGACCTTGCCGGTGTCGCTGACGATGATCCGGGCGATCCGCGCCTATCACAACGACACGGGTTTCATGGTAGGCTACAAGCCCGCCGGGGGGATATCGAAGGCCAAGGACGCCCTGGTCTATCTGTCGCTGATCAAGGACGAGTTGGGTGATCGCTGGTTGCAGCCCGATCTGTTCCGCTTTGGGGCCTCGTCGCTTTTGGGGGATATCGAGCGGCAGTTGGAGCATCATGTGACGGGCCGGTATTCGGCGGGGTATCGCCATGGGATCGGCTGACGGGGATCTTGGCGGGGCGGGGAATTTGAGTATTTTTGCAAAGAAGAAGCTATGAGCGTTTCGGATATCTTTCAGAGCATGGAATACGGCCCCGCCCCCGAAAGCGAGGCCGAGGCGATGGCATGGCTTGGCAGCGACCGGTCGTTCGGCCTGTTCATCGGCGGGGCATGGACTGCGCCGGGCGACTTGTTCGAGGTTCGCAATCCAGCGCGCGATCAGAGTCTGGCACAGGTGACACAGGCCAGTGCGGGTGATGTGGATGCTGCTGTGGCGGCGGCGCGGCGGGCGCAGGGGTCTTGGGCGAAATCGGGGGCGGCGCGGGCGCGGGTGCTCTATGCGCTGGCCCGGATGGTGCAAAAACAGGCGCGGCTGTTCGCGGTTCTGGAAAGTCTGGATTCCGGCAAACCGGTGCGCGAAAGCCGTGACATCGATGTGCCCTTGGTGGCGCGGCATTTCTATTATCACGCCGGGATGGCGCAACTGGCCGACAGCGAACTGCCCGGCCGGGTGCCCTTTGGGGTCTGCGGCCAGATCGTGCCATGGAATTTTCCGCTGCTGATGCTGGCCTGGAAGGTGGCGCCCGCCCTCGCGATGGGCAACACCGTGGTGCTGAAACCTGCGGAATACACGCCGTTGACCACCCTTTTGTTCGCCGATCTCTGCGCGCAGGCCGGGGTTCCGCCGGGGGTGATCAACATCGTCACCGGCGACGGCGCTGTGGGCGAAATGATCGTCGCACATCCCGATATCGACAAGATCGCCTTTACCGGATCAACCGGAGTGGGCCGCCAGATTCGCGCCGCGACGGCGGGGACCGGCAAGGCGTTGACGCTGGAACTGGGGGGCAAATCGCCTTTCATCGTGTTCGACGATGCCGATATCGACAGTGCGATTGAAGGGTTGGTCGATGCGATCTGGTTCAACGGCGGGCAGGTCTGCTGTGCCGGGTCGCGCCTGTTGGTGCAAGAGAATATCGCAGAGGATTTCCATCACCGCCTGCGCGTGCGGATGGACAAGCTGCGGTTGGGCGATCCTCTGGACAAGTGCATCGACGTGGGTGCGATCGTGCATCCTGTTCAGCGGGACGCCATCGCCCGGCTGGTTGATGCATCGCGCGGCGATATTTACCGCGCCGCCTGCGATCTGCCGGCGGGCTGTTTCTATCCGCCGACGCTGATCACCGGCCTGTCCCCCGCCGATCCGCTGATGCAGGAGGAGATATTCGGCCCGGTCCTTGTCTCGACCACGTTCCGCACCCCGGCCGAGGCTGTCGAATTGGCCAACAACACCCGCTATGGGCTGGCGGCGACCTTATGGACCGAGAATGTGAACCTGGCACTGGACATCGCGCCAAAGCTGGTCAGCGGCGTCGTCTGGATCAACAGCACCAACCTGCTGGATGCTGCGGCCCCGTTTGGCGGTGTGCGCGAATCAGGGTTCGGGCGCGAAGGCGGATGGGAGGGGCTTGCGGCCTATTCCCGCCCCGCGATCACCGGCAAGCCGTTGAAACCCGTGCCGCCTGTGGCCGCGCCGAAGTCGGCAGTGGTGACCGGTCTGGACCGAACGGCGAAGCTGTATATCGGCGGCAAACAGGCGCGACCCGACGGCGGGTATTCCCGCGCCGTTTGGTCCGGCAAGGGCGCGCTGCTGGGCCATGTGAGTCTGGCCAACCGCAAGGATATCCGCAACGCGGTTGAGGCGGCGCAGGCGGCAAAAGGGTGGTCGCGCACCACCGGCCATTTGCGCGCGCAGATCCTGTATTACATCGCCGAGAACCTGTCGGCCCGGGCAGCTGAATTCGCCGCACGGCTCAGCGCGATGAGTGGCGCACGGCAGGCGCAGGCCGAAGGAGAGGTAGAGGCGAGCATCGACCGCCTGTTCCACTGGGCCGCTTGGGCGGACAAACACGACGGCGCCGCGCGAGGCGTTCCGATGCGCGCCGTGGCGCTGGCGATGAATGAACCCGTGGGCGTGATCGGTCAGTTCGCGCCGGATGACGCGCCGCTGCTGGGGCTTGTGTCGGTCATCGCACCCGCTCTGGCCATGGGCAACCGGACCGTCACCGTGGCGTCCGAGCCTTTTCCGCTGGCGGCGACAGATTTCTATCAGGTGCTGGAAACATCAGACGTGCCGCCCGGCGTGGTTAACATCCTGACCGGGTCGCACACCGAACTGGCGCCGCATCTGGCCGGGCACATGGATGTGGGCGCGGTCTGGAGCTTTTCTTCATCCGACCTGTCGCAGACGATCGAAACCGAGGCGGCGCGCGATCTGAAGCGCACATGGGTCAACCACGCCCGGAACCGCGACTGGACCGATCCGTCCACCCGCGAATTCCTCGGGCAGTCCTGCGAAGTGAAAACCGTCTGGATCCCCTTCGGCGAGGGCTGATCACGGGATTTTCAGCGCCGGTTTTGCCAATGTCGTTGCGTCGCTAACCTGAACACTCGACTTGCCAATGATTTTGACATATTGCACTGGTCCAGCCGCGGGACACATCGCGTGCCCGAGCAGGCGTGACAGACCAGACATGAACGAACAGACAAAATCGACCTTCTCGCAGGACTCTGCGCAGCCATCCGAGCGCACCCCTGCACGAAACTGGATTCAGGTGCTCGCGAAATACCGCGACCCGAATCATGCCCGCAGCAGCTTTGAGCTCGCGGTCAGCCTTGTGCCGTTTTTCGCGCTTTGGGCGCTGGCATGGGCCCTTATTGATATAGCTCCCTGGGCTTCGGTCGCTTTGGCGATGCTGAACGGCGGTTTCCTGGTACGCCTGTTCATCATCCAACATGATTGCGGTCATGGCGGATTTTTCCGCAACCGTCACGTGTCTGACTGGATCGGGCGCGCGCTCGGCGTATTGACGCTGACCCCCTATGACGTCTGGCGGCGCACCCATGCGATTCACCATTCCGCCGCGGGCAACCTGGACAAGCGCGGGATCGGCGACGTTCACACTCTGACTGTGGCCGAATACCGGGCGCTGTCGCCCCTGTGGCGGCTGCACTATCGCGTGTATCGTCACCCGGCGATCCTGTTTGGGCTTGGGCCGGGATATCTGTTCCTGTTGCAGAACCGTCTTCCACTGGGCCTGATGAGATTCGGCAAATATTGGGCCAGTGCGATGCTGACCAACCTGCTGATTGTTGCGGGGCTTTGCGCGATTGCCTGGTTTGGCGGCTGGCGGCCTCTGGTCCTGATTTTCCTGCCCACCTCCCTTGTCGCCGCATCGGCCGGTGTCTGGCTGTTTTATGTGCAGCACCAGTTTGAAGAAACCCAGTGGGATTCCGATCCCGACTGGCAACTGCACGACGCGGCGCTGCACGGATCGTCACATTACGATCTGCCGCCGGTTCTGCGCTGGTTCTCTGGCAATATCGGCGTGCATCACGTGCATCACCTTTATGCCCGCATCCCGTTCTATCGCCTGACCGAAGTGTTGCGCGATCATGCCGAACTGGCTACCACCCAACGCCTGACCATCCGTGAAAGCCTGCGATGCGTCCGGTTGCACCTGTGGGATGAAGAGTCACGTCGGTTGCTGTCGTTTCGGTGCGAACGCGCCTTGCGTCAGGCCTGAACCTCGGGTCTCCTTGGTGCCGAGTTCCGCTTTCCGAAAGCGTCTGCACCAAAATGACCAAAGCACCCACGCTGACCACCGATCGCCTGATCCTGCGCGGACATACCGTGGACGACTTTGCCGATACCGCCGCGCTTTGGGCCGATCCGCGGGTGACCGAACATATCACCGGCGAAGTTCAGACCTCGGAAACATCATGGCAGCGCCTGTTGCGCTATGAAGGCCACTGGCGCTTCATGGACTATGGGTATTTCGCGGTGACCGACCGGGCGGGCGCATTTCTGGGCTGTGTCGGTCTGGCCGACTATAAACGTCAGATCGAACCGATGCGGTCGCTTGCACCCGAAGCGGGCTGGGCGTTCCTGCCCAACGCACAGGGTCAGGGATTTGCCGCCGAGGCGGTGAACCGCATGCTGCGCTGGGCGGATACCGTGCTGAAAGCACCGCGTACACATTGTATCCTTGCGCCGGAACATGCAGCATCGCTCAGACTGGCGGACCGGACCGGATTTAGCGCAATGCAGAGCGTTTTCTTCAAGGGTGACAATTTCGTCATCCTGACGCGTGAAAACCCGCTGTTCTAACAGGATTTCACGCGCCCATCGCGGACGGAGTGTCGAACAGCGCCGCTATTTCTTCTTCCAGCTGTCCAGCCACCGACCGAAGCGCCCACGTTTTTCGTCGGCATAGGCATCAACCCGATCCCAGGTTTCACCCGCATCCTGCACCATCGGATCGACCGTGCGCTGGCGAAACTGGCGCCACATGGCGCGGATTGTCAGGATCAACACCAACAGCAGCACCAGCAGAATGATGTTCAGCCAAGGGATCAGCCGCACATCCGGGCCATCCACCGCGCGGACGCCGACAGCGTTGGGAAAGATCGACAGGAATTCGTTGCGCCAGCCATAGTGGCGCACCACCACCCACTGCGGATCGTTGCGGGTCGAGACCAGATCGCTTGTCGTCGCCTGAAGGTTGGATGAATTCAACTTGAAATACGGCGGCCAGCCCCACCCCGTATCCTCGTTCCGGTACACCATGGGTTTGCCATTGTCGCGGATCGTTTCGATGAACCGCACATCGCGGTTTACCGTCGTCGGATTGTTGCCCACATCGGTCTGCGCCCAGAAAATGCTGTTCTCGTTCACATCGACGCGCCGTACTTCGGTGCCGACAACGCGAACGATATCCTGCTGCGGCAAGGTGTAATGCAGGAACCCGCCGACGACCGAAATCAACACGATCACCAAGGCCCATTTCACATAGCGCATTTCGAATCCTTACCAGAAATTAATCACATAGATCAGCGTGCCGACCACGATCACAGGTACTACATAGACACCCAGAATCAATTTGCGACGGACCGAACTGTCATATTCCGCCAGACCGTTCTTTACATATTCCTCGCGGTCGCCGCCGATCTCTTCGGCTTCCCACCGATTTTCAAGTCGCTCACGCCGGACCGACCGGGAATAGATCGAGACAAGAACATAGATGATCGACAGGATCACGAACCCCATCAGCCCCAATCGTGCGATTGCAAACACCATGAGTTAGCTCCTTGCTGAGCCCCAGGGGCCAACGCGGCGGATCTGACCGACGCGCGGCTTTGCCCCGAGGGTTGCGGCGGGCACAACATCCTCCATCCCCGGTTCGTCGCCAAACAGAGCGGCGCGCGTTCCTGCCTTGTCGACCTGATACTCGCGTTCCAGAAAATCCGCCACATATTGCCGCCGCGCGTCCGACCATGTGGCATACAACCGATAGAACAGTTCCTTGTGGCAGATGAACAACTGCCGCACATCCAGTGGCGCCAGTTCGGCCAGCAGCATGTTCACCAGATCGCGGTCGGCGCCGGGTGCGGCGCGGAAGGTATAGAAATACGCCGGATGCTCTGATGTGATGCGTGGCCAGGTGCCGCCGCCCTCGACCCAGCGCAACAGATCGCCAAGCCCAGTGAACGCATCGGGCAGCGCCGCACCCAGCCGCCGGGCCACGGCACGCAGATCGCTGCGCGTGGCATCCGCCATGTCGATTTCCAGCGTCGCGGCGGCATCGATCAGGATAAAGTCCATTTTCTGGCGCAGGATCGCGGCGGCATCCACATTGCGCGCCTTAACGATGGGTTCAACCAGCCCGTTCTCCTCTAGCGCGCGGGCGATGGCATTGGGCTGGTCCAGCCCCAGAGCCGGCACCCTGACGCCATCGTCGCTGGTGAATGCGTCGGGCGAGGCGGTCAGCACAAAGGGCCGTTTGACCTTGTGAAAGACATAGGAACCACCGAAATGCGAGGTCCAGAAATTGCCGTGCTCGAACACCATCTGTTTCAGCGCGACAGGGTGGCGCGTCACGTCGCCGGTGTGTTTCGCCAGACCGATCATTTCAGCAATCAGCACGTCGTCCCACCAGGCATCCTGCCGCGTGCGGAACTCTTGCACCTTGTCGGCCAGCTTGCGGGCATCAGCGACATGAGAGCCGGTGGTGTCCGCCTCGATCGTGATGCGGCGTATGTCGAACAGGCGGGCGGGGCGCGACACGTCGAACACGGAATTGGCCAGTTCACCCGCCACGGCGTCCCGGGCGGTCAGGGCAAAAAGCTCGCTTTCGTTGGCTTCGATGAACTGAACAAGGATCGGGCGACTGGTGGAAAACGACATGTTCAGCAGCGGCGCGTGTTTCTGTTCGCTGGACAGCAAAATGAACTGCCGGTTCACACCATTGGCGTTCAGATACCGGATATCGCCCAACTCATCGCCGATCTCGGGGGAATAGCCCGACAGATCAATATGAAAGGAATCCAGCCCTGTGGTTTTGCCGGTCAGTTGCCTTAACGCGCGGTTATAGCGTTCGACCAAAGCGGGTGAATCCACAGACACCAGCCCGCCGAACATCAGCCCCTTTTCGATCAGCCGTCTCATGCGTTTCCCTTCCGGACCCGATGCACCGCTCTCGCCTGTGATTGCCGAACCTGTATCACGCCGCCCTGCCCCTCTGCCGCCACCACAACGCGACCGCCGCGACGATACACCCCGGCAGGGCCAGTTGCACCCCTGCCGCCAAGAACCAGATCGCACCGCCCAGAGGATCGGCGGTCAGCGCCGCCCCCACCTGCACCCCGTTGGCCACATAGGCACCCACTGCGGCAAGCGCGCCACAGACCGACAGAACGACCAAGATCACGGCGAGACGGGGCCAGAATGACCATCGGCGCAGGGCATTCATGCCCAGGATCAGGCCCAGCACCACCAGCCCTGCAATGCTGATCATCGGGATCATCTCAGGCCCCGGATCCGCTCCCGACCGCGCAATTCGCGCCCCAAGCGACAGTAAATGTGGCGTTCCGCCAGTCCAGAACCCGTCGGCGCCGGAATTTACCATTGTACTGTCTTCCAGCGTTTGGGTTGCGCACTCAGGCTCAGGATCATGACCGGCGCCCAGATCAGCCCCGCCTGAACCCCAAGCCGCAGGAAATACACCAGCGTCGCCCCCGGAGCGGCACCGAGCAGGTCAACCACGCGGGTGTCGGTCCGACCATAGGCCCACAGGAAATAGGCCGCAGACATCCCGGTCAGCACCAGCGCCGAAATCGCACCATTCACGACCAGTCCCGCGATACCTTCGGGCAATACCCGCGCCATGGCAAAGGGGATTGCCGCCGCAGCAAGGATCAAAAGAACCGCAGGGATCAACAGGCCGGTCATGCCCGCCGCCGCCGTACAAGTGTGGCAAACACCCCCAGAAACACCGGCAGCCAGATAAAACCGGCAAATATCGTTATCCCAAGGGTACGGCGCAGATATTCGGTGGTCGTCTCAGGCCAGGATAGAGGGTCGGGGTCGGTCAAGGCAAACAGGACGAAGGCGGCAACGAAACAGATCGCAACTCCCAGGACCGTCGCGCGAAACTGCCCCAGCCGAGTGTCAACGCCGGTTTCGGCCAGCGCCGATACAGCAGTAAGGCTCGCCACCACAGAGGCGGCGATCACCGTGCCGACAAAAATCAGGATTGGACCCATGCGTCGCGCCGCCCCCCGCCCAAGCTCATATGGTCCGAACTCAGCCTGTCCGTCACAGCCGAAGACGTCAGAACGGGATCGATCGGCATGACCGCGCATTCGCTCATCCCTTCGACTCCAGATACCGCCGCTTGGCGATCTCGGTCAGGCCAAAGTCACGCACCATATTGGCAATCGCGACCTCGTCCGACTTGTCGGCATAGCGGAACTCACTGTCGGCGTAGCGGTTGATTTCCTGAATCACCATCTCAACGGTAATTGGCCGGGCCATGTCGCGGATCATCGCCACCTTGTGGTCATAGGCTTTGAACAGGAACAGGTCGGGGTTCTCCATCCATTCGTCCGGCAGCTCGAAATCCATCGCCCGCACCTTGACCGCATCGGTGATGTTCTTGATCGCCCGCCCGGTAAAACGATGATCGGCCTCTTGTATCGCTTTCAGATAACTGCCCAGCTTGGCGATAGTATCCAGCCGCCCAAGGGCTTTCTCGGTCCGGTCCCAGACCGCAATCAACCCATCCTCTTTCGGGCGACCATGGCTTTCGAAACTCGCAGCGACCGCCTGCCGGATTTCCTGCGCTGCAAACAACTGGTGATCGCCCAGGGGAATTTTGTGGTTCTTGCCGATCAGCAGATGCAGGATGTCGATGTAATCGTCCCGGCTCTGCGGCCCGTCGACTAGAAACCGCGCACCCGCCCTTTGGCGCAGGGCATCGTCGACGTTTTCGGGATAATTCGAGAACATGCCGAAGGTACAGTTGCCGCGCACCACAGTATTGGCCCCCGCGAAACTTTCCATCAGGACGGCGGTGATTTCCAACTGTCCGGCGCTGGACTGCCGGTCACCGCGCTTTCCCGCCAGTTGGTCGATGTCGTCGATGGTTCCAAAGCCGATGACGCCCGGGTCGATGATAGAAGTGATGAAAGCCTTGGCGTTCTGACCGGACTTGCCCTGATAGCTGTCGATATTGTCGGTCGACAGGTTTTGATATCGGAACGGATATCCCGCCACCTCGCAATAGCCGGAAATCAGCCCCGCCATCATTTGAATCAGCGTCGTTTTACCGGTGCCCGGCGCGCCGTCCCCCATGAAGGTAAAGATGAAACCACCGAGCTCGGCAAAGGGGTTCAGCCGCCGGTCAAAATCATAAGCCATCAGCATCTTCGACAGCTTCATCGCCTGATATTTGGCGATGTGGTTGCCCACCACCTCGTTGGGTTGTTTGAACGTCATGGTCAGGGCCGTGCCCTTGCCCCGGCGCGACGGCGTGAATCCGTGGATGGTCAGATCGTCGGCCTCGACCCGCCAGCTTGCGCCAGTGAACCCGGCAATTTGCGGCGCCGTTGCCGCACGCTGCTCCACCCGGCGCATCAGCGCCTCGGCAAAGGCCAGAACTGTCGCCACCACCCGGCCGTCGTCTTCCACGCCGAAAGCAGAGATGTCCTGATCCAACTCCCATAGCGCGCCGTGCAGGGCCAGCGGCGCGTTGTCGGTCAGCACCTCTTCGACCTCGCCGATCTCGACCGTCAGTTCACCCGCATGGGCGGCCAAAAGAACCGACACCGCATTGCCGAACACCGACAGGACCACCAGGGATTCAGCCGACAGAAGTTCCGAAAACCCGGCCGATTTTCCCGCTGAGAGCACGCCCGCCAGATTGTCGCGCTTCAACGCATCCAGCCCGGTGCGTTCTGCAAACTGCTCCCCCACCGCCAAAGCGATGGCAAGCCCGCGCCGCAACCCCTGCAATACCGCCGCCTGCACGGGCGAGGGCAACTCATCACCCCCTACGGATTCGACCCGTTCAATGATCCGCACACCTTCCGCCCGCGCGGTCGACCGCGTCACCAGCCCGGGCGTGGTGGAGCGGAACCGCCGGCGCGTGCCGATCCCCGGCGAACGCTCATCGGTCCTTACGTCCCTCTTCGCGGCGGCGATCCGCGGCATGTGGTCGAACCCCGCCAGCATCGCCAGCGCGGCGACATAGTGCTTGCGAATATCCGCCTCACGCAGTTCCATTGTATCGGCTGACAGGCTCACAGAACCTCCTGTTTCTTCTTTGCAAAAATACTCACTGCGCTGCGCCCGAACACTCGCGCCGATCTATCGGTGGCTCAGAACGCGCCCATTGGCGGAAACGACGAATTTGCGCACCGACCGAAACCCCGGCGGATTCTTCTCGGACAACACCTGAAACAAGAGCTGCGGCAGAATGATCGATCTGTCGGTCCGTGTCGCGCCGGTGTCTATGCCGCGCGTCCCGAAGGGATCCAGCGTGAACACCTCACGTTCGACCGAACCGAACCATCCCTTGGACTCACGCTCCACCCGTCCGCTCTCCAGTTCCTCGGTCGTCCAGACCAGACACCAGTCCTGCTCATCCGGTGCATGAGCCTCTTCCAGAATCTCATGAATTGGCCCGGACTGCTGGGTATAGGCTCGCGAATACATTGGCCCGATGTGCAGGCGGCGCAACCGTTTGGGGTGCAGATCGTCGAAATCCCGGTCGAACCCATTGGCGATAGTCAACAGTTTCAGCCCGCCCATCGACTGAGCCGTCAAATGCGCCTGAACCGCCGGCCAGCGCGCCGCATCCTTGGGAAGCGACACGCGCCCCGAATCCTCGATCTCCATCAGATAGACGACCGGCAGGTTGACCTCGGTGTCATAGACCGCCCAGTGCAGCAAGAACCGCCGCCTGCCCTCCACCCCGCCCAGCCAGATCGCGCGCGGATCGTTCTGCGCCCAGAACAATGACTGTGCCAACAGTGTTTCATAATAGACCCGCTGAGCCATGGCGAATTGCAGCCGGGTCGGAATCTCGAGGTCTCGCAGAATCCGTCCAAGCATCTGCTCGGTCAACCCTTCCCGGTCGGGGGTTGAATCAAGATGTGCGGCCGCCTGCGCGAAATCGCTGCCCATGGTCAGCAGCTCGCGGAACACCGGAAACCCGCTTTCGGTCCGGTCCATCGCAAGGCTGCCAAATGAGGTGCCGGTATCACGCCCGGTCATCAGATATTTCATGCCCAGAGCGCGAAACGTATTGGCAATCCGCTGAACGTAATCGCCCAGAACCTCGACCTCGCCGCGCGAAAAGATACCCTCGGACTCCATCGCGGCTGCGACGCGTGCCAGATGCGACGAGATCGCTTCAAACTTGCGGAAGTACCGGCGCGCGACCAATGTATCGGTCAGCCCGACATGATCGCGCGACAGATCGGCACCGGTCACGCCCTCGCTCATCGCCGGCCCCCAAATTTCTCCTGCGAGAAATTTTTCAATTTCCTTACTTCAAGGAAATTTCGCCGCCTGCACAGGTCATTCACCATACAGGTTCTTGTCGTGCTTTTCGACGATCGAGGCAAAGCGTCGGGCGAACCGTTCGTCGGCCTTTTGCTTTTGCTCCAGAACCTTTCGCGCAAAGACCATATGATCCTCGTGCGCCTCCAGCATGTCACCCATCCGGCTGTTGGTTGCCGCGCCGATCTGCGCCATGGCGGTCTGCGCCTCCTGATCGGTCTGCACACCGATCTCGTTGATCCGGTGTGCGACATCCTGCTGCTGCGCGGTCTTCAGCGATTTTGTCAGGGCGTCATACAATACGACACGCTGTTTCGTGTCGGTCTGCAACTTGTTAATCAAGACCATCTGCGTCGCCGCCTGATTTTGCAGCGAATCGACCCAGGTCTTGCCCTTTTCGATATAGCGTTCCAGCGTCTGCGACTTGGCCAGCTTGACCTGTTCCTGCTGCACCATTTCATTATAGCTCTGGTTCAATCCGGCGAGTTCAGTTTCCAGACGGGTGCGGGCGGCGGCGTCCTGTTCGACGCTGATCCGGTTTTCCAGCGCGATGATCTTCGGGTCCATGGCCAGAATATCGACCCGCAGCGCTTCAAGCTCGCCGACTGTGAACTCGCGGTCGTCCAGCGTTTCGGTCAGGTTGACCTCGACCCGCGTCTTCTGTTCGTTCAGCACGGCAAGCTGGCCCTCTAGAAGGCGCACGATGATGTCGGACTTGGAGATCAGATCCTGCAACTTTTCGTCAACCGATGCAGTCCGCATCCGTTCCTGCCGCAGGGATTCGGATTTGCCTTCGGAAAAGATGCCGACGAAGCTTTCCCAACCGGTCTTGTCGCGCATTTCAGCGAAGTCTTTCGAAAACCCCGAGGTCACGTCATCAAGCCCCATGATCAGTTCGGCGATATTCGCATTCATCGCCTCTGTATGGGCATGTACATCGTCCAGAGTGGCGTTCTCGATCTCGACGGTCACATCTGTGCCGGACGCCATTTTCTGACGTGCCGTTTCGATCCGGCTGGTAATTTCAGTGATCTTGGCTTGGGTATCGGCGACCTGCGCCTGACTTTTGCGGACCTGGGCATCGAGATCGGCCATGGCATTCTCCTCGGACATGCGGGTGTCGTCAATCTGCGACGCAGTATCGCAGATTTCAAACTGCCGTCATCCCGATTTCCCGTCCTGCCGATGAAAATGCCGTCATCCTTGCGAGCAGATCGCAGCGATGCTCGCCGAGCGCGCCTTACGTCGCGCTCAGAAATCCCGGCAGGGCGGCAAGGCCAGCCCCGGCGACCCGTGCCGCGCGTTCAACCCGCCGAAAGCATCCGGCCCAGCGGGCGCCCGGCAAGGATATGCAGGTGGTAGTGTGGCACATCCTGCACCCCATCCGTTCCTGCATTCGAAATAATCCGGTATCCTGCCCCCTGGGTGGAAGGCTGAACGCCCAGTTCGGCACAGATCCGGCCCGTGACGCGGATGAAATCGACAATCTCGGCCTCGCCAGCGTTGAGGGCAAAATCGTCGTGGGAGATATAGGCGCCCTTGGGGATCACCAGCACATGCTCCGGTGCCAGAGGGTTGATATCGCGGAACGCCAGCGTGTGATCGGTTTCCATCACTGTCGTGTTCGGGATTTCACCGCGCAGGATGCGGGCAAAGATGTTCTGGTCGTCATAGGTTGCAAACATCGGCGTATTCCTTTTTGGTCAGTCGTCGAAAAGCTGGTCGTCACTGGCAAGCCGCATCGCAGCCTCCGGTGAAATCGACAGGAATGCGGTCAGAGCGGCGGCATTCACCGCATCCGGTGCACCCTGAGTAAGTTGATAAAGCGCGTCGAACCCGGCATCGCGCAGAATATCGCTTTCGTGGGCGACGTCGGCGCGGATGGTCGGCAGCAGGGTGTCGATGGTTTCCTGCGGTGTTCTTTCGCCCGCCAGACCGACGCGTTTTGCATGGCCCAGCAGATATTCGTCGGTGAACTGGCATTGAACTTCAAGCAGTCGAGTGACCGAACGGTCAGTTTGGAAATCACGCAACAGGTCGATATTGTCGGGATCAAGGCAGATCACCAGACGGTCGGATTCATAGTAATCGAACAGCATCCGCATCAGGGCGCGGCGGTGGCGGGTGCGCTTTTCCATCGTTTTCTGAATGCCGCCCAGATCGGGCAGATGCGCGCCGTCCTCGTCGAACAAATAGTCGATGGCGGGCACGTCGGTCACATTGCGAATCCGCTCCAGCAGACGCTTGCCCACATGCCACTTCTTGCTGATCACGATCATCAGCTCGCGTTCCCGGCCCAGGGTCGATTCGGTTTCCCAGAATCGCGGCGCGAACCGTCGCCCCTCGCGGCCGCGCCCGGTCATGAAATTGAACAGACTGCGCCCTTCATTGCTGATCTGGAACGCCGTACCCCGCGCGGAATAAAGATCGCCCAATTTTTCCTTCAACGTCGCGGCGCCCGGGCTGATCTTGCGCGCGAACAGGTAATCCTGCGCCAGCAGCAGATCATAGTGATCGTTGTAAAAAACCACCGGCATCCCGTAGTCGGTAAAGATCAGGAACGTCAGGGTGCGTGAACGGATTTCCTTTTCCGGCACCAGATGCCGCACCAGAGTCTGGAAAAATGTCTCATCCGGAATCCAGGTGGTGCGAAAGAACCGCATTATGTCGCGGCGACGGCGGGCAAGATCCAAGACCACCTCGATCGTACGACGGCGCAGGCACCACCACTGGCTGCCGATCATCATTTGCAGGTCGGCCGGAACCCCGCGCGCCAGCCCCAGCCGCTTTTGCAACTCATAGGATTTGTAGAACAACCACTTGTGTGTGCGTTCGTTAAAGAAGTGGCGATAGATCAACCGTTCTTCGCGGAACCCCGTCTTGATCCAACCGCTGTCGAAATAATCGACGGATTCAATATAATCGGCGTCTTCCGCATCCAGAAATCCGTGCGCGTATTCCGCCGATTTGATCGCCATGCAATCGCCTGACAGCATATAGAAATGCGTGGCGCGCGGAAACGCTTCGACCGCGGCACGCACCGCCAGCAACGTCGCCTTGACAAGGCTCCACGTTCCCCAGCCGCATTTGATCCGTCTGCGCACAAAGACGACTCTGGGGTTGTCCTTCAGCGCCTCGTGAATCCGATCATAGTCGGCACGGCCAGCCCGGGCGTCGAAATGGATCGACATGAAATCGCCAACAGCCGTCAGTCGGCGCGCCTGCTGAATGACGGCGTCCGGATCTTTGTGACACAGTAGGATGAACGCGATTCGAGCCATTGTTGAAACAGTGAACAGGTCCGGATTGTGATTGCTTTAACCGGATACTCTGAAAACCATATGAGGTGACAGGGTTGTGGCGGTTTTTTCTCTGCCTTCCCACGCAGTTGTCACATATAAGGCTGTAAAAGGCGAGGATGACGGCACATGGGCTTTCCCGGGACATGGATGACGACAAGCGAAAGCATGGTTTACCGTGTGGTGCCCAAATGCGCCTGCTCTACCATCGGACAGATCATGTATTACTCGGATCACGGGCAGTTCTATGACGGCGATATTCATGACGCCACCAGCGGTCTGCACAAATGGGCGCAAGAGGACAGCCAGCCGTTGATCACCGCCAACGTCAAGGCGGGCACGTCACCGACTTTTACCTGTGTTCGCAATCCCTATACCCGGGTGTTGTCGTCGTTTTTTGACAAGATCTGCGGCGTCCAGCGCAACGGCAAACGCTATCGCGGCAATCTGGTGCCGCTGCTGGTTCAGAAATATGGAATCGACGTGGGTGGACCAGACGGCACCGGTGATTTCGACCAGATTGCCAGTTTCCGCCGGTTCATGCTGTTTGTGCGCGACACGATCCGCTGGCGCAAACCGATGGAGCCTGACATCCACTGGTCAGCCATGTCGGGCCACCTTGCGACCTTTGTGGTCAACGGCGGGCGGTATGACCGGATCTTCTGGACCGAAGATTTCAACGCCGGGATGCAGGCGGTGCTGGACGGGGCCGAAACGCCGCACCCCGTCGATCTGTCGGCCATTCCGCGGTTCAATGAATCCGAAGGCCACGGCCCCAAGCGCGCCCACCCGGTCGAGGATTACTTTGACGACCTGACGATGCACCTGATGTACGAAGTGTACAAACGCGATTTCCGGCTGTTTCGCTATGACTTTGAGAACCCAGCCAACAAGATGCCCACCGGTGAAATCGACCTGGACGAGGTCCATGCGAAACTGGGTGATTGACCGGGCCTGACCTCATACCGCGAAACGCCCGGTTTCCGTCCAGAGCGTCGCTTTTGGTGACAAACACCGCGCAATGGCCGTTCGCCGAGGGATCTTTTCCCGCCCCGCCAGCAAGGCAGGGCGGCGGTTGAAGCCCTGAACCCGCGCCCCCCCGAGCATTTCGCAATCCGACAGGATCGAAATCGGGATCAGGGCAGTGGGGGCAGGATTCTTCTCACATGAAACCCGATGACACGTTCCGTCACCTCAGGCGTGCAAGCCGTGTTTCGCGAACAGGGTTTTCAGGTCGGTCTCGGGCCGCGCCCCGATGTGCGAGATCACCTCGCCCGCTGCGATACAGCCTGCCCTTGCGCAAATCTCGGGGTTCATGCCTTCGGCCTGTGCCCAAAGAAACGCACCGGCAAACAGATCGCCCGCCCCCGTGGCATCGACGACATCGACCTTGGTTGCAGGCACATGCACGCGCTGCCCGCCGGTCAGAACATAGGCGCCGTTCTCGCTGTCGGTACAGGCGACCATGGCGACCTCGGACCCAGCGCGGGTCAGCGCCTCGTCGAAATCATCGGTCTGATACATCGACAGTATCTCGGCCCGGTTGCAAAACAGCAGATCGACGTGATCGCGGATCATTGCGCGAAAGGCATCGCGGTGACGCTCGACACAGAACGGATCGCTCAGCGTCAGGGCAACGCGGCCCCCCGCCCCGGTGCAGGCGTCGATTGCCTTGGCAAAGGCCGCGTGGCTTTGCGGACCATCGAACCGATAACCCTCCAGATAGATCCAGTCGGCCTCGGCCACTTGGCCTTCGTCGATATCCGAGGGCGCCAAAAACTCGGTCACGCCCAGATAGGTGTTCATTGACCGCTCACCATCCGGCGTCACAAGGATGATGCAGCGCCCGGTTTCGGCCTCGGCCCCCGGTTCTGCCATGGCGGTGTCATAGACCACCCCCTGCGCCCGCAGGTCATGGGCAAAGATCGCGCCCAACTGGTCATCTTTCACCTTGCCGACATAGGCAGAGCGCCCGCCCAGATGGGCAATTCCCGCGATAGTATTGGCCGCCGAGCCGCCGCTGACTTCGCGCGCCGGGCCGATCCGCGAATACAGCTCGACACCACGTTCCCGGTCGGTCAGCTGCATGATGCCCTTTTCGATGCCGTTGTCCGACAGAAAATCATCATCGCAGGACGCCAGAACATCCACCATTGCGTTGCCGATGCCGACAACCTGAAATTTCTTCATGTCGTTTTTTCCTCGTATGCGCACAGGTCGCGGATCAGGCAGGCGCCACATTTGGGCTTGCGCGCCACGCATGTATACCGCCCGTGCAGGATCATCCAGTGATGGGCGTGCTGTTGAAATTCGGCGGGAACATTGTCTTCAATCGCGCGTTCGACGATTTCGACTGTCTTTCCCGGCGCGATGCCGCTGCGGTTGCCAAGCCGGAAGATATGCGTGTCGACCGCCTGTGCCGGATACCGGAACCACATGTTCAGAACAACATTCGCGGTCTTGCGCCCCACTCCGGGCAAGGATTGCAGGGCCGCACGCGACGACGGAACAACGCCGCCAAAGTCTTCGACCAGAATACGGCTCATTGCGATCACGTTCTTGGCCTTGTTGCGAAACAGGCCGATGGTCTTGATATATTCGGTAACGCCATCAATCCCCAGCGCCAGCATTTTTTCGGGCGTATCGGCGACCGCAAACAAGCCCCGCGTCGCGCGGTTCACCCCTGCATCGGTTGCCTGCGCGCTGAGAGCGACAGCCACGACAAGGGTAAAGGCATTGACGTGCTCAAGCTCGCCTTTCGGCTCGGGCTCGGCGGACCGGAAGCGGGCGAAAATCTCGTACATCACCGGAAAGGACAGTTGCTTTGCCATACCGCTGTCATGCAACGCCGGCATATGGCAGGCAAGCCCCCCGCCCCTCTGGCGTGCAAATATCCCGGCGAGTGACACGAATTTCCATCGCAGATCATAGCAACGAAGCCGCAGGTTCCGGATCGCACCGCAACGCGTAAAGGGATAAACAGAGGCAGATGAAAGGAAGCCGCATGTCAGATCCCGAACAGAGCTATTACTGGCCGCTTATCCGCCGGGCCATCGACCGGCTTGACGGCGACGATGGGCGCACTCTCACGCTTGACGACATCGCCGCCGAGATGAACCTGTCACCTGCCCATTTTCAGCGGGTCTTTTCCCGCTGGGTCGGAATTTCGCCAAAGCGATTCCAGCAGTATCTGCGGCTGGGCCATGCCCGTACCTTGTTGCGCGAACGGTTTACCACCCTGGCAACCGCCGATGCCGTGGGCTTGTCCGGAAACTCGCGCCTGCACGATCTTTTCGTGACATGGGAGGCGATGAGCCCCGGCAGCTATGCCCGGCATGGCGACGGATTATGCGTGTTCTGGGGCAGGTTCGACAGTCCCTTTGGCCCGGCCCTTGTCATGGGCACCGACAAAGGTCTTTGCGGCATCGCCTTCGCCGCCGAAACCGGCGAAGCGGCGGCGATGGACGATCTTATCGCCCGCTGGCCCGATGCGACTTTTGTGGAAGATCCCGACAGGTTGCGTCCTTGGGCCAATTCGGCGTTCGGAGCATCGCAAACCAATGAAAAAACGCCGCTTTTCCTGATCGGTGCGCCGTTCCAGTTGAAAGTATGGGAGGCGTTGCTGACCATCCCCACCGGCCATGTCACAACCTATGGCGAGATCGCAAACAGCATTGGCAACCCCAAAGCGGTGCGCGCTGTCGGGACCGCGGTCGGGCGAAACCCGATCAGTTGGCTGATTCCCTGTCATCGTGCATTGCGCAAATCCGGTGAATTGGGCGGTTATCATTGGGGTCTACCGGTGAAACGTGCGATGCTGGCCCATGAATCGGCCCTCACCGCCCTGTAACCTGTCGCTTGAATGCACCAGCCCTATCACAAAGATGTGCGGGCGGTGTTCCGCCGATGGCCGATTTCTACGGTGCGACATGGAACCGCATATCATATGACACGCGTTGAGATGTGCCGAACTTCGAACGAGGACTGACATGACCATCACAAAAATCGCCCTGCTGACCGCATCTGCGGGTCTGCTGGGACTGACTGCCTGTACCGATCCCGTTACCGGTGATCCCAACCGCACCCGTTCCGGTGCCCTGACTGGTGCCGCCATCGGCGCTGTGTTGGGCGGAACCCGCGAAAGCGGCAGTGACCGCCTGAAGAATGCCGCCCTGGGTGCCGCGATTGGTGCCGCCGGTGGTGCCGTCATCGGCAACGTTCTGGACAAGCAGGCCGCCGAACTGCGCGGCGACTTCTCGAACGGCTCCATCGATGTCGTGAACAATGGCAACGAACTGATCGTGCGCATGCCGCAGGACATCCTGTTCGCCACCGACAGCGCTTCGGTATCGGGCGGGCTGCGTGGCGATCTGGGCGTGCTGGCTGCCAACCTGAACCGCTATCCCAATTCAGTGGTCGAAGTTCAGGGCCATACCGACAACACCGGTGCCAGCGCCTATAACCTGGACCTGTCCCAGCGTCGGGCACAGGCGGTCACCGCGATCCTTGCGTCGAATGGGGTTTCGTCGTCACGCCTTCGCGCCATCGGTTACGGCGAAGACCGCCCTGTCGCGTCGAACCTGTCCGCTTCCACGCGCGCACAGAACCGTCGCGTCGATATCGTGATCCGCCCGACCAACTGATCGGTCGGCAATCTGTCGAAGGCCGGGCCCCGCGCCCGGCCTTTTTCGTTGGCTGGTCATTTTCGTTAACGGGCCTTTTTCGCTGGCTGGCCTATTGACCTTGGCGGGGACTGAAAGCGGTCATATCATTTGACCAATTCAACAGGTGTCTGCCCATGCCGTTTCACAAGGTTCAGCCGGAAAAGCTGTCTTCTGCCGTTGTTCGACAGATCGAACTGCTGATTCTTCGGGGCATCCTGCGCCCCGGTGAACGTTTGCCGTCCGAAAGGGATCTGGCTGACCGGATGGGCGTATCTCGCCCGTCGCTGCGCGACGCCGTGGCCGAGCTTCAGGCGCGCGGGCTTTTGACCAGCCGGGCAGGGTCGGGCGTATTTGTTGCCGATCTGATCGGTCCGGCCTTCACGCCGGCACTTGCGCAGCTGTTTGCCACCCACACCGAAGCGGTTTTCGACTATATCGCCTTTCGTCGCGATATCGAAGGAATGGCCGCCGAACGGGCCGCACGGCAGGCCACGCCCACGGATCTGAAGGTCATCGCTGCCACATTGCACCGGATGGAACAGGCCCATACCGCCGCCGATCCGGCTCGTGAGGCGGGGTTGGACGCCGATTTCCACCTCGCCATCATCGAAGCAGGGCACAATCTGGTCATGCTGCATATGATGCGTGCAATGAATGCGGTTCTGCGCGAGGGCGTCGTGTATAACCGGCAGATCATGTTTGGCCAGCACACAACCCGCGAGACGCTGCTGAACCAGCACCGGGATATCAACACGGCGATGCAGGCGCGCGATGGGCCGGCGGCGCGGGCTGCAATGGAATCGCATCTGGACTTTGTTCAGACCGCGCTTGTCGAACAGCAGAGGGCCGACCGGAATGAAGCGATCGCCCGCCAGCGATTGGACCATGCCGAGCGGCGATGAGCCTTGTTCCATTCACAAGCGGCTGAAAACGAAAAACCCCAGCCACTTGGGCCGGGGTTCATCCACCTGCGCATGCAGGCCTTGTCAGTGGAGTTTGGCCGCGACCGTCTCGATTGATTCGTCGATCAGCGCACTTGACCTTGATGCACTCATATCCTTGGCCAGAACCTCGCCCGCTGCGGCAATCGCCACCTGGATGGCACGGTCACGCACGTCGCGCACCGCGGCCGCCTGCGCCGATTCGATCTGTTCTTCCGCAGCCTTGATCCGGCGCTTGAGCGACAGATCAAGATCAGCTTTCGCCTTGGTGGCGGCTTCGTCAGCCTCGACCTTGGCGGCAGAGACAATGCGGTCTGCCTGGGCCTGAACCTCGGCATGCTTGCGCTCATACGAGGCGAGCAGCGTCTGTGCCTCTTCGCGCAGGCTGCGTGCCTCGTTCAGATTGGCGCGGATTTCGTCCGACCGCTTGTCCAGCAAACCCGCAATGATCGGCGGCACCTTGAAATAGACAAGCACCCCGAGGAACAGTACGAAGGCAATCAGCACAACAAAATCTGTGTTGCGCAGGGAAAAGAACGGTCCAGTCGCCGCAAGAGCGGGTGACGCGAACATGGTCAGAGCAAGGGCAAGTCTGGTCATCGCGCGTCCCCTTTCAGGCGGGATTTGACGGCACTGTCGACTGCGGCCTTGTCGGCTTGGCCACCCAGCGCCACAACGATTGCCGCAACGGTGTCTGTGGCAACTTCTTCGACGCTTTTGATCGCCCCGGCGCGGATTTCGTTGATCGCTTTTTCCGACTCGGCCGATTTTGCGGCGATTTCGGCATCGGCTTTCGCAATCACGTTGTCCAGTTCGCCTTGGATATCGGCCTTGGTCGCTGCCACGATACGCCCTGCTTCGGTGCGAGCATCGGCCAGCGCCTTGTCATAGGCTTTTTCCGCATCGACAGCGCGCAGCTTCAACTCTTCTGCGGCAGCGATGTCATTTGTGATCGTGCCCTGACGTTCGGCCAGAACGGCGCCGATCCGGGGCAGCGCAATGCGCGACAGGATGAAATAGATGGCGAACAACGCCACCAGAAGCCAGAAAATCTGGTTTGGGAACGTAGAGAAATCAAGCTGCGGCATGCCGGCTTCGATTTCCTGGCCGACGGTTTCGACCCCGTGACCCGCTGTTTCGGTTGCCATATGGTCCCCCGTGACACCTCAAAAAATGCACCGGGCAGACAATGCTGCCCACCCGGTCGCAAGGATCAGGCTGGATCAGACGGCAAACATCAGCAGCAGCGCAACGAGGAACGAGAAGATCCCCAGCGCTTCTGCGAATGCGATGCCGATGAACAGAATCGCGGTCTGACCGGCGGCGGCCGACGGGTTGCGCAAAGCACCCGACAGGAAGTTTCCTGCCACGTGGCCCACACCGATAGCTGCTGCACCCGAACCGATGGCGGCCAGGCCGGCACCGATGAATTGGCCCATTTGTGCGATATCGCCTTCCATGTCGTCTCTCCTTACGATGAATTTAGGTATTGATGTGTTGTTGTGTCGGGCTGACCGTCAGTGTCCGGGATGCAGCGCATCCTTGAGGTACACACAGGTCAGGATCGTGAAAACATAAGCCTGGATAAAGGCAACCAGCAGTTCGAGCGCATAGACGCCAATCATCCCGAAGATCGCGATGGGGGCGATCGCGCCGACGGCCGCGAACCCTGCGAACACCTTCAAAACCGCGTGCCCGGCCATGATATTGCCCGCAAGACGGATGGAGTGGCTAACGGGCCGCACAAAGTACGAGATCAGCTCGATGATTGCGAGAACCGGACGCAGGGCCAAGGGCGCGCTGGACACCCAGAACAGGCCGAGGAACTTTGATCCGTTCTTTACGAAACCCAGAATAGTGACGGTCAGGAAAACCCCCATCGCCAGAAGCGCGGTCACCGCGATATGGCTGGTGGTGGCAAACGACATGGGGAGCAGGCCCAGAAAGTTGGCAAAGACGATGAACAGGAACAGCGTCATGATATAGGGGAAAAACTTCAGCCCCTCCTTGCCCGACACGTCCTCGACCATCTTGTACACGAAACCATAGGCCAGTTCGGCCACCGATTGCGTACGGCCGGGCACAACTGCGCGCCCCCGGGTGCCCAATACCATGAGCGCCAGAACCGCGACCACCGAAAGCGCCAGCCAGAGCGTGACGTTAGTTATGGTGAACATGCCCACCGGCCCGTCCCCGAACAGGGGCTGGACGATGAACTGATCCATCGGGTGAATGCTAAGCCCGCTTCCGCCGTCGCTCGCCATGCCTCAGTCGTCCTTCTTTTCCGGCAGGTCATCACCGATGCCCTGCGTGCGTATCGCGTCGTCCTGCAGCTCTCTCGCCGTGCGCATCATCGTCTTCACACCGGCAGCCAACCCCAGCCCCGTAAACAGCAGCAGGAAGATAGGCAAGGTGTCAAACAGCACATCCAGCCCATATCCGATGCCAAAACCGATCCCCAGACCGGCCACAAGCTCAATCACCATCCGCCATGCCGTATTGGCTGTCGAATAATGCTCATCCGAACGCTTCTTGGGGCCGTGCGCCTTTTTGGCGGCAACGATCCTGTCGTCCAGCGCCTTCAAACGCTCGGCATGCGGATCTTTGGCCACGGCAGCCCCCTCTCAGCGGTTGAGCGGACACTATGAACCGGACGGGGGCAAGTCAAGCGCGCGAAAGAGCGCCGGATCAACAAGCTAACCTATTGTTATATATGTATCTAACTGAATGTCGCGATTGCCGCATATGGCGACATCTGCCCTTCGGACGTCGCGGGACGCGCAACCGGCATATTCAACCAAATGGTTGACGATGACGCGCCCGAGTGCTTGATCGAGCCATGACCGCACCACTTGACACAGTTTTCTCGGCTCTCGCCGATCCGACCCGCCGCGCCATTCTCGCAATGCTGCTCGAGGATGACATGGCTGTGACCGACGTGGCAGAACCATTTTCCACATCACTGGCTGCAATTTCAAAACATCTGATGGTGTTGGCTCATGCGGGGCTTATCACGCAGGAAAAGCGCGGCCGCGTGAAATGGTGCAAGTTGGAACCGGACGCCATGCGCGATGCGTCAATCTGGATGCAGGCATTCGGACAGTACGAGGCCGTGCATCTAGATGCCTTCGAGCGGTTCCTTGCGGTCGAGCTGGACGGCGAAGGGGCCGGGTTGCCCCGACCGCCCAACACACCGGATCAGAGCACGAACTGAACGATAACCAGTACGATAACGACGAGACCGACAAGATATATGATATTACGCATGAATTGTTCTCCGCAGTTTACGTGTTGAACCTGAGGGTGGGTGTGCCGCCCCCGGCGTTGTCGGGTCTCCCCGTTGTATTGGCGACAGGACCTGCAAACTCTTGCACGGTGTCTTTCAGACCCTAAGGTCAGATGACTCTGTGCGCTGTCTTGTCACCGCTGTCTGAGGGTCCAACTTCGCATGTCACAGTTCCGTTCCCCGCAGGGCGGCAGTTTTTTCCGACAACCCGGTCCTCGGAAACGAAAACGGCGCCCCATCAAGGAGCGCCGTTTTCAGAATTTCAGTTCAGAAAGCCCGGATCAGTTGCCCGTGCCTGTCGCTGTGCCCGTACCGGTGCCGGTTCCGGTACCGCCGTCACCGTCGCCACCGCCGATGGCGCCCACGATGATGACCGCACCCAGAATACCAGCGGCAACACCCGCACCGCCCAGAAGGCCCGCGCCAATCGGCACGGCGTCGAAATCTGCGGCGTTACAGTCATAGACGGTAACTTCGACCCGACGGTTCAACTGGTTCGGTCCCGTGTCGGCGACCTTCAGGTTCGATTCGCCGAAACCGGTCACGTTGTTGACGCTGATCGTCGTGCCCGAGGTCAGATAATCGGAAACCGTCTTTGCCCGACGCTGGGACAAAACCAGGTTGGAAGCCGGGCTGCCGACAGCGTCGGTATAACCGGCCAGATCGACGGTCGTGCCGTTGTACTTGGACCGGACGATATCCAGCAGGCCCTGGTTCGTGGTCGAAACGGCGGCGCTGCCAAAATCAAACGGCAGTGCAATCACACAGGTTTCGGCAGCGGCAGCCGAGACCGACAAGCCCAGCGCCAGAGCGCCAGCCGCAGCGGTTGAGACGATGTTTGAAATCTTCATTTGATCCTCACCAAAATTCCGGTTTGTGGTCATAAATCATACTACGCGAAAAACTACCATAGGTTACAGGCGACGTCACCGCGACACCGCAACCTTTGACTTATTTTCCCGCGCGGCTGTGTTCTTTTTGGTCAGAAGCATGAAAAGAGCAATACCCGTCAGCAAGATACCGCCAGATATCCACGGCGGTGGCAATTGTCCTGTGCGGACGGCTTCCCAGACGATCACCCATCCCGGCGTCAGATAGGTATAGGCCATCACGTTTGCCGAAGGCAATCGCATGGTCGCATATTGCATCAACACAAACGTCGCCGCGCTTGCGAATACGGCCGTGTAACCGATTGTAATCCAGACAATAGTGGGCAATTCACCCCACTGCGTCGCAACGATCCCCGGCCATGCAATGACGGTCAGCAGCACCGCGCCTGCAACCAGCATGCCGAAGGTAAAGACGACTGCGGGCTCTCCGCGGTTCAGTTTGCGCACCAATGGGGTGTATGCTGCATGTGCAACACATCCGACAAAATACACCGCCTCGCCGCGTCCGACATCCAGCGACAGAGCAAGGCGCGGATCACCGCGAAAGATAACCCAAAGCGCGCCGACCGCACCAATGGACAGCGCCAGAACGATTCGGCCTGTAATCGCCTGACGCAGCAGCAACCAGCCGAACACGGCCGCCATCACCGGCACCAAAGTGAAAACCGCCGCCGCAGACACGGGCGGCGCGGTTTTCAACCCTTCGAACATCAGCACGAAATACGAGGCAAACAGCCCGCCGAGCAAAAGATAGCGCCAAGGCGCGCGGAATGCCTCACGATTGATCCCGGTCGTCGCCAGGGCGACCGCGCCGACGATACACATTGCCAGAATGAACCGCGCGGCGTTCAAGACCGTCGGATCCAGCTCGTTTGCCGCCAATGACCCCAGAGTGAACGACCCCGCCACCAGCGCAGAAAACAGCAGCATCGCCAGATGTCCACGGGCCGTTTCGGTCATCGCCGGATCACTCCAGCGGCCAGGATTTCGCGGCGTCCTTGAGATAGGCCAGAAAGCTCTGCACCTTCATCGTGCGATGCAGATCCACATGGGTGACCAGCCACAACTGAGCTCTCCATTCAGGGCGCGGCGGCATCACCTGTACCAGATCAGGCAGCAGCCTCGCCTCATAGGACGACAGGAACCCAAGCCCGGCCCCCATCTGAATCGCATCGCGCATCACCCGTCCATCGGTCGCGCGAAACGACAGGCTTGCCTGTGGTACGCGATCGAACAACCAGCGAAAGAACGGCGCCTTGCTGTCCATCCCATCGGCCACGACAAATTTGTGATTCGCCAGATCTTCGTCCGACTCGGGCGCGCCGTTAAGCGCCAGATAATCCTTGCTGCCGTAAAGAGCGAATCGGTCGTGGACAAACGGCTGCACCACGTTGTCGCCCCCCTCGGGCGCTGCACCCGCGCGGATCGCCACATGCGCCTCGCCGTATTCCAGCCGGAACACCCGATCATCGGTCAGAAACCGCACAATCAATCCGGGGTGGTCCCTTTGGAACCGGATCATCACCGGATTCAACAACGGCGACAGCATCGCAATCGAAGTGACCACCAGTTCACCCGTCACTGACGCGCCGCGCCCGCGAATCCGGCCTGCAAGCTGAATGAACTGGTCATCGGTCGCCTGCGCAACCTGCAACAGGTCGGTCCCCGCCTCGGTCGCGGTATAGCCGCGTGCATGCCGTTGAAACAGCTTTACACCCAACTGCCCCTCCAGCGCGTCGATATGACGGATCACCGTCGCATGATGCACACCCAGCACATCTGCCGCGCCGCTGACCGTGCCCAGACGGGCAACCTGATACGCGGTTCGGATTTCATCCCAGGTTTTGATCGACATGTGCCTATGCGCGGTCAGGAAAAGTTGATTGCCAAGGTGACCGGTTTTCGATCACCCATGCAAGGAGTTTATATCTGCGCCCATCGCTCAACGATCGGATGGAATTGCCCGGATGCGATGCGGCCCTGCCCCATCCCGGCGCAGCGGTAGAAGCGGATTTCACAATACATCCCCTGCTCCGCTTTTCGTGATGTGCGTATGTGCACAACCGCCTTGATGATTCTGCCAGTTTGGTTCGCTACAGCACTATACCATGTACTGTTCACGGTCAACGGAACAGCCGCATGGCACCGATCCGAAGGCCCCAGACACACCCGATTGCCGCACGAATTGCGGTACAAGAAAAGGACCAGAACCATGAAACTGAACACAATCATCGCCGCTCTCGCCGTCGCCGCAACTTCGGTCGCCGCAATTCCCGCCGTCGCCCAATCGGTCAGCCAGGGCGACGCACAACTGGCAAGCACCTTGGGTGTCGAGCCCGGAGCCTTTTCCCGCAGCGATTTGATCCTGCTGCAGCAGGCACAGTCCGAGTCCGGCGCCGCCGCTCGCTCCAACGCGCTTGCGATCCTGAATTCCAAGGGCGAGGCCCGCGTTTCAACCTCGAACGCTCTCAACCGTGCCATCCTGCTGGATCAGGCCCGCGAAGAACATGACGACTTCCTGATCTCGCAACGCAGCAAAGACGTTGGCAACAACACCGCCGACGACCGCGCTTCGCTGTCGCCGGGCAAGGTTCAACTGGCCGCCACGCTGGACGTGAACCCCGCAGAGTACACAACCGCCGAACTGGTGGTGCTGCAAACCCGCGAAATCTTTGCCGACAACAGCAAGTAATCCATCACTTGCCGTGATACCGGGGCGCAGGGTCTTTTCCCTGCGCCCTTTCTTGTTGGTGGCACGCCGCCTTGACTCTGTGCGTCCCGGTCTTTAAATCGCGACGCAACTCCGGGGGTTTTTACGCTTCCGGTCCCGCAGCCTCAGCCGGGATCGCCACCAGTCAGCGCGTTGCGCCCACTGGTGCGTTTCTCGTTTGGGGTTTCGCCTCTGATCCCGGGGGCAGATGAAACGACCGGAAGGCGGCTTGGCCATGTTTGAAAATCTGTCCGAACGCCTGTCAGGCGTCTTTGACCGGCTCACCAAACAGGGTGCCCTTTCCGACGACGATGTGAAAACTGCTCTGCGAGAAGTGCGGGTTGCACTGCTTGAGGCCGACGTTTCGCTGCCCGTGGCACGGGATTTCGTCAAAGCGGTGCAGGACAAGGCGACCGGCCAGTCCGTGACGAAATCGGTCACCCCGGGCCAACAGGTGGTCAAGATCGTCCATGACGAGCTGATCCATGTGCTGAAGGGTGACGGCGACGATCCCGGTGCACTGCGCATCGACAATCCCCCGGCAACGATCCTGATGGTCGGCCTGCAGGGGTCGGGCAAGACGACGACAACCGCCAAGCTGGCCCGCCGCCTGACCACCCGCGACAACAAGCGGGTTCTGATGGCCTCGCTCGATGTGAATCGTCCTGCGGCAATGGAACAGCTGGCCATCCTCGGCGTGCAGATCGGTGTCGACACCCTGCCGATTGTCGCGGGGCAAAAGCCTGCCGACATCGCGAAACGGGCAAAGACCCAAGGTGCGCTTGGCGGATACGACGTGATCATGCTGGACACCGCAGGCCGGTTGTCCATCGACGACACCCTGATGGACGAAGTGGCGACAGTTCGTGACATCGCCAAGCCGCGCGAAACACTTCTGGTGGTCGACGGTTTGACCGGACAAGACGCCGTGCACACCGCCGAAAATTTTGACGAACGCATCGGCATCACCGGCGTCGTTCTGACCCGGATGGATGGCGACGGACGCGGCGGCGCGGCCCTGTCCATGCGCGCGGTGACCGGCAAGCCGATTAAATATGTCGGCACCGGCGAAAAGCTCGACGCGCTTGAAGAATTTCAGCCCGAACGGGTGGCGGGCCGGATCCTTGGAATGGGCGACATCGTCGCTTTGGTCGAAAAGGCACAGCAAACGATCGAGGCCGAACAGGCCGAGCGGATGATGAGGCGGTTCCAGAAGGGTCAGTTCAATATGAACGACCTGAAAATGCAACTGGAACAGATGCTCAAGATGGGCGGCATGGAAGGCGTGATGGGCATGATGCCCGGCATGGCCAAGATGAGCAAACAGGTCGCCGATGCCGGTTTTGACGATTCTGTCCTGCGCCGCCAGATCGCGCTGATCCAGTCGATGACAAAGAAGGAGCGCGCAAATCCCGCCCTGCTTCAGGCCAGCCGCAAGAAACGCATCGCGAGCGGTTCGGGGCTGCAAGTGTCCGATCTGAACAAACTTCTGAAGATGCAGCGCCAGATGGGCGACATGATGAAGAAGATGGGCAAAGGCGGGATGCTGAAACAGGCCATGAAAGGCATGTTTGGCAAAGGCGGCATGCCCTCCGAGGCAGAGATGCAAGCCGCACAGGCGCAAATGGGCGGCAAAATGCCCGGCGGCGCGGGCGGCCTTCCCGGCCTTGGTGGCGGCGGTCTGCCCCCGGGCCTGTCCGGGTTCGGAAAAAAGAAATGAACGACCGCACCCTGAACCCTGTCGTGATCGAATTCCCGTGCCTGTCCGCCTTCGACAGCGCGGCCCGACGCAATCCCACACCACCGCCGGGCACCGCTTGCCTGTCCGCCCATACTCACGTTGCAGGTTTTCGCCCATGACCGATCCAGTGACCCGCGCCGCATCGCTTCTGGCAAGCCATCGCGACAGCATCGACCGTCTCGATGCGATCCTCGTTTATACTCTGGGCGAGCGGTTCAAACACACTCAGGCGGTGGGAAGGCTGAAGGCGGAACATGATCTGCCGCCCTCCGATCCATCCCGCGAAGCGACCCAGATCGCGCGGTTGCAGCAACTGTCTCTCGACGCCGATCTCGACCCCGAATTCACCAAGAAATTCCTGGCCTTCATCATCCAGGAAGTGATCAAGCACCACGAAATCCATAAATCCTGAGCGGCGGCACAGCCGTCGCATCCCAAGCCATTCAAAGGAGAACACCAATGGCCATGAAGATCAGACTCGCCCGTGGCGGATCGAAAAAGCGCCCGCATTATTCCATCGTCGCGACCGATTCGCGTATGCCCCGCGACGGGCGTTTCCTGGAAAAGCTGGGCACCTATAACCCGCTGCTGCCCAAGGACGATGAAAGCCGCGTCAAGATGGA
Source organism: Oceaniovalibus sp. ACAM 378 (assembly GCF_008085915.1). Classification (GTDB taxonomy): domain Bacteria; phylum Pseudomonadota; class Alphaproteobacteria; order Rhodobacterales; family Rhodobacteraceae; genus Oceaniglobus. Next base: position 188,245 of record NZ_VSJK01000002.1, on the reverse strand, counting down.
CGCCGAGCGGGTCCAGTACTGGCTGTCCCACGGTGCACAGCCGACAGATCGTGTTGCCCGTATGCTCGAAGCTGCTGGCCTGCGTGAAAAGTCCACGCGCAACAACCCGACCAAGGGCACCCCGAGCAAGGCAACGGTAGATCGCGCCACCAAGAAGGCCGAAAAAGCCGCCGCCCCGGCCGAGGAATAATCCTTTATTACCGAACCCGCCGCGTCCGTATTCCGGGCGCGGCGCAACCTGTGAAAGGGGCAGACGCATGTCGGACCAGACCACCCCGATGATCTGTGTCGGTGCGATCTCGGGCGCCTTTGGGGTGCGTGGAGATATCCGGCTGAAAAGCTTTTGTGCTGATCCCGGCGCCATTGCGGATTATGCCCCGCTCAGCACCGAGGACGGCACCCGCCAGTTTGATCTGAAACTGACCGGTCAGGCCAAGGGCGTGTTTACCGCCCGGATATCTGGCGTTTCGACCAAGGAACAGGCCGATGCCCTGCGCGGTGTCCGTCTTTTCGCTCCGCGCGGGCGGTTGCCCGGTCTGCCGGATGATGAATACTACTATGCCGACCTGATTGGGCTGAGCGTGGTCGACACCGGCGGCGCGCCTCTGGGCACGGTAATCGCGGTACAGAACCACGGCGCCGACGATCTGCTGGAAATCAAGCGCCCCACAGGCGGCGACACTCTGTTGCTGCCGTTTACCCGTGATGGCGTGCCAACCGTCGATCTGGCCGCACGCCGCATCGTTGCCGATCCGCCCGACGGATTGTTGTGACGCTGGCCCCTTCAAGGGAACCTCGGCACAAACTGCGGCGTTGCCTTTGCGAACCGGCCATACAGCCGGAAACCGGAAAGGACAGTCATGCTGCAACTTATTCTCATACTGCTGGTCGTTGGCGCCGTCGCGGCGCTTTTGGGGTTCAATTTCATTTCGGGCGCGGCACTGACGGGTGCGAAACTGCTGATCGGAATCGTTCTCGTCTTGTTCCTGCTTCTGCTGTTGGGCGTATTTGTAATCGCCTGATCGCTACGGTTCCCGGCCATGGCTGACATCGGCGCCCGTGACAGGGCGCCGCGCGTCCTCGTCCATGCCGGGTTCTACAAGACCGGGACAACCAGCCTTCAGACGTTTCTTGAACGCCACCGCTACGCGCTGAAACCCTATGCAGATGTGCATATGAAAGCCGACCTTGGCCGCGCCCGGTATCTGGGGCGATGGTATGGTCAGCGACCGTCACGCCTGACGCTTTGGTTGTTCGAGCATGGCCTGGCAGCCGCCCTGCGCCGCATCCCGGATGCCCCCGTCATCATCCTGTCCCGTGAAAGTTGGTCGGGGATGATGCCCGGGTTCCGGCGACGCAGTGCTGTGATGACCGACGGATCGCACGACGCAATCACTTTGGCCCGCGCTATATTGCGCTGCCTGCGCCGCAGGTTTGGCCCCGATGTGCGGGTAGAATTTCTGTATTCACTGCGCGAGGCGGAAGCGTGGCAACGCTCGCTCTATGGGCATGTGCTGCGCAGTTCGCGCTTGATCGACGACTGGCAAACCTTTCGCAAACGCTTCGCAGACACCCCGGACCCGGCGGCGCAGGCTGCAAGAGTTGCCGCCGCCCTGACACCAATTCCAGTTCATATCTCAACCCTTGAGGACGCAGCACTACACCGTCTTGGCCACGGCGCCACGGTTCTGCGCCTGCTGGGAGTACCACAGGACGAGTGGCGGACCTTCACCGCCGCGCCGCCGAACAACCCCGGCCCAACCACGGCGCAGCGTGACCGGATGCTGGCCCTGAACCGCGCTGGCGGACCTCGCCCACGATTGCGTGCCGCGAAAGAGGCGGTGATGCAGCAGGGCAAGGGCGCGGGATGATCGACTTTTGCCGGTGAAATTGACGGCATTGACCGGCGCATTTCGCTGCGCTCCGGCATCGCCGTTGCCGCGCACCGCTGGCAATTCCGTCATCCCTGTGGCACGCCCATCGGGCGCCACCCGGGCCCTGCCTAGCCGATCGAGATACTCGAAGATGGATACCCGATAGAGATGACCGACACACCTCCGACTGACCGCCCCGCAAGATCCCATGGCCGTCTGACGAACCAGCCGACGTTGCAGCCGCGTGAATTGATGCAGGACCGGCCACACCTGAAAGGCGCATGGGAGGCGCGGGTGATCACCCTGTTCCCCGACGCTTTCCCGGGGGTCCTCGGCGCATCCCTGACCGGCAAAGCGTTGCAGGACGGGCTGTGGCGGCTGGAACCCATCGATCTGCGCATCTTCGGCGAAGGCAAGCACCGGAATGTCGACGATACCCCGGCGGGCGGCGGCGCCGGGATGGTTCTGCGCGCCGATGTCCTGAACCGGGCGATCCGTCAGGCGATGCGCGGCACTCCGCCGGATCGCGAAAAATGGCCGCTGGTCTATCTGTCGCCGCGGGGCAAACCCTTTGATCAGCAAACAGCCGAGCGGTTCAGCCGGACCGAAGGTATCACCCTGCTGTGCGGTCGTTTTGAGGGCGTGGACGAACGCGTTATCGAACATCACGCCATCGAAGAGATCAGCCTTGGGGATTTCATCCTGACCGGAGGCGAGATTGCAGCACAGGCCTTGATCGACGCGACAGTCCGGCTTATACCCCGCGTGCTCGGGAATCATGAATCGACGCAGGAGGAATCATTTTCCGACGGCCTGCTCGAACACCCGCAGTACACGAAACCCGGCAGCTGGGAAGGCCGCGAAATCCCCGACATTCTCCTGTCTGGGCATCACGGCAAAATTTCACAGTGGCGCCGGGCGATGGCCGAAAGGCTGACCAAGGAACGCCGCCCTGATCTCTGGCGGGCATATTGCGCGGCGCGCGGTATGGACCCGATGGACGACCAAGAGCTCTGAGAGCGCATAGCGCGGGACCATCCCGCGCGTCACCAAACGGGACAAACCCGTGTATTAGAGGAGCGTCAGATGAATCTGATCGCACAGTTGGAGGCCGAACAGGTCGCCGCACTGGGAAATGATATTCCCGACTTCAAGGCGGGTGACACCATCCGCGTCGGTTACAAAGTGACCGAAGGCACCCGTACCCGGGTCCAGAACTACGAAGGTGTCTGCATCGCAAGAAAGAACGGCCACAGCATTGCTGGCTCGTTCACCGTGCGCAAAATTTCGTTCGGCGAAGGCGTAGAGCGCGTGTTCCCCCTGCATTCGACGAACATCGACAGCATCACAGTGGTGCGCCGCGGCAAGGTGCGTCGCGCCAAGCTGTACTATCTGCGTGACCGGCGGGGCAAATCGGCCCGGATCGCCGAAGTCTCGAATTACCGGCCCCGTGCCGACAAATCACCGGCGTAAGGAGCGGACAGATGAAAGCGGACATCCATCCCGAATATCACGTGATCGCCGTCAAGATGACGAATGGCGATATCATTCAGATGAAATCGACCTGGGGCAAAGAAGGCGACCAACTGTCGCTGGACATCGACCCCACGGTGCACCCGGCCTGGACCGGCGGCAACACCAGGTTGCTGGACACCGGCGGCCGCGTGTCGAAGTTCAAGAAGAAGTACGAAGGTCTCGGTTTCTGATCCAACAGATCGGATCGACCAAACGACAGAAGGGCCGCTCCGGATGGAGCGGCCTTTTTTTATGGCATGGTGGTTTTGGTCCGACTGCCCTGCAGCCCCACGTTTACCGGACCCGAAACAGGGCTTTCGGGACGGCGGGTGGGGCGATGGCACAGCCGAGCGTCACCGGTCGTCTTGCCAGATGGCCCCCAGATTGCGGCCCGCTGCCGCCACGGAGCGCAAAGCATGACGGGATTTTTCACCTCCCGTCGCGCCCGGTTGTAAGCCCCTGTTGCAAGGCGTCACAAACGTCGAACCCGGCACTTTGTTCCCGACAAAATTTCGCTCTCTGCTGCACCCGATTGCGGAACCGCCGCCGGGCGCAGTGGGTTGTTGAACCAGAAAGCGGAACCATCCGCACAGCAATAGTGAGAGGACCACCATGAAACGTTTCATGAGCACAACCGCCCTTGTCGCCCTTCTGGCCACCCCTTTTGCCGCTCCTGCCATCGCGCAGGACGCTGCAATGACCAGCCCGTTCTATGGCACCGACGCAAACGCTGCCTCGATGGGCTTCGATCTGCGCGCCTCTGAACTGATCGGCAAGCGTCTGTACACAAGCGAAGTCGGATATGACGGCGCGGATATGAACGACCCGTCCGAAGACTGGAATGACGTCGGCGAAATCAGCGATGTCGTTCTGGCAGCCGACGGTTCGTCCGAAGCCATCCTGCTCGACATCGGCGGATTTCTTGGCATCGGCGAACGCACTGTCGCCGTGTCGATGGATCAGCTGAAACTTGTGCGCGACGGCGACTCGGACGATGACTATTTCGTCGTGATAAATGCTTCGCAGGACTCGCTGGAAAACGCACCTGAGTTCGACATCGGTACAGTCGGTCTGCGGGAAGCCGGTACGACTCCAGCTGCCACAACGGACGCAGCAGTTGCTCCGGCAACCGACGCAACCGCGGCCCCGGCGACAGACGCTGAAGTTGCTCCGGCAACCGACGCAGCCGCGGCCCCCGCGACGGACGCAGAAGTTGCTCCGGCCGCCGATCCTGCGGCTGCACCTGCGATGGACGCGACGACGAACGCCGAAGCCACTGATCGTGAAATGCGCGATTTCTCCGGTTCCGTCGAAGTTCCGGCAACCGAAGTCAACACCGATGCGCTGATTGGTGCCAACGTCTATGACGTCAACGATGAATCCGTCGGAGAAATCTCGGAACTTCTGATCGACGATCAGGGTAAAGTCACCGAAGTCATCCTGGGCATCGGCGGTTTCCTTGGGATTGGCGAAAAGAAAGTCTCAGTCATGATGGAAGATCTGACCATCATGCGCGACTCCGATGATGCAGATGATCTGTCCGTGCGGACATCCATCACAAGCGAACAGTTCGAGTCGATGGAAGATTGGGTCGACACCCGCGGCTGATTTGCCCATAATCCACAAAGAGGGCCGCGCATGTCGCGGCCCTTTTTTGTTTACGGATAGATTCTTTGATTACCAGTTGGTTCAGGCCACCAGCGCCTCGGCATTTTTCAGATCGACCGACACCAGCTGACTGACCCCCTGTTCACCCATTGTGACCCCGAACAAGCGATCCATGCGCGCCATCGTCACCGCATGGTGGGTGATGATCAGAAACCGGGTTTCAGTCTGGCGGGTCATTTCATCCAACAGGTCGCAGAAGCGGGTCACGTTGGCGTCGTCAAGCGGCGCATCCACCTCGTCCAGCACACAGATCGGGGCGGGGTTGGCCAGAAAAACCGCAAAGATCAGCGCCATCGCCGTCAGCGTCTGTTCGCCCCCGGACAGCAGCGACAGCGTTGACAGCTTCTTGCCCGGCGGCTGACACATGATCTCCAGTCCCGCGTCCAGCGGATCGTCGGATTCGATCAGTTCCAGCCGCGCCTCACCCCCGTTGAACAGGTGGGTGAACAGCATCGAGAAGTTGGAATTCACCTGTTCGAACGCGGTCAGCAGCCGTTCGCGTCCTTCCTTGTTCAGAGCGGCGATGCCGGTTCGCAGAGCGCGGATCGCATCCTCAAGATCGGCCTTTTCGCGGACCAGCAGATCATGTTCGCCCTGCACCTCTTGCGCGTCCTCTTCGGCGCGCAGGTTGACGGCGCCCAGTGAATCACGCTGGCGTTTCAGCCGGTTCACCTCGGCCTCGATCTGTTCTGCGGGGGGCATGGCATCGGGATCGGCACCCAGCGTGTCGAGCAATTGCTGCGGTGTGATCTCCAACGCCTCATCAATGCGGTCGACCGCCTGTGTCACCGTACCGGTGGCAGCCTCGGCCCGGGCTTCGGCGGCGGCGCGGGCTTCGCGAGCCTCGCCGGCGGCGCGTTCACTGTCGCGTTCGGCCTGAACGGTCGAGCGGGCGGCGGCCTCGCCAGCCGCAAGAGCATCGCCTGCAGTCCGGCGGCGATCGATTGCGACATCGAGGGAGTCCGAGAGCGCGACGCGCTTTTCAGCGATTTCTGCGGGCTGGCCGCTGGCCCGGTCCAGATCGGCGGCGGCGGCGGCGCGGCGCTGATCCAGATCGGCCATGCGTTTGCCTGCCGTGTCCAATCGCGCCAACCAACCGGTCAGTTCCTTTTCCACCGCCGCCGCCCGTTTGGTGCGCGCTTCGCCGTCGCGACGCAACTCGTCATGGGCCGACCGACGTTGCAGCATCGTCAGGCGCGATGCCTCGACGGTCATTCGCACATCGGCGATTTCACCGCGCGCGGCGGACAGATCGCCCAGTTCGGCGACTGTGGCCTCGGCCTCGGCCAGACGGGTGCGGGCGGTGTTGGCATCTTCTTCGTGCCGGGCAACGGCCTGTCTCGCGCTTTCCTGCTTGCCCGCCGCGATGGTGCGGTCGGCCTCGGCCCGGCTTTGTGCGCGTGACGCATCGGCCAGTTGACGGTCGGCGTCACGCCGGGCTTCGCGTGCGTCGCGGTCCGCCCGGGTCAGCGCGTCAAGTTGCTGTTTCAGCATCTCATGCGCGCGTTCTGCCCCATCGGCCCGGGCCAGCGCGCGCTCCATCTCCTGCTTCAGCGACTCGAGACGATTCATCTGCTGGAGCCGCAGGGTCGCCGCGCTGGGTGCATCGTCGGCGCCAGCGCGGAACCCGTCCCAGCGCCACAGATCGCCCTCGGTGCTGACCAGCCGCTGCCCGGGGTGCAGCGCCGCCTGCATCTGCGTACCCTCTTCGCGGGGAACGATACCGATCTGGCCGATCCGCCGCGTCAGTACATCGGGCACCCGCACATGATCGGCCAGGGACGGGATGCCTTCGGGCAGCGGTTGTGTCGTGCCATATCCGGGCAACGGTGCCCAACCCGACGCCCCGGCAGGCCCGATGGCAGGCGCCCGCAGATCATCGGCCAGCGCCGCCCCAAGCGCCAGCTCATAGCCGGGTGTGACCGTCAGCAAATCCATCACCTGCCCGCCCTCGGCGGTGTCCCGGTTGACCAGCTTGGCGAGCGCGCCCGCTTCGGCCTTGATCGCGCCAAGCTCGCCGGCAGCGGAGGACCGTTCGGCCCGCGCCTCTGCCTCAAGCGATTGCGCTTCGATCTGCGCAGCGTCAGCCGCCAGCAGGGCCTCATCGGCGGCGGTGGCAAGATCGGTCGCCATCGTCGATGCATTGGCGGCGGCGTTCAGCGCATCTTCGGCGGTTTGCAGAGCGTCCTGCGTCGTGGCAACCGATTGCCGGGCCAGTGCGGCCTCGCGCTCGGCCCGGTCGCGGGTACGGGAGGTGTCTTCGACCAGACGATGCGCCGATTGGTGACGGGCGGACAGGCGGGCGACGTCTTCTGTCAATTGCGCAAGGGCGGATTCACGCGCGGTCAGGATATCGCCTGCCGCGTCCGAGGCGGCTTCAGCGATGCTCAGGCGCTCGTCGTGGCCGTCCTGTTCTCGGGCCAGTTCCGCGGATTCCGCCTGCAGTGCGGCGATGCTCTCGCCCGCGTCGCGGTTCAGCGCATCTTCGCGTGATCCGTCCTGATCCAACTGCGCAATACGGGTGCGCAGCCCGGCAACCCGCGCCCGCGCCTGACCTTCACGTTCGGTCAGCTGAGCCTGTTCGACTTCGAGCCGCTGAAGCACTGCGGCGGCGATCGCCTCTTCCTCGCGCAGGGGGGGCAGCGCGTCCTCGGCCCGTGCCCGGGCCTCCTCCGCTGTACGCGCGGCACGTTCCGCCTCGGACGCGGCGGAGGTTCGGGCACGCAGATCCGCCAACGCAGCGGCGCGGGCCACATCCGCCTCGCGCCAGCGACGGTACAATAACAGCCCTTCGGCCTGCCGCAATTGCGCGCCGATTTCGCGATAGCGCGCCGCCTGTCGTGCCTGCCGGGACAGTTGTGCCAACTGCGCCGCAAGGGCTTCGACCACATCATCGACCCGCAGCAGGTTCGTTTCGGCGCCCTTCAACTTCAACTCGGCCTCGTGGCGGCGTTGGTACAGCCCCGAGATCCCCGCCGCTTCCTCAAGAATGCGCCGCCGGGCCTTGGGCTTGGCGTTGATCAGCTCGGATATCTGCCCTTGCCGCACCAGCGCGGGCGAATGGGCCCCGGTCGACGCATCAGCGAACAGCATCTGCACATCGCGCGCCCGCACATCCCGCGCATTGGCCTTATAGGCCGAACCGGCATCGCGGGTGATCCGCCGTGTAACCTCGAGCATGTCCGAGTCGTTGAATCCAGCGGGCGCGCGGCGTTCGGAGTTGTCGATATGAAGCGCGACTTCGGCAAAATTGCGCGCGGGCCGGGTGGCCGCACCGGCAAAAATCACGTCCTCCATCCCGCCACCCCGCATGGCACTGGCGCGGTTTTCGCCCATCACCCAGCGCAACGCCTCGAGCAGGTTCGATTTGCCACAGCCATTGGGCCCGACAACGCCGGTGAGCCCTTCGGCAATCACCAGATCTGTCGGGTCGACGAAGGATTTGAAGCCGTTCAGTTTCAGGCGGGTAAATCGCAAGGCGGTGCTCGGGCTCGGGATCAGAAGCCGCATCCTGCCGTTTGCACTGCACCGAAGTCAACGCGCCAGCCATGGAACTCTGTGCGAAATTGCGCTTATCCACAGGCGATTACCGCAACGGAACCGGCGTTTGCCACGGCGCGGCGATCTATCCGTTGTCACACAGCACACGCGCGCGCTGAATCGCCTGATCGCCGGTCAGCGAACCCTTGCGCAGAACACATCCGGTGGCCTGTTCTATCGCCTGAGCGGCGCGCTCCATGATCGCGGATGCGCTTGGCCGCCATTCGCGGCTGGTGCGTATGGATTCCACCCGGTCGTCGCGCATCCGCACGCTGAACGTGGACGGGCCGATCGTCACCACGCGCATCGGCGCACCCTGAAACGCAATCGAAGGGCTGTCGCAGCCGAAGAGGACAGCAAGCAGAATGAAAAGGATGGCGAGACGGATTTCCAACATCGCCTCAGCCTGCCGCAATCTTAGTTAAGGATTGGTTAAGGATAAGCAAAGGAAAGGTGAAGCTTTCCATATGCGGATTGCCGGACACGGACTGCCGCCACGCCGGAGACTCGCGGCGCAGGTTAAAGTCGGCAACCGATCCGGTCTAAACCTCGGCCCGATACCGGTCTTCGATATCCGAAGCAAAAGTCGCCGCGCGATAGTCAAGCTTGCGCGACATGGCGGACTTTGCCAGTTTCAGCGATTGCATCAGAAGACGGGCGGTCATCGTTGTGGGCAGCAGTTCCAGCGACATGAACATACGGGTGGTCGCCTTGGACAGCGGCATCAGTTCAAGCTTCAGCACGATATCCAACCCGGCAGTGCTCCCCTTGATCACATAGCCGCCCGGCGCTTCAAACGACGCGACCCGCGCGTCGATTTCCCGGCTGCGACCGCGATAATCGAACCGGATCCGCCATGCCGTGCCTTCGCGCGCCGGTCCGGGCCCCTCGGTACGGGTGATATCGACGTTTCGGCGCAGCGCCTGACGTTCGAACACGGCGAAATCGCTTGCGGCCACAAAGACATATTGCTGCGGCGCCTCGATATCCTTGCGGGTGGTGAATTCCATCGTGACTGACCCTTGCCGGTTCCAATATCCGGCGTTGTTGTCCCTTTAATCCAGCCGATCTGCAACCCAGTTGGACAGAAGAAAACCAGCGATTGCGCCCTGTCGCGGTGCGCGGATACGCGGGTGTTCTCCGGCAAACACGCGGATCATTTCCTCGCGGGACAGCCACAGCGCCTCTTCGATCTCCTCGGGATCGACCGAGATCGTGTCATCCAGCGCCTCGCCACGACAACCGAACATCAACGATGCGGGAAACGGCCAGGGCTGACTGGACAGGTAGGACACGGCACCAACGCGGATGCCCGACTCCTCGAACACTTCGCGGCGAACCGCCGCTTCGATGCCTTCGCCCGGTTCGACAAACCCCGCCAAAAGCGAGAACATCCCCTCGGGCCAGCCGGGCGAACGCCCCAGCAGAACGGAATTGCCGCGGGTGATCAGCATGATCACCACCGGATCGGTGCGCGGAAAATGATGCGCCTTGCAGGCCGGGCAATCGCGCTGCCAACCTGCCATGCTCATCGTTGATTCGCTCCCGCATCTCGCACAGAACCGGTGCGTTGCGTGCCAGCCCAGCACCGCCTTGGCCGAAGCGATCAATTCGGCGTCCAGCGGAGACAGCCGAGTCATTGTGCCGCGCAACTCGGCAAATCTGGCTGTTTCGGGCAGATCGGGGTGGCGCTGTTCAGAAGGGTCGAAGAAATCGGTCAGGGTGTCGGGTAGACTGTCCGGCTCCCACATCGACAGGTCGACAGCGAACCGCGGGCCGCCGGCAAGGCCAAGGAAAACCGGTGGTCCGGCCTGGGCCAGGACGCGGTCCCCCGTCATCAACCATCCAGGCGCGCACCGTTCATTGGCAAGCTCAAACAACGGCTTGCCCCGCCAGATCGCCAAGGTCCGGGCCGCCGGATCCGCCAGCAGTTCGGCCTGCTTCCTGACGTTTCCCCGCAACTCTGCGTGTCGCGCCAACGCGCCTCCACCGAATGTCACCGTCTCAGCCAGTTTCATCGTGCCCACCGCCCATTTCGCAAAGCCTTGCCCCATACCGGGCCTGCTCTTTCTGACCATGTCTGAGGATGTGGGTAAATGCACCACAACGGAAAAATGCGCCGCCTCAACCTCAGGTGGAATTGACAGAACGCCACCCGCCCCGCACTAGGCAAGAACTCGCCTATTCTTTTTTGCGTGAAAGACTGTCATGATCCGTCTCGTTTGTTCCTTAGCCAGCGTCAGGAGCCTGCCATGCAACTGCGCAAGATCAGCCGAGCCGCCGAGCACATGACCCGACGTCAAATTCTGCATGCGGGCATCGCCGGGGCAACACTGGTGATGATCCATCCGTTTTCCGCCCGTGCCGCCGCCGGTCAGGCGCATCTGCGGCTGATGGAAACCACCGATCTGCATGTGCATGTCTTCCCCTATGATTATTATGCGGACAAGGCTGTCGATACTGTCGGTCTGGCGCGTACCGCCGCCCATGTGGCCGACATCCGCGCCGAGGCGGCAAATTCGCTGTTGCTGGACAACGGTGACTTTCTTCAGGGCAATCCGATGGGCGATTACATCGCCTATGAACGCGGGATGAAAGAAGGCGATGCGCACCCGGTCATCACAGCGATGAATGCGGTGGGTTTTGATGCCTCGACCCTTGGCAACCACGAGTTCAACTATGGGCTGGATTTCTTGCTGAAATCGCTGGCCGGGGCCGAGTTTCCGGTCATTTCGGCCAATGTGGTCAAGGCGCAGGGTGCGGATCCGACCAAGGACACGCCGCTGGTCCGGCCCTATGTGATTCTTGAGCGGATGCTGACTGATGGCACCGGAGAAAAACACCCGATCAAGGTCGGGCTGATCGGATTTGTCCCGCCGCAGATCATGAACTGGGACAGAAAGCATCTGGAGGGCAGCGTGACCGCCCGCGACATCGTCGCCACCGCCCGCGCCTGGGTGCCGCAGATGAAGGAAGAAGGCGCCGACATCATCATCGCCCTGTCCCATTCGGGGATCGGCGCCGCCGAAGCCAGCGATGGGATGGAGAATGCCAGTACCGCGCTTGCCATGGTTGAAGGGATCGACGCGATCCTGACCGGCCATTCGCATCTGGTGTTTCCCGGCCCCGCCTATGCCGATTTTGCCGGTGTGGACGCGGAAAAGGGAACGCTGCACGGCAAACCGGCCACCATGGGCGGGTTTTGGGGCAGCCATCTGGGCGTGATCGATTTGATGCTGGAACGTGATGGCGGGGGCTGGCGCATCGCCGCCCATGAAAGCACGACCCGGCCGATTTCAGTGCGAAACGAGGATCGGTCGGTTTCGGCCCTGGTTGAAAGCGTGCCCGCAGTGCTTGCCTCGGTTCAGGCTGACCATGATGCGACGCTGAAATATGTCCGCCGCGCGGTGGGCAAGACGGCAGCGCCGATGCACAGCTATTTCGCGCTTGTGGCCGATGATCCGTCAGTTCAGATCGTTAGTCAGGCCCAGATCTGGTATATCGAACAGATGATGGCGGGCACCGAATACGCAGGGCTGCCGGTCCTGTCGGCGGCGGCACCCTTCAAGGCCGGGGGCCGGGGCGGCCCAGAGTATTATACCGATGTTCCCGTCGGAGATGTGGCGATCAAGAACGTCGCCGATCTATATCTTTATCCCAACACGGTGCGGGCGGTAAAAATCGACGGCGCGCAGTTGAAAGGCTGGCTGGAGCGGAGCGCGGGCATGTTTCACAGGGTAACGCCCGGTGAGGCTGACCAGCCGCTGCTGGACCCGGATTTTCCCAGCTATAACTTCGATGTCATCGACGGCGTGACCTATCGCATCGACCTGTCCCAGCCGTCGCGCTTCGGCCCTCAGGGCGAGGCCGCCAATCCAGATGCCAGCCGGATCGTCGATCTGGCGTATAATGGTCAGCCGGTGACGGATGACATGGCGTTCATCGTCGCCACCAATAACTATCGCGCCTCGGGCGGCGGGGATTTTCCGGGTGCCAAGGGTGATACCATTGTGTTTGAGGGGCCCGACACAAACCGCGACGTGATTGTGCGTTATATCGTCGAACAGGGAACGATCAATCCCAAGGCCGATGGTAACTGGACCTTCGCGCCGCTGCCGGGCACGTCGGTGCTTTTTGACACCGGACCGGGCGGTGCCGCCCATGCCGCCTCTGTGTCGGGCGTGACGCTTGAGCCCGCAGGGGACGGCGACGACGGCTTTGCCCGGTTCCGGCTGATCCTTTAGGGCAGCCGTGCGGGGCATTCCTTGCGCGCCCAGTTCGCCCCTCCTTTGGCCGCCCGTCCTATTGTGTCGCATGACCGGAGAAGATATCCGCCGTTGCTACAAATTGCCTGCCGGATGACCCGCAGGCCCGTCCCGCGGTCGCTCCGCGCGAGGACGGACCGCAAGGGACGGAGGAGCGCCGCCTGCCAAGGCGGCACGGAATGAAAGGAAACTCCATGCTGAATGTCTATCTCTCGGGCGAAATTCACACCGATTGGCGCGAAAGGATCACCGAGGGCGCGAAAGGTCTGGACGTTGCGTTTAACGGCCCGGTCACCGATCACGCGGCCAGCGACGATTGCGGCGTCGCGATCCTTGGGGCCGAACCGGACAAGATGTGGCATGACCGCAAGGGCGCGAGCATGAACGCAATCCGCACCCGCAAGGGGATCGCCGATGCCGATGTCGTCGTTGTGCGCTTTGGCGATCAATACAAGCAATGGAACGCGGCCTTCGATGCAGGCTATGCCGCCGCGTTGGGAAAATCACTGATCGTGCTGCATGGTCCCGACCACGCCCACGCTTTGAAAGAAGTCGACGCAGCGGCTTTGGCCGTGGCCGAAACCCCCGAACAGGTGGTTGATATCCTGCGTTATGTACTGACCGGCACATTGCCCGCACAGGGTTAAACCTCGACAGACAGGGTTGGACAGACCGGAATGCGCCGCTTTTCAGGGGCGCATTCCGATCTCGTCATGCAATCAGTCGCGCGGCGGGATATTCTTTGCCCGGTCTACTGCCGGACGGGCATAAAACCTGTCCTTCCACGCGACAAGATTTTCGTGGCTGCCCCAGCCAAGATCATCCTGCACCCCATAGTATTCCAGCCCGTTCAGCCAGGGCAGGATGGCGATATCGGCGATAGAAAATTCGCCGGTGATCCATTCTTTGCCCTGCATTTCCTTTTCCAGCACGGCCAAAAGCCGTTTTGCCTCGTTGAGATAGCGCTGGCGCGGGCGCGGATCCTCAATCTCGGCCCCGGCGAACTTCGAGAAATACCCGAGTTGCCCGAACATCGGCCCCACACCGCCCATCTGGAACATCAGCCATTGGATCGTCCGGGCCTTATCCGAACCCGTACGTCCGATTAGCTGACCGGACTTTTCCGCCAGATAGATCAGGATCGCACCGCTTTCGAACAATCCCAGAGGCGTGCCATCCGGCCCGTTCGGGTCGATGATCGCCGGGATCTTGTTGTTCGGATTCAGTGATAGAAACTCGGGCGAACGGACATCGGCGTCCGACAGCGTCACCCTGTGCGCCTCATATGGCAGGCCGGTTTCTTCCAATGCGATCGAGACCTTGACGCCGTTCGGGGTCGGAAAGGAATAAAGCTGGATGACATCGGGATTGGCGGCGGGCCAGCGACGGGTGATTGGAAAAGCGGAAAGATCGGCCATTTCATACTCCTTGGACGTGTCTGAGTGACAGATAGGCTCGATCCCTCTGGGAACAAACCTCTCAAGACTGAGTGTTTTGATGCTATAAACTGTGCAGCAGCGAACAATCGCGGCGGAACACAATTCTGTGGGGACAGAAATGATCAACGAATTCAAAGATTTTATTGCCAAGGGCAACGTGATGGACCTGGCGGTGGGTATCATCATCGGGGCCGCGTTCACCGCGATCGTATCATCCCTGGTGGGTGATCTGATCAATCCGATCATCGGTCTGGTACTGGGCGGCGTGGATTTCACCAGCATGTATCTCGTGCTGTCGGGCGTGGTGCCTGAGGGTATCGGGCTGGAACCGGCGCGGGAATCCGGCGCTGCGATCTTTGCCTATGGCGCTTTCATTACCGCATGCATCAATTTCCTGATCATCGCTTTCGTGGTGTTCATGCTGGTCAAATTCGTCAACCGGATCAAATCCACAGCGGAACGGCCCGACGACGTCGCGCCCGAGGTCAAGACCGGCCCGTCGGAACTGGACGTGCTTCTGGAGATTCGCGATTCGCTGAAAACGCGCTGATCCGTCTGTGACTGCACAGGAAAGGGCCCGCCCGGCGCGGGCCTTTTGCACGGCCTTCAGTCACCGGCGGCCTGCGTGCTGCGCACCCTGCGACAGACGACCCGCATCTTGACCGCCCCGGCCAGACCGTCGCGGTCAATCAGACCTTTCGGATTGACGCGTCACGGAATGGGCAGGCGTGAGTTCTTTCGCTGCCCCCAAAGACGCCCAGAGCGTCATCGCCCCACCGATCAACATCAATTGGATCACCGGGACGGTGTTCAACTGCCGGGCAAAGGGCATCTTGCGCGTCTTGTGATGCAACAGGTGCTGGGCCAGCTTCGCCCCCGGCCAGCCACCGATCAGAGCCAAAAACAACAGCCGCGATTCCGGAACCCGCCATGCGCCGAACCGGGCGCGTGATTTGTCCCAGGCATAGACGGCAAACGTGACCGGATTGACCACGGCGATCCAGAGCAGAAGCAGCAGTACCCATGCGGGAAGGGTTTCGATCATTACGGGACCGGTTGAGAGAACCATCAGCTTTGGCGCCCCCAAGTCGCAATAATTGGCCCGGGACCGACGATCAGCCCTTCAATCCGGTTTGCACCAACAGGCCACGGCTTTTCGCCTCGTAATAATATCCGCGTGAATACCAGCCGACAGCGGCATCGCGGCTGCCGTCCGACACCATCCAGGCGCCACGCAGGTACTTTGCCGCATACTTCAGGTTGGTTTCGGCATCCAGAAGATCAGAAGGGTCGCCGCGGTGCCCCATGGTGCGCGCGGTGGTCGGATGGATCTGCATCAGGCCATAATACGGCCCATTGCGCGCAGTAGGCTGATAGCTGCTTTCCCGTTGCACGACCCGATGCACCAGGTCGACGGGAATATCGTAAAGATCGGCGTATTGCGCGATCATAGCGTTCAGATACGCCGGTCCGTCCGAAGTCGCACGGCGTGTCGCCGAGGCGTCGGACCCCGGCCCACGACTGCCACAAGAGGCGAGCGCCGTGCACAAGACAAGGGCGACAGCGACCGCCCGGGAAAGAACAAAAGATCGCACCATGATCTGACTCCGCCAAAGGATTATTTCCATTGCCCGGGTATTGCTAATTCAATTTTCCCCGCGTGTCGCGCGTCGATTGGCACCGGTCCGGCAAAGTTCCGCCGATCCGTAAAAGGAATTTCTGGAACCATAAGCCCCTGTCACCGCTTTCTTTACCAACCCGGATCATGAACAGGCGCCCCGCCGGAGCGCCTGGGCGGATCGAACCGCCCGGACCTGTGACCGGAATGAAAGGACGACCATTATGAAACTGACCCGAACATTCGCCATCGCCACTGCCTGTGCCGCAACCATCGGCTCCCCCGTATTGGCGCAAGCCACCCAACCCGTGCAGGTCGAAACTGTCGAAACCGGATCGACGATCGGATTTCTGGAATGCACGGTCGAAGGCGGGTTCGGCCTGCTTATCGGATCGTCGCGTGAGGCTGTCTGCACCTTTGACCAGGCCGAAGGCGAAGATCAGGTCTATCTCGGACAGATCGACAAACTGGGCGTGGATATCGGCATTTCCGGCGAAAGCTATATGAAATGGGTCGTGGTTCAGGCGTTGGATCATGCACCCGAAGATCTGACGCTTGACGGCACATATGTCGGCGTGTCGGCGGATGCATCGGTCGGAATCGGCTTTGGCGCAAACGCTCTGGTCGGCGGAAGCGACAAGTCCATCGGCTTGCAGCCGCTGAGCGTCGAAGGAAAAACAGGACTGAACGTTGCCGTCGGCCTTACCTCGATGACACTGACATCGGTGGAGTGACCGGATGTTTCCGTCCGGGCCGGAAGCTGATGAAGTAACTGGACCGGACCCCGCGCTGGCGAGTGAGCTGGCGCGGGTGGACCAGATCGCGCGTCTGCTTGACGCGCGATTTCGCGTGTTCGGACTGCGGTTCGGTTGGGATGGGATTGTCGGGCTTGTGCCCGGTGTCGGAGATGTTCTGACCGCCGCACCCGCGGCATGGATCGTCTGGCGGGCGTGGAAACTGGGCGTTCCGCGGTCGGTTCTGACGCGGATGGGGATCAACTGGGGGCTGGATTTCGCGCTTGGATCCGTGCCGATTGCGGGTGATATTTTCGACATGGCGTTCAAGGGAAACCTGCGCAACGCTCATCTGTTGCGGCGTGAAATTCAGGCGCAAATTCAAGCCGGTCGTCAACCCGCTGGTCTCCGATGAACCGATTGCCGGAAAAAACGAAACCCCCGCGCTTTCGCCCGGGGGTTCAATTGAAGGCGACCGGAGCCGCCCCAATATTCTGACAGATTACATCCCGTTCTCGCGTTGTGCCTTTTTACGGGCAAGCTTGCGGGCACGACGGATCGCCTCGGCCTTCTCACGCGCTTTTTTCTCAGAGGGTTTTTCGAAATGTTGCTTAAGCTTCATCTCACGAAAAACGCCCTCACGCTGGAGCTTTTTCTTCAGGGCACGAAGCGCCTGATCGACGTTGTTGTCACGAACACTGACCTGCATGTGGTTTTCACCACCTTTCTAGTAAGAGTTGCATGGATTTGCAGGAGCGCGGCACCTAGCACAGATTGCGCCACCTGTCTATTCGTCACGCCATAAACCGCGCTAATAATATACTTAACGGAATTTTAGCTTTGTTGATCCTGAATGCGGGTTTTCGCGGCGAGGAGTCATCCACCATGTAGAACGAAGTGCAAACGGGTGATTTCGCGCCTTGGCTCAACCAGCGTTAAAAGCCGCCGGTCGGGGGTGCCTGGTGTTTTCCTGTTCGCTGCTCCATGCCGTATCACGCTTTATACGTTCCTGCCGTACCTTTATGATGATCCAGCGGCGCGGCTCCGCGAACGGAACGCAGGCTTTTTCGGGCACGGGGACACTGCCGTGAAGTAACCGCAGGGGATGGCGGGCAATTGGGCGCAAGGGGCGTGGAACCCGGCGTCATCCATGCTAGATCATCTCCTGTGCAACAGCGAAGGACATGCCATGGCCGATCCATCCACTGACCTGCTGAACGCCGCCCTGCCCCATGTCGCCTTTGACGGGTGGAGCGACGCGACCCTTGCCGCCGCTGCCCGCGACACTGACCTGCCCTTGGCGATGGCCAAGGCGCTGTTTCCCCGGGGCGGTGTCGATCTGGCGATGGCGTATCACCGGGCGGGCGATGCCGCGATGCTGGCGCGGATCAAACGCGAACCGCTGGGCGAAATGCGGTTCCGCGACCGTATCGCCGCCGCTGTGCGATTCCGGCTTGAGACAATCGAAGATCGCGAAGCGGTGCGGCGGGGCACGACCCTGTTCGCACTGCCCCAGCATGCCGCCGACGGTGCCCGCGCGTTGTGGGAAACCGCCGATCACATCTGGACCGCGCTGGGTGACACCTCCGAGGATATCAACTGGTACACCAAACGCGCCACGTTGTCGGGGGTTCATGCGTCCACCGTGCTGTTCTGGCTGGGCGACGACAGCCCGGATCATCAGGCAACGTGGGAATTTCTCGACCGGCGCATCGACGATGTGATGACAATCGAAAAAATGAAAGCGGCGGTGAACAAGAACCCGGTTCTGCGCGGTCTGATGGCAGGCCCAAACTGGTTGCTGGGCCATGTCCGCGCCCCCACCCGCACCACCCGGACCGGCATGCCCGGAAGCTGGAACCGACCGAACTGAACGCCTAAGGAAACTGCGATGACCCTGCCCGACACGATGCAAGCCGTTGAAATATCGACCCCCGGAGGTCCGGAAGTTCTGCGCCCCGTCACCCGGCCGGTGCCCGCCCCCGGGAGCGGGCAGGTGCTGCTCCGGATTGCCTATGCCGGGGTGAACCGCCCCGATGCGTTACAGCGGGCGGGATCCTATGCGCCCCCCCCGACGGCCA
Source organism: Oceaniovalibus sp. ACAM 378 (assembly GCF_008085915.1). GTDB lineage: Bacteria > Pseudomonadota > Alphaproteobacteria > Rhodobacterales > Rhodobacteraceae > Oceaniglobus. Next base: position 169,511 of record NZ_VSJK01000002.1, on the reverse strand, counting down.
GCGATCTGCCGGGGCTGGAATGCGCCGGAGTCGTGGCGGCGATCGGTCCCGGCGTGTCGGACTGGGCGGTGGGCGACCGGGTTTGTGCCCTGCTGCCCGGCGGAGGATATGCCGAATACGCGCTGTGCCCGGCGGCCCATTGCCTGCCGGTGCCCAAAGACATGGACCTGAAACAGGCCGCTTGCCTGCCGGAGACGTATTTTACCGTCTATTCCAACGTGATCACCCGGGGCGGGTTGTCGGCGGGCGAACGGTTTCTGGTGCATGGCGGATCGTCGGGCATCGGCACCACGGCAATCCAACTGGCCCGGATGTGGGGCGCACGGGTCTTTGCCACCGCCGGAACCGATGAAAAGTGCGAAACCTGCGCCGATCTGGGGGCCGAGGCGATCAATTACCGCGACTCCGACTTCGTGGAAATCCTGAAGGCCGAAGGCGGGGCGAATTTGATCCTCGACATGGTTGGCGGCGACTATATTCCGCGCAACGTCAAGGCGCTGGCTGATGACGGGCGGTTGGTGCAGATTGCCTTTCTGACCGGTCCGAAGGTCGAGTTGAACTTTGCACAGGTGATGATGCGCCGGCTGACGATCACTGGTTCCACCCTGCGCCCGCAATCGGATCTGGCCAAGGCACGGATTGCCGAGGGTCTGGTGCGCGATGTCTGGCCATGGCTCGACGCCGGACGGATCGCGCCGGTAATGGACCGCGAATTCGCGCTAAGCGATGCCGCCGGGGCCCATGCCCGGATGGAGGCCGGCGATCACATTGGCAAGATCGTGCTGCGGGTTGCCGGTGATGCGGTTTGAGGGCGTTTCATTGACCGCGTGACAGGCAGACATCGCAAAAATCGGTAAGGTGTCAGGCGTAAAAAGCTGCGCTTCGTCGGACCCTGTCGCGCATTTCCGCGTTGTGCGTCAGGGGCATCACGCTAGGTTGCGGTCCTGTATCAACGGAGATCGACACATGAGCGGACTGATCGCATTGCTGGACGACGTGGCGGCCATCGCCAAAGTGGCGGCGGCTTCTGTCGACGACGTCATCGGGCAGGCGGTCAAAGCCTCAAGCAAGGCGGCAGGCGCGGTGATCGACGATGCCGCCGTGACGCCAAAATACGTGCATGGCTTTTCGGCAGCGCGCGAGCTTCCCATTGTCTGGAGCATCGCCAAGGGGTCGATATTCAACAAACTTGTGATCCTTGTGCCGGTCGCGCTGTTGCTGGCGGAATTCGCACCCTGGGCAATCGCGCCATTGCTGATGTTGGGCGGTGCCTATCTGACCTTTGAGGGTGCAGAAAAGGTGTGGCATGCGGTCAACCCCGCCGATCACCACTCGGAAGACGTTCTTGCGGCCAAGATGCACGATGCCACGCTTGAAGAAAGAAAAGTGCGCGGGGCGATCAAGACCGATTTCATTCTCTCCGCCGAAATCATGACGATCATCCTCTCCGCCCTGCCGCCCGAAATCGGGTTTTGGCAGACGGCAGGGGCGCTGGCCGTCGCGGGATTGATCATCACATTCGCGGTCTATGGCGCGGTTGGGATTATCGTCAAGGCCGACGATCTTGGGCTGGCCATGGTGGCCAAGGGCCGGTTTGCGGTCACCCGGGCGGTCGGGCAGGCGATCGTGCGCGGCATGCCGGGGTTCCTGAAACTGCTGGTCATCATTGGCACGGCAGCGATGATCTGGGTCGGCGGTCAGATCATCGTTCACGGGCTGCACGAGTTGGGGTTTCACGCGCCGCAGGACTTTATCAACGACGTTGCCATGCAGGCCGTGGCCATGGCCGGAACCGCCCCGGCAGCGGTTAAATGGACGGTTACGGCGTTTCTGGACGGTATCGTCGGATTGGTGATCGGGATGTTGCTGATCCCGCTGGTCACCTTTGTGATCGCACCTGTGGCGGGGATGTTCAGCCGGGCATCAGAATAGTTGCGCGCGAATCAGGCTGTGCGCTTCTGGCTGTTCAAGAACCCGTCAGAGTTTTCCTCACGGAATTGGATCGAACAAGGCATCTTTCATGGTGCAATCACGCAGCACATCGCGCCCGCAAGGCACCGGGGTCAGGGTTTTCGACAGACACAGCCGCGCCTCGTTGATCCGACCGTCCTTACAGGTGATGGTGATCATATCGGGTTCCAGACCGGGATTGGCCTCGACGAAGGCCTGCTCCACCACTTTCGCGGGCAGTCTTACGGCGCGATCCAGCTTGCGAAACACCGGGGGTTTGGCCACGCTGTCAAAGGCGCGGCGCGCGGTGGCGAAATAATCGTTTGCCGATAACCCGGCGCAGCGTCCGTGTTTCTTCCACTGATACCAGGCCGCACCACCATCGCCCATCACATCGGCCATTGCCGCCGTCTGGCCGCGCGACGGATCGCGCGCAGTGGTGCGGCAATAGCTGGGATAGCCCCGATGGTTTTGCGGCCACAGCCCGTGCATCACCCATCCAAAGTCTGCATTTGCGGCACATTGCGCCGATCCGCGCCCGGCGCCTTCGGTCGCGCACCATGTGGGCGACCACGACAGCGACAGGACGTAATAGTCGAATTGCCCTGCCTTTTCGCCCTCGGCGGATGCGGGCAAAGGCGCGTGCGACAACAGGACAAACGCAAGCAACACAGCAAAAACGTGCATTTTCTCTTTTCTCCTGTGGCTTCGATGCGTATATCAAGGACAACTTCCCCGAAAACGAGGTGAGGGTCCAGCCGGACCAGCCGTTTTCCACGGCGCTAAATGCCGTTTGCGGGACCGCCAGAGGAGACTTGCGATGAACAAACCGATCATGGCCAAGGCCACCGCCGTCTGGCTGGTGGACAACACGACGCTCACCTTCCGGCAGGTTGCAGATTTCTGCGCCCTGCACGAGCTTGAGGTACAGGGCATCGCCGATGGCGATGTTGCCGCAGGGGTCAAAGGGTTCGACCCGGTGACCAACAACCAGCTGACGCAGGAAGAGATCACCAAGGCCGAGAAGGATCCGCTGCACAAGCTCAAGCTGAAATTCTATTCCGCCGCCGTCGGCGAGGAAAAGCGACGCGGACCGCGTTACACACCGCTGTCGAAACGGCAGGACCGTCCCGCCTCAATTCTGTGGCTGGTCAAGTTCCACCCGGAACTGAGCGACGGTCAGGTGAGCAAGCTTGTCGGCACCACCAAGCCGACAATCCAGGCGATCCGCGAACGCACCCACTGGAACATCAACAACATCCAGCCAATCGACCCTGTCGCACTGGGCCTGTGCAAACAGACCGAGCTGGATATGGCCGTGCAAAAGGCGAACACCAAAAAGGCCAAGGACGGCAGCGTGATGACCGACGACGAACGTCGCAAGCTGGTCAGCACCGAACAGAGCCTTGGCATGGATCCCGAAACGCGCATCCCCACAGCCATCGCCGGCCTTGAGACATTCTCGTTGTCCAGATCGAACGACGACGACGACGACAAGAACGACGATGTGCCGGACGCCGAGAGCTTTTTCAACCTGCCCGACGATCAGCCGGATGAGGATGAAGACGACGAGGATAAGCGCTGATCCTGCGCTTGGGTTGATTTGACACCTTTGCCCGGGGCACCATTGCGTGCCCCGGACTGCGCGAACTGATTTGCACATTGTTCGCGCCAACATCCTTGTGCCCTGCCATGCCCCCGCGCTAGACCGCTGGAAAGCACCCGCGCCAAACAAGGATTTGCCAAAATGACCGAAACCGTCGAATTTCATGACCGCATGCTATCGCTGGGTCTGGCCCGGGTATCCGAAGCTGCGGCGCTGGCCTCGGCCCGGATGATCGGGCGCGGAGATGAGAAGAAGGCGGATCAGGCAGCCGTCAACGCCATGCGCGAACAGCTGAACAAGCTGGACATCAAAGGTGTCGTCGTGATTGGCGAAGGCGAGCGTGACGAAGCGCCGATGCTGTTCATCGGTGAAGAGGTCGGCACCGGCAACGGTCCTGCCGTGGATATCGCGCTTGATCCGCTTGAAGGCACGACGCTGACCGCAAAAGACATGCCGAACGCCCTGACCGTGATTGCCATGGGCCCGCGCGGATCGATGCTGCACGCGCCCGACGTTTACATGGACAAGCTGGCCGTCGGCCCGGGATTCCGGCGCGGCGTGGTGACGATGGACATGTCGCCCGCCGAACGGGTGAACGCGCTGGCCGCCGCCAAAGGATGCAGCACCGACGACATCACGGTCTGTGTGCTCGAACGCGAACGCCACGAAGAAATGATTGCCGAACTGCGCACCACGGGCGCGGCGATCCGGCTGATCACCGATGGTGACGTTGCCGGAATCATCCACTGCGCCGAGGCCGAACGGACCGGCATCGACATGTACATGGGATCGGGCGGCGCTCCGGAAGGCGTTCTTGCCGCAGCCGCTCTGAAATGCATGGGCGGCCAGATCTTCGGCCGGTTGTTGTTTCGCAACGATGACGAAAGGGCCCGCGCGAAAAAGGCTGGCATCACCAACTTTGACCGGGTCTATACCTTGAACGACATGGTTACGGGCGATGTGATCTTTGCCGCCACGGGTGTGACCGACGGTTCTATCCTTGCCGGCATCAAGCGCGAACCGGGGTTCCTGACTGCCGAAACCATCCTGATGCGGTCGAAAACCGGATCCGTGCGGCGGATGACCTATCGCAATCCGACGAAATAACGTGTTGGTCCTGCCGATTGCTGCGCAAACTGCGACGCCCGGCAGGACACTTGTTTCGATCAGCGAAACGCCGCAGGCGGGGCGACGGATGTCCTGTCGGGCCGTGATTTGACAGGTTGAACGCATGATCCCTGCTGACCCGCCCTCTGCCGACATCCCGGCCTTTCTGGGTGTCGACTCGTCAATCACCGGACGGATCTGGCGTGGCCCCTCGGTCGAGGATGCACGCCAGGCCGAGGCGATGGAACAAGAGACGGGTCTGCCCCCTGCCCTGTCCGCTGTCATGGCCCGGCGCGGTGTCGCCCCCGCCGAGGTCGCTTCGTTTCTGGCCCCCGCCCTGCGCGACCTGCTGCCCGATCCGCTGACCCTGCGGGACATGGGCACCGCGACGGACAGGTTCCTGCAGGCGGTGAAGCAACGGCAGCGCATCGCGATCTTTGCCGATTATGACGTGGACGGCGGCGCCTCTGCCGCGCTGCTGATCTGCTGGCTGCGCGAAATGGGCGCCGCCGCGACCCTGTATATTCCCGACCGGATCGATGAGGGCTATGGCCCGAACGAGGCGGCGATGGCCGATCTGGCGGCAAAGCACGACCTGATCGTCTGTGTCGATTGCGGCACCCTTTCGCACGAACCGATCGCGGCGGCCAAAGCGGCAGATGTGATCGTGCTGGACCATCACCTGGGCGGCGAGGTGCTGCCCGATTGTGTCGCAGTGGTGAACCCGAACCGACAGGACGAAACCGGCGACCTGGGGCATCTCTGCGCCGCTGGAGTGGTGTTTCTGATGTTGGTCGAGGCCAACCGCCGGTTGCGCGGTGATGGGGTGACCGGCCCCGACCTGATGGCGATGCTTGATCTCGTGGCGCTGGCGACAGTGGCGGACGTAGCGCCGCTGACAGGGGTCAACCGCGCGCTGGTCCGTCAGGGGCTGGTGGTGATGGCGCGGCGGCAAAGACCCGGTCTGGTGGCGCTCTGCGATGTCGCCAAGATGGATACAGCGCCGAAACCCTATCACCTTGGTTTCCTGCTGGGGCCACGGGTGAATGCCGGCGGCCGAATCGGCGCGGCGGATCTTGGTGCACGCCTGCTGTCGACGGCGGATGATCACGAAGCGGCAGCGCTGGCCGAACGACTGGACCAGTTGAACACTGAACGTCGCGAGATCGAGGCGGCGGTGCGCGCCGCAGCCATGGTTCAGGCCGAGGCCCGCGGCGTGGACGGACCGCTGGTCTGGGCAGCGGGTGACGGCTGGCACCCCGGCGTGGTCGGCATCGTCGCCGCCCGGCTGAAAGAGGCGTTCAACCGGCCCGCCGTGGTGATCGGGCTGGACGACGGCATCGGCAAGGGTTCGGCCAGATCGGTTTCCGGCGTCGACCTCGGTTCGGTCGTTCAGCGGGTGGCGTCCGAGGGCCTGCTGCTGAAAGGGGGCGGTCACCGGATGGCGGCGGGCCTGACTGTGGCTGCCGACAAGCTGGAGCCTGCGATGGCCCGTATGGCAGAGCTGCTGGCCCGTCAGGGCGCAGGTCAAGGCGGCGCACAGGCGTTACGGCTCGACGGCGTGCTGATGCCCGGCGCAGCAACCCCTGAACTGGTAACGCAGCTTGAGCAGGCAGGCCCGTTCGGCATGGCCGCCCCCGCGCCCCGCTTCGCCTTTCCCGACTGCACGATCCACAGCGCCCGACGGGTTGGCGAGGCCCATCTCAAGGTATCATTCAGTGACGGACAGGGCCCGCGAATCGATGCCATCTGCTTTGGCGCTTTCGAAGGAGCGCTGGGAATTACCCTGTCCGAACTGCGCGGTCAGCGCGTTCATCTGGCCGGGCGTCTGGAAATCAACCAGTGGGGCGGGCGCAGCCGAGTCCAGTTGCGGCTTGAGGATGCGGCCCTCGCCTGACGCCATTCAATATTTCGCATTCAAACATGCAAATCACTCTTGCCACCGGTCCACAGTTTGCCTAGTTACCACCGCACCAACAGTGGCCCGTTCGTCTATCGGTTAGGACGCCAGGTTTTCAACCTGGAAAGAGGGGTTCGATTCCCCTACGGGCTGCCACTTTTTCTGTATCATATTATTATCCCCCACTTTTCTCGAGGATAATGTCTGACCGGCGATCAGGTTTGGACAAGGTTGTTCGGTTTTGTGCGATTCAACCGCGCCATTCCACGGATACCGAGGATCGCACGGCTCGCTTTCCTTGCATGGGTTGCAGAAAGTCCTGCCCTCATGGGCGGGATAAGCAACGATTTCCCATTCGCGGGCGCCATGTATTGGCTGGCCGCGTGGCATCCGCATCCCTCAATCCATGCTCCAGCAACGGACCTTGGAAAACCTATTCGCAAAGCCCGACAAAATGCTGCCGAACGGGCATCATGTGTCAATTTTCGCGCGAGCACCGGCTGAGTGCAGGTCACAGCCGAAGCGGCCCGCACCCTGCCGGAATTGCGCGCCTTTAACCGCTGCGGCGTGCGCTTTCCGGATCGTCCGATTTATCGGATGGGACCAGCGCGCGCACCAGACTCCGCATTTGCAGCACGCCGACGGCATCGCCCTGTTTCATCACACGGTAAGTGCGCCCCGTGTCGCCTTCGGACAGCGCGATCACCGATTCCAGCGTGTCGTCATGGTCGATCTCGCCGGCCATTTCGCCCGGGGCATCCGGTGTAGTTGCCATGATCGAACGCACACGCAGCACGCGGGCGCGGTTGATATCGCTTACGAAATCTTCGATATATGGGTCCGCCGGGTTCAGCAGGATATGCTGTGGCTCGCCCTGCTGGACAACGAAACCGTCTTTGAGGATCACCAGATGCTCGGCCAGTTTCAACGCTTCATCCAGATCGTGCGTGATGAACACCACCGTCTTTTGCAACTCGGCCTGCAGTTCGTTCAGCAGATCCTGCATGTCGGTACGGATCAGCGGGTCCAGTGCCGAAAACGCTTCGTCCATCAGCATGATGTCGGAATTGCTGGTCAACGCGCGGGCGATGCCCACCCGCTGCTGCATCCCGCCTGATAACTGGTGCGGATACTGCTCGCTCTGACCATGAAGACCGACCCGATCAAGCCATTTGCGGGCGTCGTCGGCATAGACACGTTCGCTCTGACCCTCGATCGAGGGCGCAAGCCCGGCGTTCTGCAAGACGGTCCGATGTGGCAACAGTGCGAATTTCTGGAACACCATCGACATCTTGTGCTGGCGCAGGTGCCGCAACTGTTTGTCGTTGTACTCCAGAATATTCTCGCCATCGACCCAGACTTCGCCCGCTGTCGGTTCGATCAACCGATTGAGGTGCCGGATCAGGGTCGATTTTCCTGACCCGGACAGACCCATGATCACCGTCGTTTTCCCGGCGGGCACGTCGACGTTGATATCGTTCAGGCCGAGCACATGATTGTGCTCTTCCAGCAGTTCGGTTTTGCCCATCCCGTCCTTGACGTATTGCAGGGCCGGTTCGGGGTCATCTCCGAAAACCTTGTAAAGGTGACGGATGGAGATCTTGTTCTCTTGCTTGGTCATGATGGCTTTCCCCTATCGCGCTTGGCTGGCGTTGATGCGGGCAAGCGCCGCCTTGGTCACGCGGTCGAGAATGATCGCAAGCAGAACGATGCCCAGACCGGACAGGAGGCCGACGCCAAGTTCGAGCGACCGGATACCGCGCAGCACCAGCACGCCCAGACCGGGGGCCGACACAAGCGATGCAATGACAACCATTGCGAGGCTCATCATGATTGTCTGGTTCACACCGGCCATGATGTTGGGCAGGGCCAGCGGGATCTGCACATTGAACAGCTTTTGGCTTTTGGTCATGCCAAAAGCGTCTGCCGCTTCGATCACGTCAGGGTCAACCAGACGGATACCAAGATCGGTCAGGCGGATCACCGGCACAATGGCGTAAAGGATGATCGCGATGCCATAGAGCTTTGGCTCGGTCACCGAAAACAGGAAGATCAGCGGGATCAGATACACAAACGGCGGCAAGGTCTGGAGCATGTCCAGAATCGGAATCATCACGCGCTGCACCCGGTCACTGCGCGACATGGCAATGCCGATCGGCACACCTAAAAGCACACATATGATCGCGCAGACAAATATGATCGCCAGAGTCTGCATCGTATAGTCATAGTAGTCGACAAAGGCGAGGAAGCCGAAACACAAGGCGACAAGCCCGACCAGGCTCATTGATCGCGCGACAACATAGGCAATCAGCATCAGCAGCGGGATCATGATGAACCACGGCACCGCCTGCATCACCCACAGCGCATCGTTCAACGCCCAGCTGAGCGGTTGGGTCAGCGGATCCACGATCACTTTCAAAGTGTCCTTGATGGCAAGAAAGCCTTCTTCCAGCCCGCTGGTCAGTTCGCGCGACTGAGGCACCTTGGCGCAAGCCTCGTGCAATGTATCAAGGGACGGAAACGGAGTATCCCAGGCCGAAACCACGGCCTCTTCGCCTGCGGTTTCGCCGAGCAGCTGCGCCATTGATGTCAAACCGCCGCCATCGCCGCCGCCGCCACACCAATCCTTAAGCCCAAGGCCGTTAAAAATGAAATCGTATGTCGCCATGTAGTCCTCTTTCGGGCCGGACTGCGGCCCATTCTTTCATCTGATAAGAAAACGCGACCGGCGATCCGAAGGATGCCGCGTCGCGCTACTATGGAGTTGTCGTGGCCTTGCGGCCCGGTCCGTCAGCCCCCCAACAGCTTGGACAACCGTGCACGTGCGTCGTCGTTCAGCCAATCGGCCCATATTTCCTTGTTGTTTGTCAGGAAATAGACTGCAGCCTCTTCGGTCGAAGCGTTGCTGTCACCTTTCCACGCCAGAAGCGCGCTCATCTCATCGGTCGGAAAGCTGAGCTTGCCCATCATTGCGGCCACTTCAGGCTCGCGCTCGACGAATGATGTCGTGGCAACTGTATAGACAAGGCTGGGCGGATAGGCGCTCGGCTTGGGATCGGCCACGTTCGGGTCCAGGTTTCCCTCATGCGCGTCGACATCAACGGCGCCGATGTCGACCATTGTCATGTCATAACGACCCATGATCGCTGTCGGTTCCCAATAATATCCGAACCACGGCTCTTTGTCTTCATAGGCAGCGGCAAGCGATGCGGCCAGCGTCTCGCCCGAACCGTGATCAAAAACCTCGATTCCGGCTGCGTCAAAGTCATAGGACCGCGCGATGTTATGGTTGATGATGCCACACACCCAACCGCCATCGGGGCAGTTGTTGAACCGGTTGCCGACCAGTTCGGGGTTGTCGATGATCCCCTGAATCGTTTTCAATTCGGGGTGCGCATCGGCAAGATAAGTGGGAATCCACCATGCCTCGACGCCGCCGGGCTCCAGCACTCTGGCCAGATCGACGATCACGCCATCGGCTTTCAGCTTGTCATAGGATGCGCCACCGGAATTGACCCAAAGCTCGGTGACGATATCGGGTTCGTTGTTCTCGGAAAGCGATGTCAGCGCCGGGATCGTGTCGGAGGGTACGCGGGTCACGTTGCAGCCGTAGCCCTGCTCCATCAGGAACGAAGCGATCTCGGTGGTGATGATGGCCGAGGCAAAAGTCATCTCGGTGATGGTAACTTCACCGCAGTCGGCGGCGGCAATTGAAGGGGCCGCAGCGGCAATCACGGTGGCGGACAGAATACGTTTTATCATAGCAGGTTTCTCCTTGTTATTGTTGCTCTTCAAAAAACGATGGCCGGGGCCGACATCTGTGGACGCCCCCGGCCGGATTTTTGGCGACTGCTTATTTCAGCAGTGCCGACAGCTTTTCTGTTGCGCCATCGTTGATCCAGGTGCTCCACTCATCGACATTGTTCTGGAGGAAATATACCGCCGCTTCTTCGTTCGAGGCGTTGTTTTCTTCTTTCCACGCCAGAAGCTGGCTCATCGTGTCGGTCTTGAAGGTGACGTTGCCCATCAACTCGGCGATGTCAGGATGGCTTGCCATGAAGTCCTTCGTGACAACGGTCAGCACGGGCGCGGCGGGGAACGCCGACGGCTTGGGATCGTCCGCTTGGGTGTTCTGGTTGTTCAGATGCGCCGCTTCGTCATATTCGCCCAGATCGATGCTGGTCATGGCGTATTTGCCCAGAGGCGTAGTCGGCCCCCAATAATAGCCAAACCAAGGCTTTTCGTCCTGATAGGCCGAGGCCATCGACGTCGCCAGTGTCTCACCCGAGCCGTGGTTGAAGACCTCAATCCCCGAGTCTTCGAGGTTGAAGGCGCGGACCAGGTTGTCACTGACAATGCGGCAACCCCAGCCATCGGGGCAGTTATGGAACATGCCGCCAACCAGTTCGGGGTTCGCCATCACGCCTTCGATTGTCGCAAGTTCGGGATGTGCTTCGACCAGATAGGTCGGCAGCCACCAGCCTTCGACGCCGCCGGGATCAAGCACCTGGCCCAATTCCTCGATCGTGCCGTCTGCTTTCAGCTTTTCATAGACTTCACCGGTGGAGTTGGTCCACAGCTCGGTCACGATATCGGGCTCGTTGTTTTCGGCCAGCGAGGTGATCGCAGGTGTGGTGTCGGACGGAACCACCGTCACGTCGCAGCCATAGCCCTGTTCCATCAGGAACTTGGAAACCGCCGTAACGATGGCCGCCGACTCCCAGGTCATCTCGGTGATTGTGACATCGCCGCATTGTTCCTGAGCCAAAACCGCCGTCGGGGCAGCAAGTGCCATAAAGGCCGCGCCGTAGATAACGTTCTTCATATGCAGTTTCTCCTTCAAGTGTCTGTCTTTGACGGGTCACAGCCTTGCGTTGCCGCATCCACCTAAAACCCATCAGTGCCACAGTCATGCCCTGTGCAGGCATTTGCCTGCGCGGCAATCTGGTGCCGTAAAGGCGGTGTGCGACGACGGGATTGGCCGAACTCGGTCGCCAACCTACCCTTATGCCTCAGGAATTCAACCTGATAAGTGCTCATTTGCGACATTAGGCGCGTCGCATTTGAATACTGAGTGGGGTTGACCACCTGACTCGGCGGTCGGTTTCTTGCCGATGCCGCAGCGATTTTGACCCGACGCAGGATGGTTTTTCACTTGAAAACAGGGCGACTTCTGCCTGCTATCCGCTTTGATTTATGGGGGTTAGCTGGCGCGGGGAGCGCGATTTACAGTATCGGAACCCTGCCAAGGGCCGAACAGCACCACAGGCGGGTCGCAATACGATTTCAGGGGCAAGGCCCACCGCGACGCAATTTCGTCTCTGCCGAACAGAAAAGGTCGCTGATGGCTCTGATGCCGGTGCGAAGCAGTGTTTCACAGGATCGGTTCAAACCGGAATTTCACGATGGTTCAGCCCGGTCCGACAGACAATCACGACAGCTCAGGGCAGCGGTGAGACACCCAGAACGACCGGGTGAAGCGCCAACAAGACCAGATAGATCAACGCAGCCAAAAGCAGCCTTATACCGACCCCGCTCCACGATTCCGGATGCGGTATGCGCGGGCCAAGGGCGATCTGTTGGCGCAAGGATGCCCAATGCTCTGCGCCCAGCGCGCGTTGCCTGCGCCGGTCAACGATCCGCATCCCCAGCATTGCAAAACCGGCGAACAGACCGAACAGGATCACATGCGCCAGATCGCCATTCGGCACCAGATGCGCCCCGGCCCACAGTGCCAGCCCCACCAAAAGCGGATGCCGCATCCATCGAACGATTCCGGGGTGTGCCGGATCAAAGCTTTCGTTGCGCGCCCCGCCAAAGGACAGCGGGTTGGGCCGGGCGATGCCAAAACACAAGATGAGACAGACCGCCGCCATGGCGACCAGCGGCACCCATGCCTGCCACGGCGCGCTGCTCCAGATGGCAACATAAGGCGCCTGCGCTGCCGCCACGATCAACCAAGCAAGAACCGCCAGCGACAGGACCGAATAGGCAATGGTGAACCCGCGTCGGCCCAGCACACCAACCAGCCGCGCCCGAACCGCAGGTCGAAGCGGCAGCCGGTGACTGACAAAGAACGCAACAAAAGCCGCGATGAATCCGGCCCAGCCCATCACGCCTTGCCGGGTTTCGCACGCAGCAGCAACGGACCGTACAGAACGACAAATCCGGCGAACGCGCCGATCCAGAACACTGCCGCCGCTTCAACCAGCGGCAGATCGGGCAGGATACCGGCGGCCAGCCGTGCAGTGACCGACAAGACCACCATGACATAAATCGCCACAGTGCCCGGCCCCGCCTTCAAGGGGCGTCCGGTGTGCCCCAGTGTCGCGCGTGTCATCACCGCCAAGGTCATCAAACCGATCGCCCCTGCCATCCACAGATGTTGTGCCGCGCCCGAGGCGAAGACATCAGGCCAAAGCATCGCGCCGCCCACGGCCAATGCGCCCAACGGCAAAAACCCATAGCCCACATGAAGCACCAGAACCAAAGGCTCGGCGGCAGTCAGCCATCCCCGCCAGCGGGCAAGGCGGATGATATGCAAAACACCCATCCCCAGCATGGCATATCCGGTCAGATCCGATGCGGGCCAGATCACCCACGACAGCATGGTCGCCGCCGTAAACAGCAACACCACCTTGTCGAACTGTTGCATGGGCGGGGCGGGGCGTGCGGGATGGCCCCGACCGACCAACCAGTTGCGGGTGAATGAGGGAACGACACGTCCGCCAATGAGAGAGATCATCATCACAGCCGTCCCAACCCCCAGCCGCAACCCGACGCCCTGCGCCGCAAACCGCCCCTGCGCCGCATCAAGATGGAACAGCCCGTTCGCAAGCGCGAATACGGCAAGCAAGCCCAGAACCGGCAGGTTCTTCCAGTTTCGGCCTGCCAGAATTTCGCGCAGGATCACCGCGCCCAACAGGATCGGAAAGGCCAGATCGATTCCGGCAGTCGTGCCCGATGAAAAGCTTGCCGAAAATGCAATGGCCACACGTCCCGCAAGCCAGAGCAATGCAAGCCCGCCCAGCCACCATCCGGTGACCGGCAACCGCCCGGTCCAGTTCGGCACCGCGGTCAGCAGGAAACCGGCAAGGATCGCGCCCAACGTCCCGAACAGAAACTCATGCGCGTGCCAGGACACCGGGTCAAAGCGTGTCGGAAGGGTCACCTGACCGCTCAACATCAAAACCCACAGCACCATCGCGCCGGCCGCACAGAGCGCCCCACCCAGAAAAAACGGGCGAAACCCGTAGGACAGTAAAGCCGGGCCTGACCAAGCGCGCATCCGCTGCGCGGTTCCGGCGGTCATCATCCGCTCCTTTTAAGCGACGGTGGGGTTCTCTTTGACCAGTCTTCGCCAAGAAAAGGCACAGGGCCGCGGTCATCCTGTTGCGGCAGGCCATAGCTCAGCCCGCGACCGACCCGGTGCGCCAATGCCGACCATGCCCGCGCCAGAGGTTCCGGCAATTCCTGCTCCAACGTGGCATCGAACAGCGACAGCCAGACAGGGAAATGCGCGGCCCGGACGTTGCCCGCCGCGCTGTGCACCTGCATCGGATTACCGTCATAACAGCGTTGCAACAAAAGCGCGTTGCGCCAGAATCGCCCGATCTTTTCTTCATGCGTTGGCCAGTCGGACACATGCGCAGCAAAAATCGGCCCCAGTGCCGGATGGCCACGCACACGTTCATAGAACCGCGCCACAACCCGGTCGATCTGCGCCTCGGTGACGGGAATTCGCGGTGGTATGTTCATACCATAACAATCCAGACAACGGTCAGGCAGACCACAAGATAGACCAGCGTGTTGACCAGCCAGCGGAGCAGACCTGCCTCACCTTCGGGGTTCACGCCCATACGCTCACAGACCTTTGTTCCGGGCCAGAGAAATGCTTCGGAAAGACTCATCGGTTCGGCTCCTTAACAAGTATTTTAGATGCGCAATATCTAACGCTTTTAATTGCGCATTGTAAATGCTAAATATAGCCGATGCAGTTGGATAAATTTACAGACTACGCTTTGCGTGTCCTGATGACCCTAGCGGTGCGCGCTCCGGCGCGGATTCCGACGTCCGAGATTGCGGCGGTCTTTGGGCTGTCCGAGAATCACCTGTCCAAAGTCGCCACGCAACTTGCCCGCGAAGGGTTCGTCGCCTCAGAGCGCGGCCGCAACGGTGGTTTGACCCTTGCACGTCCGGCGGATCAGATCGTTATCGGCGCTGTCGTGCGTGCGATGAAGCGCGGCGAACCGGTTGTCGAGTGTTTCGGGCCCGACAAGTCCTGCCTCATCCTGCCCGTCTGCGGATTGCGCGGCCCTCTGGCCGAAGCGCAGGAGGCATTCTTTGCCACGCTGGACGGTTACACTCTCAGTGATGTGACACGGCCGCGGCATGCACTCGCCACTCTGCTGGACCTTTGATTGATAGCGGCACAGCTGTCGCCGCGCCACCGCCTTCCCGTCCAGACCGGAAATCCGGACCCCAGAGACAGGCAAGGCCGATCTTGCGTTGGTTCTTACGCTCACCCTCGATATGTCTAGCGGGAAATAAGGCTTGCACTACGCATTGAGAATTTGCGATGCGTTTTAACGAACATATCGTACCCAAAAGGGCGCTGACATGGCGATCAAAACACCGCTTCGCAAGATTTTAGCGATGGTTGCCGCCGCCATCACACTTGTACCATTGCCCAGCGCCGCCGGTGATCTGACGGTTTTTGCCGCCGCCAGCATGAAGAACGCGATGGATGAGGTGTCGATGCAATGGGCAGAGCAAACCGGCCATACCGTCGCGGTGTCATTCGCGGCAAGCTCGGCACTGGCGCGTCAGATTCAGCAGGGCGCGCCTGCGGATATCTTCATCTCGGCCAATCCCGACTGGATGGATGTGCTTGAGAGTGACGATCTGATCCTGCCGGAAACCCGGTTTGATTTCCTTGCCAATACGCTTGTCCTTGTGGCCCACGGCAGCGACGCCGTGCCGGTCGAAATCTCGCAAGGCTTTGATCTGGCGGGCATGCTGGGGGAAAACCGGCTGGCCATGGCGATGGTCGATGCGGTGCCCGCTGGTATCTATGGCAAGGCGGCCCTGACAAGCCTTGGCATCTGGGATGATGTCGCACCCAAGGTCGCACAGTCCGACAACGTGCGTGCAGCACTCGCCTTTGTTTCCACCGGAGAGGCACCCTTGGGAATCGTCTATGCCACCGATGCCGTCGCCGACGACAAGGTGAGCGTGATCGCCACCTTCCCCGAAGGCTCGCACCCGCCGATCATCTATCCTGCGGCCATAGTCGCGGCGAGCGGGAACCCCCTCAATACACAGTTCCTTGAATTCCTGCGCGGTGATGTCGCGCGGATGGTGTTTGAGCGCCAAGGCTTTACCGTGCTGGACGAATAGTTGGATTGGCTCGGCCCACAGGAATGGCAGGCGGTCGCACTTTCACTGCGTGTCTCGCTGTGGGCGACCTTTGTCAGCCTGCCTTTGGGGATCTTCACCGCCTATGCGCTGGCCCGGTGGCAGTTCCCGGGAAAACAGGTGCTGAACGGCCTTGTGCATCTGCCGCTGATCCTGCCCCCTGTCGTCACCGGATATCTTCTGTTGCTGACGCTGGGCACCAAAGGGCCGATCGGCGGGCTGCTTGAGCAGGTGGGAATCGTCTTCGCCTTTCGCTGGACGGGGGCGGCGGTGGCGGCGGGCGTGATGGCGTTTCCGTTGATGGTGCGGGCGGTTCGCCTGTCGATCGAAGCGGTCGACCCTAAACTGGAACAGGCCGCGTCGACCCTTGGCGCATCGCCGCTCTGGGTGTTTGCCACCGTCACCCTGCCGCTGATCATGCCGGGAATTATTGCGGGTGCGATCCTCGCCTTTGCCAAGGCGATGGGAGAGTTCGGCGCGACGATCACCTTCGTGTCGAACATTCCCGGCCAGACCCAGACCCTGCCCTCTGCAATCTATGCCTTTCTACAGGTGCCCGGCGGCGAAAGCTCGGCCCTCAAGCTGGTGATCGTCGCGGTTGCCGTGGCGATGACCGCATTGCTGATGTCGGAATTCATCGCTGAACGCGTCGCACGCAGGGTCCGGGGCGCATGAGCCTGTCGGTCTCTGTCCAGCACGGGTTTCCGGATTTCAGCCTTGACGTTGCATTCAAAGCACCGCCGGGTGTCACCGCTATTTTCGGGCAGTCCGGCTCGGGCAAGACGACGCTGGTCAACGCCTTTTCCGGGCTGCTGCGGCCAAATTCCGGGCGGATCAGCGTTGATGGGCGCGAGTTGTTCGACAGCACGGCGGGGCGATGGATTCCGACCCATCGCCGCAAAATCGGTTATGTCTTTCAGGAAGGCAGGTTGTTTCCCCATCTGAGCGTCCGCCAGAACCTGCTGTACGGGCATTGGTTTGCAAAACGTCATGGCACTGCCGATTTCGACCATGTCGTGGAAATGCTTGGCATCGGGCCGCTGTTGGCGCGCCGTCCTGCCAAACTGTCGGGCGGTGAGAAACAGCGTGTGGCCTTCGGGCGGGCATTGCTGTCCGCCCCGCGTCTATTGTTGATGGATGAACCACTTGCCGCGCTGGACGAGTCGCGAAAGCTGGAGATCCTGCCCTATCTCGAACGTCTGCGCGACGAGACTGAAATTCCCATTGTCTATGTCAGCCACAGCGTCGCCGAGATTGCCCGGCTTGCGACAACGATCGTGGTTCTTAAAGACGGGCGCGTCGTGCGCTGCGGCCCTGCTGCCGAAGTGCTTGGCGATCCGGCGATTGCGCCGACATTGGGGGTTCGCGGGGCCGGGGCGGTCCTGTCGGCGCGGGTCGTTGCCCATCACGCAGACGGGCTGACTGAACTGGCCATCGGGACGGGACAGTTGTTTCTGCCGCGCATCCCATCGCCGGTCGGTGCCCGGATCAGGGTCAGGATCGCCGCACAGGATGTCATGCTGGCAACCAGCCGGCCCCGGGATATATCCGCGCTCAACCTGCTGGAGGGCACGGTGCGCGAGGTTCGCATGGGGGTTGGTCCGGGGGCGATCGTCACAATCGGTATCGGCACCCAAACGGTCCTTTCCCGCGTCACCCGGCGGTCGTGTGAGGCGCTGGAACTGGCCCCCGGAAAACCTTGCTTTGCGATCATGAAGTCCGTTGCGGTGGCGCCCGACGACATCGGCACGTGACGCCTGATTGATGCGGCGCCTGTTGCTGGGCGGGCGCGGTCGAGTTCTCACCCACCGGCGCACCCAAAGTGTTGCGACAGGATCACGGGCGCTCCCTCAGGCGCGTTCGTTTCCGGCCTTTCCAAAACGCCCAGTTCTTTGTATCAGGGAAACCTTCGGTCCGGACGGTCTGCCGTTCGGTTAAAAGGGAATGTGGTACGGCCAATCGGCCAATTCCACGACTGCCCCCGCAACTGTAGGCGGAGAGCGAAGCCGGTAATAACCACTGTCACGCCTGCGTGATGGGAAGGACCGGCCAAGCATTGACCCGCGAGTCAGGAGACCTGCCGAGGTGTTCACCCTGTCCGGGCGCGAGGGGCGTCGGGGCTGCGGAACGTCCGCTCGTGGTGTTTTCACCGTCTGCGGGGGTAAATCCCTCACAAGACACGTCAACGTCTGCCGGTCCGATTGGGCCGCTCCGAGGGAAAACTGATGACCCGTTCTTATTTGCTGGCCACTGTGGCTGTTATCGCGTCGGGGGTTCCTGCGCTGGCGCAGGACGCCTTCGAACTTGATACGATTGTCGTATCAGGGAGCCTTTCGCCCGTCACCACTGACAGCACCGGCGCCACCGTCGAGGTTCTGACCGGCGAGGATGTCGGGGCCAATGATTCGTCGGTCATCAACCGGCTGGACCGGCTTCCGGGCGTCAGCTCGACATCGAATGGCGGGTTTGGCACAGTTTCTTCGATACGGATCAGAGGCTTGCCAGCGGCGTATGTCGGTGTGCGGATCAACGGTATCAACGTGTCCGACCCGTCACAGACCCAGAGCATGTATAATTTTGGCGGCCTTACCGCCTCGGGCATCGGGCGTATCGAGGTCCTGAAAGGGTCACAGTCGGCGCTTTATGGTTCTGAGGCGATTGGCGGCGTTGTCGATATTCAGACATTCCGCCCCGAGCGGCTAGGATTCTCGACCGAAATTGCGGCTGAGGCGGGCAGCTTCGGCACATATTCCGGCACACTGAACCTCGGATACAAGACGGATCAGGGCGAGGTCGCATTGACCTTTGGACGGGTCGAGTCTGACGGTATTTCGTCCATCGCAGGCGACGACGAAGACGATGGATTCAAGCAGTCGACGCTGACATTCTCGGCGCAACACGCCGTCAACGATATGGTCACACTCGGCGGCGCAATCTATTACCGGGACGGAGAAACCGAAATCGACCGGTCCGCGACGGATAATTCAGGCACCAACTTTCAAGAAGAACTCGGCGCACGGATCTTTGCCGAAATGCAGACCGGTGCCGTCACCCATACGCTCAGCTTTTCCCACTTCGACGTGGATCGTCGCGATCCGACCGGGTGGACCAAACATTTCGCCGGAGAGCGCCGACAGGTTGCCTATCTCGGCAGTGCCGAGCTGGGCGCAATGTACACTCTGAACTTCGGGATCGATCGCACCAAGGAAGAGGCGTCGACAGACGGGATAACCGAGTCGGATCACACCACGTCGGCGCAGGCCGAACTGCTGTTCCGCCCGACCGACGCAATCGATATCTCTGCTGCCCTGCGCTATGATGACAATTCAAGCTTTGGCGGCAAGGCCACGGGCAGGCTTGCGGCGGTTTGGCGCCCGGCAGACGATCTGGCATTCCGGGCGGTTGTTGGAACCGGGTTCCGCACACCGTCGCTGTATGAGCGGTTCAGTGCGGCCGGCGACCCTGACCTTCAGCCAGAACAAAGCCGCAGCGTTGAGCTTGGAGTGGAAAAGTCGTTCAGCGATGTTGGATCCGTCAAGGCGACGCTGTTTTACACGGAAATCGACGATCGAATTGATTGGGACAACTTTGCCACGGTCTGTGGCAGTGGCTATGGCTGTTACACTCAGGTGTCCGGAAAAACCAAATCCAAGGGTATCGAACTGTCCGGTGAATACGCGCTTAACACCGCTGTCAGCCTTTACGGCAACTATACCTATACCGATGCGCAGACCAACGGTGACCGACTGTCCCGCACACCGCGCCATGATCTCGTTCTTGGGGCGAGCAGTGATTTTTCCGACAAGCTGAGCGGTTATGTGGATCTGCGCCACGTTGCCGACGTTATCCCAAGCATCTATGCGCCCGCCAATCACAAGGTTAAGGATTACACGCTGGTCGGGGTCGGCCTGTCCTATGATATCACCGACAATGCCACGGGGTATCTGCGGATCGAGAACGTTTTCGACGAAGATTACGAAACGGCTGGTGGTTATAACACGCCGGGCCGGGCCGCGTTCTTTGGCGTTCGTGCGAAGTTCTGATCGCATCACGCGTCTTGCCGCGTTCACCCTGATGGTGGGCGCGGCGGGATTGTCGCCCGGTCCGGGCGCGGCAGGTTTGTCGCCCGATCCGGGCGCTGCGGATCAAGTCACGGCGGCACCGCGCCGCGTCGTGTCGATGAATCTGTGCACCGATCAACTGGCCATGCTGGTTGCGGGCACAGGGCAGCTTTTGTCGATTTCCGATCTCTCTAGAGATCCGCGCAGTTCGGCAATGGTCGATGCGGCGGCGGCCTATCCGACCCATCACGGGCGGGCGGAAGAAATCTATCTGATGCAGCCCGATCTGGTGATCGCAGGCAGTTTTACCGCCCGCGCCAGCGTCGACATGCTCAAACGCCTGGGCATTCCCGTCGCGGTGTTCGATCCTGCGGATTCCCTGACTGATGTTGCGGATCGTCTGAAGCAAATGGGCGAGGTTCTGCACCAGCAAGACCGTGCCGAAACCCTGATTGCCCAATTCGAGGCGCGACTGGCGACCTTTCAGACCGAGATCGCATCGCACCCTCGCGCCGCAATTTACCATGCCAATGGCTATACTGCGGGGGACAAGACGCTGGCCTCGCAGATCCTGACCACCGCCGGTCTGGCAAATATCGCGGGCGAAGTCGGCTTCAGCGATGCCGGGTTTCTGCCGCTCGAGGTTCTGGCGATGGCGCAGCCCGACACGGTGATCACCAGCCGCCCCTATCCCGGTGGCTCGCGCTCGGAAGAGATCATGGAACATCCGGTGATCGAGACCCTGCGCCGCGCGCGACCCGAGGCAGCGATGACCGACAGCGATTGGGTTTGCGGCACGCCATATGTGCTGCAGGCGATCGACGATATGGTCGACCTGCGCCGTGACCTGCAGGGCGCAACCCGATGACCCGGCTTGCCCTGCTTTTGACTGCGCTGGTTGGGGTGTTGTTCATCACCGCATTGTTGGTCGGGCCTGCGGATATCGGCCCGCTGCAAAGCCTGACGGCGCTTGTGGCCGGTGACGAAGGGCCGATGACGCTGGTGATGCGTGAAATCCGTCTGCCGCGTGCCCTGCTGGGTCTGCTGATCGGGGGTTCGCTGGGGCTCGCCGGGGCGGCGATGCAGGGTTATCTGCGCAACCCGCTGGCCGATCCGGGGCTGATCGGCGTGTCGGGCTCGGCCGCGCTGGGTGCCGTGCTGGCGATTCAGACCGGGGTTGCGGCGGGTTTTGCTTTGGGCCTGCCGCTGGCGGCGCTTGGCGGGGCGCTGATCGGGATGTTTCTGGTGCTGGTGCTGGCGGGGCCACGCGGATCGTCCTTGACGCTGATCCTTGCGGGGATCGCCATTTCGGCACTGGCGGGGGCGTTCACCTCCCTCGTGCTGAACCTGTCGCCCAACCCCTTTGCCGCCAATGAAATTGTGTTCTGGATGATGGGCTCGCTGGCCGACCGTTCGATGACCCATGTGTGGATCGCGCTGCCGCTGATCGTGCTGGGTGCGGCGCTGCTTCTCTCGCTGTCGCGCGGGCTTGATGCCCTGACGCTGGGCGAGGACGCGGCCGAGGCCATGGGCGTGCGCCTCAGCCGCCTGCGCCTGACGCTGATCTTTGGCACCGCTGCCGTGGTCGGCGCTTCGACCGCAGTGGCGGGGGCGATCGGTTTTGTCGGGCTGGTGGTGCCGCATCTGCTGCGCCCCTTCGTGGGGGCACGGCCCGGTCGTCTGCTCTGGGCGTCGGGCCTTGGCGGCGCGGCGATGCTGCTTGCGGCGGATATTGCCGTGCGGGTCATCCTGCCCACCCGCGATCTGAAACTGGGTGTCGTCACCGCCCTGATCGGTGCGCCGCTGTTCCTGCATCTGATCTTTCGCACGCGACGGGACGGGATGTGAGCCTGCTGACTCTCAACGGATTTTCGGTCACCCGGCGCAAGCGTGAAATCCTGCGCGGGATCGATCTGCGCGTCGGGCCCGGCGAACTGGTTGGCATCCTTGGCCCGAACGGTGCGGGCAAGACAACGCTGATGCGCGCCGCGCTTGGGCTGATCGACGCGAGGGGGCACAGCTCGCTGGCGTCGCTCAACCCGCGCGAACGCGGTCGGGCCGTCGCCTGGATGCCCCAGTCACGGGAAATCGCATGGCCGGTGGATGTTGAAACGCTGGTCATGCTGGGCCGCACGCCGCATCTCGGGCCGGGTCAGCGCCCCAGTGACGCAGACCACGCCGCCGTCGAGCGTGCGTTGCAGCGCATGGGGCTGACCGGGTATCGCGCCCGCACCGCCACAAGGCTGTCGGGCGGCGAACAGGCCCGCGTGTTGATCGCAAGAGCCCTTGCGCAAGAAGCGCCGCTTTTGATGGCGGATGAACCCACAGCAGGGCTCGACCCGGCGCATCAGATCGCCACGATGCGCACCTTCGCCGCACTGGCCGGCGAGGGGCATTCGGTTATCGTTTCGCTGCACGATCTTGGCCTTGCCGCGCGCCATTGTACCCGGCTGATCGTGATCGACCGGGGCAAGATTGCCGCCGACGGTCCGCCGCTGGATGTGCTGACCCCGGATCTGGTGCGCGATACCTTCGGCATCAGCGCTTTTTTGCAGGTCACGCCCGATGGTCTGGTGTTTCAACCGCTGGAGGTGCTGGGATGAGCCTTGTCCGTCTTGCACAGCCCTGGCTGACCTTCGATCTGGGGGCCGAGATGCAGGTGCTGAGTTGGGCGATCAACCGGCCCGGCTTTGTCACTGCCCGGCGCATCGTCTGGCGCGAGGTTCGCAACGCCGATCTGCCGCGTGACATGGATGTGACGGGCTGGTTCAAGGACGAACTGAAAGCGCAGGGGTTTGAGGACACCGTCGCCTTTCTGACCTCGCGCCATGTCTGTTGCTTTCACGAGGCTTCCGCAAGCGTCGGTGCCACGACCGCCGATTGCGTCGCAACTGTCGGATTGTCCAACGCCGAACGGGTCGGGCATCGTGAGAACCGTCAGGCGCAGGACTGGGGAACGATCAACATTGCCGTGCGCGTGTCTGACGCCTTGTCGCAGACCGGGCTGATCGAAACGCTCAGCATCGCCACACAGGCTCGCACGGCGGCGATCATGGACATCGACCTGCCGCTCACCAGCGGTATCGCAACCGGCACGGGCACCGATTGCATCGCGATTGCGGCACCGCCGGGGCAGTCGGACTATGCCGGGTTGCACACCGCTCTGGGAGAAGCTGTGGGGGCCGCAGTCTATCGCGCCACGGCCTTGGGCGCGCAACAATGGCAGACCGATATCGGACCAAGCCTGAAAGGGATGATGGGGCAATGAGGATGACAATGGATACAGAGGCAGCACAGAGGTTTCTTGAAACCGGCGGACCTGCACTTGTCGCGATCGCGGTGCTTTCGGTGCTGACCCTCGCGATCATCCTGTGGAAACTCTGGCGGCTTTTGTTGGCGGGTGCGTGGTCATCACGGCAGGCGACACGATTGGTCGATGCGGCCATTGCGGGAACCGAGGCGGGCAAACCGCGCGCCCGGCGCAACATACGGGCGCGTTTCGTGGCGGGTGCGCTGGCGGCCCGGTCGTTGCCAGACATTCTGGCCCGGGAAGAAGTCACACGGCTGGCCGGACGCGAGCTGACGGCGTTGCGCCACGGGTTGCGTCCGCTGGAACTGATCGTGACAATCGCCCCGCTGATCGGTCTTCTTGGCACGGTTCTGGGAATGATCGAGGCGTTTCAGGCGCTGGAGACAAGCGGCGGTCAGGCTGATCCCGCCATTCTGGCCGGTGGTATCTGGGAGGCGCTGCTGACCACGGCGGCTGGCATGGCCGTTGCCATCCCGGCTGCGGTGGCGCTCAGCTGGTTTGAAGGGATCGCAGAACGCGTGCAAGCGGATATGGAGGATATGGCGACCAAGCTGTTCATCCATGCGCCGGAACGGCCCGCAAAGGCAGCCTGATGTTCAGCTTCGCGCCCCCAAGGCCGCGTCGCAGGCCAAGTCTGACACCGATGATCGACGTGGTTTTCCTGTTGCTGGTATTTTTCATGCTCGCCTCGCAGTTCGGGCACGACAACGCGCTGCCGCTCTCAGCGCCCGGAAGTGCCGGCCCCTATACCGGTCCGCCGCGGCTGGTCGACATCGGGGCAGGTGACCTGCGTCTGAACGGAGTCGCTGTTGCGCCGGATCTGCTGGTGACACAGCTGCGCCCGCTGATGGACGATGCCGATGATCTGATCATTCTGCGCGGCGGTGCCGACACCACCCTGCAACGGCTGATCGACGTGGCGCGGGCATTGCGGCAGGCCGGATTCACTCGGCTGACGGTGGTGGAGTAGCGCCGATGCAGTTCAAACCCGTCCCCCGCCGCCGCATCGCGGAATCTGTCGTGCCAATGATCAACGTGGTATTTTTGCTGCTGATCTTTTTCATGATGACTGCGCGGATCGCCCCCGCGCCGCCTTTCGACCTGACCCTGCCGGTTTCGCCAAGCGACAACCCGCTGGACGAAGACATGACCTTCTATGTCTCTGCCGATGGCGGGGTCGGATTTCGGGGTGGTTTGGACGACGCTGCCTGGATGACGCTCGCGGGGGTCAAGGCAGATCAGCGGCTGACCATTCGCGCCGATGCCGACCTGCCCACGCCAAAGATTGCGGCGGTCCTGGCACGGCTGGCGGGTATGGGGTTTTCCTCCATTGATCTTGCACTGCGCGGATCATGAGACAGGTTGCGGAATTCACCGTCTTTCTGATGCTCGCCACGGTGTCGCATCTCGCCCTGTTTCAGCGTGATACGGCGGGCGTGGCACCATCGGCAGGCAGCGCGGGCGGCGACATGATCACGCTGGCGGCCAGCACCGAGGACGTCTCTGCCATGGTCGCGGAATGGGATCGCCCGGTGGAGACGCTCCAGCAGATCGATACGCCCTCACCCGTCGCCCCGGTCGCGCCGCAGGAACCGTCTTTGAGCCAACCCGTCCGACCCGAACTGCCCGAGCGCCCGATCATGCCGATGGCGGCGACCGCGCCGCCTGATTTTGAACGCCTTCCCACCATCGACACCGCAGCGCCGCCCTCGCCACTGGCGGTCACCGCCTCTGTCCGCCCCAAGCTGCGCCCGGCACCGCGAAAACAGACCCTGACTGCCCCGGCCAAGCAATCCGAATCCGCCAAACGCCAGCCCACCAAAAGCCAGACCGCCAAGGGGTCTGGGCAGCGCAAGGCATCCGGCAATGATGCCAGCGCAAAAACGACAGCCAAGCGGCAGGCGGCAAGCCCGGCCCTGATGGCGCAATGGGGCAACAGCATCCGCGCCGCAGTGGAACGCCGCAAAAGATACCCCGCCGGCACCCGCAGCCGTGGCACAGCGATCCTGTCGATCGGTGTATCGACGGCAGGCGCGCTGTCATCGGTGCAACTGCGACAATCCTCGGGCGAAGCAAAGCTTGATCAGGCCGCCCTGACTGCCGTCAGACGTGCGCGCTTCAAACCGGCACCCGGCGGATTGCCCGCCGGAGTTCACCATTTTTCATTGCCAATCGCGTTCAATCCCTAAGCGTGCAGCGGCGAAACAAAGGCTAAAACCCGGGACGCAGACAGATTTTCAGGACGCCACGTCCGAAAACAGCCGCAAGCCCAGATGCGCAGGCGGCACACCGACCGCACACCCACCGCGCGCCGGGTCGCGTTCCAGAAACGACATGGCCGCGATATGCAGCCCGGCGACATAGAATGCCGGACAGCGGTCGGGCGTCAGCGGCTCTCCGGTTCCGGCATAGCAGTCCTGCGTCCATTCCCAGACCGACCCACCCAGATCAGAGACGCCGTCGTCCGTGGTTGAAAAGCTGCCCGAAGGTTTCAGGGCGCGGGGAATGCTTGCCTCGACCATATAGGCAGAGGCCCAGCGCAGGGACGGATCGGTAAACAGCGGTTCCGGCTTGTCCGGCAGAACACCCTGCGCAACCTCGGTCCATTCGGCCACACCGGGCAGGCGATACGCCCCGCCGGTTTCGTGGTTCAGCCAATCGATATATTGTTGCGCATCGGGATGACTGATCCCGGTCGCGGGCGTGGTGGCGGGCTGTTGATCCGAACGCACGACGATCTGCAGCGCACAACCGCCCGAGTCATGACAGGCGTTCCATTCCGCCACCGTGACCTGATATTTCTGCACCCAGACGGACCTGTCGGTATCCACCGAAATCGGCCCAATCATATCTGGTAAAAACGCCGGATCGGGGCCGCGTGGCATCCACGCGACCCCGGCGATTATCGCACCCGCCACCAAGGCCGATCCCAGCATCACCGATGCGATCCTGAATTGGCGTGTCATGACGGGCGCTCCCTTTTTTCCGGTGTCAGACTTCGGCCTGGCGGGGCGCCACGATCTGCTCCATCAGGTCATTGTTCCACTCGCCATCCACCACGAAATGCGCGGTCGCGCCCAGTATCGCCGCTTCGATCAGGTTGTGGTTGACGTAGGCGTAAACCCCCGGCTGCTCGAACTTGTACATCGCCGCCATGGCTGTCCCGCCACGCACGAACCATGTCTCGACACCGGTCAACGGCGGCTCGGCAAAGCCGGTTTCCCAGACGTAGTCACCGTGACCGCCAATCAGATGCGGGCGGCTGTCCCTGTTGGACTGGTTGTGGATCATCAGCACGGTATTGCCCACTTTCGAGTGCAGCGCCTGGGTGCCGGTCAGCGCCCCGACAGAACCGTTGAACACCACATGGCTTGGCGTCAGCGTCCGCATCGCCTCAAGCGATTCGGCATAGTCATCGCCAGCATTGGAGTAGGTCTTGTAGGTCCCGTCGGCGTTCCTTGGCAGATAATAATCCTGCTCTCCGATATAGGCGATTTCGTCATAGGGCAGCGCGTTGCCGTCCTTGTCCTTCAGCCCGTCACGCGGCAGCACCATGACGGCGCCGTTCATACCGTGGCAAACGTGGTAGGGGATCATCGCGCCGCCGGGTGCGCAGTGATAGGTAAAGCAGCCCGGTTTGGTCGCCTTGAAGCGCAGCACGGTTTCTTCGCCCGGATAGATATGCGTCAACGCGCCGCCACCCAAAGCGCCAGTTGCGGCGTGAAAGTCGATGTTATGCTCAAGCTGGTTCCGCCCAAGGCTTTTCAGCGTCAGTTCGATATAGTCGTCCTGATGCACGATGATCAGCGGACCGGGAACCGAACCGTTATAGGTCATTGCCCAGATCGACGCGCCGGTGTCTTCGTCGACCACCATCAGGCGTTCGTCCACGACCAGCTCGACCTCGATGATTTTCGGGCCACCCTGTGCGACCTGTTCATGTTTCGGTGCGAAGGGCGGGCGGACCATCTTCTGCTTGACCCGCTCCAGCCCGGACAGATCGACAGGCGCGGCCTGATCGATCTGCTGTTGCTGGACGCGCAGCATGTTGGCGCCGGGCATGTTGATCCGCGGTGGCGCGACCGGCGCGCGTGTGACCGTCGCAGCCGAGAGCATGGAACCGGTCAGCGCCGCGGCGCCTGCCAGTGCAGTGCCGCGCAGAATATTGCGCCTGCCGGCGGATTGTGGTTTTTCATCAGTTGGATATGTCATCTCAAGTACCTCAGAATAATCCGGGAAGGGTGGGTATCGCTTTGACCGGACAGACCAAAGCGATAGGGGCCCTATTGGCTGGCAAGCTGTTCCTCGAAACGCTTTTTGGCGTTCTTTGGCAGACGGCCTTCCAGCAAATCTGCGGGCGCCTCATCGTCGCCGACGGCAATGGTCATCACCATTCCCATGGCAAAGTGCGGAGTGCATTTCACGCCATAGAACCCCGGAACATCCAGTGTAACCTCGATTTCCTCGTTGATCTTGGAGCTGAAGGCGTCGGCGCCTTCGGGAACCATGCCATCGATGCTTTCAGCATTGTGGCCTCGATCGGTGGCGACGAATTTTACGGTATCTCCGGGCGCAATCCGAATGAACGAAGGCTCAAAGACCATCGTCCCCGCTTCGCCCTTGTTAAGCATCTGCACCTCAACCGTATCGGCCAACACCGGGCCGGAAAGCATCAGTACAGTCGCAATCGCTACGCCAACTTTGGTAAACATGCCGTTTCCTTTCAATCTCTATCTGTCTTGAGGTACATCTAGGGACGCCGCAGCAGCAGCACTTTGCGATTTCGCAAACTTCGGGCAGGTTCCTGCACCAAAGAAGCAAGCGATGGCGGTGAAAATTCGGAATTCCTGTGGGGAACAGCCAACAGGGCACGTTGATCGGGTAAAAAGTATGATGCGAAAACTTGACGAAAGCCTGCTGTCCCACCTTGCGCCCTTTGCCGGGCTGACAAGGGACGAAATCCGCGAGATCCTCGATCAGGCCTCGACGCAGCGCTTTAACGCGGGCGAATCGATATTTGACGAAGGCGCGGTGGCCGAGCGGTTTTTTCTGCTGCTGGATGGCTATGTCCGGGTGGTGCGCATCACCGACGGGGGCGATCATGTGACGGTGCTGCATATTCCGTCAGGGCAATTATTCGGAATCGCAAGCGCCCTTGGCCACACAAATTATCCCGCCACTTCAATCGCCGTTTCAGAGTCGATCACGCTTGCCTGGCCGATGCGGCTCTGGTCCGACTTCGAAGCGCGCTATGAGGGATTCTCCACAGCGACCCAACGCGCCGTCGGCAAGCGGATGACCGACATGCATGACCGTTTCGTCGAAATGGCAACGCAGCAGGTTGAACAACGTGTGGCCAACGCCCTGCTGCGGCTGATCAACCAGATGGGGCGCAAGACCGATCAGGGAATCGAAGTGGATTTTCCGATCACCCGGCAGGATCTGTCGCAAATGACCGGAACCACGCTGCACACCGTCAGCCGTTTGCTGAGCGCGTGGGAAAAAAGCGGGATCGTCGAAAGCCGCCGCAAGCATATCGTCGTCAGTCGACCGCAAGAGCTTGTTCTCAAGGGAAAACCCGGCGCGCAGCACTGACGAGTGCCGGTATCCTGCTGACAATGGGCGCGCCCGTCAGCAGGCACCGCGGTTACGTTTGCGGTGGCCAGGGGCGGGACGCATCGGCATCGATCCAGCCCTGAACCCAGTCGGGCAAGGCGGGGCTGGGCTCGTGGTGCCCCATCTTGGCCGCCGCGACCGCCATTGGAACCATACCATTCACCGAGGTGACGGCATTGCGGAACAGCGCATTCGACGTCGCCTCGCCGTTTCGCCACATCGATTGCTCCAGATAAAGGAACCGGTCGTCCCAGCCGAGGATCCGTGTGCGCATTTCGACCCGGTGAAACAGCCGCACCCGGCGGCGATACCGCACCGAAGACCCCGCGACGGTCCCACCCCAGCGGTTGCGGCGCATCACGTCAATCACGCCGGTACGCTGAAACAGCACCATTCGCCCCAGATCATAGAGCGTCAGCGTCCGCCCGTTGTTCAGCTCCATCCAGACATCGATGTCCTGAGGCCAGCAGAGATGGTGCGACACATGGGTGTCAAAAAGCCCCAGACGGGGCTTCCTGCGGTGGATCAGCATTTCCTTGGCCAGTCGTATCACCGGATACATCGGCGGACTCCTTTTTCGGGTCGGGTGCTCCGATCAGACCCCGATGTCAAAACAGACGTTGCGGCAATCGCTTGCCCTCGCGGGCCAGTGCCCTTACCTGTGCTGCGGTAACACGGTGTAAACGGGCGGGCCATGACTTCGATTTTTCAAATTCTTATGCTGATCCTCGATGTGGTGTGGTTCATCATGATCGCGCATATCATCATGTCGTGGCTGATCAACTTTCAGGTGCTGAACCTGCGACAGCCAATCGTCGGGCAGATCTGGAATGGTCTGAACCGTCTGCTTGAGCCGATCTATGGGCCGATCCGTCGGATCCTGCCCGATCTAGGCGGCATCGATCTGGCGCCCCTCGTCGCGCTGATCGCGGTTTATGCCTGCCGGATCGTTCTGGTCAACAACGCCGGCGCATTTTACTGAGCGCGGATGCGAGGGGCTGGCCCCTCGCGCTCCCCAGAGTATTTTCACAAAGAAGAAGCCAAGGGTCCGGTGCAGGGACCGCCGGGTGCGGAATGCTTCGCGCCTTGGTCTTGTGGCCTGATTCCCCATCTGCGATTGTCGGCGTTCACAAGCAGCTAAACGGGGCCGAACAGATTCATGCAAGAACCTTCCGACCTTTTGGCGTCCGTCTTTGGATTCTCTGAATTCCGCGCCGGTCAGGCCGAGATCGTGGCGGCGGTGACGGCGGGGCAGAACACACTGGCCATCATGCCCACGGGTGGTGGAAAATCGCTGTGTTTCCAGCTGCCCGCCCTGTGCCGGGACGGGGTCACGGTGGTGATATCGCCGTTGATCGCCCTGATGCGCGACCAGGTGCGCGGGCTGCGCGAGGCAGGGGTGAATGCAGGCGCCCTGACCAGCGGCAACACCGACGAGGAAACCGAGGAGGTTTTCGCGGCACTGCACGCGGGCGAGATGAAGCTGCTTTATATGGCACCCGAACGGCTGGCCATGGGGGGCACCGAACGGCTTTTGCGTCAGATCGGCGTATCGATGATCGCCGTCGACGAGGCGCATTGCGTCAGCCAGTGGGGCCATGACTTTCGACCTGATTATCTGCGGATCGGCGATCTGCGGCGCTCTCTGGGCGTGCCGCTGGCCGCCTTTACCGCCACTGCCGATGCCGAAACCCGGGACGAGATCGTCACGCGATTGTTCGATGGGAGGGCACCGACGGTTTTTCTGGGCGGGTTCGACCGGCCCAACATCCACCTGGCCTTTGCGCCCAAGGACGGGCCGCGCAAACAGATTCTGGCCTATGCCGCCGCGCGGCGGGGACAATCGGGAATCGTTTATTGCTCCTCGCGTGCCAAGACCGAAGACTTGGCCACCGCCCTGCGCGCCGATGGGCACACGGCCTGCCATTACCACGGCGCGATGGATCCGGTGGAACGACGCATTGTCGAGGGGCGGTTCTCGCAGGAGGACGGGTTGATTGTCACCGCCACGGTTGCCTTTGGCATGGGCGTGGACAAGCCGGATATCCGCTGGGTTGCCCATGCGGACCTGCCGAAAAGCATCGAAAGTTATTATCAGGAGATCGGCCGTGCGGGGCGTGACGGCGCACCGGCGGAAACCCTGACGCTGTACGGGCCCGATGACATTCGCCTGCGCCGCACCCAGATCGACGAAGGGCTGGCGCCCAACGACCGCAAGTCTGCCGACCACGGACGGTTGAACGCGCTTCTGGGTCTGGCCGAGGCGCTGGGCTGTCGGCGTCAGGTGTTGCTGGGATATTTTGGCGAAACCGCCGAACCCTGCAACAATTGCGACCTATGCGACAAGCCCCCCGAGGTGTTCGATGCCACC
The DNA here is from genome assembly GCF_008085915.1 of Oceaniovalibus sp. ACAM 378. GTDB lineage: Bacteria > Pseudomonadota > Alphaproteobacteria > Rhodobacterales > Rhodobacteraceae > Oceaniglobus. Next base: position 138,173 of record NZ_VSJK01000002.1, on the reverse strand, counting down.
ACCGCCGTGCGCATGGGGCTTTCGGCGATCCTGCGCACCGGCGAATATTTTGGTGCTGGGCATCTGATCGACGTCGTTCTGGGCAACGCGACCGACAAAGTACGCCAGCGCGGGCATGACAGCCTGCCCACCTTTGGGGTCGGCAAGGACTGGACCCGGCCCCAATGGCAGGCGATTTTCCGGCAGATGATGGGCCGCGATCTGATACGTCCCGATCCCGAACGCCACGGCGCGCTGCGGATGACCGAAGACGCCCGCCCGATCCTGCGCGGCGAGGCGGGGATATCCCTGCGCTCGGACGTGGTGAAGGCGGCCCAGACAGCCCGCCCCGCGGTGAAGGCGATGGTCAGCGACGAGGATGCGCCACTGCTCTCGGCGCTCAAGGCAAAACGCCGCGCGCTGGCCGAGGCGGGGCGGGTGCCAGCCTATGTGATTTTCACCGACCGCACGTTGGTTGAAATGGCCGAACGGCGTCCCGCAACACTGGACCAGATGGCCGGCATCGGCGGGGTCGGGGCGAAAAAGCTGGAACGCTATGGTGCGATATTTCTGGAGGTGATCACCGGCGCCGCAACGCCCCAGATGCATCCGACCCGGCGTAAAATGGCCGGACGCGACGCTGGCGCTCTGTTCGACCGGCTGCTGGCGGCGCAACAGGATCTTTCTCGCGGGCCTGATGGGATCGACAAGCCGATGTCCTGCACCCCCTCCACCCTGCGCCAGATCGCCGAGCGCCGCCCGGCGTCGCTGGACGCGCTGGAGCGGATCACGGGCATGGGCACACAGAGGGCGGAAAGGTTCGGCGCGGCGTTCCTGGATGTGCTTGCGACGGGTTGAGCCTGCGGCACCGCCTGATAGACCTGTCGCAAATAGGGGGTGATCATGCTTGTGGTGCTTTCTCCGGCCAAGCGGCTGGACTGGGATGTGACTGGACCGGAAATGGAGCGTGTGACGACGCCCGATTTCCTGCCCGAGGCGGCGCGACTGGCCGCCCATGCGCGACAGTTGTCCCTGCGCGATCTGAAGGGCCTGATGGCCCTGTCCGATGATCTGGCACGGCTGAACCGTGACCGGTTCCGCACCTATGCCGATGATCCGACGCCCGAAATCCTGCGCCCCGCCGCGCTGGCCTTTGCCGGTGATACCTATATGGGGCTTGAGGCGCGCAGCCTGTCGGGGGAAGACATGGATTGGGCGCAGGACCATTTGCGCATTCTTTCAGGGCTTTACGGACTGTTGCGGCCGCGCGACGGGATTCAGCCCTATCGTCTGGAAATGGGCAGTCGGCTGAAAACCCGGCGGGGCCAGAACCTGTATGACTTCTGGGGGACGGTGATTGCCGGGGCGCTGCGCGAACAGGCCGAAAGCCTGGGCACCGATACGCTGATCAACTGCGCCAGTCAGGAATATTTCGGGGCGGTCGACCTTGCGGCGCTGAAGCTGCGGGTCGTCACGCCGCAGTTCATGGAATTGAAGGACGGTCGCGCCCGGATCGTCAGTTTCTTTGCCAAGAAGGCGCGCGGTGCCATGGCGCGACATATCGTCGAACACCGCCTGACCGAGGCCGACGCAATCCTGTCATTCGATACGGGCGGATATGCCTACGATCCGGATTTGTCGGAACCGGACCGGCCGGTGTTTCTGCGCGACTATCCCGCCCCCTGAGCCCTCCGCGCCGTTTCGATATGGCGCAGCAGCGCCTCGCGGCTCAGGGGTTTGGACAGGTGGTGATCGATCCCGGCGGCAAAGATTTCAACCTTGTCGCTGTCCATCGCATGGGCGGTCATCGCAACCATCGGGGTGCGGGGCAGCCCATTCGCCGCCTCGTGGGCGCGGATCTGACGCGCGGCCTCGCGGCCATCCATACCGGGCATCGAGATATCCATGAAGATCAAGCCGGGCGGATCGGCGCGAAAGGCGGCGACGGCGGCGGTGCCATCCTCGACCAGATGCAGGTCGATCCCCGAATCCTTGAGCATCTTGCACAGCACCAACCGGTTCGTGCGGTTATCCTCGGCCGCGAGCACGCGCAAGACGCCCACCCCGGATGTGCCGGAAACGGCCCCGTTCAATTCAGGTTCAAGCCCGGCAGGGGCTTCCATCTGCGCGGCGGCCAGCGGCAGGGTGACGGCAAAACAACTGCCACGCCCCACGACGGAGCTTATCGAAATTTCACCGCCCATCAGCCGCGCCAGCTGCCGGCTGATCGCAAGGCCCAGCCCGGTGCCGTCGAAACGACGGTTGCGATCGTCTTCGACCTGATTGAACTCACCGAAAACATGTTCCAGCCTATCCGCGGGAATGCCGATGCCCGTATCTTCGATCCGGAACGAAACCTGCCCCGGGCCGTCCGGTGCGACGATCACACGCACATGGCCCCGGGCGGTGAATTTCAGCGCATTGCCCACAAGATTGGTCAGAATCTGGCGAATCCGGCCTGCGTCACCCATGACGACAAGTGGAACCGCCGGATCAATCTCGGTCAGCAGCGTGATCGGACGGTCATTGATTGACGGGTTCAGCAGGCGGACCACCTGCCCGACCAACCCGGGCAGATCAAAGGGGGCTTCGCGCAGGGGCATCTTCTGTGCCTCGATCCGGGAAAAATCCAGAATGTCGTTCAGAATCTGCAACAGAGCCTCACCCGACGATTTGATCGTATCGACAAACAGCGCCTGTTCGCTGGACAGCGGACTGGACTTCAACAGTTCTGCCATGCCGACAACCCCATTCAGCGGAGTGCGGATTTCGTGGCTCATGTTGGCAAGAAAGGCCGACTTGGCGCGGCTTGCCGCCTCGGCCCGCGCACGTTCGGCCTCAAGAGCGGCCTGATGCTGCTTGATCTCGGTGATATCGACCCGCAGGGCGACCCGCCCGCCATCCGGCGTGGCCTTTTCCATGATCCGCACCCAACGGCCATCGCTCAGCTTTTGGTCAATTTGCCGGTCGGCGCGGCGGTGTTCGGCAATCCGTTCTTCCAGCCACTCTTCCTCGCGACCGACCGCGCCTTCGATCGCACCGCGCCCAAGACCGATCCGCAACATGTCTTCGAACGTTATTCCCAGCGGTGCAACCGTGACCGGCAAATCATAGAGGTCGCGATAGCGCTGATTGCACATCACCAACCGGTCTTCCTGATCGAACAGGGTAAAGCCATCTGGAATGGCCTCGACCCCGGCCCACATCCGCAATTGAGCGGTCTGGTTGACGCCCAGCGACACCTTGCCGCCATCAGGGGTCACGCGATCCACCAGTTTGATGATCTGACCGTTCCACAACCGCACGATAATCGGATCGGGCGGGGCCTGCCGCCAGCGATCCAGCATCATCCGGCGCCAATCGTTCGAATCGCCGCCGGGATCGACAATGCCTTCGGCCAGCAGAACATCGACGAGATCAGCATAAGAAATGCCGGGCTTTACGCAATCCATCCCGTCGAACACCGAAAGATAGGCACGGTTGGCCAAGACCAGACGATCATCGGAATCAAACAGCGCGAAACCATCCGTCACCGATTGCAGGGCCGCCCACAGACGGGTTTCGGCCAGATCGGCAGCGGTGGTCGCCTGCTCCAGCCGATTGCAGGTATCGTCAAATTCTCCGCGCAACGATGCAGTCTGCGAACGGATGGTTTCCATTTCGCCGCGCTTTTCCATGATTTGCCCGGACAGCGCGCGGGCATGTTCGGCCAGCTTGCGGTTGGCGGCGCGCAGATCGCGCTGCCGCATTTCAAGCAGGCGTTCCGCCGCCAACCTGGCGCGCCGTTCATTCGCCAGAAGCGATGGAAGATCCATTGTTACACACCGCGCGACATTCTGCCGCTCCCTTGCTCAGCAACAGATGCCGATCATAGGTAAATAACACCTTAAACTGCGGCGATTCAGCGGCAAATAAAGCGATGCTTGTCAGGGCTGCCGGGCCTGTGCGACCATGCCGCAAACTTTTCGCATGAGGCGGTTCATGGTACGCATTTTCCTGACGATTCTGGCGGTTTTCGCAATGGCTCTGCCAGGGGTCGCACAGGACTCGATTCCTGAACGATGGCTGAATGTCAGTCGTGATACCGACTTTTTCGGCGGCGATCGGCAATCCGTGTTCGACACCACATTCGAGGTGTGCCGAACCACCTGTCTGAGCGACCGGGAATGCCGGGCATTTACCTATAACTCCCGCTCGAACAGCTGCTTTACCAAATCCAACGTGACCGACCGGCAGACATTCCAGGGCGCAGTCTCGGCCGAAGTGGTGCAACGCGTGCCGGGCGATATGACACGGGCCGCAACCCGCCGCGCCGAACTGACGTTTCTGCGTCCCGGCGATTTCGATGTCGCCCTTCGCGAAGCGGTTGCCCTGCCCGTCCGGCACAGCGGCACCGGACTCAGCGCGGTGGAACTGTTGCAATCCGCCCGCGCTGCACGGGCGGCGGGAAATACCTTGGGGGCGTTGCGGTTCACCGGCATGGCGCTGGGTCAAACGGATGTTGCCGACCTGTGGACCGATTATGCGCAACTGCAACTGGATATCGAGACCGACGATTCGGGACAGCGCAGCACATATCGTGAGCAGGCGCTGTTCGCCGCGATCAACGGTTATCTGCGTGCCGGATCGGCACCGGTTCAGGCCAACGCCCTGTCGGTGATGGCCGACGCATTGGAGCGCAACAATCGTGGCCGCGACATGATCCCGGCGCTGCGTCTGGCCCAGACGTTGTCCCCGCGCGAAGATATCGAGGCACGGCTGGAAGAGGCCATCGGCAAGTTCGGCTTTCGTATCACCGAACATAACATCGACAGCGATGCCGCCAGCCCACGCATCTGTGCCGAATTCAACGAGTCTTTGGTGCAGGCGGGTGTCGATTATGCACCCTTTGTGCAGACCGGGGAAAGCGGGCTGGCCGTCTCGGCGCAGGATCGGCAATTGTGCATCGAAGGTGTCGAACATGGCGCGCGCTATCGCGTAACCTTCCGCGAGGGGTTGCCTGCCGCATCGGGCGAAACGCTGGCGAAATCCGTGGTTCTGAACCTTTACGTTCGTGACCGGGCACCCGCCGCGCGGTTTGCCGGACGCGGCTATGTGCTGCCTGCCGGGGGGCCGGTTGCGTTGCCCATCGTGACGGTGAACCTGAATACCATTGATCTGAAGCTGTTCCGAATATCCGACCGCAACATCATCCGCGCGATTCAGGACGACATGTTTGGCCTCCCGTTCCCCGACTATCGCCAGCAAGAATTCGCCTCGGAGGTTGCAGAAGAGATCTGGACCGGCACAGGCGAGGTGCAGAACGACCTGAACCGTGACATGACCACCCGCCTGCCGCTGGGCGCTATCGCGGGTGATCTGACGACCGGCGTCTACGCGCTGCAGGCGCGGATTGCCGGGACCGATCCCTGGGAAAATCCGCCCGCAACCCAGTGGTTCGTGGTGTCCGATCTCGGGATGACCACGCTGTCGGGCACTGACGGATTGCATGGATTCGTGCGCGCATTGTCCACCGCCGACGCGGTGCCGGGTGCGACGCTGACCCTGCTGTCACGCGCCAATGCCGTATTGGGCCGGGCCGAAACCGATGCCATGGGGCATGCGCTGTTCGCGCCGGGTCTGACCCGGGGCACCGGCGGTGCAGCACCCGCGCTGCTGTTGGTCGAGCGGGGCGATGACATGGCGTTCCTGCCGCTGGACGACGCCGAGTTCGATCTGTCCGACCGTGGCGTCGAGGGCCGGGCGCCTGCCGGGCCGATGGACCTGTTCCTGACCACAGACCGGGGGGCCTATCGTGCCGGGGATACCGTGGTGGCAACCGCGCTGCTGCGCGACAACCGGGCGCGGGCGATCCCGGGCCTGCCTCTGACCGCGATCCTGCACCGCCCTGACGGTGTGGAATATTCGCGCCACCTGTCGGCGGATGGCAAAGCGGGGGGTCACATGTTCCGGATGCCCGTCGGTCCGGATGTGGCGCGGGGCACATGGCGGTTGGACGTTCACGCCGATGTGGATGCGCCGCCGCTGGCGACTGAGACCCTGCTGGTCGAGGATTTCCTGCCCGAAAGACTGGACGCCGACCTGAGCCTGCCCGACGGACCGCTGCGCGCGGGTGGCGTCACGCCACTGAGCGTCGATGTGCGGTATTTGTTCGGCGCTCCCGGTGGCGGGCTGACCGTTGAAACCGAAACGCGGCTGCGCCCGGTCAGCACGATGACGGCCCATCCCGGCTTCAGCTTCGGGCGATATGACGCGGAAACTTCGTCACAGGCCGACTTCTCGGAGCCGGTCGAAACCGGGGTCGATGGTCACGCCACCGTGCCGCTGAACCTGCCGCAACCGGACACCACCGACCGCCCGACCGAGGCGCAGATTACCGTTCGCGTCAAAGAAGGCTCGGGCCGACCGATTGAGCGGCAGATTACCCGCGAAGTCGCGGCGACCGCATCGATGATTGGTATCCGGCCCGCGTTCGACGGCGTGCTGCCTGAAAACAGCGAAGCGTCGTTCAGCCTGATCGCGGTGTCGGAAGCACCGTCGCCCATGCCCGTGCGCTGGACGATCAACCGCGTCGATACACAGTATCAGTGGTATTCGCTGGATGGCCGCTGGGAGTGGGAGCCGATTACCCGCCGCACCCGCGTTGCCTCGGGCGAGGTGACGCTGTCCGATGCCCCTGTCACCGTGACCGCCCCCGTCAAATGGGGCAAACACGAGATTCTGATCGAACGTATGGGCGGTGATCCTGTCGCAAGCTCGCTGAGTTTCGATGTCGGATGGTATGTCAGCGCGAGCGCGCAGGACACGCCCGACACTCTGGAGCTGTCGCTGGACAAGCCACGCTATACACCCGGCGAAACCGCCCGTCTGCGCCTTGTGCCCCGCTATGCCGGACAAGCGCTGATCACCGTGATGTCGGACCGGGTGATTGCCATGCAGGCTATCGCCGTGACCGAGGGCGAGAATATTGTCGATGTGCCGGTGACCGCCGACTGGGGCCCGGGGGCCTATGTCACCGCAGCTGTGCTGCGCCCGTCCGGCGATGACATTGCACCAGCCCGTTCGCTGGGCCTGTCCTATGCCGTGGTCGATCCCGGCGCGGCACAGTTGCACGCCAGCTTTGACACCCCGCCCGAGGCACAGCCGCGCGCACCCTTTGAGGTGGCGTTGAAGGTCGAAGGCATCGCGCCCGGCGAAACGGCTTGGGCCAGCATTGCAGCGATTGATCTCGGAATCCTCAACCTGACGGGGTTCGAGTCGCCCGATCCCTCCGCGTATTACTTTGGCCAAAGGCGGCTGGGCGTGGCGATCCGTGACATCTATGGCCGGCTGATCGACGGCAATGTCGGGGCGATGGGTCAGGTCCGTTCGGGCGGCGATGCAGCCGGGGGGATGCGCATGCAGTCCCCGCCCCCGACCGAGGATCTGCTGACGCTGGTCAGCGGCCCGTTGCAGGTGGGGGCCGATGGCTTTGTCCACACCACTTTCGATCTGCCCGCCTTCAACGGCACCCTGCGGCTGATGGCAGTGGTCTGGAGCGATACCGGCGTCGGTCAGGCAACTACGGATGTGCTGGTGCGTGATCCTGTGGTGGTCACCGCCACCCTGCCCCGGTTTCTGGCCCCCGGCGATGAATCGCGGATCCTGCTTGAGGTGACCCATGCAAAAGGCCCGACCGGGGCTGTCGGCCTGCGCATCGGTGGGGCGGGCCTGACGCTGGGCACCGGCGCATTGCCTGCACAGTTCGCACTGGGCGAGGGTGAGACAAAGACGTTCAGCGTGCCGGTGTCCGCCAATTCCGTGGGCGATTTCACCGTTGATCTTGCCATGACAGCACCGTCGGGGCAGGTACTGAACCGCGCCTATACCCTGCCGGTGCGGTTGAACGACCCTGAGATCCACCACACCAGCCGGTTCAGCCTTGCCCCCGGCGACACGTTCACCTTTGACGCCGATGTCTTTGCGGGTTTGCGCGCCGGATCGGGCACTGCCACGCTGACCGCCGGGCCTTTGGCGCGGTTCGACAGCCCCGGATTGTTGGCCGCACTTGACCGTTATCCCTATGGCTGCACCGAACAGGTCACATCCGTGGCGCTGCCGCTGCTTTATCTTGACCGGGTGGCGCAGGTGATGGGGCTTGGCACCCGTGACCAGCTGCGCGAACGGATTGAACAGGCGGTGACGCGGGTTCTGGACAATCAGACATCCGGCGGCAGTTTCGGCATGTGGCGTCCGGATTCGGGCGATTTTTGGCTTGACGCCTATGTCACGGATTTCCTGTCGCGCGCCCGGGGCCAAGGCATCGCGGTGCCTGACATCGCGTTTCGCAGCGCGCTCGACAATCTGCGCAACCGGGTGAATTATGCCCCCGATTTCGCTGCGGACGATCCGGATGACGGTGGGGCCGACATCGCCTATGCGCTGCATGTTCTGGCGCGTGAGGGCGCGGCGTCGATCGGCGATCTGCGGTACTATGCCGATGTGAAAGCGGGCGATTTCGCAACCCCGCTGGCGGTCGCGCAACTGGGTGCCGCGCTGGCCGCTTATGGCGACCCGACCCGCGCCGATGCCCTGTTCGCACAGGCGGGCCGGATGCTGAACCAGCCCGAGCCACAGGACGCGGAACGCCGCTGGCGGACCGATTACGGAACCCGGTTGCGCGACAGTGCGGCGGTGCTGACGCTGGCGGTTGAGGCGGGCAGCACGGCAGTGGACCGCGCCGCGCTGGCCGATGACATTGTGCCGCTTCAGGGCGGGCCCGAACGCTCAACCCAAGAGGCAGTGTGGTCGCTGCTGGCGGCAAACGCGCTGATCGGCGATGCCACAGGCGGTGGGCTGAGCGTGAACGGACAGGCGCCCGACGGCCCGCTGATCCGCCTGCGCGATGCACAGACCGACGCCGCACCGGTTGCCATTGCCAACACCGGCAACACCGAGGCGACGCTGACCCTCACCACCTTTGGCGTGCCCGAAGTGCCCGAACCGAAGGGCGGCGAAGGTTACGCCATCGAGCGGACCTATTTCACCATGGAGGGTGCGCCGGTTGATCCCAGCGGGATCAAGGTCGGCACCCGGCTGGTGGCGCTGCTGACAGTACAACCCTTCGCCCGGGCCGAAGCCCGGCTGATCATCGACGACCCCCTGCCCGCGGGTTTTGAAATCGACAATCCCAACCTGATCCGGTCGGGTGACATCGGCGCGCTGGACTGGCTGGACACCATCGATGATGTTGAAACCAGTGAATTCCGCAGTGACCGCTTCATTTCCGCCGTCGACTGGCGCTCGGACAAGGCGTTCCGCCTCGCCTATGTGGTGCGGGCGGTATCGCCGGGGGTGTTCCACCATCCCGCCGCCAGCGTTGCCGATATGTATCGCCCCCGCTTCGGTGCCCATACAGAAACCGGGCGGATTGCCGTGATGGAATAGCCGATGAAAGGTGAATGTCTGGCCACAGCCCACTGGCGCGCCCTTATCGGAGAGGGTCGCGATACCTGCCGCCTGATCCGCGAGCCGGACGGGTTCCTGTTGATCGGACATACGCGGTTGTTTGACCAGATGGGCGAGTCGCGGCTGGAATATATCGTGCGCTGCGATCCGGGTTTCGTGACCATCGACGCCGATGTGACCGGGCTGTGCAATGGTGCGCCGGTTGCGTGGAAATTCACCCGCACGGCAGAGGGCTGGCAGGTAAACGGCGAACCGGTGCCGGGTTCCGAGGCCTGTATTGACATCGATCTGGGTTTCACCCCCGCCACCAATCTGCTGCCCCTGCGCCGTCTTGCCGGAACTTTGTCCAGCCCCACCCGTGTCGATGCCTTGTGGCTGCGCTGGCCCGAAGGGCGGATCGAGGTGCTCGAACAACGCTATCACCGGATCGATGCGACCCAGGTCGGATACCGCTCGCAAGATTACGATGCGGTGCTGGTGGTCGACCCGTCGGGATTTGTCACCCGGTATCCCGGCGGATGGGAAGGCACTGTCGATGCGCCTTGACCGTTGGCTGTTCGCACTGGCGTTTGCGCTGTTCCTGAGCGGCATGGCGCGTGATCAGTTCGACATCTGGATCGACGCGACCACCCTGCCGCCGCTGGCCACCGAAACCGCCCGCGAGGTGCGCGACCGGGACGGGCAGCTCTTGCGCGCCTATACGGTCGCCGATGGCCGATGGCGGCTTGCGGTCTCGCCCGGCGAGGTCGATGCGCGTTATCTGCGGATGCTGATCGCCTATGAGGACAAGCGCTTCTACCATCACGCCGGAATCGATCCGCGTGCCGTTTTGCGTGCCGTCGTAGCGGGGTTGAGCCGTGGGCGGATCACCTCGGGCGCGTCGACGCTGACGATGCAGGTCGCGCGCCTGCTTGAAGAAGGGTCGACGGGTGAATTGCGCGGCAAGCTGCGGCAGGCAAGGGTGGCGCTGGCGCTGGAGCGACGGTTGGACAAGACTGAAATCCTTGCGCTGTATCTGAACCGTGCGCCCTTTGGCGGCAATATCGAAGGCCTGCGCGCCGCCACCCTCACATGGTTCGGCAAGGAGCCGCGCCGCCTGACCCCGGCGGAATCCGCACTTCTGGTCGCCCTGCCACAATCCCCCGAAACCCGCCGCCCTGACCGCCATGCGCCTGCCGCCCGGACGGCTCGTGATCGGGTGTTGTCGCGGATGCAGGCCGCCGGCGTGATCGACGCCGACACGGCCACCGCCGCCACGCGCGATCCTGTGCCGACCCGCCGCCGCCCGTTCCCCGCCCTTGCCCCGCATCTGTCCGACCGTCTGATCGCCGCCGATCCGGCTGCCCAGCGCCACGACACGACGCTGCACCGCGCCACCCAGATCGCGTTTGAACGTATGGCCCGCGCGGCACTGGCCGGGCGCGGTGACCGGCTTTCCATCGCGATCGTCGCCGCAGATCACACCACGGGCGAGATTCTGGCCCATGTCGGTTCCGCCGATTACGACAATGATAAACGGCAGGGGTTCGTCGACATGACCCGCGCCCTGCGATCGCCCGGCTCGACATTGAAACCACTGGTTTATGGCTTGGCCTTCGATCAGGGGCTGGCCCATCCTGACACGCTGATTCAGGACGTGCCGATGCGCTTTGGCACCTATGCGCCACAGAATTTCGACGGGTTGTTTCGTGGCACGGTGCGGATGCGCGATGCGCTGCAACTGTCGCTGAATCTGCCGGTGGTGCAACTGACCGAAGCGCTCGGCCCGGCCCGTCTGATGGGCGCGCTGCGCAGTGCCGGTGTCGAGGCGGTCGTGCCCGGTGGCCGCGCCGGTCTGGCGGTCAGCCTTGGCGGGGTCGGCGTCAGTCTCGAAGGGCTGGTTCAGCTGTTTGCCGGGCTGGCACAGGGCGGGGTGCGGATCGACTTGAGTGCCCTGCCGCAGCCGCAGACCCGACCGCGGTTCCTGTCACCCGAGGCCGCCTGGCACGTCGGTCACATCCTGTCGGGCATCCGTCCGCCCGATGGCGGCAGCGAAGGCGCCATCGCGTGGAAGACCGGCACCTCCTATGGCTATCGGGATGTCTGGGCGATTGGCTGGGACGGGCGGCATGTGATCGGTGTTTGGATGGGGCGGGCCGACGGCACACCGGTGCCCGGCGCGTTCGGCGCAGCGGTTGCGGCCCCCGTCCTGTTCCAAGCGTTTCAGCGCATCGCACCGCGCCGCACCCCCCTGCCCGCGCCACCACCCGGCACGTTGATGTCGGGCACAGCGAACCTGCCCGCGCCGCTGATGCAATTCCGCAGCCGTCAGGCCGCGTTGTCCCCGGTACAGGACGCGCCGCAGATCGCCTTTCCGCCCGATGGCGCACGGATGGCATTGGGCAACGGTCCGCTTGTGGTGAAACTGCGTAAGGGCAAACCGCCGTTCACGATCCTCGCGGACGGCGCGCCGTTGGCCCTTGCTGCTTCCGAGCGAGAAATTCGACTGGCCGCCCCCGGCCCCGGCTTTGTCATCCTGTCGGTGATCGATGCCGACGGAAACTCGGCCCGCGCTGCCATCCGCCTGGAGTGACCTGGCACGCGACAGCACGGCCATGGCCGGGCTGTTGTTCCCATGCCCGCCGGAGCTTGTAGACGGTTCTGCGGTCCGCGCCGCCCGGCACTGTTATCGGCGGCATTGCTCATGCCGACTCCAGACTGACTTTGGACCACCCAGCATGGGGTCAGGACGTCAGATCGCAATGATCGATCCGGAATGAGAAAGTCTGATCTGGTCCCCATCGCTGACAGCGGCGGGCCATCGTTTTCTCCCCGAGAAAACGACCACGGAATTTCTTAGAAATTCCGCACCTGTCTGCGCTGACCGTCACACCATGCGGATCACGTCCTTGTCGATGGCAAGCATATAGCCCCGCCGCGCGATGTTCTTGACCAGAAGTTCGCTGACCATCTGGTTGCCCAGCGTATCGCGCAACCGCTTGATGCGGGTGGCGCCTGCCGCCTCGTCACAGTCCGCAGCCTTGCGCCCCGATATCACCGCTTCGATTTCCGACCCTGACAAAACGTCGTCATCCATCCGCGCCTCGGCCAGCACGGCAAGGGTTTCGATCGCCGCCTCGGTCAGCTTGAATTCCATGTTGTTCAGATAGACCGTCAGCTGATCGCGCGAAATCAACAGCGATGACACCTGAATGCCTGCCCTCTCGATTTCGCCCATGCGGCGGTTCAACGCGATGATTGTCACCAGAAACACAAGGCTCGCAATCAGCAGCGCCGTGGCGAAAACCAGCAGCACGAAGATCACCATGCGGTAACTGCTCAACACGCCCGAGAATGCGGTGCCCGACTGGGCCAGAATCTCAAGCAGGCGCAATTCGCCCGAACCGGTCAGCGCATCGTTATCGATGAATATCCGCTCGACCCGCGCGTTGAAGGCGTTGGCGTCGGGCAGATTGACGAGCAGAAACACCGCCGCCACCAGCAGAATCAGGACAATCGCCCCGATCCCAAGCGTCACGATCCGCCCTGTTGAACGCCGCGTGTCAGTAGCGGAGGAAGTAGGCACCAGCACTGTCTTTCCTTTGCTCAAGCCCACTTTCATCGAACACCGACATCACGTTCAGCAACTGCCAGCCATCCGCACCGATGCGCCGTTCAATCACCGCCCGTGCACTCTTCGAATCGCACGCATTTTGGGGCAGCTTTATCACCCCATAATGCAGTTTCAACGGATTGTCCGTCTTGGCTTTGTAATCGGCAAAACAGGCGGCCTCGGCACTGGCGGCGAAACCGAACAGTGACAGGCAGACGGCCAGTGCGGCAATGGCAGATGGAACAGGCGGGCGCGGCATGATGTCTCCGGGGTTCTGGTCGCAGTGACCTTTGGCAGACCGCTTGGCAGGCGGTTGATGTCACGATGGGCCGACCGGGCACGATATTCAATGTCCGCGAGGGTTGTATTGGTCGCTATCGGATAACAGCGCGGCGATATTGCCTGTCCGCCGGGTTCGGCTGCAGTTTGATTGCAGTCCAGTTCGGAAACATCGTGCCGGACCCGCTGTTCGCATTGCAACGTCCGATATCGAAAGGAAGCCTCCCATGTTCCGCACCATTGCCGCCGCCACACTGTCTGCCGCTGTCGCCTTCAGCCCGATGGCCGCCACGCCCGTTCAGGCCGACAACTCCCGCGATCTGGTGGCAATCCTTGCCGGGGCCGCGACCTTGATCATCATCGGCGCTGCCGTGTCGCGGGATCGCCGTTCAAAGACCCCGCCGCCAGCGGTCCATGTGCCACCGAAACCGCCCGCCTACCCGCGCCCGAGCCCCCCCAATCCCGTCTATCCGCACCACAACAAAACGGTGGACTCCCGCTGCCTTCGCTCGGTCCAGACACGCAGCGGCTGGCAGAACCTCTTCCTGAGATCTTGCCTGCAACGCACGATGAACATTTCCCGGCTGCCCGGCCAGTGCAGCACCCGCGTGCACGGCAAGGGCAACGGACTCGAAGGCTATGATCCGCGCTGCCTGCGCAACCACGGATGGCGTCAGGTCTGAGCAGAAATTTCGAACGGTCCCGGCTTGATCGGGCTGTTCACACGGAATCGGCAGGGCGTCTTAACCGCACATCTCCAGCGTCCTGCCGGAACGGGGCAGGTGGCCATCGGTCACCTGCCCCTATTTTATCGTGCTGGGATTTTTCGCGGGAATCCGCTGGATCATCACCGGGGGGCTGACCTAATCGCCCAGATGGCTTTCGCCCCGTGACCGAGACAGGGCGATCTGGTGCTGCCGCTCGCGAAATCGGGCGCGGTCGGCGTCGGTCACGGTATTAATACATTGCGGGCAGGAAACCCCGTCCTCAAACGCCGGATGATCGCGATCAGCCGTTGAAACCGGGCGGCGGCAGGCATGGCACAGCCCGTGGGTGCCGGGGGACAGACCGTGCCCCACCGCAACCCGCTTGTCGAACACGAAACACTCGCCGCGCCACAGACTCTTCTCCTCGGGCACGTCTTCGAGGTATTTCAGAATTCCGCCCTTCAGGTGGAACACCTCCTCCACCCCCTGCCCCAGCAGAAAGCTGGTGGATTTCTCGCAGCGAATTCCGCCGGTACAGAACATCGCGATCCGCTTGCCCGCGAACCGCTCGCGGTTTGCCTCCCACCATGCGGGGAAGTCGCCGAATGTTCCGGTCTCGGGATCAACCGCGCCCTCGAAACTGCCGATCGCCACCTCATAATCGTTACGGGTGTCAATCACCGCCACATCCGGCGCGGCGATCAGTGCGTTCCAGTCGGCAGGCGCCACATGGTGCCCCACCGCCGCCAGAGGATCGACCGAAGGCTGGCCCATCGTCACGATTTCACGCTTGAGCCGCACCTTCATGCGGCGGAACGGCGGCGACTCTGCGCCGCTTTCCTTCCACTCAAGCCCGGAACATCCCGGCAGCCCGCGCAGATGTGCCAGCACCGCATCGATGCCCGACCGCGTGCCCGCAATGGTTCCGTTCACCCCCTCAGGCGCAAGCAAAAGGATGCCCCGCACCCCCTGCGCATGGCACAGCTCGGCCAGCGGTGCCTGCAAAGCGGCAGGATCGTCGAACCGGGTGAAGTGATAGAGTGCGGCAACGGTAATCATCGCCGCCGAATACCCCCTTGGCCCCCCCGCGACAAGCTGTAGGATGGCGGAAGATCTAATATCCGAGGCCACAATGACCGACCGTTCCGCGCTGCTGATCATCGATGTCCAGAACGATTTCTGTCCGGGAGGCGCGCTGGCCGTGGCGGGTGGTGATGCAATCGTGCCGGGCATAAACGCCCTGATCCCCGCCTTTGATGCGGTGATCCTCAGTCAGGACTGGCACCCGGCGGGACATTCATCCTTTGCGTCATCCCATCCCGGGGCGGCGCCATTTTCGGTGACCGAAATGCCCTATGGCCCGCAGGTTCTGTGGCCTGATCATTGCGTTATCGGATCACACGGGGCGGAATTCCACCCGGGTCTGCGCACCGATGGCGACATGATCATCCGCAAGGGGTTCAACCCCGCGATCGACAGTTATTCGGCGTTCTTCGAGAATGACCACACCACGGAAACCGGGCTGGACGGGTATTTGCGTAGCCGGGGGATCGGGCGGATCACGCTCGTCGGACTGGCTCTGGATTTTTGCGTGAACTATTCTGCGGTGGACGGGGCCAGGCTTGGCTTTGACGTCACCGTTCAGCAGGATCTGTGCCGCGCCATCGATCTGGACGGCTCGCTCCACGCTGCCATGTCGGCCATGGGTGCTGCAGGTGTCATGCTGACTGCCTGAGCGACAGACAGACAGTGATCCATGCGGCTACAGGCCTGCAGCTTCGTCCAGCCCGAGCATAAGGTTCAGGTTCTGCACAGCAGCCCCCGACGCGCCTTTGCCCAGATTGTCGAGCACGGCAGAAAGCACCAGTCGCCCACTCGCTGCATCGCCCAAAATCGAAAGTTCCAGCCGGTTGGTGCCGTTCAGCCCGGCAGGTTCTTCGCGCGCCACTGAAACGTCCAGCGGACGGACTGTCACAAACTGGCTGCCGGCATAATGATCGGCCAGTGCGGCATGCAATGTTGCCGGCGCGGCTTCGGTGAACAGTGGCACCTGCACCACCATCCCTTGGGCGAATTGACCGACCGAAGGCACGAAAATCGGCGAAGTGGCCAGATCGGCATGTTTGACGATCTCGGGCAGATGTTTGTGCGTCTGACCGGTGGCATAGACGAAACTGCCCGTCGCCGCACCGCTTTCGTATTCGGCGATCATTGATTTGCCACCGCCGGTATAGCCCGAAATGCCAAAGATCGACAGTTGCGCATCCCGCGCCAGCAGTCCGGCATCGCGCAGCGGCCGCAGCAACGCGATGGCGCAGGTGGAATAACAGCCCGGATTCGAAACCCGCGCAGCTTTGGCCACCGCCGCGCGCTGACCCGAAGCCATTTCGGGAAAACCGAACACCCAACCGGGCGCAATGCGGTGTGCCGTGCTGGCATCGATCAACCGCGTACCGGCCCCCTCGACCAGCGTCACCGCCTCGCGCGCCGCATCGTCGGGCAGGCACAGGATCGCCACATCGGCACTGGCCAGCGCATCGGCCCGCGCCGCCGCATCCTTGCGCCGGTCGTCAGGCAGCGACAACAGGCGGATGTCGTTGCGCCCGATCAGGCGTTCGCGGATCTGCAACCCGGTCGTGCCGACTTCGCCATCGATGAATACCGTCGCCGTCATGTGATACCCCTTCTGAAACCGCTTCCAATTACTCTGCCGGTGCCACTTTGCCAAGACGCGGCGGCAGCCCTGCACCCGTCAGCGGCACGCATTGAGTATTTTTGCAAAGAAGAAACTGATGTCTTCTCCTTGCCCAAATACTCATCTTCGTCCGCGACCGGGCGCAACGGTCTTCGGTTCGCGCGCCCTTGCTCTTGGCGGCAACCTTGGGTGACAAGGGTGCAACAGGTTTAAGGAAACACCATGGTAGACATCGCCACCCGAGTCTGGAACCACAAGTGGAAGATCGATCCGATTGTCCGGTCCCTGATCGACACGGATTTTTACAAACTGCTGATGTGCCAGTCGGTGTTCCGCAACAAACCTGACACCAACGTCACGTTTTCGCTGATCAACCGCACCACATCCATACGTCTTGCCGATGTGGTGGACGAGGGCGAGTTGCGCGAACAGCTTGATCATATCCGCGGGCTGTCGCTCAGCCGTGGCGAATCGACCTGGATGCGGGGCAATACATTCTATGGCAAGCGGCAGATGTTCACGCCCGAATTCATCGACTGGTTCGAGGCCCTGCGCCTGCCGCCCTATCATCTGGAGAAACGCGATGGGCAGTATGAACTGACGTTTGAAGGCAAATGGCCCGAGGTCATGCTGTGGGAGATTCCCGCGCTGGCCGTCATCATGGAACTCCGCTCGCGCTCGGTGCTGCGCGACATGGGACGGTTCGAGTTGCAGGTGCTCTATGCCCGCGCGATGACCAAACTGTGGGAAAAGGTCGAGGGTCTGCGCGATGTGCAGGGGCTCAGGCTAGCCGATTTCGGCACTCGGAGGCGACACTCGTTCCTGTGGCAGGACTGGTGCGTGCAGGCGATGCAGGAGGGGTTGGGAAAGTCGTTCATCGGCACGTCGAACTGCCTGATCGCCAAGAACCGCGACCTTGAGGCGATCGGGACAAATGCCCACGAATTGCCGATGGTCTATTCCGCGCTGGCCGAAAGTGACGATGAACTGGCCCAGGCGCCATATGAAGTCCTGGCCGATTGGCACGAGGAACACGACGGAAACCTGCGGGTGATCCTGCCCGATACCTATGGCAGCGCCGGGTTCCTGGAGCACGCGCCCGACTGGCTGGCGGGCTGGACGGGCATCCGCATCGATTCGGGTGACCCGGCGACCTGGGCGGAGACAGCGATCCGCTGGTGGACCGAACGGGGCGAAGACCCGCGGCAAAAACTGGTGATCTTTTCCGACGGGCTGGATGTCGCGAAAATCGCGCAGTTGCAGGCGCAGTTCAACGGGCGGGTGCGGGTTTCATTCGGCTGGGGGACGCTGCTGACCAACGATTTCCGCGGGCTGGTTCCCGACGATGCGCTGCGTCCGTTCTCGCTGGTGTGCAAGGCAGTCAGCGCCAATGGGCGACCCACGGTCAAGCTTTCGGACAACCCGAACAAGGCAATGGGCCCGGCGGATGAAATCGAACGCTACAAGCGGGTGTTCGGGGTCGGTGCACAGAAGGTTCAACCGGTGGTGGTCTGACGTCCGCAACGGCCAGTATCAGCCGCAATAGCGGTGCGCCAGACGCAGCGCCCTGTCGGCATAGGACCGGTGACGCGGATCGTCCGGGGCCAGTCGTGGGATCAGCCAGCCGGTGCTGGCACAGGCCCGCAACAGGGTGAACAGCGGCAGATCGGCATGGCCCCCGCCATAGCCGTCGCACAGGGCCGCAGACAGATCACCAAAGTGCGGCGCTTCGGCGTGCTGCACCATGGCCGTGCCCAGATCGTACAACCGATATCCGAACCCGCCGTCGTCGAAATCGATCAGCGACAGGTGCTCGGCGCTGCCAAGGATGTTCTCTTGCAACAGATCGGCGTGGATCAGGCCGGTGTCCCACGCACCATCGCGCAGATGCGCGCGGGCGATATCGCGGACGTGGACCAGCCGATCGCTTTCTTTGCCGTCCAGCGCAGGATTTACCCAGAACCGGCCCCAATGGGGCAGATCGCCGGTCAGCCCGTCCAGATCCCACTGCGGACGCTGAAACCCCGCCGGAAGGGTCAGACCGTCGCTCAGCCGATGCAGCCGGGCGATCATGGCGCCGATGGTGTGGTACAACTCGCACTGCTGGGCGATCGTGCCTGCCGCCGGAATGCCCGCGCCCCCCACCGGTAGCGTATCGATCCAGGCAATGACTGACACGCGCGGCCCAACAGCGGGACACCCCAGCAGAGCACCATCGGCGGTGCGGATCGGGCGGGGACAGGGAAAACCGGCAGCCGCCAGCGCATCGGTCCAGACCAGTTCGCTTTCGATGGCGGCATCGGTCTGGTATCCAGCGCGATGTAGACGCAGGGCCGCAGGGGTGCCATCGGACAGGACGGTGTGAAACACGGCGTTTTCACGGTTTGCGATCAGGCGCGGCGCGGTTCCCCCACCCCAGAGCCGCAGCGCATCACTGGCCAGCGCCTGTATCCCGGCCTCAGCCATGGCGCGACAGCACGTCGGCCAGAGTGTCGATTGCCAGATCGATTTGATCGGCTGAAATCGGCATCGGCGGGCGCATCTTGAGGATATTCATCTGCCGTCCGGCGCGTCCGATCAGCACCCCGGCCTCTTTCATTTCTTCAACCACACGGATCGCCAGATCGGTGGCGGGCTTGCCGCCTTGTTCCAGCACCGCGCCGAAAAACAGCCCGTTGCCGCGAATTTCGGTGATTGCCGGATGGGACAGACCATTCAGCCGGTTAATCCCATGGCTGCCCATGGCGGCGGCGTGGGGAATCAGGTCTTCGGACTCGATCACGTCCAGCACTGCCAGAGCAGCAGCCGCCGACACCGGGTTTCCGCCGAAAGTGTTGAAATAACCAAAGGCGGTGCGGAAGGCCGCCATGACGTCCGGCGTGGCGATCACGCCCGCCACGGGATGCCCGTTGCCCATGGGTTTGCCCAGTGTCACCACATCTGGCGTCACCCCAAGCCAGTCATGCCCCCACCAGCGCCCCGTGCGCCCGAACCCGGGCTGCACCTCGTCGCACAGGACCAACCCGCCGGCCCTGCGGATCGCCTGTTCAGCGGGGGCAAAGAACCCCGGCGCGACGTTCGGCAGGCCCTCATTTGCAAAGATCGGACACAGCATCATGCCCGAAAATCCGTGCCCGGCCTGCTGCAACCCGGCGATGGCCTGTGCCACGGCGGCGCCGAACACTTCGGGGTCGGTATCTGATTCCGGCGCTGGAACCAGTCGCACATGGGGCGGATAGCCACCGATCGGCGGGCGGCGGGTCGACAGCTGCGCGGTGGCGGTGGTGTTGCCGTGATAGGTGTTGTCGGTGGCGACGATCCCTGTCGCGCCGGTCACCGCCTGCGCCATCCGCAAGGCGATGTCATTCGCCTCGGACCCGGTGCAGACCAGAATGCCCTGCGACAATCCGTGCCCCATGGTGGCGGTGATCCGGTCCAGCAGGTCAAGAACACCCTCATGCAGATATCGGGTGTGGGTGTTCAGCACCGCCGCCTGCCGGGCAATCGCCTCGGTCACCGCCGGATGACAGTGGCCCACGTGTGGTACGTTGTTATAGCAGTCGAGATAGCGTTTGCCGTCAGCATCCCACAGCCAGACACCCTGCCCCCGGACGATATGCACCGGCGTTTCAAAAAACGTCGGCACGTTGGGGCCCATCAGGCGGGAGCGGCGGTCGGTGAGATTTTCCATGAGCGCCCCTTGTCCGGACCGGCGGTGGTTGGCCCCGCTGTCTGCGGGGCCATGCGCGGATTGGTCAGACCCCGGCGTCGAGAATCGCCTGAGCCAGCAGCGGAACCGTCTTTGCGTTCAGACCGGCAACGTTGATCCGGCTGTCGCCGATCATGTAGATCCCGTTTTCCGCCCGCATCTTTTCGACCTGCTCGGGCGTTGCGCCAAGGCGCGAGAACATGCCGCGGTGACCGGCGATAAAATCGAACCGGTCCGAGTTCGAGCGCTGGCGCAGCTCATCCGCCAGATTTTGGCGCAGAGCCAGCATCCCGTTGCGGGTCTCTTCAAGCTCGGCCATCCAGTCGGCGCGCAATTCAGGGTCGGTCAGGATCGTCGTGACCACCCGCGCGCCGTGATCTGGCGGAAAGCTGAAGTTCTGGCGGTTCAGATAGGCCAGCGTGCCCTGCGTGACCGGCTTCATCCCGGCTTCGGGCGAAATGGCCATGATCACCCCGGTCCGTTCACGGTAAATGCCGAAATTCTTGGAACAGCTGGCGGCGATCAGGCATTCGGGCAGGCGTCGTGCAATCAGCCGGGTTCCGAATGCGTCTTCGTCCAACCCGTCCCCGAACCCCTGATAGGCGATGTCGATGAACGGGATCGCACCCTTGGCGATCAGCAGATCGGCCACCTTTTCCCACTGTTCATGGGTCAGGTTGGCACCGGTCGGATTGTGACAGCAACCATGCAAAAGCACCACGTCGCCCTTGGCGATTCCGTCAAGATCGGCCATCATTCCGTCGAAGTCTACGTTACGCGTCGCCTCGTCGAAATAGCGATAGTCGGCTGATTTCATGCCCAGATACTTGATAATCGACGGGTGGTTCGGCCATGTTGGATTGGACAGCCAAACCGTGGCACCCGGGGCGGCCATCTTGATCAGCTCCAGCGCCTGCCGGATCGCTCCGGTGCCGCCGGGCGTTGCAGCCACCGAAACCCGGTCGGCGGGCACCGCATCGCCAAGGATCAGATCGCGCATCGCATCGGTAAACGCCGGATCGCCCAGCAACCCGACATAGGCTTTGGTGTCCTGCTGTTCGACCAGCCGACGCTCGGCTTCTTTCACCGCGCGCATAACCGGCGTGCGCCCCTCGGCGTCTTTATAAACCCCGACGCCCAGATCGATCTTGTCGGCGCGCGGATCCTCGCGGTAGGCCGCCATCAGGGTCAGGATCTTGTCGGCGGCTTGCGGTTTCAGTGTCTCTAACATCGTGTCAGTCTCCGGTGGCGACCTTCAGGTCGTTGTACATGCCCCATTCAGCCCAGGATCCGTCATACAGCGCATGCCTGCGATGGCCGAGAACCTGCAATCCCAAGCTGAGAATTGCCGCAGTCACACCCGATCCGCATGACGTGATGACGGGGCTATCAAGGTCGATGCCCGCTTCGATAAAGGCGGTACGCAGGGCGGCGGGCGGTTTCATTGTATTGTCGGCGTTCAGCAGGGTCTTGTATGGCAGGCTTTTCGCGCCGGGAATATGCCCGGCACGCAGACCGGGGCGCGGTTCGGGCACTTTTCCGGCGAAACGCTCGGCGGCGCGGGCATCGACAATCTGCGGATCGTTCAGCTTGGATGCCGCAGCCACCTGAGTGACATCGCGAATGAGGTGATTTTGCCGGGTGAGGGTGATGTGGCGGTCGCGCACAACCGGAGGCATGTCATCAACCGGGTGGCCCTCGACCTGCCATTTCGGCAGACCGCCATCCAGAACGGCGACATCCGTCTTGCCCATCAGGCGAAACAGCCACCACATCCGCGCCGCCGACAGCAGCCCGGCCCCGTCATAGACGACCACCTGATGCCCGTCGCCGACACCCAGTTTACGCATGCGCGAGGCAAATTTTTCAGGTGGCGGTGCCATGTGCGGCAGGTCAGAGCGGCTGTCGGATACATCGTCCAGCGCGACAAATCGCGCGCCCGGAATATGCGCGGCCTCGTACTCGGCTGCCGGATCCCGCCCGGCGTCGGGCAGATACCAGCTTGCATCGATGATACGCAGGTCAGGGTCTTTCAGGTGCCGGGCCAGCCAATCGGTTGAAACCAGCGTCGTCGGATCGTCATAGGCCATGGGCACCTCTCCGGATCGGATACTGACTGCCTAACCCCGCCCCCGCGGCAAGGCAAGAGCCCCGAAGCGGTCACTGCCCGCCGTACCGGATCAGCCGTTGTGGCGCATCAGCCGGGCCTTTTGCCGGTTCCAGTCCTGTTTCGCCGCATCGGCGCGCTTGTCATGATTCTGTTTGCCCTTGGCGATGCCGATTTTCAGCTTCACCAGACCTTTGTGGTTGAAATACATCACCAGTGGCACGATCGTCATGCCCTTGCGCTGCGTTTCGTTCCACAGGCGCGACAGCTCTTTGTTGCTGACCAGCAACTTGCGGCGTCGCCGATCCTCGTGGCCCCAGGTCTTTGCCGGCAGGTAAGGCGCGATATAAGAGTTCACCAGCCACAGCTCGCCATTTTCCACGGCAGCATAGCATTCGGTGATATTCGCGCTGTTGACCCGCAGGCTTTTCACCTCGGACCCCATAAGAATGATGCCACATTCGATATCGTCGGCAATGGCAAAGTCATACCGCGCACGCCGATTCTCGGCGATCACCTTGTAATTCGGATTGTCCTTGGGCTTGCTCATTTGGATGAGATAGCGTTCACGCGGGCGCTGTTCAACCGGACAACGCGCGGCAATGCACAGGTCCGGGAACAAAAAACGGCGAAACAAAACCCGGAAACCGCGCGGATGCGCGGCTTTGTCCGCTGGACGCAACCGCGACTCCTCGTTAAGTAACGCAACAATTGGGGCTGCAATCCGTGCGGCCAGAAGTCCTGTTGGCCCGCTAGGGTGAGAAAATGGAGAATGCCGTGTCCCACACAGATGATCATGAAGGCACGCGCCGAGACTTTCTGTACTATGCGACTGCGGGTACCGGAGTCGTCGTCACCGGTGCCGCCGTCTGGCCGCTTGTGAACCAGATGAACCCTTCGGCCGACGTGCAAGCTCTCAGCTCGATCCGCGTGGATGTGGGCGGCGTTGAACCGGGCACCCAGCTGACTGTCAAATGGCAGGGCAAGCCGGTATTCATCCGTCGCCGTACCGACGAAGAAATCGCGTCGGCCCGCGCGGTCGACCTGTCCGATCTGCCTGATCAGTTGGCGGAAAACGCCAACCTGCCCGCCGAGACCGATGCCAGCGACGCCAACCGCGCACTGTCGGAAGACGGTGAGTGGCTGATCATGATCGGCGTCTGCACGCACCTTGGCTGTGTGCCGCTGGGCGACGCGGGTGATTTCGGCGGCTGGTTCTGCCCCTGTCACGGTTCGCACTACGACACCGCTGGACGCATCCGCAAAGGCCCCGCGCCGAGGAACCTGCCGGTTCCGGTCGCTGCCTTCGAAGATGAATCCACCCTCGTTCTCGGATAACGGAGTTTATCATGGCTGGTATCCCGCACGACCATTACGAACCGACCACCGGGGGCGAAAAGTGGTTGCACCGCCGTCTGCCGATTGTCGGACTGCTTTACGACACCCTGATGATCCCCACTCCGAAGAATTTGAATTGGATGTGGATCTGGGGCATCGTCCTGACATTCTGTCTGGTGTTGCAGATTGTCACCGGCATCGTGCTGGTGATGCATTACACGCCCGACACATCAATGGCATTTGCCTCGGTCGAACACATCATGCGTGACGTGAACGGTGGGTTCATGCTGCGGTATATTCACGCCAACGGCGCATCGCTGTTCTTTATCGCGGTCTATCTGCATATTTTCCGGGGTCTTTACTATGGTTCCTACAAGGAACCGCGCGAAGTCACCTGGATCATCGGTATGCTGATCTATCTGCTGATGATGGCGACCGGTTTCCTTGGCTATGTGCTGCCCTGGGGGCAGATGTCGTTCTGGGGTGCCACCGTCATCACCGGGTTGTTCGGTGCCATTCCGTTCATCGGTGAAACGCTGCAGCAATGGCTGCTGGGCGGACCGGCTGTGGACAACGCGACGCTGACGCGCTTTTTCTCGCTGCACTATCTGCTGCCCTTCGTGATCGCGGGTCTTGTGGTCGTCCACATCTGGGCGTTCCACACCACCGGCAACAACAACCCCACCGGGGTCGAGGTGCGCCGCACATCCAAGGTCGAGGCGGAAAAGGACACCCTGCCGTTCTGGCCTTACTTCGTGATGAAGGACCTGTTCGCGCTGGCGGTGATCCTGGCGATCTTCTTTGCCGTGGTCGGGTTCATGCCCAACTATCTGGGCCATCCGGATAACTATATCGAGGCAAACCCGCTTTCGACGCCCGCGCATATCGTGCCGGAATGGTATTACCTGCCGTTCTACGCAATCCTGCGGGCCTTCACGTCGGAAGTCTGGGCGGTGCAATTCGCGTCGTTCATCACGGGTGGCATCGTCGACGCCAAATTC
Source organism: Oceaniovalibus sp. ACAM 378 (assembly GCF_008085915.1). Lineage (GTDB taxonomy): Bacteria > Pseudomonadota > Alphaproteobacteria > Rhodobacterales > Rhodobacteraceae > Oceaniglobus. The sequence goes on along the minus strand of NZ_VSJK01000002.1, from coordinate 113,319 downwards.
TTCGGTGTCCTGGCGATGTTCGGTGCGATCTTCGTGATGGCTTTGGCACCCTGGCTCGACACGTCGTCGGTGCGTTCGGGACGATATCGCCCGATGTTCAAGTGGTGGTTCGCCCTGCTCTGCGTCGATTTCATGGTTCTGATGTGGTGCGGCTCCATGCCCGCCGAAGAGCCCTATGCCACGATCTCGCTGATCGGTGCGGCCTATTGGTTCGGTTATTTCCTGATCATCCTGCCGTTGCTGGGTGTGATCGAAAAACCCCATGCCCAACCCGCGACCATCGAAGACGACTTCAACGCGCACTACGCGCCGGACGCCGTGGGCACGAAAACCTTGGTAAAACCGGCCGAGTGAAAGGACCGCTGACAATGCTGAAACAGCTTACAATCGCCGCAGTTCTGACCCTCGGCCTAATGCCGGGTGTCGCGCTGGCCGCAAGCGACGAAGCCCACATCGAAGACGTCGATTTTTCGTACGAAGGTCCGTTCGGCAAATATGACGAGAACCAGTTGCAGCGCGGATTGCAGGTCTTTACCGAAGTCTGCTCGGCCTGCCATGGGATGGAGCATCTGACCTATCGCGCCTTGGGAGAGGCCGGTGGGCCATCCCTGCCCGAGGATCAGGTCAGGGCCTATGCCGCCCAGCACGAGGTTTTCGACCCCGAGCTGGCCGACGGCGACGGCGACTTTCGCCCGGCCCTGCCGACCGACCACTTCAACAAAAGCGGGCTGCCGGGTGCGCCTGACCTGACGTTGATGGCCAAGGCCCGCGCCGGGTTCCACGGGCCCTATGGCTCGGGGATCAACCAGTTCCTCAAAGGCACTGGTGGTCCAGAGTATATCGTCAGCCTCCTGACCGGCTATACCGGTGAGGAAAGAGAACAGGCAGGCACTGTGCTGTACGAGAATACGGCCTTCCCGGGTGGCTGGATCTCCATGGCACCCCCTCTGTACGGCGAAGATGTCGAATTCGCCGACGGGCACGACAACGGCATCCCTGACATCGCACAAGACGTCGCCGCCTTCATGATGTGGACTGCAGAACCCAAGATGATGGCGCGCAAGCGGGCGGGATTCATTGCAGTTCTGATGTTGTCGGTTCTTGCAGCGCTGCTGTATCTGACAAACAAACGCATCTGGGCGCCGATCAAGAATGGCCGCAAGGATGATTCGCCCTCGGCATAGAACGGGTGGCACGACTGAAATAATGGGGGCGCGTTCTGCCGGAACGCGCCCTTTTCCTTTGCACGACGTCCGTTTCGGCTGTCCCTTGCCCGCGCCACGGACCCTGTCTTTTCTGAACAATGGGGTTGCCGGATACCCGGCAGTCGGAAACACTGGCCTATGGGAATGACGTGCGACTGAGTGATTTCACACTGGCGCTGCGGCGCAACTGGATCCCGGCGTTGGGGCTGATCTTGTCGGCCATCGTGGCGCTGTGGTTTGCCATCGGATTTGTGCTGGACGTGGCCCATCTGCGCGGCCCCCGTCCGCAAGACCCCGACCTGAAGGAATGGATGACCCCGCGCCATGTGGTGATGTCATGGCGCCTGCCGCCCCAAGTGGTGTTTTCGGTGTTCGATATCAAACCCCATGTAGACAAGCGTCGCAAACTTGATGACATCGCCGATGACCTTGGCATCACACTCGAAGAACTGAACGTCAGACTGCGCGCCGCGGCCGCCGTCTGGCGGGCCGTGCACCGGTGACCGGAACACTTCTGGCCCTTGTGCCCGAATACGGGCTTTGGATCGTTGCGTTGACGGTCCTTCTTGGATGTCTTGCCGTGCCTTTGCCCGCTTCGATGCTGGTTCTGGCGGCGGGCGCATTTGCGGCGACGGGCGATCTGATCCTCTGGCAGGTGATTGCGGCGATCTGGGCGGCCTACGTGATCGGCGACCAACTCGCGTTTCATCTGGCCCGCCGCGCCGGGCCGCCTCTGGTGACGCGCATACGCGGAGTTCGGCGTGTGGCTTCGACCGTGGATCGGGCGGAATCGCTGTTGCAGAGGCGCGGTGGGCTGGCCGTGTTCCTGAGCCATACAGTGCTCAGCCCGACCGGACCCTATGTCAGCTATATCTGCGGTGCCACCGGCGTCGGCTGGGCCGCGTTCACCCTGTCCGCGGTTCTTGGTGCGGTGGTCTGGACAGGCGCCTATGTTGCGCTGGGGTATATTTTCGCGACCGAGCTGGAATACATGGCCGAACTCGTGACCGATGTGGTGGGGATCGTCGCCGCGCTGGCTGTCATGGTGCTCTGTGGAATCTGGCTGCATCGCAGATCGAAACGCGACGCAGCCTGATATCCAAAGGTCAGTCGATCAACCCGGCATGGCGCATCGCCGCGCGAACCGCCTCTTTCGCAGTATCGGTCAGCCCGACCAACGGCAGGCGCACCTCATCGCTACACAGCCCCAGCAGCGACAGGGCATATTTCGCACTGACCAGCCCGGGCTCCAGAAACAGCGCCAGATGCAGCGGCATCAACCGGTCCTGATACTCCAGCGCCTTGGCGAAATCGCCGTTCAGCGTGGCGGTCTGAAATTCAGCACAGAGCTTTGGCGCGACGTTTGCCGCCACGCTGATGCAACCATGACCGCCATGGGCGTTATAGCCCAGAGCACTCCCATCTTCGCCCGACAACTGGACGAAATCCTTGCCGCAGGTGATCCGCTGGGACGAAACCCGGGTGATGTCGGCGGTGGCGTCCTTGACACCGATGATGCGCGGCAGCTTTGCCAAAACGCCCATGGTGGCGGGTGTCATGTCGACCATCGAACGAGGCGGAATATTATAGATGATGATCGGAATATCGGCGGCATCGTGAAGCGCGGTGAAATGCGCAATCATGCCCGCCTGTGTCGGCCTGTTGTAATAGGGCGTCACGACCAGCGCGGCGTCCGCCCCGACAGAAGCAGCATGGCGAATCAGCCGCATGCCTTCGGAGGTGTTGTTCGATCCGGCCCCGGCAATCACTGGCACCCGCCCAGCCGCATGGGCGACCACGGTTTCGACCACCTGTTCATGTTCGGCATGGCTCAGCGTCGGGCTTTCGCCTGTGGTGCCGACGGGCACAAGGCCATGAGTGCCCTGTTCAATATGCCAGTCGACCAGTTTCTTCAGCGTGTCCAGATCCAGCTTACCGTCCTTGAACGGCGTGACCAGTGCGACGAAAGATCCCCTGAACATGACACGCTTCCTTTATCTTTTGGGCGCTATGGCCCCGTTAAATGCACCCTCCGGTGCGCGCGGACCCTAGCGCCGGATCGCCGGATTGCCAAGTTTGTGTATTGATGTAATCGGGCATAAGGATAGGTTGCGCAACATGTACAATTTCCTTCGAAATATGCTTGTTTTTGGCCTTTTGCTGATCGGCGCGCCTTGGCCCGTCTGGTCGCAGATATCTGACACCGGAATCCGGCCCGTGCGCCGCCCTTTCGTGTCACTGGCCAGCCTGGCCGCAACCCAGGCGATGCAGGCGCTCAGGGCGGGGGATTGGGACACCGCGGCAGAACTGGGCGCCCAGGCCGGGCCGTTGATAGGCGATGTCGTCGAATGGCATCGCTTACGGGCCGGACGCGGCACATTTGACGAATCGCTGGCCTTTCTCAACCGCCATCCCGACTGGCCGGGTCTTTCCTATCTGAAACAGAAAAGCGAAGAGGCCCTGCCGCTGGATGCCCGTGGGCCCGACGTGATCGCGTTTTTTGCCGACCACCAGCCAATGACCGGGCACGGCGTCGTCGCTCTGGTCAATGCCTTTGCGGCGATCGGTGCCAATGGCGATGCCGAATCGATGGCGGCTTTGGCCTGGCTGGACATTTCAATGACCGCCGAGGCCGAGTTCGCGCTGCTACAGCGGTATCCGGACGTCCTGTTCCCCCTGCATGCCGTGCGGCTGGACAATATGCTGTGGCGGGATTCCGAAAGCGCCGCGCGGCGCATGCTGCCCCGGCTTGGCGATGCTGACCAGACCGCGCTGGCCGAGGCACGGCTGAGCCTGCGCAACGGGCGCAACGGAGCCGAGGCCGCGGTGAAGGCCGTGCCCACCGCCCTGCAATCCGATCCCGGTCTGGCCTATGAGAAATTTCGCGACGCCCACGCCCGCAACCGCGTTGACGAGGCGACAACCCTGATCCTGGAACACAGCACAGCCTACGAGCGCCTTGGGCAACCGGCAATCTGGGCGCGGGCGCGGCGCGATCTGGCGCGCACCCTGATGCGGGCGAAACGCCACGAAGACGCCTATGCCGTTGCCTCGTCACACTGGCTTGAATCCGGGTCCGACTATGCCGATCTGGAATGGCTTTCGGGGTACCTGTCGCTGAGTTTCCTTGACGATCCCGCCAAGGCGCTGATCCATTTCCAGAAATTCCGGGGGGCTGTGGACACACCAATCAGTCTGGGCCGGGCCGGTTACTGGGAAGGCCGCGCGCAGGAAGCTTTGGGCGATGAAGAAGCGGCTGCGGTCGCCTATGCTTACGGCGCGGAATATCAGACCAGTTTTTATGGCCTGCTCGCCGCCGAACGCGGCGGGTTGCCGATGGACCCCGAACTGATCGGCAAACAGATTTATCCGCCGCTGGCAGAATCGTCTTTTGCCGGATCATCGGTGCTGAAAACCGCCCTGCGGTTGCAGGCGGCGGGCGAACGGGACCTGTCGAAACGGTTTCTGGTGCATCTGGCAGAAACCCTGAGCGAACCCGAGCTGGGTACACTGGGCGATCTGGCATTGGCGTTGGGCGAACCGCATATGGCAGTGCTGATTGCCAAACAGGCAGCACAGGCGGGGATCACCCTGCCGCGGCCCTATTACCCTGTGGTCGATCTGGGACTTGGCAATATCCCGGTGCCTCTGGAACTGGCCCTGTCGATTGCCCGGCGCGAAAGCGAATTCAACCCCGGTGTGGCCAGCGGAGTGGGGGCGCGCGGGCTGATGCAGTTGATGCCGGGCACAGCACAGGACATGGCGAAAAAGCTGGGCTTGCCGTTCTCCCGCGCACGGCTGTTCACCGATCCGGTTTACAACGCCCGCCTTGGCACTGGATATCTGGCCGAACTGTTCGGCAGGTTCGGCCCCAATGTCACGCTGGTGTCGGCGGGATACAATGCCGGGCCGGGCAGACCGGACCGCTGGATTGGCGACTTCGGCGATCCACGCGCCGATGGTATCGATCCGGTGGACTGGATCGAGCATATTCCGTTCGATGAAACCCGGAACTATGTCATGCGGGTGGCCGAATCGCTGCCAATTTACCGCGCGCGTCTGACCGGAAAAACCGAACCGGTGCGCCTGACCGATGAGTTGAAACGCTGAGCTGCCGAATTTTTTAGTCGCTGGATTGGCGCATCAGATCGTGATGCCGTCTGACACCCGGGATGTCCAAGCCGATCACCGCCACCGGTCCGGGTTGCCGCAGCAACCGCCCCATCCGCACACCCAGTCCCCCCTGTCCCTGCCGGATACGCGGCAGATCGGTGGGCCAGACCCGGCTGATCATGCCTTCGCGATCAGGGGCCACGGCCAGCACCAGCCGCCAGCGCGGGTCGCGCAACCGGCGCAGGACTGGTAACGAAACCACCACGCCGCGGGCACCGCTCAGATGTCGCGTCCCAGCCGGTCTTTACCCGATTGATCGCGGTTCTTTCACCATTACGAAAAGCTTCGGTTTTAAAGCGTCAGGTCCATATCACGGTGCGCTATTCCGGCATCGTCATAGAGTGGCCCATGGGCGGTGAATCCCAGAGCCTCGTAAAATGCGATGGCATGGGTCTGTGCCCCCAGTCGCGCCAGCCGAACCGCCGGCAAGACGCGCAATTCGGTCAGGGCGGCACGGATCAGCGCCGCTCCGATTCCCGTACCCCGGTGTGCGGACAAAACGCAGACCCGCCCGATCTTGCCGATATCTCCGATGATAAACAAACGGGCCGTCCCGACCGGAACACCGCCCAGCATGGCCAGCAGGTGAATCGCCTCGCCATCCCGCCCGTCAAATTCATCTTCCGGGGTGATCCCCTGTTCATCGACGAACACGGCATGGCGCAGCCGATGGCAGGCGACAATATCGTCTGTTCGCGCAACGATCATGCAAAAAAGTCAGTGAGAACCCGCGAATAAATCGCCTTGAGCTGATGAATTTGCGCTACGTCGACACATTCATCGACTTGGTGCATCGTCCGCCCGACCAGTCCGAATTCAACGACCGGACAGTGATCCTTGACGAACCGCGCGTCGGAAGTGCCGCCAGTGGTGGACAGCTCTGGCGTCACACCGGTTTCTGCCGTGACTGCACGGGCCACCAGCGCCGACAGATCGCCGGGCGGGGTCAGAAAACTTTCGCCCGATACTTTGGTCGTCATCGCGAAAGCGATCTCGGTTTCACCTGCCACAAGGGCTGCCTCGGATTGCAGCCATTCGATGATGCCAGCCGATGAATGCGCATCGTTGAACCGGATATTGACCGTGGCGCGGCAGGTGGCCGGGATCACATTGTTGGCCGGGTTACCGGTGTCGATGGTTGTGACAGCCAGAGTCGAGGCGTCGAAATGCGCGGTGCCGGTGTCCAACTCGTGACGGGCCAACCTGTCGATCAGCCGTGCCATGGCCGGCAAGGGATTTTTAGCCCGGTGTGGATAGGCCGAGTGCCCCTGCACACCGGTCGCAGTGAAATACGCGGTCATCGAGCCGCGACGCCCGATCTTGATCATCTGGCCCATGGTTTCCGGACAGGTCGGTTCGCCGACCAGACAGACATCCATCCGTTCGCCGTTTTCGGTCATCCAGTCAAGAATTGCAGTGGTGCCGTCCACCCCGTCACCTTCTTCGTCGCCGGTGATCGTCAGCACGACCGCACCATCGGGCGGGGTGTCGCGGACGAAATCGACGGCAGCGGCAGCAAAGGCCGCAACGCCGGATTTCATGTCGCAAGCGCCTCGTCCGTACATCACACCATCGACAATTTCGGCCCCGAAAGGATCGTGCTGCCAATCGGCGCGGTTGCCCACGGGTACGACATCGGTGTGGCCATTAAAGCCAAAGACCCTGCCATTTCCAAGCTGCCCCCAGCGCGCGTGCAGATTGGCAATACCGTTTCTGTCGCAGCGGGTGCAGAGGAACCCGGCTTTGGTCAGCAGATCGGCCAACAATACCAAGGCGCCACCCTCATCCGGAGTGACGGAAGCGCAGCGGATAAGCGCCGCGGTCAATTCAACGGGATCGGCGGGGGTTTGGGGTACGCTCATCGGGGATTACCCCCCTCTTCGCTTGCGGCGACCTTGCCGGGGTCATCATAAAGCGGCGTCATCTGCGCCACGATCACCGAATTTTCATCTGACGCCCGCGCCATCAACGTCTGTTCGTCTTCGTCAATCTCGTGCCCTTCGGCCAACCGCTCTTCGAGGGTGCCATATCCGGTCACATCCAGCGGAGCCAGATCAGCCTGTTTCAGGATCGCCACGGTTTCGCGCACCGCCTCGCCCTCATCCACGCCCGAGGCATAGCAGATCAGCGCCGCACCGGTCGCGCCCTTGGGCAGGCCATCACCGGCCCGGCGACCGACCTGCACCAAAAGGGTATAGACGTGATGTATTTTTTCAGATTTTGCCATAGGCCGCGTCCTGCCAGCAACGGCAGGGCGCGTCCAGCATTATCATTTCCGGCGTGTCCTGTGGACCGGTCTATTCTATCGCGCGACGGCGCGCCATATGGCGATCAGCCCACAGGCACCGATCAACCCGACAATAAGTTGCGGCAGCCACGACCGCTCGGCATAGATGCCCAAGGCGGAAAGGATCAGGTTCAGCACAACGGCGCCGACGATTCCCAGTCCGATGTTCAGGATCAGGCCCGTGTCGGCCTTCATGATGATGCTTGCGATCCAGCCCGCAAGTCCGCCAATGATGATGGCTCCGATTAACCCAATTCCCATGTGCCGCTCCCCTCGTGCATTATGTCATGTGACGTATAAATGCGATGATCCGGCGAATTGTTCCCTCGCGCAGCGTGGATCTTGGGTTTGCGAGGGTCGGAAAATTTCAGCCCCCGGTGTCTGCCTTTAGGTGTGCAACGCCGGGGGCGGGTCTGGGTTTCTGCGACGATTGCGCTCAGTCGCGCAACAACTCGTTGATCGCTGTCTTGCTGCGGGTCTGTGCATCGACGCGCTTGACGATCACGGCGCAGTACAGGTTGATGCCGTTCTTGCTCGGCATCGATCCGGCAACGACGACCGAGTAGGGCGGCACTTCTCCATAGCTGACAGAGCCGGTTTCGCGATCGACGATCTTGGTGGATTTGCCGATAAACACGCCCATCCCCAGAACCGAACCTTCGCGCACGATACAGCCCTCGACCACCTCGGACCGCGCACCGATGAAACAGTTGTCTTCGATGATCGTCGGGCCGGCCTGCATCGGTTCCAGCACGCCGCCAATGCCGACGCCGCCCGACAGATGCACGTTCTTGCCGATCTGCGCGCAGCTTCCCACGGTGGCCCAGGTATCGACCATGGTGCCGGAATCCACATAGGCGCCCAGATTGACGAAGGAGGGCATCAACACCACACCGGGCGCGATAAAGGCGGATTTACGCACGATGCAGTTGGGCACGGCGCGGAAACCGGCGGTCTTCCACTCTTTTTCGCCCCATCCGGCGAATTTGCTGTCAACTTTGTCCCACCAGCCGGAACCCTGCGGACCGCCCTGCTGCATTTCCATATCCTTGATACGGAATCCCAGCAGCACAGCCTTTTTCGCCCACTGGTTCACATGCCACGATCCGTCGGCCTGTTTCTCGGCCACACGCAGATTGCCGGAATCCAGCGCCGCAAGCGTGTCTTCGATTGCCTCGCGGGTTTGACCTGTGGTTGCGGGAGTGATGGCGTCGCGGCCCTCCCATGCGGTTTCGATTGCGGCTTCCAATGCGGCGTTCGACATGGGGTGGGCTCCTTTGGCGCGTTTTCACATTTCAGGCTCATAAACAACAATACGGCCCGTACCGCAATCGACGACAGGGAACGGCCCACTTGCGCCCGTTCTGCGATAGAGCCAAACTGAGAACAGCGATAGGTCCAAAAATATATGTCCGTCCCCGCCGATTCTTTCTTCCTCGACCCCCGATCCGAGGGCACGTTGCAATTCCAGATCCAGACGATGGTTGCATCGGGCATTCTGGCCGGGCGGTTCCGTCCGGGCGAACGGCTGCCATCCACCCGGAGTCTTGCACGGCATCTTGGGGTCAGCCGGATCACCGTGACCCTGGCTTTCACCGAACTGCTGGCTGACGATTATCTTACCTCACGCGGGCGCTCCGGGTACTTTGTGTCCGACAATGCACCACAGCACCCCGCCTTTGCACCGAAACTGCGGGTGGACCGGGTGGATTGGACGCGCGCCATCGGTCAGCGGTTTTCCGGCGGGGTTGGGATGGTGAAACCTGCCGACTGGCAGAGCTATAAATATCCTTTCATCTATGGCCAGACCGATCCGACGCTGTTTGATCACGCCAACTGGCGATTGTGCGCACTTCAGGCGCTGGGTCAGCGGGATTTCTCGGCATTGACGTCGGACTATTACGATTCCGACGATCCGAAACTGATCGAGTTCATCGCCCGTCGCTCACTGCCCCGCCGTGGGATACTGGCGGAACCCGATGAGATCCTGATCACAATGGGCGCGCAAAACGCGCTCTGGCTCACGGCTCAGGTTCTGCTCACGCCGCAGCGCACGGCGGCAATCGAGGATCCATGCTATCCGGCGCTGCGTGATATTCTGGTGCAGTCGCGCTGTAATCTGGTGCCGGTGCCGGTGGACGACGACGGGCTGATCCCCGAGCAGGTGCCCGACGACGCACATGTGCTGTTCACCACGCCCAGCCACCAATGTCCGACAGCGGCCACCATGCCGCTGCACCGGCGGCAGGCGTTGCTGGACAGGGCGGCGGCCAATGACATGCTGATCGTCGAAGACGACTATGAATTCGAGATGTCGTTCCTCAAATCGCCGTCACCGACATTGAAGTCGCTGGATACCGATGGGCGGGTGATCTTTGTCGGCAGCTTTTCGAAGTCACTGTTTCCGGGGCTGAGACTGGGGTTTCTGGTAGGATCGGCGCCGTTCATCCGCGAGGCGCGGGCGCTGCGTTCAACGGTGCTGCGCCATGTTCCCGGCCATATCCAGCGCACGACCGCCTATTTCCTGTCGCTGGGCCACTATGACGCCATGATCCGCCGCACCAGTCGCGCCTATCATGACCGGCGGCGCGAGATGGAGTCGGCGATCAGCGATCTGGGGCTGGAGATCGCGGGGCGTGGCGCGTTCGGCGGTTCAGCCCTGTGGATGCGCGCGCCCGAAGGCACCGATATGGCCCGGATCGCGCAAGACCTGCGGGCCGATTCGGTGCTGATCGAACCGGGCCACCCGTTTTTCGTGGCCGAGGGCGCGCCGAACAATTTCTATCGGCTTGCCTATTCGTCAATTCCGACCAACCGTATCCGCAGCGGGCTGGAACTGGTGGCACGACATTTGAACCGGAATGGCGGGCACTAAGGCCGATACCGCCGTTACGGCACCGGCAAAATACCACGAACGGCTTGCATTTTGAGACCAAACGGCTCAAAAATATCTGGCTGGCTCTAGATCGACCGCGCAACTGGCCCTATCGCGGGGCAATGGTTGGCACTAAGACACGGTGCAATGCGCCCGTAGGAGGACACCGCAAATGAAAATGACGACCGAAGAAGCCTTTGTAAAAGTGCTGCAATCCCACGGAATTCGCCATGCATTCGGAATCATCGGTTCGGCCATGATGCCGATTTCCGATCTGTTTCCCAAGGCGGGCATCAAATTCTGGGACTGTGCCCATGAAATGACCGCCGGGATGATGGCCGACGGATACACCCGCGCCACCGGCGAAATGTCGATGATGATCGCGCAGAACGGCCCCGGCATCACCAACTTTGTCACCTCGGTGAAAACCGCATACTGGAACCACACACCGCTGTTGCTGGTCACGCCTCAGGCGGCCAACAAGACCATTGGTCAGGGCGGGTTCCAGGAAATGGAACAGATGAACCTGTTCAAGGATTGCGTCGCCTATCAGGAAGAAGTGCGCGATCCGTCCCGCATCGCCGAAGTTCTGAACCGGGTGATCCTTAAGGCGTACCGCGCCTCTGCCCCGGCGCAGATCAACGTGCCGCGCGACTTCTGGACTCAGGTGATTGATATCGACCTGCCCGCAGTTCTCGAATTTGAAACGCCTGCAGGCGGCGCGGATGCGGTGAAAAAGGCAGCCGAGCTTCTGTCATCGGCAAAATTCCCGGTGATCCTGAACGGTGCAGGCGTGGTTCTGGCCGGTGGCATCAACGCCAGCATGAAACTGGCCGAAAAACTGGATGCGCCGGTCTGTGTCGGATACCAGCACAACGATGCTTTCCCGGGTTCGCACCCCCTGTTTGCCGGCCCTCTGGGCTATAACGGCAGCAAGGCGGGAATGGAGCTGATTGCCAAGGCCGATGTCGTTCTGGCGCTTGGCACCCGTCTTAACCCGTTTTCCACCCTGCCGGGCTATGGCATCGACTATTGGCCCAAGGACGCGAAAATCATTCAGGTCGATCTGAACCCTGACCGGATCGGTCTGACCAAATCCGTGGCTGTCGGCATCGTCGGTGATGCGAAAAAGGTCGCCGAGGGTATCCTTTCGCACCTTGGCGAAAACGCCGGCGATACTGGACGCGATGCGCGCAAGTCGATGATCGCACAGACCAAATCGGCCTGGGCACAAGAACTGACCAGCCTCGACCACGAGGATGACGATCCGGGCACAACCTGGAACGAACGCGCCCGCAACCGCGAGCCGGAAAAGATGTCGCCGCGTCAGGCTTGGCGCGCGATTCAGGCCGCTCTGCCCAAGAATGCGATCATCAGTTCGGACATTGGCAACAACTGTGCCATCGGCAACGCCTATCCCAGCTTTGAGGATGGCCGCAAATATCTCGCACCCGGATTGTTCGGTCCCTGCGGATATGGCTTTCCGGCGATCTGCGGCGCAAAGATCGGCCAGCCCGATGTGCCCGTCGTGGGTTTTGCAGGCGACGGCGCCTTCGGCATTTCGATGAACGAAATGGTATCGGTGGGACGGGACGACTGGCCCGCCATCACCATGGTGATCTTCCGCAACTATCAGTGGGGCGCCGAAAAGCGTAACACGACCCTGTGGTTCGATGACAACTTTGTCGGCACCGAACTGGATACCAAAGTGTCCTATGCGGGCATTGCCAAGGCTTGTGGGCTTGAGGGTGTGCAGGTGACCACGATGCAGGGTCTGACCGATGCTCTGGACACTGCCGTCAAGGCACAGATGGCCAATGGTACCACGACCTTTATCGAGGTGCTGCTGAACCAGGAGCTGGGCGAACCATTCCGCCGCGACGCGATGAAGAAACCAGTCGCCGTTGCCGGTGTCAGCGGTTCGGACATGACCGTAGAATAAAGAAAACGCCGGGCCCGCGCCGCAAACGCGCGGGCCCGCTTCCTTAAACCACAAGGCTTTCAAATGTCCGACGTCCGTTCGCCCTTTCTGTCTGATACACCGGCAGTCTGTCCGACAGGTCTGCTGGACATGGCCCGCGCCGCCGGGGCACCCCGTGTCGCCATCGCTCGCGCCGGTGCGCCCCTGCCGATGCAGGCCGCGATGGATGCGACCCGCGCCGGGATCATGCACCCGATCTTTACCGGCGAACCCGATCTGATCCGCGCCGAAGCGCGTGCGCTCGACTGGGACATATCCACCTTTCCGCTGATCGAAGCGACAGGCGAAGAAGCATCGGCCAAGGCCGCCGCCGAGGCCTGCGGGCGTGGCGACGCCGATGTGCTGATGAAGGGTCAGTTGCACTCGGACACTTTCATGAAGGCCGCTCTGGCTCGTGATGCAGGGCTGCGCACCGGGCGGCGGCTGGTTCATATCTTTTACATCACCCATCCATCCGGCGGTCGCCCGCTGTTGATTTCCGATGCGGCGGTGAACGTATCGCCCAACATCGAAACCCGCCGCGACGCGACCCATGCGGTGGTCGATCTGCTGCATCGTCTAGGCACCGCCCGGCCGCGTGTCGCGTTTCTGTCGGCCACTGAAAGCGTACTCCCTGCCGTACCCTCATCGGGCGAAGCGGCAGAACTGGCCGAATGGGCACGGGACAATATCACCGATGCCGATTTTTCGGGTCCGCTCGCGCTGGATCTGATCCTGTCGCCCGAAAGCGCTGCCACCAAGGGTCTGACTGACGATCCGGTGGCGGGATACGCCGATGCGGTGATCGTGCCCGATATCGTTTCGGGCAATGTGTTGTTCAAATCGCTTGTGTATCTTTCGGGGGGCTGTGCGGCGGGTATCGTCACGGGCGCCTCGGTGCCGATCCTGTTGACCTCGCGCGCTGATCCACCTGCGGCCCGGCTTGCCTCGGTCGCACTTGCCGCCATAAGCCGTGCATGAACCTGTTCGATATCACGGCAATGACGGATCTGAGCGCGGGAAACCTCGCGATCCTCTTTGGCATCGTCCTGCTTGCCGGTCTGGTACGCGGTTTTTCAGGGTTTGCCCTGTCAGCCATGACGATGGCCAGCGCGGTGCTGATCCTGCCGCCTGTCGAACTGATCCCGGTGTGTTGGTGGCTGGAAATGACAGCCTCGGTCCTGATGGCGCGGGGCGGCTGGGCCGAAGCGGACCGCCGTGTCGTCTTTGGCCTTGTCGTCGGATCAATGGTCGGTGTGCCCGTGGGCTTTGCGCTGACCATGGCGCTGCCGGTCGAGATCAGCAAACTGGTCGCGCTCGTCGTGATTCTGGTGCTGGCCGCGACGCAACTGGCGCGGATCCGGCTGGCATTTCTGGCCACAAAGCCGGGGCTTTATGGCGCGGGTCTGCTGGCCGGGATCGCCACAGGAATTGCATCGGTCGGCGGAATGGTTGTCGCGCTTTATGTTCTGGCCTCGGACAGTCCGGCGCGTCAAATGCGTGCGTCGCTGGTGGTGTTCCTGCTGTTTTCGACCGTCACGACACTGGCCACCCTGCTGTGGTTCGGTGCCATGGATGGACGGACGGTGGCGCGCGGTCTGTTTCTGGCACCTGCCGCCGCGCTGGGTGTCATTGGCGGAAAGCTTCTCTTCACCCCACGGTTCGAACCATGGTATCGCCCGTTTTGCCTGTCGCTTCTGATGGGGCTGGCCGGACTGGCCCTTGCGCGCACGGCGCTGACATGATCCGCTTGGCGCGGCACAGGAAGGCATCCCACCCATGACACACCATACCCAACCCGAAATCGACACCTCGCCCAAGGTGTCCGATGAGGTGCGCAAGACCACCTGTTATATGTGCGCCTGCCGCTGTGGCATCAACGTGCATATGAAAAAGGGCCAGGTTGCCTATATCGAGGGCAACCGCGACCATCCGGTGAACAAGGGTGTGCTCTGTGCCAAGGGTGCCGCCGGGATCATGCAGCACCTGTCACCCGCCCGCCTGCGCGCCCCGATGAAACGGGTGGGCGAACGTGGTTCGGGCAAGTTCGAAGAAATTTCATGGGACGAAGCCTATGACATCGCGGTCAAATGGCTGAAGCCGATCCGTGAGACCGCGCCCGAGAAACTGGCGTTTTTCACCGGACGCGACCAATCGCAAAGCTTTACGTCATGGTGGGCGCAGGCGTTTGGCACGCCAAACTATGCCGCACACGGGGGGTTCTGTTCCGTCAACATGGCGGCGGCGGGCATCTATACCATGGGCGGCGCATTCTGGGAGTTCGGCCAGCCCGACTGGGACCGCACCAAACTGTTCATGCTGTTTGGCGTGGCCGAGGATCACGATTCCAACCCGATCAAGATGGGTCTGGGCAAACTGAAGGCGCGCGGCGCCAAGGTGATCGGGGTCAACCCGATCCGCAGCGGCTATAACGCCATTGCCGATGAATGGGTGGGGATCACGCCGGGCACCGATGGATTGTTCATCCTGTCGCTGATTCACTGCCTGCTGAAGGCGGGCAAGGTCGATCTGTCCTATCTGGCGCAGTTCACCAACTCGCCGGTGCTGGTCAACGAAGACCCGAAAAGCCCGGAATTCGGCCTGCTTCTGAAAACCGACGACGGCAAGGATATGGTGATCGACCGGGTGACCGGCAAGCCCGCTGCTTTTGACCAGCCCGGGGTGCAACCCGATCTGGCCGGAACACTGCGCCGCGCCGGTATCAGCCACCGCACCGTGTTTCAGCATATCGCCGACAAATACCTGACCGACACCTATACCCCCGAGGCTGTCGCCGACCGGATCGGTCTGCCCGCCAACCGGATTCACCGGATCGCCGCCGAGCTGGCCCGCGTCGCTTTTGACGAAGCCATCGAGATTGATCAGCCCTGGACCGACTTCCGTGGCACCAAGCATGAGAAAATGATTGGCCGCCCGGTGTCGTTCCACGCGATGCGCGGAATTTCCGCCCACTCGAACGGATTTCAGACCTGCCGTTCGCTGCATCTTTTGCAGATCCTGCTGGGCAGCGTCGAAACCCCCGGTGGCATGCGGTTCAAACCGCCCTATCCGAAACCCGCCACCGCGCACCCGAAACCGCATTACAACGTCACGCCGGGCAAACCGCTGGACGGGCCGCATCTGGGGTTCACCCATGGTCCGGACGATCTGTGCCTGACCCCCGAGGGCGAACCGGCGCGCATCGACAAGGCGTTTTCATGGGACAATCCCATGTCGTCGCACGGCATGATGCATATGGTGATTTCCAACGCCCATGCCGGCGATCCCTACAAGATCGACACGCTGTTCATGTATATGGCGAACATGGCGTGGAATTCGTCGATGAACACATCCGGCGTCATGAAAATGCTGACCGACAAGGATGAAAGCGGCGAATATGTCATCCCGCATATCATCTATTCAGATGCCTACAGTTCGGAAATGGTCGCTTATTCCGACCTGATCCTGCCCGACACGACCTATCTTGAACGTCACGACTGTATCTCACTGCTTGACCGCCCGATCAGCGAGGCCGACGCCGTGGCCGACGCGATCCGCTGGCCCGTGGTCGAGCCTGACCGCAACGTCAAAGGCTTCCAGTCGGCGCTGGTCGATCTGGGTGCGCGGCTGAACCTTCCGGGTTTCGTGAACGAGGACGGATCGCAGAAATTTGCCGATTACGCCGACTATATCGTCAGCCACGAACGCCGCCCCGGGATCGGGCCGCTTGCGGGCTGGCGGATTGGCGAAACCGGGCTGTCCGAAGGACGCGGTGCGCCGAACGAGGGTCAGATCGACGCCTATATCCAGAACGGCGGGTTCTGGAGCAGCCATATCCCGGACGACGCGCTGTTCTATAAACCGTGGAACATGGCCTATCAGAATTGGGCCGTCGACATCGGCCTGTTCGACAAACCAACGCCTTATATCTTCACGCTTTGGTCTGAACCCATGCGCCGGTTCCAACTGGCTGCCGAAGGCCATGGCACCCGTCAGCCCCCCGAGCACCTGCGCGAACGGATCAAGCTGACTCTCGATCCGCTGCCGGTCTGGTATCCGCCACTGGAAGACGGCCATGCCGACCCGGTCGAATACCCGATCCACGCCCTGACCCAGCGACCGATGGCGATGTATCACTCCTGGGGGTCGCAGAACGCCTGGCTGCGCCAGATCCATGGGCACAACCCGATGTATGTCCCGACCAAGATCTGGGAGGCAAACGGGTTCAGCGATGGCGATTGGGCGCGCGTCTCATCGATCCACGGTGAGATTACCGTTCCCGTGGCGCATATGGCGGCGCTGAACGAAAACACGATCTGGACCTGGAACGCCATCGGCAAACGCGCCGGTGCCTGGGCACTGGACAAGGACGCGCCCGAGGCGAAAAAAGGCTTTCTGCTGAACCATATCATTCACGAACTGCTGCCCGCAAAGGGCGACGGGTTGCGCTATGCAAACTCGGATCCGGTGACCGGGCAGGCGGCCTGGTTCGATCTGCGGGTGAAGATTGAAAAGGTGCGCACGCCTGCGCGCAGCTATCCCGACACCGGCGAACAGGTTTCACCGGTCGGACGCGGACCGGCCAATGTTCGCCAGAAGGTGGGCTCATGAGCCGGACATCAAAGGCGGGATGCAAATTTTCGTTGAAACCTCGTGCTTCCGGCGCGGGTATCTTGATCACTAAAAGCTGGGAGAGCCGGTATGACCACGCTGCCTGAAACGACCCAACGCAAACTGGGGCTGGTGATCGATCTGGACACCTGTGTCGGTTGCCATGCCTGCGTGACCTCCTGCAAAGGATGGAATACCGAGAATGAAAGCGCGCCTTTGGCCGACAAGGACGCCTATGGTGCCAATCCTGTCGGGGCCTTCCTGAACCGCATCCATTCTTTCGAGGTGAAACCCGAAGCCGCCCCGGCACAGACCGTACATTTCCCGAAATCCTGCCTGCACTGCGAAGACGCCCCCTGTGTGACCGTCTGCCCGACCGGTGCCAGTTACAAGCGGGTGGAAGACGGGATCGTTCTGGTCAACGAAAAAGATTGCATCGGCTGCGGTTTGTGCGCCTGGGCCTGCCCTTATGGCGCGCGGGAAATGGACCCGGTCGAGAAGGTGATGAAAAAATGCACCCTCTGCGTCGACCGGATCTACAATGAAAACCTGCCCGAAGTAGACCGGGTGCCCGTCTGTGTCCGCACCTGCCCCTCGGGGGCACGACATTTCGGCGATCTTGGCGACCCCGATTCCGACGTCAGCAAATTGGTGGCCGAACGGGGCGGTTTTGATCTGATGCCCGAACAGGGAACCAAACCGGTCAACAAATATCTGCCGCCCCGTCCCAAGGATCAGGACATCGACGTCTTGGCCCCCTTTCTTGAGCCTGTGACCACCGCCCAGGGCGGATTTCTGGGCTGGCTCGACCGTGCGCTGGAGAAAGTCTGATGCATCCCGCTGCTTCTATCATCGCCTTTACCACCCTGTCGGGTATGGGCTTCGGACTTCTGGCGTTTCTGGGGCTTGGGTTTCCGGAGGTTACAGGCTGGAGTGCGTTTTGGTTCTTTTTCATCGCCTTTGCCCTGGCCGTCGGTGGGTTGATCTTTTCGACCTTCCACCTTGGCCACCCGGAGCGCGCGCTCAAGGCTTTCACGCAGTGGCGCACAAGCTGGCTGAGCCGTGAAGGCTGGGCGTCGGTCGGCACACTGGGATTGATGGGGATTTTCGCGGCGTTTCTGGTGCTGTTCGGAATCCGTCTGGCACCTCTGGGGTGGCTCGGAGCGCTGGCCTGCATGGCGACGGTTTATGTGACTTCGATGATCTATGCATCGATCCGCACCGTGCCGCGCTGGAGCCACTGGTCAACCAGCGTGATGTTCGTCGCCTATTCGCTGTCAGGCGGTGCGCTTTTGTCCGGCGAGGTGCCCGCCGCGATCCTGTTTCTGGTGCTGACCGGCATCGCGCAATTCTTTGCGTGGAAGTTCGGCGATTCCCGGTTTGCCGCCACAGGCAGCACCGCAGGCACGGCGACGGGATTGGGGCAATTCGGCAAGGTTCGCCTGTTCGAGGGGCCGCATACAAGTGACAATTATCTGACCAAGGAAATGGTTTTCGTCGTCGCGCGCAAACACTCGGTCAAGCTCAGATCGATCGCGCTTGCGCTCGCATTTGCGGTGCCCGTTGCGTTGTTGCTGTTGCCGTTTCACCATCTTCTGGCAGCGCTGGCGGTTCTGTGCCATGTGACGGGCGTTCTGATCACACGCTGGCTGTTCTTCGCCGAGGCAGAACACACTGTATCGCTGTTCTATGGGCGGGACTGACAAACTTAGCGGGGCCGAGCTTATGCCCGGTCCGCTTGAGCTGACGCCAACCTGTCAGGCAATCAGATGACTTCAGTTACCCCTTGGACGTCCCGGGCAAGTAAAACCGAAAATCCTCGGGGATTTCATCGCGTCCGTGCAGCACCAGACCGGCCATCATCGACGCCACTCCGGGCGCCATGCCAAAGCCGATCTTGAAACCGCCATTGGCCATGAAATGCCCGTCCCGCCCCGGCCATGGCCCCAGAACCGGCGCGCGACTGGCGGCGCGGGGGCGCACCCCGGCCCAGCGCGCGATCACCGGCGCATCGCGCAAAGCGGGCACCGCCGCCCGGGCACGGGTAAGCACATCGTCAAGTTGACCGTCGGTGGCAGTGGGATCGTCAAAATAACGCTCACTGGTTGATCCGATCGCGACCGTGCCATCCCCATGGGGCACCACATGCAGCGCATCGGCAAAGAGTTGCGGCGCATCGGGCATCGCCAATCGCAACAGCACGGCCTGCCCCTTGACGCCGTTCCCCGCCCCGCTGTCCAGCAATCCCGCCACGCCAGTGGCCCAGACGACCGCCCCCTGATCGTCACCCGTTGCGGTGATTTCGCAACCCTTGACCCGCAAAGCGGCCGCCAGTGACAAGCAGGCCTGCCGGGGGTGAATACGGGCGCTTAGTGTATCGTGGATCAGATATCCGCTGGGCGATGGCGGCTCCCACGGGGCGCCGGTTGCAGGCACCACACGCCACTCGGCCAGCCCCTGCCACAGCACCGCCGCTGCCTCCGTTCGCTCATACGCAAATTCCAGTGCCCGGTCATCGGCCACGGGCTGCAATCGTCCGGTGCGCCCATACCCCGATGCCAGCCCGGACACCTCATCAATCCCGGCCCAGAACCGTTCGGCGACGATCAGGCTTTCGAATTGAACCGCCTTCTTGACGTTCCAGCGTTCGGGCGTGTGGGGCGCAAGTGCGCCGACGATTCCGCCCGATGCCCCGGCCGCCACGCCGCCCGGATCGATCACCCGCACCCGCGCACCCGCCTGCACACAGGCCCAGGCGATGGAGAGGCCGAATATTCCGGCACCGCGCACTGTCACGTCGACCGTTGCCATTCCCGCGTCCCTTGCCCATTGTCCGCCGCAATTCCCGACAGATGCGGCATAGACCACCCCATGGATGCGAACCAGTCCCACCCGATCGAATGGCGTGCCGGCAACCTGCCGGTGTCGTTGCGTTTTGACGACCCGTATTTCTCGCTTGACGACGGCTTGGCCGAAACGCGGCATGTGTTTCTGGAGGGCAACGGGTTGCCCGAGCGGTTCGCACCCGGATTCCATATTGCGGAACTGGGCTTCGGGACAGGGCTGAACCTGCTGGCGACGTTGCATTTGTGGCGCGCTGCGGGGATCGGCGGGCGCCTGCGCTTTTCCACCTTCGAGGCGTTTCCCCTGCCCGCCGAGGCCATGCAGCGTGCCCATCTGGCGTTTCCCGAACTGGCCGACCTGTCGCGCGAACTGACGCCCCTGTGGGAAAACGGCCCGGGCCGCATCACCTTGCCGGATCTTGAGTTTCACCTGATCCCGGGAGATGCACGCGACAGCTTGCCAAAATGGCCGGATCAGGCAGACGCATGGTTCCTTGACGGCTTTTCTCCGGCCAGGAACCCCGAACTCTGGTCGCCCGATCTGCTGGCCGAAGTCGCCCGCCATACTGCGCCGGATGGCACTGCCGCCACCTATACCGCCGCCGGGGCCGTCCGCCGCGCCCTGAGTGACGCCGGTTTCACGGTTGAGCGTGTCGCAGGTTATGGACGCAAAAGACATATGACCCGCTGCCGGAAAGACCCCGCCCTGTGATGAAGAACGATACAAAGCTGGGCATCACGCTGATGATCTGCACGACGGTGATTTTTGCTTTGCAGGATCTTCTGTCGCGGCATCTGGCGGCGAATTACAACGTCTATGTCGTGGTGATGCTGCGATACTGGTTCTTCGGAATTTTCGCCGTCACCATCGCCACCCGTCGGGCAGGCGGGCTGGCTGCCGCCGCCCGGTCGCGTCACCCATGGGTTCAATTGCTGCGCGGCTTGTTGCTGCCTGCCGAGATCTGCGTGATGGTTGTCGCCTTTGTGCAACTGGGGCTGGTGGAATCCCATGCGATTTTTGCCGCCTGCCCGCTGCTGATCGCGGCGCTGTCCGGCCCGGTTCTGGGTGAACGTGTCGGCTGGCGACGCTGGGCGGCAATCGGGGCGGGATTTTCGGGAATTCTTGTCATCCTGCAACCGGGCAGCGCGCTGTTCACCCCTGCCGGTTTGATCCCTTTGGCGGCGGGATTTATGTTTGCGCTCTATTCCCTGCTGACCCGGTATGTGGCCCGGGGCGACACCGCAGCGACCAGTTTTTTCTGGTCCGGCGTCATCGGGGCCTTGGCAATCACCCCGATCGGTCTGTGGTATTGGGAGCCGATGACACCGGGCGATCAGGTGGTGATGGCCGCGCTCTGTGTGCTGGGTGCCCTCGGGCATTTCCTGTTGATCAAGGTCTATGAGGTGGCCGAGGCCAGTGCGGTGCAGCCCTTCGCCTATCTGCATCTGGTTTTCGCGACACTGCTGGGCATTCTGGTGCTGGGCGAAGATCTGCGCCCTGCCGTGGGGTTGGGCGTGTCCATGGTGGTGGCCGCAGGGCTGTTCACACTTTGGCGCGAACGCCGGGCAAAACAGAGAAGTTAGCGCGGGGTATCCCCTTCACGGACCATCCGCAGGCGATCAAGCAGATCGACCTTTCGAGTGGACATTGAAAGGTCGCACGGCGTTCGCCGAACACTGATCCACCGTCGACGTGCCGATATCCCGATTCCGCCAGCGCCAGCCATGCAGCCGGCCGTCGATCCGCTGGTCTCAACCGGATGTCGCGCCAAGGCTGTCGTGGTCCGCCTGTTTCGCCCGGGCGGCTAAAACCGGTTGATTTATTAAATGCACCTTCATAATGTTAAGCGTGAATAAGGTTATATAAAATAATCTATTGCTTATGCTGATCGGGGAGGATCAAATGAGAAAACTATTGGGACTGGCCACCGCTGCCTTGCTGGCAACGACGGGTGTCGCACTGGCTGAGTGGCCGGAAAAACCCGTCAGGCTGATCGTGCCGTTCGGCGCCGGAGGCACTTCGGATCAGGTTGCCCGCGTCCTTCAGGCATCGATCGAGGACGCCGATGCGCTGAGCCAACCTGTGACTGTGGTCAATGTCGGCGGCCATTATTCCATCGGCGCACGGCAGGTGATGGAAAGCGATCCCGACGGATATAACTTTGTTATCATCCACATTGCCCTGATGGGCGGCGAAGGCACCGGTGCACTGGACTTCAGCTGGCGTGATTTCAAACCGGTCGCTGCAACGGGTGAATTCTGCCTTTTACCAATGGTCCGAAAAGACAGCGGGATCGACAGCGTCGGTCAGCTTTTGGAAAAGGCCAAGGCCGAGCCTGATACCCTGATCATGGGGGTGAATATCGGTGCGATCAACCATCTGGCCGGGGTGATGTTGCAGGAAACACTGCCCGGTGCAAAGTTCCGCTTTGCACAGGTCGGCGGCGGTACGGCGAACTTTACCGCCCTGACCGGAGCACAGACCAATCTGACCGTGCTGTCAGGCGCCGAGGTGATCAACTTTACCCTGCTGCCCGATGGAACGGACAATCCTGAAAGCCAGATCAAACCGCTCGCCTATACCGGACCCGAACGGTTTGAGGGCCTGCCGGACATTCCGACGGTGACGGAAGAAGGGTTCGACATGACGTTCTGCATCAAGAACTGGATTTTTGCGCCCAAGGACACGCCACAAGAGGCTGTCGATGGTTTTGCAAACGCCGTCGGCGCAGCGATCAAGACGGAGCGGTATCAGAAATTCCTGGCCGACAAGGGGTTCTCGGAATCCTTTCTGACCGGTGACGCGCTGCAGGCCGATCTGGACGCGACCTGGAGCGCAATCGAGCCGGTGGCAAAGCTGGCTGCCCAGAACTGACCACTCAGGCGCGTCCCGCAACGGGGCGTGCCAACCTGTCATTCCGGGGTATCCATGGAACGTCGTCCGTTCACCGAAATCGGTGTGTCCACCCTGATCACCCTGATCTGTGGTGTCTTTCTGGTTCAGGCGCTGGCCCTGCCCCCCGGGCGGTTCGAGCCTCTGGGTTCTGGCCCGGTGCCCATATGGACCTCGGTCATCGTGATCCTGTGTTGCGTTACCGTGATCCTGCGGGCCGCCCTGTCGCTGCGCGGTATCGATGCGGGCGCCGCAATGCGGGAAGAGTTTTCGGGCGGCAACCCGATGGGCGGCGTTGTCGTGATGGGGCTGACCCTGGCCTATGTTGCCGCGCTGCAGCTGAAACTGGCGGGGTTCGGGATCATCACCTTTGTCTATCTGCTGCTGTTGATTCTGGGGATGGAAGGGTTTTCGCGCCGCCGCATCCTGCCCGCCCTGATACTCGCGGCGATCACCGCCTTTGGTGCGCAATACGTCTTTACCGAAATCTTCGTCGTCGACCTTCCGGTCTAAGGGGGCACTTTGGATCTTCCGGCACTTTTCGGCGCCATCGGCCATATCTTTGAGCCATGGACGTTTTTCATGCTGTTCATCGGCACGGCGTTGGGCATTGTCGTGGGGGCGATTCCGGGGCTGTCGGGCGCGATGCTGATCGCGCTGACGCTGCCGCTAACGTTCTATATGGATCCATTCGATGCGGTGGTTCTGCTGATCGCCATGTATGTCGGCGCGATATCGGGCGGGCTGATCACTGCCACGCTGATGCGGATGCCGGGCACGCCCGCGTCCGTGATGACCACACTCGACGGATACCCCATGGCGCGGGCGGGCAAGCCGGGGCGCGCGCTGGGGCTTGGGATAACCGCATCCTTTGTCGGCGGGCTGGTGTCCTGGGTCGTGCTGCTGACGATCACACAGCCCCTGTCAATTCTGGCAACACGGTTCGGCCCGTTCGAGTATTTCACGCTGATCATGATGGCGATGGTATTGATCGCCTCGGTCTCCGAGGGATCATTGGTCAAGGGGCTGATCTCTGGCCTGCTGGGGATGTTGGTGTCGATGCCGGGGGTTGATCCGTCGTCGGGGATGCCCCGGATGACCATGGGGTTCTATCAACTGAACGGCGGATTGCAGCTTTTGCCGGTGCTGATCGGCACCTTCGCCGTGTCGCAGGTGATCAAGGATTGCATGGATCGCGCCGACATGCCCGAGCGTAACAAGATGAATACATCGGGCATCCTGATGTCCCTGAGCGATCTGAAACGCAGCGCGGGCAACTTGCTGCGGTCGTCGTTTATCGGAACATGGATCGGTATCCTGCCCGGGATCGGCGCCAGCATCGGATCGGTCGTCGCCTATACCGTGGCCAAAAACGTCAGCGACAGGCCCGAAGAATTTGGCCATGGGTCCGAAGAAGGCATCATAGCATCGGAAGCGGCGAACAATGCCACAGTAGGCGGTGCGCTGATTCCGCTGATTGCCATGGGCATCCCCGGCAGCGTGATTGACGCCATTCTGATCGGCGCACTGACCATCCATTCGATCCAGCCGGGACCAACCCTGTTTCTGACCAACAACGACATTGTGTGGGGCATGATCGCCGCGGCACTGCTCGCGAATATCCTGATGTTCATCCTGATGACCTCGACCGTGAAACACATTGCCGGGCTGATCTATTTGCCGAAAGCGTTCGTATTGCCGGTGGTGATGATGTTCTGCGTCATCGGCAGCTATGCGTTGAACAACACCATGTTCGACGTCTGGGTGATGCTGGTGTTCGGTGTGCTTGGCTTTTTGATGGAGAAGGCGCGCATCCCCTTGGGCCCTTTCGTGATCGGCTTCGTCCTTGCGCCCTTGGGCGAAGAAAAGCTCCGCTCGGGGCTGATGATGACCGGCGGAGATTATTCGCCCATCCTCACCCGGCCCTTCCCGCTGCTGTTCACGGTCATGGCGGTAATCCTGCTGGTCTGGCCCCTCATCGCTGAACGGCGTCGCAAGTCGAAGGCCGCGAAATGAACAACCCACTGCGTTGCGGCCATCCACCTGCCACCCCTTGAACCCATCGAACCCTCTGGCCGTTCGCGTGAACGCGGATCCAAAGAAGCAGTACAGGAGAATGAATGATGCCTGCGAAGAACCTCTTGTTCCTGTTTTCCGATCAGCACGCCGCCCGCGTCATGGGCTGTGCGGGCGACGCCCATGCCCAGACACCCGCGCTTGACGGGTTGGCAGCGCGGGGGGTGCGGATGACCAACGCCTATTGCCCCTCGCCAATCTGCGTGCCCTCGCGCATGTCGATGCTGACCGCCTGTCATCCCTCGTCGCAGGACTGCTGGACCAACGACGATGTGCTTGCGTCAGAGCGGCCCACATGGCTGCACGCGCTGGGCGCGGCGGGGTACAAACCCGGCCTGATCGGGCGCATGCACTCGGTTGGGCCCGACCAGATGCGCGGCTACGCATGGCGCGAAGTGGGCGATCATTCGCCAAACTTCCCCGGCAGCACATGGCATGACATGGGCCCGCTGGACGGGGCCAACGACCCCACACCGAAAGGCCTGATCGCCTGCGGCGCGGGGCAATCGGCCTATGAGGTCAAGGACCGCGACGTGACCACCGCAGCGCTTGCCGCACTGGACCGGATTGCCGAGACAGGCGATCCGTTCTGTCTGACGGTCGGTTTCATGCTGCCCCATGCGCCCTATGTTGCGGCACAAAAGTGGATCGACCGGTATCTTCACAGCCTTCCGCCGCCCGAAATCCCGCCCGGGCAGGATGACACCTGGCTGACATGGTGGCGCGCTAATCGCGGGGTCGACAACGTGCCCGAGCGCAAGTCCCGCCTTGCCCGCGCTGCATACTGGGGGCTGGTGGCGGTGCTGGATGAAATGATCGGGCAGATACTTGATCGGCTGGATACGCTGGGGCTGCGCGACGACACGCTGATCGTCTATGCCTCGGATCACGGCGATCATGTGGGCGAACGCGGCGTCTGGTGGAAGCACACGTTCTATGACGAAAGCGCGAAAGTGCCGGTTATCCTGTCCCTGCCCGGCACCCTGCCCATGGGCGAGGTCTGTGACCGGGTGGTCAGCCTGATCGATCTGTCCCAGACGATGCTCGAAGCGATGGGCGCCGACCTGCTGCCACAGGCGGACGGACGGAGTTTCTGGCCGCTGCTGACTGGCGCAGCGCAGGGCTGGGACGATACCGTGTTCTCGGAATATTGCACCGATGCGGTTCCGGTCTGGACCGGCGGGCGGGCGGTTCAACGGCGGATGGTGCGGCGGGGCAGTTGGAAACTGATCGTATCGGGAGAAGAAGAACCGCTTTTGTACGATCTTGCCAACGATCCGCAGGAGATGATCAATCTGGCAGGTGATCCCGCCCATGCTGACACCCTGACCGATCTGACCGCGCTGATCACCCGCGACTGGGATGCGGGCGCGGTCCGTGACAAGATGCTGGCACGGCGACAGCGCAAAGACATTCTGGCCGCCTGGGCGCGGGAAACTGCTCCTACCGGCACTCATATCTGGCCGCTCGACCCATCAATGAACCGTCTGGATACGCAATGACCGCAGCCTTGAAACGTCTGAATATCTACCACTTCCGCCATGAACTGGCACAGCCGATCGCCACCGTCATGGGCCCGATGACCCACCGCCCGGCGCTGCTGGTGCGGATCGAGGATGACGATGGCGCGGCGGGCTGGGGTGAAATCTGGTGTAATTTTCCACCCGACGGCGATCTGCACCGGGCCCGCCTTGCCGCAAGGGTTGCCGCGATCGCGCTGAACGGAATGACGGCGGACACCGATCATCCGTTCCGCCAGATTATCGCCCGGCTGCACCGGCTTGCCATCCAATCAGGTGAACCCGGCCCTGTCGCGCAGGTCGCCTGTGGGTTTGACATTGCGCTGAACGATCTGGCCGCGCGGCGCGCTGGTGTGCCGCTGGCCGTGCATCTGGGTGGCAAGGTGCGAGAGCTGCCCGCCTATGCCAGCGGCATCAGCCCTGACAAGGCGCCCGCTCAGGTCGAGAGGATGCGCGCGCTGGGCTTTACCCGGTTCAAACAGCGCATCGGCTTTGGCCCAGACGAGGGCCTGCCCGCCGCCGAGGCGACCGCGGCCGCATTGCACCCCGGCGACCGTCTGATGCTGGATGCGAACCAGTCCTGGGATATCGACCGCGCCCTGACCCAATGCGCCCGTCTGGCGCCGCTTGGCATTGACTGGATGGAGGAACCGCTGCCGGTTGACGCCCCCGCCGCCGACTGGGCAAGGCTGGCCAAAGCGGCTGAGATGCCATTGGCCGGGGGCGAAAACGTCACCGGAGACAGCGCCTTTGCCGAAGTGATCGCCAGGGGCGCGCTGCACGTTATTCAGCCCGACATCTGCAAATGGGGCGGGCTGAGCACGACGCGCGACATTGCCCGCAACGCGCTTGCGTCCGGGCGCAGGTATTGCCCACATTTCCTTGGCGGAGGTGTCGGGCTTGTCGCTTCGGCGCATCTGCTGGCGGCGGTGGGCGGCGACGGATTGCTTGAGGTGGACAGTTCGGAAAACCCGCTGCTTGACCATTTTTCGGGGCACGGCGGGGGTCTGATGCTGGAACAGGGACTATTCCCGCTTGCCGACGCACCGGGACTGGGCTTCACGCCCGACGTCGGCGGGATGGGCGAGTTGCTGCACGATCACACCGAGGTGCAGCTATGACGCCCAGCGCAATTCTCCTGCATCCCGACGACACGGTGATCTGCCTGCTGCGTGACCATGCGGCGGGGGCGGTTCCGGTGCTGGCGGGTCTCGTTGCGCCCGCGCTGCACTGCGACATTGCCTTGGGCCACAAGATGGCGCTGATCGCCCATGCCAGCGGGGCACCGGTGGTCAAATACGGCGCGGTGATCGGCCATGCGACCTGCGACATCGCGCCGGGGGATCATGTGCATCTGCACAATCTGGCCGGAGTGCTGGCATGACGTTTCAGGGGTTTCCCCGCACCACTGGTCGCCCCGGCACCCGCAATCATCTTGTCGTGCTGTCGGTCTGCGGGCTGAATGGGCCGGGGGCGCGGCGGGTGGCGGCGGCGCTGCCCGGGTCAGTGCTGATCGCATCACCCTATGGCCGGGGGCATGTGGGGCCGGACCGTGTCTTTCATCG
Organism: Oceaniovalibus sp. ACAM 378; assembly: GCF_008085915.1. Lineage (GTDB taxonomy): Bacteria > Pseudomonadota > Alphaproteobacteria > Rhodobacterales > Rhodobacteraceae > Oceaniglobus. Next base: position 85,311 of record NZ_VSJK01000002.1, on the reverse strand, counting down.
CCAGATGTTATGCGCGCTTGCCAGCCATCCGAATGCGGGCGCGGTGCTGGTGCTTGCCCCTGATGACGGGCTTGGCGCGATATTCGGCGAGGCAGTGCGCAATGCCGGCCGCCCGGTGGCCGTGTTTTCCCTGCAATCATGGGATGAGGACGGCACCGCAATGACCGCCGCCGCGATCAAGGCCGGGCAGGACATGCAGGGCGATCTGGCCCGCACCGCCCGCGCGCCCTGCCCGCTGTCCGATCTGTTGGTCGCCATGGAGTGTGGCCATTCGGACGCGTCATCGGGCATCGTCGCCAATCCGTTGACCGGAGATTTCGCCGACCATGTGATTGCCGCAGGCGGTGCGGCGGTATTCTCGGAAACGCTGGAATGGCTGGGCTGCGAGACGGGGTTGGCCGCCCGCTGTACCATGCCCGCCATGGCCGAACGCCTGCTGACGCTGGTGGCCGCGCGCCATGCCATAGCCGCACAGGCCGGGCACAATCTGCTGATCGGCAATCCGGGGCCGCAGAACCATAGCGGCGGCATCACCACGCTTGAGGAAAAATCGCTGGGTGCGATTTCAAAGGGCGGCACTTCACCGATTTCCGGCGCATTGGCCGAGGGCGAACCGATCCCCGGCCCCGGCCTGTATGCCATGGATACGCCAACGCTGTCGCCGGAATCGATCACTTCGATGGTTGCCGGAGGGGCGCAGCTTGTGATTTTCACCACCGGTCAGGGCAACCCCTATGCCAGCGCGCTGGCTCCGACGATCAAGCTGACCGGCAATCCGGCAACCGCCGCGCACCTGCCCGGTCAGATCGATTTCGACGCCTCACCCGGATTCACCGGCGCGCGCACCCGCGCCGACCTGTTGCCTGAACTGGTGGCATTGGCATTGCGGATCTGTTCCGGCGATACGACCGCCGCCGAACGCAATGGTGACGGGGATGAGGTGATCAGCCGTCTGGGCCCGTCCGTATGATCGCCTTGCGTTCGGCCCGGCTGTTTCCCGTTCAGGTAACCCCAGTCACGACATGGCTGTTCACCGAACTGACCGACATGGATGGCCATACCGGCTGGGGCGAGGCGACGCTGGCCGGGCAAGAGGCACAGGTGATCGCGCTGGCCGAGGCGATGTTGCCGGGCCTGCGCGCCATTCCCGACGGGTTTCAGGCGACCCTGCCCTTTGCCACGCTGGCACAGGCGGCGCTGTCGTCGTCGCTGATGCAGGCCGCGCGTGATCTGGCGGCGCGGCGGGCCGGTCAATCGCTGGCGGATCATCTTGGCGGGACGAAAACCGTCGGTATTGGACTTTATGCCAACTTCAACCGCCGCACCCGCGACCGGTCGCCAAAGGGCATGGCGTCCAGTGCGCGTGATGCTTTGGCCGCCGGGCACACAGCGTTCAAGATCGCCCCTTTCGATGAGGTTTCGCCCACGCAGGACCGCGCCGCGATGCGCGTCGCCATGGAGATCGGACTGGCCCGTGTTGCAGCGATCCGCGATGCGCTGGGCGATGCCCGGCTGATGGTCGATTGTCACTGGCGGTTTGATGCGACGGGCGCGGACGATCTGATTGAAGCCTGCGCGGCGCTGGCTCTGTATTGGATCGAATGCCCGATGGTGGAAACCCCCGAAACCATAACCGAGATTACGGCGCTGCGCCGTCGCGCCAACGCCAAAGGCATGCGCCTTGCCGGGCTGGAAACCGCGATACTTGAACAAGGGTTCGCGCCTTGGGTGGCGGCGGGGGCCTATGACGTGATGATGCCCGATGTGAAATACGCCGGCGGACCGGACGAGATGCTGCGCATTGCCGCCAGTTTTGCCGATGCCGGTATCGCGTTTTCGCCCCACAACCCCAGCGGCCCGGTGTGCCATGCTCATTCCATGCAGCTTTGTGCCGCGCTGGGAAATTGCGATCTGCTCGAGATGCAGTTCGACGAAACCCCGATGTTCGATACCCTGTCGCGCCACGCCCTTCCCCGCCCGAAGAACGGACAAGTGGATCTGCACGGCATGGCCCCGGGTATCGGTATCGACCTGCAGGAGACCGCCGGATGATCCATCCCTTGGGAATTACCGTCATGCCCGAATACCCCCAGTCCGAAGGGATCGACCGGGTTCTTGACAATATCGCCGGACTGGCGCGGGCGACGTCGATCACCACATCGCCCTATGTCGCGGCACTGGCACCCGAGGGGGTTGGCGACCGTGAACCGCCGGGCGATGCGGGGCTGGGCAAGAAACGGCTGCTGGACCGGGCGCTGTGGGGACGGCGCGAATTGTGGATGACTGCCGCGCCCAGCTTTGTGCCCGACGTGGGCCTGTATGACGGGCTGCGGTATCGCCCGCCCGACGCGACGGAACTGACCAGGGCCGAGGGCGCGACCGTGGGCCGGTTTCTCGACGCGGCAAGGGATCGGGGGGTCGAGACCTGGTTGCAGGTGCAGGCCGCCATGCCGCCCTGTATCCGCGTGACGTTCGGGGGGCCGCTGCCGGGGGACGAGCCGTTGTTGCCAGATGGCCGGGTGTTGCGGCCGAGGGTCGACAACAATGCCTCGCTTGCCGCGCCCGATCTGCGGGCCTATCTGCGGGCGCTGACACAGGATTTGTGGCGCAATTATCCGCAGGTGGATGGGCTGAAATTCGACTGGCCGGAATACCCCTGTTACCATTTCGACGCGCTGTTCTTCGATTTCTCGCCCCATGTGGCGCCCATCGCCCGGGCAGCGGGATTCGACATGGAGGGTATCGCCGCCGGGGTGCGCGGGTTTCTGGCCGAACTCGGCAATGGTGCTGCCCGCCATAAAAAGATCGCGCTAGACGGGTTCGACGGGTTCCGTGACAGCCTGTTTGCCGCCTATCCCGCACTGGAGCAGATGATAGCCCTGCGCCGTGCCGTGGTGACCGATTTCGCCGCCGCCCTTCGGGCCATGGTGGACGAGGCATCCAAGGGCGAGTGCAAACTGTTCCTGCCCGGCTTCCCGCCGCCCCTGTCGACCGGAACGGGTGCCGATCTGGCAGCGCTGGCCCCCCATTGCGACGGGCTGGGCATCAAGATGTACACAATGCACTGGCCACTGATCGAGGCGGATTTTCTGAAAGCCCTGACCACCCGCGCCGATTTCGCCCCGGCTCAGGTCGCGCTGGCGCTAAGCCGGATCATGGCGTTGTCACCCGCCACACCCCGCGATCCGGCCGCGATCCTGTATCCCGGACCTGACGAAGCGCACCCGGCAGCATCGACCGATCTGGCGGCCAAAATGGCGGCAGCGCGAATCGAGGCGCCCGGTGTCTGGGCAATGGCGCATGGATACGGACCGCTGGACGATGTGATGCGCCGATACGATGCCGTGGCGGACGGGCCGGTACAAATGAACCGATATGGCTACCTTTCGGACGAAAAGCTGGCCGCGATGGGCGCACGCCGTTCATAACGGTAGAGGGCACGGAGCACGACGCATCGACGGATTGGTCCAACCGAATTGGTCTGGACAGATGCGACACTGTGCCATATTGGTTGGACCATTAAAGCAAATACCGGGAGGAGATTTTGCGATGATGCGTCGAATTAAGATGTTGGCAGGAGGTGTGTCCCTTGCTGTGGCCGCCACCCTGATTGGATCGGTTGGACCAAATCCGACCGGTCACGCACAGGCCGAGGGTTTTCCCAGTGAGCCGATCCGCGTGATCGTGCCGTTCAAACCCGGCGGGCGCACCGATGTCGTCGCCCGGTTGATTGCCGAGAAAATCAAGGAAAACGACTGGCTGTCGCAACCCATGGTCATCGTCAATGCCGATGGGGGTGCGGGTGCCAATGCGGTGCAACAGATGCGCCGGGGCAAGGCCGACGGACATACGATCATCCACTGGCATCATCAGGCGCTGATCGCCATGGCAATGAAACTGGGCGATTTCGGGTTGGACGATTTCCGCTCGCTCGGGTTCACCGGCGGCGGCAGCCCCCTGTGGGCGGTCCGGTCCGACAGTGAATTCGAAACCATCGAGCAACTGATCGATCACCTGAAGGCCGAGCCGCGTTCGTTGATCGAAGCGCTGGGCATTGGCAGCATCCCGCATTTCGTCGGCGGAATGTTCGCCGACGCGGCAGGATTCGAGACCCGCTATGTCACCGCCAACAGCGCCGCTGACCGTCTGCGCATGTTACTGGGTGGCAATGCCGATATAGCGCTGTTCGCCGCGTCGGAATATCTGGCTCAGAAGGAAGGCTTGCGCCCGCTGGTCTATTTCGGCCTGAACCGGTTGCCCGAAATGCCCGATGTTCCGACGGCACTGGAACTTGGCTATGACGTCACATGGGCGAACCCAAACTGGTGGCTGGCCCCTGCGGACACGCCGGACGAAGCGGTCGAGGCGCTGTCGGCGGCTTTGGAAAAGGCCATGGCCGACCCCGAAATCGTCGAATACTTCACCAATAATACGCTCGAGGCCTATTGGACCCCGGGCGATGAGGCGATGGCGGAGTCTGAAAAGCTGCTTGAAAAGCTGAACAAGATCGCCGCGACCATCCAGTAAATCATAGCGCCACGGCCCGACCCCGGGCCGTGGCATCTGTTCAGCGGAGCCCGCCATGCCCGAATTCAGCCGCCGCACTCTGGGCGATCTTGCCCTGTGCGCCCTTGTCATCGCCGGTTCCATTGTCCTGTTCATTGGCGCCTCCACCCTGCCGCCACCCCGGTTTGAACCTTTGGGGAGCGCGGCCGTACCCCGTATTCTGGGCGGCATTCTGATCGTCCTGTCCGTGATCGTCGCCGTACAGGCGGTGGTCGCGCGCAACTCTGAATCCGAACCCTCACCCGAACGCCCGGCTGCAATCCCCTATCGCGGAACGATGGTTCTGATCGCGCTGGTCGTTTATGTCGGCGCTCTGGATTTTGGCCGCGTGCCGTTCAACGTCGCCACACCGCTGTTCGTGCTAGCCTCTGGTCTGGCAATGTCGCGGCTCACCTTTCGCCACGCGCTGTTCTTTGCCGCGCTGGGTCTTGGGGTCGCGCTTTTGCTTGACTGGATCCTGTCCACCTTTCTTTTTATCCGCATCGGATAGCTCATGATCGACGCCTTCATCCTTTTGTTTCAATGGCAAAATCTGGCATTTCTGGTGCTGGGCACCGGATTGGGCATCGTGATCGGCGCGATTCCCGGGCTGACGGCGACAATGCTGATCGCGCTGACGCTGCCGCTGACCTTCCATATGGATCCGGTCAGTGCTGTGACCCTGCTGATCGGTGAATATGTCGGCGGAATCTCTGGCGGGCTGATCACCGCGATCCTGTTGCGCATGCCGGGCACCCCGGCCTCGATCGTCACCACTTTCGATGGCTATCCCATGGCGCAATCGGGCCGGGCCGAGCGGGCGCTGGCACTGGGCATCATGGCATCAGTCGTGGGCGGGGTGATTTCCTGGATGTTTCTCGCGTCCATGTCGCCCTCTCTGGCGCGGTTCGCGTTAAAGTTCGGCCCTTGGGAATATTTCACGCTGGTCCTGATGGCGCTGGTGATGCTGGCGGTTCTGGCACAGGGTTCGCTGGCCAAAGGGTTGATGGGAGCGGCGCTGGGCATGGCCTTTGCCTTGCCGGGGATCGATTCCAGCATCGGGCAGGCGCGGCTGACATTCGGGTCGTCCACGCTGCTGTCGGGATTCGGATTGTTGCCGGTGCTGATCGGCGCCTTTGCGATCAGTCAGGTCCTGCGCGACTCCAACAGTGCCGCGACCGATCTGAAGATCGACCCACCGAAAAAACGCTTGCCGGTGTATTGGTCCGATATCCGAACCCATGGCGCGAACATGCTGCGTTCGTCGGTCATCGGGACTTGGATCGGCCTATTGCCCGGGATCGGCGGCAATATCGCCGCGCTGGTCAGCTATTCCACCACCAAACAACTGAGCCGGGAGCCAGAAAAGTTCGGCACCGGTTATGAACCCGGCGTCGTGTCGGCGGAAACCGCAAACAACGCATCCATCGGCGGCGCGCTGATCCCGCTGATCACCATGGGGATCCCCGGCAGTGTGACCGAGGCGATCCTGATCGGCGCGCTGACCATCCACAATCTGCAACCCGGACCCCTGCTGTTCCAGAACGCGCCCGAGATCGCCTATGGCATCATCGCCGCCTATCTGGTGGCCAACATCATCATGCTGCTGATGATGTGGGGCGCGGTGAAATGGATCGCCCGGGTGGTGCAGATCCCCCGCTCGACCCTGCTGTCGATCATTCTGGTGTTCTGCGTCACCGGTTCCTATGCGGTGAACAGCAGCTTTGCCGATGTCTGGGTGATGATCGCCTTCGGGGTGATCGGTCTGGGGCTCGAGGCGGCGCGGGTGCCGCTGGGGCCTTTCGTGATCGGCTTTGTCCTGTCGCCCATCGCCGAAGAACAGTTGCGCGCATCGCTGATGATGTCAGACGGCGACGTCACCGAGATTCTGGGCCGGCCCTGGGCGCTGTTCTTCCTTGTGCTCTGCGTGCTTACGCTGATCTGGCCTGTGATCGCGGCGCGTATAGGCAAAAGGAACACGGCATGAGTTTGATCGGGCTTCCCACGGGCGGGCGGCGATATCTTGGCATTGCGAAAGACATCGCCGACCGGATCGACAGCGGCGAATATGCCGCCGGTGACCGGTTGCCGCCCGAACGCGAATTGGCGGCGCAACTGGAAGTGTCACGGACAACAGTCCGCGAGGCGCTGCTGGCGCTGGAGATTCAGCGGTACGTGGAAATTCGCGTCAGCTCGGGGGTGTTCGTATTGCCTGCCGCCGGGCGCGACCCGGACCGCGGGGCTTTGGCCGAACAGGATGCAGCCGGCCCGTGGGAGGTGTTGGAGGCCCGGCGCCTGATCGAGGGATATTCCGCCTATACCGCCGCGCAACGGATCGATGATGCACAGCTTGCCGAAATGGAGCGCTGCAGCGAACGTATGGCCGATGCGCTGGACGACATTCCCCGGTTCGACGCGGCTGATGCCGAATTTCACCTGCAGATCGCCGCGGCCTCGGGCAATGCGGTGATCGAATCCTATGTCGGGCACTTGTGGAAGATGCGCCAGAGCGCGATGTGGGAAATCTGGTATGACAAGACCCGCCAACGCAAGAACCGTGTGCGGTCGGTCGAAGATCACAGCGTCATCCTGCGCGCCCTGCAACGTCGCTTGCCCGACGCCGCACAGACGGCCATGCGCGCCCATCTGGATGTGCTGGCCGAACGCTTCTTTCAACTGAACCTGTAAGACCCTGACAGACGGAGACACCCCCGTGCCCAAGACCGCCAACCAGCCCGATATCGTTTTGATCTGCACCGATCAGCAACGGTATGACACCATTGCCGCTCTTGGTGCGTCGCATATGGACACGCCCAACATTGACCGTCTGGCCCAGCACGGTGTGACATTCACACAGTGCCACGTCACCGCGCCGAGTTGTGTACCCTGTCGCGCCTCGCTGTTCTCGGGTTATTATCCGCACACCAACGGCGTGTTGGCGAATGGTCAGCCCTGGAGCCGGACCTGGGTGTCCGAACTGGCCGCTGTCGGGTACCAGACAGTAAACATCGGCAAGATGCACACCATCCCCTATGACGCACCCGCAGGATTTTCCGAACGCTTTGTCGTGGAAAACAAGGATCGCTTCATGGAGGGCCGGTGGTACTTCGATGAATGGGACAAGGCGCTGGCGGCACACGGGCTGAAGAAACAGCAGCGGGTCGATTACCGCAAACGCCCCGATTACAAGGATCGTCTGGGCGCGTTTACCTGGGACATGCCCGAACACCTGCATTCCGACGTTTTCGTCGGCGGCATGGTGGAATGGTGGCTGGAAACCAAACCGGTGGACAAACCGCTGTTTCTGGTCGTCGGGTTTCCCGGGCCGCATCCGCCCTATGATCCGACGCCGGAATATGCCGAAAAATATATGGCCCGCGATGTGCCCTTGCCCGAAGTGACCGAAGAGGAAATCGCCGGGTTGCCCGCGCCGTTTGTTGAAAAGCGCCACCACGATGTCGAGGTTGATCATGATTCCGTGTCATGGAAACTCAACCCGACGCGGGACGAGTTGCACCGCCTGCGGGCCTATTATTATGCCAACGTCGAAATGATCGACCGCGAAGTCGGCGAAATTCTGGATGCGCTGGAAAAACGCGGGCGGATGGACAATACAATCATCATCTTTACGTCCGACCATGGCGATTGTCTGGGCGATCACGGTCTGAGCCAGAAATGGGCCCCTTACGACGAAGTGACGCGCGTGCCGCTGATCATCAGCGCGCCCAAGCGGTTCACCGGTGGGCGCAGCGTCGACCAGATGGTGCAACTGTTCGATCTTGGCCCTACGATTCTGGAATGGGCCGGGGTGACGCCGGACAGCAGTTTCGAAGCGGTCTCGCTGAATCCCGCATTAGAGGGCGACGATTTCGAAGGCCGGACCCATGTGTTCTGCGAACAGGGCGGTGACGTAAACCTGACCGGTGCGAATTTCCTGACCATGGTGCGCTCCGAAACCCACAAACTGGTGCATTTTCGCGGTATGGATTGCGGCCAGATGTTCGATCTGGTGGCGGACCCGAAAGAGGTCCGCAACCTGTGGGATGATCCCGGATCGGCAGCGATCAAGGCGAGCCTGCTGACCGTGCTGATGGAATGGCACATCGACAGCGCCGTTCAGACGCGGGATGCGCGCAAACGGGTGGTTGCGCCGATGGCTCTGGCCTGAACAGCGGCCGGATCAGCCCTTTGCAAGCTTCAGCACCGCCGCCCACTGGTCGGCGGTGACTGGCTGGACAGACAAGCGTGAGTTCTTGACCAGCACCATGTCGGCCAGTCCCGGTTCGGCCTTGACCATATCCAGCATCACGGGATGGGCCAGAGGTTCAACGGCGCGAATATCGACACATTCCCACCGTTCGTCATCGGTGCTGGAATCCGGGTGCGCCGTCTTGCACACTTCGACAATGCCGACGATCGCCCGCTCGGCCTGCGAATGATAAAAGAACCCCCGGTCACCCACCGCCATGTCACGCATGAAGTTGCGCGCCTGATAGTTGCGCACACCGGTCCATTCTTCGCCTGCGGCACCCTTGGCCACCTGCATGTCCCAGGACCACTCACCCGGTTCCGACTTGAACAGCCAGAATGCCATCAGCCGATTACCTGAGTCCAAGCAATCAGTTCAACCGAGTCGAAAAGCCCGGCCCTGCCATAGGGATCGCCATCGCGAAACGCCTGTGCCGCCGTCATGTCATCGACGTTGAGGATGATCAGCGATCCGCACATCTCTCCGGCATCATCGAGCAGCGGACCGGCGCGTTCAACGGCGGGCGACGCTTTGAGGTATGCCACATGGGCGGGGCGGTTTTCGGTCCGGACGGACAGGGCGCCGGGTTTGTCCCGGGCGATCAGCGCAACGCGCATTGGCAGTCTCCTTGCTCAGTTCGCAATAACCTGCCCGGGGACAGGGCGGGTAGCAAGAGGGACTTACATGTCCGTCATTTTTCACATCACCGTCAGAGCGTCAGTTTTGCGGACCATCCGGTCATCGTGCCATTGTATCGTCAAGCCAGGACACGACCCTTCTCGCCTCGGCCAACGCCTCATCAGGGCTGCGGAATACGGCCGAGCCATAGTGTCCGATACTGTACCATCCCTGCCCATCTTCGGGATCGCGGCGAAACTCATCAAAGCCGTAAGTGCCGTCAGGGCGGGCAAAAATATCAACACAAATGGTTTTGCCGTCAAGATTGATCGACCGGAGAACTTTGTTCGTATGGGCCATGCGTTAACTCCAATCTCACAAGCCTCTTACCGATGCGGCGAAGCTGGATCATCTCAAGGCACATCGACACATGGGCGCCCCAGCCCGATTTCGGCGCAGCGCCGGACCGATGCACCGGGCACAACGCTCCTGCTCAGGCTTTGGCGCCTTTCTTGCCGCTCCCCAGCATCGCAGGAGCGGCGTCGTCCAGCGGCCACCGGGGGCGGGCCGACAGGGTCATGTCGTCAAACAGACCAAGGCGGAACCGTTCGACCCCGACCCAAGCGATCATCGCCGCATTATCGGTGCACAGGTCCAGCGGCGGGGCAAGGAAACGCACGCCACGCTCGCCGCACAGGGCCTGTAACCCGCCCCGGATCGCGCCGTTCGCCGCCACGCCGCCCGCCACAGCAAACACCGGTGCGGCAGGCTTCAGCGTCAGATAGGCATCCAGCGCCCGGGCGGATTTTGCAACCAGCACATCGCGCACCGCTGCCTGAAACCCGGCGCAAAGATCGGCACGGTCGGTTTCGCGCAATCCCTCGGGTGTCATCACCCGATCCCGTTCGCGCAGCAGTGCCGTTTTCAGCCCGGAAAATGACAGGTCCATACCGGCCCGATCAAGCAGCGGGCGGGGAAAGGCGAAGCGCGCAGCGTCACCGGTGGCCGCCGTACGCTCCACCGCCGGACCACCGGGCTGAGGCAGCGCGAGCAGCTTGGCCGTCTTGTCGAACGCCTCGCCCGGGGCGTCGTCAATCGTGCCGCCAAGGCGGGTGAACCGGTCCGCGCCATGAACCAGCAGGAACTGGCAATGCCCGCCCGACACCAGCAGCATCAGATATGGAAACGCCACCATATCGGTCAGGCGCGGCGTCAGCGCGTGACCGGCCAGATGGTTCACCCCGATCAGCGGCAGGCCGGACCCGGCACAGATCCCCTTGGCGCACATCACACCCGACATCACCCCGCCGATCAGCCCCGGACCGGCGGTCACCGCCACCCCGTCGCAATCGCCCAAAGCAGTTCCAGCTTCGGACAGTGCCTGTTCGATGCAATGGTCGAGCTTTTCGGCATGGGCACGGGCGGCAATTTCGGGCACCACACCGCCGAACCCGGCATGCAGCGCGGTCTGCCCCGCGACAATCGACGACAGAATGACAGGCGCGCTGCCCGGCGTATGGCGCACGACAGCGGCAGCGGTATCGTCACAGCTGCTTTCGATTCCCAGAATGGTAAGCGTGGTCATCGGTGGCCCCGGTTGCGTGTATGACCCGGCGTCGCTAACACTCGGGGCGCGCGGCGACAATGACCGCGCGCTCCAACAGACCTGACGAGGCGCGCCATGACGCTGTTGCTGCTTACCCGTCCCGACGCGCAATCCCGGGCCTTTGCCATGGACTGCCGCGCTGCCGGTTGGTCAGGGGATATCGCGATCTCGCCGCTGATCGAGATCGAGCCGCGGCACCTGACGGCTGATCTGTCGTGCTATGCCGCGCTGATCTTTACCTCGATCAACGGGATCGAGTCGGTCGCGGCGCAGACTGATCTGACCGGCAGGCTGGCGATCGCCGTGGGCGGTGCCACGGCACACCGGGCCGAACAGGCAGGCATGACGGCCATCACCGCCAACGGAACCGCCGAGAGCTTGATTGCCATGCTGCTGGCCGATCCGCCCGCGACACCCCTGTGCCATCTGCGCGGCGAGCATGCCCGGGTCGATCTTTCCGAGCGTTTGACCGCAAATGGCCTGCCCACCGATGCGTTCATCGTCTATGATCAGCATGCGCGCGCCCTTTCGCCTGAGGCAGTTGCGTTGTTGCGCGGGCCCGGGCCCATAATCGTCCCGCTGTTTTCACCCCGCTCCGCCGTATTGATGGCCGCCGCATGCAAAGGGTCAACCGCACAACTGCTCCCTGTTGCAATCAGCGCCGCCGCCGCCGCCGCATGGGAGCGCCCTGAAACGCCGATTGTCGCCGCCCGGCCCGACAGTGCGGCAATGCTGGCGGCGGTGTTGGCCGGAACCATTTCATGACCGGTCTTGTTGGTCGGTTATCGAAAAGCTAAACTCCGGACTTGTGCCGATATCGCGGCAAAATCAGAATTTCGAAACAAGGTGAGGTCAGCGTGGCAAAATCGACGAAACCGAGAAGCACGCGATCGAAAGCCGCACCCGGCAAACCGGCCGTAGTTAACTCCGAGGCGGGCAAATCCGTCGATGATCAGTTTGAGGCCGACAATCCCGATGCGGGGACCAAGGCAGAAGCCACGATCGAGGGTGGCGAACCGGGTTCTGCGGATGCAGGGCAACTCGCCTCTGCGAGTGATGAACCGACGGCCGAGGCTGTCGCGGTTGATCAAGCGGATGGGTCTGAATCAAGCGAAACCCCAGCGGAGGCGTTGCAGGATGCATCAAGTGACGTTGTGTCTGACAACGATGTTTCAGCCCACACCACTCCAGACATGGCGACACCTGACACCGATGCTTCGGCTAATGACACGTCCGATGCCGATGGCCCCGACAACGCCGCATTGGACCCCGCCGAGCCGGTCGATCCTGTGACAGCCCGGGCAGAATCCGCCCCGCCCGCCGACATGCCGGACCCCGAACCGGCGTCCGAGGCACAGGCCGGGCGCGACTCGCCGACCGGTGAATCCGCCACTGATCTGGTACCGGTGAAACAGGCGCGAATCAGCACCGGGCCGGGGTTCTTCACCATGCTGCTTGGCGGATTGATCGCCGGCGGGATCGGTTATGGTCTGTCCACATATGACGTTTTTGAACAACGCGACGACGGCAGACTGGCCGGAATCGAATCCCGGCTGAACGATCAATCCGGATCGATCGAAGAACTTGCGGCGCAATCCACCCTCGCCGCCGAGACCGCAAACTCGGCAGCCGAAACAGCAACCGCCGCGGCACAGCGCGTTGAGGCCTCTGCAAGTGCCAGTGACCTTGCCGAATTGCGCGCCCTGATCGAAACTTCGCAAGGCGCGGGGTCTGCTCCGGGCACATCGCCCGCCGCACCACCCGCCGAAGGGTCCGGCGCTGGCACCGACAACGGTCCGGCCTTGGGCGATCTGGTGGCGCGGGTTGATACCGTCGCCGGACAGGTCGATACCGTTGCAGACCGGATCGAAGCGCTGACCGGACAGATCGATACAACGGGCGCAAGTCTGGCCGACCTGACCACCCGGTTCGAGTCATTCACCGACCAGATCGACCCCGAAGCGGCGCAAAAGGCGATGGATGCCTATGCGCAGCAACTGGCGACGCTCCAGTCACAGTTGGACGATCAGCGCGACGATATCGCCGTAGCCCGCGATGCCGCCGAGACGGAAACCCGCAGGATTTCGGTGCAGGCCGCATTGGCCAAGATCGGCGCGGCGCTGGAAAACGGCGACCCCTTCGTTGACGCTCTGGCCGAATTGGACACCACTGGCGGACCCGAAGCCCCCGAGGGCCTGACCGCCAACGCCAGCGGTGTCGCCACGCTGTCGCAACTGCAGGACCAGTTCCCGCCTGCCGCACGCCGCGCACTGAACCTGTCGATCCGCGAGATATCGGGCGGTGGGACGATGAACCGCATCGGTGATTTCCTGCGTGCCCAAACCGGCGCGCGATCTTTGGGCGCCAAGGACGGTGACGATCCCGATGCCATCCTGTCGCGGGCCGAAGCGGCGGTGAAATCGGGTGACCTGCCCGCTGCACTGACCGAAATCGCGGCTCTTCCGCCCTCGGGGCAAGAGGCGATGGCCGATTGGCGCACCGCAGCCGAGGCCAGACTGGCCGCCACGGCCGCCCATGCCGATCTGGCCGCACAGAACTCCAACTGAGGACGATTAAATGCTCTGGTCCCTGCTCAAATTCGTCCTTTTCATCTGCATCATCGCCGGTCTGGCCTTGGGTGCGAGTTACCTGATGGAGACCGACGGCGGCGTTATCGTTGCAGTCGCCAATACGGAATTCACGCTGGGGCCGCTGCAACTGGCGATCTCCGCTCTGCTGTTATTGTTTACGGTCTGGCTCCTGCTGAAACTGGTCGGGCTGCTGGTGGCCTTGATCCGGTTCCTGAACGGCGATGAAACTGCAATCTCCCGCTATTTTGATCGCAATCGCGAACGCAAAGGCTATGACGCTCTGGCCGATGGGTTGCTGGCGCTGGCCTCGGGCGAGGGCAAGGTCGCCATGGCCAAGGCGAACCGCGCCGAGAAGCTGCTGAACCGTCCCGAATTGACCAACCTGATTCAGGCACAGGCCGCCGAAATGGTCGGCGACAAGCGCAAGGCCGAAGCTGTCTATAAGCGGCTGCTTACCGACGACCGCACCCGGTTCGTGGGTGTGCGCGGGCTGCTCAAGCAAAAGCTGGCCGAGGGCGATACCGATACCGCGCTGAAACTGGCGGAAAAGGCGTTCGCGCTGAAACCTAAACACACCGAAACCCAGGATATGCTGCTACAGCTCCAGGCGGGCCACAACGACTGGTCCGGTGCGCGCAAGACGCTGGGCGCCAAGCTGAAACACGGCAGCATGCCGCGCGACGTTCACAAACGACGCGACGCCGTTCTGGCCCTATCCGAGGCAAAAGACGTTATCGAAGAAGGTCATCCGATCGAGGCGCGCGAGGCAGCGATCGAGGCGAATCGCCTGTCCCCCGATCTGATTCCCGCCGCCGCGATGGCCGCCCGTGGCTATATCGCCAACAACCAGTTGAAATATGCCACCCGCGTGCTGCGCAAGGCATGGGAGGCTCAGCCGCATCCGGATCTGGCTGCCGCCTTTGCCGAAATTCAGCCGAACGAATCGCCGCGCGAGAGGATCAAGCGGTTTACCGTGCTGACACGGATCCGGCCTGATCATCCGGAAACCAAGATGCTGCTGGCCGAACTGAACATCGCTGACGAAGATTTCCCATCCGCCCGCCGTGCGCTGGGTGATCTGGCCACCGCCGATCCGACCGCGCGTTCCGTAACGATCATGGCCGCGATCGAGCGGGGCGAGGGGGCTGACGATGCCATCGTGCGCGGCTGGCTCACCCGGGCGCTGACCGTCTCGCGCGGGCCGCAGTGGGTGTGCGAAAACTGCCACACGATCCACAGCGCCTGGACCCCCGTCTGCAACGAATGCGGCGCCTTCGACACTCTGGCCTGGACTGTACCAAAATCCGGCGAGGTAGCGATGCCGTCCAGTACGGAAATGCTGCCGCTGATCGTGGGTCAGATCGCAAAGCAGCCCGAACCGGAATCCGAGATCGTCGCGGCGTCCCCTGCGACAAACGATGGCACAAGGCGGGATGTCGCGCCTGACACGCCGGATGCCGAGATCGTTCCCGAACCAAGCGCTCCGGGCGATGGGCGCCCTGCCTAGCCGGCACAATCGATCCTGCACCGGTTGTCACCCGCTTACCGCAGCGCGGTACGCTGTCGGACGCCCCACCGCCCGTGTTGCGCGATGACGCAGAACAGATGACAGCCCGCCTCACCGTTGGCGGGTGTCAATTTGGCCGGTTCTTTACGCCCGATGACGCGAAACCTCGAATTTAATCAATCGCCCTATGGACAACCCCACCCCGCCGCGTCTAGAAGATCGCAGCCTCGGCAAGGCACGACCTTGCCAATCCGTGCCCGGGTAGCTCAGGGGTAGAGCAGTGGATTGAAAATCCTCGTGTCGGTGGTTCAATTCCGCCCCCGGGCACCACTTTAACCAGTTGAATAACCATCGTTTTGCTGCATTTCAGAATGACCGTCAGACGCCATGCGTTGTTTGGGGCTACACTGGGGCTACAAATGCTCGCTGGCACTAACTACAGGCTTCTTCATCCGCGAACGCTGTCTAGGAAGAATCTGTTCGAACTTCACAATCCCGAAGGCAACTTTCGAAGTCGTATAGAGCGAGCACAACCCCTAATGATCAGCTTCAATCCGGCCTGAATCTTGCGATTCGACAGCTCGCAGATGCGGTCTGAGATCAATCTTGCGGTCGGGGTATTCTGATACGGGTACGTGATGTCTCTCTCGTGTGGTCGGCATCATGACATATTTGACGTGTTGTATCACAGCAGTCAGGTGGGACTTTCTGCGATGCGTCGGGGCATGCGAAGACCTGGAAAAAGATGCTTCAGTCGTGGGATGCAGGCGGTGCCAGCCGGACGAGGGCGCCTCAATCCTCCGCCAGTCGCGCGTCCAGTCTCTAATACGATGCCCCTCGATGATGAGATCTCCATCATTCAGCCCGCTGCACTGGGCGAGGTGGCTCCCATGTATGAGGTGCCAGACAAATGCATGTTGTCATGCGTTAGGACTGATACGCTGTGCCAATCTCGCCGCATTATTGGGAATTGGGTTTTTTTCGCGTAAGACCACGAGAAATAAGGTGCTCTTTTTGTGCCAAGTATGGTCTAGTAGTTTCCCTTTACGCATATCAACCCGCTGACGTTCACCGGATACTCTCGACGCCTCAATCGGCAACGAGAGCAATTTTGTGTGCGCAGATCATGTGCAGTGAACGTTCATGAACAAAGCCGCAAGCGACGTCTACCTGTCTGTAGAGCAGGTCTCGGCCCGTACAATGTCTCAAAGGATTCCATCTGGCGCTGGCGTCGCGAAGGCGGTTTTCCCAAGCCGATCATGCTGAGCCTCAAGACCTCACGCTGGCGGCTCAGCGAACTTCAAGCCTACGAGGCGGAGTGCCCCTGCGGCTTCATCACCAACTACCCGTTCCACGCAGCAATGTGACCCTAGCCTGCCAGACCCGGATGTCCTGATCGACGCGGGTTTGGCCCCTTCAACATCTTCAAACGGCCCAAGGCAGCGAGATCCGTTTCGCGGCAGCCGGAGGCTATGGCCATTCAAAAGACGTAGTATGAAAGCCCACTCAGCGATCATCGGTAACATCGATATGGCATCCTCGAATGTCATCTCATTGTCTGTTCGCGAAACTTCAGGTTCGCCGCATGTGGCAACAATGCCTGTGAATGTTCCTGCCGGGCGCCTGTCGAGAACTATTTCGCCACACCGGATGGTATCTATTTCCACGATGTGGATGCCAAACACGATGTAGGCCCGGTTTGGATCTGATCAAAGATCGCCGTCATCGGTCTCTGCAGTTGGTCTGACGGCAAAGGCTGGAGCCGTTTGGTGGATATCGTCGATCCAGATGACCGTACGCATCGCCTCCTCCTTGACGAATCGCTGTTCAACGGTTCCCTTGCCGCTCTGTTGCGGCCCCTAGGGGGCAGTGGGGTGCAAATCGCAACGGGTGCTGCGGGTGCCGAGGCGCGAGGGCGGTTGGTTGACTTGCTGTGTGCATGGCGGCCGCAGGAAAAGTTTGTGCGCGTTTCGCGCACGGGCTGGGTTGACGATGATTTCGACACCTTCGCCCCTGCGGATGGCACCGTTATCGGGCGCAAGAAGGCCTTCCTTGACCGCGAAACCGGCATCATCGGCGAGATGACCCAGGTCAGTGGCTCATTGGGAGACTGGCAGGAAATGTAGTTAGTGGTTGGCTGGCGGGTCATCACCGTCAATGTCCGGATCGGGCAGACTCCACGCCGCACCCTCTGCCTCAAACTTGTACAAATGTCAGTTGGCCCACCCCAAAGCGGCCCACAACGTCAGGTGCAGGCCGTCGAGGCGGATGCTAATGCGAAGTGATCGCCCTCATTGCATCCAAAATTTACACCTAACGTGGCGACTATTTAGGGGGCACGTTATTTGGCGACTTCCGCTGGAGTACCGGTTTTCCACTGTGCCCAGTCGGTGACGATCCTATCCACCAGCGGCGCACCCACCAAGGTTATGTTCTCTACGGTTTCAGCGAAGCCGCCAGCGGTTTCACCCGGTGCAGGGTCAAGGTGTTGAAGTGTTGTTTCATCCGGATTTCCCTGATCGAAGTTTACCGCACCTCGCAAGCTGATGATCCGGTCGATCCCGTGCTGGCGGCCAATTACAAGGGCGATCGCAGCAGCCTCCATCTCGGTAATCAGATAGTCATCTGCGCCATAAAGCTCGGTCATATACTGAGCCTGGTTTGAGAGCCCGGGACCGTGGAAAAACGTGTCCCCTGTCATGTGCGTTCCGGTTTTTACACTGGGCGCGGCCTGAGCCGCAGCATCGGGATAGCGCTGCCGGTAATCCTGCGCCGCTTCTGAGTCTCGCATTTCGATATCGTCGGACAGAGCGACGCCCCAGGCGACCAATGCAGGGTTCATTTCAAACAGGCGATACGCTTCATAGCCCTTGCGTGGCATGAACACGGGAGCGCCCGGCTCACCTTCTTCCGGTGCCCAGCGATGGCCGAGGTCATAATCCACAAGCCAGGTTCCCCAGACAACGTCACCGATCGTGCCCCTTGAAGGCGGAGTTCCCGCAACGCCTGCAAGCAAATAATAAGCCTCGGAAAAGTCGTAGTTTGGATTCAGGAGGATCGCTTGCATGGACGCAGAGGAGTTGACTTTGCCCATTCCAAGAACAGACCCGCACACGCCGTCGTCGTTGCAATGCACAGGCCGGAAGGCACCTGCAACGTCCTGCGGTTCGGTGCCAGTCCAGTATTTTTCGAACCAATGCTGAAACTCGCCTGCGCGATCGCCAGCATTTTCGCCGATCTCGAACATCGTGCCGATAAAGACCTTGACCTTGAGCGGTTCGGCGGACGCAATCGTTGCGCTCAGAGTTGAGATTGCCAGTGCGGTTAGACCTGACTTGCAGACTTCAAGCATAGCGTTTCCTTTTGAACAGGTTACCACTTTCTCCGTGGTGCCACCACGCGCGGCAAACCGGCCGGAGAAAGATCAACATCTCACGGTTTACAATATTATGTCGCAGTTGCGGTGCAAAATCTGCGAAATTCATGAAATCACTATGCTTGAAAGCCATGTGAGTAGGCTAATCTGACGGGCCTTACTGTCATTCCGTCGCCATCCTCGGGAGATAATCAAGGCGGTAGCGACTTGAAGTGTGCAATCTCCAACTGGAAGCGAATGTCTGCAAGGCCTATAGGAAAGGGCCTTCGTTTCAAGATGCCAATGACAGCTAAGACCGGAGGGTGTGTGGAAACTCGGCTGATTGCGATGCCCCGCTGTCTTTTCCGGCGTTTATGCCCGTTTTGGCGTGAGATCGCCCTCTTAGTAGACAGGATGGAGTGTGCGGGCGGTGGTAGTGATCAGAGACGGATTGGGCAATTTGGAACAAATTCCAGTGCAAATGAGGCCGGTTACGCCCTCATGGCGGTGATCATCGCAGGAACGCCCATGATGTTCATGACGCGGGTCATGTTGTAGGCGAGCACATGCAGGGCCATCTCTGTCGCCACCTTCTTCAGCGTTCGCATTTTGAAGTGCGTGGCTCCCATCCAGGATTTGATCGTGCCGTAGGGATGCTCCACGGTCATGCTCCGAACAGCCAGTTGGGTCGGGTCTTCGGTCCTGCACGCGTTCGAGCACGTCCTCGTGTTCCCATCGACGAACGCGCCTCTCTTTTGAGGTTGTGCATTTCGTCTTTATCGGACACTCAGCGCAGGCTCCTGACCAGTATGATCTGATCGCTTTGCCGTCTTGCTGGCCGGTAAATCGGTAGGCCAGAGGCTCGCCCGCTGGGCATAAATAGGCGTCCAGGACGCTGTCATATGCAAAGTCAGCCTTGTCAAACTGGCCGCGTGCAGCAGCGTTTGACGTCATGGGTTTGGGGACGACGACCGAGATGCCAGCCTCTTCGCTGGCAACAATCTCCTCGCCTTTGTAGTAACCTTTGTCGGCGATTGCGGTGAGCTGATCTGTCATCATGACATCGTTTGCTGCCGCGGTCATCATCGACAAAGCATCCCGGTCAAACCCAAGCATCGTGACTTCATGCGCAACGATCAGGTGGTGATCGGCCTCGACAGCCGTTTGAACGTTGTAGCCGACAATGCGCGGCATCCGCGCCGTCGTCGCCATGGACCGGGCATCAGGATCGCTGAGCGACACCTGCGTTTCGCCGGTCTGGTCCATGCGCTGTTCAATTGATCTGTAGCGCGTGGCCTCCTTTTTCAGATGCTCCAGCTTTCTCAAGGTGCGTTCCATACGTGCTTCGGGCAGCACCGTGCCGGTCTGCGCAAACACCTCATCAGCACGATCCAATTCCCCCATATAGCGCTCGATTGCCGTGTCGATCTCGATCAACTTTTGGCGTAGCTTACCGCGTGTGTAATTCTTGGCCTTGGAGTTCAGCGCCTTAAACCGGCTGCCGTCAATCGCGACCACATCTGCGTCGAGCAAGCCCATGTTGCGGCATAGCGCCACGAACTGCTGACACACTTTGCGGATCGCAGGGCCGTTGTCTTTGCGGAAGTCAGCAATCGTCTTGAAGTCAGGCTTCAACCGACCCGTCAGCCAAATGAGCTCCAGATTACGTCCGCACTCACGTTCCAGTCGCCGCGATGACTGGATCTGGTTCAAATATCCGTACAGATAAATCCGCAGCATCAGACCTGGATGATAACCCGGCCGACCAGTAGACGCAGGTTGCACGTTGAAGCCAAGTGCTGCGAGATCAAGCATGTCTGCAAAGGCATCGATGGCACGAACCGGGCTGTTCTCGTCGACATAATCATCCAGATGTTCCGGCAACAGCATCGTCTGCTGACGATCCAAACCTTCGATAAATTGCGCCATGAACAACCTCCGCATCGAATACAGAAATCATACCATCAATTGAGAAAAACTGCCGGAGTTTTCACACACCCTCTCCGCACTGCTGCCGTACGACAGTAGAAAATGCTGCACGATGCACGAATGACCGCCTCGGCGCGCAACAACGCAGCATTGCGTCAGCGCGTGAATGGACGCTGTGGGCCCCGTGAGAAGGGGTCAGTCAAACCACCTCACTATGTGGCCCGGCACTGCGGCTATCTTGCTGAGAAAATTCAGCATCCGCATCCCCTTACTTTCGGGGGGATTACTACATCTCCTCCATTGGGCTGGAAGACCTGAGCCATGCAAGTTCGTCATCCTCCTAAGCGGGATTACCGCCGAGTCGGCGTCACCACTCTCAAGTGCGCATCAGCCCATGTGCCACGTTTTTTAACGGGGTCAGTCCCTCCAATAAGCGATCGGCAACTGCCCTCCAGACCTCGACGATAGCACAGGCTGTTCCTACCGTGCACAGGCGGGCTGCGACCCAAGACGGTTTTAAGATGTCCCGTTCCTCCGTGACACGCGCCAAATCGCGCTTCAGACGGCGGATCTCATCGGTTTGCGCCTCAACCTCTTTGATCACCTTCGTCGGCCGCGAAAACAGCTTCTGCCATGTGTAGATCGATTTGGTGCTGACATCTCGTCCTACTTGCTTCCAAAATTATCAATCAAGGCGTCTACAAATCTATGGCTATTCACGCGGACCTTCTTTGTCTTGGGTGCCAGTTCCCGGAAGACGGAAGAGTTGTAATATTCTAGGCACAGGTAGCGCACCGAACCAGAGACCACCTGCAGATGTGCCGATGGCCCAGCGGTTTCGACGCTCGCAGCCAGCACAGGCAGGCACATCGAACTTCCATTTCCAGATGTCCGCTTGTGTTCGCTTTGCGCCGGATGGCCGCGCTGTAGTACCGTTCGTTCGCGAATAGGGCGGTCATTCTGTCAACTTTGCGACGCAGACACGATGGCACTTCGGATGGCCAAACAGAATGCATCCAAGTCATTACTCTCTGTCGCCAACCTGCGACGCAGCGATCTCGGAAGCTCGAGCTGCACACCTTTGCCAGAGCGGGTCCGGTTGCAGATATTGGATTCATGGATACCCGGCAGCGTCTGGTTAAGTTCGGCCCCAAACCCTGCGTCGCGCAGCGCGGAACCAATGGCGTCGCGCAGCACAGTCGCGCGCCCGCCCAGCCATACGGTATTGGTGCCGTCGTCTTTGCGTCCATGGATCGCGACCGCGGTATTCGACCTGCCGACAAGGTCGATGGCTCGGGGTTCATCGAACCGGTGAGAGGTAATGTGGAAGTCGCCATGCCCCCCGGCCTTCAGTGCATCGAAGGAGTAGAAGGATAAGTCGGTTCCCGCAATTGCCATGGCGATTTGCGAAGTTTCCGGCTCGATGGAGCCACCGTGCGGCGCAAGGATCACCACAGATGTGCCGCGATCCTCACTGCGGATGCGGTAGTCGACCTCCGGCTGCAAATCGGCAGCGAGTTCTTCGAAATTTCGGTAGCGATCAGCCATTGGCCAATGTCCTGTTCGCGGCAAGTGGGGTCAGCGTATACACGCGGGGCTGCGTCGTCACAGGTTCAGCTTGTTCACGGTTTTCGAAATTTTTTCGCCCTTTCTCTCGAGAGCGACGATTTCACCAAATTCGATGTTCAGCCATTCGTCGCCATCCTCGGTCAAAGGCTCAGATGCGAAGATAGCGGAAGTTGCCTCGCCCTCCGGACAAGAGTCGACTTTGTAGGATTTTTCATGGTCCTGAAAATTCGCCCCCATGAGCAAATACATCGGCTCCAGAAGCATCGAAAGCGAATAGTCGGCGGTTCCCGACCCGGATTTTCGCAGCTCTTTCCAATCGCCTGCGGGGTCAGTCTCTCCCTTGTGCCCCAATCCATAATTGACCCCGATGATCCGCTTTGGCGCAACCAAGGCAATCTTCAATTTTGTCAGTTCAACCAGATCAAGCTTTTTCATGGCCTGAAGAATGACTTTCAGCAGGTCCTCGAAGCCTTTTTGCACGTCTCCGTCACTGTCGCCCTTGAGCAGGGAGAGGAGCAGAACGTAAAGAAACTCTGTGTCGGTGGTGCCCCGCATCTGCTTAAGATACCTATCCTCGCAGTGCGAAATCAGCTCCCTTTGTAAAATCTGCCAGTTTGGCAAGGCACCGTTTTGGGCGATGATCCAGGGCGTTTCATCGAAGGAAAAAGGATGGCAGTTCTCATCCGCCAGAACAGTCCGTGAATTATAGGCAGCGGCCCTGACGTGCGCGAGCAGTGTGCTGCCCTGAAGGCTCGGGATGATGCCTTGCGCATTGTCATCATAGAAGGCTCCCATTGGCCGGCGATAGAGAAGCGGCTCCTCAGTTTTTAAAAGATGTTCGCTCCACGCTCCGAACCCCCAACCGGCCAGTTGAAGCAGCGGGTGAAGCTCGGGGTCCAGGCTCTGGTTGATCAGGCTGTTCTCCGGCTCCAGAAGCAAGCTCTCAAGCGGTATTTCCGGGCCGATATAGGCAAGGACGCGGCACATATTTCTTCCTAACTTGTCAGGTAAGCGCAGGGGATACAGGCGACCAAGCCTACGAGGCGTCTGTGAGTTCCAAGATGATCTGAGCTACCCAGAGATTTGGACACTGACAAAAGTTGCGGTTTGCGGTCTTCTGATATCAACCAGCCTGATCAGCACGGGCAACGAGTAGGTTGAATTGTGCCAGATCCTGTCCAGCCGTGGGGAGTCACTAAGCAGGCAACAGCAATCGCGATGTTGATCAGCAGGTATCGCCAAAAATGCGTAATTGGCCTGCTCCGTCTGCTTGTGCCGCCGCACGTGGACAACGTACAGGCCGCGGACTGTATACGCTGCAAGGTCGGCCAAAATGATCCGATGATCGAATGGGCCTCTGTCCCGCCTGACGGGCTGATCAATGAACCCAACCAAACAAGCCGTATCAACGTCGCCTGCTTTATGTCCACGCCGGTCAATGATGTTGGCATTTGGCAGGTGTGGAAGGGCAGGATGTCGGTGATTTATTAACGGTAGGCGTCATGAGGGCTCAACGCCAGAATAGGCGCACTGCGACACCAGATTGATCGCTACAAGGCCGTAAGGGGCCGTCTGTGAAGTTGGATTTGGTCGCTTTCGCAAAATTGCCGCCACAGTGACCGCAGGCCATCAGGCCTGAGAGCAGGGTTTTGGGGCGGCGGTCCCAGATTGGAACGCGGGTGTTCGTTGCCCTAAACCGCCCGATTTACAACCAATCCACGCGATAGATGCACGCGCATCGCTTCAGAAGCTGCCACCGGGTCTTTGGCCGCGATCGCGTCGTAAATCGCCACATGATGTGCGATCAGTTCTTCAAAGAATGCGTCACGCTCTGCGCCGAACTCCAGCCGCAGGACCACGCGCGGGATGCTTTGGCTGCCGAGGAAGTTCATGAAATCCACCAGATAACTGTTGTGCGCCGCCTCTGCGATTTTGACATGAAAATTAAAATCTTCTGCAGCTCCGCCTATGCTTTCGGAATTGAGCTGATTAACGGTGTCCAGCGCCTGCTTTATTGACGCGAGTTCGCCTTCGGTACGTCGTGTTGCAGCAAGCGCAACCGCCTCCGTTTCAATCCCGAGCCGCAACTCCATACTCTGACGGATATGGTCAATTTCATCGATGCTGCTGTCGCCGAAACGAAACGGGGGCGTGGGCAGATGCTCGGCCACAAAAACACCGCGACCATGTTGAGGTTTCACAAGCCCCTCGGCACCCAGCGCTGAAATGGCCTCGCGGATGACGGTTCGGCTCACGCCAAACATCTCGATGAATTTGAGTTCGGTCGGGAGCTGCTGGCCGGCAACCCATTGGCCGTCATCGATCATCTTTCGCAGCCGGCTGGCCACATCCACGCTCAGGCGGGGTCGTCTTGCTGATGTTGGCGACGGCATGTCTTGCAACGTCCAAATCTCCTGCTGTGCAGCGAAGGTGTCAGGGGCGAGCCAAAGCTGAACTCTTCGAGCTTCATACTTAAAGCCTGATGAATCACAATCTTCAGCATCTGGTGACATATGACGTATGACATCATATGTCTATTGACTCAAGAACAACCGACGTCTTATCTGGCCCTCTGCAAAGGCATGTTTTCGCGACAGCCGGTGTCGTCAGATCAAATAAGGAACCGCCGATCATGAACGGACTTTCCAAACCCATCGTCGGTGCGCCGATGCCCGCAATTTCCGTTCCAAAACTGGGCGGGGGCACAATGAACATCGGCGGCGCGACCGAAAACTGGACGCTGTTTATCGTCTATCGCGGTCGACACTGTGGTCGCTGCAAAAACTACTTGAACAGTTTGGAAGCAATGAAACCCGACTGGGAGAAGTCCGGCTTTACTGTCAAAGTCGCATCTGCCGACACAGCAGAACGTGCCGCCGCTGACATCGCCGAATTCAAGTGGAGCATGGATGTAGGCTATGGTCTGAGCGTCGAGCAGATGGTGACCTTGGGTCTCTACATCACTGAGCCTACAAACAACGGGGATGCCATCGCGCGGTTCGCCGAGCCAGGAATTTTCTGCATCGATCCGGACGGCAACATCGTCGTTGCGGCGATCTCGAACGCCCCCTCGGCGCGTCCTGATCTCGCGCAGTTGCTGGACGGCATGCAGTACACCATCGCAAACAATCTGCCATTTCGTGGGACTGTGACTGCATAGACGACTGACACACGGGACGAATTCGCCCCGTGTAACGATAGCCCCGTATCTGCTGGGAGGAGAAATCCGCAGACCGGGAGCTTATGAACAAGTGCAAGCAGCAGGGAGGTTTACGTGTACGACTTCAACTTTGCGCCAGTTTTCGCCTCGTTCGACACGCTCCTTGTGGGCGCGTGGCTGACTATCCAGATGTCGACTGTCGCGATGGTCATTGGGTTGGTTTTGTCGATCCTCGGCGCTGTCGGCAAGACATCCGGGCCCAAGCCAGTCCGCATCGCGATCAACGTCTATATCGAGATCATCAGAAACACGCCGTTTCTCGTCCAACTGTATTTCTTCTTTTTCGCGTTGCCCGCGTTGGGGGTGCGCCTTGGTCCGAACCAGGCAGCACTGCTGGCGCTGGTCGTGAATTTTGGCGCTTACGGGACCGAAATCGTGCGGGCCGGAGTCGCGTCGGTGGGTCGCGGACATATCGAGGCTGCGAAAACAGTCGGCCTGAACTTCTTTCAGACCCTGCGATACGTGATCCTCAAGCCTGCAATGAGGGCAGTCTACCCGGCACTTACCAGCCAATTCATCTATCTGATGCTGGCCAGTAGCGTCGTGTCCGTCATTTCAGCGACTGACCTCGCGGCGGCGGGCAATGATCTGCAATCTCAAACCTTTGCGAGCTTTGAAGTCTATATTGTCATCACGGCGATGTACTTTGTGATGTCGCTCGCGTTTTCAGGCGTCTTTGCCCTTATCGGCAAACTCGCGTTCTCCTATCCGTTGAATAGGTAGCCCCAGATGATCAGAGAATTCGGTCCAAACGAAGTCATCTACATCACGCTGGCAATACGATATACGATCCTGTTGTCGCTCATCGCCTTCGCAGGCGGTGCTGTCGGCGGCTTGATGGTCGCCTTGATGCGGGTGTCTCAGAACAAATACCGGCGTTGGATCGCGATGGCGTTCATTCGGGTGTTCCAAGGCACGCCGCTTTTGATGCAACTGTTTCTCGCCTATTTCGGCATGGCGATCCTGGGCTTCCCCATTGATCCCTGGACGGCCGCCAGTGTTGCGCTGATCCTGCATGCGGCTGCGTTCCTGGGCGAGATCTGGCGCGGGTGTATCGAAGCCGTACCAACGGGCCAGCACGAAGCCGCACGCGTCGTCGGGCTCGGATATGTCAATCGCATGCGGCATGTGGTGTTGCCGCAGGCCTTTCGCATCGCGGTCGGCCCGACCACCGGTTTCCTTGTCCAACTGATAAAGGCGACTTCGCTTGCATCCATCATCGGCTTCACCGAACTGACCCGCGCCGGTCAGATCATCAGCAACGCCACCTTCCAGCCGTTCGCGGTGATCAGTCTTGTTGCCGTGCTGTACTTCATCCTGTGTTGGCCGCTTTCGAAACTGGCCGCCAACCTGGAGCATAAATTCAATCAAGCCACGACACGTTAACCCTTCATGCGAGACAAATGCGCGAAGCATAAAAGGAAAAGTCATGAAAATTAAGCTTCTGAATATTCTCAAAGTCACGTTGGCAGCAGCTGCCCTGAGCAGCGCGGCCACCCTGCCCGCCGCGGCGGCTGAACTTGCCGACATCCAGGCGGCGAATACCATCAAAGTTGGCGTTCTGATCGATTTTCCGCCCTATGGCATCCTGAATGAAAACAATGAACCAGACGGCTATGATGCGACGGTCGCAAAGACGCTCGCGGACGATCTCGGAGTTGAACTCAACCTCATACCGGTCACCGGCCCCAACCGGATACCTTTCCTGCTCAGCGGACAGGTGGATATTCTGGTCTCGTCTTTGGCGATTAGTCCGGCCCGCGCGGAAAAGGTGGATTTCTCCAATCCTTACGCCGCGATCCGCATCGGCGTAATGGGTCAAGCCGACCTCGACATCACATCGGCGGCTGATCTTGCCGGCGTCAGTGTTGCCGTTGCCCGCGCGAGTGGTCAGGACACGACAATTACCGAAATCGCTCCGGAGACGACCGAAATCCGACGGTTCGATGATGACGTGAGCGCTGTACAGGCTCTGTTGTCCGGACAGGTCCAGACGATCGGCGCCTCTAACACGGTGATGGCGCAAATCCGCCAGATCGCCCCGGGAAGGTTTGATGAAAAATTCACACTGAACCAGTTCAGACTGGCCATCGCGGTGAGCCCCGACGCGCCCGAGCTTCTTGCCTATGTGAATGAATTTCTTGCCGGTGTCACCGCGTCCGGTGCCTTGAACGAGGCGCACATGCAATGGCTCGATGAACCGCTTCCAAGCTTCAACGAATAATTCGTAAAGGGAAAGCAAGCCAATGTCCTCCCAAGCTTCCTCAACTGGGCAGTCTGCACCAGAACTCGCGATAGAAATGTCCCAGATTGAAAAATGGTATGGCGCATTTCAGGTCTTACACGGGGTTGACCTTACAGTAGAGGCGGGTGAGCGCATTGTGATTTGCGGCCCGTCCGGATCCGGAAAATCGACCCTCATTCGCTGCATCAATCAGCTTGAGGCCATTCAAAAAGGATCCATCAAGGTAAACGGTGTCGTCTTGGATAAAACCCCCAAGACGGTACCGCTGGACATTGGAATGGTGTTCCAGCAGTTCAATCTGTTCCCGCATATGACCGTTCTAGAGAACTGCATTCTGGGACCCGTGAAAGCCCTCGGTGTGAGCAAGGAGAAAGCCACACAAACGGCACGGGAATTTCTCGAACGGGTGCGTATTCCCGAACAAGCCGACAAATATCCCGCCCAACTGTCCGGTGGTCAGCAGCAGCGCGTCGCCATCGCGCGCGCGCTGTGCATGAAGCCCCGCATCATGTTGTTCGACGAGCCGACCTCTGCGCTGGATCCCGAGATGGTGAAGGAAGTATTGGATACGATGATCGACCTTGCCCAGGACGGCATGACCATGATCTGCGTGACCCACGAAATGGGATTTGCGCGGGCCGTCGCGGATCGTGTAATTTTCATGGACCACGGCCAGATTGTCGAAGAAAATGCGCCGGAGCTATTTTTTGGCAATCCGCAACACGAACGGACGAAAAATTTCCTTGGCCAGATCTCCTGATACAACATCCGCACTGGCTCGGAACCACGTCACCTGACCGATAAAGAGGATCGTCAATGATTGATTTATATACCTGGCCCACGCCGAACTGTCGCAAGGTCTCGATCCTGCTGGAGGAGCTTGGCCTGCCCTATGAAGCGCATCCCATCGACATCAACGACGGCGCACAGCACACTCCGGAATTTCTCGCGATCAGTCCCAACAACAAAGTACCGGCGATCGTGGATCGCGACACCGGTATCGCCCTGTTCGAATCCGGCGCAATCCTTCTCTATCTTGCCGAAAAAAGTGGGAGATTTCTGCCTCAGGATCCGAAAGGAAAGGCCGAAGTGACACAATGGCTGATGTGGCAGATGGGCGGGCTCGGGCCCATGGCCGGTCAAGCGCATCACTTCCTGAAAAACAACCCCGGACAGGCACCCTATGCCGAGGATCGTTTCAGGACCGAAGTCGCGCGGCTCTATCGGGTCCTCAATCAGCGCCTCGTCGGGCGGGATTACATCTGCGACGACTATTCCATCGCCGATATGGCCTGCTGGCCGTGGGTATCACGCCATGAATGGCACCAGATTGATCTGGCCGACTATCCAGAGGTCCGCGCTTGGTATCGCCGCATTCTGTCACGTGATGCAGTCCAAAAGGGATACCACGTTCCGGTTTTCGCAAATGAGATTCCTGCGGGTTGAATGACCGGGTTCGCGCTGGTTGGTTTATAAAGATTGGATAAATTGGAATGATTAAGATTCTCGGGCGCGCAAACTCGGTCAACGTGCAAAAGGTTATGTGGTGCGCAGCTGAGCTTGACGTCGAAGTAGCGCGGGCAGATGTCGGTGGTGCATTCGGAGGCAATGACACTGACGCGTTTCGCGCAATGAACCCGAACGGCAGCGTTCCTGTGCTGGTCGACGGTGATTTCGTGCTTTGGGAATCCAATGCGATCGTGCGCTATTTGTGCGACCAATACGGATCCGGCGACTGGAAGCTGGGAACGCCGCCGCAGAACGGCCTCGCCGGGCAGTGGATGGATTGGTATCTCACGTCAATGCATCCGCCGATGACAACGCTCTTCTGGCAGCTCATCCGCACCGACCCCGACATGCGAGACGCAGCGAAAATCGAAACGGCGATCGCGCAAGGCACGAAGCTTTGGGCGATGCTGGATCAACACCTCGCCACCCGCGATTTCATCATGGGCGACTACTTGAGCATGGCCGACATCCCGTTAGGGAGCTCGGCATATCGCTGGCATTCGATGGATTTCGCGCGTCCGGATTTGCCAAACCTAAAGGCATGGTGGGACAGGTTGGTGGAGCGCCGCGCCTACAGGGAGAACGTGATGATCCCGATTACCTGAACGACTTCCTGCAGTGTCTCATCGCTCGATCTATGAATTGAGCGGGCCCCATGCGAAGCGGGAATGGCTGCCCGGCTTACATCAGACTCAGGCTCCGGTCAGGTTTTCCAGCAAAAACCGCCCGTGACGTGCGCAATCTGCGTTTCCAGATCCGAGAGGCGTTTGCTGACGGCGGGCGCGACCATGTTGTGGCGCACTGCCGCACCGGCAATGGAACCGACCTGCGTCACCCTACGAAAAAGCTGAAGGGTGATCAGGTCATGGCGCATCGCGTGTCCCACTGGAAAGTTGTGCGCCCGGCACGCATCACCCTGCTTCTGTGGGCACCCGTTTCCTGTCGCGAGCAGCCAGAAAGACCGACAGGATAAGGAACGCGGCAGTCGCAACATAAAGACCGATTGAAATCCAGCTTGCCACAAGCACGCCGAAATCACCGCCCGAAATCGACAGCGCGCGCCGCAGGTTGTTTTCCATGTCCGTGCCCAGCAGCAGACCAAGGACAAGCGGCACCAGCGTGATGTCCAGCTTGCGCAGCACATAGCCGAGCAGGCCAAAACCGATCATCACGTAAAGATCGAAGGTCGAATTGCTGATCGAATAAACGCCGACGAAACTGACGGCAACGACCAGCGGCATGAGAGCCCAGGTCGGGACGGCCATCAGACGGGTAAATAATCCGATGAGCGGCAGGTTCAGGATCAGCAGCATCACGTTGGCCATGTAAAGCGATGCGACCAGCCCCCAGACCAAGTCGGGTTGGCGTTCAAACAAAAGCGGTCCGGGCTGGACGTTGAGAGAGATCAGCATCGCCAGCATGACGGCGGTGGTTCCCGATCCCGGCACCCCCAGCGACAGCATCGGGATCAGCGCTCCCGCCGAAGCCGAATTATTGCCTGCCTCGGGTGCCGCGACGCCTCGCGGGTCGCCCTTGCCAAAGGTGTTGTTCTTGTTGCTGACCTGTTTTTCGATCGAATAACTCATCACCGCGCCAAGCGATGCACCCGCCCCCGGCAAGACGCCTGCGACGAACCCGACGATGGACCCGCGGAGCGTCGCCCAGAGCGTGCCGACCACGACCTTTACATCCGGAATCCAGGTGGTCAGCCGGATCGCGACATCGCGGTCTTTGATGGTCTTTTCCAACAGGAACAACAGTTCGGAAATGGCGAACAGACCCACAAGCGCGACGATCGGATCAATTCCGTCATACAGGTGAAACGACCCGGTGGTGTAGCGCGGAATGCCGGTGGCGGGGTCCAGCCCGACAGTGGCGATCATCAGACCAAGAAGCGCCGACAAAAGCGTCTTGCGCGGGTCGACGCCCGAAAGCCCGCCGATGGTGGCAAATGCCATGATGTACAGCGCAAAATAATCCGCCGGGCCGAAATAGATCGCCGCTTTCGCCAGCATTGGGGCGAACAGCGTGAGACCGATAATCGCCACGGTCGCTCCGATGAACGACGCCACTCCGGAAATCGCAAGCGCGTTGGCCGCATGTCCCTGCTGCGCCATGGGATAACCGTCGAGTGTGGTCATCACGGCCGGTTCATCGCCGGGAATGTTCAGCAGGATCGATGAAATCCGCCCGCCGTACATGCAACCGAAATAGACCGCGCTGAGCAGGATCAGCGAGGCTGTGGCGTCGAAGCCGAACGCAAAGGTCAGCGGAATAAGGATCGCGACACCGTTGACCGGGCCCAGACCCGGCATCGCGCCGATCAATGTGCCCGCAAAGCAGCCAAACAAAAGCAGCGCCAAGTGAAGCGGTTGCAATGCCACGGAAAAACCGAGGCCGAGGGACGATAGGATTTCCATCAGGAACTACCCGCCAAATAGAGTGCCGAAAAAGTCGATGGGCAGACCGAGCAGCTGATCGAAAAGTACCCAGAGTGAAAGCGATCCGGCCACGCCGATCATCAGCGATTTGAGAACGGGGCCGTCAAGAACAACCGCGACCGCAGCGATCACCGCAGCAGTGGCCAGCGGAAAGCCGAGCGGTTCCAGCAACAGAGCGTAGCCAAGCAGCGCCGCCAGCGCCATTGCCTGCCGGAAAAGCCGCGGCAGCAAGGGCCAACTGGTCGTGCCACCCGGAAACACCACCAGCGACAGCGCAAGCGCCATGGCCGGGATGCCCACCATCACGGGAAAGACAGACGGCCCAAGAACGTCCCCGAATGAGGCCGTGTAATCCTGCGCCGTCCAGGCATAAAGCGCCGCGATCAGAAAGATCGCGGCGCTTGCAAGCCTTATGCTCATTCAATGATGCCGATATCGCGCGAGATGTCGGCCATGATTTTTTCCTGTTCGCGGACATAAGTCTCGAATTCGGCGCCGCCGATCCAGATTGGAACCAGACCGAAATCTACCGCGGCGGTCTGCCACTCTTCCGAGTCGTACAGTGTCTTCAGACGCTCGACCCATTTGTCATAGGCCTCGTCCGACACGTTTCCACCGGTGTAAAGACCGCGCCAGTTATAGCCCGTTACATCGACACCCTGGCTGATCGCTGTCGGGATATCGGGAAAGGCCGGGATTGGATCGGTCGACAACGCGGCAAGAATACGGATGTCGCCTGATTCCACGAAACCCGCGATTTCCCCCAGATCGGTCGATACAACGTCAAGCTGTCCGCCCATCATCTGCGTCACGGCATCGGTACCGCCGTCAAACTGGACCCAGCGCAACGAGCTCAGATCCTCAAGCCCTGCCGCACGTGCGACCAGCAACAGACGGATATGATCCCAGCCCCCGGCCCCGGACGAACCCGCCGTGACAACCGATGATGCGTCGGCGACGATCGCTTCGTTCAACTGTGCCAGCGTTTCATATTTGCTGTCCGCGGCAACCGCGATTACGCCAACGTCAGCCCCGAGCATCCCGAGATAGCGCATCGTTTCGATGCCCGAAGGATAGCGCCCCTGAGCGATCTGGGTGATCCCCACGGTGGATGTCGCGACGATCAGGTTCGGGTCGTCGGACCGTTTCGCCTCGACCGTGGCATAGGTCACGGCGCCCACGCCGCCTGCCATGTTGGTGATCTGAACGTTGCCGTCGACAAGATTCAATTCGGTCAGGATGCGTCCGATGGTGCGGCAAGTGAAATCCCAGCCGCCGCCGGGGCTTGATGGTGCGATACATTCATTGGCCTGCGCCGCTTGCGGTGCCGCCGACAGCGAAAACACCGTCGCCGCTGTCGCGATGGCCAATTTGGCCGAAATCATGGTTTTGCTTCCCATGGGTACGAACTCCTCCCGTTGCATAGATTCCGGACACAGAAGTACACATTTGCCGGAAACTCAAG
The DNA here is from genome assembly GCF_008085915.1 of Oceaniovalibus sp. ACAM 378. Taxonomy (GTDB): domain Bacteria; phylum Pseudomonadota; class Alphaproteobacteria; order Rhodobacterales; family Rhodobacteraceae; genus Oceaniglobus. The sequence continues at coordinate 52,462 of NZ_VSJK01000002.1, read as the reverse complement.
CGTGCGAAAGTCTATCTCGAAATATGCCATCTTGAGATGTGATGGCTGGCGTGCGAAAAACGACGTCACTCAGCGCGATGGGCATGGGCGCATCACGCACGCCGCAGCCTGCGTTTCCCCTTATTTTCAAGTGTATACGAACAAACAACAGACAGGGGCCGAGGGGAAATAGAATATCAAGCCCCGGGCGGGTTGGCTTTCGATCGCATCCAGAAAGATTGCAAGGAATCTCCGGCGCGTGCCTTGCTAAGCTGCGGTTTCTGCGGGCATTCTGGTACAGAATCGCAGGTCGTGCCCCTTCCTGCGTCGATGATCCCGTCATTCAAACCGCCTGCAATCGAAAGGTTTTCCATGAAACATGCCAGCACCCCGCTTTCCGAAGGCAGCGCCGTCACCGTCTGCGAAGTCGGACCGCGCGATGGGTTTCAAAGCGAAAAGACTTTCATACCCACCGCCCGCAAAATCGAAATCGTAGACGCGATGTTCGCGGCCGGCGTGCGCAACGTGCAAGTCACGTCCTTTGTCAGCCCCCGCGCCGTGCCGCAGCTGTCCGATGCGACCGAGGTGATCGCGGGCATCCGACGGCCTGCGGGGTCGGTTGTTTCGGCACTGATCCCGAACCTGAAAGGCGCGGAACGTGCCGCGGCGGCAGGGGTCGATGCGGTGCATACGGTCGTGTCGGCCTCTGCCACGCACAACCTCAAGAATGTGAACCGCTCGGTTGATCAGTCCCTGATTGAATTTGAAGTCGTAACCGCTCTCATGCACCGCGAGGGAATCGCGGTCGAAGGCGGGATCGCTACGGCCTTTGGTTGCCCGTTCGAAGGTGTCGTCCCGCCCGAACGCGTGGCGCAGATTGCCAGACGGTATCAGGAGCTTGGCGCCAAGCGCGTCAGTCTGGGCGACACCACCGGCATGGCGACGCCCGCCAGCGTTCGCGCCGCCATACGGGCCATCCGTGCCGAAGCGCCGGAAGTCGAGATCTGTCTGCATTTCCACAATACGCGCGGTGTCGGGCTGGCCTGCGTGATGACCGGTCTGGCCGAGGGCGTCAGTTACTATGACGCCTCGATCGGGGGTCTGGGTGGTTGTCCCTTTGCAGCCGGCGCCACCGGCAATATCTGCACCGAGGATCTGGTTTATCTGTTGCAAGAAAGCGGTTTCGAGACCGGGATCGACCTTGAGGGGATCACAGACGTCGCGCGTATGACGCAAGACACGTTGGGCCGCGATCTTCCGGGGCAAATTCTGAAGGCCGGACCGCGTCTTAGAAAATTCGACCCGCAGATGACCGCGACGGCCCGGGGATGAATGACCTGTCGCAACTGCCCCTCTCCGGGGTTCGCGTGATCGATCTGACCCGTATCCTGTCGGGGCCGTTCTGTTCGATGATCCTTGGCGATCTGGGCGCGGACGTCATCAAGATCGAGGCCCCTACCGGCGGTGACAGCGTGCGGACTCAGGGTGAAATCATCGACGGCATGTCGTGGTATTTCGCCGGGTTCAACCGCAACAAGCGGTCACTGACGCTGGATCTGCGGTCGGAAAAGGGTAAGGAAGTTCTGCACCGTCTGCTGGCCAACGCCGACATCCTGACCGAGAACTTTCGCCCCGGCGTTCTGGTCAAGATGGGGCTGACCCCTGAAACATTGGCCAGAATAAACCCAAAGCTCATCGTGGTCAGCATCAACGGATATGGCTCGACCGGGCCCTATGCCGACCGCCCCGCATTCGATTTCATCGCGCAAGCCATGTCGGGGTTCATGTCGACGAACGGATCGACAGAGACCGGGCCGATACGCTCGGCTCCGCCGATTACCGATCTGGTTTGCGGCCTTTACGCTGCACTGGCTGCGGTGTCGGCCCTGCGCGGGCGCGAAGCAGGTGGACCGGCGCAACGGGTGGAAGCCTCGATGATGATGTCCATGCTGTCGATGATGGCCTATCTGTCGTCGGGCGCGTTGGCCACCGGGCAAGATCCGACACCGACCGGCAACGATCACCCGATTGCCTCACCCTATGGTCTGTTTCACGCGTCGGACGGCGACATTGCCGTCGCGCCGTCGACCGAGTCGATCTGTGGCAAATTCCTGGGCGAACTGGGGCTTGGCGATGTCATGGGCGACCCGCTTTTCGACACGAATGCCAAACGGCTGGATCGGCGGCAGGACCTCAACGCGATGATAAACGCGGCGCTGGCCGATGATACTCAGGCCAACTGGATCACACGTCTGAACCGTGCAGGCGTCCCCTGTGGACGGGTCCAGTCGATGACCGAGGCGCTGGCCGATCCGCAGGTCGCCGCTCAGGAAATGATCCTGGACGTCCCGCATCCTGGGCATGGGAACGTCAAGATGACAGGATTTCCAATGAAATTCGGCGCCTCGCCGCTACAGATCCGTCACCCGGCGCCTGATCTTGGGGCACACAACGAAGCGATCCTGCGCGAAGCGGGCTATTCCGACGCCGACATCGCAGGGTTACAGCGTGACGGCGTCACCTCGAACCCGAAATGAGCGGATCCTCGGAGATACACGCCCGTGTTCGCGGCGGGCCTATACCGGCCTGACGCCATCGCCGTTCCCGTCGCCCATGGGCGAGAAAGGGATACCTCGATAAACCGGGCACAAAAAAGCCGGGGCACAGCCTGTGTGCCCCGGCCGGTATCAACGACTTACTGGTTCCAGGATGAAACAAGCTCGTCATAGCCGATGGTTTCCGGCTTCGGATCTTCGTTTTCCAGCTTGGGCTTGGGCGCGCCTGGCTGGCCTTCCAGCCAATAGGAGGCCTCTTGCGGTTCGCCAAGCACGGGGCCGAGCTCACCTTGAACACCGGAGCGTTCGATACGGTCCATCACGCTCTCCATGTCGGCACACAATTGATCGAGTGCCGCCTGGGATGTCTTCGCACCGGACATGGCGTCGCCGATGTTCTGCCACCACAGCTGTGCCAGCTTGGGATAGTCGGGCACGTTGGTCCCCGTGGGCGACCAGCGGACGCGATCGGGCGAACGGTAGAATTCCACCAGACCGCCCAGCTTGTCCGCACGTTCGCTGAAGTGGTCAGAGCTGATCGTGGACTCGCGGATAAAGGTCAGTCCCACGTCGGATTTCTTCACATCGACGGTCATCGAGGTGACGAACTGCGCATAGAGCCATGCGGCCTGTGCGCGATCCACAGGAGTGGATTTCATCAGCGTCCAGCTGCCCACGTCCTGATAGCCGACTTTCATGCCCTCTTCCCAGTACGCGCCATGCGGGCTGGGGGCGAGACGCCACTTCGGCGTGCCGTCCTCGTTCATCACAGCCGCCGAGTCGACCAGCGGTGCGACAAAGGTGGTGTACATGAACATCTGCTGCGCAATATTGCCCTGCGCCGGGACCGGTCCGGCCTCGGAAAAGGTCATGCCGGCGGCGGCGGGCGGCGCATACTTCTGAAGCCAGTTGATGGCTTTGTCCACGGCATAGACAGCGGCGGGAGAGTTCGTTGCGCCGCCACGCGCCACGCAGGCACCGACGGGCTGCGAATTCTCGTTTACGCGGATGCCCCATTCATCGACCGGCAGGCCGTTGGGTTCACCCTTGTCGCCCATCCCGGCCATGGACATCCATGCGTCGGTGTAACGCCAACCCAGACTGGGGTCCTTCTTGCCGTAGTCCATGTTGCCATAGATCGCGTCTTCGACACCCATGCGCGACAGGTCGCGACCGGTGAAGAATTCGGCGATATCCTCGTAGGCGGACCAATTCACAGGCACGCCCAGATCGTAGCCGTACTTTTCCTTGAAATCGGCTTTGTTCTGCTCGTCGTTGAACCAATCATAGCGGAACCAGTAAAGGTTCGCGAACTGCTGGGTCGGCAGCTGGTAAAGTTTGCTATCGGGGGCGGTGGTAAAGTCCAGACCGATGAAATCTTCGAGGTTCAGCGTGGGCGAGGTAACGTCCTTGCCTTCGTTCGCCATCCAATCGGTCAGGTTGCGGACCTGCTGGTAGCGCCAGTGGGTGCCGATCAGGTCAGAGTCGTTGACATAGGCGTCATAGATATTCTCGCCCGACTGCATTTGGGTCTGCAGTTTTTCGACGACGTCGCCTTCACCGATCAGGTCGTGAGTGATGTTGATCCCGGTGATCGCTCGGAACGCGGGGGCCAGCACCTGGCTTTCGTATTCGTGGGTCGTGATAGTTTCCGATACGACGTTGATATCCATGCCGACAAACGGTTTGGCGGCGTCGACGAACCACTGCATCTCGGCTTCCTGATCCGCGCGGGACAGGGTCGAGACGTCACCGATCTCCTTATCCAGAAAATCCGTCGCGGCGGCCATATCAGCCCACGCGGGCTGGGACAGGGCAAGCGCCAGTCCCAGGGCAGTGGATGATTTCAAGAGAACGTTCATAATAGGTTTCCTCCCTTTACGGTTGAACGTAGACGATCCGGGCCGATGATCTGGTCCGGGTTTTGACGTGGTCTAGACCCAGCGGAACACCGCTGCGGCATAGACCAGACAGACGATCAGCGCGTAGGGCTGCGGGCCAAGACCCGCACCAAGCCACGCCAGATTGATAAAGGCGGACCCCAGCAGCGTGATGAACAGGCGGTCACCGCGCGTGGTTTCGATCCGCAGGACGCCCTTTCGGGGCGCCTCGGGAAATTTGATCGCGAGCACCGTGAAGGTGGTCAGCAAGGTGGCGATGATCACGAAGAACAAAGCGGTGGGCCAGGTCCATGCCATCCAGTCAAGCATTGTACGCTCCTTTCAACTGGCGCATCACACCCGCCCCAGGGCAAAGCCCTTGGCGATGTAGTTGCGCACAAAATAGATGACCAAGGCGCCTGGCACGATGGTCAGGACACCGGCGGCGGCAAGGACGCCCCAATCGACACCTGCGGCACCGACGGTGCGGGTCATGGTGGCGGCAATCGGCTTGGCGTTGACAGAGGTCAGGGTGCGCGACAGCAGCAGCTCGACCCAAGAGAACATGAAGCAGAAGAAAGCCGCGACGCCGATTCCAGACGCGATCAGAGGCGTGAAGATCTTGATGAAGAATGTCGGGAACGAGTAGCCGTCAATATAGGCCGTCTCGTCGATCTCCTTGGGCACGCCGCGCATGAAGCCTTCGAGGATCCAGACCGCCAGAGGGACGTTGAACAAACAATGCGCCAAGGCCACCGCGATGTGCGTATCGAAAAGCCCGATGCTGGAATAAAGCTGGAAGAACGGCAGCGCAAAAACGGCAGGCGGGGCCATGCGGTTCGTCAGCAACCAGAAAAACAGGTGCTTGTCGCCCATGAAGCTGTAGCGGCTGAACGCATAGGCGGCAGGCAGCGCAACCGCGAGGCTGATTGCCGTGTTCATCAGCACATAGATCAGCGAGTTGACGTAACCCATATACCAGCTTGGGTCCGTCAGGATCAGCGCGTAGTTCTCGAACGTCAGGTTGCGGGGCCACAGGCTGAAGGCACCAAGGATTTCGGAATTCGTCTTAAGGCTCATGTTGATCAGCCAATAGATCGGCAGCATCAGGAACAGCAGGTAAAGGCCCATCACCACCGCCCCGCCAGAGGGGCGAAAACGTTTCGGGGTGGTGCGCGGTTTTTCGATGGCCATCTCGTGCGTGTTGATGACGACTTCTGGAATTGCGCTATCGGTCATTTACTTGCCATCCCTTTTGTCGAGCGTGGTCATGACGGTGTAAAACACCCACGAAATCACCATGATCACGAGGAAATACATCAGACTGAAGGCCGCTGCGGGGCCAAGATCGAACTGCCCCAATGCCATCTTCACGAGGTCGATGGACAGGAAGGTCGTGGCGTTGCCCGGTCCCCCACCCGTCAGCACGAACGGTTCGGTGTAGATCATGAAGCTGTCCATGAACCGCAACAGGATCGCGATCATCAGAACACCGGCCATCTTTGGCAACTCGATATACCGGAACACGGCCCAGCGGCTGGCCTGATCAATCTTGGCCGCCTGATAATAGGCGTCGGGGATCGACCGCAGACCAGCATAGGCCAGAAGCGCGACCAGCGACGTCCAGTGCCAGACGTCCATGGCGATCACGGTGACCCATGCGTCAAACGTGTCCTGCGTATAGTTGTAGTCGAAACCCAGCGCGTCCATCGTATAGCCCAGCAGGCCGATATCGACGCGGCCGAAAATCTGCCAGATCGTGCCAACCACGTTCCACGGGATCAACAAAGGCAGGGACATCACAACAAGGCAGAAGGACGACCAGAAGCCCTTCTTCGGCATGTTCAGAGCGACAAAGATGCCCAGTGGCACCTCGATCGCCAGAATGATCGCCGAGAACATCAGCTGTCGTCCCAGTGCGTTCCACATGCGGTCGGAATGCAGCATGTCCTCGAACCAGGTGAGACCAGCCCAGAAGAACTGATTGTTCCCGAAGGTGTCCTGCACGGAATAGTTCACGACGGTCATCAAGGGGATCACGGCAGAAAACGCCACGAGGATCAGAACGGGCAGGACCAGAAACCATGCCTTTTGATTGACGGTCTTGTTCATGCGTCTGTCCCCCGTGGTGTCACGCGCCAGTCGTCGGCGTAGACGTTGACGCTCCCCGGGGCGAAGGTGATCCGGTTAGTGTCGGCCGGGATCTCCTCGCCTTCGGTGGCGACGGCGTTTATTTCGCGGCCTGCGACGTCAAGGCGCACGATTTTGTGGCGGCCCACATCCTCGACCCGGCGCACCGTGGCAGGAATGCCCTCGCCGCCAGCGGACAGGCGGATGAATTCGGGGCGCACGCCAAGCTGCGTCTTGCCGTGGGCGGTATAGGCGCCGTCCAACTGCACGGTCGCGTCACCCACGCGGGCGGTGTTTCCGTCGATCTGCGCGTCGAACAGGTTCATCCCGGGTGAGCCAATAAAGTAGCCAACGAAAGTATGGGCGGGGCGTTCGAACAATTCCTGCGGAGAGCCGATCTGAACGACGCGACCGTCGAACATGACGACGACCTTATCGGCAAAAGTCAGTGCCTCGGTCTGATCGTGGGTCACATAGATCATTGTGTGTCCGAAATCCTGGTGCAGCTTTTTCAACTGCGTGCGCAATTCCCACTTCATATGCGGGTCAATCACGGTCAGCGGTTCGTCAAACAGCAAGGCGTTCACGTCCTCTCGGACCATGCCTCGGCCCAAAGAGATCTTTTGCTTGGCGTCGGCGGTAAGGCCGCGCGCCTTGTGATCCAGCTGCGCTTCCATGTCGATCATCGCGGCAACTTTCTGCACCCGACGCGCGATCTCGGAAGCCTCCATACCGCGGTTTTTCAGCGGAAAGGCAAGGTTTTGACGCACGGACATCGTGTCATAGACGACGGGAAACTGGAACACCTGCGCGATATTGCGGTCGGCAGTGGGGGCAGTCGTCACGTCCTTTCCATCGAACAGCACGCGGCCTTGGCTGGGGATCAGCAGGCCCGAGATGATGTTCAAAAGCGTGGACTTGCCGCAGCCGGAAGACCCGAGCAGGGCGTAGGCCTCGCCGTCCACCCAGTCATGGTTCAACTCCTTCAGCGCAAAGTCGTCCTCTGACTTGGGGTTGGGCAGATAGGAATGCGCGAGGTTCTCGAGTGTGATCTTGGCCATGCTACGCAGCCTCCGCATAGGGTGCAGAGGCGACGAGGTCGCCACTTTCCGCAAAGAGATAGATGCGCGTCGGGTCAAGGTAGACCGTCAGGGACTGACCGGGATCCAGGTCGCGGACGCCGTGGATCAGGCCGACCCAGCGGGAGTCGTCACGGGTCAGGTGGACATAGGTTTCCGACCCGGTAATTTCCATAACGCTGAGTATCGTGTCAAAGGCGACCATTCCGTCGCCCGGTTTCAACGACAGATGATTGGGGCGAAAGCCCAGCATATAAGTGCCATCGGCGATGTTCTGGCCAACGGAAGGCATCGAGTCTCCCTGACCGAAGTGCATCCGATCACCGCGCTTTTCGACCTTCAGAAAATTCATCGGCGGGTCAGAAAAGACGCGGGCCGTCGTCGCATCGGTGGGATTGCGATAGACCTGTGCGGTCGGTCCGAACTGGGTTACGCGGCCTTCCCACAGGGTGGCGCAGTTGCCGCCCAACAGCAGGGCTTCCTCGGGTTCCGTCGTGGCGTAGACGAAGATCGAGCCCGATTCAGCAAAGATGCGGGGGATTTCGGCGCGGAGTTCCTCGCGCAGCTTATAGTCGAGGTTCGCCAGCGGTTCGTCCAGCAGCACAAGGCCTGCGTTCTTGACCAGCGCACGGGCCAGAGCGCAGCGCTGTTGTTGACCACCGGACAATTCAAGCGGCTTGCGGTTCAGCATCGGGGTCAGTTGCATCAGGGCGGCGGTGTCGCGGACGCGGCGGTCGATCTCTTTTTTATCGAGCCCTATCAGCTTCATCGGGGAGGCAATGTTGTCGTAGACGGTCATCCCCGGGTAATTGATGAATTGCTGGTAGACCATCGCGATCTTGCGATCCTGCACGCGCTGCCCTGTGACGTCCTCGCCGTTCCAGCGAATGCGGCCCTTCGTCGGCGCATCAAGGCCCGCCATGATACGCATCAGCGTCGTCTTGCCAGAAGACGTCGGCCCGAGAAGCACGTTCATCGTGCCCTTTTCCAGCGTCAAGGTTGTCGGATGGATATAGGTCTGCGCACCAACCACATAGCTCACGTCATCCAGTTCGAGTGTCATGCGATATCCTTTAGCTGCGGGCGGCGAGCGGTCATGTAAGCGTCAAGGGTAACTGCGTCGGTATCACGCAGGCCTAGCTTACTCCGACGCCAAAGGATATCCTCGGCGGTGCGGGCGAATTCATGGTCCATCAGCCAATCGACCTCTGCCGCGGTCAGGGTCGCGCCGAAATCCTGCCCCAGATCGGCGGCGGTTCTCGCCTCGCCCATGATCAGCTTTGCATCCGTACCGTAGGCGCGGATCAGGCGGCGCGCCCATCGGCCGTCAAGAAACGCATGATCGCGCCGCAGATCACCGATCAGCTTGTCCACATCGCCCACCGGAAAATCTCCGCCGGGTATCGCGACGCCGGCGGTCCACGGGCCCTGAGCCACGTTCAGACGCTGGCCGATCTTGTCCAGGGCATTTTCCGCCAGTCGGCGGTACGTCGTGATCTTGCCGCCGAAGACGTTCAAGGCCGGCGCACCCGCACTGTCGTCCAGTTTCAGCGTATAGTCGCGGGTCGCGGCAGTAATGGAACTCGCACCCTCGTCATAAAGCGGGCGGACGCCGGAATAGGTCCATACGACGTCGTCGCTGCTGATCGGGTCCTTAAGATAGGCGTTCACGAATTTGATCATATAGGCCTGTTCCTCGGGCGTGCAGATCGGTTTGGACGTCAGATCCTCGTGCTCCTGATCGGTGGTCCCAATCAGAGTGAAATCAGTCTCGTATGGAATCGCGAACATGATGCGACCGTCGGTGCCTTGGAAAAAGTAGCATTTATCGTGATCGAACAGGCGTTTGGTGACGATATGGCTACCGCGCACAAGGCGCACGTCATCCTGACTGTTGGACCCGATCTGCTGGCGCATGATCTGACCGACCCAAGGACCACCGGCGTTCACGACCATGCGGGCGCGGACGGTGCTTTGGGACCCTGTCGTGGCCTCCTGCAGGGTGACGGTCCAGACGCCGTTATTGACCTTGGCGGACACCACCTTGGTCCGGGTCAATACGGTCGCCCCGCGCTGTGCTGCGTCGCGGGCGTTCAGCGCGACAAGGCGCGCATCTTCGACCCAGCAGTCGCTGTATTCATAAGCCTTGGTGAAAGCGTCATTCAGCGGCGCACCCTCGGGTGCATTCGTCAGGTTCAGCGTCTTTGTCCCCGGCAGGATCTTGCGACCGCCAAGGGTGTCATACATCAGCAGGCCCAGCCGGATCAGCCACGCCGGACGGCGACCGCGCATCCATGGCATCACCACCGACATCAGTCTGGACGTCGGTGTGTCGCCTTCAAACCGCATTTCCTTGTGGTATGGCAGCACGAACCGCATCGGCCAACTGATATGCGGCATGGCGCGGAGCAGGGTCTCGCGTTCGATCAGCGCCTCGCGGACCAGGCGAAACTCGAAATATTCCAAATAGCGCAGGCCACCATGGAACAGCTTGGTCGACGCAGAGGAGGTTGCGGACGCAAGATCGGACATCTCGACCAACGTCACCGACAGGCCACGTCCGGCCGCGTCGCGTGCGATGCCGCAGCCATTGATGCCGCCACCAATGACCAAAAGGTCACGGATGTCCGTGTCGTCGCTCACTCTGGATCCTCCCAAATCTTCTCCGGCACAATATTGCCAGTTTGCTCCGAAAAGAAAGCGAATACTTTCGGTTATTTTCGTTTTGTAGGATTTTATCCGATATCACCAGATTTTAGACCATAATTTGCTTGCGGTGGCTCAATCCACACGCAAATATAGGACAATCGCGTATCAACGAACATGCACGGATCAGCATAGGTCGCCTTTTCAGGTCGCGTGGTTTTTGTCAGACCTTCACTTACGGACGCCGCCCCATGTCGCAAACCATCCGATTCCCCGAAATTCTCGACATCGCGCGGCGCGATGGCAAAGTGACCGTCGAACATCTGGCAGAGCATCTGGGCGTCACCTTGCAGACCATTCGACGCGACCTGAGCGAGCTGGCTGAAGTGGGCAAGCTGGAGCGGGTGCATGGCGGCGCAGTCCTGCCATCGGGTACGGTGAACATCGCCTACGAGGAACGGCGGCGATTGAACGCCGAGGGCAAGATGGCGATGGCCAAGGCCTGCGCTGCGCTGATCCCCGAGGATTGCGCGATCTTTCTGAACATCGGGACCAGCACCGAGGCCGTCGCGACAGAGCTACTGCATCATCGCAACCTGCTGGTCGTGACCAACAACATGAACGTCGCCAATATCCTGACGCGCAATCCGGATTGCGAAGTGATCGTGACAGGCGGGGCCTTGCGCCAATCGGACGGCGGCCTGACCGGCGACATCACAACAGCCGCGATCCGACAGTTCAAGTTCGACATCGGCGTCATCGGCTGCTCCGCGATCGACGCGGACGGCGATATCCTCGATTTCGATTTACGTGAGGTCGGGGTCAGCCAGACGATCCTGCGCCAGTCCCGCAATACCATGCTGATAGCAGACCACACGAAGTTCAAGCGCACGGCCCCGGCCCGGATCGGGTCGCTGGCGGAAATAGACACGTTCTTCACCGATGCGCCTGTCTCGCAAACCCTGGAAAAAAACTGCTCTCTATGGCGGACCAAAATCCAGTTGAGTGGCGCTTTGCACTCAGCACCTCCTTGACGTCTGCCTTGATGCCCGCCTCGGTGTCGGAAATCATCAGCATTGCTCCCCGCAGGCGCCGGGTCAGCTTGCGTTGGAATTTCGTCCGGATCTGCTCAGCCTCTTGGCTGCCGATCACAAATCCCGGCATCTCGCGGCGACCACCCCAGTTTCCACAGATCACGGGGTTCAGTCACGATCCTCAAGGTGCCTCAACATTAGCCGTCCTCGTCGTGAGAACGGCCATGATGGCCGAGCGCAGCGATCATCGCGCCCAAGACCTCTTCACGGCGCGCGGTTGCACGCTGTACGACCCCGAGCCTTCGGTGGATCGGTGGCGCGCCGAAGGGAAACCAATCTAGCGAAGCCGCTATCATATCTTGGCACGAGATTTTCGGGATCACCGCAAAGCCAAGCCCGGCCCGCACGCAACCCACCAGCGCAGCCATTGTATTTACTGACCCCGCCTGCCTTGGCGGGGTGCCAATCCGTGCCATTTCAGTATCAATCTGGCGCGCCAGCGGCACCTCGGTGCGATAGCGGATATAGGGCACGTTACGGATCAAGTCGTCGACCGACAGCGCAGGGTCGCCTGGCGGGACCAATACGATCAGCGGTTCTTGCACCACCGGCGTCCAACGCAAACTGGGTGGCACGGCCACATGGTCGGCAACCAGCGCCGCGTCCAGACGACCCGAGACCACTTCGTTCATCAATTCTTCGGACATGCCGACGCGCAGGCGGAATTTCAGGTCTGGATAGGTCGCGCGCAGGGTAGCAAGCGCCTTGGGCATCAACGAATTCGCCCCCGTGCGCAGTGATCCAAAGGCGATCGTCCCGCGCATCCGTCCCTCGGCGACGGACGCCTTGGTTTCGCTCACAATGTGCAGGATCGAACGGGCAGAGCGCACCATCTCGGCGCCCTTGGCTGTCAGTGCTGGCGGGCGGCGAGAGCGATCGAAAAGCTGTGTGCCCAACTCGGCCTCCAGAGCCGAGATCTGTTGACTTACGGCCGAAGCGGTGAGGTTGACGACTTTTGCCGCTGCCGCAAAGCCTCCGTGCCGGGCAATGGCAAGTAGGGTCTCAAGTTGGCGTGTATCCATCCGATAACGTAAGAATGCTTTAACAAGATAGCCAGAATTAATCACTTTGTCAGGGTTATTCTTGTGTTAGCCTTGGCGCGCAAACGTAATTGCGGCGATCAAGCCGCTGTATTTTCGCAGGGAGCCTCACCATGGCAATTCGCACGGGCTTTGCCGCCCTCTTCACCGCAGCGACGCTTGTTGCAGGATCAGTCAGCGCCCAAACCTACCCTGAACGAGCCGTTGAATTCATTGTGCCTTGGTCACCGGGCGGCGGGTCGGATATCCTTATGCGGTTGGTCGCCAACAATATACCGCCTTTCCTTGGTGCCGATATGCCGATCATCAACATACCCGGTGTCGGCGGGACAGTGGGTCTGCGCGAAGCGTCTCGCCGGGCGGCAGATGGTTACACCATCAGTCAGGTCCACGAAGGCCTCTTGGTTGCAACCGAAACCGGTATCACAGATCTCGCGTGGGATGATTTCGACACGATCGCATTGATGACGAATTCACCGCAATATCTTGTGGCGGGTCCGAGCGAGAATTACAGTAATTTCGAAGAATTCGTGACCTATGCCGAGGCGCATCCCAACGAAATTTCGATCGGGGTCACGTTGGGCGGGGTGCCGCATCTTCATGCCGCGATGATCGAGCAGGCGTTTGGTCTGCAATTCAAATATGTCGGTTATGAAGGTACCGGGGAACGGATCCGTGCGTTGGTCGGCGGAAATCTTGATATTGCGATCGGCGATGTCAGCTCTGCCAAGGAATTCGTAGATAACGGAGACCTGACGTTTCTCGCGGCTGGCTCTGTAGAACGTCTTGCAGCAACGCCGGATGTGCCGACCTTCACCGAGTTTGGTCACGATCTGGAGCTCAGCGTCACCCGTGGCATCGTTACGCCCAAGGGTGTCCCACAAGAGGTCCGCGACACACTTGAAGCCGCGTTTGAAAAGCTGTCGCAAGACCCGAACTATGTCGAACAGACCAACAACTCCGGTGCTGATGTCGATTTCCGCGGTCAGGACGCGTATCGGGCATACCTCACCAAGCTTGATGCGACGGTCAAATCGCTCTCATCGGTTCTCGCAGAGTGAAGGACACCGATCCTGCAATGAAAGAGGTACGGGAGGCGGGCGAAATCGCCCGCCTGATCAGCTATCTGCTTCTCTTACTCGCTTCGGTCGGCTTGTTTTTCACCGCAAACGCTATTCCCGCTTCCCGGTTTGAAAAACTTGGGGCGGGCGCTTTTCCAAAGATCGTCTTTGGTGTGATGATCATTGTTTCCGGGATGGCCATCATCGACGCGGTTCGGAAAATACCACGCTCGACCTATGGGGATTTTGGCAGACAAACGGTGGCTTGGGCGCGACGCCGCTACTTGGTGTTTATCAGTCTCGCGGCGCTGACCGCCTATCTGCTGGCCATTCCGGTCCTTGGCTTTTCCATCGCGAGCTTTGTGTTCCTGTTTGGGCTGCAACTGATCTTGATGCCGCGCCGCCCGAAATCCATGATCGTGGCCGTCATTGTCGCGCTGGTGTTTTCATTCGGCTTGAACTGGCTTTTTGCCGAGGTGTTTACGGTATTTCTGCCTCGCGGAGTCTTGTGAAATGGCTGATTTTCTATCCGGTGCGGCGCAGATTTTCACCTTCACGACGCTGATTTTCATGCTTCTTGGTTCTATTGCAGGGATCGTGGCCGCCGCCGTTCCCGGCTTTACTGTGACTATGGCGATTATTCTGACGTTGCCGCTGACGTTCTCCATGGAACCGTTGCAGGGCATCGCGGTCATGCTTTCAGTGTATGTTGGCGGCTATACCGGAGGGCTGATTTCAGCGGCTCTTCTGGGAATTCCCGGCACGCCATCATCTGTCGCGACGACGTTTGATGCCTTTCCGATGGCCCGCAACGGTGAACCGGGACGGGCGCTCTCGCTCGGGGTTTGGGCGTCATTTTTCGGGACAATAATCTCTACAATCGTTCTTATCTTTGCTGCGCCACCGCTTGCGCTGTTTGCCGTGCGTTTGGGACCGTGGGAATATTTTTCACTGATTGTCTTCGCCCTGACGATTGTTGCAAGCCTCGTTGGTTCCTCTGTTATTCGCGGCATGCTTGCGGGGCTCATTGGTCTTGCGATTTCGACTGTTGGAACAGATCCGATGTTGGGCCGCCTGCGCTTTGATTTCGGGATCGAGTTGTTACAGACGGGATTGCCCTTTCTTGTCGTGCTGATCGGCGTGTTCGCTATTTCACAACTGGTGTCCGAGGTTGAGGATGCCGACAGCGTGCGTTCGGGCAATGCGCTTGTAACAGGCACAGTCGACTTCCAAACGTGGAAGGTGATGAAAGAGGTCCTGATGCGGCCGGTGAACCTGTTGCGCTCGTCGCTGGTGGGTGTCCTGATCGGCGCGCTTCCGGGGGCCGGCGGGTCAATCGCCAACCTGGTGGCCTATGATCAGGCAAAACGAGCCTCGAAACATCCCGAGAATTTCGGCCAGGGCGAACCGGATGGCATCGTAGCCTCCGAGGCGGGCAACTCGGCCACGGCGGGTGGAGGATTGATCCCGATGATCAGCCTCGGCATTCCGGGCTCGGCGGTTGATGCGATCCTGATGGCCTCGCTGATGGTGCACGGGATCGCTATCGGGCCAAGATTGATCCTCGATCACGCAGATTTGGTCTATGGAATGTTTATCGCCATGGTCGTGTCGGCCTTCATGATGCTCTTTGTATCGGTGTGTTCCATGCGGTTGTTTCTGCGTGTGACCGAGGTGCCGAAATGGCTGATCGTGCCGGTCGTGATGACCTGCTGTGTCGTGGGAACGTTCGCGCTGAATAACCGCGTGACGGATTTGTACTTGCTGATATTTATCGGCATTGCAGGCTATGCGATGCGCGCGCTCAACTATTCTTTGGCGCCGCTGGTGCTCGGCGTTATCTTGGGGCCGATCGCGGAGACCAACCTGCGCCGTGCGCTGATGACCGATTCTGACCCGAGTCTCTTCTTCACCCGCCCTATCAGCCTGATATTCCTGATTGCCGCATTGGTTTCCATCGTCTGGGCGATCCGAACCCATTTGAAAAGTCGCAAAACTACAGAAAGAGAATCCGATGCACCTGCGTCATGATCCTGTCTACCCCTCGCGGCGCTCGCCGGTTCTTGCAGAGAATATCGTTGCGACTTCACAGCCTTTGGCCACGCAAGCCGGACTTACGATTTTACAACAGGGCGGCAATGCAGTCGATGCAGCGATCGCAACCGCCGCGACCTTGACCATTGTAGAACCGACAGGCTGCGGACTAGGCTCGGATGCCTTCTGTATCTTGTGGGATGGCAAGGAGCTGCACGGGTTAAATGCGTCAGGCCGTGCGCCCGCCGCATGGACGCCCGAGCGCTTTTCCGGCGGCATGCCGCAGCATGGCTGGGACGCGGTGACTGTCCCTGGAGCGGTCAGCGCATGGGTCGAACTGTCCGAAAGATTTGGCAAGTTGGGACTCGCGACTGTACTGGCCCCAGCTATTCGGTATGCCGAAGAAGGCTTTATCGTGTCGCCCGTGGTCGGTGCTGCCTGGGCAAAGGGCGCGGCCGTGCTGAAAGACCAACCCGGATTTGCGGAAACTTTCATGCCCGACGGGCGTGCCCCAAAAGCTGGTGAGCGATTCCGCAATCCCGGTGCTGCGCGCACCCTGCGTGCCATTGCCGAAACCAAGGGTCGCGCCTTTTACGAAGGCGAGATTGCGCAGAAGATAGCGGCTTTTGCAAAGGCCCACGGTGGTGCAATGACGGCGGATGACCTTGCCGCCCATCGCAACGATTGGTGCGGTACAATCAGCCAGACTTTTGACGATGTTGAGCTGCATGAGATCCCGCCGAACGGACAAGGCATCGCCGCGCTGATGGCACTTGGCATGTTGCAGCACACATCCATTCGCGATCACGGACCAGACGATCTTACCGCCATTCACCTGCAAATCGAGGCTATCAAGCTCGCGTATCGTGACCTCTATGCCTTTGTATCCGACCGGGACCACATGGGTGACGTCGGCGAAACTGTCTTGCTGGATCCGGCCTATCTGAAATCCCGCGCGGCCCTGATCGAGCTGGATCATGCGCAGGATTTCGGTGCGGGTGCGCCCAAATTGGGTGGCACTGTGTTGTTGAATGTCGGCGATGCGTCAGGGATGATGATCAGCTTCATCCAGTCAAATTACTCCGGGTTTGGCTCGGGCGTCGTCGTGCCGGGGACCGGGATTTCGATGCAGAACCGTGGCTTCGGCTTTACGACCGAACAGGGTCATCCCAATCAGGTTGCACCGGGCAAACGACCTTTCCATACGATTATTCCAGGCTTTGCGATGAAGAATGGCGCACCGCTGATGGCCTTTGGCATGATGGGCGGTCCAATTCAGGCGCAGGGCCATCTGCAGCTTTTGCTGCGCACGCAACTGTGGAACCAAGACCCCCAGACCGCCGCAGATGCGCCTCGCTGGCGGATACTTGCAGGATTGGAACTCGCTTGCGAACCGACCATGGCGGCAAAGCTTATCGACGGGCTAAAGCACCTTGGCCACAAGGTTCAGGTCGATGCTCCGGATAATGCATTTGGATTTGGCGGTGCGCAGCTTGTCCAGCGACTTCCCGGGGGTGGCTATGCCGCAGGATCGGATCCGCGCAAAGATGGACAAGCTGCCGGTTTTTGAACATTACCGTGTGAGGGGGGGGGGGCATCCGCCTGAACCCAAAGCGCTTGGGCACGCGCAGGATTTACGTAAAAACCAAGACAGGCAGAACACGGCATGAACTTTTTAAAGCGCATCGGCATCGACATTTATATGCTGCTGCTGCTCGCTACGGTCGTGGCAGGGGTGGCGCTACCGGCACAGGGGATCGCCGCCGTGGGGCTGCGGCATGTCACGTTCTGGGCCGTGGCCTTGTTGTTTTTTCTTTATGGCGCAAAACTTGACCCCGCCGCGGTTCGGAAGGGTCTGACGAACTGGCGCCTTCAAGGACTGGCGTTTGGCGCTACTTATTTGATGTTTCCGCTGATCGGGCTTGGGCTTGCGGCGGTCTTTGGTCCGCTCTTGGGGACCACGGTCACTCTGGGTCTGCTATTTCTGGCTGTACTGCCCTCTACGGTGCAATCCTCCATCGCCTTTACGTCCATTGCGGGGGGAAATGTGCCTGCTGCGATCTGTGCCGCATCGGTGTCGAACCTTGTTGGCGTGGTCCTGACGCCCGTACTTGTGGCGGTTTTGCTGCATCAGGGCGATGGCGGCGTCAGCTTTGATGCGGTCAGCAAGATCGGGATTCAGATCTTGTTGCCCTTCATCATCGGGCAGATTTTGCGACCTTGGCTCGGTGGCTTTTTGACACGGCACAAGGTTCTGACCATGATCGTGGATCGTGGGTCGATCATCCTGATCGTCTATTCCGCGTTCAGCGCGGGCACTGTCTCGGGGGTTTGGGCAGCGATCCCGCTTACGACCCTTCTCACACTTTTTGCGGTTATCTGGATTTTTCTGGCCATTGTCATGGGTGCTACGGTAGCGACCGGAAAACTTTCCGGGCTAGGATATCCAGACCGCGCGGTGTTGTTCTACTGCGGATCAACCAAAAGTCTTGCGAGTGGCCTACCAATTGCGACCGCTCTATTTGCACCAGATATAGTGGGCGCGATCGTTCTGCCGCTGATGATTTACCATATGTCGCAACTTCTCGTCTGTGCCTTTGTATCACAAAAGGCGGCACTTCATCAAAGTATCACCGATTAACTACCCATGACAGAGGCACGCCCGTGTGCCCTTCGCTGCCGGTAATAACCAACGGCCAAGGCACAAGAAGGGACTCGCAATAGATGCTCGACACGTGATGGGCTACGGATCGGGTGAAAATTGCCTAATTGCAGGCAGTGCCCTGATTTTAGCCGATTACTGTGGATAATTTGGTGCCCCAAGACGGATTCGAACCGCCGACCTACTATTTACGAAACAGTTGCTCTACCGACTGAGCTATTGGGGCATCGTGGGACGCAGAGATAAACGCGATCCGTGAGATTTGCAAGACGGCGGGATGGGGATTTCCGCTTGGAACAGATCCGGTGGAATGCGCAATTTCCACCATGATTTGCCCCCTGTGTGAAGCCACTCAGAGCAGCGGACAAGGGATCATCCACACCCTGCAAGCGAGCGTGAGCAGGCCAAAATCAGGCACGGCGATGTGAATGGCCGCCTGAGTCTGAAATGGCCGCCGCTTGCTGGCAGCGGCCATTTTCGTTGCTATTGCCTGCCGAGGATCGCGTTGGCGATGTTGACGAAAATCTGAGTTCCGTACTGCAGCGCGGCCTCGTCGATGTCGAAGTCGCTGGCGTGATGGACGGCGGGAATGTCGCTGCCGATCAGGAAATAACCGGCGTTTCCGCCCCGTTCCTGAACCCGGCGGATCATCCGCGTTGCATCATCGCCGCCACCGATCGGCCATTCGGGAACGACCTCCACGCCGTCAATACCCGCACCCACCGCGCTGACGATTTCGGCGGCGCGGGGGCTGTTGCTGTTGCCCTGAAGCCCCCCCTTGAGGGCGATGTCGCAGGTTGCGCCGTGCATCTGGGCGGCGGCCGTCAGGATTTCCCGTACCCGGCGCAGCATATAGTTATGGCCGTCTTCGGTCACCGCGCGCACCTCAACCATCATATCGCAGGATTCGGCGATGATGTTGAAGGCGGAACCAGCGCTTAAATGCCCGACGTTGACGAAAGTCGGCGAATCGGCATGGCGCGAAATCGCGTGGATATTAAGCGCCGCTGTCGCCCCGGCAAGCAGTGCGTTGCATCCGTCCTGCGGCCCCATGGCGGCATGGGCGCCCTTGCCCGTAAGGACTACCTTCAGTTTTGACGCGTAAAGGAAACCGATCGCCTCGGCGGCGATCTTGCCAGTGGGCAGCAGACACCCAAGGTGGCCGACGAACAGGTAATCGACGTCGTCCAGCACCCCCGCCTCGACGATGGGCTGTGCGCCGCGCCCGCCTTCCTCGGCGGGTTGAAAGATCAGCCGGATCGTTCCCGTGAACCCTTCGGCGCCATAGAGTTGCGTCGCAACCGCAAGGCCGATCGAGACGTGACCGTCATGGCCGCAGGCATGCATTCGCCCGGAATTCAGCGAGCGATAGCCCTCGGCGTTGGGCGCATGGCTGTCCGATTTCGTCTCGTTCACCGGCAGGGCATCCATGTCGAAACGAAACGCCAGAACCGGGCCGTCGCCGAACCGCTTTTCGGCCACCACGGCAGTCTGTCCGCCGGGCATCCGGTCCATCCATTCGTCCAGAGCACCTGTGGCGCGGGCCGCGTCTTTCGCCGTTTTGACCTCATCACCCGATGGCGGATCGATGATCGCCGAAGCTTTCATCACCTCGGGCCCGACCTTTACGCCATAGCCCAGCCCGTCGAGATGTGCCGCCACAAGCGCGGCCGTGCGATATTCCAGAAACGCGGTTTCCGGATGCTGATGCAGGTCGCGCCGGATCACCACTTCGGGTTCGTTGCTGGTGCGGAACACTTCGCTATAGGTCATGATTTCGTCCTCGGCATAGGCGGCGTCAACGTGCCCGGTCTTTCCGGCCCGTTGCGGTATCTGACATAGGTCTCGTTACCAAGGTCAGCGTCATAGATGCCATAGGAAAGTAGCACAGCGTCAGGCATAGGGCGGCCCGCGTCCCTTTCGTAAGCATCTCTGCGATGGTCAGATTGGCGCGGGCGGATTCTCCACCGATCAGCAGTGGACCGGGGCAGTCGCGGTGAACACCGTGCGCAGGCTGTGAATGATAGCGTTAAGCCCGGCGGGGGACCGGTCAGCGAGACATCTTCGACCAGTTTCAAACTCCGGCTCCCGATCCGGGGCTCGACCGTCAGATCGCGAATATCCAGACCGGCGCGTCGGTCACAGTGTCGGCTCCCCGGACTGATCGACGATCAGCGCCAGCACGAAACGCGGCAGGGCCTGGAAAACCCGGTGACTCGCATAAGCAAGGTGTCGACGATACCGCCGTATGTGCTCTGCGCAACGCTACGGCCAGCAGTCCGGCCAACGACATTCAGCCGCGTTCGGATGACAGCGCGCGATATGCCTCGGTGATCGCCTTTCGGACCTCATCGGGCTGCTGATCCACGCTGTGCGCAATGTCACTCAACTCGCGGCGCAGGCCGTGGATCTGGTCGAGCAGCGAAAGAACCACGGGCAGCGTCTCGCCTTCTATCGAGATGTCCTGCGTCAGATCACAGATCAGCCGGATCCGCGCGACATCCAGATCATCGAACATCGGACCACGGTCGCCCGGCACCGGTTTGACCCACCCTTCACGCACCCACACTCGAAGTTCGTGCAACTCGACGCGGCGGATCGTTGCCACGACCTGATTTTCATCCAGTCTCATGGGGTTCTCCACAGTTCTGCACGCGGATCTTCTTTAGCCGCCTCTTGCCAGCGGCGGGCTATCTCTTCCATCTCCGCGTCAATCAACTCCGGCAAGACGATCTTCAGCACGACAGTCTGGTCGCCGGGCTTACCCTTCGCAGGCTTCACGCCCCGCCCTTTCAGCCGCAAGCGGCGCCCGGTTGAGGCGCCTTTCGGTATCGTCATCGACACACGACCGGCCAGCGTCGGCACTTCGACCTTCGCACCCAATACCGCCTCATCAAAGGTGATCGGAACCTCGACTTCGATGTCGTTTCCTTCACGCACGAAGAACGGATGAGGGCCCACACTGATCTCTACATGGGCATCGCCCGGCGGCCCTTTGCCAAATCCCGCCTGCCCTTTACCACGCAGCCGCAGGGTCTGACCCTGACGTATTCCAGCCGGAATCGACAGATCTATCGTGCCACCGCCCGGCAGTGGGATCTGTCGTTTCGCGCCAAGGGCTGCATCCATGAAATCGACATCGAGATGATATCGCAGGTCGCCGCCCGGCGCGTCGAAACCACCCGTGCCGCCGCCGCCGCGGGCGCGACGCGAGAAAAGATCGGCGAAAATGTCCGAGGCATCTCCGAAATCGCCATACCCGTCTGATGAAGCATAGCGCCCCTGCGGGTCGGCTTCGGCGTGCTGGCGATAATATTGCTGCTGCGGGCGCTCCTGACCGCGCGCGTCGATTTCGCCCGCATCGAACTGTCTGCGCTTCTCGACGTCGGACAGAATGGCATAGGCCGACCCGACCTTGAGGAATTCCTTTTCCTTCGTCTTGTCGCCGGGATGCAGATCAGGGTGCAGTGTCTTCGCGAGCTTCCGATAGGCGCTCTTTATGTCGGCCTGCGACGCATCGCGGGCGACGCCAAGCACCGTGTAGGGGTCGTCGTTCATTCAAGGCCTCCCAATTATGCCGGTCGGCGGATTGCACGGAATGTAACTGTTTTCTTGCCAGTCGCAAGCATCGGCCGTGCCAAGCCCAAGGCAATCCGGAAAGTGGCGGGGCAACGAGCGCACCCAGAGCAGTCGATCCAGCATCAGGCGCGCGAGTGATTTGCCTGTTGTTGTCGCCACGCGCTTCAATCCGGACATCAAGGCCAATGCACGCAACGGATAGCATCCGGTAAATAAAGCAGATTGTCCATCACAGCGGTCATGCGAAAGCTGCGCATTGCTGCAAATGCCCTGCTTCGCGGCAATCGAGAAAGGATTGAGGACAGCGCTTGATGAATAGGGATCTGCACAGCCTGTCGATGCCCCACAACAATCGGCGCTGGCTCGGTTGGCTGGCTGCGAAAGCGTCACTGGGGTCTTGGGCTTGGGACGGTGAACCAGAAGGTTGTGCCCTCGCCCTCGGTGCTGTCAAAATCGATCGCGCCGCCGGTCTGCTCGACGATCTGTTTTGTGATCGCCAGCCCCAGACCGGTTCCGCCCCGGGCGCGGGTCGTTGCCGAGTCGGCCTGGGAAAACGGTTGGAACAGATGCTCGCGGAAGGACTCGGGGATTTTCTCGCCGTCGCTGGTGACCGCGATCCGGACGGCGTCTTCCTGCTCTTCCACCGCCACCCTGACCGTGCTGCCGGTGTGGGCGAACTTGGCCGCGTTGGAAAGCAGGTTGGTCATGACCTGCTGAAAGCGCTGCGGATCGACCACCCCGGTCAGCGTGCGATCCGGACAGACCATATCGAACCGGACGCCGAACTTGTCGCCCGAGGCCAGATTGGCCAGAATCGCCTCTTCGACCAGTGTGACGATCCGATGCGTTGAGAGGTCGAAGCGCATCTGTTGTGCGGAAAACTTCTCGAAATCGAGAACATCGTTGATCAAGGCGTGCAGCCGGTCGCCGTTTTGCTGGGCGATGAACAACAGGCGCTGCGCCTGATCGGAAAACGGCTCGTCATCCATCGAGGACAACAGCATCAGCGATCCGAGGATCGACGTCAGCGGGGTGCGCAACTCGTGGCTGACGGTGGACACGAATTGGCTTTTCAACTCGTTCAGACGCCGCTGTTCGGTCATGTCGACGATCTGTGACACCATATGGTCGGGCCGGCCTTCGTCATCCCTTACGATGCCGACGCTCAGCGACCCCCACATCACGGCGCCATTGGCACGGATATACCGCTTTTCGAACTGATAGGAAGAAGCCTCGCCGGCCTTGATCAGATCGAGCCGGGCTTCGGTGTCTTGCTGATCCTCGCTATGGGTCAGCGCCTGAATGTCGGTGTTCACGAGATCCTGCTCGGAATAGCCGAAAAGCTCGCAGAGCGCGGGATTGACCCGGAGAAATTTGCCATCGAAACCGACGATCGCCATTCCGATCGTTGTCGACTGAAAGGCGGATCTGAACTGTTCTTCGCTTCGGCGCAGCGCGGTTTCGGTCGCCTTGCGGTCGGTGATATCGGTCATCGCGCCGCTCAGACGACTGACGTTCCCCTGCCTGTCGCGTTCGGCAATCGACATATCGCTTCGAATCCAGAGCCAGCGGGAATCGTCCTTTGATCTCAACCGGTATTCACAACTGTGCCGCTCGCATTGATCCTCGAGACAGAGTCGAACCGACTCCAGTGCCGCGTCAAGATCGTCGGGATGCACCTTTGACAGCCACTCGCGCTTCAAATCGTCGGAGTCAACCGAATCGACCCCCAGCAGCTCACGCCAGAGATCGGAAACGTTCACGGACTCGGTTTTGCGCACATAGTCGAACACGCCGATCTTTGCGCCGACGATTGCATTGTTGGCGCGCTCCAGCTCGCTGCGGGACCGCCGTTCGGCACTTACCTCATCGGCGATGTCACGCAGGACCAGCGCATGTTGAAGCCCGTTTTCGGCCTCCGTCCACACGGTCATCTGCGCGCCAAGCAGGATCCTCTGGCCGTTCGCGGTCCGTCCGGCGATGCCCTTGATGATCGCGTCAATCGCCGGCGGTTCGATATAGGCGCCAAGCTCGGCCACCGAGGTGACCGCAAGCACGTCAAAGACCGGACGGCCCACCAATTTGCCGCTGTCATAGCCGAACAGGCTGTCGGCGGCCGGATTGCAATGCAGGATCCGCCCCGTCGGCCCGACGATCATCAGCGCGACCTGAATACGCTTGAACGCATTAATAATTGGTGAATCGTTCAATTTAACCTCTGAACTCATGAAAACTCCGTTCAAACCATCGCAAGTCGTCGAGCTTTACCGCCCGAGACCATCACCGCCCCTGTCGGCGCTACGCAGGCCAAGCCTACCCGTGCATGCGTGCGTCCCCAAGCCTGCGTGCGGCATCGGCCAGACACACCGCAAGACCATTCGCGTCGAACGGCTTGGTGACGTATGCACTTGCCCCGGCGGCATAGGCCTGATCCATGTACCGCTTGTCGGTCATCGCCGTAACCATGATGATCGGGCAATCACCATAACCGGGCAAACGCCGCAGAAGATCACAGAACTCGATTCCATCCATGACTGGCATCTGAATATCAAGCAAAATACACTCAAACGGCCTGCTGGCCGAGGTAATCCGCTCCAACGCGATCCCTGCACTCGCCGCAGTTTCAATATCCGAATACCCCGCGTGGGCGACAAGCATGCTCAGGATTTCAAGAGCGGACGAATCGTCGTCGATGGCAAGTATTTTCATGGACCCATGCTTTCTCGTCGATAAGTGGCTGCGCCAATGACCAACAATCGAAGGCTCGCAAGCCCGCCTCAGCGCCATTTTTACATCAATGTGTATAAACCCAATGCCAATGTCACCGTCATGTTCCATGATCAATCAGAGCGCGTTGCAAATTATTGTACTCCCGTTTAAGTTGATCACAACAACTTCTGCGCAGATCTAGGCACTTCATGATGCACTCCTTCCTTGCGCTTTCCGGCTTGTCTCTGGAGCGGAACTTCTAATGGACATCAAGCAATTAAATGTCAAAACGGTGCATCACTCCCTGCCAGATTGTGATGCAGTCGCCACGCTTCGATGGGTCGTGTGAAGATATGGCAGTGCTAAAATATCCATCGTTGATCCAGTCCCGGCTGCATTGTGGCAGCAACTTTCCGTTACGGAACTCGACCCGCGCTCGATCACCTTCAGAAACGGTGACGCCTTGAGGCAGCCGTTTCTCTGGACCGCTTGCGTGCTGCTGGCCGGATGCGAGACATTTGTCCTGCCGATGGGCGAATTTCGCACGGACCTCGCGCAGGAACCGTTCGTTCAGCAGCCGCTCGCAAGCGCGTGGATTTCAGTTCCCGACGCGGAAATGGTGCTGGCGCGTCTGGTTGGGCCCTATGCCGAACAACGCATCCTGCTGACAAATCGCACCGCATTGCGTGGCGATAATGTCGTGATGCTGAGAGCACATGGCGCGGACCTTGCAACCAACGGACGGTTCCAGCCCGTGAAGTATCTGGCATCGCTGGATACCGATCTCTTTCCGTTTGGAGAGATCGCAGACCTTTCGTTCTTCAGCCGCACAGATAGTCTTGGTGCGCTGAACTGGGCGGAATGGTCAAACAATGCCGGATTGACCTGCGTGCTTGCCCTGCGCCGACTTGACGGTGCAACCCGGATCGTACCGGCAGGCCGATCAGCAATGGACATGATTTTGCGCAACTGCATCCACGGAACAGCCGATGAGGCTTTGATCGCCGCAGAACCCACGCAAGCCGGGTTTGCCGCCAAAACCAAACGTCCGGGCGACGCACCCGAGATGCTTTCACCACTTGCCGGTCCGCGGCCATGAATATTTCAGGAGTAGTCTCGCGCCTTGGCGTGTCGGTGATGGTCCTGCTTTGGCTGCTGTTGATGGTGCCGATCCTGTTTCTCGCGTCGGTTCCGACCTCGATCGCGGTTCAGGGAGTGTTGGCGCTGGTGACAGTTGGCCTGCTGCTGGTGGTGAAACCTTTCGTCCATGTCTGCCTTCCTATTCGTTTCGGAATGCTTGCAGTGGCAAGCTTTTTCACCCTGCGCTATTGGCTGTGGCGATTGACGGAAACGCTGCCATCGCCAGAAGAACCGTTGTCCTTCGCCGCCGCCATCATCCTGTTCGGGGCTGAAACCTTTACTGTCGGCCTGTTCTTTCTGACAGCACTTGTCACCGCCGACCCGACCGACCCGGAACCGCCCGCGCGTGTGCGGGTAAAAGACGTGCCCAGCGTCGACATTCTGGTTCCCTCCTATAATGAAGCCGATGAACTGCTGGCCGTCACGCTGGCCGCAGCAAAGCAGATCAACTATCCGCACGACAAGGTGACGGTGGTTCTGTGCGATGATGGCGGGACCGATCAGCGGTGCAACCACTCCGACCCCGCCATCGCGACCGAGTCGAAAGCCCGCCGCGCGCGGTTGCAGAAACTGTGCAGCGATCTGGGTGTCGTCTATGTCACGCGCGCCCGCAACGAGAGCGCGAAGGCTGGTAACCTGAACTCTGCATTGCAGAACCTGAGCGGTGAGCTGTTTCTTGTTCTGGACGCAGATCACGTGCCCAGCCGCGACTTTCTGATCCGAACGGTCGGATATTTTGTCGAGAACCCGCGCCTGTTTCTTGTTCAGACGCCGCACTTTTTCATCAACCGCGATCCGATCGAGCGCAACATTGGCTTGCCGGAAACCTGTCCGTCCGAGAACGAGATGTTTTATACCACGATCCACCGGGGTCTTGACCGGCTGGGCGGCGCGTTCTTCTGCGGATCGGCCGCGCTGTTGCGACGCCGGGCAGTGGATGAGGTGGGCGGAATCTCTGGCGAAACCATCACCGAGGATGCGGAAACCGCTCTCGACATCCATGCGCGTGGCTGGGAAAGCAAATATCTGGATCAGGCGATGATCGGCGGCTTGCAGCCCGAAACCTTTGCCTCGTTCATCCAGCAGAGGGGCCGTTGGGCCACGGGCATGATCCAAATGCTCATCCTGAAGAACCCGATCTTCCGCTCGGGTCTCTCGATCACACAGCGGCTCTGCTATCTCAACTCGATGAGTTTCTGGCTGTTTCCGTTGATCCGGATGATTTTTCTGATCAGTCCGCTGTTCTATATGTTCTTCGGTCTCGAAATCTTTGTCGTCTCCTCTAAAGAGGTTCTGGTCTATATCTTGCCCTATCTGTTGATCGGTTTTCTGGTTCAGAGCGCCCTGTTCTCCAAAGTTCGATGGCCGCAAATCTCTGAAGTTTATGAGATTGCGCAGACTCCCTATCTGCTGCGCGCGATCATCGGCACCGTGCTCCGACCCCGCGCCGCGCAGTTCAAGGTCACTGTGAAAGAGGAAGAACTTGACCACGCCTTCCTGTCACCGATTTACCTGCCATTGCTGGGTCTGACCCTGCTGATGCTGTTGGGATTGATCGCCGGCGGATACCGCTGGATCGCATTTCCGGGTGACCGGACTGTCGTACAGCTTGTTGGGGCATGGAATCTTTACAACTTCCTGCTCACCTCTTTGGCTCTGCGCGCAGTTTTCGAACGCCCTCGGCGTTTGCTAAAGCCGCGAACGGGTGTTTCAGTGCCGGCGTCGCTGCACCTGATTTCGGGTGGCGAGGGCAGCTATCCGCTGGACGCCACGATCCTTTCCGCCGGGGCGAAATCATTGATCCTGAGAGTCGACGGCGATACCCGCGGCCCCGATGGCAAGGATCGATTGAACGAGGCCCGTGAGGGCGGCGCTGTCGAGGTCCACGCGATACTTACCAATGAGCCTGATCTGGCAGCCGCGCTGCCCGCGACAATCGCATCTGTGCGCAGCGGTGTGGAGGGGGTGACTGTAAACCTCGCCATTGCCTCGAAGGACATGATCGCCGCAAGTCGTCTGGCCGCCTTTCTCACCTTCGGCGACAGCGCGCGCTGGACTTTTTTCCGCAAGGTGCACTCCAGGGGCCGCGGGTTGTTTTCGGGGCTGGTCTTCGTGTTTTCCAAAGGCATCCTGTCCCTGCCCACAACCGTCTATGATTTTCTGAACGAACCCGCCCGCCGAAAGGCTGAGCTTGAGACGGCCACGCACGTGCCATCCAACGAACTCGCAAATGTTGTCTCCGCTCCGGTTCAGCCCGGGCAAAAGCCGAACGAACCGTCGCCTGAAGCAGAAAAATATTTCGGAGTCGGGAGTTAGATGGCGATGATCCGGTGGAAACCCCTTCTGATTGCCACGATGCTGGCGTCTGTTCTTCCGCTGCAAAAGGCATCGGCCCAACAGATCATTCTGGAAGATTTCGAAGACCCGGAAGGGTCCGCGAGCGACCGGTTTAACATGCCGGAGGCCCCGACAGCGCCGCGCGCGATGCACGACGAAACCGCCCGGGATTTGGCAAGCGCGCCAGAACCCGCGACCTTGATCATGCCGCTCCGGACAGTGCGGGCGCAGGTCGGCTCGGCAAACCGTTTCCGGATGCAGGGTCAATATTCGCGTGAAGAGTTCATTCTGGTCCTGCCAAGCGAAACTGATGCCACCACGTTTCGACTGACAACCAGAAGCGCGATCAACATTTTGCCTGAACGGTCTTCGATCGAGGTTTTCGTGAATGGAACCTCTATCGGCAAGATCACACCGAACCATTTCCAAGAAGATTCCATCGACACGCTGGATGTGCCCGCCGGACTGTTCAAGGCAGGCCGAAATCAGGTTTCTCTGGTGGCGCGGCAGGTACACCGCGTTTTTTGCGGACCGGAAGCGTCGTTCAGCCTGTGGACCGATATTGACCTGGCCGAAAGCGGCGTCGAAACACAGAAGGATGACCTGACGCCCGATCCACTGGGTTTTCTTGCGGCGATCGGCGCGCAACTGGGGCGGGGCCAACCGTTCTCGATCCGGATCTCGGGCGCTGATTTTCCGCTGGCCGGCGCCGCCGGGATCATCGCAAGGGTCGGGGATGTCTTTGGCGGCACCCCCCCCGAGATCGCGTTCGAGGATTACTATGCCGTCTCGCCGAAGCCGCCACAGCTGGCGCGGGTCACGGCTCTGCCGCCTGACCAGAAGCTGCCCAATGGGCCAGAGTTTCGGCGCGGCGGAGACGGGGCCATCGTTCTGGTCACCAACAGCAGTCGCTATGCCGAAGTCGGTCAGATGCTTGCCGGGGCCCTGAAAGACGCAGGTTCAGGCGATGTGCCGCCACTGCTGACGCCCGGCCGCCAGACGTCTATTGCAGATCTCGGTACCCCGATCATCGAAGGACAGGGGCGTTATTTCCGCGCGCCGGTATCGTTTCGTCTGCCGCGGGACTGGTTGCTGCTTGCGTCGCAACAGGCCGAGCTGAATCTCGATTATCAATACGACGATGAGCTGCCGCAAGGATCGCTGCTGCTCGTCAAGATCAACAACACGACGATCCGTCTCTTGCCTCTGGACGAGGCCGAAAGATCGGGCCGCCCGCTTAAGACGCTTCGCGTTCCCTTTGCCGCAAACCTGCTGGCACCGGGGGTGAACCGTCTGACGTTCGAGGCGCTTGTCCCCGGTGATCCGCCGGATCAGGCCTGTGAGCTCAGGGACGTTCCGATCTTTCAGGTATCGGGGACGACTGCGCTGTTCGTTCCGGATTCGCCCAACATGTCATTGCCAAGCATCGAAGCCGTGCTTGGCGTCATCGGCCCCGACTCGATCCGGCTGAGCGAGGCCGGGCGCGGTTCGATCCCCTTGGGCATGCTGCCCCAACTCGCTGCCGTCTACGTCAACGATGCGCCATCGGATCAGGCAGACGCGAACCGGTCGGACTTTGAGCTGACGGTGGGGGTGCCCGCCGATCTGTCATCGCTGGAAGGCGACATTGTCGATGGAAACAGCGCCGAATTGCAATCTGTCCTCCTGTCGACCGCCCAGGAAACGGTCGAGGACATAGATCTGTGGAAAAATATCGACGATGGGCCGTGGTGGCGTGTTTTCTATGATCTGGAACGCGCTGCCGCCCTGCCATCGCGCCTGTCTGACGGTCTGGCCGAAATGTGGCGCGGCTCCGAGCCGGATCTGCAAACATGGCTTGCAAGGCATTCTGCGGAAGCCATGTTGATCCAGCCGGATATGGCGACGCCTGAAAAAATCTGGCTGATCCTGCGGTCCCGTGCCGATCCTGTCGAAATCGTTGCGTCCCTCGCAGCCAGTCATCAAGAGTTCGAGGGCCCACACGGTCAGGTCGCACTGTATTCGTCCGAGAACGGCTGGAGCAGTTGGACTTCACCGCAGAAGCCGCTGTCCCTGAACGAACCGCTGACATTGGGCAACATGCGCGCCGTCGTTGGGAATTACGTCACGATAACACCCGCCCGCTTCGTCATTCCGCTGTTTTTATTAATCTTTTGTTCTGCAATTGTCGCTATCGGGATTGCCATGCTGACAAGGCGGAAAAGAAAATGAATCGACGCGAAGTCATGGCTGGCATTGGCGCCTTTGCGGGGTTGGGCGCACTGTCCGGACTGCCGGCGTATGGTCAGGACGCGGACATCGAGGTTAATCTTCGCGATGTCTGGGCGGCGTGGAAAGCTGCCAATCTGGATTCCTCGGGCCGGGTGGTTGACCGCAATCAGCAGAACGCCAGCCATTCGGAGGGGCAGGCATATGGCATGCTGCTTGCCGTGACGGTTGGCGACCGGCTTGCGTTTGAAAGGATGGAGACCTGGACCAAAGTCAATCTGGGCGTCCGGTCCGACAATCTGCTCGCCTGGCGCTGGCTGCCCGACGCGCCGGAGCGGGTGCCCGACACCAACAATGCAAGCGACGGTGATCTGTTCCGGGCTTGGGCGCTTCTCAAGGCGTCGCGGAAATTTTCGGTTCCGGAATACCGCGAACTGGCAAAGAGCATCGCGACGGATCTGGTCGAGCTGTGTATCATAGAAAGTCCGGGATCGGACGCGACACCGTTGCTTTTGCCCGCGGCACACGGATTTCGCACCGACAGCGGATTCATCATCAATCCCTGCTATTCGATGCCGTTGGCGATGACCGAATTGGCGACAGCTTTCGAACTGCCCGAACTCGCTCTCGCAGCGCGCGGCGCGGTCGATCTGCAAACCACGCTGGCGCGGGACGGCGTCGTGCCGGATTGGGTGGAAATCACCAGTGATGCAATCCGCCCCGCACAGGACTTCTCGTTCAACGCCGGGTATGAGGCGATGCGCATACCGCTTTTCCTGATCTGGTCAGGCCTGAACGCGCACCCCGCTGTTCTGCGTTATGCCGAAGCGCAGGCGCGCGCACCAGAAGGCAGCGCGGCCACCGTCATCGACCGAAAAACCGGAAAGATCCTCGAAACCAGCGCGCATGCGGGGTATAAGGCCGTCGCGGCGCTTTCCATCTGCAGCGCGCAGAACAGCGTCGGCTCGGCCTTGCCGCCTTTCGTGTCCGACGACCCCTATTATCCAGCAACCTTGCAGGTGATGACCATGATTGCCCAAGCCAAAAGCGCACCCATGTGCTTCCCCCTGTGACGCGCATTTGGAAACTCATCGCCGCGTTCGCCATGCTGCAGGCGCTGGCCGCCGTTCCGGCCGCGGCCCAGACGCCGCCCGACGGCGATCTCATGGCGCTCCGCTTTTATATCGGCGAGGGCAATGAGCAGGCGGTGCAATCTGAAATCCGCCGCCTGCAACTTCAATATCCCGACTGGACGCCGTCAGAGGATCTGAACGAAGTTTCGCGTGATGTCCCCGCCGAAGCCATCGACGAGATCTATGGTCTGATCGCGACCGGCGATTTCGATGGCGCTCGATCCTTGATCGACAAGACTCGCCAAGCCTATCCCGCGTGGTCCCCAACCGAGGAATTGTTGCAAACCCTTGTGATTGCAGAGGCGCAGAGCCGCTTTACCCAGGCGGTCGATGCCGGCGAGGCAAATGCCGCAATCCGCGTCGCGCGCAGCAATTCCGCCCTGTTGCGTTGCGAGCGGGTCAACAACGCCTGGCTGCTCGCGGAGCAATATCAGTCAGTGGGTGACAATGAATCGGCCCTCGCCGTCTATCGCAGCGTATTGCGCAGTTGCGACACGTCCGAGGTTCTGATCGCCACGCTGGAGAAATCCGCCGCGATCGCTGATGCCGCAGCCTTGTCCGCCCTGGCAGATCTGGCCCGCGAAACCTCCCCGGAAACAGCCGAACAGTTGACTGTGGTCGAAAATCGGCTTCGCGCGGGGGCAAGCTCTGTGCCGCTCAAAACGCCCACCGACCCAACAAGCCAATCGGCGCCCGACGATCCGGAGTCCGACCCGACGCTTGCCATGATGACAAGTCCAAGGCCAAACCCAAGGCCCAAAACGCTCGACACCCGGTCGGCGACCTCGCAACCTGCGCCGCCCCGAACATCGACGGCTCGATCATCGTCGGGCGGATCGACACCCCAACCTGCAGGCGGTGGGTCTGCTGCTGCGCCCAATCTTTCCCGCGCGGCACAGGCTGCCGCACGCGGCGATTGGCAGGGATGTCTGGCATTGACGGCCAACGCTCAAAGCGGCGCGATCCTGTCCCAACGCGGGTGGTGCGCGCTGAACGCCGACCGTCCGATGGAGGCCTTGAATGATTTCCGGAAGGCCACTTCAATCGGATCAACCGCCCAATCCAGAACGGATTCAGCCTATGGCATGGCGCTGGCGATGCTGCGCCTCGGGATGATCGATCAGGCAGCCGAGGTCGCCGCCAACACGCATTTCGACCGTAAGCAACGGGTGGAGATCGAAAGTCAAATCCTCGATAAACGCGGTGTTTACGCGTACAATCGTGGGGATTATGGCCGGGCCATTGCATATTTCGACGAACTCGAACGACTGACCGGTCGGATGCACCGTGATCTCTCGCTGTTGCGCGGATATGCATATCTGAATTCCGGCAACCGCCCGGCAGCCGTGGCCGAGTTTCGACGCGCACACGATCAGATGGCGACACCAGCGTCGCGCCGCGCATTGTCCGAGGCAATGCAGTAACTGAAATTTGCGTCGCTGGTGCGCATTGATAAGCCCGGAACAGGTTCTCCGATATCAAACGGCTTGCCAATGAACGTCACCGGGTTTCTGGATGCGCTGGCCGGGCGGCACCTGTTGATCCTGATCGGTGAACCGCGGTTTCGCCCGGCGCTGCACACAATTCTGGTTCTGGTGTTGCTGCGGCTGATCTGGTCAGGACTGGTCTGACCCCGATCAGCCGCGACAGACGGCGCGGCAAGCGCACCGGTTCAATAGGTTGCGCGCCCGCCCGACAAATCAAACACTGCGCCGGTGGAAAAGCTGTTTTCGCGCGTGCACAGCCAAACGATCATCGCTGCCGCCTCGTCCAGCTCCAGAAACCGGTTGCGGGGGATCTTGCTCAGCATGAAATCGATGTGTTCCTGGCTCATCTGATCAAAGATACGGGTGCGTGCGGCGGCAGGTGTAACGCAGTTAACGGCGATATCATGACCCGCCAGCTCCTTGCCCAGCGATTTCGTCAGCCCGATCACCCCGGCCTTTGACGCGGAATAGGCGCTGGCGTTCGGATTGCCCTCTTTTCCGGCGATCGAGGCGATGTTGACGATTCGCCCGTAGTTCTGCTCGGTCATTGTCGGAACCACGGCGCGGTTGACGTGGAAGGTGCCCAGCAGGTTGATCTCGGTAATCTTGCGGAACTCGTCGACCGGGTAATCGGCCAGAGGGCCGTTCGATCCGGCAATCCCGGCCGAGTTGACACAAATGTCGACCCGTTCGGCGATATCCAGAGTCGCGGCCATCGCAGCGCTGACGCTGTCCCAGTCCGATACATCGACCTGTTGCGCAAAAGCGCCGTTGCCCATGGCCTTGGCTGCCGTATTGGCAAGATCTGCGTCCATGTCCCAGATGGCGACACGTGCACCGCCCGCCGCCAGCCGGTCAGCCACCGCGCGGCCGATTCCCTGTGCACCGCCCGTCACCACAGCCACCTGTCCCGAGAAATCCGTCATCTGTTTTTCCTTTGCCCGTTTGCGCATCCTGCCCGTGCAGGTGTCCGCAGAG
This sequence comes from Oceaniovalibus sp. ACAM 378, assembly GCF_008085915.1. Taxonomy (GTDB): domain Bacteria; phylum Pseudomonadota; class Alphaproteobacteria; order Rhodobacterales; family Rhodobacteraceae; genus Oceaniglobus. Next base: position 18,731 of record NZ_VSJK01000002.1, on the reverse strand, counting down.
TATGGCCGGGGATCGCCGCAATAATCCATGGCGGGGGTGAATAATCTGCGAAGGAATGCGAATTTTCATCCGATCAGGTATGGCCCCGCCAGGACACTCCCTGCGCACATCGCCCCGTTCGGGATTCATGGCCGGGCGTTTTGGCGTTTCACGCGCGAATTTAGACTTATGATCGCGAGCGAAACGTAGAAATATATCCGGACAAATTATACGCCCGGATGGATGCGCCATCTCCCGGCCGCTCAGCGCCGCCCTGCTGGCCGCAATTGACCGACGGCCCGCCCCAAGGGATCGTGCGGCTGCGCCGCCGCATCTTCTGGACTGGTTGGCAGGTGCGCTGGCCGGAGCGGCGACACCGGTGGGTGCTGTAACGAACCGGGCGGGCAGTGCCCCGATAGGGTCGCATCCGCTGTCACCCGCAGGCCGCCCCCTGCCCGACGCTGCGCTGTCGGCGGAATCCGGACAGAATGCCGCCCGACTGAACGAGCTGCTGACCGCGCTTCAAAGCGGCGACATGGCCTGCACCTGCCTGTTCAAGGATGACGTATTTCCGATCATACGTTTCAGCACCCATGACGTTTCCGCCTTTCGCGCGGATCAATCGCCGATGGGTCTGACCCTGCGCCGGATCGCAGGGTTTCAGGGACGCAGCGACAACATGGTCAAGCTGCGCGGCATCAACATCTATCCCACCGGGCTGAGCGTGATCCTGACCGAAAGTGATCCGCAACCGCTGCACGCCTGACTCGATCGACGCCTATAACGGGTTCGTGCGCAGCGCTCAGGCCCGGCTGCGTGATCTGCCCCGCCCGGTGATCGCGGCAATCCGGGGCGCGAGCTTTGGCGGTGGGTGCGGGCTGGCGCTGACCTGTGTTCTGCAGGTGGCGGACGGAACCGCTGCTTTTGCGATCACCCCTGCCCGGCTCGGGCTTGCCTATTCGCCCGCCGACACATGGAAGTTGATCGAAAAGGTCGGCGTCGCGCGGGCGAAGGATCTGCTTCTGACCGGCCGTCGTGTCGCCCCGCGCGTGGCGCTGTCCATCGGTCTGATTGACCGGTTGAGCGATACCGATGCCGTTGCTGCGGCGCAGACTCTGGCTGCCGAACTGGCAGTTCTGGCCCCCGGTGTGCTGGCCGCGATCAAGGCAATCACCAACGGGCTGAGCGAACCGGTGTTTTTACCGGAGCAATCGGTGTTCGAACGCACCTTCACCGCGCCCGAGTTCCGCGAGGGATACAGCGCATTTCTGGAAAAGTGCACACCCGATTTCTAACGGCCCGATTTTACAAAGAATTCCGAATGACTCTCCTGTCGCTGATTGCCGTCAGCCCATCGCGCCCATCATCTCGCGTCCGATCAGCATGCGGCGGATTTCGCTGGTGCCGGCGCCGATTTCCATCAATTTGGCGTCGCGAAACAGGCGCGATACGGGCGTTTCGGTCATGAAACCTGCGCCACCCATCGCCTGCACCGCCTGGTGAGCGGCGGTCATCGCCTCTTCCGACGCATAAAGAACACAGGCCGCCGCATCGGCCCGCGTCACCTTTCCTGCATCACAGGCCCGCGCCACGGCATAGACATAGGCCCGCGCGCTGTTCATCCTTGTATAGATGTCGGCAATCTTTCCCTGCATCAGCTGGAAATCTCCGATCCGCTGACCGAACTGTTTGCGCTGCGCCAGATAGGGCATGATTTCGTCCAGACAGCCCGCCATGATGCCCAGACCGATGCCCGAGAGCACAACCCGTTCATAATCCAGCCCGGACATCAGCACGCGCACGCCGCGCCCTTCCTGCCCAAGGATGTTTTCGAACGGCACCTCGACCTCGTCGAATACCAGTTCCACGGTGTTGCTGCCGCGCATGCCCAGCTTGTCAAAGTGATCGGACTGGGTGAACCCGGGCATGTCTTTTTCGATCAGGAAGGCGGTGATGCCTTTTGAACCCGCCTCGGGGTCGGTTTTGGCATAGACCACCAGTGTGCCCGCCTCGCCGCCATTGGTGATCCAGTATTTCGTGCCGTTCAGGATAAAGCGGTCGTTCTTTTTCTCGGCGCGCAGTTTCATCGAAACCACATCCGATCCGGCCCCCGCCTCGGACATGGCCAAGGCACCGACGCGGGTGCCCGAGATCAGGTCAGGCAGATACCGCGCCTTTTGTTCGGGTGATCCGTTCAGGGCGATCTGATTGACGCAGAGATTGGAATGCGCGCCATAGGACAGGGAAACCGAGGCGCTGGCCCGGGCGATCTCTTCAACCGCGACGACATGGGCAAGGTATCCCATACCGGCACCACCCTCGGACTCGGGGACTGTGATGCCCAACACGCCCAATTCGCCCATCTCGGGCCACAGATCGGGGGGAAAGCAGTTGTCGGCGTCGATCCCGGCGGCCAGCGGTTTGACCCGTTTCTGCGCCCAGCTATGCACCATGTCGCGCAGGGCGTCGATGTCATCCCCCAGTCCGAAATCCATGCTGGTCGTAAACATATTCCCTCCTCAGACCGCGATCAGCCTATGGTCAGCCACCGATCAAGACTCAATCAAACCGCGTGCGACGATCACCCGCATGATCTCATTCGTGCCTTCAAGAATTTCATGCACCCGCAGATCGCGCACCAGCTTTTCTATCCCATAGTCGGCCAGATAGCCGTAACCGCCATGCAGTTGCAGACAGTCGTTGACCACCCGGCTGCCGGTCTCGGTGACGAATTTCTTGGCCATGGCACAATGTCGCGAGGCATCGGGCGTGGCCTTGTCCAGCTTCCAAGCCGCCTGACGCAGCAGCACGCGCGCCGCCTGCATGTCGATTTCCATATCGGCAAGGCGGAACTGCAATCCCTGAAACCGGTCAATGCTTTGGCCAAAGGCGCGGCGTTCCGACATATAGGCGAGCGTGGCGTCCATCGCCGCTTGCGCCGCGCCCAGCGAACAGGCGGCAATGTTCAACCGCCCGCCGTCCAGCCCGGCCATGGCATAGCGGAACCCCGCCCCCTCGTCACCCAACAGATTGGCGGCGGGCACATGGCAATCATCGAACTGCACCGCCCGTGTGGGTTGCGCGCGCCAGCCCATCTTGTCCTCTAGCCCGCCAAAGGACAGTCCCTTCGAGCCCGCATCGACAACGACGGCGCTGATCCCACTCGCGCCGGCATCGCCCGTGCGGCACATCACGACATAGGCGTCCGAGTACCCCGCGCCGGAAATGAACGCCTTGGTGCCACTCAGCGCATAGCCATCGTTGGTACGGTCGGCCCGGGTGCGCAGAGCGGCGGCGTCTGACCCCGATCCGGGTTCGGTCAGGCAATAGGAAAAGAATGTCTTCATCGCCACGGCATCGGCCAGATAGCGCGATTTCAATGCGTCCGACCCGAACCGGTCGATCATCGCGGCGCACATGTTGTGGATCGACAGAAAGGCGGCGGTGGCGGGACAGGCCATGCTCAGCGCCTCGAACACAAGGGTCGCATCCATCCGGGACAGTCCCGATCCGCCCGATGCGTCACTGACATAAAGCCCGCCAAAGCCAAGTTCGGCCAACCTTGGCCAAAGGTCTTTCGGGATGATCTCGGCCTTTTCCCACGCGCGGGCATGGGGGGCGATGTGTTCGGCACCAAACGCCCGGGCCATGTCGAAGATGGCCACTTGTTCTTCGGTCAGTGCGAAATCCATTCGGTCACCTCAGGCGTCAGGCGCGTTGCGCCGCACGGCAGGGCGGACCGTGTCGCAATCACCCCGGTGTCGGTGCCGACCCGCATATCAGAGCCGTTCCAGAGCGATGGCCGTGCCCTCGCCGCCGCCGATACAGATTGCCGCGACCCCGCGCCGCAGACCGCGCTTTTCCATGGCGTTCAGCAGGGTCACGACGATCCGCGTACCGCTTGCGCCGATCGGATGGCCCAGCGCGCAGGCCCCGCCGTTCACGTTGATCCGGTCGCGCGGGATCGCCATTTCCCGCATGAATGCCATGGGAACGACCGCGAAAGCCTCGTTCACCTCCCACAGATCCACATCACCCACCGACCAGCCGATCCGCGCCAGCAGCTTTTGCGCCGCCGGAATCGGCGCGGTGGTGAACCATGCAGGCGCTTGCGCATGGCTGGCATGGCCAACGATACGCGCGCGGGGCGTCAGACCGTACTTGGCTGCCGAGGCTGCATCACACAGCACCATGGCCGCCGCGCCGTCCGATATGGACGAGGCATTGGCCGCCGTCACAGTGCCACCCGCCTCGAATGCGGGTTTCAGCAAGGGGATGTTTTCGGGTCGCGCCTTGCCGGGCTGTTCATCTTCGGCGACCACCGTATCGCCCCTGCGTCCGGCAACCGTGACCGAAACAATTTCACGCCCGAACGCGCCGTCCTGTTGCGCCGCCAGTGCGTTGGACAGGGATTGCAGCGCATATTCATCCTGTGCCGCACGAGTGAACTGGAATTCTTCGGCACAGAGCTCGGCAAAGGATCCCATCAGGCGCCCCTTGTCAAAGGCATCTTCCAGCCCGTCGAGGAACATGTGGTCCTTCATCTCGATATGTCCCAGTCGCGCACCCGTGCGGGATTTCAGCGACAGATATGGCGCGCGCGACATGCTTTCCATTCCGCCCGCAACCATGATGGTCTGCGACCCCGCAGCGATCTGATCATGGGCCAGCATCAGCGTGGCCATCCCCGATCCGCACATCTTGTTCAGGGTGGTGCAAGGCACATCCTCCCCCAGACCCGCGCCCATTGACGCTTGCCGCGCAGGGGCCTGACCCAGCCCGGCAGGCAGGACGCAGCCCATCAGAACCTCACCCACCGTACCGGGCGGCAGACCGGCATCGGCCAGCGCGCCCGCAATGGCGGCAGAGCCCAGCACCGGCGCCGCTACATCCGCGAACACGCCCTGAAAGCCCCCCATGGGCGTGCGCGCTGCCCCGGCAATCACGATTTCGGCCATCGTCGATCCTCCGTTGATCCACCACCATCCTGACCGGATTCTTGCGGGCTGACCAGTGTTTCGCAGTGGGTCGGCGGATGAGGCCGGCGACGGCCAGCAAAATCGCCGGTCAGTGGGCACTGCCCCCCGCCGCAGCGATAACATCGCGGGCACGGTCAATCAGCGCTTCGGCCACCGGCAGCAGCGGTGCATCGTTGCGCCAGACCACCCCACCTTCGCGGTGCGGCATGTCCTCCGTCGTTTCGACGGTCTTGATCTCGGGATAGGCCCGCGCGTGTGCCTGCGACAGAAACCCCAGTTTCTGGCTGTGGCGCAGGATGTTGATCATCGCCCTGACCGAATTGGTTTCGACCGAAGGCGGCGGCATTTCGACTCCGTGCTGGCCAAACAGCCGGCGCACCAACTGCCCGCCAAAAGTATCTGAGCCGGTCAGCACCCAGTCTTCATCCGCCAGCTGGTCCAGTGATTTCGGCCCGCCATCGTGAATCGGGTGATCGGTCCGTGCCAGTATATGCATACGTTCGCGCAACAGCGTGCGGGTGCGATAGACCCCGCCAAAGTAAACGTCGGTGAGTGAGGCAAAAAACATATCGATCTCGCCCAGATCCAGCCTTCGCCGCAGATCGTCGTTCAACGATACGGTCAGCGACACCCGGATGTTCGGGCGATCCGCCTGCAACCCACTGACCGCCACCGGCACGATTTCGTGAATCCAGTCCGGCCCGCACCCGATCCGCAGCGTACCACCAGATCCGGTCTTCATCGCCGTCAGCTTTTGGTCCAGCGCGTCACCGTCCCGTTCCAGGGCGCGGGCATAGTCAAGCAGGACAGCGCCGTAGGGGGTCAGGGTCAGAGGCCGGGTAGAGCGGTCGAACAGCGTCACGTCCAACTGCCGCTCAAGCTTGGCGATTGCCTGGGTCAGGGCCGGTTGCGACACTCCAAGATCGGCTGCGGTCACGGTCAGGTTGCGGGTCGCGCAGACGGCGACAAATTGCGGCAGTCCGGTCAATTTCTTCATGGTCTGCCCGTTTCTGATGGTCAGCCCCTGCCGAAAGTGTGGAATGGGCGGCGGAAAATATCCCCGCCACCCATAACGTCACTCAATGGTGATGCCCAGCTTTGCACCGATGGTATCGTTCCAGGACGTTACGCAGTCCGCCCCGCACCGTTCGCCAAACGAGGGCAGGATCGCCGACTTCACGGCCTCTTTGCGGGTAACGTCATCCGCTTCGGTCAGTGGAACCAGCGTCATTCCCGCCGGTTCGCCCTGATCGCAGGGGCCTTGGGTGTTGCAGGCCAGACCGGTTTCCGTCTCGGTCGCCGCCAGCTCAAAGATCGAATCCTCAAGCCCGCGCAGAGCACCGGTCAGATAGTCCTGCACCGACGCGTCCAGCCCGTTCCACCAGTCCAGATTTGCCAGTTGCGCCGCCAGACCGAAATTGACCGGCATCGGCGAAATGAACTTGGCCGCTTCATGCCACTTGGACTTGTATCCCGACAGCGCGCCGGTGATCGCACAATCGACCACGCCGCTGGCCAGCGCGGGCTGAACCTCGGCAAAGGCGATGTTCATCGGCGACCCGCCCAGATGAGCGACAAAGGCCTGTTGCGATGCACCCGAGGCCCGCACTTTGCGCCCGGCCAGATCGGCTATGCCGGTGAATTCATCGCGGCAATAGATCACCTGCGCCTGATAGGTACCAAAACCCAGCAGCTTGATATTGTGCTCTTTCTCCAGGAATTCGGCATAGGTCGGGCGCCATTCCTCGACCACTTCGGCCAGTTCTCCAACCGATCCGAGGAGGCCCACCAGATCGGTCGATTCGTTTGTCGGAACCTCGCCCGAGTTATAGGCCAGAACGGTTGTCGCCATCTGCAACGTACCGTTGCTGACCAGACGGAAGATTTCGCCGCCCTTGAACCCCAGTTCGGTAAATGGCTTCACCTGAACCTTGATCTTCCCATCGGTCTCGGCGGGCACCTGTTCGGTCCAGAAAGGAAGCTCCTTGTCGGTGTACATCGACAGGTTGCCGATCGATCCGACGACATTGAACTCCGTCACCGGCATGTCCTGCGCCCCGGCAGGAAGCGCCAGCAGCCCGGCAACGGCGGTGGTGAGAAGATATTTCATGGCCAGTTTCATTTGGGTCGTCTCCCTGAGAAAGGCGGTTTCAGCCGCCGGTTTTTGGATTGAGGATCGTCGGCAGCCAAAGCGCCAGCTGCGGAAAGGCGATCAGGATGGCGATCATCGCCAACATGGCGACAAGAAACGGCGCCGCCCCCTTGAACAGATCGGAAAACGGCCCGCCGCCCTTGCGCACCGCCTGTACGATATACAGGTTCATGCCCACGGGCGGGGTAATCAGCGCCGCCTCGATCAGAATGACGAACACAACGCCCCACCAGACCGGCGAATACCCCAGGCCCGTGACCACCGGTACAATAATCGGCGTGGTCGCGATCATCATGGACAGCGTTTCCATGAAACACCCCAGCAGCAGATAGAAGGCGACAATGGCCAAAAGCATGCCCAGCGGCGGCCAGCCCAGCGCCAGAACAGCATCGGTGATCGCCGCGACCAGCCCGATGGACACCATGACAAAGTTCAGGAAAAACGCGGCAATCACGATCAGCATGATCATGCAGGTGGTCCGGACCGTGCCCTCGAATGCGGCCAGCAGAACGGGCAGGCTTAACTTCCGGTTGGCCGCGACCAACCCGACAGTGGCGATGAGGCCCAGCGCCGCCGCCTCGGTCGGGGTGGCGATACCCGCATAGATACTGCCAACCACAACCATAAACAGCCCCAGCGGCGGCAGAAGATGCGGCAGCCCGGCAATCCGCTCAGGCCACAGCGAGACGTCACCCACCGGCTTTCCGCCCCAATGAGGCCGCCACAGGACCAATGCCAGAATAATACCGGAAAACAGCGTGGCCAGCATGAAACCGGGGATGAAACCGGCAGCATAAAGGTCGGCAACCGAAGTGTCGGTCAGCACGGCATAGATGATCATGTTGATCGACGGCGGGATCAGAATTCCCAGCGTCCCCCCGGCGGCAATGGAGCCAAGGAACAACGGCCGATTATATCCTCCCGCATCCATGTTCGGCGTCGCCACGGTGCCGATGGTGGCGGCCGTGGCGAACGAACTGCCCGAGGTGGCGGCGAACACAGCACTGGCGGCAATGTTGGTGTGCATCAGGCGCCCCGGCACCCGGGCGAACCATGGGGCCAGCGCGCTGAACAACCGCTCGCTTACCCCCGAGCGATGCATCAACTCGCCCATCATGATGAACATCGGCAAGGCGATGAGGATGAAATCGTTGCTCGAATTCCACGCCAGTTCGCCTGCCGCGCCGGTCATCGGGAAAAAGGCAAATCGCTCCGACAGGACATAGCCGGTCAGCGCCAGAACCACGGCAACCGGCAGCGACAAAGCCAGCAAGCCAAGCAGCATAAGCAAGGCGGTTGTGATCATGCCGTGTCCTCGATCGCCTGTTCAATTTCGGTGTCCAGATCAGCGGGGCCGATCCCCGCATCGAAACCCGCCCGATCGCCGCGGACCAGCCGCCAGACCGCCTGAAGCGGCGCCAGAACGGCGACGAAAGCGAACCAGAACAGCCCGATCCACCAGATGCCCTGTGGAATGGCCATAGGCACCTGAAGGCGCGAAATAGACTTGGCGTTCATCGCCAGAGATTGCGCCACCGTCCCCCAGGCAAACCAGGCGAGCGCAACCGCAACCCCCGCCAAAGCGAAAGACGCGAGCAGATCGCAAGCGGCGCGCAAAGGAAACGGCAAAGACGAGATGAGGAAATCGACGCGGATGTTTGCCTTGGTCGTCACCGTAAACGCCAGCCCCAACCCGACACAGGCAGCAAGCGCATAGCCGGAGATCTCGAAACTCTCGACCACGCCGCGGTTGAAGAAATACCGCGCAATCACATCAATGGTAATCGGCACTGCCGATCCAAACAGAATCGCCGCGCCGGCCAGCCAGGCCAGCCATCGTGATATGCGCTGCGTCAGCGGTTCCATCAGCGGCATTCCCCCGGTCGCACATAGCGGACCATGCTTTGCCACCGCTGTCCAGAAACTCCGGCCATCCCACACCCATCGCCCGGCAGTTGCACCGCCTTCGGCGTCGCGGTGCCTCCGGCGGGAGTATTTTTACAAAGAAGAAACGACCCCCGGCTTCTTCTTTGTGTAAATACTCCGGGGGTCCGGGGGCAGCGCCCCCGGGGCTCATGACGGGGCGCGCCGCTCATGACGGCTCTCCGATTACATATCCATCGGCCAGATCGCGTGCCGCGGCGACCGGGTCACGCAATGCGGGGTCGCCATGTCCGCCACCGCCAGGTGTTTCCATGCGCACGATATCACCCGGGCGCAGAGGGTGGCCGATCGTCTTTGACGCAAGCGGCACCGTCACGCCATCACGGGTCACTGACAATGAACCACCGCGCCCGGGTTGCCCTCCGGCCAGGCCCTGAGGCAGGGAATCAAATGCGTCGAAGGCCGTGTTGAGCAGGCCGGAATCGGCCAGGAACTCCCATTCACGCACCAGCCCCAGACCGCCGCGCATCTTGCCTGCGCCCCCTGATCCGGGAGCGAGCGCATAGCGGGTGAAACGCAGCGGAAACAGCGCCTCGATCATTTCGACCGGGGTGTTCTGGCCGTTGTGAAACCCGGCGGCCAGCGCGTTCGGGCCGTCACGTTCCGGGTGTGCACCCCAGCCGCCCAACTCGCTGTCGAAGTACACCTGTCGCCGCCCGTCTGCGTGGCGGATGTTGACTGCATGGTTGAACGTGGTGCCATAGTAGCTGGCCGGAATCCGGTCGGGGATTGCTTCGGCAAAAGCGCGCAGCACCGCCACAGCGATCTTGTGACCGGGCAGCATCCGCATCGACACCGGCGCGGGGAAGGCCGCATTGACCAGCGATCCTGCGGGTGCGGTGACCGTGATCGGGCGGTAACAGCCCGCATTTACCGTTCCGGTCACGCCGCAGGCCGCGATCACAGCGTAATAGACGGCGGATGTGGTGGTTGCGAGGGTTGCGTTGATCGGGCCTTTTGCCTGATCCGCCGTGCCGGTGAAATCCAGCGCGATATCGCTGCCGCTGATGGTCAGCGCCACGCTGATCCGTTTCGCGCCCTGCTCCAACCCGTCGCCATCGACAAAATCTTCGGCGCGGTAGGTGCCATCGGGCAGGGCGGACAGGGCCGCGCGCATGGCGGTTTCGGCATGATCCAACAGAGCCGCTCCCGTCGCCGTCAGGGTTTGCGTGCCATAGCGTTCGGCAAGACGGCGCATCGCCCGCGCCCCGACCTCGAGCGCGGCGAGCTGACTCAGGAAATCACCGCGGAATGTTTCGGGTTCGCGCACATTCTGCAGGATGGTGGCGAACAGGTCGTCCTGCATCTCGCCCGCCCTGACGATCCGCACAGGGGGCAGGCGCAGCCCCTCTTGAAATACTTCGACGGCATGGGCGTTATAGCCGCCTGCCGCCCCACCGCCGACATCGACGTGGTGGATCAGTACACAGGTGATTGCGATCCTCGCGCCATCCTTGAACACCGGTTTGAAGGCAATGAAATCGGGCAGGTGCTGACCGCCGCAATAGGGGTCGTTGGTGACGATCACGTCGCCCTCGTTCCACTGCTCCAGCGGGATATGATGCGCGATGACGTGCTGCAGGCACAATTCCATCGAGTTCAGGTGTACCGGCATTCGCGCCGCCTGGGCCACGTTGCGCCCGTTTGCGTCGAAAACCGCGGTGGAGTAATCCAGCAGTTCACGCACTGTGGTGGAGCGCGATGTGCGCCAGACGGTCACCGACATTTCCTCGGCTGCTGACACCAGCGCGGCTGACACGATTTCGAGCAGGACGGGATCGGGGGTCATTGCGATTTTCCTGCTGTGTGTCGGGCAATCAGATCGCCGGTGGGGGTAACGGTCAGGGTCCAGCCGCCGGTCAGCAGCATCGTGGTATAGACCTGTTCGATAACAGCCGGGCCGGTGATTTCGCTGCCGGGGGTCAGGCTGTCCTGTTGTAGCACGGGAATATCCTGCCATTTTCCATCCACATGCACGGCGCGGGTTTGTCGTGGTCGCGCCGGGCGCGCGGCAAAGGCGAGGGGCGCCGCGCCGTCGTTCAGATGGCCAGTGGCAACAAGGCGCAGGGTGATCAATTCGACCGCTTCCTTTGGATCGTCGAACGAGAATCGCTGGCGATGCAGGGCTTCGAACCGTTCGCGCAGGGTGATCAGTGTGGCTTCATCCGCGACGCCATCCGGAACCAGTACCATCAGTTCGAACGCCTGTCCTCGATACCGCAAATCCGCCGTCAGGGTCAGGGTGCGCCGGTCGTCCGGCATCGCGTCTGCGTCAAGCAGGGCGGCGCCCCGGGCGCGCAGGTCGTCGGCCATTGCGTTCAGTGCCGGCAGGCTTTCGCCGGTCAGCGGCAGGATTTCGGTGCGTGACGCATCGTGCAGGATGTCCGATTGCAAGATCCCATGCGCCGAAAACGTCGAGGGATCGCGCGGAAAGACCACCGTGGTGATCCCCAGTTCGCCGGCCACTTCGCAGGCATGCAGCCCCCCTGCCCCGCCAAAGGACATCAGCGCGAAATCTCGCGGATCAAGCCCGCGCGCGAAAAGTGAGAACTTGATTGATGCCGCCAGTTTTGCGTTGACCACCTCGAGAATTCCGGACGCCGCGCGGTCTTTCTCCAGCGACAGCGGGCGGGCGACGTTTTTATCAAGGGCTACGCGGGCCGCGTTGAGGTTGAGGGCGAATGTCCCGCCAAGGAATGCTGCCGCGTCCAGCCGCCCGAGGATCAGGTTCACGTCGGTCACGGTGGGCTCTGTGCCACCGCGCCCGTAACAGACCGGCCCCGGCACTGCGCCCGCACTGCGCGGCCCGACCTGCAACCGCCCCGACGGATCGACAAAGGCGATGGACCCGCCTCCGGCCCCGATGGTGTGCATCTCAACCATCGGAACACGCACCGGCAGACCGTCGATTTCACCCTGAGTGACGACGGTTCGCACCCCATCGGCAATGATCGCCACGTCATAACTGGTGCCGCCCATATCCACCCCGACGACATTCGGCAGGCCCAACTGCCCCGCCAGACGCTCCGCCGCCAGTACCCCGCCCGAGGGCCCGGACAGCAGCAGTTTGACCGGGGCCTGCACGGCAGCTTCCAAGGCGATGGCGCCACCATTGCTTTGGATCAGATACAACGGCGCGGTGATGCCGGTTTCGCTCAGACGATGGCGCAGCTTGGTGACATAGCGGGCGATCACCGGCATCAGCAGCGCGTTCAACACTGTGGTGGCCGTGCGCTCGAATTCGCGGATCTCGGGCGATACCTCATGGCTGCAAGAAATCGCCATATCGGGGCAGCGTTTGGCCAGCCGGTCACGGATCGCGATTTCATGGGCGGGGTTGGCGAAACCGTTGATCAGACAGATCGCACAGGCGGCCACGCCCGATGCAGCGACCTGTTCGATCACGACCTCCAGCGTATCATCAAGCGGTCGAACCTCTTCGCCATTCGCACCGATCCGCCCCGGCGCCCCGAAGCGGTGGCGTCGGGGGATCAGCAGCGCCCGGTCAGGGCCTTTCAGCGCATAGATGTCGGTGCGGGCATGACGGCCAATTTCCAGCACGTCTTCAAAGCCTGCCGTGGTGATCAGCGCGCCAGAGGGCAGATTGCGTGTCAGGACGGCATTGGTGGCGATGGTCGTTCCGTGCAGGATCAGTGCAATGTCGGACAGGGCAAAGCCATGGGTTTCGGCCGCCAACAGGATCGCCGTGTTCAGACCGCGCGCTGGATCGTCAGGCGTGGTGGGCGATTTCAGGCTATGCGCCGCGCCGCTCGCGGTGTCGGTCACCTCAAGATCGGTAAAGGTGCCGCCGATGTCGACGGCAATGCGGATGTGCGGGCTGGTCATCGACGGAACATGCTTTCATCGGCCTTGGTTCAGGACGTTGTCAGAAAGCACGCTCGCAGCCGATAGGGATAAGGGCAAATCGAAAATTCTGACGCAAAGCGATCAGGTATTCTGATCAGCCGCGTGCTGCGCAGCCGTTTCCACCGCCAATCGCGCGGCGGTTTCCACCACATGCCGCTTGGGCTCGCCCAACCATGATGCGGTGAAGTGCAGCGGTGCCGGGGTCCACCCCGGATCAAAGGCGCGCAGGCTGCCACGCGCCACCAAGGACCGGCCCAGAGCACGGGGCAAGGCGGCCACTCCCAGACCCGATTCAACCAGTCCGAAACAGGCCGACAGGGACGACGAGGTGAAAATCTGCACCCCCGGCCCGACCCTTTTAAACAACATTTCTTTCAGGTCGCGGTAAGGCCGGGTGTTGCGGGCATAGGTGATCACCGGACGGCTGGCGATCAGTGCGGCATCATTGGCATCGGGCACATTGGCGGCGACATACCACTCCAGCTCAAACTCGGGCAGCGACAGGTTGTTCACCGCAGGGTCCGACACCGGCCCCAGCAGGATCGCCAGATCCACCTCGCGGCGCAGCAGCGACTGGCGCAGGTTGGCCGATACATCGACGTCAATCTCAACCTCGACCCGGGCAAAGCTGTGATGCAGGGCGGCGACAAACCCGGCAAGCCAGCTTTGCGCCACGGTTTCCGCCACGCCGATCCGCAGATGCATGTCGATGGCATCGGGGGCGATGATGTTGGCCGCGACCTGTTCGGTCAGTTGCTCAAACTGTTCAGCGTGCCGGACCAGCCGTTCGCCCTGCCGCGTCAGGGTCAGACCGTTCGTCGTGCGGTCAAACAGCGCGACCGACAGCGTATTTTCAAGCGCCTTCAGCCGGGCAGTGACCGCAGGCTGCGTGACATGCAGCGCCAGTGCAGCCCGGCGCACCCCGCCCCGGCGCACGACCTCAAGAAATGTGCGGATCTGTTCAAGGTTCAGACGGGTCATGGCTGGCGGTTCCGGCTTGGTGGTGGAAATGTTCCCGACCCTGCTCGGAAAGGGGTTCGCCCGGACACGTTTTGCGCCCGGGCCGACCGGTTCAGCCGTAGACGGCCTCTTTGCCGAAATGCCGGGTCAGCATGTAATAAATGACCGCGCGATACTTGTTGCGATTGGACGACCCATAGATTTCAAGCACCTTCTTCAGCGCCTCCATCAGTTCCGGGCCATCGGCAAGACCCAGCTTTTTGATCAGGAAGTTCTTCTTGATCGTTTCAAGCTCTTCGGATTGCGAAGCGGCGACGGTCGACGCATCCGCGTTATAGATCGCCGGGCCGCAGCCGATGGTCACCTTGGTCAACAGATCCATGTCCGGCGTCATGCCGCACTTGTCCCTGAGATCATCCGCGTATTTTGCAATCAAATCGTCACGTTTTCCCATTTTTTCGAACCTTGTCCCTGTTTCCCGTGAATCCCGCGTTTCCGCGTGAACCGCGTTATAGAACGCCGGGCCGGGGTGGTATGACAATGGTGAAGGCAGCAAAATCTCTGCTTTTGGCAGAAACATACCTAAAAATGGCGTTGAGACGGAATACAAAGTCATTTTCCGACGTTGATTTACCCATTTCCGTGGCCCGAATCGGGCTATTTTGCATAGGGTGGCAAAGAAATTCGGGGGGTACGGGATGGAAAGCGATTTCTGGCATCAAAGATGGGGCAGCAACCGGATCGGGTTTCACGAAGGACAGGTGAACGCGCTGTTTGCCGCGCACTTTGGCCGGTTGCATCTGAGAGCAGGGGCGCGGCTGTTCCTTCCGCTGTGTGGCAAGACCCGAGACGTGGGATGGCTGCGCGAGCGGGGTTTTGCGGTGGCCGGGGCCGAGTTGAGCAGGCGGGCCATCGGCGATCTGTTCACCGATCTTGACGTCACCCCCGAAATCACCCGGACCGAAACCCTGGAAAATTGGCACGCGCCGGGACTGGATTTTTTCGTCGGCGATATCTTCGATCTGACGGCACAGGACCTTGGGCCGGTCGATGCCGTGTATGACCGCGCCGCGCTTGTGGCGCTGCCGCCGACTATGCGTGACCGCTATGCGCCGCACCTGATCGGGCTGACGGGCGGTGTTCAGCAGTTGCTGATCACCTTCGAATACGATCAGACGGCAATGGACGGCCCGCCGTTTTCCATCGACGGGCCCGAGGTGCGGCGGCACTATGACGCCCGGTTTGACGTCGTCGAATTGGAAAGATGCGAGGTAAAGGGCGGGCTCAAGGGGATAATACCGGCGGAAGAATCCGCCTGGCATCTGAACCCGCGCTGATCCGCCGCCGGTGGTGTCCGGCGGCGGACCGGATCAATACCGGTAATGTTCGGGCTTGAACGGACCATCGGGCGAAACGCCGATATAGGCCGCCTGTTCGGGGTTGAGCTTGGACAGCTTCACGCCGATCCGGTCCAGATGCAGGCGCGCGACCTTTTCATCCAGATGTTTCGGCAGGATATAAACCTCGTTCTTATAGGCGTCGGTGTTGGTCCAGAGTTCGATCTGCGCCAGCACCTGATTGGTGAAACTGGCCGACATGACAAAGCTGGGGTGACCGGTGGCATTGCCAAGGTTCAGCAGACGGCCCTCGGACAACAGGATCAGACGGTGCCCGTTGGGCATCTCGATCATGTCGACCTGTTCCTTGATGTTGGTCCACTTGTGGTTTTTCAGTGCGGCGACCTGAATTTCGTTGTCGAAGTGGCCGATATTGCCGACGATGGCCATGTCCTTCATCTCGCGCATATGCTCGATGCGGATCACGTCCTTGTTGCCTGTTGTGGTGATGAAGATGTCGGCGGTGGACACCACATCTTCCAGCAAAACAACCTCGTACCCGTCCATCGCAGCCTGCAGCGCGCAGATCGGATCAACCTCGGTCACTTTCACCCGGGCACCCGCACCGCTCAGCGAGGCTGCCGATCCCTTGCCAACGTCACCGTAGCCCATGACCACGGCAACCTTGCCGGCCATCATCGTGTCGGTGGCGCGACGGATGCCATCAACCAGCGATTCCTTGCAGCCGTATTTGTTGTCGAACTTTGACTTGGTGACCGAGTCGTTCACATTGATCGCCGGGAAAGGAAGCTGACCCTTCTTGTGCAGATCGTACAGACGATGCACGCCGGTGGTCGTTTCTTCGCTGACGCCCTTGATATCGTCGCGGGTCTTGGTGAACCAGCCCGGAGATTGCTTCATCCGTTTGCGGATCTGCGCAAAGATCGCCTCTTCCTCCTCGGACGTGGGGACCGCGATCAGGTTTTCCTCGCCTGCCTCGACCCGCGCGCCCAGCAGGACATAGAGCGTAGCATCGCCGCCATCATCAAGGATCAGGTTCGCGCCTTCGGGAAACTGGAACGACCGGTCAAGGTAATCCCAGTGCTCGACCAGCGACTGACCCTTGATCGCGAAGACCGGGGTGCCGCCCTCGGCAATGGCGGCCGCCGCGTGATCCTGGGTGGAAAAAATATTGCACGACGCCCAGCGCACATCTGCGCCAAGTTCGTTCAGCGTTTCGATCAGCACCGCCGTCTGAATCGTCATGTGCAGCGATCCGACTATGCGCGAGCCTGCAAGCGGTTTCGCCTCGCCGTATTCCTTGCGCAGCGCCATCAGCCCCGGCATTTCGGTTTCGGCAATGTCCAGCTCTTTGCGGCCAAAGGCGGCAAGCGAAATGTCCTTGACGATGTAATCTTTGGCCATGAGCCCTGCTCCTGCGATAAACCCGTGTTGCGGGGGGACTAGCACCATGTCAGTTTCGCCGCAATGAAAGTGACGGTGAGGCTGGCAGCGATGAAACAACCACGAGCCTGGCAAAGGATGCTGTCGGGCCGAAGGCTTGACCTGCTGGATCCCACGCCAATGGACATCGAGATCGAAGATATCGCCCATGGCCTTGCCTTTGTCGCGCGCTGGAACGGTCAGACGCGGGGCGATTTCGCCTATTCGGTGGCGGAACATTCGCTGCTGGTAGAAGCGATCTTTGCCCGGATATCCCCCGACGCACCTGCGAAATGGCGGTTGGCGGCGCTGCTGCACGATGCGCCGGAATATGTCATCGGGGACATGATATCACCGGTCAAGGCGGCGGTTGGCCCGGCTTACGAAGCGTTGGACGCCCGGCTGGCGGCAGCGGTGCACCTGCGGTTCGGGCTGCCCGCAACCGTGCCCGCAACAGTCAAGAAACGCATCAAACAGGCGGACCGTGTATCTGCCTGGCTGGAGGCGGTGCGCATCGCCGGATTTGCCGAACCCGAGGCAAACCGCATCTTTGGCCGCCCCGACCCGGCACTGGCCGACGGGCTGGATATCCTGTTGCGGCCTCCTGTGGTGGTACGAGAGGCGTTCACCACCCGCCACCGCGATTTGCTGGCGATGCTTTGATCAGAACCGGGCCAGCGCAAACGGAACGTCGATAGCCCCATCGCGCAAACCTTACTTTGGGGAACGTTTCGCCAGTATGCGCTGCAACGTGCGCCGGTGCATGTTCAACCGACGGGCGGTTTCGCTGACATTGCGGTCACATTGTTCATAGACGCGTTGAATATGTTCCCAGCGCACCCGGTCAGCCGACATCGGGTTTTCGGGCGGTGGCGGCAGGGCATCGCCCTTGGCCAGCAGGGCCGCCGTCACCTCGTTCGCGTCGGCGGGTTTTGACAGATAATCCGTCGCCCCGATTTTGACCGCCGCAACCGCCGTAGCGATGGCGCCATATCCGGTCAACACCACGACCCGTGCATCGGGCCGACGTTCGCGCAGGGCTTCGACCACATCCAGCCCGCTGCCATCCTCAAGCCGCAGGTCGATCACCGCATAGGCCGGGGGCCGGGCTGAGACGATCGCGCGGCCCTGGGCAACGGATTGGGCGGTTTCCACCTTGAATCCGCGCTTTTCCATGGCGCGCTCCAGACGTTTTACAAAGGTTTCGTCATCGTCGACCAGCAGCAGACTGTTGTCGGGGCCGATCTCGTTCGCTTCGCTGGGGTTCATCGACGAATCCATCTGGTTTCCCATATTTCCATCTGATGTAGAGCGAACACCCGCGCGGGTCAATTTTCCGTCGGGAACGGTTGGCGGCCCCTGCTTGGTGCCGGACATGGTTGTCATCGATGACGCTGGGCCGGACATGCTTTTCAGGACGCCTTGTCGAGAAAACAGGCGGTGCTTTCTGCAACGGCTTCTTCGGTCACGCCTTCGCCATTGAAATTCGGTGCCCCGCGAAAGAACTCGACGAACCCGTGTTCGGGCAGCATCAAATAGCTGAACACCGTATGATCCATAAGATAGAAAGCGGGATCATCGCCTTCGCGCTTGGCGAAATAGGTTTTATAGGCCTGTGACGCCGCCTTGATCTGCTCGGGCGATCCGGTCAGCCCAAGCATGTCGGGGTGCATGTAATCCGTCCATTCGGCCAGAACCTCGGGTGTGTCGCGCTCGGGGTCGATGGTGATGAACACCGGCTGCACGTCATAGCCCCGTTCCGCCAAAAGATCGACAGCCGCCGCATTGCGCGCCGCATCCAGAGGACAGACATCGGGACAGAAGGTGTAGCCAAAGTAAACCAGCGTCGGCTTGGTGATCACATCGACATCTGTCACAGTCTCGCCGGTTTCACTGACCAGAGTGAACGGCCCGCCAATTGCCCCCGCTCCGCCCGCAACCTGCAGGGGAATCGCGTTTGGAACTGAAGGCGTGAACGGTCGCTCTTGCCTGTGAGGGCGAGATGGATTCTGAATTGGGGATTGCGTTCACGGAGTCCTCATCCTCATGCAGATTTTTCTATCCGCCTTC
>NZ_VSJK01000029.1 GCF_008085915.1 Oceaniovalibus sp. ACAM 378 | reverse complement strand
TGTCCTCTGTCAATCGAGGCAAAATCACCTCGATCAACAGCACACACCCAACATCACAAAACGCGAAACAAATCCCAGCTCAGCACATAGGCAGAAACAAGCGCCCTATCGCGGAGCGATTTAGTGCTCGAGCCCAAAGTGGAAGTCTTCCAGATCCTTCGCGAGCGGCAGCTTCGCCACGGTGAGCTGGTATTTGATCGAGCGCGCCTGCTTCTCGGCGATCTCCGACTGCAGCAGATCTCCCACGATGCGCGGCGGCTCGAACTGGCGCTTGATGCCCGTGGCCATGACCTCGTCATAGGCACTGCGCATCCCGTAGAGTTTGAGGGTTCCCATCAGTTCCAGAACCTGGGTGCGTTCCATAGCGACTTGTTCTCCTGAGGCTGTCATAGCGTGCGCAATCAGCCACGGGCTCGTGGGTCAGTCGCAACGCGGTGGGGGTGAGAAGCAATGGCGGTGGTGTATGATCCCGGCTGCGGGCGAGGATGTTGATGATCACCGGCGCCGAGAACACGCCTTGTACCAGCGCCTCCTGACAGGCCGCCTCGACGGCGACAATGCCATCACCAGCGACACAGCCGAGAATGGCGACCATCTGACGATCACCGTCGCTGACGCTCTTGAGTTTGCGCCGCACGCCGGCCATCGCAGCTGGCAGCACCCAGTTCTGGAACGGTGCGCCATTGCGCAACGCACCGGGTTTACGCGCCAGCACAGGGACATAGTGCCAGGGATCATAGACCGTCTCGTTGCGACCGAAGCAGCGGGGATGTTCGGCCACGACAACGCCATTTTGTCGGATGACGATCTTCTCGGCATAGGCGTGGACTTCGACGGGCCGCCCGACGGCTGTTGAGATGACCGAATACTTGTTGTTGTCGAACCTGACGAGGCACATCTTCGACACCGAAGCCGGAACTGAATGAAACCCGTCGAACGGGCCGACATAGGGCACGAGGGTCGCGCGTTCCGCTTCGAACATTTGCCAGATCATCTGATCACTGCGCTCGGGATGCTTGTGCGCCTTGGCATAGGCGATGCACTTGTCGAGTAGCCAGACGTTCAGCTCGTCCAGGCTTTTGACCCGAAGCCGGGGCGTGAAAAATCGCTCGCGGACAAGGCCGACCTGGTTCTCGACCTGACCTTTCTCCCAGCCGGACGCCGGGGTGCAGGCGACCGGCTGAACCAGATAATGGCTGCACATCTGCAGAAACCGCCGGTTATAAAGCCGCTCCTTGCCAATGAAGACTGCCTCGACTGCTGTCTTCATATTATCGTAGATGCCGCGCGTGCAGGCCCCTTTGAAAAAGGCGAAGGCGCGCTCATGCGCGTCGAACACCATCTCCTGGCTCTCACGCATATAGGCCCGCGCGAACATCATCCGACTGTGACACAGCCGGACATGTGCGACCTTCACCGTCGTTGTAACGCCGCCGATCAGCACGATCTCATGGCTCCAGTCAAACTGGTAAGCCTCGCCCGGCGCGTAGTAGAGCGGCACATATGCTTCCGCTGCAGCTGACCCGCGCGCCTTCGACCATGTCTTGGCATAGCGTCGAACTGCGTCGTAGCTGCCTTCATAGCCAAGCGCCCGAACTTCCTCATAGATCCGGATCATCGTCAGCCGTTCACGCGATGGTTTGCCTTCATTGGCCGCCAGGAACCGGTCGACCTCAGCCTGCCATGGCCCGATCCGCGGCATCGGCTGGTGTTCCCGCTCGTATGTGAAATCGGTCTCGTCCGTTCGCAGGATCTTGCGCACCGTATTGCGCGACACATGCAACTCCCGGGCGATGCGCTTCATCGACCAGCCCTGCACATGAAACGCCCAACGCACCCGCGCAATCGTATCCACTCGCTTCAACTCCCCCTCCATCCGCTGCCGCAAAACGGATGGTTAGATGAAACATGAGGGGGGTCAAAATTGGACGCCGATTACCCCACCAATGGGGTCAGTTTTGCACGCCGAATCACAGGAAAACACACTTCTTGCAGGCGACGTTGACGCCGTAGACCAATACTTTGCGACGGATATCATCCAGCACAACCCAATGTTCGCCAATGGTATTGAGGCCCAAAAGGGCGTCGTCGGCTTCCTTGCTGGCAGCGGCAACTTCAAGGCCGACTACCTCCGCGTGATTGCAGATGATAACCTCGTCGCCGTACATGCCCGCTATGAAGGCTTCGGCCCTACGCCGGTGATCGGCTTTGACGTGTTCCGTGTCGAAGACGGCAAGATCGCCGAACATTGGGACAATCTGATCGAAGAGCAGCCTGTGAACCCCTCAGGCCGCAGCCAAATCGACGGCGCGACCGAGATTACCGACCGTGATCTGACCGAGGAGAACAAAGCCAAGGTAGAAGACTTCCTGACCCGAGCCCTGATCAACCACGAACAAATCGATTTCACCCAATACATCAACCCGGCCAACTATCTGCAGCACAATCCGCAGGTCGCTGATGGCCTCGACGGCTTCGGTGCGTTTATGGCCAAGATGGCCAAGCAGGGCATCAGCATGGACTATACCGAGGTCCATGAGGTGATCGGCGAAGGCAATTTCGTTCTGACGTGATCGGAAGGAACACTCGGCGAGGACGGCACGGCTTTCTATGATTTGTTCCGCCTCGAAGACGGCCTGATCGTTGAACACTGGGACGTTATCGCGCCGATGCCCGGCCCGGATGCCGCGCACAATGAAGCCGGCAAATACTGATTGAACTTGGC
Organism: Oceaniovalibus sp. ACAM 378; assembly: GCF_008085915.1. Classification (GTDB taxonomy): domain Bacteria; phylum Pseudomonadota; class Alphaproteobacteria; order Rhodobacterales; family Rhodobacteraceae; genus Oceaniglobus. Next base: position 27,885 of record NZ_VSJK01000029.1, on the reverse strand, counting down.
GCCCCAGTGCGTTCGGGGCGCCCAATACGGAGCATCAAATGAAACGGAGAACCCTTCTCAAAACCTCGCTCGGCGCATCGCTGGCGATCATTCTCGGACAACACGCAGGGGCACAGGACATGGACGCAACCACGCAAGAAAGCTTTGACACCGTAATGGCCTTCATGGGCGCAATGGGGGCTGGCGATATGGACAAAATGGGCGCCCTGATGGCCGACGATATGGTCTGGCACAACGAGGGCGATGAAAGCCTGCCGTGGATCGGCGAAGCACGCGGCAAGGAGGCGGTTTTCGTTTTCCTCGGCGTCTTCAGCCAGAACTTCCAGACAACCGCTTGGGAAAACACGGATGCGTTTGCCTCAGGCGACATCGTCGCTGTCTTTGGAGAGATGAGCGCGATCACCACAAAATCCGGCAAAGAGACTGGCCCCTTCACCTTTGCTCTGCGGGCCAAGGTCCGTGATGGTCAGGTGGTGCTGTGGCACTGGTTCGAAGACAGTTTTGCCGTCAGCCAAGCCTACCACGGCTAATATCCGCTAAATGGCATGGCCCGTCGGGCCGTGCCATCCTGCACCAAGTCAAAGGAGAGCCCCATGCGCTATGCCGTCACCGCCGTTTCAGGACAACTTGGTCAGGAAATCGCCCGCAAACTCATTGAACTAACAGACCGCTCGTCGGTCATCGGCCTCGCCCGGACGCCCGGCAATATCACCGATTTAGGGATTGAGGTGCGTCCCGGCGACTATGACAAGCCGGACGACCTTCGGTCATCCCTTGCGGGCATCGACGCGCTTGTCCTCGTGTCCGGCATGGCCCCGCCCGAAGATCGCATCGGTCAGCACCGCAATGTGATTGAGGCAGCCAAGGCCGCTGGCGTTCGCAAGATTGTCTACACCAGCATTCAGGGCCCCGAGGACGGGACCGCCTTTTCGCCCGTCGTGCAGAGCAATCGCCAAACCGAGGCCGACATCCGCTCCAGCGGCTTGAACTGGGCCATCGGCCGCAACGGCATCTACATCGAGCCTGACGTCCAATATATCGACAGCTACCGCGCCAAAGGCGAGATCGCCAACAGCGCGGGGAATGGAAAATGCGGGTACACGACGCGCTCGGAATTGGCCCATGCTTATGCCGCTCTGCTGACGCGGGACGAACTGAACGGCCAAACTTTTGACCTGAACGGCACCCCGATCACTCAGGCCCAGCTGACGGAATACATTAACGCCGCATATGGCATCCAATTGGCCTATCGCAGCATGTCTGCCGAAGACTATGTCGCTGACCGCACCGTCGAACTTGGCAATTTCATCGGCCCGATTATTGGCGGCATTTACGACGGTATCCGCCGCGGCGCCTATGACACGCCCGGAGACTATGAAGCCGCTACCGGGCGCCCCCACCAAAGCTGGCAAGACTATTTTTCTTCTTTCTCACGCTGATTGCGACAGAAACGCCGTCCTGCCGCGTAGAACGACAAACTTCTCGGAGATATGTCCATGCTGAAATCCATTTGGGATCACCCCTTCACTTTCTGGGCGCTATTGAGCCTTCCTGCCATTCCAATGATCCTCGGGCTCACCTCCGGCGATCCAGAAGCGGTCAGCAGCCTCCTGCACCCCACAGGCGAGTTTGCCGCGCGTTTCATGATCATCGCCATGATGATCACCCCGCTGGTGATGCTCTTTCGGAACGCAAGCTGGCCGCGCTGGCTAATGAAGCGTCGGCGCTATCTTGGAGTGGCCGCGTTCTTCTACGCGTTGGCCCACACGGTGCTTTACCTTCTCGATGAAGGTGCCGTCGCCTTTACTGAGGGCGAGGTAACGAAGCTGTACATCTGGACGGGCTGGATCGCCTTTCTGATCTTTGTGCCACTGGCCATCACCTCAACAGACGCATGGGTGCGCCGCCTCGGGCGGTCGTGGAAAAAGCTACAGCAGTTTGTCTATGGTGCGGCTGTGCTGACGCTCGTTCACTGGGCGGCGCTGCACGATTGGGGCGGCGTCGGTGCGGCTATGGTGCATTTCGCTCCGCTGGCAGCTCTTGAGGTTTACCGTCTGTGGTCAACTCAACAGCGCCAACGCCAGCGCGCTGTCGTGTAAATTGCCGATGACTGTAAAACGGAATTGGTTGCAGGTCGGTTCTACCGGTTCCTAAAAGGCAGGCATCTATTAGTTCATCTCAAGCTTCAATATTCGGCATCTCATCCGCTAAGCTCCCAGCGACCGCAGCGCATGAGCCAACCGCTTGGCCGCGTCGACCGCAGCCTCTCCGCGCAGCGGCCATGCCTGTGTCAGTCCTTCTATGATCACCAGAGGCGCAGTATCAGCACTGCTAAGCCCAGCCGCTGCGGCGGCCCGCGTCGCCACCTCGGCCTTGTGGCGTTCAAGAAGAGCGCGAAGGGGCTGACTCCGGGGATCTGCGGCCACGGCTGCGTGGAAAAGACAGCCATGTGATGTCTCCGTTTCCATCCACTTGCCGATGCGCGACAGGATCGTATCGAGTGCCTTTTCAGGCTCATTTGGCAGATTATCGAAGACACGGGTCAGATAGCGTTGATGCCTATTTTCCAGTGCAGCCAGAACCATTTCCGCCCGCGACGGCGTGTATTTGTAGAGCGTACGCAGGCTGACCCCTGCAGCATCCCGTAGGTCCTCAACGCTGGGCTCGGCGAAGCCACGACTGGCAAAAGCACGCTCAAGTCCCTCGGATATCTTGCTCATCATATCGCTCATACTTGACGATGTAGAATGATCTCTCTACCTACACAAGTAGAACAATCATTCTACACCGGAGCACCGCCGATGACACCTCCCAATACGATGAAAGCTATTGTCCTCACTGGCCATGGTGGATTGGACAAGCTCGAATGGCGCGAGGATGTTCCAGTTCCGCTGCCGGAAGCCGGTGAGGTGTTGATACGTGTGGGCGCGTCGGCGGTGAACAATACCGACGTTAACACTCGAACGGGCTGGTATTCGAAAGCCGTACGCGGCGACACCGGGTCGGCCGCGGCTGAGGGCTACGCAGGTGTCTCCGATGCCGACGGCGCATGGTCCGGTGCGCTCAGTTTCCCGCGCATACAGGGCGCGGATTGCTGCGGTGAGATCGTCGCCGTCGGTGACGGTGTGGACACCGGGCGGATTGGCCAGCGCGTGCTGGTACGGCCTATGCATCGCCCTACCGGCACCGGGCCTGATGCGCTTGTGACCTTCGGCTCGGAGCGCGACGGCGGATTTGCCGAATACACGGCCGTAGACGATGAACACGCAGTCCGGATCGACAGCCCGCTCACCGACATCGAACTCGCGTCATTTCCTTGCGCGTTCTCCACCGCCGAGGGCATGATCCAGCGGGCCGGACTGGGCGCGGAGCGTGTGCTGATCACGGGGGCATCGGGCGGTGTTGGCTCTGCGGCGGTGCAACTCGCCAAGCGGCGCGGCGCGCATGTCACGGCTTCCACGAGCCCCGCCAAGATGGACGCGGTGAAATCGCTCGGGGCTGATGCGGTATCGGACCGCAACGATGCGTATCCGAAAGATGCCTTCGATGTTGTGCTCGACTTGGTGGGTGGGCCGCGCTGGCCCGAACTGCTCGATGCGTTGGTCCCTCGGGGGCGCTATGTGACGTCGGGCGCTATTGCCGGGCCGATTGTCGAGCTTGACCTGCGGACGCTCTACCTTAAAGACCTGACGCTGATTGGCAGCACCCGGCAGGACCCGCGCGTGTTCACCGATCTGGTCAGCTACATCGAAGCAGGCGAGATCCACCCAGTGGTCGCCGAAACCTATCCGTTGCGCGATTTGCGCGCGGCGCAAGACGCATTCCTGAAAAAGTCGCACATGGGTAAAATCGGAGTAACCATCGCAGGCTGACCCGAATGAGCGAAGCAGTGGCGTTAATTGGCTTGAGCTTGGAGGCGAGCTAAGACGTCCATCGCCTTCGAAGCCTTGTCTGACGGCACGAACACGTGGTCATGGTGGTACGCGGCAATCATGTTGCAAGGTATACCAGCGTCCCCAAGTGCAGTCGACACAGCGGCCGTAAGCCCGACACCTTCCAAAGAAGAATAGACATTAAGTGTTATACATCGCATGGGGTGCGCCGCATCAAGGCCGGCTTCTTCAGCCACTTCGGCAGGAACGAGCAACGACATCCCTTCCGCTTCTTTGAAAGTCGATACTGCATGGAATGAGAGTGACTTGATGCGTGCGGGATCATCCGTTGTGATGAACATGAAAACGCCCGGTGTCAGCGTTGGGGTCATACCTGCGATTATATCGTAGGCTGTGAGGGCGACTTCGGGCATTTTTGCTCTTTCCATCGAGTGTCGTTGGGGCTTTATCTGACTTCGTCAGCCGCAATAAGTCGAGTCAGTTGCTTTGAAGGCTGCACGATTGCTTTGGCTTTTGGCCAAAGGGTTTTAAGCCGACCTCACATCCGTCTCCGAGGTCAGCTTGCACCGGAATCCAAGCCCTTCTTTATGTGGGTTGAGATGACGGCTTTTATGGCCTCCACGATTTCCGCAACTTTTGCCGGGTCTGCGGCATCGTCATGCGGGGGGGCGAAACGGCCTGCGTCATTGTCGTAATAGCGCCCGGTGGCTGAGGCAAATTCATCGGAAAGTGCTGCACGTCGCAGGACGTCAGCACCGATAGACAGATCATTACCCGTCACGCCAAAGCCTTCCTTGACCATCTTCGATGCCAGCAAAGAGCCGGGATTTACGGCGATGAATGCGGGGCCTTCGGGGTGAAAGCGGGCCATTTCTTGCGTCCACATCGTGATGGCCAGTTTGCTTTGAGCATAGGCTTCCATGTGGTCGAGAGCGCGTTTGCCACGCATCGCGTCAACGTCCACGGGTGCTTGCGCTGCAGACGACAGGTTTACCACGCGGCCCTCCTTTGGAATGATCGACAGGAGCAATTGGGTCAGCAGGAAGGGCGCGAACGTGTTAACCACGAACCGCGTGTCGAGGCCCTCGGATGTGCGGGTCTTGTCGGTCTTGAAGACTCCTGCATTGTTGATCATTACATCGATCCGGTCGTGACGGGCCCGGACCTCGCCAGCCAACCGCTCAACCTCCTCCAGTCGGGACAGATCGGCGCGGTAGGTTTCGGGCGCGCCGCCCACTTCCTGTGCGGCGGCTGCCAGTTTATCGGCGCTGCGACCGTGCAAGAGGACGGTGTGGCCAGCACCTGCGAGGGTCTTTGCGGTCAGCAGACCGATGCCGTCGGTCGCGCCGGTTATCAGAATCGTTTTGGACATTTGGGTCTCCTCAAGATTGGAAGTTCGGCAGGATTTCCTCTGCCAGTGTATGCATGGTGTCTTCGACATTCGCGCCGTTAAAGCGCAGGTTGAGGGCGACGTGGTTGATACCAAGATCGCGGATTTCCATAAGGTAGCGCCGCAGGTGGTCTGTGCCCGACTGAAACCCCAAGTGGATCGGACGGGGTGGCGCATCGGCCTGCGCAACAAGATCCACATAAAGCGATTGCATCACCGGCTTATCGGGCAGACCTGCGTGTGCTATCCGCTCACGATACGCGAGAATCTCCCGGCCCTGCGCTGCCGCATCCCGCGGGTAGGTCATCCAGCCATCGCCATTGCTTGCGACCCATTCGGGAGATTGTTGACTGCCGCCGGTGATCAGAAGGGGCAACTGCGCTTCTGAGGGTTTAGGCAACATGTCGATCCCGCCCGAAAGCGTTCCTTGCATGGTGTCGCAGCGGGGATAGGGATCGGCCATGGCGCGGATATAGTCGATGCTGTCGCGGAAGCGCCCGCCGCGATCTTCGAAGCTCATGTTCAGCGCTGGATATTCATCGGGGCGGTCCCCCGAGGCGACGCCCAGCAGCAAGCGTCCGCCAGAGAGAACATCCGCCGAGGCGGCAGCCTTGGCCACATGCGCCGGGTGGCGCAACGGCAAAACAATGCTGGCCACGCCGAGCGCGATACCGCGCGTCGAGGCTGCCAGCGCACCCAGATAGACGAAGGGATCAAACACATGTCCCGCATCTCCAAATGAGGGCACATTAAAGAGCACATCCCGCAGCCACAGGGCCGAGAAGCCAACGCTGTCGGCCAGTTGCGCACGCGCAATATGACCTGTCATGTTGGGCACCGCACTGTCTGGATAGGCTTCAAGCGGGACAACAAGCCCGAGGCTCATCTGCCCCGGCTGAAAGACGTCGTTATAAGCCCGGTTCATGCGGGGAAATGTGGTCGTTTCGCTCTTATCCAGCATGGTCAGCCCCTTTCATAAACATCGATGGTGTTGCTGCCGCACCGGGATCGTCAAGTTATCGGCGATCTTGGCAGCGAAAGTCGGGACGCCGGATCTCAAACAGCGTTCAGTTCATGAGTGATGGCGTCCCAGATCCAATGGGCGTCGGTTTTGGATTGTCTGTAAGAAGCGGCTGAAAGGCATCGTCAAGTTATCGGCCCTTCTGGCAGCGAAAGCCGGGGCGCTAGATCTCAGGCCGCCTTCAACTCACGCGTGATGTCGTCCCAAATCCAGTGGGCATCGGCTCTGGTGTGGCGATAGGCAGCGGCTGAAAGTGCATGGCGGCGCGGACGGAAGACGATTTGGACCTGATCATGAACGGAAAGAAATCGCTGGGCTTGTCTCGGCGATTTGAACCTCCCCATAATCTTTTCTCGCCGTCGGGTGGGGCGATGTGATCCTTCGGATCGATTGTTGAGGCCCTTGTGGCTGCGGTGCTCTATTCCCGGTGCGAGGTTTTTGAGGGCGGCCCCGTAGCTTCGGAGTTTGTCCGTGACAACAACTCGCGGTTGGCCAAACGCCTTGAAGAGCTTGCGAAAAAACCGAGTTTCGGCCTGTTTGTTACGCTGAGACTGGACCAGGATGTTCAGGACATCGCCTTTGCTGTCTACAGCACGCCACAGCCAATACTTCTGCCCGTTAATTGGAAGGACAACTTCGTCCAGGTGCCATTTGTCCGCCGCACTGGGGCGATCCCGGCGGATCATCTTGGAATATTGCGATCCAAATTTCGCAGCCCAAGCGCGGATGGTTTCGTAGCTGACCACAACCCCGCGCGCGGCGAGCAAGTCCTCGACATCACGCAAGCTCAAGGAAAACCCGTAATAAGCCCAGACTGCGTATCCGATGATTTCAGGAGGAAAACGATGGCCAGAAAAGGCACCAGATTGCTTTGGTTTGGTCATGCGCCCACGTACCGGCTTTTGAGATGTCTCACATCTTGACGATGCCTGGAAAACATGATCCGCTCGATCGCTCTGAACAAGAAAATCGCCTTGTTCGCAGGCCATGACGAGGGCAGGAAAGCCTGGGGCCGTATCGCATTGTTAATCGAAATATGCAAGATCAACGGCGTAGAGCCCTTCGCCTATCTAAAGGCCACCCTCGAGGCCATCGCTGCCGGACATCCTAAGAACCGCATCGACGATCTGCTGCCCTGGGACTTCACGCCGCCAAGCTGAAATCAACGTGCTTTCTAACCGCCGCTTACGCGGGTTTCGCTAATTCCCGGACATGGATTTCAGTAATTCCCCGACCGTCGTCTGGTTAGTGCCGACACCAACACCGTACCCTCTTGCTGAAAAGAGGCACCAGGACAAAACTCTGGTCTGGCTGCCTGAGGCCGTTTTTTCAGAACGGACGAAGTAGGCCAGCCTAGCAGGCATCATCACAGCATCGGAGGCTCTCAGCGTCTTGAGTGACCAAATTGATACGCTAACCTACGCAAGTCGAAAATGCAGCGGGTATTTCAGTCGACGCCGCCGAATCCCACGTGCCCGAGATATCCATTAAATTTGGTGAATGTAACTTTCATTTTAAAGCAAAAGTCCTGTCCCCATTACTCCTCTAATATGTATGAGATTTCCGTGGAAAGGTATCAGAAATGTTGGGCTCTATTTTTTCATACCATTTTCAACAAATCTGCTACCATTCTGTGAATATCTGTTACCGCCACCTCCGTTATTCCATATCCTATTCCCGTTCGTATCCTCCCTCACGAACTACAAAAGGTCACTCTACAGCTGAACAGCCTCAAGCGTTAAACTATCTATTTGCGAACTGCACGCTCCAAGTTGCCCTTCTAAACTTGCGATCCAGCTATATAGTCCGTCCTGAATAACTCATATCAAGCTGTTTTTGCTTCACAAAATAGCGTTTTCTTTAAGTTTTCAGTGCAGCATTTGGTAAAATTGCAGCAGGAACCCGGCAATTTTGAGCCTTGATATGAAACCCAGAAAGCCGCCTCCGGAACAGGACGATCTGCTGCGCGCGAGACTGATCGAGATGATCGACATGCGCCACGAACTGGTAAAACTTGCCAACCTGATCGACTGGGAGGTATTCGAACGGGAATGGGTCGGGTTCTTTCCGTCGCATACCGGTCGCCCTGCCACATCGCCGCGCCTGGTGGCGGGGCTCTTCTACCTCCAGCACGCCTTCCGGCTGTCCGATGAAGCTGTTGTGGCGCGGTGGGCAGAGAACCCGTACTGGCAGCATTTCTGCGGTGAGACATTCTTTCAGCGCCGTCTGCCGATCGACGCCTCGTCGATGACCCCCTCTCAGCGAATGTAAACATTCGCCTGCCGGGCAAGGGGTGGCGCAACAGGATCGGTGCGGAAGGCGTGGAGTGGCTGCTGACGATCAATGCCGGACAGCGTGCAGGAACGGTGCAGGACGATCACCTGAAGAAGGTCACCGTCGATACCACCGTGATGGAAAAGAACATCGCCCACCCAACCGACGCCCGGCTTTACGAGACAGCGCGGCACAATCTGGTCGGGCCGGCGCGCGAGGCTGGCCTCCGCCTGCGCCAGAACTACAACTGCCTTGGTCCCCGGCTTTGCGGGCAGGTGGGTCGCTTTGCCCATGCCCGGCAATTCAAGCGGATGCGTAAGGCGCTGCGCCGCCTCAAGGGTTATACCGGGCGCGTCCTGCGCGACATTGAGCAGCAGATGGTCAAGGTGGTCGAGGGACCGGTGGAATCGCTGCTGCAAGATTTGATGGAGCTGGTGAACCGGCTGCTGGCGCAGAAGCCGAAGGACCGCAAGAAGCTTCACAGCCTGCATGAGCCTGCGGTGGACTGCATCTCCAAAGGCAAGGCGCACAAGCGCTACGAGTTCGGCACCAAGGTCAGTGTGGCTACCACGACGAGCGGCGGCTTCGTCGTCGGCATGCGGGCGCTGCCGGGCAACCCTTACGATGGCCACACCCTGCACGAGGCGCTGGAACAAGTGGAGATCCTGACCGATCGGCGCCCGGACATGGCCTTCGTCGATCGCGGATACCGGGGCCACGGCGTCGAGACAGTGAAGGTCTTCATCAGCGGTGCCAGGCGCGGCGTCACCAGGACCATCGCGAAACTGCTGCGACGACGAAGCGCCATCGAGCCGATGATCGGTCACATGAAGAACGACGGTCGTCTGACCCGATGCCCACTGAAAGGAACGACCGGCCCCTCTCGGGCATGTAAACATGCCCTGCCGGGCAATGGACGCCCTCTTCGCGGTCCTCTGCGGCTGCGGCCACAATATCCGCATGATTCTGAGGCACCTAAAGGCGTTTCTGTGCTAGTTCGTTTGGCTAATCGCCCTTGGCAAACGGTTCAAGCCGATCGTCCAGGACCGCAGGAGAATGGAAACCGCTGCCTGAAAGCGTTGTGCAAGGCGAACTTGTTACGGCGCGATTGAACCAGGATATCGAGCACATCGCCATTGGCATCGACGGCGCGCCAAAGCCAGTGCGTTCGACCCTTGATCCGGATCACGACTTCATCGAGATGCCATTTGTCCGTCGGCGCCGGACGGTCCCGGCGGATCTTGGCGGCAAACTGGGAGCCGAGCCGGTTCACCCAATCTCGGATCGTCTCGTGCGAAACTGTTACACCGCTTTCGGCCAATAGATCTTCGACGTCACGCAGGCTCAGGGCGAAACGATGGTAGGCCCATATGGTGTAGCCAATGACGCTCCGCGGAAAGCGGAAGCCTTTGATCCGGGACAAATCTTCAATATTCAGCATGGCCGGAGACTACCCGGGCGTACAAGCTTCAACAACCTGACAATACCGTCGAGTAACTGTCATGAGGTAGAGGTTGGCTCGGGGATGCACGGCAAGGAATATGCCATGCATTCCAGTTTTCGGGTCGCCTATTCGCTGATCGTCAGGCGGCACAGCAGCGTGTTGTCCTGCTTCAGGCTTTCGCCCCAAACCAGTTCTGCGCTGTCGTCCCATGTGATCTCGTCATAACCGTCCTTTGGTCCGACATCGGCGGCAGAGTGAACGATCGCAGCAGGCCAGTCACTGTCATCGAACTCAGGCGACGTCCAATCGGCGGGGAGGTCTGTGGCGATGAAACCGCAGGCGCCTTCGCCTGCAACTGGGTTGGTTTCATCCTCACATGAGGGCTCGATCGGTGCATGTTGAACCACAAGACATTTCATCGACGCATCGGTCACTGCAAGAATATTGCCTGTAGGGGCATCCTTGAACTGCGCGATCATCCCGCCATCACCCATCTGCTGGCGACCGGTGCCGATATATTCCAGACCGCTTTCGTTTTCCTTGAAGTCTTTGGCTTGGATGGCAATAACTACCGGTAGATCAACAGAGAAGGTTTCGGTTTCTGCGTTAAAGGACCGTTCTATGGTGATCGAAACTGGATCTTCCATGACCATTTCGCCATTGGCGTAAACGGTGAACCAGTTATCGACCCAGATATCTGCGGTGATGTCGCGTGTTTCTGCTTGAGCGGCACAAGCCGCCAATGCCGTCGTGACTGCGAGGATAAAGCGCATTTTATGTCCAATCTTTGGAGGGATGTCGGTGGCGGATCAATTCAGGAACGTGATGGAGTCGCCTGCAAGGATATGCCCATTAAGGGCGCTCATGACGTCAGGCCAGCTGATGTTGATATCGTCCTGTTGCGGTAAATCGTTCAACGGGCCGTCCAGAGCATATACCCAGATTGTGTATTCGTGCGTTCCCGTACCCGCGGGTGAACACGGCGGCGTATAACCTGTCGATCGCACGTCCTTGTCGCTGCCCTCGACCCCAAGGGAGTCAGGGTTGCCCCGTGCAACGCCGTCCGTATCGGCGGGGATATTCCAGACAAGCCAATAATGGCTCGGTTCATTCACGCCCGGGTAGGTGCCGTTGGAATAGTGCTGCATGACGATCGCATAGGCTTGCGTGTCCGCAGGGGCACCTTCCCAGCTGAGCGGTGGCGACACACCATCCCCGCCGCTACGCGTGCAGCGCAGATCGGCGGGCAAGGCTTCACCGTCAACCAGTTCAGAACTGCTGAGCGTGAACTCGGGCCCCTGCGGATGCGCGGCGGCTTCGCCGCGGGGCTTGGGCGGTGGATTTTGCTGCGCCACGACCGGCAGCGCAGATGTGCAGCATAAAAGTGTAAGCGCTATTGATGAGAAGCGGATCATTCGCGGCATAACTCCTGCTCGAACAGTTCGCCGCCGTTGGTTACCGTGCGGGTTTCGAAGTTGTAGCAGTTTTCAGTCCCTGACGGCGCGTATTTGATGTAATAATCCGCACCTTCATAGCTGTAGGTCATGGTGCGTTCGCCGTCATCTCCTTGGACAAAGACGAGATCCTCGACGCCGCCCTGTGGTGGGCGTCCGGCTTCTGCGCCGCGGCCACCGCCTGCTGGCGACAGGGGCCGAACACGCGGCAACGCATCAATGTCGGGAACTTCGCCCATCAGGCATTGGATGATATAGGGCGCGCCTTCCGAGGTGTGATAGCGGTAACCAAATACGTCATCGGACTGCCCGTTGCACACATCCAGCACGCCATCCGCGATTACGGTGCCATTCGGGTTGGTGTCGGCGTAAATTGGAAATCCGTCAAAGGCCCAGCCGATAATGGCATCGGGGCCCTTGTTTTTCATTTGGTCGATCATGCAGGTCGGTGCCGCGTGATAATGGTAATCATCGCCGCGCCCTGCGTGCCCGCCGCATGCATCAAGCTGTCCGGTTGTGACCGTGTCCAGTTTTGCCTGATAGTTTGCCAGATCGTCTTGCGACATCTCACCGCCGGCGGTGTAATCATAGATCGGGACGCCGTTCACCGCGACTCCCAAGGCGGCATCCCGTGTATGGGGTTCAGATCCCATGGCCGGAGCCAGCGTGATTGGCGAAGCATAATCCGACGCTGGCACAGGGACTTGTTCGTTCGTCCCAATAATCCCGGTCATCATTTCATGATCGGGATAGGTGTCACCCGCGATAAGCGCCTGATTGTAGTTGCAGGTGACCGTCACAACGTCATCGAACCCCGCATCAGCGACTGATGCCGTCACAGCTTCGCAATGGAAAGAGCCCTCGTGGGCCTGGCCCATAGTTGCATAAAGACAGGCGAGGACAGCCATGCTGGAGGGGAGAAGATGTTGACGCATTGGTTTTCCTTTAAACGCGTTCCGGCTGGATAGTACTACAACGTCGCACCGACACTTTTCCGTCGATTATTCTCGTGAAAATTCGTGGGCAGACATGCGGGTGCAAAGTGTCTGGCCAGTTAGCCATTCAGAGCAGCCTGTCGTCATACGGTTTCAACGTCATTATCAGGTCTGAGTTCCAAACGGAACGTGTTTCCAAACTGGCAGCTCTCGTCACGTTGTTGGAAGCAGTCGTTGGCGGGGCCATCGCGAGCGGCCGCCTCGTCCGCGATGTCGCAATTCGTCTTTAGAGTGCCGAACGATGAACAAAAGGCCGGTCTGGTGAAGCTGCGGTGCAGCATTTGCATGCGTCGCCAATGGCAGTTTGGGGCCGGATCCACCGTGGGTCCGCTGCTTTAAGGCGGTTATCCTGCATTGCTCAGAACCTCGGGCGCCATGCCCGACTCGTGGTGCCCCGCTTCGGGTGCAGCAATGAACGCGTTGGCCTGATGAGAGCGACCATCCTACAGTGGGGGTTCACACAACTTGGCAAGACCCGTCCGATCGCCTGTGCTTGTTGCTGTTTTATCTGCTTTCACGCGGTCACCATACGCAGTAGGCATCCCAATCTCTGGAGTTTTGGGGCAGAACATGGCGCAAAAATCAACCATCTATAAAGTTGAGCTCTCAGTCTCCGACATGGATCGCCACTATTATGAGACCCATAAACTGACCGTTGCTAAGCATCCCTCAGAGACGGATGAACGGCTGATGGTTCGCATTGTCGCATTTGCGCTGAATGCCCATGAGCTTTTGGAAATGACGAAGGGCCTTTCAACGGATGACGAGCCAGACATTTGGCAGAAAAGCTTGAGCGGAGAGCTTGATGTGTGGGTTGCCTTGGGACTTCCAAGCGAGAAGGTGATCCGTCAATCCTGTGGCAAGGCCGCCAAGGTAGTTATCTATCCCTATGGCGGCAGGACTGCCGAAATGTGGTGGGACAAGGTCAAGAACAGCACCACCCGTTTTGATAATCTTCAGGTGGTCAATTTCTCCGAGAGCGACACGGATGCACTGGCAAGATTGGCAAGCCGCACGATGAAACTGCAGGTCAATATTCAGGACGGCGATGTGATGGTCAGCGTTGATGACAGCATCGTTTACGTTAGCCCCTTAGAATGGAAGGGTGCTGCGTAAATCACGCATCCGCGCTGTATAGACGGGTTTGAGCTGCTCCGTGGGCGCCGCCTTAGTCAGAAGTGACGCACCAATGTCCGCATCGGGTAAGCTGCGCCGCAGCGCCGGCCCCTATGGCCAACCGCCGGCTGGGGCCGTCCTGGATCTGCTTGGACGAAGAGCCACATCGGATGCTGCCATGCACTCGACGTCGGTTGGGAGCCCGAATTGACGCGCTTTCGCATTGCAGTGAGTAGTAGACAGCAGAATTTCGTTCCTCAGTATCGACGCTGTGAAAGGTTGGGTGATCAGGTTAAGAGGGGGCGAACGGCGGCCCGTTTCAGCACGCATGATTTAGAAAGCCCACGCATCCCATGTCTGACCCGCGTATGAAAATGGTGTTGGTGACACCTGAAATTCCGTACAATACTGGAGCTATCGGAAGGACCTGCGTTGCACTAAATTTGGAGCTGATCCTGATCAAACCCTATGGGTTCTCCCTTGACGAAAAGTCAGTGCGGCGGGCCGGAACGGATTACTGGAAGCATATTGATCTTACTGAATATGACAGTTGGGAAAGCTTTTTGAGCGATCGGAAACCACCGCGCGAGGGCCTCTTTTTTTTCGAGGAACATGGCAATCAGACCTTTTACGTTCCGGACTATCCACACGATGCTTATTTGGTTTTCGGGTGTGAGTCTGCAGGCCTGCCGCCGACCATTTTTGATGGCATGGATGACCGGGTATTCAATTTACCAATGCTTGATCCACGGGTCCGGTCGCTCAACTTGGCAAACGTAGCTACAGCGGTCGTTTATCAAGCAATGCGCACTCAGCTGAGTGGGTAAATGCTGCGATCAGCGGCTTCGCAGGCAGAGCCAGAATTTTCCGTTGATCGGCGTTCGGGACGGCAAAACGCTGCACGTTACATGAACGGCGGTTCCCCGGGCCGCACCGCAGCGTTTAGAGGAGCCGATAGGTGTCGGCTATGGGCCGAATGGCCGCTCGACCACTTACTTCAGTTCGCGCGCAGATCGGCAAGGTAAATCCGCACTGCTTCTTGGACGTGCCGGAAGCGGTCGCCGCCCAAATGCTTGCCGCCAAACCATCGCGTAACCACGATGATATGGCCGCGCAATCCTTCTCGCTCCAACATCCGCAAGATCACCATGCCCGCACCTGCCTCGCCATCGTCGTTCTTCAATGGGGCATCCGCACTCAGCAGAGCCCAGGTATTATGGGACGCCTTGGCGAATTTCTTCTTGCGGCAAAGCGCCTTGATAAAGGCTTTAGCCTCCTCCTCGGATGCGCATGGTCCACCCGAGACTGCATATTTCGACCCGCGGTCGCTGATGATGTTATCGAGAATACGCATAGCGCAGGCTTAGAACCCTCCAATGTCGGCGGCAAGACGTCTGCGGCGCATCGGCTGGTATCGGATTTCGATCAGCCAAGTGATCCCTGCGCCAGCCACCGGGCGCAATCGTGCCCCAATTCTCGCTCGACGCGCGCCAGATACCGCTCACTCACTTCGAGGTCGAGTTGGTCCCGCCAACGCCCGTTTGTCCCCTTGTGAATGAATGTCTTTGCGCCACCATCCCAGAATGCACCGCCCAGTGGCACCGAGTCAGAGGCATTTTCCTTCATGTAGTCGAAAGAACAGTGAAGCAGGATGGTCTCCATCGTGTCCGGTGCCACGTCGATGTCAAGAAAGACAGCGATGTCGCGGATCTGGCCGGGCAGATCGCGTTTGAGATCGGCGAAGTGGATCAGTTTCACGTTGGCAAGATCTCGTAACGCCCACCAGCCACGGATATTTTCCCAATAGGGCCAGAACGGCGCGCCGTCATTGTCCAGCCAGTGGGTGAAATACTCGACCGGACTTTCAGGTGGTTTGCCGATCTCGGGGCCGACGCGCCCTGGCGTGTTGTTCAGCGCGTCATACCACGCCCCGTTCGCGGTCGAATGGTGGTTGTGTAATGACCATATGACATCGCGTGCATCCCGCCCGACATAGATGTATTTGGCCTTTTCAGAGAACACCAAAGCATCGATCGGCAGGTGGGTCTTCAGAAATCGCCGATGGGTTTGCGCCGAAATCACCGGCAGCTTGACCTCTTTGGGCGGCACTCGAAGGTCGACCCAGGGCGACATCTCGGCGACAAGCAGACCCTCCTGGCCCTGAAATATCAACTGGCTGACAATCTGCTGCATCCACGTCGTGCCGGATTTGGCATAGGTCGCAATGACGATGTCATCCTCCCGGAAATCGATATCATTCCAGACCGTGCTGTCGATGTGATGATTGTGCATCTCGCGGGTTTTGACTGGTAAGGCGGTCATGTTCTGTCTCCTGAATTGAACGGGTTACCCGGTCAGCATGCTCCCGGACGGGACCTGTCGGTATCTCTGCACTTGCAGAACGGTTAGGCATCCGTGCAGAATGCCCCCGGAGGCGCGTGGCGAATGCTGGATTGGAACGACATACGCATATTCCTTGCCGTCGCACGTGAAGGGTCAACATTGGCCGCTTCAAGGAAACTGAACATCAACCAGACAACCGTTGGCAGACGCATGCATGCGCTGGAAACAGCGTTGGGGCTGACCTTGTTTGAACGCGACACGCGGGGCTACGCGATGACCGCTCAGGGAAGCGCGTTGTTTGACGTTGCTGCGGGCATGGAGAACGCCGCAGATCAGGTCCTGACACGGGCAAGCCATCTGAGGCGGACATCAGACGGGACAATACGGGTCACCGCTGCACACTCCAGCATGACCCACTGGGTGCTTCCGTTGATCTCGGAATTTCGAAAGCACAATCCGAACACCCATTTTGAGACAAACGCGTCCGAGCAATATGTATCTTTGGAAGGTGGCGAGGCGGATATTGCGATCCGGGCCTCCGACAATATTGCGGGCGATACCCTGATCGTCAGAAGGCTTCCGCCCGTCAGGTGGGGAATTTATTGCAGCAAAGCCTATTTGGCGGCGAATGGCATGCCGCATTCAATAGATGACTTAATCCACCACCCGGTTCTGAGTTACCCCGACGCAATGGTGGAAAGCGTTAAGCTCTTGAAGTGGTTGGATCAACATCTGGATAGATCAAAGATTGTCAATACAATCGATTCCGTAACAACCATGTCTGCCTCTCTTCGGACGGAAGAGGCCATCGGTGTGCTCCCCTGCGTGGAGGGCGACCCGTTGCCCGATCTCGTCATGTGTTTCACGACCGACGACCTGACCAGCGGGCTCTGGCTTGTGGCTTCAAGGGAGGCTTACCAAGAGCCGAGAGTGCGAAAATTCATGAAGTTTCTTGGTGAGTATTTTCCACGAGATGGAAGGGCAGCGACGTTTTGAATCGCGGCCCTCAACGGGAGGTTCTCGATTTCTCCGTGACATGTTGGGACGTTGCATAGCAGAAGGCCCGATATGTCCGCACCCCGACGATTGAACATCCAACATGCTGCGCGATGCACGAATGGCGGCAATGACGAGCCGCGCGGCAACATTCTGAAAAGTCTCGGAGGGCAGCTCTGGGCCGATCTTGTTCTTGCGGGCAATAGAGGCGACATTAACGTTCAATCCGGGCTTGAGTTAAACCTGTGAAACAGTGTCCAAGTCGAGCTCCCGCAACCAGTTTCGAATTTATGCAACATAGTTTCGAAGTCCTTGAGGATGGGGGGGCGTGGCACGATCATACCATGCAGTCCCCGGCAAAACACTTTGCCAATTCCTCCCTTGCGTCGTGAACCGGGAATCCAGAGAGTGAACATATCCATTTGGCCGAAATCTCGCTATCGCAGCATTCCGGAATCACGGCGGTTTCAGGACTTCCGCTGCATCCTCTCGGCGCTAACCTGATGACCGCAAAAGCTGCCATTCCCGCAATCACGAGACGGTAGGCGCATGCAACCCGCGCAGGAGGCAGCAAGCAGGTGTTAGTTGGGTGCGGCCGGCAACGCTCCGGTCTCGAAGTCCGGTCGGCCCATGGTCCACGTTCGATCCTGGTAATGCCTTGCCTGAATTACCGTAAGCGCTGCTTTGACCCCACCTACCTTGCGTATTTCCAGGGTAGCAGTTGGTTGATGTCGTTCTGTTTATGGCCGTTGACGATGGCCGTGAGGACGTCGGTCAGATATCCGTGCGGCTCGACGATGTTGAGTTTGCAGGTTTCAAGGAGCGACGCAAGCATGGCCCAGTTTTGCGCCCCGGCGTCGTGACCGGCGAAGAGTGCGTTCTTTCGTTGTAATGCAATCGGGCGGATCGTGCGCTCGACGGCGTTGCAGTCCATCTCGATGCGGCCATCGGTCAGGAACAAGATCAATCCATCCCAGTACTTGGCAATGTATTTGAGCGCTTCGCCAATTGGGGATTTGGTTGAGACCTGCGTGCGGGCGTGATCCAGCCATGTTCTGAAAGCTGCGATCTTGGGCGCGCTTTTGGTTTGGTGCAGGGCCAGGCGCTCCTCCGCAGATGTGCCCCGTGCCAGCGCTTCGATCCGGTAGAGGGCCGCGATCTGCTTCAGACCCTCCTCGGCGATGGGGGCTACGTTGTTATGGGTTAGCTCATAAAGCTTGCGACGCGCATGGGCCCAGCAATACGCCAACCGGATCGGTGCATTGTCACGTAGATCCAGCACGCGGTTGTATCCGGCACAGCCGTCGACTTGCAGGATGCGCTCAAAACCCTGCAATATCTGCGATGCATATGTGCCGGATCGCCCCGGCCCGTAGGTAAAGGCCACACCGGGTGGTTCTGGTCCGTTCCAAGCGCGATCATCGCGAGTGAGCGCCCAGAAGTACCCTTTCTTGGTTTTACCGCGCCCCGGATCGAGCACCGGCGCGGGTGTCTCGTCCATGAAGAGCTTTGACGACCGTTTGAGATGCGCCAGCAGCGCGTCATGGACAGGCTTCAGCTCATGGGCGGCTTTGCCAACCCAGAAGGCCAAAGTGGAGCGGTCAATATCGACGCACTGCCGCGCATAGATTTGGGATTGGCGATAAAGCGGAAGGTGGTCGGCGTATTTGGAGACGATTACACTGGCGATTGTCGCCTCAGTCGGCGTGCCGCCTTCGATCAGGCGTGATTTGGCTGGTGCTTGCACGACCCCGGCCTCGCAGGAGCGGCAGGTATATTTTGGGCGACGGGTGACAATCACGCGGAACTGAGCGGGGACAATGTCCAGCCGTTCACTGACATCTTTCCCGATGATGTGGCGTTCAGTCCCACAGCCGCAGGTCACATCGTCAGGCGCGATCACCTCTTCGATGCGTGGCAGATGTTTTGGCAAGACGCCGCGACCTGCGCGTGGCTTTGATGCACCGGTGGTCTTCGGCGGATCAACCGCCTCGTCCTCAGCATGTACGATCGCCATGGCTGTCTCGATATCTTCCAGCGCAAGGTGATACTGGTCCGGGTGGCCCTTCTCGGACTTCGCGCCATAGAGCGCGCGCTTGAAGTCAGCCAACAGCTTTTCCAGCCGGATGATGCGATCCTCTTTGCGTACATTACGCTCTTCGGAGGCAATCAAAAGCGCCTGCAAAGTAGCGACATCTGTAGGAAGATCAGCGGGGGAAGTCATGCCCGTCAGCTATCAAAAACAGGGCTTATGTGCCTGCCAAAACACCATCCGAGGCATTCTGCCGCAGCCGGTGGACGGGTCTCCAACGCTGTGACACGACGCCAATCGAGATCTGCAAACAAGGATTCAAATTGCGCAGCGTCCAACCGTAAAACGCCGTCCCTGATCGCAGGCCATTTGAACGCGTTCTGCTCAAGCCGCTTGTACGCCATCACCAGGCCGGTCCCATCCCACCAAAGCATCTTGAGCCGATCCGCCCGCTTGGCGCGAAACACATAGACCGCACCGTCAAAGGGCTTCTTCTTTAGATGACTTTGCACCAGTGCAGCCAAACCATCATACCCTTTACGAAAGTCCACCGGCTTAGTGGCCACAAATATCTGTACGCCATGCGACGGATGGATCACAGTGCAGTCACGATCTCGGCAATGCGGGTCGCGGGAGTATCGGCGGCCAAGCGGATCGTCACTCCGCCTTTAAGCAGCTCAACGCTGGTCAAATTGTTAGGTGGTGCTGGAACCACCTCAAGCGGCTTAGGTTCCGCAATCTGCACTGGCACAAATTCCATGCCATCCAAGTTGGGCAAGACAAGCTTGCCCATCCGCGCCATGCGCCGCCAATCTGAAACGCTGCTGGGGATCAACCCATATCGCTTGGCCACCCCATTCACAGTCGCGCCCTCGACCAGCGTCTCTGCAACAATCCGTGCCTTCAGTTCCAGAGGCCAGCGCCGCTTGCCATCTGAACTGCGCGGCATTCTTGCGAGAAACTCGTTCGTAGCCTCCATAGAGAAACTCCCTTAAAATCTATGAAGCGCCGGAATCGCACATCACGAAACGACAAGGAATGTGGGGTCGAAACAGCGCTTACGAATTACCTTTCATTCGCATAATCTGGAAATGTCAGAGGAAAAGTTCTTTCAACTGCGCAAGGCAGGCAAGACCTACATTTCGAAGGTATTCTCGTGGGGAGGGCACACCACCGAGAAACTGCGCAGTGTGCGCATGGTGATGGAGGGCTCCGACGAGATTCATATCGGCGAGGTTGCGGGCGCAATGTGCCTTCGGCTTTCCGGTGAGAAGCGCAAGACCCAAGTCACCGCCGTGGTCACCCAGGATGAAAAGGCCGTCCGCCGACTCACCCTTCAATCGTTCCAGTCGCGCAAGGATGGCTGGTATCAGGGCTATCATGAGCACTCTTTCACTTTCCGGGGAGACGAGCTGACCAGGCTCATGGCATTCCTCGACCAACTCGAGTTCATTGATCTGTCGAATGACGATCGGTTCGACATCGAGGACATCTCTACCGGCACGGGTCGGAAGGCCATCATCGATGCATCCGACCGGGGCATCGTCGAACGGTTTCGCTCAATGGATGTTGAGGCGCGCGAAACGCTTCTCCGGACATTGCGAGGGTCTCTTTCTGCGGAGGAGGTCAACATCCTGCTTGGCCGTCGGCAAGCCCTGGAGACCTTCGAGCTGCGCATGGGCGACGACCAGTGGGCTGAGAAGGATTGGCAGGATTTCTTCGACGGAGAGCCATGGGTCTTCGGATACGGGCTCGACTACCGGGTGATGCGGACCTTCGACCGGGAACAGTTTCGGGTGGAGGCACGGACAACCGGGGCAAGCCGGCGGTCGACTTCCTCATGAGCTTCACCGACTATACGGTTCTTGTTGAGATCAAGCGCCCCGACACTCGGATTTTCAGAAGCGGCGGAGGGGCAAGGGCCGGCACTCGATCGTTTAGCCCCGAGTTCATGAGCGCGGTTTCCCAGATCCTCGAACAGAAAGCGGAATGGTCAGGTTTCGCAGGGACTGGGGAGCACTTCAGCCGGGACGGTGCGCGGCAACTGGAAGCCCGGACACGGAATGCGAAGACCATCTTGGTGATCGGCTCTCGATCCGAGTTCGAGGAAGCGGCCGACCTTAGGGAGGCCAGGGTCATGCGTGACACATTCGAGCTATTCCGGCGCGAGACATCCTCGATAGACATCGTGACGTTCGACGAGATCCTGGAGTGGGGGCGGTTCATCACGCGGGACGAGGTTCAGTAGGTCCCCGATCTGCCTATCTGTCTTTCGCCCGAAACTGCCTGCCGCGACCGATATCTCCCATAGACACGGGGAGCCTGCCGCATGGCCGAGGGCCTTTATTATTCCGATTTTGACCTACCCGAACTGAAAGGCCTGCGCCGGAAAATCCTGGAGCAGCGCGCCAAGGGCGTGAGCCAGTTCAGCTAAGGGGTGTTTTCTGGACATGGGCAGCATCTTTGCGCGGGCATCTGCGCATAACAGCACAATCTCGCACAGCGCACATGCGGCGACACCTCATCAGTGGGCCGCGCCGCGGCGGCCTCAGGTCGCTCAGCAGAAATTGCGGTATGCCCTATGATAGATCGACGTGCTGTGGTAAATTTTCTTCACATGAAGATGGAGACCGAACATGAAACGAATTTTCGTTCTTCTTGTCGCTCTGAACCCCGCGACTGCCATCGCGCAATCCCATTGCAACGGTCAGACCCAGCTTGATATCAACTTTTGCGCACAAGAAAGATGGGCAGTCGCAGATCAGGAACTGAATCGGCTTTGGAACCAGGTAAAACCATTGGCAGACGCCCGTGGATTCGGTCAGATGCTTCTGAACGAGCAGCGCGCCTGGCTGAGGCAACGCGACGCGGCCTGTGATCCGGAACTGACGGCAGGTGGCAGCGCAGATGCCATGTTCTACTGGTCTTGTATGGAAGAGCACACCTTGCAGCGCAATCAAATGCTGCGCGCCCTACGTTAGGCAGCAACGCCGCATGGCGGGCGTCCCGAACTGATACGCGGCATCGGGCAATTGCCTTGGCGGGAGCAGTCCAATCGGGTGATATCAATTCAGGCAACGAAAAACCTTGCTGCAAATAGCGCGTTAAAGCGTCTCGAGTTTAAGTCGGGACACAACTCGAATTCGAAACGCGCGCAACATCCGTGCCGATCCTGAAGGGAGACTGGGATTAATCATGGACGTCTACAAACATTTTCGCCTGGACCGGGATTCAATCGTTCAGTCGATCAATGAACTGACCGTTGGAAGTCGAGCCCCACAATCGGAGCAGCGTTCCTCGATACGGTCGTGAAGCCGCAAAAGCGGCTACTGGCCGACACAGCAGCGACAGTCCGTTTTTCGCCTACAAAACCGATATTTTCTGGCATGATCACGGCGGCCATTCCAGGGGTTGTGCTCAGGCCAAGGGAAGAAAGGAACTGCTTCCAAACGTCATCACTTAAGGGAGGTAAAAACATGTCTGGATCTAATGGAAGCTGCTGCGCTGGCCCGGGCTATGCATCGCCGCAAGACGCCATAAAGGCGCCGCGCGAAAAGGTGGTCTATACGATTTGTATCTACACCGGAACCGGAGTCGAAAAGCCGGACTACCTGGCCACCATCGACGTTGATGAAGACAGTCCAACTTATAGCCAGGTGATCCATCGCACCGAAATGCCCATCGTCGGCGACGAGTTGCACCATATGGGCTGGAACGCCTGTTCGTCGTGCAACACGGACGGCAGCATGGAACGCAAATATCTGATCATTCCCGGCGTTCGCACCACGAATTTCTATATCGTCGATACCGCCACCGATCCGCGCAAGCCGACCCTTTTTAAGACGATCGACGGTGACGAGATCAAGACCAAGACCAACCTTTCTGCCCCGCACACGGTGCATTGTCTGGGCGCAGATATCATCGTGTCGATGCTGGGCGACGCTGACGGCAACGGGCCGGGCGGTTTCCTGCATCTCGACAAGGACTTCAACATTCTCGGCCGCTGGGAAAAAGACCTCGGCGAGATGAAGTACAATTATGACTTCTGGTATCAGCCACGCCACAACATGATGATCTCGACCGAATGGGCCTCGCCCAACACCTTCATGCCGGGATTTGATCTGGAAGATGTGGCGCGCGGGAAATACGGTCAGCATATCCACTTCTGGGACTTCAAAAACCGCAGGGTTGAACATTCCATCGATCTGGGGTCGGAGGGCATGATCCCGCTTGAAGCGCGTTTTCATCACAACCCCGACAGCACCCACGGTTTCGTTGGGGCGGCGCTGGCGTCGAACATCTTTCATTTCCACAAGGACAACGGCAAAATCGAGATCAACAAAGTGATCGATGTGCCCACGGTGGATGTCGAGGGTTTTCCGGTACCGATGCCCAGCCTAATCACCGACATTCTGGTATCGATGGATGACAAATATCTCTACTTCTCGAACTGGCTGCACGGCGATCTGCGCCAATATGACATCTCCGATCCTGCGGACCCGAAGCTGACGGGTCAGGTGTGGATCGGCGGATTGCTTGGCAAGGCGCCAGAGGTCAATGGTCGGACGGTGGACGGCGCGCCGCAGATGATCCAGCTTTCGCTTGATGGCAAACGCATGTACGTCACCACGTCGCTGTTCTCGACTTGGGACAATCAGTTCTATCCTTCCATGAAGGACAACGGCGGCCTCATGGTTCTGGTCGATTGCGACAATGAAAATGGCGGCATGAAGATCCGCGATAATTTCCTCGTGGATTTCAACGACGAACCGCATGGACCTTCCAGAGCCCATGAAACGCGCTATCCCGGTGGCGATTGTTCGTCCGACATCTGGATCTGACACAGCACTCCACCATTCCCCCGGCCTGCCACCCTTTGGCCGGGGGCTCTGTGCACGGAGGTCACATGCGCAAACATAAAGTCACATTCCGTAATCGCGGCGGCCTGTCCTTTGACGTTGGTGAGGACGAGGCGATCATCGACGTGGTCGAGGCAGCAGGCTACGTTTTGCCCATTGCCTGCCGATATGGTGGTTGCATCACCTGCGCAGCCAAAATGATTTCGGGGTCTGTGCGTCAACCCAAAGGCACAGCACTGAACAAGCGGCAAGCATCCGAAGGCTACGTGCTGCTTTGCGTTGCGCGCCCGGACGAGGATTGCGTCTTTGATGTGGGTGTCGAAAGCCACGACCGCCTTTATGTCAATCCATTTGCCAGCGCCGCCGCTATCAACCAGCTTGAGCGGGCACGAGTGAAATGATCTTTTGCTTCAGCGGCAAAACCGTCATCGGGCCCAAGCTAAAGGCGCGGTCGTTAGAAAATCAGAAAACAGAAGCCAAGATTGGCGTCCGGGTTTTCAACCGGATGACCGGACTTGGCCACCACGTTTTGAACGCACCGCCTGAATGCCGTCTCGGGGAAGGCGCGTCCCGAGTTGAAGTTGATCTGTGCAACAAGGCCCTTATGGGATGTGGTTGACGCGATCCTTTATCTGCTGCGGACTGGATGCCAGTGGCGCCTTTTGCCAAGAGATTTCCGTAACCGCGCCGTTGGCACCGCCTGCCTGACCGTTGGGCTTTGATCTAAGAGACATCGTTAACTACGTCGTTAGCGACGTGTCTTATTCGGGGTCTGTGATGCGTGGCGAAATTCTTGGGCTGGAGCGGTGGCGTTTCTGGCGTGACGAAGACAAGCTCGAGATTGTGACATCTATGGGGATTGGCGGGGCGAGTGTGACGCAGGTGGCGCAGCGCCACGAGATTACGCGGCAACAGATTTATGCTTGGAGGCACGCTCTCAAGAAGAAAGGTCTGTGGTCGCCCGATGCCGAGGCGCTGTTTTTTCCTATTAATCTACCTGTCGCGGCCGGGGTTCCGGCGGCGCAGCCTCCAGTTGTCGAAACAGCGCCACCGAGTGCGGTTGAATTGCGTTTGCGGGGTGGTCGCTGTTTACATTTTGACAGCACATTGGACGCGGCCGCATTGACGGCGCTGATCCGTGCGGTGGAGGCGGCATGATCGGTCCGGGCACCGGAGTTCGTGTGTATCTGGCCTGCGGTGTGACGGATATGCGCAAAGGGATCGCGGGGCTGGCGGCATTGGCGTAAGATGTCCTGCATCAGAAACCCGCCAGTGGCGCAGTGTTTGCGTTCCGGGGGCGACGCGGGGATCGGGTCAAGCTGCTCTATTGGGATGGCCAGGGGTTTTGCCTCTATTACAAGGTGCTTGAGCGAGGGCGCTTTCCGTGGCCGAGCGCCAAGGATGGGGCGGTGCGGCTGACCTCTGCACAACTCGCAATGCTCTGGGAAGGGATCGACTGGCGGCGCCCGGATTGGGGAGTTCCCCCTGCGCGCGTCGGGTAATTTTGCACCCGGATTTGCGTTATTTATATGGTGCTTGAGCCTGTTTTTTGGTAGTCAGGCGCATGTCGAAACTTACCGAAACCTTGCCTGATAATCCCGCCGTTTTGAAGGCGATGATTGCTGCTTTGCAGGCTGACAACGCCCGGATCGAAGCCGAGAACTTCAAGATATCGGCCACTCTTCGTGTGCATGATCAACTGGTTCAGGCCTTGCGTTTGCGGATCGCTAAACTGCAGAAACTGGCTTTCGGAAAATCCTCGGAGAAGATCGAGCGCGAGATCGAGCAGCTGGAACTGGCGCTCGAAGACCTGCTGGTTGCAGTGGCCGAGGATGATGATGCGCCGATTGACGAAGGCCAGGACGAGCCGGCCGTTGATGCGCCCTCTGCGCCTGCGCTGCGCCGCCGCCCGCGTGTCTCGGATGCGACCCTGCGCGAGCGTCGCGAACTTGATCCTGGCGCTTGCTGTCCCGACTGTGGCGGCGATCTGCGCGTGGTGGGCGAGGATGTCAGCGAACTCCTCGACATGATTGCGGCCCAGATGAAGGTGATCTGTTACCCGGCAGTCGCTGCTTGCAGCGATGAGAGGGCAGATCGCCCGCATCAAGAAATCTTGCCGCCGCTGTGAGCGGATGGTGCAGGAGCCAGCACCCAGCCGCCCGATCCCGGGCGGCATGGCAGGGCCGAACCTGCTGGCCCAGGTGCTGGTCTCCAAATTTGATGATCATTTGCCGCTCTATCGCCAGCACGAAATCTTCGCCCGCATGGGGGCAGATATTCCCGAAAGTACACTTGTCGGCTGGCGTGGCCGTGCCATGAAGACCCTGTCGCCGCTGATAGAGCGGATCGAGGCCGAGATCATGAGCAGCGATCTGCTGCATGCCGACGATACGCCGATCCGGGTGTTGGATCGGTCCTTGCGCGACAAGGGGCTTGGCAAAGGGGTCAGACAAGGCCGGATCTGGGCCTATGTGCGCGATCCGCTGGCTGGCAGAGCATGTTTACATGCCCGAGAAGCAACGCCCATGGGCTGGCTCAGCGCCACCCGCTGCTGTCTATCGGTTTGCACCGGATTGGAAGGAAGAGCATGTCCTGACCCATCTGGCCAACGTCCGCGGCATCCTGCAAGCGGACGGTTACAAGGGCTATGCCAAGCTTTACGCGCCTGAACTCGATGGTGTGCCCCGTTTGCAGGAGGCGGCCTGCTGGGCCCACGTGCGGCGTGACTTCCACGATTTTTGGACCTCGACCAAATCCGAGATCGCCCGCGAAGCACTCAACCGGATCGGCAAGTTTTACGACATCGAGCGCAACATCAATGGCCGGCCCGCGGATGTCCGTATGGCCGCGCGCCAAAAACTGAGCCAGCCGAAGGTCGCGGCCTTCTTTGCCTGGTCCAAACAGCAACTCTGTTTGCCGGGGCGGACACCGGTGCAGAAACACTCGCACGCGCCATGACAATCATTGAAACCGCCAAGCTGAACGGCCTCGACCCACAGGCCTATCTCGCTGACATCCTCGACCGCATCCACGATCACAAGATCAATCGGCTGGATGAATTGCTGCCGTGGAATTGAGCGCTGCGGGTCTCCGTAACCGACAGTCAAGCCGCATAAGCTGCGGTAGCAATGAAGCGGTTACGTTTTGACGGGCACAAGATGGTCAAAGGGCGCAACGGCAGATGCTCGTTGATACTCAAGGATTTCTTGTCACCTGCTGTGGCGAGCCTGCGGGCATGTCCAATCGCAGGGCAGCCCGTTTTCTGACTGACGGGCTGCCACCGCTGTGGCCGACAATCCATACCATGGTCGCAGACGCTGGATACGAAAGCAAAGGGCTATCCCAGAACTTGAAAGATCGAAACGGCTGGAAACTCATCATCGCCAAGCGCAAGGAGCAGGCATTCAAGATTGTCGGGCTCAATTGGATGGTCGAGCGCAGCTTTGCTTGGCTCGGCCGTCATCACAGAATGTCGAAGGATTACGAATTTCGGGTGCAGACATCCGAGGCGTTCATCATGATCGCCGCATGTGCCCAGATGGTCCGCCGGATAGCACCTCAATGACTTTTCACACAGCCTCTGAAGATTCCTCTTGCGCAAGGGGCGGTTATACATGTTGCACAAATCGGCTGTCGGACGGGGCTCCCTTTCCCCAGACGGATTCATCCCATCGCCTTCGTGACAGGGATGCCAAGGGCGGTGCAACCATTCAGAATCGCGATACGAACTTGAACCTCCGCGACCTGTCGGTCGAAGTCGCGCGCGAAGCATTTCCCGTGACCTGCTCCCCTGAAAAGTCTGCGATTTGGGGTTAAATTAGGCGCTCGGCGTGGTCCAGCCCCATGTCTTTCACCAAGGGGCGGCACATTATTGCAGTTTGACCACATCCGTCCAGTTGTCATTCTTGCGGATCAATTCGATGATCTGCTGGTACTGGCTGCCCTTCCGTAATGGGGCATTAATTGTCAAGCGCATTGAAACAACAGAAAAGCAGCGCGATACCGATGGCATATCGCGCGACCAAGGTGTTGGCGCTGCGGAGACATCGTGGATCGTAGCGGCGCCAA
>NZ_VSJK01000028.1 GCF_008085915.1 Oceaniovalibus sp. ACAM 378 | reverse complement strand
GAAGGCGGATAGAAAAATCTGCATGAGGATGAGGACTCCGTGAACGCAATCCCCAATTCAGAATCCATCTCGCCCTCACAGGCAAGAGCGACCGTTCACGCCTTCAGTTCCAAACGCGATTCCCCTGATGCGCCACTTGGAACTCCTGAAAGGGAACCATTTCGAAATTCTATTCCGTTGCCATGCAATGTACCATTCACTACGAACTCTAGCTTGGGGCATTCGGAGTTCGAAGCGCTTCTGATTACCACAATTTCTGGCAGCTCCTGTGCAAAAGCAACGTTTGCAAAACCGGGAAGAGCAAAACCGATTGCGACTGCACACAAATATCTCATTATGAAAGACATCGCGCCACCTCTGTTGATTGATCCAACACTTGTTTCAGATGATCACTCGAACACGCTCTTCAGTCAACGAGAGCCGTGGCGTAGATATCGTGACGGCCATGTGGAGATCGAGCAAAAGGGGCGCTGTCTGCACCGCATACTTAAGTCACGGAGAGGGGCAACTATATGATTCTGTTTATGTTCTATATCGTTTCGAATGGCCAGCAGCTCGCTTTCAAAGACCTCTGCGGACGTTCTAAATCCAACGGATTTGCGCGGCGTGGAGTTGAGGCGGTGCCGAATCGCCCCAAAATATCGATTTATCAGCGCCGTCGGCTCGGTCGAGCGGGGTAGGTACTTTCGTAGCTGGTTGTTGGTATTCTCGACCGCCCCCTTTTGCCAGCGCCCCTGCGGATCACAGAACCAGCGGTCCGCTCCGATCCCGTCCTTCAGACGGCGCGAGGTCGAGAACTCGGTACCCGGACGAAGATTGAAGGTAATCGACTGACGCGCCCCCGCGGGCAGAGGGCGAGACCCCCGGATCAACGCTTCCGTGATCGATTTGGACAGACGGTCTTCGTTGCGCATCACCACCGCGTAGCGGATCACCCACTCGACCAGCGAGGTGATGTTGATCTTGCCATGTTCTTCCGAAACATCATCAAATCGCACTCCCAGTGGTCGAACTTGGTGCGCTCGGAGAATTGTTGGGGCCTGTGTGACAGGCTCTGAATGTCGAAGATATGGGTGCGATTGTGCTGTCGGTAACCACGCGGCCTGCAATGTTTGGGCAGGGACCGATTTCGTCTCCGCGGAAAATCTGGCTGGGGAGTAAAAATTGTTCGGTCGTACACATTCAGCCAATAACAATAGGGACTTCATGCAATCACTGTATCCGCACATGACATTTTCAGTAAACCATGGTACATAAGCATCTGCGAGGGCTGCCGCACATTGATCCCCAATGAACGTCGAACAACCGCGAGTCCCTTGTAGATTATGTGTGGATACACGGAGAGTCCATCAACACGACGAAACGATTTACTGAGAGGAGAGGGTGTGATGTCTTTCGATAACGTAGATTGGGATGACGTAGATTATGACAGTATAGATTGGCATAATATAGATTGGGCGGCAGTCAACTGGGACCAAATTGACTACGATCAAATAGACTGGAAATCCGTAGATTGGGATAGCGTGAACCAGGACGATGTGGACTGGGAGAGTGTAGAGTGGGACGAGATCAATTGGGAAGCATGGGAACGCCTTAGCAGTGGCCGTATTGGTAAGCGCAAATAAATTGCGATGCAAAAATGGGGTTCTTCGATGCAGTCAATCCAAAAATGTGTAAACTTTACAACCTATGCCGCGATATTTTTGAGCGTGCATTTTTGGATGACATTTGTCTCTCAAGGATCGGCTGACCCGCTGAGCATTATGACTTGGGAGGGTAATGGCGTCATCCCGAC
Organism: Oceaniovalibus sp. ACAM 378; assembly: GCF_008085915.1. Classification (GTDB taxonomy): domain Bacteria; phylum Pseudomonadota; class Alphaproteobacteria; order Rhodobacterales; family Rhodobacteraceae; genus Oceaniglobus. The sequence continues at coordinate 36,049 of NZ_VSJK01000028.1, read as the reverse complement.
ATGTAATTTTAATTACCCCGGCGAGGAGGAAACACTTGACGGTACCGCTGTCGCAGCACCACATGGGAGCCTTTATTGCCGTCGCGGCGACGGAATGCCATTTGTTACACCAAAACTGTTTCAAACATTCTATAAATTCTCAGATGGCCGCGGCTTCGCCAAAAAGGTCATCTTCTCAGCGACTTACTTTAAAGGTCCAGATATAAAAAATTTCGTTTGCAAGATTGGTGACGAGAGTGTGACCGAAGTCGAGATATTTTCACAAAACGAATTTGTGGGTCGCGAGCACTTGGATGATGACGTTCTTTTGGAGATGTCAAAATGTGTGAGGTCAATTAAAGTCTATTTAATTGGCTGTGATCCTTATCTACCAGATGAAAAAATTTCCGTGAGTTCACGGTGCTTTGACGCCACCTATCCTTACAAAATCGACCGAAACGATCCTGTGAGCCACCATGTAAAAGGGTTGATGGTGGAGTTTGAAAAAAGCGAGAACGGAGTGGGCGAAAACATTTCAGCTTTTGGCAGTGGTAACTTTTTTACTGAGTCGCTACGGACCAATATTGAAGATTGGATCGTTATTTCTGAGACTACACACGGGTCAATACGGCCTTGGTGGGAGTGTATATATAGTTTCTTGAAATCCGTCTCAGAAAGGCCACATTGGTTTGCAGCCGAAAATTACATGACATGCCGCGCTGTAGGGCCGACTGTGTTTGAGGTATCCGAAAGCTTACATTTTAGATATTTTCTTGCTCCCGAGGAATCGAATAAATATTTCGACACTATTCGTGAATTGGTAGGAAAGTCCGGCCGAGTAACAATCGTTGCTCCTACATTTAGGTCGAGTATTTTCGAGGCAATTATCCGTGATAACCCTGATGTTGATTTTCTTTTTTTAGTGGACGATGCTTTCGTAATCGCCTCTGAGCTTAATCAGGAGAGAAACTTTATTGAGCCCCGTGAGGCTAGGGAATTTCTTAAGTATGTGGACGACAACGCGAATATTTCGGTTCGTTTTTTGCAAACTAATCACAATTACAAAGAGCACGATAACTACTCAAACACTGTGCACGCAAGATCAATAGCGTTCTACGATGAAGATGGAGCAGTTGCCTATATTGTTGGCTCGGCACATTTTAAGGATGGCGCTTTTTTTCAGAACACTGAGCAAATGTTTATCCTAGAAGGAGACTTCGCAAAAAGGCATGCCGAATTCACAAACGACCTTGAGAACCGTTCCGTCGATAGGTCGAAGATCGCGCTTTGGTCGCCGGGTTGAGGGGCCTGGACCGCATGGTATTGGCGAGGTCTTGAGCAACGCACAGACTCCGACCGCAAGGGTAGTGTCAATATCGGCGGTTTCCGTCCGCCCAGCCGGTACGACCGCACATCAACAGTTTAGCTTGGTCAGAACCCCGAGGCAAAACCTATCGCGTTTCGGCACGTTTCTGCACGGTCGCGGAAGCTGACGTTCGCCGCAGCCCAACGAACCAACAAGAAGCGCTCGAAGCCGCCTTGCGGCGAAGCAACGCAACGCGCGGCTAAGGGGTCGACTGAATTTCGCCGTCCGACTTCGCGGCCTGACTGGCTCGCACCTGCGGCTAAAGTCCGTTTCCCACCCTTCGTGAAGGGCCTAAGAATTCCAAGGCCGCACCTTTGGCAGTGCTGCCATCACTTCGACATCCCGCAACATGCTCCCCGCCACGAGACCGTCCCGCACCCAGGCTAGCGCCTGCCACCAATCGTCATATCCGCGACGAGCGGACGCAATCTGCTCCGGGTGAGGCCGCCATGTAACAGGACAGGCCAAGACCTCCACCGTTCGCCACTTCCCGCGGGTCAGCACGCGCTCAGTGCCGACCACCACCGTGGTCGCCCGAACACCATGCTGGTTTTTCCGCGTTTCCACCGGGACGCAGCGCGGCACGACGCCGGGCATCCAGTCGGGCGTCAGCCCAGCGCGAGCCAGTTCCGCAACGCGGATCGCCATGCGGATGCCGCCAAGGTGGTCTGGCATTCCGGCGACAGTGGCAGCGATCACCTCGGCATCGGGATGGGTGTAACTGCCCATCTTGTGCTGTCCGCCGTCGACCTTGCAGCCCAGCGCCGCGCGTTGCAGCAGGACGTATTCCAGGCCAAAGCCGAAGCTTTCCTCGGTCACATCCTTCGGCATGGGCAGTTCCAGCTGAGCCTTCTCGATCCGGAACGCCCATTCCAGTGCCGCCTGCACGCCCAGCGCACGTTTTATGCGTCCGCTGCGAATGAGGTTGGGTCTTTGAAAGGTCATTGCACACCTCGCATCCGGAGGCGTTCGGGTGTCACCAGTCCGCGTGCCAGCATCGCCCCGCACATCGCTTTGCTGATCATGCTGGGGGGCAGGTATTCGTCGGAGTTCACCTTGGCCGCATAGAACGCCGCCAGCTCATCCGGGCAGGGCGGTGGCGTGCCCTGGGCCTTGCGGCTGCGCTTGGATTTCCGGACCCGGCAACTTGCGACAGCGTCCTGCGCATCGCGCTGGGCTGTGCGTTCCATGAACCGGTCGAGCGCTTTGGGCCCATCAGGCGGGTTCGGGTGATAGCCCCGGGTCTCGGTGGCGACCTCGATGATTCGGTCCTCGGAAAGCCCGAGATCATCGGTCCAGCGGCGAACTTGCGCCCGGGCTGGCGCGCCCTGCCACCAGGCGGGCAGGCTGGCATTTGCGGCGAAGCCCAGCGCCAAGAGCAGCTCTGCAAAGAACCGATCAAAATCGGCATCGCGCGCAGCCGCGTCCTCCTCCTCCTTTACTGGTTTACTTAAAGGTTCTCTTACAAGGTTAGTGTCGCAATTTGAGACACGGGATTGGTCATTTTTGAGACACGGGTTTGCGTCAAATTGAGACACGGGGTTTCAGCCTCTCCTGCCTCAAAGGGATTGGTTGAATCACCCTCGACTTGGCCCGGCCCGCGCGGCGCGAACCCTGGCTCGCAGCCCAGCAGATAGCGGGTGGGGCGCTGCTGCCCAGTCTTGGGATCTATGACCCTGATCCGACGAATGAGTCCGCGTGCTTCCAGCTCGTCGAGGTGGCGGTTCAGCGTTGCCCGACTGATCTCGCAATCATGGGCAAGCCGAACCTGCGAGGGGAAGCAGCCAAAGTCCGCGTTGAACCGGTCGCAAAGGTGCCAGAGCACGATTTTGGTGGTGGGCTTCAGACCGCGCTGCTTGATGGCCCAGTTGGTGGCGTCATGGCTCATGGCGCGGGCCTCCGCACAGGGGGCGCAATGCGCGTCGTAAAACCGTGATCGACCAGCGCGCCCAGCGCATCGTCGAGGCTGCGCACCAGCGCCCAGCCAAAGCCCTGCGCCAGCACCGTATCGCGGAAGGTCTCCTGCGGCTGACGCAACCGCCCTTTCGGCGCTTTCAGCTCGAGGAACAGCACGCGGCCGTCGCAGAGGACCATCAGATCGGCAAAACCCGCATGGACGCCCATGCCGACGAGGATCGCCTGGCGCTTTGCGCCGCGGGGGCCAGCCTCGGTCACCTCGTTGGCGCAGTGATGGATGATTGCCGTGCGGGGCAGCGCGAGGCGCAGGGCCTGCACGACGGCACGCTGCAGATCAGCTTCGGGTGTGCCGCGGCGCGTCATCGAGCGGTCCTCCCGTTCTCTTCGCGCTGGGCACGCCGCACCGGCCGCCTTGCGTCGATCACCACCAACAGCCGCTGTGCGCCTTCACGCTCGGCCGGGGTGTCGCCATGGGCGGCCAGGACATTGCAGGCGAGCCGGATCAGGTGGTCGGAATGATGCGCGACATTGGCGATGACGGCACGTGCCTCTGCCAGCCGATCAGCGGGCCAGTCGGATTTGCGGTTTTGACTGACCATCACCGACGCCCTCCTGAACGGCGGCGCCGCGGGGCGGCTTGCTCCTGCTCTTCCAGCCATTCTTCGACGGCGGCGCGGCGGTAATAAACCTTCCGACCGGCGCGCACGCAGGGCGGTCCAAAGCGCTGGGCCTCCCAGCGGCGCAGTGTGTCGACCGACAGGCCGAGCTCCAGCGCGAGATCAAGACGGCTGATCCAGCCAACCAGCAGCGTGCGTCGTTTGTCCTTTGGGTCTGGCATCGATCCGAGATGCGGCATCGGGGTCTCCCTGTTTCTGAGCCCGGTGACGGTGTGCGTCGGGGGGCGTTTGCTCAGAGCAGTGAGCGCAGGGCCGAAGGGGTGGCGGGAAGGCGCAGGGTGGCGGAAAGGAAGCCGCTCTTGCGCCACCCCTTATTTTATTGGGTTCTCGGCGTTGATGAGCGTGGAGTGGCGCTGTGCGAGACTTCGCGGCCCGGGGCCGAAATGGACACCTAAGCTGCAAACACCTGCGAACAGCCGGATTGACAGGCTTTGACGGGCGTTGGTGGGCAAAGAGGGGGTGGCATCCGGCATGGCACCCCTGCCACCCATTGATTTCATTGGATATTCGCAAATTCGCGCCGGTCTTGTTGGGGATTTTCTCCTGGAGGGAGCCATCCTTGGCCACGATTCATGTTTCGGATCGGGATGGGCGGCCCTGTCCGCCGATCTGCCCAGAGCCGGAACGCCATAAAAACATGGGGTGGCGCAATGATGGCGACCTTTCCGCCACCCTCTGCCTCCCTGCCACCCGGGTCCGCATGCTTGACTTGATAGTGCGGCGAAACCACGCCTCATGTCGGATGCAAGAAGGATCCAACGCATGCCCGAACGCATCAAACTGACCGAAAAAGTGCTCCGCGAGGCCGAACCTGCTGCTGGGCGCGACTACCAGATCTTCGACACGGAGGTGCGCGGCTTTGCCGCCTGCATCTATCGCGGCGGCGGTCGGGCCTTCACGCTCGATTACCGCAACGCCGGGCGACAGCGCCGGATGACCTTCGCACGCTGGCCGGACTGGTCCGTATCAGCGGCGCGGGAGCGGGCTAAAGAACTGCGCCGGGACATCGACGCCGGGGGCGATCCGCTTGCCCAGCGCGAAACCAAACGTGAGGCTCCTCGCGTCACGGACCTGATCGACCGCTACTGCGCCGAGCATCTGCCGAAGCTGTCAGAACGCAGTGCCGCCGACCAGCGATCTGCACTGGCAAAGCTGGTGGCACCTGTCTGGGGCCGCAAACTGGTGACGGAAATCACGCAAACCGACGTCGATAAGCTGCTGACCAAAATTGCCGCGGGCCGGGCTCGCCCGCACAAGGACAAGCCCAACAACCGGGCGCGCAAATTGCAGCCCGCGAAGCCTACGCCGGTGCGCGCCAACCGCATCGGCGAAGTCCTACGCAAGATGTTCACACTGGCCGTCCAATGGGGATGGTGCGAGGACAACCCTGCCCAGCGCTTCCATCGGCGCATCGAAACCCCGCGCGAACGGTTTCTATCGCAGGAAGAAATCGCCAGCCTCGCGGCAGCTCTGGATGCTGCGGAAGATCGCCGCGCTGCTGACATCATCCGGATGTGCATGCTGACCGGTGCCCGGTTGGGCGAGGTGCGACAGGCGCAGTTCGAACAGTTCAACCTCGAACACATGAGCTGGTCAAAGCCGCCCGCCATGACGAAACAACGCCGCGCGCACCGCGTGCCAATCTCGGACGAAACGGCAGCCATCGTGCGCCAGCGTCAGCTTTTGGTTCCGCGCGGCAACCCGTGGCTGTTCCCCGGAGATGTGCCTGGCCAGCCGGTGCAGGAGGTGCGCCGATTCTGGGCGCAGATCCAGAAGACATGCGGGTTGTCTGATGTGCACATCCACGACCTGCGCCACACCTTCGCCTCGCTGCTGGTGAGTGGCGGTGCGTCACTGGAAATTATCGGCAAGCTGCTGGGCCACAGCCAGATGCAGACGACCCTGCGCTATGCGCACCTGATGGACTCGCCCCTGCGCGCCGGGGTCGATGCCGTCGCCATTGCGTTTCGGTCGAAACCCCGGCTGGTCCATGACGCGGGCGATCACGGCGACGCCAAGTCGGCCTGACGCGGCCCGGCGCGGACCCGGATCATCACGCATCCTCCCGCCGCACGGCTTTCCATATTGGCGTGATCCGCCGCCGAATGCTGCGGCTGTCGGGCATCTTCTTGCCATTCGTCTGATCCGCGAACCATTCCTGCATCTCGGCGACCAACTCGGCTTGGGTCGGGGGAAACCCGTGGTCGTGAATACGCAGGATCAGGGCAACCATCATCCCCTCCCAGTCATAGGATGTTGCGGCACCGGGCCCTGTCGCCACACGCCGAACCATATCGTTTTCCTCTTCAAACGTGTGGACGTCTTCAGCCAGGATCATCATGTCGGCCAAACCAACAGGAATGCCGCCAGCGGGTTCCGTGATCAGCAGCCAATCCTGGCGACCCAAAGGTTGGATGCGCCGCATCATACCTTCAGATGGGCCTGTGCCACACCGACGGAACAGCGGGAGCAATTCCATCGGGGACAGGACGACCTTGCCTGCAACGATGTCCTCGCCACAGCGGACAGCTGCGATCCCGGTCAGGATCTGAAATCTGTCCGTATCGGCCCAGGCCGCGATATCTGCGATGTTACAACCCCAGCGCGCGGAGGCCTCGTGAAGGGTGAAAAACACGCGCGGCGGCAGGGCCATGATCGATACCTCCTCATCTGGACAGAGGACGAGCCGTACTCAAACCGCCTGCTACCCGCGCCGGGAAAGCGCGGAGTAAGTATGATCGGAGACAACGCCGTTCAGAGCGCCAGAGCGCCGCGACCTTGTCCAAAGTGCCATTCCGATAGACCTGTTATGCTTTTGGTTGAGGACTGCTCTCCCCACACGCGCAAGTTGAAGTAGGCTTCGATTCGGAGCAAGAGGGGGAAGAAATGAAGTTGTGGATAAAATTCAGGCAGGTGTGGAGTGGCTGCGATTAAGTTTAAAACCTGTTTGTGGGTCTGGTGGGGGACCATTTGTCTAAGCTTTTCCATCATGCTGGTCTACGGGCTTCATCGGCACGTTGACTCTCTCATTAGGCGAAGCCCAAGCTGAGCGGACAATACAAAATGAATCGGAAACTTTAGTGCGACTTTCAAATCTTAGCGTTCGTAACTTCCGAAATTTTCAAGCGGTAGATGTACCGCTCTCGCGCAACGTTGTTCTTTTAGGGGAGAACCGAGTCGGGAAAAGCAACCTGCTATTTGCAATCCGTCTGGTTCTAGACCCAATGCTCTCAGATTCTACACGACAGCTTAAGCTTTCAGACTTCTGGGATGGCTGCGACTTAACGACGGCTCCACAGATTGAGGTTCATCTAGATTTCGCTGAATTTGACACGGATGATGCTCTACTTGCGCTGCTGACCGATTTCCGAATAGCAGCAGATCCCGAAATAGCACGCTTAAGTTATGTATTCCGAAAGAAGCCGGAAGTTTTAGGCACCCCACAATCTGGGGAGGATTTCGAGTTCATCGTCTATGGCGGAGGAGATGAGGCGCGATCAATACCAAATCGTGTGCGCCGTCGTATTGCTATCGACATGCTAGATGCACTTCGCGACGCGGAAGCACAGTTAGGTTCGTGGCGGAGTTCTCCGCTGAGACCCTTGTTAGAAGACGCAATTGCTTCGGTCAGCCGTGCTGATCTTGACGCCGTCGCCTCAGACTTGGAAGGCGCAACAAAAAAGCTTGAGGGTTTTCAGTCGATACAGGATCTCGAAACCTCGCTTCGTTCTGGGATACTCGACCTTGCAGGCACCTCTCAAGATATTGATGCACGCTTGCGATTTGCTCCGACAGACCCTCTTCGCCTTTTTCGGTCAATTGCGATGTTCATCGACAACGGTAAGCGCGGTATCGCCGAAGCCAGTCTTGGTTCAGCGAACGTTGCCCTTATCGCGCTCAAGCTTGCTGAGTTCGCTTGGCGTCGAGCAAAAAATGAACGGAATTATTCACTTCTGTGCATCGAGGAGCCAGAAGCACATCTCCATCCCCAACTGCAGAGGGCTGTGTTCGACAAACTGTTTAATGACGGAGATACAGCCCAAGCACTTATTGTGACCAGCCACTCACCAACACTCGCGGCAGTTGCCCCAGTCCGTTCGATTGTGCAGCTGCGGGCTGTGGACGGTGCGACGAAGGCGTACTCTTTGGCAAATCTACCGGTCACCGCTGAAGAATTAGAAGATATAGAACGCTATCTCACAGCGACCCGTTCCGAGATATTGTTCTCTCGTGGGGTACTTTTTGTAGAAGGTGATGCCGAGGAGGCGCTGGTTCCTGTCTTCGCCGACTCAATGGGTAGCAATCTTGACCGCCTGGGCATCGCAGTCTGCAATGTTGCTGGGACCAATTTTCGGCCTTACGTCAAACTTGCGGCGTGCCTCGGCCTTCCATTCTCTGTGATCACCGATTGGGATCCCCTTGATGGAAGCAAGCTTCCTTTGGGTTTGACCCGCGTTCTCGATCTAATTGACGACAAGCGATTGCTTACAGGTCGTCCGAAGTTCACACAGGAGGAACGGGCAAAATGGGAGTCCAGTGACCACGCGAAGTTTAGTGCCGCTGCGTCAAAGGCAGGATACTTCCTCAATGACTTAACCTTTGAAATCTCAGTAGCCAACACCGCGGGCCTTCAGACAACTCTACTCGATATTCTGGGCGAACAGGGATTTGGGCCGACGCGCAGCGCCCGGATCGCCAATTGGCGATCAGGAACTCAGGTCGACTCTGCACACCTCCTCGCAATGGTGGCTGACATAGGCAAAGGTCGCCTCAGCGCTAAACTTGCGAAGAAATTACCAGACGGTTTGGCTCCACCGGCATACATCTCTGCTGCAGTGCAGTTCGTTGTAGACCGTGTCTAATTTCCAAGAAATTTCGCGGGCGTTGGGCGAACTCGCAAAAAATCCGGAGCAAAACGAAGCTGTCCGCGAGAGGGGCCACTGCATCGTCCTAGCGGGTCCTGGCAGTGGCAAAACAAAGACGCTAACCACTGCGATGGCGCGTGCACTGGTCGAAGATGTTGTGGATCCGCGTGGTGTTGCTTGCATCACCTACAACAACGAATGTGCCATTGAGCTGGAAGGCCGCTTAGCGACACTGGGGGTAGTGGGCGGTGGCCGTTGCTTTATAGGCACGGTTCACAGCTTTGCCCTTACGCAAGTGATAATGCCCTACGCAAGATGCATTCCAGGTTTGCTTCCAACGGAATTCCGAGTTGCTACTGTTGCAGAGTGCCGGGCAGCCGTAGAAACTGCTTACGCGACAATATCCAGCGACGCGGCCGATCCGCACAAACGCTGGAGCTTTGCTTCGGAAAAACGTCGTCGTGATGTTGATCGTAGTTCGCCGGATTGGCGAGGGCGCAACCCAGAGTTGGCAGACTTCGTTGAAGCCTACGAGGCAGAGCTTCGACGCCGCGGGCTAATTGACTTTGAAGACATGCCACTGATCGCCTTCCGACTGATCAAGGATTTTGTGTGGATACGCTCCGCTCTTAGGGCCCGATTCCCAGTCCTGTTCGTCGATGAATATCAAGACCTAGGGCATGCACTGCACGAACTGGTGCTTCTGCTTTGCTTCAAAGCTGAGATTAGGCTCTTTGCCGTGGGTGATGCTGACCAGTCGATCTATGGCTTTGCAGGCGCCAATCCTGATCTGCTGCAGAGTCTGACCGCGCGGCCTGATGTTAGGGTGGTTCGGCTGAGATTCAACTATCGATCCGGTTCAAAGATTATTCGTGCGTCGATGGGCGCTCTGGGCGAAGAGCGTGATTATCGAAGCCCGGAATCCGCGCCGGAGGGGGAACTAACATTCTGGAAGGTGCAAGGAGGGATCGATAGGCAGGCCGAAGCCATTGCTTCGACGGTGCTTCCTGCGCTTCTAGAGCGACATCCTAGAGAACAAGTCGCCATTCTATATCGTGCAGCATGGCTTGGCGACAAAATCGCACTGTCGCTTGATGGCGAGGGGATCCCATATGCTCGCACCGACGGAAACGCTCTGATAAAACGCAGCTCAAGATTGGCGCGATTTATTGAAGCTTGCGCTTGCTGGGTGACCGGCGGTTGGCGGGAGGCGGATCCGCCTTACGAACGCCTTCTTAATCAAGCCCAATCGCTTGTTTTCAACCGTCGGACGAATGATGCAGAAGAGACTTTGTTGTCACAGCAGCTAATTTCATTCCTCCGAAGAAAGAAAGAACCTATCGGAAGTACGCATTCGTGGCTGAAGCAATTTGAACTCGACTTGATCGGGAGCTGGAAGAAGGTGACGCGGAACCCGCATGCAGAGTGGGAGGTGTGCGCCGATCTGATCCAAAAAACCGATCCTGCTGGCGGAAAGGACATGCCATTAAATGTTTTTGCAGGAAGGATCTTGGGAAGCGGCCGCGTCAACATGAGCACGCTACACAGTGCGAAGGGTCGTGAATTCGATGCGGTTATTTTGTTTGGAATGAACGACGGAGATATCCCGAGCGCGCGTGATAAGAAGAGTTCAGCTGGCTTGCGAGAGGCCCGTCGCCTCTTCTATGTCGGTGTAACTCGCCCCAGGAAAGAACTGTCCATTGTTTATCAAGATGGAAACCACTCGCCGTGGGTAGCAGAACTTTATGCTCGAAGCCAACAAACGGATGAATAGGTTTTCGGATGGCCGATTGGCCGGGAAAACGTTTGAATAAGGACCCATATAGGCTCGTCTCCGAGTATAATTTCAGCAGGACGTGGGTTGAATTTCGGCTGTTGGAAAATCGGAACTGACAGAAATATCCACAGTTGCTGATCATTATACGGTGGGTTGGCAAACGGGCTACATCAACGCCACATCAACCTGCGACTGTATGTTTCACGCTGGTTTTGCCGGTTAATCCGGGCGAATGCTGGTGTGCGCAGGGGGGGAATCGCGCTTGATCAAAGGGTTATCCCGCAAGCGATTGATATTTATAAGTTATTGGATTTACTAGAACTTTGGCTCATAACCTGAAGGTCGTAGGTTCAAATCCTACTCCCGCAACCAAAAAACCAATCAGTATCAATATGCTAACAGCCGCCCTCCGGGGCGGCTTTTGCATGTCCGCATTCCAGGTCAACACTAGGTCAACAAAACAACCCAAACTGCGTGCGAATCCAGTGCCTTAGTAGTCAAACCCGTACTCAACCGCGTCAAAACGGACCAAGCCCGCGCTCAATCGAGAAAAGTGGGATCGGCAGCACGCGGCACCTGCGACGACCGTGAGATGAGCGTTAGCGGTGTGCGCCAAGAACCCGGATATCTTGCGCCATGCCAATGTCGACAATTTCGGTTAATATACTTTTTGCTGCCATACCGATCAGATCAAATCCTTCGTTTGCGCCAAGGCGACAGCTTGCCCTCGAGTTCGAACCTCCAACTTTGCAAGGATGGCCGATACGTGGTGATCCACCGTTATTGTCGAGACGAACAGGCGCTGACCAATATCCGAGTTTGACAGACCTTCGGCCAATAGCCCAAGTACCGTCATCTGTCGCCGGGTTAGTCCGGACGGATTAGATCTGGTGGCAGAATGCGGCCCTCGCGGAATTGAGCGTGACCCTTGCAGGCGCAAAGACCGCCGAAACCTGTCTGCAACAGCCTTTGCGCCCAGATCATTCAGACAAGCCAGACCCTGATGCTGCGCCGCCTCATCGCCTGACATCAGCACCAAAGCGCGGTCGTAGGGACAATGAAGTTCCGACCAGGCCGCAGCGGCCTTTGCCCAATGCCCGGCCGCGATCAATTGGTAGGGCATTGCGATAGGAAGTTCAGGCAGATCCTTGATGCCCAGCTTTTGCGCCCAAAAACACAATTCACCTGCCGTCCAGATATCGCCTGTCTTGCTTGCCAGACGCGCGGCTTGATTGATCAAATCAGCGAGCTTTCCATCCACTGATCCGGAGATCCAGGCGTGCTCGGCACAAATCGAGACATACAAGAGGAAGCGGGGCGGCTCGTTTCCTGTGTCCATGTATGAGGCAAGCATAGCAATAAGATCTGCAACGTCTGGATCGCCCCGGCGCAACCGGATACGGGCCAACGCCGACACCGCAGGAAAACGCAGCATGGGCGACGCCTCAATAGCCAGAATCTCCTCCTGCGCGATCGCGGCGGCCTCGTCCCACCTCCCTTCCCTCAAAAGCAACTGCGCCTGACACCCGTGGATGTAAGTTCGCCAAGTTTCCAGATCTCGTTCGGTGCAATACGTCAAACCGGCCTCTAGAAACCGATGGGCATTTGCATGTTCCAGCCACTGGATCTCGACATAGGCGCGGTTGGTGTAGTTCCGCGCGACATGATCAGGCAAATCGTTTTCCAGCGCGATCTGCAGGCTGCGGTCAAGATTGTGCCGTGCGGCGGTCTTGTCAGTCCAGCGCTGCGCAGCTCCTGAATTATTCAATGCGTGTGAGATGATGTCGTTGCGACCGAGTCGTTTGGCGATGGCGATCGTCTTTTGGCTCCAGCGCAGTGTTGCCGTTGCATCATCTTCCAACATCGACAGCTGACCGAGGTTCGAATAAGCCATTGCCAACTCGGCCCCTGGCTCGTCCGCCTCAAGAATTGCCAATGCGTCCTGCCCATACTGGTCGGCCAAAACACGATTTCCGGACAGATAGTGTATTCGGGAAATCCACCGCAGATTATCCCCTTCTGTCAGACGATCGCCGTCTATCCTGTTGAGTTCTAGCGCAGTTTCATAGGCAGCAATTGCTTCTTCCAACTTGCCAATCAGATGCAGCTCGAATGCATGTTTTTCGAGCAGCCGTGCCCGCTGTTGTGCATCCAGATCGCCCGCAACCGACAATGCCGTACCATAGTGTTGAGCCGCTTCGCGATGTGCCCCCGCAAGCGAAGCGGCGGCGGCAGCGAGCGGAGCCAACTCACCGACATATGCAACGTCGCCTGCAGCCTTGGCGTGATGGACGAGATGCGAAATTGAAACCCTTGGCTCTTTCCGCAGGACCGAAAGAGCCTTGCGGTTGATCTCGCGGCGCGTATCGGCAGGAAGTGTGCTTTCCACGGCCCGGCGGGCTATTTCGTGGCGAAAGGCGTAGTCCCCGTCTCCTGCAACGATGAGGCCAGCCATCACGGCGCGACCAATCCCATCGAAATCCTCGGGGCAGATCTGTCGGATAGCCCAAATCTCCGCGCGACGTGGGAAGACTGCAATTGTTTGAACTACACGCTGACAGGGCACTGGAAAGCGATCAAACCGCGCCAGGACGGCTTCGCGCACTGTGGCTGGCAGCGCATCACCGCCCCGCAAGAGCTCGGTGACGAAAAACGCATTGCCACTGCTGAGCTGGTAGACCTTGTTGCCGTCCATTCCGGCATTCTTGGCAAGCGTCTCGACGGCCGCGGCGCTCAGGTTGGGCAGGTCGATATAGGTTTTCTGCTCGGTTGGGATTTGTCCCAACGCCGTTCGCAGACGGGCACGGGCAGAGCTGTCCTCATTGCGGGCCGTCACGATCAGCAGCACCGGCTTGTTCGCTATGCGACGGCCAAGAAAACGCACAAGATCAAGCGTTGCGCCATCGGCCCAGTGAAGATCCTCGATGATCGCAATTATCTGATCTTCGGACAGAGCCTGCAGAACATCGGAAAATAGTTCGATCCTGTGGCCCGGCTGAGGTGTCGCGGCAAAAACCGGCAGCTGGGATTCGCGTGCCCAATCGCTCAACGGACCCAGCGCCTCTGGCGTTGACAGGTCTTCGCAGGCCCCCCAGAGAACACGGGTCTGAGCCGCCTCGACGAAGTGCCGCAAGAGCGCTGTCTTGCCTGCCCCCGCATCGCCCGACAGACAAACCACGTGCCCCAGACCACGACGCGCGTTACCAAGCCGCTCATTCAAGATGTCGATCAGTGTTTCGCGCTCATAAAGTTTCATGACGACCATGATAGCAGCACTTGGCAAACCTGTATGCTGCCACCGCATTGGCCGGAAAATAGGGCGTACGATGGCAAAAAATAGGTAGTCCTCCCGATGCGGCCGCTGCAACGAAGCGACAGACTGGCTCCATGCAACCGACAAGGAGTAGCAGCATGCCCAAGTTCATCGTTGAAAGAAACATTCCCGGCGCCGAAAAGCTGACGGGGGAAGAGCTTTGCGGGATTTCAAAAAAATCGAATGCTGTCGTTGATGGTCTCGGCGTCCCTTACGTCTGGCACCACACCTATGCGGCGGGCGACAAGCTTTACTGCGTTCACGAGGCCGACAGCGCCGACGCAATTTACCGTCACGCCAAGGAGGGTGGCTTTCCGGCTGATCTTGTGGCCGAGATCAAAAGCACCTTCGGACCGGAAACGGCCAACGCCGCGACCTGAAGCTATCAACAGAGGGGGCAGATCAGATCTGTCCCCTTGATGCACCAATCATGACGATCCGTCAGCAAACTGCCGACGTGACATCGAAATCGAGTGATCATCATGCTTACTATCTCTCAGGCAAAGACGACCGACGAGATGGACGCTGTCCGCGGTCTCATGCGATCTTTCGTGGCTTGGCATCAAACCCGTCATGCGCAGTACCGCAACCTTATCGACAAATACTTTGATGCGGCGGCATTCGAGGCCGAACTGACCAATCTTCCTGGACATTTTGCGCCGCCACGCGGGCGTCTTCTGGTCGCGAAAGATGGCCAAAATGTCGTCGGATGTGTCGCGCTGCACAATCTGGGCGACGGTATTTGCGAAATGAAGCGCATGTTCGTCACCTCTGCGCACCAAGGCCAGGGCATCGGCCAGGCACTTGGGGCGCGCATCATCAAGGAAGCCCGCCAGATTGGGTACAGCCTGATGCGTTTGGATACCGGGCCGCTCCAGAACGAAGCGCAGGGCCTTTATGAGCGGCTCGGGTTTCGCCGAACCAAGCCCTACTACCCATTGGATCAGGATATGCGATCCTGGCTGATTTTCATGGAACTGGATTTGAAGACTTGAGCAAACGCACTGCGAACTTGATGGTACGGTCAATGCCCACGAAAAGATGGAGCTTGCCCTCGGCGGTCTGCACCTTGGGAATGTCCCCTCTCGTGCATGTAAACATGCAATGCCGGGCAATGGACATGAAAGAACCCGCCTCTCATCGCTGCAAGCAGCGACTGCCGGGCAATGGATCGCTGTATTGCTGCTCGGACAGCGTGCGCCCCTCTCGGGCATCATGCTGATGCCCTGCCGGTCAAAGGGATCGTGGCGCTGCCGTGACGAACTTGACCCATAGTGCTTCCTTCCATTCCTGAGAAAGGATCGCACCATCAAACCATGTGATGGAACACCTAGGGTGTCATTCTGCCCCCTACCGGACTCGACCCCGGTCTGCGATCAGCCGGATTTCGGTTTGATCCAAGCCCAGACCCGCCATTGCGGAAATCACCGCGCAATTTCGCGCGCCGAGCCGCGGCAAAATACGAACGGCGCGCTCAGTGCATCAAGGTCGCTGAGGTCTTCGGCATCGGGGGCCTTTCCGGGCCTTGATTATCTTCTCGACTTCCCAACGGCTTGTAACAGCAACGGCTCGTTTCCAAAAGCTGCTGACATTTGCTTGGCAAGGCGAATCCCGTCACCCGTGCTTTGGGGAAATCACAAGCCGCACGTCAGACGCTAAGTCTGTCGCGCGCAACTTGCGCGACATTGTCTGCGGTGATCCCGAAATGGGCGTACAAGGTTTCGGATTTGTCCGACGCACCAAAGCCTGTCATCCCGACGAATGGATCGTCAGGCCGCAGCCACCTGTCCCAACCGAACCGCAGCGCCGCCTCGATACCGATGCGAGGCACGGTGCCCAGAACGTCGGCGCGGTAGGCGTCAGGCTGCGCCGCGAACAGCTCCCACGAGGGCATCGAGACCACGGCGGCGCAGATGCCCGAGGCCTTCAGTTTGGTGCGCGCATCAAGTGCCACCCCCACTTCGGTGCCAGTAGCGATCAGGGTGATGTCGCGCTGCTCGTCAGGGGGGGACACAAGATATGCGCCTTTTGCCGTCAGGTTCTCACCGCTTCGCACGGGCAGCGGTGCGGCAGGTTGGCGCGAAAGAGCAAACAAGCACGGCCCGTCGCGCCTCGCCATCGCCAGCTCCCATGCCTCGACAGTCTCAAGGGCATCGGCGGGGCGGAACACGTGGAAGTTCGGCATGGACCGGAACGAGGCCAGAATTTCCACCGGTTGATGGGTCGGTCCGTTGCTGCCGACCCCGATGGAGTCATGGCTGAACGCAAACAGCGCAGGCAGCCCCATCAATGCCGCCATCCGCATGGCGGGGCGTTCATAATCTGCAAATGCAAGATAGGTCACATTCACCGGGCGCAGGCCACCATGGGCCGCAATTCCACAGGCCATGGCACCCATCAGATGTTCACGCACACCGCAATGCACATAGCTGCCGTTTTGCACCGTCGCGGAAAAGGCGCGGCGGCTGCGTTTGTGATTTGTCGGGGCCTCAAGGTCCGCGCACAGCACCTGCAATTCCGGCAGGTCAGTGTTTAGGCCATCGCAGACATCACCTGACGACAGAATGGTCGGGCGCGGCGCGTCATGTGCAACGCTGTCCGCCTTCAGCGCGGCCATGGTCGTGGCGTGGAATTGGGGCAAATCCCCTGCCTGCCAGCGCTGGAATTCCACCGCAGTGGGGGCCGTTGAAAGGCGTTGTTGCCAGTCTGCCTGTGCAACGCGACCCCGATCCATCGCCGTGTGCCAATCGGCGCGAATGCTGTCGGGAATGTCGAACGCGCCATGGTTCCAGCCAAGCATTTTGCAGGCCTCAACGCGGTCCTGCGGCACCAGAGGCGCGCTGTGACCGCCGCGCTGTCCTTGCAGGCGGGGGATTCCCCGCGCAATGGTTGTGTGACAGGCCAAAAGTGAGGGGCGCGGGTCGGCCTTTGCGGCATCAAGCGCCTTTGAGATAGCTTCGATGTCGTGACCGTCAACCGACTGCACCTGCCAGCCCGCCGCGCGAAACCGTGCTGGTACGTCCTCGCTCAGGGCAAGATCGGTGCTGCCGTCGTCGGTGATCTGGTTGTCATCCCACAGGAACGTCAGCTTGCCCAAGCGCAAATGACCCGCCAGCGAGATGGCCTCTTGTCCGACGCCTTCTTGCAGACAGCCATCGCCGACAAAGGCCCAAGTGCGGTGATCCACCAGATCGTCGCCAAACTCTCCCGCCAGCCGCGACTCGGCCACGGCCATGCCCACGGCACAGGCAATGCCCTGTCCCAACATGCCTGTGGTGATCTCTATTCCGGCATGTTGTTCAATCTCGGGGTGGCCGGCACAGACCGACCCGAGCCGCCGGAAGGTCTTTAGTGCCTCAACCGTCACGGGCTTGTACCCCGACAGGTTCAGCAGTGAATAAAGCAACAGTGAGCCATGCCCGTTTGACAGCACAACACGGTCGCGGTCATGCCACTGCGGATCATCGGGGTTGGCCTTTAGATGGCGCGCGTACAGGGTCGCCGCGATCTCCGCCATGCCCAGCGGCACGCCCTGATGGCCTTCGCCCGCGTTCAGAATGGAATCAAGCGCCAGAAACCGGATGGCATTGGCCATGGATTGTATGTCGGTCATTTCAGTTCTCTCAGATCAAAGCAGAGCCGCGATACGACCAAGCGCGGTTTGGATGTTTTCGGCAGAATTGGCATAGGAAAACCGCAGATACCCTTCGCCCATAGCGCCAAAGGATGTGCCTGCGATTGTTGCGACACCGGCCTTGTCCAAAAACAAATCCTGCGCCTGTGCCGAGGTCAGTCCGGTATCGGCGATATTGGCAAAGGCATAGAATGCGCCGCCGGGGTTGGTGCAGCTGACGCCAGGCAGCGCATTCAACCCGTCGACAATGATTTTGCGCCGCGTATCGAACTGAGCGACCATGGAGTGAACTGCGTCTTGCGGGCCGGTGAGGGCTGCTATGCCGGCATATTGCGCGCTGGCGTTGACACAGGAATGGCAATTGATCGCCAGCCGCGTGGCGTGTTCCACTGCCGCTTCGGGCCAGACCGCAAACCCCAGCCGCCAGCCCGTCATCGCATAGGTCTTGGACCAGCCGTCCAGCACAATCAGCCGGTCACGGATTTCGGGATACTGCAAAAGCGAAACATGGGTCTGCCCGTCATAGAGCATCTGTGAATAGATCTCGTCCGACAGGATCGTAACATGGGGGTGGTGTTCCAGCCCCGCCACCAGTTTGTCGAACTCTGCTTTGGGTGTGACACCGCCGGTGGGGTTTGCAGGACTGTTCAGGATGATCAGCCGCGTGCGCGGTGTGATCTGCTCAAGCACAGTGTCAGCGCGAAAGGCAAATCCGTCGGATTCGTGCAGGCGGATGGGCACGGCGGTTGCACCACTGTAACGGATCACGCTTTCATAGATCGGAAATCCCGGATCGGGGAACATGATTTCCACCCCCGGCTGTCCGAACATCAACACCGCGAAAAACATCGTAGGTTTGCCGCCCGGCACCACAACCACATGATCGGGATCAACCTTGGTCCCGTGACGTTTGTGCAGATCATCGGCCACCGCCTCGCGCAGGGCAGGCAGGCCATTGGCAGGGGTGTAGCCATGATGGCCATCGCGCAGCGCCTTGATTCCTGCTTCTACAATATGGGGCGGCGTCGGGAAATCCGGCTGACCGATCCCCAGATTTATGATGTCATGTCCCTTGGCTGCCAGCCCCTGCGCCCGGGCCAGTACGCTGAACGCGGATTCGGTTCCAAGCCGCGACAGGCTATCGGCAAAAATCAGATCTGACACTGTGTCCTCCCTCAAATCATCGACCCTGTGATACACAAGAACCGCGCGAATGCTTGTTAAGTTATGCTTACAAGTTTCTGAACTATTCATTGCTTCTATTGCGGGATTTTGCTGCTACCCCTTAAGCCTACCGCCGCATTTCGGCGATTAAGGGAGGAAAGCATGAGTGTAGAAGCCCATCCCGGGCCATTGCAGAACATGTCTTTGGCCATGCGTGCCTGGAACATCCGGCGCAAGGCGCTGCTGATGGGCGAAGTACAGGGACAAGGTTACATCGGACAGGCCCTTGGCGTTGCCGATATGCTGGCTGTTTCGTATTTTCACGCCTTGGACTACCGCGCCGATGATCCCGAATGGGAAGGCCGCGACCGGTTCTATCTTTCTATCGGCCACTATGCGATCGCGCTGTATGCCGTTCTGATGGAAGCCGGAATTCTGCCGGAAGAAGAGCTTGAAACCTACGGGATGGACGACTCGCGCATGCCGATGTCTGGCATGGCCTCTTATACGCCGGGCATGGAAATCACTGGCGGAAGTCTGGGACAAGGTCTGGGCATCGCCGTTGGTGCTGCGCTGGGTTTGAAGCGTAAGAAAAGCCCTGCTTTTGTCTATAACCTGATGTCCGATGGTGAGTTGGGCGAAGGCTCGACTTGGGAAGCGGTGATGTCTGGCGTCCAATGGCAGCTCGACAATCTGATCTGTATTGTCGACTTCAACAATCAGCAGGCCGATGGCCCGTCCCGCAACGCATTGGCCGTCGGGGCCGAGGCACCGAAATGGGCCGCTTTCGGGTGGTATGCCCAAGAGGTAGACGGCAACGATATCGAAGCGCTGGTCGCGGCCTTTGACGCTGCGCGCGCCCTGAAAGACCCGCGCCCGCGGGTGATTATCTGCAATTCCACCATGTGTAAGGGCATCGATTTCCTTGAGCAGCGCGAGATGAGCCATTTCATTCGTGTCGAAGCCGATGAATGGACAAAGGCCCTCACCGTGCTGGAAGAAGGAAAACCCGAATGACCCGCGCATCCATGGCCCGCAAATACGAACCCCGCCAAGTGCCCGCCAAAAAGATCGCGACAAGCGCGATGATCGCATCCCTTGCCGCCGAAGGTTATGACACCGTTTCAGCCCCCTTTGGCGAAGCCTTGGTCCAAGCGGCCCGCAAGGATGACCGCATCGTTGGGCTGTCGGCAGACCTGTCGAAATATACCGACCTGCATATCTTTGCGCAGGCGATGCCGGACCGGTTCTATCAAATGGGCATGGCCGAACAATTGCTGATGTCTGCAGCCGCTGGCATGGCGCGTGAAGGGTTCATTCCAATCGCCACCACTTATGCGGTGTTTGCCAGTCGCCGTGCCTATGATTTCATTGCGATGGCGATTGCCGAAGAGAATTTGCCGGTCAAGATCGTCTGTGCGCTGCCGGGCCTGACCACCGGATATGGTCCCAGCCATCAGGCGACCGAAGATCTGGCGATTTTTCGCGGGTTGCCCAACATGGTGCTGATCGACCCCTGCGATGCCTGCGATGTCGCGGGAATGGTGCCCGAGATGCTGGCCCATGACGGTCCGGTCTATGCCCGTCTGCTGCGGGGCAAGGTTCCCACGGTTCTGACCCGGCACAAGCCCGACTACAAGTTTCAGCTGGGCCGTGCGCAGATGATCCGCGAGGGGCGCGACGTTCTTGTCGTCTCATCGGGCATCATGACCATGCGCGCGCTGGATGCGGCCGAACGTCTGGCTGCGGACAATGTCGATGTGGCGGTGCTGCATGTGCCGACGATCAAGCCATTGGATGTGTCCACAATCGTGGCCGCCGCGCGGGAGGGCGGGCGTCTTGTTGTGACGGCCGAGAATCACACGGTTAATGGCGGCCTTGGCGAAGCGGTTGCACGGGAACTGATGCTGGCCGGTGTCCACGTGCCTTTCCGCATGATCGGTTTGCCTGACGAGTTTCTTGAGGCAGGTGCCTTGCCCACATTGCATGACATGTACGGTCTTTCGGTCGCGCGGGTGGCTGATCAGATCAAGAGCTGGCTTTAAGCAGCCATACGTAACAGGGAGATTGACACGATGAAGCTATTGGAAGGGCAGATTGCCATCATCACCGGCGCGGCAAGCCCGCGTGGGTTGGGCAAGGCAACGGCACAAATGTTTGCGGAACACGGTGCCACAGTGGTGATCATGGATCTCAACAAAGCCGACGCCGAGGCCAGCGCCGCTGATCTGCCGGGCACAGGCCATTTTGGCATCAACGGCAATGTCACCAACAAAGACGATTGTATCCGCGTGGCGCAGGCCACATTGGACGCCTTTGGCAAGATTGATGTGTTGGTCAACAACGCAGGCATTACCCAGCCTCTGAAAATCCTCGATATCGAAGCCTGCCATTACGACGCTGTGACGGATGTCAGCCTGCGTGGAACGCTTTATATGTCGCAGGCCGTGATTCCCGCCATGCGGGCGCAGAAATCCGGCAGCATCGTGAACATGTCTTCGGTTTCGGCACAACGCGGCGGCGGAATATTCGGCGGACCGCATTATTCAGCAGCCAAAGCCGGTGTGTTGGGCCTGACCAAAGCAATGGCGCGCGAACTTGCCCCCGACAATGTGCGCGCCAATGCGATCTGCCCCGGCTTTATCGCCACTGACATCACCGCCGGAAAACTGACCGATGACATGCTCAAGCAGGTTCTGGACGGCATTCCAATGGGCCGCGCAGGTGAAGCAAAGGATGTTGCGGGCTGCGCGCTGTTTCTGGCCTCTGGCCTGTCAGGTTATTGCACGGGAACCGAGCTTGATGTGAACGGCGGCTCGCTTATTCACTGATCGACCTCTTCATGGAGGCTGATGGGGTTTGCGAAAGCCGTTTCCGGTCTGATCTCCGGGGCGGCATGCGCTGTGATGCTTGTGCGCGGTAGCGCCATTTCGGGCAATAGTTTCGTGACCGATGGCCGGGGAAGAGCGATGGCTGGTAAAGTTGGTAAGTAAAACTTACCAATGTATTAGATATTATTGAGTGACTTATGGCCTGAGTTCAGAGATCAATCTAGTCAATCGCGGCCTGAACATCGAAAGAACCGTGATTAGAAGCTGAATACACTTGATTATCTACAAAAGAGGTTGCGGATATTCAGCAAAACAAACCGGTCGGGAGGGTCAGGTTGGTATGCCAGGAGACAAGCCACTGATCCGATGACCGTCAATCGAATGCGGCCCACTTCAAGTCGCAGTTTCTGGGAGGAAACAATGAAGCTTGCACATATCGCCGTAGCAGTATGTCTGGGTCTGGCAGCTATGCCCGCCACGGCTCAGCAATTCCAACTTTCGCACAATGCTGCACCCGGCAATCCCAAATCTGATGCTTCGATCATGTTTGCCGATCTGGTCAAGGAACGCACCGAAGGGCGCGTAATGATCGACGTCGGTGGCTCGGCCCAGTTCGGTGAAGATGCCGAAGCATTGACCAACATGCGTCTCGGCACGATGGCCTTCAGCGCCAATTCCCAAGGTACCAGCTCGGCTGTGGTTCCTGAGCTTGCAGTGTTGGGTCTGCCGTTCCTGTTCGGCAATCTTCCTCAGGCTTGGGAAGTGATGGACGGTCCTATCGGCGACCGTCTGGCCGAAGCTGCCGAAGCTCAGGGTCTTGTGATTCTGGCCTTCTGGGACAATGGCATTCGCCAGACTTCGAACAACGTTCGCCCGATCAAAACACCCGAAGATCTGGCCGGTCTGAAGATCCGCACGCCTCCGGATCCGATCACCATCGATATCTTTAATGCACTGGGCGCCAACCCTCTGCCGCTTGCATTTTCCGAGCTTTACATCGCGCTGCAGCAGGGCGTTGTCGACGGGCAGGAAAACCCTCTGATCAATATCTACTCGTCAAAACTGTACGAAGTGCAAAAGTACATTTCGCTGACGGGCCACAAGTATGAGTCGACGGTCCTTTTGGCCTCCAAGATCATTTGGGACACGTTCAGCCCCGAAGATCAGGAGATCATCCGCGCTGCCGCCACGGAGTCTGGTCAGTATAACCGCGAACGTTCGCTGAACGACGAAAAGGCACTGCGCGCTACACTGGAAGAAGCCGGGATCATCTTTAACGAAGTCGATTCCGCGACCTTCCAAGCTGCGACCAAGACCGTCTATGATCAGTGGAGCGAAAAGTTCCCCGGGCTTGTTGACGATATCGTAGCTGCATCCGCAGCAGCGGCAGCGGCACAGGGCAAGTGACAATGTCCAGTTCCACCCAGGACAAAAGCAAGGCGGGATTTCCCGCCTTGCGCCTTGCCAATGCCGTCGGCTGGACGCTGGATACCATCGCCGTCGTGATTGCATTGTCATCGCTGGTATTCATGTTCCTCGCGCTCATGGCCGATGTGATCGTGCGCTACATGACAACACGCGGGCTTGGGTGGCCGACTGAGGTGCCTAATCTTCTTTTCCCGTGGCTTATCATGGGCGGAATCGTCATCGGCGCCCATCGCGGCGCACATATTGCCGCGACAGCCCTGATCGATTATCTGTCCGTCGCCAACGCGCGCATTCTGGGCATGGCGCTTCAGGTTATGGTGTGCGGTGTCTTTATCGCACTGGCCTGGATATCGCTCAAAGTTATCGCTGTTACCGGACATCAGGTTTTCCCGCTGACGGGCATCCCGCAATTTTGGGCTTACGCGGCTGTCACTTTCGGTTGTTTCGGAATTGCCCTCTCTGCACTCGTGAATCTGGTGCGCGTTTTCTATGCCGATGACCCACGCTTTCCCCTTAGCAAAACATCTGTGGAGCATCAGCTATGACACTTGTAATGCTGATCGCATTTTTCGCGCTTCTCGCGCTGTCGATGCCCGTGGGCTACGCCTTGGTCATCAGTGCCGGATCGGCCATTCTATGGCAGGGCACAATTCCGCTGGTTCTGGTGGTCGTAAAACTGTTCCAGCCTTCGCAAAGCTTTCCTCTGCTGGCGATTCCTTTTTTCATCCTCTCCGGCTCATTGATGATGTCGGGCAAGCTGGGTGAGCATCTTGTGCAGTTCGCTGCGCGGATGGTGGGGCGTTTCCATGGCGGAATGGGGCAGGTGTCGGTTGTCGGCTCGACCATTTTCGGCGGCGTTTCCGGATCTGCTGTGGCCGAGGCCTCTGCACTGGGCGCAATGCTTATCCCCTGGCAAAAGCGCGAAGGCTATCCGCCCGCCTTTGCTGCGGCTGTTACGGCGTCATCCTCGGTGATCGCGGGGCTGCTTCCGCCGTCCATTCCGCTGATCCTGTTCTCGACGGTGTCGAACGTTTCGATTGCGGCGCTGTTCACCGCAGCCATTCTGCCGGGGCTGATGCTGGCCGGAGGGATGATGCTGGCGTGTTATTTCAGCGGCCGGTTGCGTAATTTCCCCCGCCTCAGCGAACCGGCTGTGCGGCAAAAGCTGGGCTATGTGCTGTTGCATGCGATGCCCGCACTGTTGATGCCGATCTTTATCATCGTGCTGCTCAGGGCTGGCATTGCAACGCCGACCGAGGTCAGCGTGATTGCTGTGGCCTATGCCTTGGTGGTCAGCGCGACGATCTACCGTGACCTCACATTTGCGTCGATCTACGCCGCGCTGATCAATACCGTCATCACAACAGGTATCGTGATGCTGGTGATCACCGCCTCAAGCCTTGTGGGCCATGTTCTGGTGACTGAGCGTATTCCGACACTTATCGCCACTTGGGCGACCGAGGTTCTGGGCGCGCCTTGGCTGATCATGATGATGATGACGATGATCATGCTGACGGTCGGGATGTTTCTTGACCTGCCCGCGGCTGTTCTCCTGCTGGGGCCGATCTTTGTTGCCATCGGCACCACGATTGGAATCGATCTGGTGCAACTGGGTCTGGTTGTCTGCATCAACCTGTCGATTGGCCTGTTCACACCCCCTGTCGGCACCACGCTATTCATCGGTGCGGCGATCGCCAAGGTGTCGATAGGTTCTGTCATCAAAGAGCTGTGGCCGTTCTATTTGGTCAGTTTCACGGTTCTTTTGCTGATGATGTATGTTCCCGCGCTCACAATTTACTGAGGAGGCCAAAATGGTCAAAAGAATTGGATTTGTGGGTCTGGGTGCCATGGGCAGCGCGATGGCCAAAAACCTGATCGACGCTGGGTATAGCGTCGCAGGCTTCGACCTTCGCGAAACTGCGCGGGCGGCTTTGGCCGAGCAGGGTGGCATTGCCGCCGCTACAGCCCAAGAGGCGGCAAAAGACGTCGAAGCGCTTATCCTGATGGTGGTCAATATCGATCAAGCCAGATCGGTTTTGTTCGATCTGGGCGCACTTGACGCCCTGCCGGAAGGCGCGGCGGTTTGCCTGATGGCCACCTGCCCACCTGCATCGGTAGAGAAGCTTGCCGCTGAGGTGCAGTCGTCGGGGCGTCTCTTTGTTGACTGCCCCGTGTCGGGTGGCGTCGTCGGGGCCCGCGCGGCCAGCTTGACGATCATGGTCGGTGCTGACGAGGGGGCGCTTGAAAAGGTACAGCCCATCCTGTCAACGCTCGGCTCGCGGGTCTTTCATGTCGGGATGCGGGCAGGGCAGGGGGCGAACGTCAAGGCCATCAACCAACTGCTGTGCGGGGTGCATATTGTCGCTGCAGCCGAGGCGATGGCCCTTGGCGAACGGGCGGGACTTGATACCGGGGTTCTTCTTGAAATCCTGCGCGGCTCTGCTGCCAACAGTTGGATGTTGAATGATCGCGGCCCGAGGATGTTGTCCGAGGATCCCGAAGTCACCTCGACCGTTGATATCTTCGTCAAGGATATGACCATCGCACTTGAGGCCGGTCGTGACGCGCATATGGGTCTGCCCCTGGCGTCCGTTGCCATGCAAATTTTCGCTGCCGAAAGCGGCGCAGGCAACGGCCAAGAGGATGACAGTCAGGTCATCCGCGCCTATCGCCGTCTCAACGGGTTTTGAGTTTATGCTGTCTAAAGTGGCATCCCAAGCGGAATACCGGTTACTCCCATGACGACACAACTTGATAAACTCTATGAAAGCCTGCGTGCGGACATCCTGAATCTGGTGCTTAGTCCGGGTTTGCGACTGTCCGAGCGGATGATCGAAGCACGCTATCGCGGGCCATCGCGCACGCCGATACGGGCCGCCATGCTGCGGCTTGAGGCGAACCGGCTGGTGCAAAAGGTTGATCGGGTTTGGTCCGTGACCCCGCTTTCCCTCACCCATATCATGCAGGCCTGCGAGTTCCGTATCGGCATTGAACGCGAAGGCGTGACGCTGGCCTGCGAGCGGGCACAGCCCCGGAAACTGGAGCAGATCGAAGCCGAACTGGTGCCGTCAGACACAGATGCAAGCCGCAAAGACTGGCTCCATAGCGGATGTGAATTCCATGTCGAACTGATGCGTCTTTCGGGGAACGAACTGTATGTCGAGGCGATGCAGGACGTCATGCAACGGCTTGCCCGCATTCGCTGGCTTGAGGTGGTCAACGAGGCAGGTCGCGCCCGCACCATCATCGAGCACCGCGAAATTCTGCGCCACCTGCGCGCCGGCGATGCAGCAGCCGCCCGCGATGCTGTGACCCGCCATGCCCTTGAAACACAACAACGCCATCAGGACACGCTTGCCAAATCCGTCATGCGCACAGGCAGCCTGGTGATCGGAGGAAGTAACTATGACCAGCCATAACGCCGAAACCCAGCAGGCCACCGGGCCGCTCGCCGGGGTGCGGGTGATCGAGATGGGCAGTTTCATTGCCGGACCGTTCTGCGGTCAGCTGTTGGCCGATTTGGGCGCCGATGTGATCAAGATCGAACCGCCGGGCCGGGGCGATGCCATGCGCCAATGGGGTGCAGCCCAAAAGGACGGCAAGACACTGTGGTGGCATGTGATCGCGCGCAACAAGCGGTCTCTCACCCTGGATCTGCGGCAACCTGAAGGTCAGGCAGTGGTCAAGGAACTGCTGTCCCAAGCTGACATGATGGTCGAAAATTTCCGCCCCGGTACGCTTGAACGCTGGGGACTTTCACCGGCCACCTTACAGGAGGCCAACCCCGGCCTGATCATTGCCCGCGTTTCGGGGTTTGGACAGACCGGCCCTTGGTCCAATCGCACCGGCTTTGGAGCGATTGCCGAAGCGATGGCCGGACTGCGCCATCTGGGTGGGTTTCCCGACCGTCCGCCGGTTCGCGCCGGTCTGTCGGTGGGCGACAGTCTGGCCGGTATGTTTACCTGCATCGGCCTGCTGGCCGCCTTGCATGAACGACGCCACACCGGAAAAGGCCAAATTGTAGATGTCGGCATCACCGACGCTATCCTTGCCATCAGCGAGAGCGTTCTGGCCGAATACAGCGCGACGGGTGTAATCCGTGAGAGGACCGGCACCAGCCTTCCACGCATTGCCCCCTCGAACATCTATCCCGTTGCCAATGACGGCTGGATCCTGATTGCCGCCAATGGCGATGCCATCTTTCAGCGTTTGGCCACGGCCATGGGCCGTCCGGACCTGTGTGACGATCCCCGGTTTTCAAGCCACCGCGCACGGGGCGAACATCAAGCCGAGATCGACGAGATCATCTCCGCTTGGACCGTCGGCCAGACCGAAACGGAGCTGCTCGCTTTGATGGAGGAGCTTGGCATTCCCGCCGGTCCGATCTGCAACGCCGCAGACATCCATAAAAACCCGCATTTCCGCGCCCGTGGTGCGGTGGTGGATGTGCCGACACGCGATTTCGGCGATCTGACCATGCAGGGTGTGGTGCCCCGCTTGTCCCGGACCCCCGGTGCGATCCGCTGGGAAGGTCCCAGTCTGGGCCAGCACAGCACCGAGATCCTGACAAGTCTGGGATACGGACAAAAGGAGATCGAGACCTTGCAGGCCAAGGGCACGATCTGAACCACACAGCAGACAATCGCACCCGTAAAGGCGCGTAACTAAGGAGAACAGGATGAGTTTCGCTTCACCACAGGCATTCGGGGCGATCGCGCGTATCGTCCATGGCACGGGCACCATTTCCACACTGCCCGAAGAAGCAAAAAGGCTGGGTGCAACCCGGATCCTGCTGGTCAGCGATACCGGACTGGAGCGCGCGGGGGTGTTGGGACCGGTTCAGGCACTGCTTGATGCATTTGACGTCGAGGTTTTCACCGACGTGGAGCCCGACCCCAGCCTTGAAACCGTGGCACGCTGCGCTGAAGTGGCCCGCACCTGTCATGCCGATCTGGTGATCGGGCTGGGCGGCGGCAGCGTGATCGATGTGGCAAAATGTGCTGCTGCTTTCGTGAACAACCCCGGTGACGTGCGTGACTATCTTGGAATTGACCAACTGAAAAATCCGGCGGTGTCCAAGATCATGATCCCGACCACCGCCGGTACCGGCAGCGAGGTGACAAATGTCGCCGTGCTCAGCCTTAAGGCCGAAAAGACAAAGAAGGGCATTGTTTCACGCCACCTGCTGGCCGATTGCGCGATCCTCGACCCCGAACTGACCCTTGGCCTTCCGGCCGCGATCACCGCCGCCACAGGGATGGACGCCCTGACCCACGCAATCGAGGCATATCTGTCGCGTTTTGCGCAGCCCCTGACCGATTATTTCGCACTGCAGGCGATCACAAAACTATCGTCGCATCTGCGGACCGCCGTGCATCACGGCGCCAATATCCACGCCCGACACGAGGTGATGACGGCCAGCCTGTTTGGTGGTCTTGCCTTTGGCAGTGCCGCCACTGGCATGGTGCATGGATTGGCGATGCCGCTGGGCGGTCTGTTCAATATTCCCCATGGCATCGCAAACGCGGTTCTGTTGCCCCATGTGATGCGCTGGAACATGCCTGCCGCCGTGGCACGCTTTGCTGATATCGCCAAGGCTATGGGCCAACCGGTGGACGGGCTTTCGCCCCGCGAGGCCGCGCTGCTGGCCATCACCACTGTCGAGGAACTTTCGGCCGATGTGGGGATCCCGCGCTGGCTCGACGATCTGGGAATCCCGCGATCCGCGATTGATGCGCTGGTCGATGACGGGCTGACCAACATGCGCCAGATTTTGCCAAACCCCCGCGACGTGACCCGCGAAGGGCTGATGGACATCATGAACAAGGCATTTCGTCCATGAGCGGCCTGAACTTTCCCAAGGCGGCCAGTATCATCGAAGTTGGCCCGCGCGATGGCTTGCAAAACGAACCGCAGATGTTGCCGACCGACCAGAAGATCCAGTTGATCGAACGGCTTGTCGCCGCCGGTGCGCGGGAAATCGAGGTTACGTCTTTTACCCATCCCCGCTGGATCCCCAATCTTGCCGATGCCGAAGACGTCGTGCGCGCAACGGCGCATCTGGATTTCACCTCTTGGGCTTTGGTGCCCAACCGGCGCGGCCTTGAACGCGCCATTGCGGCGGGTACCAACGGCGTGACGCTGGTAATGTCCGTGACCGATGAACACAATCAGGCGAACCTGAACCGTCCTTCCGACGAAAGCCTGAGCGAGTTGTTGAATCTGCACGCCGAGGCAATTGAGGCCGGTCTGCAGGTGCGGGTGTCACTGTCGGTCGTGTTCGGATGCCCTTTCGCGGGTATAGTTGGCCCCGAGAAAGTACACCGGATCGTCGATCGTTTTGCTCAAGCCGGTGCAAAACGGATCGGCATGTGTGACACCATCGGTATCGCGCTGCCCGATCAGGTTTACGATCTGTCCGCAGCACTTGTCGCGCGCCACCCCGACATCTGTTTCGAGCTGCATTTGCACGATACGCGCGGCATGGCTCTTGCCAATACTGTCGCCGGACTTCAGGCCGGAATTTCCAGCTTTGACGCCGCAATCGGTGGGCTGGGCGGTTGCCCCTATGCCCCCGGCGCGACCGGCAACTGCGCCAGCGAAGATCTGAACGCGCTGCTCACCGGAATGCACATCGAAACCGGAATTGATCAGGCCAAGCTGATGCATGCCGCATCGCTGCTGGCCGCATGGCGCAGCAGCCCGCTTGAAAGCGCGGCATGGCGTGTTGCCATTGCAAACGAGACCAATAAAAATACGGATAAAATAGCATGACC
Organism: Oceaniovalibus sp. ACAM 378; assembly: GCF_008085915.1. Lineage (GTDB taxonomy): Bacteria > Pseudomonadota > Alphaproteobacteria > Rhodobacterales > Rhodobacteraceae > Oceaniglobus. Next base: position 6,322 of record NZ_VSJK01000028.1, on the reverse strand, counting down.
GAAACCTTTCAGCTTTTCATCGATGGTGAATACTGTGATCCCGCAACCGGCGAATGGTTCGATACCATCAACCCCTATACCGGTAAGGTCTGGGCACGCATCCCGCGCGGCGGACAGGACGATGTGAACCGCGCTGTTGACGCCGCCCGCACCGCCATGACCGAAGGTCCATGGGCCACCATGACAGCCAGCAACCGTGGCAAGATCATGCGTAAGCTGGGCGATCTTGTTGCACAGAATGCTGACCGGCTTGCCGCGCTTGAGGTGCGTGACAACGGCAAGCTTTTGGCGGAAATGGCCGGTCAGCTGAACTATCATCCCGAGTGGTGGTACTATTACGGCGGGCTGGCCGATAAGATCGAAGGCACGGTGGTGCCCATAGACAAGCCGGATTTATTCACCTTTACCACCCATGAACCGGTAGGCGTTGTCGCCGCCCTGACCGCTTGGAACTCACCGCTGCTGTTCATCGCATGGAAATGTGCCCCCGCGCTGGCAGCCGGTTGTTCGGTGGTGATCAAGCCATCAGAATTCACCTCGGCGTCGACCTTGGCGTTCATGGAGTTGACGAAACAGGCAGGATTTCCCGATGGCGTGTGGAATGTCGTGACCGGATTTGGCCCCGAGGTGGGCGCGCAACTCGTCGAGCATCCGGATGTGGCCAAGATCACCTTTACCGGCTCCGATACCACAGGGCGCAAAATCTATGAATCCGCGGCGCGGGGGCTTAAAAAAGTGTCGCTTGAGCTGGGTGGAAAATCGCCCAATATCGTCTTTGCCGATGCCGATCTTGATGCTGCCGTTGCAGGTGCCGTATCGGGTATCTTTGCTGCCACGGGCCAGACCTGCATCGCCGGTTCCCGTCTGCTGGTGCAGAACTCGGTGAAAGAGGCATTCACCGAAAAACTGTTGGCCATCGCCCGTGATGCCAAGCTGGGTGATCCGATGTTGCCTGACACCCATATCGGACCTGTCACCACGCAACCGCAGTTCGAGAAAATCCTGTCCTATATCGACATCGCAAAAGCCGAGGGCGCGCGCTGCGTCTTTGGTGGCAATCGGGCACAGGGCACGGATATGGAAGGCGGCATGTTCGTCGAGCCGACCATCTTTACCGATGTCACCAACGACATGCGCATCGCGCAGGAAGAAGTCTTTGGGCCAGTCCTGTCAATCATCGGGTTTGAGGACGAAGCAGAGGCGGTTTCGCTGGGCAATGACGTAATCTATGGCCTTGCCGCAGGCGTCTGGACCAAGGACATTGCCCGCGCGATGCGGATGAGCAAAGCCTTGAAGGCCGGTATCGTTTGGGTGAACACCTATCGCGTGATCAGCTATATGATGCCGTTTGGCGGGGTCAAACAATCGGGCATCGGGCGCGAAAGCGGCATTCGCGCCATCGAAGAGTTTCTGGAAACCAAGGCTGTCTGGATCTCGACCTCGGATGCACCTCCTTCCAACCCCTTTATCCAGCGATAAGCCCGCTTGAGAGCCTGCGCACGAAGCCTTAGACTGTGCGCATGGCGCTGAATCCCAACCTGAATTCTCTGGCTTATTTCGAAGCAGTGGCGCGGCTTGGTCGCGTCACTCTTGCGGCCACGGAACTGGGGGTGTCATCGGCGGCGATCAGTCAGCAAATCAAGGCGCTTGAGGGGCAATATGGCGTCATGTTGTTCCGCCGTGTGAACCGCCGCCTGACGCTGACCCTGAATGGCGAGATGCTGTTTCAGGCCACCACCAGTGCGCTGCAACTGATCCGCGGTGCGCAGGCCACCATTCGCGAACAACACGACACCTACAATTTGAAGTTGCGGGTCAGCCCTACGTTCGGGGTTCATTGGCTGTCCAACCGATTGAAGCGTTTTATCGACACCCACCCCGATTGGGGCCTGCGCGTTGATGCCACGCCCGATTTCACCAATTTCGAAACCGAAGTTGTGGATCTTGATCTTAGATACGGCACCGGCGCGTGGAATGACCTATATTCCGAATGCATCATCCATGATCTGGTTATGCCCCTCTGTTCGCCCGACTATCTGGCCCAGCTTCAGGCGGGTGGGGGCACTACGGCTGAACAGTTGGGCCGCGCGCGGATCATCCGCTGTATGAAGGCGCTGTATCAGTGGGAAATCTGGATGGTTCGGCACGGGGTTGAACATGTCGAAAAACTTCCCAAGCTGCGGTTTGACCGATCCTCCATGGTGATCGATCTGGCACGTCAGGGGGCCGGTGTTATTCTGGAAAGCATGACCCTTGCCCTCGACGATCTGAAGCGCGGCACGCTGGTGCCGTTTTCGCCTGTCTTTCCCGCCGTGCAATTCCCCGCATACTGGATCGTCTGCCCCCCACGGCACACCAACCGGCGCATCGTGCGGCTGTTTTCCGAGTGGGTGCGGGAAGAAGCCCGCGAACACGAGGAGCAGGCGCAGGCGATTCTGGCCGCTTATGGATGTACCCACCGCCCCGTCGAAGAAATGGAGCTGGTGCTGGGATAGGGGGCATCCCGCGCGGCACTGTCAGAAGAACTCGGTTGAGGTGGGCAGGGCACCCTCATAGCTTCGCCGCATGGCAAAACGCAGGCCATCAAATTCTTCAAAACCAGTCCCGAGGTCATTCGCCTGGCGGTGATGCTTTACAACCGATTCCCATTGTCACTCAGAAACGTCGAGGATTTGCTGCACGAACGTGGCCTCGATATTAGCCACGAAACTGTCCGGTTTTGGCGGCATAGGTTCGGGCCAAGGTTTGCCGCCGAGATTCGGAAACGACGGATCGAGGGGATGAAATCGAGCCGCTGGCGGTGGCATCTCGACGAAATGTTCGTGACGATCAACGGCGAGATGCATTACCTTTGGCGAGCCGTCGATCATGAAGGTGAGGTGCTCGAGAGCTTTGTCATGAAGCGTCGTGACAAGAGGGCTGCTTTGAAATTCCTAAGGAAAGCAATGCGCAAGCACGGTCGACCCGAGGTGATAGTGACCGATCGGCTGCGTTCCTACTGCGCGGCGCTCAAGGAGATCGGCGCATCCAGCCGCCAGCAAACAGGTCGTTGGGAAAACAACAGGGCGGAGAATTCGCAACTGCCATTCAGACGAAGAGAACGGGCGATGCTACACGGTTCAGACGCATGCGAAGCTTGCAGAAATTCGCCGCTGCACGGCTCGGTCTGCAACCATTTCAACCAGGAACGCCACCTCAACCCGCCAGACAATTTCAAGACCAATCGGACCGCTGCTCTTGCCGAGTGGCGTCAGCCTTGTTCAGCATAGATTCAGGAGTTTAGCAGCTAACTGAGAGGGGTTCGAATTAGTCTGACACCACCATTTTGATTTATGTCTCGAATCTCAAGGGTTTCAAGATTGCCGCGACGGATGGCAGCATCGGCACCGTGACTGACTTCCTCTTCGATGACGAAAGCTGGACGCTTCGCTGGATCGTCGTCGACACCGGCACTTGGCTGTCCGTGCGCAAGGTTCTGCTGCCGGTTTCGGTTCTAGGTCACCCGGATACGTGCGCCCGCAGCTTTCCAGTCCGCTTGACGATGGCCAAGGTCAAGGACGGCCCGGCCATCGACACGCATGAGCCCGTATCGCGGCAGCGCGAAGAACGTATGTACGGCTACTACAACATGAGTCCCTATTGGGGAAACGGCTTCTATATGGGCGGCTATGGCGGCTGGAGCGCGGGCATGTCAGAGGCGCATTACGCCGATTCAAGACGGCGTCAGGACGAGCTGTACGCCCGGCGGCATCAGGACGATGATCTCCATCTGCGCAGCATCGATGCCGCGACCGGCTACAATCGGCATGCCACCGATGGCTCCATCGGTCATGTCGAAGGTTTTCTGATCGATGATACCGACTGGACGATCCATTTCCTGACTGTGGATATAAAGAACTGGTGGCCCGGCAAACATGTCCTGATTTAGCCACGCTCTGCAAAGAACGTTGAGTGGGCAGAAAATTCGGTCAATCTGGATGTCGATGGGAAAACTGTCATGGACAGCCCAATCTATGACCCTTCCGTTACGGTGGATGCGGCGTTCGAGGCGCGGATGGCGCGTTATTACATCCCCGACGCCACGCATGGCGCCGCAAGTTAAGAGGACAGCTGAAGCCGTCAAATCCACGCGCACGCGCAACCCGCTCAGCGGAGTCTAGAAGGATTGTCTTGGTATCTGTGGTCATGCCTTAGGTCAGTCTTTGTAAGTCAAGGGTGTTCAGAACGTTTTCTGCTGCTTCCAAAGCGCCTTCGATATAGCCGCCGAAAGTTGGAGCAACTTCTGTTCCGGCAAAATGCAGTCTGTTGTTCCAAAGGTTTGTCATCACATGCGGCAGTCCATAGGTCGGATGGGCGTATAGCGGGGCTTTGTCGGCCTCGGTAGAGGTGTATCGGTCAAAGGCCCAGTCCTTTATATAGAGCTGTTTTGGCTCGGCGGCTTGTGGTCCGAAAAGCCGTGAAAGCTGCGCATGTAGGTGAACGCGAAACAAATGTTCGTCCGCGCGACCCTGTGGCGGGACGCCGATAAAGCCAAACAAGGCGTATGGCCCTCCTGCAGCAGGTGAGGCGTCATGTATTTCCACCATTGGACCTTTGCGGCTCATCGCGTCGCCAGACAGCCCTTCGTTGCGCCAAAATGGAGTATCGTAAACGGCAACGGCCTTGGCCTGTCCGGCCATCCATGTCGCAATGCCTTGCATGGCAAGCACTGCTTTGTCGGGCAAGGCCGGAGAAAAGGCGATCTGTTCCGCAACCCGTGGGGGCAAGGCAAGCACGACCTGATCTGCGCCTATTTCTTCGCCGTCCGAAAGCGTGGCGGTGCTACGATTTTCTGACATCTGTAGCTTCATCACAGGCGCATCAAGACGCTTTCGATGATCTGGCAGTCGGTTTTCAAGGGCTGTGGTAAGCATTCCCAAACCGCCCTTCAGACGCCAAGACCCTTCCATTGATGAAAACCCTTGGCCGCGCTGCACGTGACCTTGTTCATCTTCAAAGGTCAGCACGCCATCGGCGAACTGGTTGAATTTTTGCAAGTTCATACGCGCAATCAGCGCGGCGATACGCGGCTGCCCCGCCCAAAACCACGCTGGGCCCATATCAAAATAACCGCCACCATGATGTTGGGTCAAAATCCGTCCGCCAAAGCGCGGACGGGCTTCGAGCAGCAGGTAGTCGTGACCTTGGCTTTCCAAAGCTTCGGCAAGCGCAAGTCCAGACAGGCCGCCGCCTACAATCAGCGTTTTCATCGCTTAGAACCCTTCAGAAGCCGGGCGCAGGTCTAGTTCATGCGTCCAAGTTGATCTGGTTTGATGGGCAAGTTCCCAATAGATCTGGGCAATATCATCAGGTTTCATCATCTTTGTCGGATCGAGGTTGTGCAGATCCCTTGATCGCGCCGTATCTATGATGCCATCCAAAATTGTGTGGCACACATGCACGCCCGCTGGATGGAATTCGCGAGCAAGAGACTGCGTAAGTCCGCGCAAGGCAAATTTTGCGCTGGCAAAAGCCGAGAATTTTGCACTTTGCACCATGGAGCCCCATGTGCGGCGGTAATCGTGCAGTCTGGTTTCTGCAAAAGGCGCGATGACCAGCTCTGCCGTATTGTGGATCACGACCTTTGGCGGGCCGGATTCAGGCATCGGCGAAGCGTTCCAATCAAGTTGTTCAGAGTGAACCACGACGCGTTTCTTAAAGTCTGCGTTCAGTTCCATAGTGTTGTCCTTTCGACTTGAGTGGAGGGCCGTTTAGCCCGCGATGCTGGGCCGTGCTGCAACTTTTGCACGCCATGCGGTCAGATTAGAACGGTTTTCTGGGATTTCGACCTTGGCAAAGTCCGCAAATCAGAGGCCTGCGAACGCCGTGATGTCTGCTACGGAAAATTCAGAACCAGCAAGAAAGTCGTTGTCAGCCAAAACTTCACCAAGATAGGCCATGGTTTGTCCAGCAACTTCTTTTTGCTTATTGCCCCCCCCTCAGCGCATTGGTAGGTCTCAATATCCGGCCCAAGCCCTGGCGTGGCATGGTGAAAGTAGATTCCAACTGCGTTGAAAAGGCCGTTTTCGGCACGCAGATTCATCATTGAAATTTGTGCGCGTTGTTTTGGTGTCGTGCCAGTAAGCGACGGTCCCTCAAAGTGGCCATCAATATATTCTGTAATCGCATTACACTGCGAAATGTGGGAGCCGTCGGCTCTGTTGATGGCGTGGATGCCCCTCCCGACGGCATCGCAATGTGCCATTGTGGTGAGTGTTAAAGCCATCACAAAAGGAAGGAGCATCCATGTCCGAAGTTACTATTATCGGTGTCGACTTGGCAA
>NZ_VSJK01000027.1 GCF_008085915.1 Oceaniovalibus sp. ACAM 378 | reverse complement strand
GGGGACGACGGATCGCGCGACTCTACTCCTGATCTGGTGAACAGCTTTGCCGCCGCCCATCCCGAACGGGGGGTCCGGATGATGTCGGGGCCCGGGCAGGGCAGTGCCGCGAATTTCCTGACCTTGACGGCAGAGGGCACACGCCCCGGATCGTGGATGGCATTTTCCGATCAGGACGACGTCTGGATGCCGCATAAGCTGGGTCGTGCCCAGTTGATGATGCGCCGCCGTTTGCGCGATCTGGCGGGCGAGGGCAGTGACGCCCCGCTGCCCCCCGTGGGCGATGCGGTGATCGCCTATGCCAGCCGATTGTATCTGACCGACGCCGAGATGAAATTCACCGGCGTGTCGCCGCATATGATGCGCCCGCCGGGTTTTGCCAATGCACTGGTGCAGAACATCCTTGGGGGGAATTCCATGGTTCTCAGCCCTGCGGCGGCGGCGCTGGTGGCCCGGTCGGTGCCCGCGGCGCTGGCGGCGGATGTGCCGTTCCATGACTGGTGGATCTATCTGCTGATTGCGGGGGCAGGCGGTACCATCGTCTTCGACCGCCGCCCCGGTGTGTTCTATCGCCAGCACAAGACCAACGTATTGGGCAATCATGGCGGGATGCGCGGGCGTATGGCGCGGTTGGGAATGTTGGCCAACCGGCACTATTCCGACTGGCTGAGCAGAAATTTGGCGGGGTTGACCGGCTGTGCCGAACTGCTGACACCTGAGTCCCGCACTCTGTTCACCGCCTTTGCCGCTGCCCGACAAGGCCGCCGCCGCACCTGCCTGGCGGCGCTGGACAACCTTGGGATCTATCGCCAGACCGACGCGGGCGACCGCATGCTGCGGCTGCTGGCGCGCACCGGGCGGCTGTAACACCCTGGCGAACAAGCGACGGACAGAGGTTAATATTACATAACCCTGATTATCACCCATTCCCAACCACCCCCGAATTTCGGCACGAATCCGCCCGGAACCGGCGTCCCTCCGGGTGTCAGCCGCGCACGCTTTCCAATGCCGCGCGCCGCACCGACTCGATTTCCGGGGTGGCGGACCGGGCGGCGATCAGGTCGGCTGCTTCGGCAGCGCGCCAGGCGTCCATGTCGAAGGCTCCCTGCACCAGATCGCGCCGCACCAACCCATCCCAGACCGCACCGGGATCGCGGTAAGCGGCCAGCCCGCCGGGTGACGAGGTAGAGCCGTGGCGGTCGGGCAGCACGGCGATGTTGTCGTTTTCCGCCAGCAGCGCAAAAGGCGCACGCTGGGAAATCGCATCGCCATAGATTTCGTTGGCCGCGCGGCGTGGAAACATCAGATATTCCGTCGGGGTGCGGGACATCACCTGGGTCGGATGGCCGGCACTGCCTTCGTCGAACACCACCGTTTTGGCACCCAGAAGATGGCCGAACTGCACCGGCAGACCCACCGCTTCGGGGGTCGACACATAGGCGCCGGCAGCCTTCAGCGCCTGTTCCAGATGGCTGGACCCCAGCACGCCACCCTTGGCCAAAAGGTGCGATCGGCCAAGATAGAGCCGTTCCGGCGCCCGCGAGATATGCAGGGCCAGCTTGTCCTCAAGCGCGGCCTGATACCCGTCCAGATAGGGGCGGTAAAACGGCGCGATGGGTTGCCGTGGAGCAGTACCCGCCTCGGGCACGTCCAGACGGTCAAAAAGCATCGGCGCACGCACCATGATCACCGGCACATCCGGCATATCCAGAAGGCGCATCAGGTCGATCAGAAAACCGGGCGGCTGTGCTGCGGCCAGATCGGCGTCGCTGCGCACACCAAGCAGACCCTGAACCGCCAGAAAGACGATTCCATCATAGGATGTGCCCCCTGCCTTGAGCGCCCAGAGACGGTGGATACAGTCGACGAAGAAATGGCCGAAATGGTTCCACATCGGCCCGCCGTACAGATATCGCCCCTTTAGCCGGTCCAGATCGCCACCGCCAAAGAGCCGCCGCCCGCCGCGATCGATCGGCTGCGGATCGTCGCGCAGGTTCGCGCCCCGCCGCATTCGCCCCTGTGGCGGGGCCAGCGGCGCTTCGATTCCGCCGCGAAACTTCGGCCGCTTATAGACATAGGGGGCGACGGCAACATCGCGCAGTTCGACGATCTGGTCAGACGTAGATTTAGCCATCAGTTTTCATTTTCCCACAGTACAGTCACTGTCTCATCCCCAATTGCTCGATCAGGTCGGCATCGGTTTCGGCAAACCGCTCAAGCCGGGCGGCGTTGCCGTCCTGTTCGAGCCGGGCGACAAGATCGGGCCAGCGGCGCGGGCGCGTCCCGGCTCTGGCCTCTGGCGCCAGATCCGGCCCCGCGTTCACGAAATTACCGGTCAGGTTCACTGTTGTTCCCAGCCGCGCGGCCAGATCGCTTTCCAGCCGGTCCAGATCGTTCAGCCCGTAAATCCCCTGTAGCCGTTGTGCCCCGCTCAGCGCCCAACCCACCCAGTCAGAGCGCGGCAGGGTATCGATCTGCTTGGCACCACGGATCCGCCCGGTGGCCAGATATGCGGTTTGGAAATTGTCATAGTGATCCAGGACGAAGCGTTGCCAGGGCCGGTTGCCGCCAAAGAAATAATCGTCGGCGGACCGGGTCGAGATCATTCGCATGTTGGTGCGCGCTTTGGTCGCCAATTCCTCGGGGGTCAGTTTTGCCGCCTCGCGCAGCAGATAGAAATAGAACGACGCGATCCGTTCATAGGGGTCGCGCAGCAGGGTAAAGGCAAAGCGGTTGTCGGGCAGGGTCTCCAGATCGACCCAATCGATATGCCCGGCATAGAGCCGGTATCCCGGCGGCATCTGCGCATCCTCGGGGGCCGCGGCATGGGTGCGGACCGGCGAATGGGCCGCCTCGCCCAGCACCCGGCGCAACTCGGAAATCACCGTCTGACCCGCGGTTTTCGGGATATGGGGAAAGACCACCACAGGGCCAGAAGCCGCCCGTGCCCGCCCGCCCAGCAAGCTGCGCAGCCGGCTCATTTCCCGCGTCCCTTCAGCAGGTCAACCAGCCGCGATGCGGCGCGGCGCGGCAGATCTGGCGCTGTTGGTGGTGCCACAACAGGCACGGTTTCACCGCAAAGCGCGGCATACCGGCTGTGCCATGCGCTTGGCACAGCGGCACCGAACCGCTCGAACGCCGCCTCGTACTGGGGGCGCAGACCGGCGAACAGCAGTGCTTCAGTTTCCGGCGGCAGCGACGACACCCGCCCCAGCCCGACCCTTTTGTCCGCCTCGACGGGCAGCGGGGCGATGTCGAGAAAGGCGCAGACCTCGTCCATGCTGGCTTGGGTGAACAGGTCTTCATAGAACACCGTATGCACCGATCCGGATGGCACGGACTGGTCCAGCGCCTCTAGTGTGCCAGCGTAATTGGCCCGGGGGATGCGCGCCAGATCGCGCCCCGCGTGCATTTCAGCGGCACGGGCGGCGCAGGCCGTTTCGAACGCCGCATCGGCCAGTTTCGGCTGTGCGGCGCTGATCGACATGCGGATCTGCGACCAGATCCGGTCAACCGGATCGCGCAGGATGAAAATGAACCGCGCCGGGCCGATTTCGGCCATTTCGGCGAAGACCTCGGGCGGCAGCACGGAGTAGGACGGGGTGAAATCGCAGATGATCTTTTGCCCCGCATAACCGGTCAGCAGATGATTGATATAGGCCCGGTGATCGCCGGGGGTCGTGGCATGAATCGACAGACGCTCGGCCAGCACCTGAATGGTGCGCAACCGTCCGCGATTGGCCGGATCGGCGCCGGGTGTCAGGGTATCGACCACCCGGCGCAGGTGGGCGAGGCGGTCGTTGATGTGGCTCTGTTCGCCCTTGATGTGCAGGGCGTCGAAATAATGCAGCTCTTTGGTGGGCACCGTATGGCAGTCAGGGCTGGCGCGCAGCTGTTCAAACAGCCAGCTGGTGCCGGCCTTCTGCGCGCCGATACCAAAGACCAGCGTCGCCCCCGCAGGCAACAGGCTGGATGGTTTGCGTGGCTTTTTGGGCGACTTTTCGGCGGCTGGTGTCGTTACTGCGGAAGCTTCCTCGCGAATAAAGGCCAGAACCAGCCGGGCAACATTTTCGTCATGGGGCGGGCGGTTGAAAAACCCATGGCCCGCATTTGGATATTCCTTGATCACGCAGCGCCCGGCGGGCCATAGCGCAGCGAACTCTCGGGCGGCGGCGATCGGCACCACCTCGTCTTGGCCGCCATGGGCAATAAAACAGCGCAGCCGGGACAGCAGCGGATGCCCGGATTCATCACCCGTCTTGCCATCCGCCAGCAGCGCCCGGGGCGACAGGGCGGCGTGAACGGCAGGGTCGACCACACGGTTGGCGAACCCGCCCGGTCCGGTATCGGTGACCGGATTGAGCAGGATCAGTCCCGCAATCCCAGTGTCATCCTCCAGCGCCGCATCCAGCGCCAGCAGCCCGCCAAAGGACGCGCCCAGCAGGAACAGCCGCGCCTCTGGCTGCTGTCCCCCTGCCCAATTTCGCGCCCAGCTCAAGGCATGTGCGGCATCGGCGCGCATCTGCTCGAGCGTGGCACCATCGCGGTTCAGCGTGCGGTATCCGGCGGCGATCACATCGGCACCCCCGGCGGACAACTGCCGACAGAACGGTGCCAGCATGTCAGGGGCGCCGTCCACCCCGCCGCCGCCATGCCAGGCCAGAATCGCAACTGGCCTGTCTTTCTCGCCGCCCTCCGGCCCCCCCGCGCCCAGACTTTCGGGCGGTACCCGTGCCGCAGACTCGGCGGCAAACAGCGACACCTGCAGGCCCTGCCCGATATCGATGGTTTCAGGTGCGGCAGAGATGGCGGGTTTGGTCATGACAGGCCCCGAAAGGAAGAAACGGCTGATGAAAACGACAGGTTGAAACGGCAAGACAAAGCGGCAGGCACCACGCATCCCGGCGCAGTTTCGACATGGCCCCGGCATAGCACCGCCCCCGACGCGGTGAAACCCCGTCCGGGGCAGGGGCGTTGTTACAGGCCCGGGCCTGATGCGCCGGGTCCGGAGGGCCCTTTGCACGACGTCGTTCGCCAATACGGGAGCCAGTACAGGAGTGGCGGCAAAGGCCGGACTTTGCCCTTGCATGGATGCGCTTTGCATGATGGTAACCTGAGCTACCTCAGACGGGACGAGTTTTGGCGCAAATGATCTGTTCTATTCTCCTTATGCGGGACAGTGCGCCCGCTGTCCGGCCCGCTCCGCATTCCGTCCCGATTTCTCCCCCGACGTGCAAAGCGTTGCGCGGTCATCCAATGCGCCCGGCATTGCGCGACGGCCCAATGCGCAAGGCGTTTCGCGCGCGCCTGCACGCACCCCAAACGCGCAAGGTACTGCGCGCACCCCTGACGCGCAGGGTACTGCGCGATGTTTAGGCGGTTGATTGCCCTGAACGACCGTTATGCGGCGACGCATCTGGTGCTTTCGGGGGCGCCTGCCGAGTTGCGCAATACCGACGGCGAGACGATCGGCTATGTCGAGCGGGTGACCGTGGATCAGGGACGGCTGAGGGTGTCGGGATGGGCGCGGGCGGCGCGGATCACGTTGGTGCTTGGCGGCAACCGCGCCGAAATCATCCCCCGCCTGCGCCGCGAGGATGTGGGCGCCTCCCTCGGTATTCCGTCCGAGGTGGGGTTCGATCTGGACCTGCCCTGCACGCTTGACACGCTGGCGACCTGCGATGCGCCGGGGCTGCTGGCCACGCCCGTGCCGGGGGGTGTCGAGATCTACCCGCTGTCGCTGCCCCTGCCCGCCCCCGGCCCGGCCCGCATAAAGCTGTTTTTGCGATTTCTCTGGGTCGGATTTTGCCTGCTGCCGGCGGTTGCCGGGTGGTTCATCACCCGCGATCCGGCCTATCGCGCAAAGGTGAAACGCGGGCTGGGGCTGAACACGCTGCATATGGCCGTCCCACTGGAAAGCCGGTTGTTCCTGACCGGTGACGCCAATATCGACCGGATCGAACCTTTGGCCCCCTGCCGGATCACCATTGTCCTGCCGGTCTATAACGCGCTGGATCTGCTGAAGCTGGCCTTGGCGCGGATCGAAGAACATACCGACCTGCCCTGGCGGCTGATCCTGATCGAGGACAGATCAAGCGATGCCGCCGTCCGTCCGTTTCTGCGCGATTGGGTCGAATCCCGCCAGAACAGTCACGATATCGAGCTGATCGAAAACCCCGAGAACCTTGGCTTTATCCGTTCGGTCAATACCGGGCTGGCAGCCGCCGCAGCCCAGCCCGCGCCGGTGGACGATACACCCGAGGGGCCGGTGATCCTGCTCAACTCGGACGCTCTGGTGCCCGCCGGATGGGCATCGCGTCTGGTGCGCCCGATGTTGCAGCACGAAAACGTCGCCAGCGTCACGCCGATGTCGAATGATGCCGAGATCTTCTCGTCCCCGGCAATCTGCGCGCGCACCCTGCTGACCCCGGGTCAGGGCGATGCAATGGACGCGGTCGCGCGCACCTTTCACCCCGAGGCGCTGCTGACCCCTGCGCCCACCGGTGTGGGGTTCTGCATGGCTCTGTCGCGCGACTGGCTGGTGCGGGCTGGCGCGCTCGATCCCGCCTTTGGCCGGGGGTACGGCGAAGAGGTCGACTGGTGCCAGAAGGTGCGCGCCCTGGGTGGGCGGCATCTGGGCTTGGCGGGGTTGTTCGTTGAGCACCGCGGCGGCGAAAGCTTCGGCTCGACCGAAAAACTGGTGCTGGTGGCAAGGAACAACGACATCATCGCGCGGCGGTATCCCGGATACGATCTGGAGATCCAGGATTTCATCGCCGCCGATCCCATGGTCACCGCGCGTCTGGCCCTTGGCATGGCCTGGGCCGGCAGTCTGGGGGCGCAAGGAGCCGCGCCCGCGCCCGTCCCCGTCTATCTGGCGCATTCGCTGGGTGGCGGTGCAGAAAACTGGTTGCAGGAACGTATCGCGGGCGATCTGGAAACGCTCGGCGCGGCGGTGGTTCTGCGGGTCGGCGGGTCGCGCCGCTGGCAGATCGAACTCTGTGCGCCCAGCGGCATCACCCGGGGCAGCAGTGACGACACCGCCTTTGTGCTCCGCCTGCTGGCCCTCCTGCCGCGACGGCGCATCGTCTATTCCTGCGGTGTGGGTGACCCCGATCCGATGTCCCTGCCGGACATCCTGCTGTCACTGCGCGGCCACCCGGACGACCGGATCGAAGTGCTGTTCCACGATTTCTTCCCGCTTTCGCCGTCCTATACCCTGCTCGATTTTGACGGTGTGTATCGTGGTCCGGTGCGGCGCGGCCGTGACGATCAGGCGCATCGCTCGGCCCATCCCGATGGCACACCGGCCACCCTGGCCGACTGGCAGGATGCCTGGGCGCCGCTGGTGCGCGCGGCCGAGGTGCTGACGGTGTTTTCCGCCGACAGCGCCGCACAGGTGCGCGCCGTCTGGCCCGCCCTGTCCCGGCGGATTGCGATACGTCCCCATGCCCTGCCCCAGACCCTGCCGGTGATTGAACCCCCTGCCCCGGGCGCCGCGCCGGTGATTGGCGTGCTGGGCAATATCGGGCGGCAAAAGGGGGCGGCGGTGCTGCAAACACTGGCGCGCAGGCTTGAATCGGGTGCGGCGCAGGACCTAACATCGGGGGGGCAGAATGCACCCGCCCAAGACAGGCCCAACCGCACCAAGCCAGCCGGGCTGGTCCTGATCGGCAACATCGATCCCGCCTATGCCCTGCCGAAATCCGTTCTGGTGCACGGCGATTACATCCCCGCCGACATCCCCGAACTGGCGGCACGGCATGGCATCACCCATTGGCTGATCCCGTCGATCTGGCCCGAGACGTTTTCCTATACCACCCGCGAAACCTTGGCGACCGGCCTGCCGGTGCTGGCCTTTGACATCGGCGCCCAGGGCGAGGCGGTGCGCGCCGCCCCCAACGGTGTTCCCGTGCCGCTGAGAAGTACCGGGCCGGGCGAAGATGCCGTTGGGTTTGCCGCCGCCGCGATTCTGGCCGCGCTGAACGGCCTGTCGGATCGCGCCGAGCTGCCGCCCGCCGCCGCGCCCGCCAGCCCCGCTGAAAAGGAGCCGTCGTGACCCAGGTTCAGGTCTCCTATGCCCGGCTGAAATCCAGCGGAATCGAGGTTCTGCCCCGCGGCGCGGGCGATACGGTCGCCCTGCCCCGCCACAGCGTGATCGAAGCGCCGTCGAGCCTGAAATGGACCGCCTACGAGCATTCCATCGAGTTGGGGGCGTTTTCCTATCAGGTGTCGGGATACTGTTTTGCCGCGCGGATCGGGCGATATTGTTCCTTTGGCGAAGAGGTGCAGATCGGGCGGCAAAACCATCCGCTGACCTGGGTGTCGACCAGCCCGGCGTTCTATCTGGGCGACCGGCTGTTTGATCTGGGCGACGGGTTTGCCGGGGCCGCCGATTATCACAGCTATAAATTCAAGGCGAAGGAACCGCCGACCAAGGCGAAGATCACGGTGATCGGCAACGACGTCTGGATCGGCCATGGCGCCTATGTGGCGGCGGGGGTCAGGATTGGCGACGGCGCGATTGTGGCCGCCCATTCGGTGGTGACGAAAGACGTGCCGCCCTATGGCGTGGTGGCGGGCAATCCGGCGGTGCTGAAACGGTTGCGCGTGCCGCCGCAGTTCATTTCACCGCTGATCCGGCTGGCCTGGTGGCGCTATGCGCCCTGGCAGATGACCCATCTCGACCCATCGAATATCGCCGATTTCGTGCATGGGCTGAACCAGATGGGCGCTGTAAAACCGTTCCGCCCCGATACGCTCGACCTCAGGACAGACGCATTGAAGACTGACAAACCCGCCCCATGACCGACCCTTCCGATACCGCCACCACGGGCCGTACCACTGGCCCGGTGGTGTTTCTGCATATCCCCAAGACCGCCGGTCAGACGATCCATTCCGAACTGTCGCGGGTGGTGGGTGACTCCGCCGTATCGCCGGTGCGCGTCCACACCGGGGCACCGCCGGGGGCGGGGCAGTTTCCGCCGGGATACAGGCTCTATTCCGGCCATATCGACTGGGAGGCGCTGGAAACTCTGCCGTCCGACCGCTTTGTGTTCAGCGTGCTGCGCGCGCCGCTTGAACGGATCGCGTCGTTCTATTTCTATACCCTGCGCCAGGCCGCGGGCCTGAGCGGCGAAGAACTGGCCACCCCCCAGCGTACCGGGATGCGGATGATCACCAGCCTGTCCGCCGACGATTATTTCTTTGGTGGCGACCAGAGGTGGCAGCGGTTCATCCATGACCATTACGACAATGTCTATTGCACCTATTTCGCCACCCGCAAGATCCGCGGCTGGCGGGATATCGAATCCACCGCCCGCGACGATCTGTTCCGCCGCGCCCTGAAGGGCACCAAGGCGCTGGACCGGATTTATTCGGTTGATGATCTGGCCGTATTGGAACGTGACATCGAAATCCGGCTGGGGGCCGGGATCAAGGTGGCCGACCGGTTCATGAACGCAGGCCCCGAGGCGGCCGCCGCCACGCCCGCCCTGCGCTGGCCACAACTGGCCGCAAGGTTCGAAAAGGACGCCAGCATTCGGCAGCTGAAATCCTTTGGCCGGCTGGACCGCCGGCTGATGCGGCGGCTGGGGATGGCGGAAGACTGAAACCCCGCCCGCCTGAAACCGGGGCGAGATCCGCCAGATCCTGCCCCGGAAGGAGCAGTTCTGCCTCGATCTGCAGCGCATCGGTGATCAGCGAATAATCCGTGATCAGATCATCCCTGCATGACCAGGGTGGTGGACGACGCGCTCTCTAAAGTGGCGTCGAGTTCGCCGTCGGAGTCGTTGGAAAATGCATCGCTGAAGAAATCGCTGTTGGCGCGGAAATATGGGATGCTCATGAAGAGCCCCAAGTTGAATCGGGCTGTTTCGATCCCGCCCCGGTTTCGGACAGAGAAAAACCGGTATCGAAAGACAGGATGGATGTAAATTAAACGGCAAAGACCTGTCCCGGGCGCGTATTACACGCCCGGGGTGGGATTGGGTTTATCCCGGGTCAATCCGGAAATCCGGCGCAGATCGTTTCGGGTATCGAAACAATTACCTCTCCCCCGTAGGCGAGCAGGCCTTTCAATTCCCTGTTATTGCGCTAAACCTGTAACGCCCTAGATAAAGGTCACATCGTCGAACAGCACCGCGACACTGCCGATCCCGTTGAAGGTCAGCGTATTGCCATCGCCGAAATCCAACACCAGATTGCCATTCACGATGCTATCGTATTGCGCCAGATGCAAAGGCTGCGGGTTGGCTTGAGACAGCAGCGATGCGTCGATCTCAAGGGAATCGACGATCCCCGAGAAATCCCGGATCAGATCGTTGCCGCCGGTAAAGACGAAGACATCCGCCCCCTGCCCGCCGCGCATCGTGTCGTCGCCCGCGCCGCCATTCAGGGTGTCGTTGCCCGCATTGCCTTGCAGGTCGTCGTTGCCGTCGCCGCCGAACAGCAGGTCAAAGCCGTTGTCGCCGCGGATGATATCGTCACCATCCCCGCCCGACAGCGTGTCATTTGCCAACCCGCCCGAGATCACATCGTCGCCATCGCCGCCCGATACGGAATCGAACCCGGCGTTGCCCGATATCGTGTCATTGCCCGATCCGCCGGTCATGATGTCGTTGCCGTTCAACCCGATCAGCACGTCGTCGCCGCTGCCGCCATCCATGATGTCGATGCCAAGACCACCGTTCAGCGTGTCGTTGCCGGCCCCGCCCGACAGCATGTCATTGCCGAACCCGCCATTCAGGCTGTCGTCGCCACTCCCGCCCGACAGGGTGTCAAAGCCGTTCAGACCGATCAGCGTGTCATTGCCGTTGCCGCCCTCCATCGAATCGAAACCGATGCCGCCGTTCATCATGTCGTTGCCGGCACCGCCATCCATCGTGTCGTTGCCCGCGCCGCCATTGACCGTATCGTCACCATCGGTGCCGGTCAGCGTGTCATGCTGCGGCGTGCCCGGGACCAGAATGCCCGGTCCGCCCGACCCGTCGTTGTCGATCGCCAGAAGTTCGCTCAGGGTCAGCGTATCATCGGAGAATTCGAACCATTCGCTGCCCTGCACCGTATCTGTGCCTTCGGACGACTGGATTTCGACCCGGCCATCGCCCAGATCGATGACGGTGATGTCGCCGGTGGCCACACCAAAGCGGATCCAGTCATCATCGCCTGCGCCGCCGTCCATGCTGTCGTCACCGTTGCCGCCGACCAGCGTGTCACTGCCATCACCGCCGCGCAGGTCATCGTCACCCGCGCGCCCTTCCAGCAGATCGTTGCCATCGCGCCCTTCCAGCCGGTTGTCGTCACCGTTGCCGCGGATCGTGTCGTTGCCACCGGTGCCGCGGATATCCTCGATGCGGATCAGCGTATCCGTGAAGGCCTGTCCGTACCAGGTACCGCTTGCAGTGCCTGCCGCCAGATCGATGTTCATCGCCCCCAAACCGTTGCGGTCATAGTGCACCATGTCAGCGCCGCCGCCGCCGTCGACGGTGTCGTTGCCCGATTCGGTGATGAACCTTTCGTCCCGGGCCGATCCGGTGATCCTGTCGGCGTATTGGGTGCCCCGCACCTCCAGCCGCCCGCCGTGGTCCGCCAGCACATTCACCGTGTCGCGGCCGCCGAACCCGTCGTTGGCAATCACCCCGGTGGCCAGGTTGACCACCACGCCCTGGGTGGCGCCCATGTCGCCGTTCCAGTTGAACGCAAGCCGGATCGTGCCGTCCAGTGTCAGGTTGAAGGTGTCGTTGCCCAGACCGCCGGTCAGTTGCAGCCACCCCCCCGCAACCGAGGCGATGTTGAACACGTCGTTATAGCCGGTGCCGATGAACTCGAGACCGCCCTCCTCACCGGTCAGCGCACCCCGCACGTTCTGCAGCGTCGTGTTGGCCCCGGAGGCGGTGAAGGATCCGGTGTTCGCCGTGCCATTCAGGTTGAAGGTGGCGGCGCCGAGGTCTGCGCCCTCCAGGTCGATCGAATAATAACTGTTGCTGTTGGCGCCGGCGAAATCGATCACATCATTGCCAAGCGAGCCTTCGATCTTGTCGTATCCGTCATTGGCGCCGGGGCGGATCGTGTCGTTGCCCCTGCCCCCGGACAATTCGTCGTCAAAGCGCGATCCGTTTATCGTGATCGGCACGGTGATGTAATCTGACAGGAAACTCAGATCGTCGGCATCGAACCCGGTGCTGGCCCCCGTCGCGTCCACGGTGATGCCACCGCTGGACGAAAACAGCACACCAAGCGGGAGCGGATTGTCATTCTCGGCCGCGTCCAGCGCATCCCCCAGCGCCGTCACACTCCAGGAAATCCCGGTTATCGTGCCGGTGTTGACCCCGTTCGAGGAAAAACTCATCCCGGTGACCGTGCCGCCCGTGGGGTCGTTGCCCGCAAAGGTGAAATCGGTGCCGGTGATCGTGGTCACATCACGGGTTGTCGGTTGCTGCAATACGACGCGGGTCGCACTCGCGTTCAGGAAATTGGCATCAAATTCGCCGCTTGTGTCAAAGAATGCATCGCTGAAGAAATCGCTGTTGCCGCCGAGGTATGTGATGATCATGAAAGCCCCAAAATTGAATTCGGGGCTGAATCAGTCGTGCCCCCGGTTTGCACAAAAGCCAAATCCGGATTTGGAATCAAGGAAAAATCAAATACAAATGCAAATAAGAATACCCCGGCGCGCTGCACGCCCGGGGCCGGGTCGCGCTAATTCGGGGCCGATCAGGACCCATCAAGCCCCGTCAGGGATAAGCCGTCAGGCGAATATCACATCATCATACAGCGCCGTGACATTGGTCAGCCCATTGAAGGTGAGCGTATTCCCGCGACCGAAATCCAGCATCAGATTTCCTGATATAACGCTGGAATAGCCACCAAGATCACTGGCCACCGGACTTTCCTGAAACAACAGGCGCGAGTTGATCCGCACGGAATCGACGTCATTCTGGAAATCGCGGATCACATCGGCCCCGGACTGAAAAATGAACAGATCCGCCCCCTGCCCGCCGCGCAGGATGTCGTCGCCCTGCCCGCCCATCAACGTATCGTTGCCCGCGTTGCCCTGCAGATCGTCGTTGCCCGCGCCACCGTTCAGCCGGTCGAACCCCGTCTGCCCCAGCAATATGTCGTCACCGCCGCCACCGCTCAGAATGTCAAAACCAAGCCCGCCGATCAGCGTGTCGTTGCCCGTCGCGCCAAACAGGGTGTCGTTGCCAGAGCCGCCGTTCAGGCGGTCGTCACCGGCACCGCCGTTGAGCAGGTCAAACCCGTTCAGCCCATACAGCGTGTCATTGCCCGCTCCGCCGTCCATCTCGTCAAAGCCCAGACCGCCGGTCATGTGGTCATTGCCATCGCCGCCCCGCAGGGTGTCGTTGCCAGAGCCGCCGTTCAGACTGTCATTCCCCGCCCCGCCGCTCAGCAGGTCAAAACCGTTCAGCCCGTACAGCGTGTCGTCACCGGTACCGCCATTGATCTCGTCGAAACCCAGACCACCGATCATGTGGTCATTGCCGTCTCCGCCCAGCAGGGTGTCATTGCCCTGCCCACCGTTCAGACTGTCGTCACCGGCCCCGCCATTGATCGCGTCGAACCCGTTCAGCCCGGAGATCGTGTCGTTGCCTGTCGCGCCATGGATCTCGTCGGCGCCCAGCCCGCCCAGCAGACTGTCGTCGCCAGCGCCGCCGTTGATCAGATCGTTACCATCATCGCCATATATCGTGTCGTTGCCGTCAAAGCCTGAAATCGTATCGTCACCGATCGTGCCGTACAGCGGGTCGTGCAATGGTGTGCCCTCGATCACCTGTCCGGACCCGCCCACCGCCAGCGCCATGATCTGCGCAATACTCAGTGTGCCGTCAGAGAACTCAAAGCTCTCGATGCTTAAGAATACATCCGCCCCCTCGGCTGAAAGGATGCCGATCCACCCGCTGCCCATGCCGGTGACTTGGATCGTGCCCATGGCCACACCCAGAACCGCCGTGTCGAAATTGGCGCCGCCGTCGATCGAGTCATCCCCCATGCCGCCGATGATCGTGTCACTGCCCGCGCGACCTCTCAGCGAATTGGCGGCGGCATTGCCGTTCAACATGTCACTGCCCGATCCACCGATGGCGTTTTCGATCACCACGCCATTGGCGATGGTGAACCCCCCGGTGATACCATTGCGGGCCGAGATATATCCGCCGCCGCCCTCGGCCCCAAGCAGCGTCGCCGCGCGCAGATCGATGGTGCTGGTGCGCGTGCCGTCATGACGGATCGTGTCGATGCCACCACTGTCCCAGATCGACACCCAGCCGGTGCCTCTGACATTTGCATCGGGCAGCACATAGGTGTCATCGCCGGTGTTGGTGCCGGTATTTGCGCCATACATCCGTTGCAGCACGGCAATATCAAGCGCCATCGGCCCCGCCTCATAGCCCCAGTCAGACCCATAGTGCCCGGTGCCCACTGGGCCTTCGAAAAATCCCCGGTTATAGCCCATCACGGTAAAGACACCCTGATTCAGCAGATCGGTGCCCGTGTTGAAAAAAGAGCTGGTAACCCCCGGCATGACAGTGGATGTGCCGCCGCTGTCATGGGGATGCGCCATGCCAAGACCATGCAGCACCTCGTGCAGGATGGTGGCAAAGCCATAGCCTCCTTGCTCCAGATCGCCGCCCACCCAACGGTCCCAGGCCTCGCCGTTGAACACGCCGACACCTTCGTCGATTTCGCCCGGCGGGATGAATGTGCCCAGATATCCGGTTTGCGGCAATCTGATCACGTCCAGAATGAGCTGGAAATCTGCCTGTTCGGGGTCGTCGACCACGCTGAATGTCAGATGGGTCAGTGACGATATCAGGTCAAAGACCACCCGAAACTGCAAGGTCTCGAAGGTGCGGAACCCATCCGAAGTATATCCGGCGGCGGTGAATCCCGCAGCGCCGAAATGGACGGTGACATGGGTATCGGCAAGGGGCACGCCCCATTGCAGCGATTCCAGCGGATCATAATTGCCCGGCAGCGATGCACCCGCCTCCTGCACACTGACCACGTAATCGCCGGTCGAGTTGTCGCCGAATGCGCCGACATCGATGTAATACGCGCCGGAGTAACCTGCGGTAACGGTAATCTGCGAATTCGTCCCCAGGCCGCTGTCGTCATTGCTGGCAATCAACATGCCGTCGGAATCGTGCAGGTACAGATAAGGATCATACAGGCTGTTCACCCCCGGGGCACCGTCAAGGTTGATCGCAACCTCCTGCCCCGCTGTCAGGTCCAGCCGGATCCAGTCGCGGTCGCCCGGTGTGTCCAATGCGCTGGAAAAAGTGCCGCCAATGGAAATCGTGGCAGTGGTGCCGGTACTGGCGGGAATTGTATCAGGCATGGCGGTGACCCTTGTTCAAAACAGACTTGAATGTCGGGTTACTAAGGTTCTGCCGTTTTGGGAACCAGCGCTGGCCTTTACCTGCCCCTTCCCGTTCGGACAGGGGCCGGTCAGATAAGGACGATGACGTCAGGGATATCGCCTGCATCGGCGATGCCGTTGATCGTCAGCGCGTTGCCGCCGCCAAGATCCAGCAACAGATTGCCGTCGGTCACGCGGCTGTAACGCGGCCATAATTCCGGGTCAGCAGCGATCCATCGATGGCGATCACGTGACCCCCTGAGATTGCGGCAGGGGCCGGGCCGACCTTTCGCATGCGAAAGAACGCGGTCAGGTCAGGATCAGGCCGCCGCCCTCATCCCTTGTCATTCCGCTTGCCCAGCCAGCCCAGAAAGGCCCGGTCGGGGGCGCGCAGGGGGCGGGCACCGGTGGCACGCCACATGGCCTGCCATTCGGCGACAAGGGCATGCACATCGGCACCGGGCACCAGCGCCCGCGCCCGCTCCAGTGTGTCGGAGGACAGCAGCGGCGCACGCGCGCCCGTTGCGCCCGGATCCGGGGCAAAGCGCGGGGTAAAGCGGATCAGATCGCCCGCCTCCTCGGCCATGGTGTAATCGGGCAGCGGGTCGGCGGTGATCATGTCGCGGATCATCTTGCGGAACACCCGGCGCGGACTGGCACTCCCGGATTTTTTCAACAGCAGTTCGACCGAGATGTGCCAGGCCGCCTGTCGGCCACAATGTTTGCGCGCCAGTTCATAGACCCGCCGCTCCAGTGGCTTTCTCAGGCTGAAATAGTCTCGGTTCAACGTCAGGACCGATTTGTTCAGCACCGCGCGGAACAGCCAGTCCGACAGGGTGATGACCACCGACACCATGCGCCCGCCACGGGATTTGCGCACCACCTGCCAGGATTCGATCAACCCGAAACCGCTGGTCACTTCAAGCCCGCCGGTCTCCACATTGGTGGTGATCCGGGTGCCCGCCAGACGTTCGAAGGCCTCGCAAAGCCGCCGGTAAGCATCGCCCGAGGTTTCGCGCCGGGTGGCCACCAAAAGATCATGGGCGGTCAGTCGCAGAGTGCGCGACACGGCCCGCCCGGTATTCAGCGCCGCCATCAACTGGCTGATGCAGAAGATCAGGATGTCCTTGTCGTGGATCGTCGCCAGCCCCTTGACCGAAGGTGTGACCCGAATCTGCGTACCATTATGCTCATAGTCGAGAATCCGCAGATCGGGGCGGGTGGCCAGCGAGAACATCGGATGTTCCATCGAGGTCAGATCGTTCTTCGGCGCCGCCGAGAACATATCGCACAAAAAGAAATCGGCCATCGCCGGGGCATGCCCCGCAAGGGTGCCGCCCGGGGCTGCGCGCTGTCCCGTCATCTGCCTGCCTCTGCCTCTTGCCCGGTTGTTCCGGATCACCTCTGCCGCACTGCGGATCTTGCGCCCGCCCAATTGAATTCCAACTCGTCAAACGACTCGGGCCAACGTGGTTTTGTTTACACCCTAGAGTTATCCACAGCCCCGGTCCAGCCTGCCCGGGTCAGACAGCGGTCAGCCGGGCCGACAGTCAACGGGGGTTCGGAATCTCTTTGTCGGGGGTTCGGAATCGCTTTATCGTGGTTTCAGAGTCACCTTGTGCCGAAAAAAGAACCACAAGCCTTTGACAAAAAATGATTTTTCTGTGCATCTGAGAGTGCGTAACACATATTTAACCTGATATAACTGAACAAAGCTGTTGGAAAATATTTATCTCCACCCGCTTTGGCCTTTGCGAAGCAGCCGATTTTGCTCAGAAAAGCACTGGGATCGTGCCGCGATGTGATCATAAACCTTTCATGAGCGATGTTTTGCAGTATGATACGCAAAACATGACATACAGAGGTTCCGGTGGCATTTGAGAGCAACACAACGCCCCCCTATTTCAACATCGATCCCGACCGCGCCCTCGCCGAACTGGGGCCGGCCCCGACGACCCAGAGCTTTGCCGAGATCGCAGCGAGTTGCGCACAGGGGCGTAGTGATCTGGCCGGGCGGGGTCTGGATGAAACCGGGCGCAAGGCGCTGCGGCTGTTTTCAACCTGGGAAATCACCCGCTATCTGATCCCGGTTGCCGCCGCGCATTTCCGCCGGGTGCTGAAGGGCAATCCGAAGCTGCCGCAGGGCACCAGCGAAACCGAGGGTGGTGCCAAGTGGTTCACCCTGGACGAGGTGCTGGTGCTGCGGGCGCATTTTGCCAAGGGCGGCAGCCGCGCCAAGGAGTACCGCCCCTATCGCCCCGAGGGGTTGGCGGCCAAGATGGTCGCGGTGGCGAACTTCAAGGGTGGTGTCGGCAAGACCAGCACGGCGGCGCATCTGGCGATGTCGGCCGCGCTCGACGGATACCGGGTGCTGGTGATCGATCTGGATTCCCAAGGCTCGATGACCAGCATTTTCGGCGGCAAGGTGGCCGATGAATGGGGCACGGTTTTCCCCCTGCTTGCGCGGCACTATGCCACCCATTTGCAGGGCGAAAACCGCAACCGGATGGCGCGCGGTGACGACCCGATCCCGCTGGATGACACGTTGTCCGAGGCGCTGAAACTGACGGCCAGGGATCTGGTGCAATCGACCCACTGGCCCAACATCGATTTGATTGGCGCGCAGCTGAATCTGTACTGGGCCGAATTTCAGGTGCCGGTCTGGCGGATGCAGGGGCGCAGCTGGAAGCTGTGGGAGGCTCTGAGCGAAACCCTCGAGGCGGACGGGGTGCTGGACGATTACGATCTGGTGTTTCTCGATACGCCGCCCGCGCTGGGGTATCTGACGATCAACGGACTGGCGGCGGCGGATATCCTTTTGGTGCCGCTCGGGGCTTCGTTTCTGGAGTTCGATTCCACGGGGCGGTTCTTTGACATGCTGCATTCGACCTTTGCCAGTATTGAGGACGCCGAGAACATGGCCGCGCGGGCCCTGGGGCGCGAAAGCCTGAACTTTGAGTGGGATGCCGTGCGCGCGGTGATCACCCGCTATGACGGGGCGCAACAGGGCGAGCTGGCGGCGCTGATGCAGGCCTATCTTGGCCCGGTCCTGTCACCACACCGGCAGGATTTCACCGCGCTGATCGGACAGGCCGGCGAACAGGTGAACGGGATCTATGAGGCGGATTACCGCGACTTCAACCGCGAAACCTATGTCCGGGGGCGCGAGACTTTCGATCAGACCTATGCTGCGTTCAAACGGCTGTTGGTCGGGATCTGGCGGCGCGAGGAATTGGCCCGGGATGCCGAAGGGCAAAGTGCCGGGGATCAGGGTGACCGCGCGGATCTTTCGCATGCGAAAGGTTGAAAGCGTACGCTGGGGCAGGGAGTGGTTAACCGATCTGCGCTGTAACAGGGCCGGTTGCGGCAAGAAAGGGAACAGGACATGGCCAAACGCAAACGTCTGAGCCCGGCACGCCCGGACGCGGCTGCGCCGCCGATCCACCGGGGTGCGGATGCATTTGTCGGGGCGTCCCCTGTGGTGCCCGATGCCACAGCGGTGCCGCGCCCGCCGATTGCCCATCTGGCGGGCGCCGCTGCGGCGTCTTCGGCCTTTGATGAGGTGAGCGGCGAGTTGTCCCGTGCCCGGGCCGAAGGGCGGATGGTGCTGTCTCTGCCGCTGGCGGCGGTGGTCGCCGATCATCTGATCCGTGATCGGGTCGCCACCGACTCGGAGGCTCTAGAAGAGCTGAAACAGAGCCTGATGGCCCGGGGCCAGCAGACCCCTGTCGAGGTCGTCGATCTGGGCGAGGGCCGGTATGGGCTCATTTCGGGGTGGCGGCGTCTGCTAGCCCTGCACGAGCTGTCCGATGCCCTGCCCGGTGGCGCCTATGACCGTATTCTGGCTCTGGTGAAACAGCCCGCCGACCGGGGCGCGGCCTATATCGCCATGGTCGAGGAAAACGAAATCCGCGCCGGGCTGTCGTTTTACGAACGGGCGCGGATTGTACTGATGGCGCGGCAGGGCGGTGTGTTCGATAGTGACAAACAGGCGTTGCAGAGCCTGTTTGCCAATGTCAGCTATGCCAGACGGTCCAAGATCAAGACCTTCATGACACTGGTTGCGGCGCTGGACGGGGTGCTGCGGTTTCCCGCTCGGATCCCCGAACGGACCGGTTTGGCCTTGTCGGCTGCGATGACCCGCGACGGGTTCACCGATCAACTGATCGCGGCCCTGCACAAGGCCGAACCGCAAACGCCCGAGGCTGAAGCGGAGGTTCTGGCCCAGGTGTTGTCGGAGGGCACCGCGCCAAAGAGATCCGCGAAACAGGCAGTTCCGGCGGGCGGGCAGGAGGCGGTCACCCGGGATCTGGCCCCGGGAACGAGACTGACCGCCGCGCCGGGCAAGGTGGTGATCCGGGGGGGCGGCGTCGATCCGGAGTTCCTGGCCCGGCTCGATGTCTGGCTTGCCACCCAGTTTGGCGATTGATCCGAAAACGTAAAACGCCCGGCCCGCAGATCAGCGCAGGCCGGGCGTTTTGAGGTTAAACAGTCCCTGTTCTGGGATCAGATGAACTGAACGTCGTCATAAAGTTGTGCGACGTTGGTCACCCCGTTCAGCGTCAGAGTGTTGCCACCGCCAAAGTCGAGCACCAGCGCGTCGTCGACAATGCTGGAGATCCGGGCAAGGGATGTCGGCTGTGCCGGCAGATTGCCCAGCAGATCGGACTCGATATGGATCGTGTCGATGTTGTTCTGGAAATCGCGGATCAGATCGTGACCGGCGGTGAACACGAACGTATCCGCCCCCTGTCCGCCGCGCAGGATGTCGTTGCCGGTGCCGCCTGACAACACATCGTTGCCAGAGTTGCCTTCCAGCATATCGTTGCCTGCGCCGCCGAACAGCGTGTCAAAACCGTTGTCGCCGAACAGCATGTCATCGCCTGCGTCGCCGTGAAGAACATCGAAGGCGATGCCGCCACGGATGGAATCATTGCCGTCGCCCCCTGTAAGAGTGTCGAATCCGGCGTTGCCATAGATCGTGTCGTCGCCCGCGCCGCCCGACATCAGATCGCCGCCGTTCAATCCGGTCATCTGGTCGTCGCCCTCGTCGCCATACATGACATCGGCGCCAAGACCGCCATTCATCTGGTCGTCGCCGTTGCCGCCGTGCATCGTGTCGTTGCCGAAGTTGCCTTGCATCGTGTCATTGCCTGCGCCACCGTGCAGGACGTCAAACCCGTTGAGGGCGATGATCATATCGTCACCATTACCGCCCATAAGGCTGTCGAAACCGATGCCGCCGTTGATCACGTCGTCGCCTTCATCGCCAATGATCGTGTCGTTGCCTGCACCGCCTGAAATCGTGTCGTGACCGGTGTCGCCGACCAAAAGATTATGGCCACCGTCGCCGCGCAGGGTAAGCGGGGCGGCGTGATCCACGGGCTTAACCGCATCCGAGAGCGCCAGCAATTCGGGCAGGGTCGCATCGGCGATCAGACCGCCAGCGCCATTGCGCAGCTCTACCGTTTCGGTGCCCGTCAGGGTCAGCAGGATGTCACCATTGCTGCGGTCGGTGAACAGATAGGTGTCATTGCCCGAACGCTTGACGATGGCATCGGCGATCAGCGCGCTCAGGCTGGCCAGCCCGGTCAGTTGCAGCACGTCGCGCCCCCGGCCACCATCGATGACATCGCCGGTCAGATCGCGGGCCCAGTTGGCGCGAATGATGTCGTCTCCGTCACCGGCCAGCACCGTGTCGGCGCCTGCGCCGGTCATGATCAGGTTGTCGGCGGCATTGCCGGTGACATGGTCCTTGCCCGCGCCGGTGATCAGGTTCTCGATCACCGTGCCCCGGGCGATCAGGATGCTTTGCGGTGCGGCGGCGGTGCCGGCATAGCCGCCATCGCGCAGATCGACCGTGACGCCGCGGTTAAAGGCCGCGGTATCAAGGTTCAGCGTGTCGATGCCGCCTTCGTCGAAGATCGTCATGGTGACCGGTTCGCCGCCATGGATCGACGGATCGCGGGGCCCGGTCATCGCGTCCCAGATCTCGGTGATATAGTTGTCCAGGGTCGATCCCGCCCCCCAGGTGGTATCGCCCGCCGTCGCCCCGCCCGAAGCGGCACCGTAAAGTTGCTGGATCCCCGCAATATCGGCCGCCATGGCCGTGATCGGAGCGGCATCGATGGCGGTGGTGTTGGGGTTATCGCTCTGGTCGAAATAGGACATGACCGTGGTGTGCAGACTGTCATGGTCGAACATGGCGTTGCGGTCGAAACTGGCGTTGTTGTTATAGTATCCCGCATGTCCCAGACCCAGGGCATGGCCGATTTCGTGTATGTAGGTCAGGAATGAGTGGCTGTCGACGGTGCTGCCGTATTCATCGGTCCATGCCGTGGGAATGTTGATGATCGACCAGTCGGTCACGCCGTTGGTGAAATAGGATGTGGTTGTTGTCGGGTTGGAGGCCGCGTTGGTTGTGAACCGGATGTCGGCATTGGCATCGTTGCCATATGAAAACCGGATGTCGGCAACCATTTCCCAGGCTTCGAACGCCCAGGTGGCAAGCTGTGCCAGATCCCCCGAAAGTCCGCCCAGGTTTACCGTGAGCACCGGGGTGTCATAGGCGTGTTGCATTCCGCCGACCTGCTCCCAATAGCCCGA
This sequence comes from Oceaniovalibus sp. ACAM 378, assembly GCF_008085915.1. Classification (GTDB taxonomy): domain Bacteria; phylum Pseudomonadota; class Alphaproteobacteria; order Rhodobacterales; family Rhodobacteraceae; genus Oceaniglobus. The sequence continues at coordinate 19,556 of NZ_VSJK01000027.1, read as the reverse complement.
GACAATGTAATCGGTGATTTCGTCAAGCTGGCTCTGGTTGGGCATGCCTGCAGCGGTGGCCTGTGTCATCTGTCGTCCTTATTCTCCAAAGGCTCTGTCCGAGCCAGATTGCTGTGTGGCCCAGAGGGGCGTCCCTGCCGCACACCGTCGAACATCGGTGTGAATAGCGACGGGGGTATTGGCCGGGCGTGGCCCGGGCTGGTCGGAAAGGGGGCAAAAATGGGGATTTTATCGTTTGAGGCGATTAAAATTAGCCAGATTGCCGCATTTGGGCGCCAATCTTTGGCCAACGGGGGTTTTGACGGCCATCCTTTGGAGGCGTGCCGGGGGGTGAAAAGGGAAGGGGGGTCAGATGAAAACGACATCGTCAAACAGCTGTGTCAGATGGGTGAGGTTGTTCGCGGTCAGTGTGCTGCCATCCGCGAAGGTCAGCACCGAATGGGTGTCGACCACCCGCCCAAGCGCGGCCAGAGCGGGGGCACCCATGAGATCTGCGGCGATTTCATTCAGGCTGCCGGTGTCGGATAAACTGCTGGGCGTGCGCAGAGGAGCATTGGCCGCGGTCAGGGGCATTGGGTTCTTTCAGGTGGCGGACATGGGATCCTTTGAGTGGGGCGGGCCGCAACCCTGAAATATACGAATTCGGGTATCGATCGGATATCTCGATGGAGACGGATTCGCGGACTTGGGATCGTTCTACCCTGAGTTGAGTAACACGCCGTCTCTGTCAACCTGTCCAAGACAAGAAATCGCTGGAGGTGTTGCCTCTGCACCCGGGGCAGCGCCCGCATTGCTTAGCCGTTCTTCATCACCGGGCCATAGTTTCGCAACCGACCCGATATGCGAGGTACTGCGATGTCAGACGTTTCCGCCATTCTGGGGCTGCCCTATATCCAGCCCTCCCAGGCGCAAAAGCACGTCACCCACAACGAGGCCCTGGCGAGCCTCGATGCCCTTGTGCAGGCTGCGGTAAAGGGACGCACCCTGGCCACTCCGCCCGCCGCACCCCAGACCGGCGATGCCTGGCTGGTGGCGCCATCCGGCGCGGTGAACGCCTGGGCCGGACAGGAGAACGCCCTGACCTGGTGGGACGGTGCCGGATGGCGGTTCGCCGCGCCGCGCCCGGGCTGGACGGTCTATGATCTGGCCGAGGGCGGGCCGCTGGTGTTCGACGCCGCGCAGGGCTGGATCCGGCTGCCGGTGAGCCTTGATGGTCTGGATATGCTGGGGGTGAATGGCGCTGCGGATGCCACCAACCGGCTGGCGGTGTCCTCCTCTGCCGTGCTGCTGAACCATCAGGGTGCCGGGCATCAGTTGAAGATCAACAAGGCAGGCGCGACCGACACGGCCAGCCTGATGTTTCAGACCGGGTTTTCCGGCCGGGCCGAAATGGGCACGGCGGGCAACAACGACTTTTCCATCAAGGTCAGCCCCGATGGGGCCGCCTGGACCGAGGCGCTCAGGGTCGACCGGACCAGCGGTCAGGTGACGGGCGCGGCGGTGCAGAGCGGGCCATCGGACGTTACACCGGGCCGTCTGATGAAGACCGGCGCCTTTGGCATCGGCGGGCTGTCCCCGTTCCTGAGCGATATTTCCGTCACCGACAATTCGTTGCCTGCCGGCGGGGTGTTCGGGTTCTCGACGGCGGGGGGCGGCACAGGCGGGCCGGCGGGGGTCACACGCGGCCAGATGATCCAGTCGCGCCGTGCCACGGGCGGCGGCGAGGTGCAGGTGATGATCGCCGAAGAGGCATCGGGGATCCGCCCGGGCACCATGTTGTCGCGGGCGCGCACCTCGGGCGGCTGGTCGCCCTGGCTGCGCGGGCTGGTCAATGCCGATATTCTGGGCACCGTCAGCCAGACCGGCGGTGTGGCGACTGGCGCGATCATCGAAACCGGAACCAACGCGAACGGGACATATACGCGATGGGCCGATGGCACGCAGATCTGTCGGGGGGTGATCACGGCGGCCTCTGTATCCTGCAGCATCGGCTTTGCAGGCGGTTTTCGCTCTGGCACCGGGCCGTCGATCACCTATGCCGCCACATTCGCGTCATCCCCGGCCATCAGCGCCATGTCAAATGACCTCGCGGGAACGGACATGCTGGTGTGCGGTGTCATTACAGGCGCCACGTTCTTTACTGTCCGCTTCATGCGTCTCACGAGCGGCCCTGCGGATTACGTCGGAACGTATACGGCCATTGGTCGCTGGACGGCCTAAGGAGCACCCCCATGCACATCACACTCTCACCCATGCGCCATGACGGTTGTCTGACACTGGTTCGCGCGGGCGATACCCTGACGATCAACGGCGTGGATTTCGACTTTTCGCCTCTGCCCGAGGGCGCGGTGCTGCCGCAGGAGGCTGTCGCCTGTGACTGGTTGTCAGGTGAGGTTTCGCGCCGCCGGGGCGTGCTGCATCTGTCGCTGATCCTGCCCCATGGGCCGGGCGCGCCCGAGGCCAGACTGTTTCCCGCGCCGCTGACCCTGACCGGTGACGGGCCGGTCGATCTGCCGCCCCACGGACCAAAGGAATGACCATGAGCAATATCGATTTTACGCAGGCGGTCAGCCTCAAAGCCAGTGCAAAAGCCCGCGCCCAAGCCGGTGCCAAAGCGGCGGCCCGTGCCCTGTTGGCGCGAACCGACTGGATGGCCATCCGCGCCGCCGAAACCGGCGTGCCGGTCCCCGGGGAGATCAGCGCCGAGCGCGCTGCCGCCCGGCTGTGCCTGAACGCGGTGTTTCAGGGCGGGAGTCAGGACGGGACTGGGTCGCAGGAGGGGTGACCAGCGCGGGATTGCCGGCCGGATCGATATTCTGGCGGCCGAGTCCCGAACAAGCCGGTTCCAGCCCGGCCAGACGCAGATATCGCCATGGAGCACCCAACCCCGGACACGCCGCCCGACCGGTTCAGCGGTATGGCGGACAGAGACCCCGGCCTTGCGGCGGTTCTGTATCAGGATCTGCGCCCGGCAGCGCCTTCGCCGGGGTTCAGATCGGGCGTGTATCGGCACCCTCTTTGGTCCCGGGCAGGCCGCAGTCGCGCAACAGCCAAAGCGTGCCGGACCGGAACAGGGTCTGAACTGTCCCGGGTATGGGCGGGCTCAGCGGCTGGCGAAAATCCGGACCGCTTAACCCCGATCCGATGCGCGAACCAGTGAGAACAGGGCCTTGCGCGCAGATCCGGCGCAACAGCCTTAGCCGGTGCCGGAGCATTTTCGATAAGCTCCCCGGTTTCGCCACAATGCCCTGAGCCATCCTTAACCGCGCTTCGCCAAGGTGATCCCGGGTGCGGCGAGGGTGAGTGATGCGCAACGTTACGTTTGGCCATGTGGCCACTGTAACGGCCGGGACCAGTGTGTTCGCGGCCGGGATGACGGATATTGTTCTGGGGGGCACGACAGCCGGGGGCGGGCAGATGATCTATGCGACCACCCGGCCCGGGCTGGGCGGGGTGTCGGTCTGGGAGCTTGTCCATGGTGAGAGCGGGGGCGGGCAGTTGACGCTGATCGGCGGCACCACCCTGACCGGCGGTGCCGTGGCCGGGGTGGACAGCGGCATCGGTGTAATCTCGGGCGCCGATTCCGGCATCGGCACCGGAATGATGATCGTCACCGGGGTGGGGGGCGGTCTTTGGGCCATGCGGATCGGTGCCGACGGCATGCCCGGTGCGCGGGTGATGCTGAGCTCGACGGGGCCGGTTCCGGGCGATATCTGCGCGGTCGAGACGGTTGTTCTGAACGGGCGCACCTGGGTCTATACGGTCACGCCAGGTGCTGGCGAGCCTTCGGTCTGGGAATTGCAGGCGAACGGCGTTCTGCGCCCCGTCGATCTGACCGCCAGCCCCGGTGCCCCCCAAGGCGTGACGCCCCCGGGCATCACCGGGCTGGCGCAGGCGGGCAGCCCTGCCACGCCGCTGCTGGTGGCGATTTCGGGCGGGGCCGACACGCTGATCGCCTATAGGGTGGCGGCGAACGGCACCCTGCGAGAGACCGACAGCGCGGCGATGATCACCGGGCCGGGCATCGCCGGGCCGATGGCGGTCGAGGTGGTGACCCTCGGCAGCCAGCAATACGTTCTGGTCGCGGGCAGTCTCAGCGGCACCCTGAGCGTGTTTTCCCTTGCCGCTGATGGCACCCTGACCCTGACCGATCACCTGAGCGACGATCTGGCCAGCCGTTTTGCCAATGCCCATGTGCTGGACGTCCTCGTGATCGGTGGCATTGCCTATGTCGCCGTGGCTGGCAGTGATGACGGCATCAGCCTGTTCCGCCTGTTGCCCGATGGCACGCTGCTCCATCTGGGCAGTCTGGCCGACACGGCCGACACCTCGCTGGCCGATGTGTCGGCCATCGTGCTGACCGAACGCGACGGCAATCTGCATATCCTCAGCACCAGCGGATCGGAGCGGGGGATCAGCTGGCATATGGTCGATCCGGGCCGACCGGGGCTGTGGCTGACGGCGCCTGCGGCGGGTGGTGTGGTTACCGGCGGCGCCCATGGAGATCTGCTGGAAGGGGGGGCGGGCAATGACCGGCTGGTCGGGGAGGCGGGCGATGACATCCTGCGCGACGGAGCGGGTGTCGACAGTCTGTTGGGCGGGGCAGGGGCCGACACGTTCATCATGGCCGCCGACGACGCGCGTGACATCATCGGCGATTTCGAACCGATGCTTGACCGGATCGACCTGTCGCACTGGCCCTTCCTGCGCGCGATGGCGCAGCTGGTGCTGGTCTCGCTGCCCGGCGGCGGCGAGATCCGGTTTGGGGACGAATCCCTGCGGATCTACACCTTCAACGGTGCAACGATGACTGTGGCGCAGATGCAGGCGTTGGATATTGTCATCGGCGGGCGGTTTCTGCCGTCCTGGATCACCGAAGACATGTTTCCCGTCGATATTCCGGCCCCCCCGCCCCCTCCTCCTCCTCCACCCGTCCCGTCTGCGCTGACCGGCACCCCCGGTCCTGACCGGCTGACCGGGACCGAGGGCGCGAATTCGATGATCGGCATGGGGAACGATGTTCTGGACGGGCGGCGCGGTGCCGACCGGATCTGGGGCAACGGGGGCAACGACACCCTGATCGGCGGCGGCGGATTTGACAGTCTTTGGGGCGGCGATGGCGATGACGTTCTGTGGGGCAATGCGGGCAACGACAGTCTGGAGGGCGAGGCGGGCGACGACACCCTGTCGGGCGGGATCGGTGCCGATACCCTGACGGGGGGCGATGGTCATGACGTGCTTTCGGGTGATGCGGGGCCGGACCTGCTGTTCGGCGGGGCGGGCAACGACACCCTCTCGGGCAATGCCGGAGCCGATGTGCTCCATGGCGATGATGGCAACGATCTGTTGAACGGCGGTATCAACCACGACACCCTCTATGGCGACGGGGGCGATGACACCCTGCTGGGGATGAACGGCAACGATGTGCTGTATGGCGGGGCAGGGCGCGACGACATACAGGGCAACGCCGGGGCCGATCTGTTGTATGGCGGTGCGGGTAACGACACCCTGAACGGCGGCATCAACCACGACACCCTGTACGGCGAAGACGGGAATGACCTGCTTTCGGGCATGAATGGTGCCGATGTTCTGTATGGTTGCCCGGGTGACGATCGCCTGCAGGGCAATGCGGGCCCCGACACCCTGGACGGCGGTGCGGGCAATGACACGCTGAACGGCGGTTTGGCCGATGACGTGTTCATCTTCAACGGCGGACATGACGTGGTGCTGGATTTCCAGAACGATCTGGACAGGATCCGGTTGGACAACGGGTTGTGGGGCGGGGGCGCGCGCAGCGTGGCACAGGTGTTGGCGGGGGCCGTCGTGGTTGACGGCAATACGGTGCTGCATTTCGGCACACACGACAGTCTGACGATCATCGGACTGACCAATCCTGCGGCTCTGGCAGATGATCTGGATATTTTCTAAGGCGGGCAAAGCCGCCCTGTGCCGGGGATAAAACTGCCCGGTATGTTGGGTCCGGCGGGTCGGGAGTGGCGTGGGGCGGGAGCGGCGACGATACGCTGAACGGCGATCTTGGCTTTGACAGTCTGGAGGGCGGGAGCGGTGACGATATCCTGATCGGCCTAAACGGGTTTGACACGCTTTTGGGCGGAGATGGTGACGATTTCCTGAACGGTGGCTTTGGCAACGACAGCCTGATGGGAGGCGCGGGGGATGACACTTTGAACGGTGGTCTGGGCTCCGACAGTCTGGACGGGGGGGCCGGCAACGATGTGCTCTTTGGTTTGAACGGGCATGACATCCTGATCGGCGGCGCTGGTGACGACGACCTGGAGGGCAATGCCGGCAATGACACTCTGGAGGGCGGCGCGGCCAACGACACGATGCGCGGCGGGCAGGGGGCGGATGTCTTTGTCTTTACCGGCGGCGATGACGTGATCCGGGATTATTCGCTGATTGTGGACAGGCTGGAGATCGAGGCTGATCTGCTCCTGCCCGGGCAGGAGCTGGCGGATCTTGCCGCAGTGACCGACGGCAATCTGGTGTTCAGCTTTGGCGCCGGTGACAGCCTGACGCTGAACGCGATCACCAATCTCGGCATGGTTCTGGACAACGTGACATTTGTCTGAGCCGGGCGTCTGAACCGGGCGTCTGACGGGGTGTTCATGCCCTTGCCCGCCTGCCCTGTCTGGCTCCCGGCCAGTGTTGCCCGCCGCCAAGGCCGGTGCTATGCGTTCCTGTGCCCGCCCTCCATCCGGTCGGGGTTGCGAACACCGGCTGCGAAGGAACCGACATGGCGAAGTTTCCCACACTCGTGCTGCATATCGGGGCGGGAAAAACCGGGTCGACCTCGATTCAGTTCACCCTGCGCCGGGCGGCGGGACAACTGGCCGAGCAGCGGGCCGCCTATGTCGGGCTGATGCTGGAAAAGGTGCCCGGTGCCCTCGACTATCCCTGGTGCGCCGAGGGCGCGCCGCATAAATACTTCCGCGCCAAGAACCGCGAAGAGACCAATGAAGAGGTCTATCAAACCATCTTGGCCGAGCTGAAGCGCCAGGGCGAATTGGGCGTGACCCAGGTGATCTGGAGCAACGAGGCGTTCCTGACCCGCCATGACCGGGTGCTTGGGATCATGCAGCAGTTGGCGGCAGACGGTGTGCCGGTCCGCCCCATCGTCTATGTCCGCCGCCACGACAAATGGGCGCGCAGCGCCTATGTGCAGTTCGGTCTGAAGTTCAAGTCATACCCCGGGCCGTTGCGCAATTTCCGCGACTGGGCAGAGGGGCAGCCGCGGATCGCCTATGGCCCGGATCTGGAGATCTGGCGGGCGGCCTTTCCGCAGCTTGAAATCTTTAACTTCGATGCGATTCCCGATGTGGCGATGCATTTTTTCGGGCTGCTGGATCTGGTCGGGATCGATGTGGTGCGTGCCAACGACAGCCCGACGAACGGGCTGCTGGCCGCCTGGTCGGTGTTCAACGGTGCGCAGGAAGGACAGACCCTGCCCGCCGCATTCACCCGGCTGGCCGGACCGCTGAAGGTGCTGCAGCAAAAGGGCCAGCCGGTGCCGCCGCTGGACGAACTGCTGCCCGATGCCGCCGCCCTGATCGAGATTCAGGCGAAATACGGCGGCGATCTGGCCGCGGTGAACGCGATGCTGGCGCAACAGGGACAGCCGCCCATGGTCTATGACGTGCCGGACGAAAAGCGGCGCGATGTATCGACCTGGGAGATCGACAGGATGCTGTTCCAGATGGTGTTTTCGCTGCAACGTCAGGTGCTGGAACTGCAGGAAAGACTGGATGCGCAGGGCGGCGACAAAAAAACCTGACCGGCCAGTCTGAATCTCTGGCCCAATTTTCCGGATCAGATTTCTGGCCCGACTTCCCGAAAGGACATTTGCGATGACATCGCCCGCCGCCCCCCGCGAAGTTCTGCTGCATGTCGGCCATGGCAAGACCGGCAGCAGTTTCCTGCAATCTGCCCTGGCCAATTCGATCGAGGAACTGGCGAGCCATGGCATCGCCTATCCGATGGCTGCAGAGGAACGCGAAAGGGTGCGGGCGGGGGGGATTTCTTCGGGTAACATGGGTCCCGCACCCGCCCGTCTGGTGCAACTTCTCAAAGGCGACTGGACGGGGGGGGCGACCGTGCCTGTCGACAGGCTGCTGCTGTCCAGTGAATCCCATTTCAACAAGATGCGCCCCAAGGGGTTCATGGACAAGTTGCAGCGCCGGCTGCCTGGAACGTCCATCCGGGTGATGCTGTATATCCGCGATCCGCTGGACCATGCCGTGTCATGCTATCAGCAGTCGGTCAAACGCGGCGGATATACGGGCGATTTCGCAAGTTTTCTGGATGATTATGTCACCCCGGGCAATGTGTCGGCGTTTCTTGCCTGGCTGGGCGAACTCGACAATGTCGATGTGATGGTGCGCAATTACTCCCGGCACAAGACGACGCTGGCGCAGACCTTTGAAGACTGGATGGGGATACCGGACGGCACTCTGTGCCCGCCATCGGTGAAACAGGTCAACCGGTCGATGACCAATGCCGAAATCGCTTTGCAGCGGGCATTCAGCGATGCGCTCGGCTGGGCAACGGCCAAGTTCATCAGCGACCCGCTGTGCGAACATCTGCCCGATGTGCGTTCGGAGCGGCCCGCCGCACCGCCCGAGGCTCTGGAACGGTTCCTGTCACGGATGCAGGGGTTGATCGTTCGCAAGGGGCTGGAACGGCACCTGCCTGAGGGCGAACATTATCACCTGCCCTCCCTCGAGGAGGCGCTGGCGCAATTCTCCGCCCCCGATCCCGCCCCGGTTCACCAGTTCAGCGAAGCACAGCTCCGGGTGCTGGTTGCGGCGATCAGCGAAGAGATCCGGCAGGCCACCGATGGTGGGGGCGTTCTGCAGGAAGAAGCAAAACGTGCAGCTGGGCTGACCGACAAGAAGGTGAGGCGCAAGAGATTGCCCTGATCAGCAAGCGACGGTTACAAGTTGTGAGGCGCGGTGCGGTCGCCGCCACGGCATCCCTTGTTCAGGATATCCATTCTGCCTTAACTTTCCAACTCCACGAGAATTCCTGCGATGGAGGTTTCGATCGTCGTCGGCAAAGTATCCGGAGATTCGGCAAAACCGGTATCATTCAGGGCAAGACCGGCCCCGGTAGACATTGAAAGAGTGATGCTCTCTCCCCGAGAAAAAACGACTGGATCCGATAGGGCATTTATAAGTGAAAACATCTTGAAAACCGGTTTGCTGAAGCCGGGTTCATTATGGGCGACGCTGAGATCATAACACGAGACTTTCCCATCCGGCGCGGTAATCTTTAATTCCAGAACTCCGCCATTTGAGGTGGTGATCATGAAGATTCCCACAATTCTGCCCCCTGCTTCCATGTCTGGAATGTGCAGTGGCAAACTTTCAGGGGGAAAAACGTCAATCGTCAAAAGCCGGTTCGAGAAAGATCGGGGGGCAGCGTCGCGAAACCCCGTAAGCAGATCAAGCCGACGGCCCGGTGTGATCAGAAGCGGCTCGATTGTCGGGTCGACCGGGACGAAGGGGGCATCGCAAAACCGCTTGGCACGGCGGGCCGTGTGTTTCACGATCCGGTGATCTTCTTTATAGTGAAAATCATCGAAGAATACATCGTCAGGCAGCTTTTCCACAGCCATCTTGCGGCGCATTTCCTGCGAAACCTCAACAAACGGTATTTTGTAATGGCGCAGCAGGGGGATGAGTTTGCGGCGATAGGGATCCCGCTTGTCGAGCCGTTCATGGGGGCGTGGCGTAAGCACGATGGCAATGAACCGCGCGCCGCGTTCGGCGCAATGGCGGATGATTGCCTCGCAATAGGCCAAGAGATAGTCGACAGTATAGGCACGCCCACGCCCGAGCGCCTGGTTCGCGTCGTTCAGGGCATATTCCCAAATAACGGTATCACCGGGCGCAACATCGCGACAGAACATCACCCGGTAAGCGCCCATGATAGATGTCGACGCGCCGATAGAGATATTGTCGGATGCCACGTCGAAGTGATGAACCCATCCCCCCCGGCGCACTGAATTCGATCCGCCGCAGATATAGGTCGTCATGCCGGTCCCGATGTTCTGTCGTATTGGGGATCATTAGTCCGGACACTGCCTGACTGCAATCGGGCTGAAGGATCAGGCGTAATAATCTTCCATGCCGTAATTCAGCACCTCGCCCACGGGGCCGCAGATTCTGGTGAAGGTCGCTTTTTCCTCGTCCGACCAATCCATTTCTGACAGGCGCAGGAACTGGGTCAGATCGCGGTCGGCGCTGGCCTGGGGGCGTTTGGCGATCAGATAGGCGGCCAGGGCAGCGGTGTCGGCCTCGCTCAATTCAAGATATGTGCCGATCAGGGCTGAAATACGCTCGGGGTCCGTGGCCAGATCGTGGAAATCGAAATCGATGAAATTACCGTTCAGCCGGTCGCGGGTGTCCAGCCAGGCCCGGTTGCAATCGGCCCATTCACGGCAATGCTGTTCCAGGCTGCGGTCGGTGAATTTCTTAACCTTTGATTGCACATTATCCACATGACGCCGCGCGCAGTGGATAAAACGGGGGTTCTGGTGAAAGGTATTCAGGTCGGGCGCCATGCGGATCGGCGTGATCGTTGGCGTCTTGTCCATCAGGTGACGGCTGCCGATCTGGTTGACCAGATATTGCTCATAGCCGTGAAACAGATGCCGCAGAAGCACGTTCTCGCGCAACTCTCTCATCCCATTGCCCGAAACGGCGGCGCCCAGCCCCTGTTTCTTGTGCTTGCGCACCGAGCTCAGCAGATCGTCGAGGATCGGCACGATATGCCCCTCGCCATAGCCCGAAAACCGCGTTTCACCCAGCCCGTTGCGCAGGGCCGAAGTGCCCGACCGCGTGGAGCCGAGAATATAGACGATTTCTGTCATGGGTTGTGATTTTCCTCAATTGTCCGTTGTTGCAAAACAGCGCGCCTTGCGCATGGTTTCCCGATGACCAACCCCATCTGAAAGGGAAGTTCAACTCCGGGGTGGCACGGGCGTGGTTTTGCTTTTGTTTTTCCGTCCCGCCTTTTAGAGGAAATCTGCGCCATCGCGCCCTGCGCGGGTCTTGGCATACTGATATTTATAGCTGAATATATCCTTTTAAAGAAGGAATTTTCCGGATGGACCCTCAGGACATTTTGCTGGTGCTGCGCAATGTGATGGCTGCCGACCCCGGAGCCGGCAAGACCGTGACATTGCCGCGGGGCACCCTGCGCGATATTCTGAAAGCCGCGCTTGACGGGTCGTTCTCGGACTTTTGGTATCTCAACCGCTATCCCGATGTGGCGGCCGCCATCGCAGAAGGGCTGGTGCCCTCGGCGCTGGATCATTACGCTCAGTCGGGCATATTCGAGGGGCGCATGCCATTTCCCGCGCCGCTGGACGAAGAGAGCTATCTGATGCAGCACAAGGATGTCGGCGCCGCGATCGAGGGCGAGGCCTTCGCCGATGCACGCGACCACTTCTATAGCGTCGGTTTCGGGGAAGGGCGCGCATTTCGTCTTGAGACGAATAGCATTCTGGACGACAAGGCGTAGATTGCGACGCCCCCTGACGTGACCACCGATCCCCGGATTGCGGCCATGCCTGCGCCCGCGCCCAAGACTGAGAGCCTGACATGAAGACCACCTTCCTTCACGGCCGCTATGCCGAGGGCAATGGCGATTTGGCCGAGCGTTTCGGCACCGATGCCGATGCCGACGCCAATCTGAACGAACATTTCACCCGCTATGGCCAGCACGAGATGCGCGGCATCAAGGCCGAGGATTACATCCGGCTCGAGGCTGTTTTCTGTTCCGACCGCGGCCATATTCAGTTGGCGGGCTGGGCCGACCGGCGGCTCATCCACAGTTTCCATGTGACGGTCGAAGTCGGTTATATACGCTATGATCTGGGCGAGGTGACGCCCTGTTGGTACGAACGCGCCGACGTGACGGCGGTGACCGGCGACACGCAGCAGGACTCGGGGTATCTGGCGCTGCTCAAGATCGACGGTCTGATCCTGCATTCCGGCGTGCGTATCCTGATCAACGACAAGAAGATGTATGACGAGCCGGCGATGCGCTGGCTGTCGATCGACAGTTTTCTCACCCGGTCGCTGAGTGCCTGCGCGGTTCTGGCCGATCAGCCGGTGGGCAACACCCTGTCCCATGCGCAGGCACTGTATCCCCAGTATGCCGAAATCTGGGGGGAATATCTGGACGGTCTGACCTTTAGCGCGGCGTTTCAACACCGCGCGCAGGCCCCGGTGGCGCGCAGCATCATCATCACGCTGCACCGCAAGGCCGAGATGCTGCTGATTCAGCTCGACAGTCTGGCCGAGGCCCTGACCCGGGACGGCGAAACCGAGGTGATCGTGATCGGCAATGAACTGGCGGGGGCGCAACTGCTGGTCGAACAGCTCGGCGCCTTTTGCCAGATTCACGATATCCCGCTGTCGCTGCACCTGTGTTCGGGCAATTCGGGGTTCTCGGCCGGCAACAACCACGGTGCCGAAATCGCCCGGGGCGAGATCCTGATCTTCATGAACCCCGACATCTTCCCGCCGGAAACCGCGCCTGAACGGGGCACGGATTTTCTGTTTTCCGATCCGGGCGAGGATCTGCACGGGGCGTTGCTGTATTACGGCGACGGCATGCTGATGCATTCGGGCATGTACACCACGGCCGACCTGGCCTTCAATGCCCGGAGCGGGGTGTCGGCGCCGGTGCTCCGGGTCGAACATTTCGGCAAGGGGCTGACCCATCACGTGGACGACGCCGCCGATATCATCGCACCGACCTTGGCCGCGATCGCCGGTCAGCCGGTGCTGGCCAGCGCGGCCCTGTGGAAGATCCGCAAGACGGTGTTCGACGCCGTTGGCGGGCTGCCGATCGATTATCTGTTCGCCTATTACGAGGATGCGGATTTCTGTCTGGCGCTGCGCGGACAGGGCCGTGACATCGTGATCGACAACACCGCGCGCTGGATTCACATGGAGGGCGTGGGCAAGGCGAAACCGGCCCATGTGCGCAGCTTCATGTGGCTGAACCGTGCGCTTTATTCGCAGAAATTCGCCGACTCCGATCTGCTTTCGGACGAGTCGGCCGATCTGTCCCTTCTCTGAGTGACCCCGGGAGCCTGCTCATGAAATACCTCACGGTGTCTCTCTATCATCCATCGGTGATGAAAGGCGGCGCGCAATACGTCGCCAAGGATCTGCATGATGTGGCCCGCGCCGATCCGGATACGGATCCGGTGATGCTGGCGGCGATCGACGCCAATATCTTTCCGCAATACGCCAAGACCGGCGCCAGCATCACCGCGCTGCCCGACGGTGATCACGAATATCTGCTGCCCGGACAGCGGTTCGTCGAATTCTATCACCTGATCTATGACAAGCGGCGCAACAAGGCGGTGCGCCATTTTCTGGAACAGCACCGCCCCGATGTGATCCACATCCACCATTCCCTGTGGGTGGGGCTGGAGTTCCTGCAACTGGCGCGCAAGGTGCTGCCGGGGGTCAAGATCATCTATACCCTGCACGAATACTTGCCGATCTGTTATTCCCGGGGGCAGTTGTTCCGCTATCACGAAGGCGCGATCTGCCATGACACCGCGCCGGATCAATGCGTCAAATGCTTTCCCGACCACACCACCGATGATTTCATCCTGCGCCGCCGGGTGTTCCGCCGCGCCTTTGATCTGGTCGATCATTTCATCGCCCCGTCCGAATATCTGCGGTCGCGCTATGTCGACTGGGGGATCGAGGCTGATCGGATCAGCGTGATCGCCAATGGTCACACCCCGCGCCGCCCCGAAGGCTGGACGCCGACCCGGTCGGCCGATCTGAACGTGTTCGGTTTCTTCGGCCAGTTCGTCGATGCCAAGGGGATCGATGTGCTGTTGCGCGCCGCGGTCGCGGTCAGCAAGACCAAGCCGGTCGAGATCAGGATTTTCGGCGGCAACAAGCAATATGCCAGCGAGGATTACGTCGCCAAGGTCGACAAGATCCTGAAAGGCGCCAAGAAGAACCTGAAGATCACCGAGGCGGGGGCCTATTCGCGCGACAACGTGTTTGACCTGATGACGACGGTCGACTGGGTGGTGATGCCGTCGGTCTGGCCCGAAACCTTTGGCCTGGTGGTGTCCGAGGCCTGGGACGCGCGCCGTCCGGTGATCTCCTCCCGCGCCGGGGGGCTGACCGAACGGATCGCCGACGGGGTCGACGGCCTGACCTTCCTGCCCGGATCGGCGACCCAACTGGCCGGGATCATGGACCGCTGCATTGGCAACGCCGCCTTGTGGGACAGCCTGTCGGGCGGTATTACCGACGAAGTCCCGATGACCGAAGTGTGGGACGCCCACAAGACCATCGTCCAAAAGATCGGCAGGGAAACGGCCGCCTGATCCGGCCCGATATCCGCAACCCCAAGTCACCTACAAAGGATTTTCCCATGGATGCTCCCGAAGATATGGATACTTCCGAAAACACCGGGGCGGCCCGCAAGGAACGCGGCCCCGAGCAGAAAATGGCCAGTGATCTGGCCAAGGCGCTGTGGCAGGCCCGCGGCGCCACCGGCAAGGGCGAACCCAAGATGTCCGCCGAAGAGCGCAAGGCCGCCTGGAAGGCCGCCAAGCCGGAAATGACCCGGACCGCCAGAAAGGCCCTCAAGTCGCTGACTGAAAGCGGCTGGGTCATTACCCCCAAGGCGTAAGTGCCGGGTCTTCGGCGCCCTGATTTTCAGGTCGGGCCGCAGACCGTCCCGGGCCCCAATCAGGGCCCAAATCCGGGAGCCGCGCCACCGGCGCGGCCCCCCTTTCGCCCGACCGGGCACACCACCGTGGCGGCGGACCTGATCCGTTCCTGCAAGGAGATATCTGTTGGTCAGGAAACTTGACTTCATCGTGTTCGGCATGCCGCGCGGCGGCACTTCGGCGGTCGCGCGCTATATTTCGGCTGTGGAACCGCTGCATTGCGGGCAGGAGGTGATGACGATCAGCACCGACCATTCCACGCTGGATATTCCCGATGCCTTCCTGACGCCGGTCAACGACCGCTGGAATGACAGTTCGGTCGCCGCCGTCACCGCGAACCGGGATCGCATCCGGCTTTATGGCAACAAGACACCGACCTATTTCTATCGCCTGAACGGCGTACTGGCCGAGTTGGACAATGCGCCCGCCATCGCCTGTATCCGCGATCCCCATTCCGTCGCCCTGTCGTATTCCACCCGGGCGTCCAACACAAAGGACCGCTGGAACTCCGGGCGGCGCGGGCTGTTTGCGGTGGGGGATGCGCTGATGCTGGTGCATGCACTGCACCATGCGCCGCAGGATGCAAAGATCCTGATCATGCCGCAAAAGGCGCTGCTGGCCGACTGGCGCAAGGCCATGAGCCGGGCCATCGAACATATCGCCCCCGGCGTCGCGCCGGAGTTCGGCGAACAGGCTCTGGCCGAGATCGACCATATCAAGACCCGCCAGACCCGGCGCGACAAGGTCGAACTCGAGAAGATCGAGCAACGCGCGCTGAACCGGCTGGACAGGATCGGCCTGACCGCGTTGTTCGACCGTGACACGGTCTGTGATCTGGACGATATCCGCGAGGATCTGGCGCGCATCGTCGCCGATGGTCCGGGCAATGCGATCGGGTTCATCCGCAAGCTGGCCGTCGATCATCCGGACGAACTGGCGCGCAATTTTGCCGACCGCTGGGTGAACCCGGCCAAACGTGCTTGGCAGGGCTTCAATGGCGGCGGGGCAGGGGGCTCAGCGGCCAGGAACCCGGCCCAGAAACCCACAGGCACTCCCGCCGAAGATCCCGACGGCAGCGAAGACTGACTGTAGGCCCCGGCTGCGACAACCGGCCGGGGCGCGTTCGGCCGGAAGCCCGTGTCAGCGCTCCATGCTTTCGCGATAGTAGCGACGCAGGAACACCAGCCCCACGGTGCCGGTGATCGCTGCGAACATATAGACATAGACGGTGTCGACGTATTCGCCGCGATAGCTGTAATAGAACCCGGTGCGCGATGCGCCGACAACATGGACCAGCGGGTTCCATTCCAGCCATTCGCGGTAGGGCATGGGAATCCGGTCGTGCAGCAGGATCACCCCCGACAGGATGACCAGAGGTCGGGTGGCCACCGACCAGACCGTGCCCCAGACCGGATAATACAGCGTCAAAACGCAGTTCAGGATGCCCATTCCCAACGCCAGCGCGGCGGCCATCACATAGGCGTTCAGGATCGGTCCGATCCCGAGGTAGTTCTGCGGATAAAGAATGCCGAGGATCACCCCCAGAATGACCGCGCTGACCACCAGTTGCACCATCACCGCCAGAAAATAGCGCGCCAGAATCGCATCCATGAAGGTCACGCGGGGATAGGCCAGCAGGTTGCGTGCGGCACCCACCGATCCCGTCACCGATCCGGTTACGGCGGTGAACATCATATAGGGCAAAAACCCCGAGGCGAAGAACACCGCGAAACTGGTGCCAAGCGAGGGGGTGCGGAACCCGGTGGAAAAGACCGCCACCATCACCCCGATGCCGAGGATCGGCTGGGCGAAGACCCAGAGGAACCCGCCCGGGGAGCGGCCATAGGAGGTGCCGATCTCGCGCAGGATCAGTGCTGCGATGGTGCGCAGGCTGGCAAGCCGCGGCAGACGCTGACGCACGGTTCGCAGCGCCGTGTCGCGGTCCAGACTGTCACCATCGCGCCCGCCGGTCTGGTAGCCGGGGCGCTGTGGCGCGGCAAATTCCCCGGACGGGCCGGCCGGGCCGGGCGGGGTCGTGTCCATGGTCATGACAGGCGGCTCCGGGGTTTGTTCTGGCCCGGAGCCGGGAGGGCAACCGGGGTCATCGCTGCAACTCGTCCGCGGCGTTGTCGGGTTTGCGGGTCATGTTTTCCTCGTGCTGGGCGATGGCTTCGTCAATGTCATCGTAATAGGTCAGATGGCCGTTCTCCAGAACGGCGCCCGCCTCGCACATGCGTTTCATCGTCCCCATGCTGTGACTGACGAACAGCGCGCCCGAATCGCGCAACCGGTCCTGAAACAGCGCCTCGCTTTTGCCGCGGAAGGCGGCGTCGCCGGTCGCCGTCACCTCGTCGATCAGATAGGTGTCGAACTTCAGCCCCATGTTGATGCCGAAAGACAGCCGCGCCCGCATCCCCGAGGAATAGGTGCGCACGGGCAGGTGATAATGTCCCTCCAGTTCGGCAAAGTCGCGCACGAATTCAACCAGCTCGTCGGTGTCGACACCATAGATGCGCGCGACAAACCGGGTGTTCTGTGCGCCCGTCATATTGGGGTGCATCGACGTGGCCAGTCCCACGGGAAACGAAATGTCGCCGTCGCTCAGGACTTCGCCCGAGGTGGGGGCGACGGAGCCGGCGATGATCTGCAGCAGGGTCGACTTGCCCGCGCCGTTGCGCCCGAGCAGCCCCACCGACACGCCGGTAGGAAAGGTCACGTTCAGGTTGCGGGCCACCACCTTGCGGGTGCCGGCCATGCGGAACTCCTTGGTCAGATTGCGCAGCACGATCATGCCCGCCCCCCGTCAGCGCCGGTCGCGCAGAGCATAGCCGATCATCACGATCAATGCCCAAGCCAGGAAAGAGAACAGCATCACCAAACCGCTGGTCTGATAGAACTGCGGATACCTGGCCGATTCCGCCGTTGTCGGGTGCACATGGGCGGCCAGATAGCGGCTTTGCCGCCGCGCCTCGGCCAGCGAGGATTCATAGGTGGCGCGGGCGGCGGTATAGGATTCGCCGGCGAACTGCTGATCCACCAGCAGGCGTTCGTATTCCCCCACCAGATCGGCAAAGGCTTCGCCTTCGGGGACATCCGTCCCGGTTTCGCCGCGCACACCGATGCCCAGCTTCTTGCGCTCTTCGGCGATCCGCGCCTCGATCACCTCGACCCGGCGGCGGATCTGCACGACGCGTGGATCACTGGCGCTGGTGGTTTGCATCAGGATGTCCAGATCGATCAGCGTCTGCGCCAGCTGGCCCTGCAACGACGACAGGATGCCCATCTGGCTCTGGATGCTTGCGGCGGGATCGACGATCTGGGTCTCGTTGCGGAACCGGGTCAGCGCCGCGCGGGCGATTTTCAACTCTTCGACCGAACTTTCCAGTTCTTCGCGGGCATATCCGGTGGCATCGTCACGGGCGATGGCCGACAGCCGGTTGATCATCAGCGTGCTCTCGTCATAGATGAACTGCGCGATGCGGGTGGCGTCTTCGGGGGTGAAGGCCTGTACCTCAAGATCGATCAGCCCGGTGCCGCTGTCGGAATAGACCCCGACCATGCGGCCCCAGTATGTCACCAGGTCCTCGATCGTGCCCGGCGGATGATAGGCAAAGACAAAGTCGGTGTCGGGGTCGCCCTTGGCCCAGAGCGCGCGCAGATCCAGCACCGCGTCGGCCTTCCTGACCAGTTCCTGACTCTGGATG
Organism: Oceaniovalibus sp. ACAM 378; assembly: GCF_008085915.1. Taxonomy (GTDB): domain Bacteria; phylum Pseudomonadota; class Alphaproteobacteria; order Rhodobacterales; family Rhodobacteraceae; genus Oceaniglobus. Next base: position 1,106 of record NZ_VSJK01000027.1, on the reverse strand, counting down.
AACTGGTACAGGATATCGGTATCCGACGAGGATGATCCCGACATCTGCGCCACCTGGCCCAGCAGTTCGATTGACGATCCGACTTCTTCGGTGCGCACCGAAAACCCGGCCAGCGACACATAGCGCGGCGCGGCGCGTTGGTTCAGATACCAGACGCAGACCATGACCGGCACAATCACCATCACGGCAAAGCTGATCAGCGCGCCCCAGTGGCGCCGTTTCGCGCGTGCCTTGCCAACCGGCGGGGCGGCGATGATCGGCTCCGGTTCCGGCTTGCCGGTGGGCGCAGCGGGGCGCAGCGGGCCGTCGTCGTCACCGTCATCCTTGGCGACCATCGCTTCCAGCGCATCCAGCTCCTTGCGCATCTTGATCGCTTTGATCTCTTCCTTGCGCTGCGCCATTTCCAGCCGCTCGCGGCGTGTCGCGTCAAGCCGGGCCTGCGCTGCCGCTTCGCTGTCGGGGTCCGCGCTGCTGTCGGGCTCTGGCGCGGGGGGGCGGGTTGTGGCAGATACGTCGCGCAGAGAGGCCGGGCTGCCCGATCCAAAAGCGGACCCGGGGCCTGAGGCGGCGGGGGTATCGGATTCTGCCGTCGGGGCGGCAGGTGCCTGGGGGCGGGGAGCCTTCAAAACAGCCTCGGTCAAATGATGGAAATGCTGGCGGTAAGTAACATAAGATGACGGCCGATGACCAGTGGCGCCGCGCCCGATGCACGGTAGGGTGACCAGCGGCACCACAGGGCGATGGCCGGTAGAAAGGGCAGGCGATGAACGAGCGTGCCGACAGGCCAATTACAAGGCCAATTATGGGCCCAGATGTGAGGCCGGATAGGGGACCAGACAAGAGGCCGAACCGGGGCGCGCGGCTGTCCGCACACGGGTCCGTGCGCATCTTGCTGGCCACTTACAACGGCGCCGCCTATCTGCCCGATCAGCTGAATTCCTTCATTGACCAGCACCATGACGACTGGACGCTGCTGGTGGGGGACGACGGATCGCGCGACTCTACTCCTGATCTGGTGAACAGCTTTGCCGCCGCCCATCCCGAACGGGGGGTCCGGATGATGTCGGGGCCCGGGCAGGGCAGTGCCGCGAATTTCCTGACCTTGA
>NZ_VSJK01000026.1 GCF_008085915.1 Oceaniovalibus sp. ACAM 378 | reverse complement strand
GTCGTCCGACGCGACACATCCAAAGGCTCTCTCAGCATCAAACTCAAGCGAGCTGGCTGGGATGAGGCATTCTTATGCAGCGTTCTCAATGGGCTGTAAGACGCGTGAGCCAAACGCGATTGCCCTGAGTGGCGCATACGAAGCAGTAGTTTCGGAGAGTAACGGAGTTCTTACTTTTGAAATATTAGAACCGATCACTCGATCATTCACACTTCGCCTTAGACAAGGGTTAAGCGTCGCTGAAAACAAGCAGCTAAACGCGGACATTCAGGGCTGGATTAATGACCCCATTCCTCCGCAAGGCGGCATTCTAGACATCAAGCTTGACAGCAGAGAGTGCGGTTTGAACGGGGCATTTCCCAACCTTGATGAAATGTACGTAAGTGTATTTGGGGCCGGAAACCCGAGCCATTCCGGTACCAAAATTCGCCTGCTCTTTGAAAGCTATGATTCCATTATAATACGCTCTCAAAAGAGCAATGAGGATTATTTCGAGTATCAGGGAGATGGAATCTGGGCGCAGATGTCGAACGGTAATATTGTAGCGACTTACAAAGAGACTGAACGTGATCCAGGCGGCTTCCGTCTACTTGATGACAAACCCGCAATAGTTGACTTTTTAGGGACCCCCTTAGAGAAGCCTCGGCTAGTGTTTGTTCCACACAGCTTTGCTGGTTGGCGGCCTTTGTGGGAGAGATATGCCTTTCAATGGCAACCAACCGAAGAGTTCATCTTCGACATTGTCCGTGATCGAATGGCCCATAGTGTTCCATTCGAGCGGGGCGTGGATGTGTATTCATACATCGAGCAAGTATTGTCCGATGATACGCTGGAGACGCTGGTGCTTTCAGACGAAAGCAACCAACGGATTGGATTCGACGGCAACGAGAATCGTTTTCGCATACTGGCATTCGCACAAGCCATCGATGGAGATTTCTCGCAGGGCCCAGAAGGTTTCCTAGATGGACAGTTTATTTCGCATATCAACTTCAATGTAGAAGGAGAGTGCAGCGGTAATGAAGTCGCGACAATTTCTCTGATAGATGTCAATGTTGAGTTTGGAGCTGTTGTTGACGGGTCTGGCGGCGCGGATATTCCAAGTGATCTAACGATTTCAAAACTGGAAATCGAAGGGGTTGAGCGCGATGCTGTAGAGATGCAAATTTGGGTGCAATACAATCCAGAATTGCCTGACGCTGGAACGCTTGATGAAAAAATGCCTCGCGAATGCAATATGATATGGCAAAGAGTCGATGCTCGGCTATATTGCTCTGGCTCTTCCTTGAGACAAGCGGCCGAAGTATCGGGCAGCAAGTTCTCAAGCGGAAAGTTTATGGCCAATGACTATGAAGTCGGCCACAACTTCGATGGATTTGAAAGCTTGTGGCAATGCGACGGAAATAGGCCCGACCTCATTAAATAGACATTTTTTACATAAGTCCAGCATTGGAGTAGGTTAAAGATCTCTCGTGGATTGACCAAAATACCATCCGCACAGCACGTTCCCGCACATCTGGTGAATATTTTTTTCCGCATTTGTTCTTTTCCAAAACCCAGCATCCTTACTTCTGGGTCTCCGGCAAACAAGTGGCGGTTCATTCAGATTGGCTAACCAAGCCCCCAGATCATAGCATCGAAGTCGAGACGATAAATTGACTTTAGCGGTTCCCGGACTTCAATTTCGATATCCTGGCCAACGCCATACTCGATTCTTAGGCTCTTGGGTAAGGTTGCTGGTCCAACGAGATAGTGCATCCAAAAATCCAGTATCTGTTTGTCTGGCGTCATGATCATAGCCATAGGGACTACAACGGCTTCACCAGGTCCAAGATCAGGTAGTGCAATGTCGTTATGTTCCGGGAGCACATCGCCGACCTCTAGTACACAATCACCGCCCTCGTATTCATATAGGCATCCATCCTGTATGAGTTCGTATCCATAGTGAAACTGAAATATCTCTCGTGTAGTACGGTCAAGCTCAAATCGTTCGACGGATAGGTTGCCAGATTGCACCGGAACATGGCCGTGGTTCTTCACGACTAGGCCGAGGATGTAGCGCTTGTACTCGGACACACAGCCACGCTCCGGGCAAATTTGTTCCGCGGTAAGGCGGGCGTTTATACTCTCCAGAAGAACCGCAGAATAATCAGTTTCGTCTTGAATTGCCTCGGTCAGTACATCAGTTCGTAGAACCTTAAACCCCGCGAGAACCGCGAGGTCTTCCGAAGACTCCGCTTCTCCATCAACGAGGGTGAGCGGCATCGCGATATAGGAGGCAGCTATAGCAGGCGCGTCTTCGGGAGGCGCGCAGCACCAAGCGTAAACCTTTTCGCCAATACCAACCGAGCTGGCTGCCAAGCCCAGGACGAACGCCACTGTCGTCCAGAACCAACCTGGCTTGAACTTCCCTTTCGAGTCTTCTTCTGCTTCACGGTCAGCCACAACCAAGCCTCTCTCGCTATTCATAGCTTAAAGCAAGTCACCCCAGGCCGAAAGAATTTTGATCTTCGGTCAAAACTGATACGTTTCTGTCCCCAAAGAAAACCATCGTTTCTGCACATTGAGCGGAAGCCGACACTCGAAGGATAGCAGCTTTGTCCGCATTGTGTAAATTCGCCCATCACCTGTTCCTGCTATTGCAGCGAAAGTCCGGTCTGATGGACCGCACCGCAGCTAAAAAAGGGGGGCGTGGCAGGCTGATCGGGCGGACGAAAGGCGGCATGAACACGAAGCTACATGCCATCACCGACGTCAAAGGGCGCCCGATCCGGTTCTTCATGACCGCCGGTCAGGTTAGTGATTACGCCGGGGCCAGGGCTCTGGTGAGCAGCCTGCCATCCGCCGATTGGTTTCTAGGAGATCGGGGATATGACGCGGACTGGTTCCGCGAGGCCCTTATGAACAGAGAAATAAAGCCCTGCATCCCCGGGCGGAAGTCACGTGACAAGCCCATCAGATATGACAAGCGTCGCTAAAAGCGGCGCAGCAGGATCGAGATTATGTTCGGCCGCCTCAAGGACTGGCGTCGTGTCGCGATCCGCTATGATCGCTGCCCCAAGGTTTTCCTCTCTGCCATCGCGCTTGCAGCAACCGTCCTGTTCTGGCTCTAAATCAATGAGTCTGGAGCCTAGGTATGTTGCCGCTGGATGTCGGTTCTGGGCCGATCACGACGCTAAGCCCCCCTGGCATGGTTCCTCCCCGGCCACAAACGTATGCGGGGGGGCGCAGCGCGGCATTTCGCTAGCGGCAGGCAGTTTCACCGGGGAATCCAGGCTGAATCCACTTTGTGGAAGACAGTCGAGTAAACGTTTGTATTTCAGCTACTTAGCAAATCACGATCTGGCCCCGTTGGATTCTTTTGCGGAATCCACCTGAGCCAGTTTGCGGAAGCCACCTTGTGGAAGCCAAACTCAGGGCGCTCGGCTGACCGCAGGCATCACCCAGAGCCAAAAATGCTTGATCTGCTGGCCTCTTCAGGCAATCCTTTTGTCAGACGACAGGCCACTTGGGGAATGTCGGTCGAAATGTCGTCCGACGGACGCCTTTTTGTTTTGGAGGAAATCATGACGTCTCAAATTTCCCAAGAGCTGCCCCCGAATACGCGAAGCGCCTTGCGCACTGTCGGTGGTATGACCATCGCTGCTAACGAGGTCAGGACACTGACCGACGCTGAGCAGTTCATTATTATTGGGGATCTCACCATGGAGGATGACAGCACGCTGATTGTGCCCAGCCACTTCGGCCAATGGAGGGCGCATATCCTTCGGGCGAACTTTGGCCGTCGTGTCAGGATCAGCGCCCGAGGCGAAGAAGGTACAACCGTTACGGACCCCGCCAAAAAAAGGCGCAATCCGAAAGGACAATGCCGGGACGTACAGTTCGAGGCGACCGTCGGTTTTAACGCACGCCCCGGAAAAAACGGCGGTAGCGGTGTGAATATCCAGATTCGGATGGGGCTTGAAAGTGCCATCGATCTCATCATCGACGCTTCTGGCGGTATCGGTGGCGGTTCGGGCGCAGCGGGAGACGGCGCCAGAGGACGTGGGGCGAGTTGCAACAACGGTTGCGGCGGCGATCGCGGTGGAAGAGGCGGGGCCGGGCATCAGACCAGTGGCGGCGATGGTGGAAATATCTTCATTGACTATTGGCTTATCGGCGCCCCGGATCCCCTAACAATCGGACGCGGTATCGGGCTTGTGAGCAATGGGGGGCAACCCGGCCCCGCCAGTGCCCCGGGCCGTGGTGGGCCCGGGGGTAAAGGCAAGAAGTGTGCGTGGGGCGTATACACTCAGCCAACTGGACCGCGCGGCTATGACGGCATAATGATCACCGGGTATTTTGGAGATCGCGGCACGATCCGTTACGATCTTGCGGATGCGCCCATGTCAGAGGTCTGGGTATCGGCCCTCGATGACTAAAGTGGTTCTAGTGCGCCATGATGCCTTTGAAGCCCCATGAGGCCGCTATCGTCTCGTCGCGGTCCATGAGCATGATCGCCCCGTCCACGTCGGTGATATTGCCTGTCACAGCATCAAAGCCGGTCATGCGCAGGGCGAAGCCTGTGTCCGCGTGGAAATCTCGGTCAATCGTGTAGATGCCGCCGAAGTTGATCCGGCTTTCGTTCCCGGCCTTGTCCGAGTAGCCGAACATGCGCAGAAACACGTCCACGCCTTCGTCACGATAGATCCCGCAGGTCGGTTCTGGCGTCATCAGTGTGACAGAGCTTTTTGCGGCATACTTCGTGAAATCACCCACACCGTACTGTTTGACCTCTCATCCCATGAAGTCCGGCTCGGCATAGCCGTTGGGCGATATGCCTTGATTCCACTTCATTTTTCCATTTGACAAAGCTGCCCCCCTTGACCTACCTATTGACCATCGAAGAATAGCGCTCGGAGGATACACCTCTCGGGCGCTTTCGTTTTCCCCCACATCGCGGATCCACATTCTGCCGTGGCCATTGTTGGCCTCTCGCATCGTCGTATTCGCCCTGCCCAAATTGAGAACCGCCCCATGGACCTGGTCTTTGCACCGAGCCAGATCGAGACTTGGCCTCTCGATCGGCTGCGCCCTTATGCGCGCAATGCCAAGATCCACGGCACGGACCAGGTCGCCAAGATCGCCGCCAGCATGGCCAAGTTCGGCTGGACCGTGCCCTGTTTGGTGGCCGACGATGGCGAGCTGATCGCGGGGCATGGTCGAGTCCTGGCGGCCGCGATGCTGGGGCTGACCGACGTGCCGGTGATCCGGCTCGGCCACCTCGACGAAGCCGAGCGCCGGGCCTACCGGATCGCCGACAACAAACTGACCGAGTTGGGCGATTGGGACGAGGCGATGCTGCGCGACGAGATCGCGGGGCTGTTAGCCGAGGATTTCGACTTGTCGCTGCTGGGCATCGCCGACGAGGATCTAGACGCCTTGCTGCGCGATCCGGATCAAGCGGAAGGTGGTGCCGTCGAGGGTGAGGATGACATTCCCGCACCACCGGTCACGCCAGTGTCGGTGGCGGGTGACCTGTGGCAGCTTGGATCGCACCGGCTGATCTGTGGCGACAGCACGTCCGCCGATGTGGTCGGGCGGCTGCTCGGCGATGTGCGGCCGCTCTTGATGGTGACCGATCCACCCTACGGTGTGGAATATGACCCTTCTTGGCGCAACCAAGCGGGTGCAGCCAAGACCAAACGCACCGGCAAGGTGCTGAACGACGACCGCGCTGACTGGCGTGAGGCATGGGCGCTGTTCCCCGGCGACGTGGCCTATGTCTGGCATGGCGCGCTGCATTCCTCGACTGTGGCCGAGAGCCTGGTGGCGGCGGGCTTCAACGTCCGCTCGCAGATCATCTGGGCCAAGGACAGGCTGGTACTCAGCCGGGGCGACTATCACTGGCAGCACGAACCTTGCTGGTATGCTGTCAAGAAGACCGGCAAGGGCCATTGGGCCGGGGATCGCAAGCAGACGACACTATGGCACATTTCCGGCAAGGACCAGGATGCGGCCACCGTGCATGGCACCCAGAAGCCAGTCGAGTGCATGCGCCGCCCGATGCTGAACAATTCCAACCCCGGTCAGGCGGTGTATGAACCCTTCATGGGATCCGGCACCACGCTGATCGCGGCGGAAACGACCGGGCGCGTCTGTTTCGGGATCGAGTTGAACCCGGCTTACGTTGACGTGGCCATCGAGCGCTGGCAACAGTTCACCGGCGCAAACGCTGTCCTAGCCGAAACCGATGAAACCTTCGCCGAGCTGAAGGCCAAGAGGCTGGCGGCATGAATGTGCCAATCCTGCCGGGCCGGATCGAGTACTGGCCCCTCGCTCGGCTGAGGCCCTACGCCCGGAACGCCAAGACCCACGATTCCGGTCAGGTGGCCAAGATCGCCGCCAGCATGGCCGAGTTCGGTTGGACCGTGCCGGTGCTGGTGGCCGCCGATGGCAAGTTGATTGCTGGCCATGGTCGCGTCCTGGCGGCGGCCCATCTTGGCCTGTCCGAAGCACCGGTGATCATTCTGGACCATCTGACCGAGGCGCAGCGCCGGGCCTATCGCATCGCCGACAACAAATTAACCGAGCTGGGCGGCTGGGACGAGGCCCTGCTCCTACAGGAACTGCAGGCGCTGCTGGCGGAGGATTTCGACCTCGGGCTGATCGGGATTCCGGAGGATGAACTGGACGCTCTGCTGCACGCGGGCGACGACGACAGGACGGTGATCGACGACGATGCGGCTGATGCCATCCCCGATCCACCCGCCGAACCCATCACCAAGCCGGGCGACATCTGGGCGCTGGGCAAACACCGGCTGTGCTGCGGCGATGCCACCGATCCCACCGCCGTCGCGAGGCTGATGCAGGGCGAACAGGTTAAGTTGATTTTCACCTCGCCACCCTACGCCCAACAGCGCGACTATGGCGCGGCCAAGGAAAAGGTCGGCGATTGGGATGCGCTGATGCAGGGCGTGTTCACCGCAGCGCCGGTCACGGCCGAGGCGCAACTGCTGGTCAACCTTGGCCTCGTACATCGCGACAGCGAATGGCAGCCCTATTGGGAAGGATGGGTGGAATGGATGCGCGGCTCTGGCTGGCGACGGTTTGGCTGGTATGTGTGGGATCAGGGTCCGGGCTTGCCGGGCGACTGGAACGGCCGCCTGGCCCCATCGCACGAGTTTATTTTCCACTTCAACCGCGCGCCCCGCAAACCGCACAAGACGATCCCGTCCAAACACGCGGGCGAAACCCTCGGCGGCGGTGGGCTGCGCGGAGCCGACGGCACCGTCCACGCCAAAACCGGAACCGGCAACGAAATCCAAAGCCACCGCATCCCGGATTCTGTCTTCCGCATCATGCGGCACAAAGGTGGGCTGGGTGCTGCCGGATCGCATCCAGCCGTGTTCCCCGTAGCGTTGGTCGAGGCTGTGCTGACAGCGTTCTCAGATCCCGGCGATCAGATCTACGAACCGTTCTGCGGCTCTGGAACCCAACTGGTCGCGGCTGAGCGCGCTGGGCGGCGCTGCTTCGCAATGGAGCTGGATCCGGTCTATTGCGATGTGGCCGTGCGCCGCTGGGAGATGGCGACGGAGAAGTTGGCGGTGCGTAACGGCGCTGACGCCACTGTGTCTGCACGACATGTTCCAAACCAGACGCATCGGCGTGTTCGAGGTTGAACCCTGGCTGCCATACATCCCATACTGTGTTTCCAGTGCCTCTGAACGAGGTGATCCAGTTGCTAGGCGGAGTACGTGGGACAGATAGCCTATCATGCTAAAACTGGTGCGATGGCTGAGGCGTTTTCAGCGCCAGATAGCGTATGGCAAGACATCTGCCAATCGCCCGCTGGCACATGGTTGATGCCCCAAACAGATTGGCCCGCTACTCCGAAGACTTCAATTCGCGGCCTACGCTTCTTCGCTCATCGTCCCGGTTACCCTGATAAACTGCCCGCACCAGAAAGCTACGCGCACACACGCCTAAAGATTGAAATCGCGCTCGCACTTCGCCGAACCGGGTATCAGGCAGATCTTGAGGTTTCAGGTCAAACTCCAAATGGCGATGCATGGATTGCCGACGTTTTGGCGCGGCGCAAGGATGACAAGCTGATTGCTTTTGAAATTCAGTTCTCGAGCCAGCACTTGGCCGACTTTCGTTCACGTACAATGAGGTACTCTCAATCAAGTGTGTCAGTCTGTTGGTTCATGCCACACAAGCCTGTAGCCAATCGACTTGGTAAAGCGCTCTGCTATGAAAATCAGGCCTATTACAAAGAACATGGCGTTTTTGTTGCTGACTGCGAGGAAATCATACCCTTCTGGTTCGACATAAAAGGGAAGGATGAATATCCTGACCAATCACCTGAAATCCACTTTGGACGAGGCCAGTATAATCGCCGTTTAACGATCGATGAAGCCGTTGAGGGAATGATCGAGGGAAAGCCTTACTGGCAGTATCCTCATTGGAACTGGCGGGCTTGATTACAGAAAGCCAAACGAATTTGGCGCCATGGGAAGCGTTAGTCGTCCATCAAATCCTCACGGGACAAATCGACAAGGCATCGCATTACACACCCGCACGTCTGATCCGGTACACTCGCCCACGACTCTCTTCCTTCGCCGAGGTCACGACCAACCCGAGTTTCTTGCCCAACGCACCGGACATCGCACCCCTCGCGGTGTGAACTTGCCAGTTAGTCGCAGCGACGATCTCGCCGATGGACGCACCTTCGGGGCGCTGCAGCATTGCAATCAGCATGGCCTGCTTGGTGCCAGTGCGCAGGGACGACGGCTTGGGGGCGGCGGTCTTGGCGGCATGTTCGCGGATCGCAGCAACCGTCTTCACCACCACTGGCTCAATCCCGATGGCCAGCAGACCGGCATCGGTCACCACCAGCGTCGTGCCATGGCCGTCGCCGGTCTCGCGCCAGAGGGGTTCGCCCCGGTGCAAGTTGGCGTCGACCTCCTGCAGCCAGCCGTGTTCGATCATCTTGGTGACGGCCATCTTCGCCGCCGCACCGGCTAACCCCTTGGGCAGCGGCAGGGCGATGTTGTCGGGGCGCTGGGCCCCGGCGCTGAGAATGATTGTCTGGGTTTCGGTCATCTTGGTCATGGCGTTCCCCTATTGGTCCTGCTTGGCAAGGAAGGCGCTAATGCGCGACATCAGGTCGTTGTGGCCGTCGGCATCCGTGGCGATGAACGCGTCGCCATCGTCATCGCGGTCCAGATCGGCAATCTCACGCAACAGGGCGATGGCGTCATCGCAGGCGGCGAGGTGCTCGGCCTCCCATGCGGCAGTGATGGCATCCTGTTCGATCTGATGGCGCTGGGCGGGATCAAGCGGCATGGTCACCCTCCTTGAACGCGGCGTCGGTGATCTGGCGCAGCAGACTGGCATAATGGTTCAGGGTGCCGACATCGCCCCAGTTGATCTCGTCGGGGTGGGTCTGGAAGTGGTCGTCGCTCAGCGCCTTAAGGCGCTCCAGCATCGCGTCGATCTGGAACTTGGCAGTCATTAATGCGTCGAGGGCCTTGGTATTCTCTGTCGCGCGGCGGGTGGTCATGGCGTGGTCTCCGGGGGTGAGTTGCATCGTTTTCGTGTAATCACCATCGCTCTGTCGGGGCGCGCAGTGTAGGCAAATACAAGCAATAACAGTGCTTTCTGATTACACTCCCGTCGCTGCTCGGCCCGCCTCGGCTTGCGGCACCACGTGCACCCACTGGCAGCCAATCCACATGTAGAGATGGGCAAATTCCCGCGTCGGGCGCGGCAGGATGCGGGGATCGCGGGGCGGGCTGAAGCAATCAAGCGCCTCGGATGTGACCTGCCGGATTTCCCGGGCGGTGAGGATGTCCTCGGGCTTCCAGCGCGCCAGCACGGGCAACATGTGGGCCGGATAGCCGTCGAAATGGACATACACATGCGCCCATTCCTCGGGGCCGATCTGGATGGCGATTTGCGCGCGGGTGCTCATATTGTGCTCCGTCAGATCAGCTGCAGATCAACCAGCACGGCGCTGGCGGCGGCCAGCTGCGCAGTCGGCAGGTCGATCTTGATGTGCGAGAAAAGGTCCGAGCAGTCGGCTTTGATCCCGCCCTCGCGCAGCGCGGCTTCAACGACCTCGGCCACCACGCTTGGGCGGCTGCGGTCGAGATGGTCAGGCAGCGTGCCGATGTCGATGCGGACGGTGGTGGTGGCCATGCTCATGTCCCTGCCCTCATTCAGCGCTTCGCGGCGGCGTGACCAGCGGCATAGGCCGCTTCCAGCGCGTCGCGGATCGCCCAGACCGCCACATCGTGGAAGTCGAGCCGGTCGCTGTTCTGGGTCTCCAGCGTCTCGATGCTGTGGAAATGTTTCGTCGCGATCTCCAGCAGCAGGGCTTCGCTGGGGGCTTTGGCGGGGGCGGTCTTGGTGGTCATGGCGGTGTCGTCCTTAGCTGAGTTGCATCGTTTCCTCGGACCCAGAATCGCTCGACGCGGGAGTGTAATCAACTGAATAATCAGGTCATTTCCGTTTAATTCCAATATCTTGAGGTCCATTGAATCCCCATGGAAGGTATGTCCGAGCGTGAGTATTCCGCCCATTCCGGCCTGTCGCGCGGGGCTATCCAGAAGGCCCGAAAAGCCAGTCGGCTGGTAGTCTACAGCGACGGGTCGATCAACGCGGGCGCGTCCGATGTGCGCCGCGCTGACATGACCGACCCGGACCAGCAGCGCCGCAGCACTGGCGGTGACAGTGGCTTCTCTGGTCCGGCCGACAGCTCGTCCTACTTGAAAGCCCGTACCGCGCTGACGGTCTACCAAGCACAAGATCGCCAGCTGGCGATCCAGAAGAAGAAGGGCACGCTGGTCGATCGCGCCCGGGCGGAAACTCTGGTGTTCCGGCTGGCGCGCCAAGAGCGCGACACGTGGGTGACCTGGCCCAGCAGAGTGGCAGCTCTGATGGCAGCCGAGGTGGCATCAGAGGTGGAAAAACAAACCGGAAAACGGGTGATCATCGAGGCCGCGATCCTGCAGAGGGTGCTGGAAACCCATGTCAGAGAGCAACTCGACGCACTTGCCGATCTCCGGGTCAGCCTCGGATAACGACGACACGGAAAACGACGATCTGACCGATGATCAGCTGACAGATGGGCTCGATCTCGGGTTTGATGGAGCTGAAGACATCCTGCGGTCTTGGCGTCGCGGCATGCGGCCTGATCCGGACCTGACCGTTTCGCAATGGGCGGATCAGCACCGCAAACTGTCGTCGCGGGCTTCGGCCGAACCCGGGCAGTACCGCACCGCACGTACGCCGTACTTGCGCGAAATCATGGATGCGCTGTCGCCCCGCCACCCGGCGCAGCGCATCAGCTTCATGAAAGCAGCGCAGGTCGGCGCGACCGAGGCGGGCAACAACTGGATCGGCTTTGTCATCCATCATGCACCGGGTCCAATGCTTGCGGTGCTGCCGACGGTGGAAATGGCCAAGCGAACCTCGCGTGGGCGGCTGGATCCGCTGATCGCCGAGAGTCCGGCGCTGCGGGAACGGGTCAATCCGGCCCGCTCTCGCGACGCGGGCAACTCGATGCTCTCAAAGGAGTTTCCGGGCGGCATCTTAGTGCTGACCGGGGCAAACTCGGCCACCGGCCTGCGTTCGATGCCCGCGCGCTACATCTTTCTGGATGAGGTCGATGCCTATCCGGCCTCGGCCGACGAGGAAGGCGATCCGGTCACGCTGGCGGAAGCGCGAACCACCACCTTCTCGCACCGGCGCAAGGTGTTCATGGTCTCGACCCCGACGATCCGGGGGCTGAGCCGGATCGAGCGGGAATTCGAGGCTTCTGATCAGAGGCGATACTTCGTGCCGTGCCCACATTGCGACGCGATGCAGTGGTTGCAGTTTGAGAGGCTGCGCTGGGCGAAGGGGCGGCCTGATACAGCGGCGTATCATTGTGAAGGCTGTGAGAAGCCCATCGCAGAGCATCACAAGACAAGAATGCTGGAGCAAGGCGAGTGGCGGGCGACCGCTGTCTCGGCCGATCCGCATTCGATTGGCTTCCATATCTCGGCGCTCTATTCGCCTTTGGGCTGGAAAAGCTGGCAGCAGATCGCGCGGGACTGGCTGGCGGCACAGGGCTCCGAGGAAATGCTGCGCGCGGCCCGCAACACCCTGCTGGGCGAGACTTGGGTTGAAAGCGGTGACGCGCCAGAATGGCAGCGACTGGCGGAGCGCCGCGAAAGCTATGCGGGCGTGCAAATTCCCGAGGGCGGGCTGTTCCTGACGGCAGGCGTTGATGTCCAGAAAGACCGGATCGAGCTCGACGTCTGGGCCTGGGGCCGCGGCCTAGAAAGCTGGCTGGTCGATCACATCGTCATTGCGGGTGGTCCGGATGATCCAACCTGCTGGGACAAACTGACGGCGCTGCTCGGCCGGACTTGGGCCTGCGCCAATGGCGCGGTGATGGTGATCGGCAAGCTCGCCATCGACACCGGTTATGAAGCGGCGGCAGTTTATGCATGGGCGCGCAAACAGGGGTTTAGCCAAGTAGTCCCTGTCAAAGGCCTCGAAGGCTTAAATCGCGCGACACCGGTGTCAGGCCCAACCTTTGTCGACACCACCATCGGCGGCAAACGATTGCGCCGCGGCGCGCGGCTGTGGTCGGTGGCCACCGCCACTTTCAAGACCGAGACCTATCGCTTTCTGCGGCTGGAACGCCCCTCGGATGAAGACCGAAGCTTGGGCGTGCTCGATGCGCCCGGCACCGTGCATTTGCCAGACTGGATCGACACCGAATGGCTGAAGCAGTTGGTCGCCGAGCAACTCGTCACCGTGCGCAACAAGCGCGGCTATAGCCACCCCGAATGGCAGAAAATGCGGGAACGCAACGAGGCGCTCGACACCCGCGTCTATGCCCGGGCGGCCGCGTGGATCATGGGCGCGGATCGCTGGGATGAGGCGACATGGCGGCGACTGGAGATGCTGGCAGGCGTGGAAACCAGACCGGCACCGCAAACGGCCACGGCAACCGAACCGGCCACGCCCGCCCCGCCCAAGGCCGGAACACCGACCACGCCACGGTGCAAACGCCGGGCTTACACACCGAACTTCATGAGGGATTGAGATGGATCTGGAACGGATGCGCGCACTTTTGGCGGCGCTGCAAGAGGCGCGTTACGCGGGCGTCCGCTCGGTCAGTTATGACGGCAAGAGCATCAACTATGGGTCGGACGCGGAACTAGCGAACGCCATTGCCGATCTGGAGGGCCGGATTGCCACCGCCACCTCCGGCAGGTCGCGCCGTCGTCGCTGGGGCACCGTTGCCTCGAAGGGTCTGTGATCCATGGCGTTTGAAGCTTTCCGCCAGCGCATTGGCTCGATCATCGGTGGGTTTGACGCGGCTCAAGCTCACCGCCGCCTGCGCGGGTTCCGAGCAAGCCGTGCGCATGTGAACACGCTGATTGCCGCCTCGGGCGACACCATCACCGCCCGCGCTCGCTGGCTGGTCCGGAACAACGGCTACGCCACGAACGCCGTGGAGTCCTTCGCCAGCAATGTCGTCGGCGATGGCATCAAGCCCTCATCGACTATCGCCGATGCCGCCAAGAAAGAAGAGCTGCAGGCGCTCTGGCTTGCCTGGACCGATGACGCAGACGCAGAGGGTTTGACTGACTTTTACGGTTTGCAGCGCCGGGCGACGCGCGAAGTTTTCCTGTCGGGCGAAGTCTTCATCCGCCTCCGCCCGCGCCGGGCCGAGGATGGTCTGGCCGTTCCGCTCCAGTTGCAGATGCTGCCGTCAGAAATGCTGCCCCTCGACATGAACCGTACCCTGCCCGGCGCTGGTCTGATCCGGCAGGGCATTGAGTTCGACGGCATTGGTCGCCGCGTGGCCTATCACTTCCTGCGCCGCCATCCCGGCGATCTGACCGATCCAGGCCTTGCGGGTGAAACGGTCCGCGTCCCGGCAGGCGATGTGATCCATGTGCTGGATCCGGTCGAAGCGGGCCAGCTGCGCGGTGTGTCACGCTTCGCCGCAGCAATCGTGAAGCTGTTCACGCTCGACCTCTATGACGACGCTGAGCTGGAACGGAAGAAGATCGCGGCGATGTTCGCAATGTTCATTACCTCGCCCGCTCCCGAAACCCCGCTGGAACCGACTGAGGAGGATCTTGAGGTTGAACCCGGCCAAGTGGTGCGTCTGGATCCCGGCGAGGATATCTCGACACCCGCCACCCCGGATTCCGGCGGTACTTATGAGCCGTTTCAGTACCGCACTCTGCTGCAAGTCGCGGCGGCGCTGGGCATCCCCTATGGCTATCTGACCGGTGACACCGCCAAGGGCAACTTCTCCAACACTCGAATTTCTCTGATCGAATTCCGCCGCCGGATATCAGCCTGGCAGCATGGCGTGCTGGTTTATCAGTTCTGCCGCGCGGTCTGGACGCGCTGGATGGATACAGCTGTGCTCTCGGGTGCCTTGGACCTGCCCGGCTATGACCTGCAGCGCCGCCAATATCAGGCCTGCGCCTGGCTGCCGACCAAATGGGACTGGATCGACCCGATGAAGGATGCCTCGGCAGAGATCGTTCAGATCGAAGCGGGCCTGAAATCGCGCACGCAGGCGCTGGCGGAGCGGGGATACGACGCAGAACAGGTGGACCGCGAAATCGCTGCCGAGCGGAAGCGTGAACGCGATCTCGGCCTGGACTTCCGGCGGCCGGGATCCCCGGCGCAGGGGCCCGGCGCGGTTACCGGCAATGATGATGACAGCGACGGCGAAGACCAGCGCGATGGTACCCACGAAGAGGGTGCAGGCGACGACGCTGCGAAACCCGCAGCAAAGGAAGGCGCATGATGCACCACGCCCAGATCGCCCAGCGCGCCTTCAACACCCCGCTGATGGTTGACCCGGCCAAGGCGCTGGCGTTCCTGTCAGGGCTCGGGCCGCGCATCACCGGGCAAGACATCACCTTCCAGGGGTTTGGTGTCGAGCAGCTCGACCAAACCACGGCCGCCCTGCCCGCCCGCGCATCCCTGTTTGGCAATGATCTCGCCCAGCGCCATCAGCGCAACGGCAGCCAGCCCTTTGCCATCATCGACGGCATTGCCGTGATCGAAATCTCCGGAACGCTGGTGCATCGAGGGGCGTGGATCGGGCAATCGTCTGGCCTGACCTCCTATGAAGGCATCGCCGCTCAGTTGCAGGCGGCCGTAGCGGATCCCGGTGTTCGCGGCATCGCCTTGGACATCGACAGCTTCGGTGGCGAGGTCGCGGGTGCTTTTGACTTGGCGGACCGCATCCGAGCGGCGCGATTGCAAAAGCCGGTCCACGCATTCGTCGCAGAACATGCCCTTTCGGCTGGTTACGTTCTGGCTTCCCAAGCCGACCGGATCATCCTGCCGCGCACCGGTTCTGTCGGCAGCATCGGCGTTGTGGCGCTGCACACCGACATGAGTGGGGCCCTCGACCAGAAGGGCATTGCTGTCACGCTGATCCATGCCGGATCGCACAAGGTCGACGCCAACCCCTACCAGCCTCTTCCGCAGGCCGTGCAAGACCAGATGCAGCGCGAGTTGGAGGTCGTGCGTTTCCTGTTCGCCGAGACCGTCGCCGTTGGTCGCGGGGATCGGCTGACACATGCGGCAGCGCTTGCTACAGAAGCTGCCGTGTTCCGCGGCACTGATGCCATCGCTGCAGGTCTCGCCGATGAACTGGCCGACCCAGTCACAGCCTTCCGTACATTCGCCGCCGCCCCGCGCGGTACCAGTCCATCCAGCAGAAAGGGTCCACAAATGACCACCGAACCCATCGACACGCCGAACCCGACTGACCATGCCAACCCTTCCGCAGCACCGGACGCACCGACCACGTCTTCGCCGTCAGCCGAAGCCACGATGCCAACGCCCGACGGAACCATGACCGCAGACGCCGTGCGCGCCGAGGCGGCCGAGGTTGCGCAGGTCTGTGCGCAAGCCGCCCGGCTCGGCGTGACCATCGACGCTGCCGATGCCGTCACGCGCGGGTTGAAGCCTGAAGCCCTGCGCGCTCGCGTGTTGGCAGATCTCGCCGCCCGCAGCGACGCGGCTGGCATCATCACCACTGCCCCTGCCGCAGCGGCCGCGAAAGACAGCCCGATCATTGCCGCCGCAAAGAAGGCCGCGACCGACGCCAAGCGCTAATCCAGCGCCCCAACCCCAACATCATGGAGACTGACCGATGCCCGTCCTGACGGAACAGCCCAGCATGGGCGATGTCCTCAAATATGAGGTCAACCCGAACTACACCCGCGAAGTGATCACCCTGCTGATCGGCACTTCCTATCCCGCAGGGGCCGTCCTTGGCCGCATCACGGCAAGCGGCAAATACACCCTCTCGCCTGCAACCGGTGCGGACGGTTCCCAGACCGCCGTCGCGGTCCTGCTTTATCCGGTGAACACCACGCTGGCGGATGCGGTCGGCATCGTCGTCACCCGCGGGCCTGCCATCGTGTCGCGGGCGGGCCTCGCCTACGAGGCCACCGTCAACGACTCGACCAAGATCAACGCCAAGATCACCCAGCTGGCCGCCGTGGGCATCATCGCCCGCGACGGCGTCTGATCCCCCATTTCTTCCGGAGCTCCCCCCATGACCCTTGTCCGCAATCCCTTTGACGCTGGCGGCTATTCGCTGGCCGAGATGACGCAGGCCATCAACATCCTGCCCAACCTATACACCCGCCTCGGTCAGATCGGCCTGTTCCGCTTCGAAGGCGTCACCCAGCGCTCAGTCATCATCGAGCAATACGAGGGTGTGCTGAACCTGCTGCCCTCCGTCCCCCTCGGTGGCCCCGCCACCGTCGGCACCCGCGAGGGCCGGTCGATGCGCAGCTTTGCCCTGCCGTGGATCCCGCATGATGACGTGATCCTGCCGGGCGACATTCAAGGCCAACCGGCGCTCGGCGTCTTCGATGGTGCCGACCCTCTGGTCGAGGTGATGAACCGCAAGCTGCAGCTGATGCGCCGCAAGCACGCCCAGACCCGCGAATACATGGAGATGAACGCTCTCCGCGGCATCGTGAAGGACGGCGCGGGCACGACCCTCTACAACTACTTCACCGAATTCGGCCTCGCACAAATCTCGGTGGATTTCCTGCTGGGCACCGCGGGCACCAACGTGCAGGGCAAGGTCCGCGAGGTCTTGCGCGCGATGGAAGACAACCTTCTAGGCGAAAGCATGTCGGACGTGCATGCCCTCGTCAGCCGGGAATTCTTCGACAAGCTGATCGCGCACCCGAAGACCGAGGAAGCCTACAAGTTTTACGCCGCCACCGGCGCGCAGCCCTTGCGCCAGGATGTGCGGCGGAACTTCCCCTTCGCAGGGATCGTGTTCGAGGAATACGCGGGCACTGTCACCCTCTCGACCAAAGCCACCGAACGGCTTGTCCCCGCCAGCGAGGGCATCGCCTTCCCGCTGGGCACGATGGACACCTTCACCACCTATGGCGGCCCGGCCAACCTGCTGGAGGCGGCCAACACACTCGGCCTGCCGCTCTACGCCCGCCAGCATCTCGACGAGAAAGGCCGCTGGATCGACCTGATGACGGAAGCCTCGATCCTGCCTGTCAACAAGCGGCCACGCATCGCGATCCGCCTGCACACCTCAAACTGACGGGTTGGGGCAATCATCATGACCATTTTCGCAGCCGCCATGGACCGCATCTATGCCAACCCGTCCATGGCGGCGGCCGCAGTCTGGATTTCCGCCACTACCTCGGAGGAACGCCCGATCCGCGTGATCCGCCGCGCCCCGGACCGCATCACCGAATTCGGGGCTGCGAGGTTTGTCAGCGACACCATGATGGTGGACGTCCGCGTCTCCGACCTGCCAGACCCTCGCCCCGGCGATTTGATTGTCATTGGCGCGGACAGCTTCACTGTTCAAGGGGAGCCTATCCGCGACCGCGAACGGCTGATCTGGTCAGTGGACCTGCGCCCATCATGAAGCTGAAGATCGCCTTTGACCCCGACATCGTCGCCCTGATGCAGGCCGAGATCGCAGCCGGCGAAAAAGCAGTGTCCGCCGCCATGCGAGAAGCGGGCATTTCTCTGAAATCCGCCTGGCGTGGCCAGATCACTGGCGCAGGGCTGGGGACGCGGCTGGGCAACTCAATCCGCCTCGCCAGCTTCCCAAAATCCGGCGACAGCCTGAACGCGGCAGCACTGGTTTGGTCCAACGCCCCGGTCATCATCGGCGCACATGACAAAGGGCCGCTGATCCGGTCGAAAGACGGGTTCTGGTTGGCCATCCCCACCCCAGCCGCAGGGAAAAGCACCAAGGGTGGCCGCATTACCCCCGGCGAGTGGGAGCGCCGCACCGGCCTACGCCTACGTTTCATCTATCGCCGCCGCGGGCCAAGCCTGCTGGTCGCAGAGGGGCGGCTGAATTCAAAGGGCCGTGCAGTGGCGTCCAAGTCGAAAACCGGACGCGGCGTGGCAACCGTGCCGATCTTCCTGTTGGTGCCGCAGGTCAAACTGCGCAAACGGCTGGATCTGGCACGGGATGCGGAGCGCGCGGTGGACGGCGTACCGGGGCTGATCGTGGCGAAGTGGCTTCAGGTGTAAATGTCCTCGCGGTCCTCCTGATAGTCGCCGACCACCCATATGAAACTCTGGATGTCGATGCCATCGCGCGGCTTCAAATCGTTGAGTTCGTCGGTAGTTCTATCAACGAGATCCAGAAGACTGACATAGACATTAAAGTTTAGGCGCGCCTCGTAAATCGAAGCGAATGAATGCCCTACACGCGCCGCATAGTCCTTTGTCACCTCCGGTTTGAGGAACATATGCTGCTCGGGACGCCAGAGATACGGCAGGTAGGTCGCGACGGTCCATTTGGCGGAATCAAACGGTTTGAGCGTGTTTTCCAGCCGAACCAGCGAAGCTTTGTCAGCATTTTTTGCAAAAGCTGCCGCGGCTTGGATTACCGCATCCGCGCTCGAGCCACGAAAGACCTCCTGTAGCTTGGTCTTTTCGAAGGGTGAGAGCATGTTCGTCGCGCGATAAACAGAAAGCACAGCTTCACCAAATCCAGATCCAGTCAACGCTTCTTCAAGCGGCGCAGCAGCTTCCAGCTTATTCTTGGCCGCGAGCTTGTAGTTTCTTTCCTGATTGGCGTAGCCGTCGGAGTGAAAACCATTAGGGAAAAACTTTAGGAAGCGACTTCGCGCACCGGAGTAGCCGAAGTACCGCGGGTCGGATTTGCCTGCCTCGTCGTGCAGTTGCAGCCAAACGCGGTCCGCGTCATCTCCTTCGGCGCAAATTTTTCCATCGGCGAGTCCGTAGAATTTGCCATCCTTCTCAGCCAACCGCAGGGTTCGTTTCCCAAGGTTGCCGTGGCGAATGGTCTTAGCAACGCCCATTTCGTGCTCCAAGCTTTCAAAAACAATTACCAGCTTAGCCGTCGAATGGTCCAATTAGAAAGGCCTGAAACCAATGGCACTGACAACATGAACTGATCGACCTGAGACATGACCAGCACCCGCGAAACCATCCTTGTCGCGCTGCACGCGCGGCTGCTGTCACTTGCCGCCCTTATCCTGCGCGATGAAATCCCGCCCGAGCGTATCCCGGCGGCTGGTCTGATCATCCTACGCGATGGCCAGCCTGGAGAACCGGAGGTGACGCTGTCACCGCTGCGATACCACTACCAGCACCGCGCCGAGCTGGAGGTCGTCGTCCAGGCCCCGAATGGCCGGGCCAGCGCTTTCGACACCCTGATCGCCGCCATCGGTACGGCGCTGGAAGCCGACCGCACGCTTGGCGGCCTCTGCGACTGGGTCGAAACCGAAGCTCCGGCCTCGGTCGACCTGCCCATCGAGGGCGCGGCGGCGCTAAAGGCGGCGGTGATTACCGTCGTTTTGCATTACACCACCACCGGCCCTCTGGCCTGACATCCCACCATAAAAGGAGACTCCCATGGCACGTGCGCAAGGCGCGCGGGCGCAGATGGCGCTTGCGTATGAGACGGTTTACGGCACCCCGCCGGTCACTGGGTTCCGGCTGATGCCCTTCGCCCGGACAACACTGGGGTCTGAACAACCGCTGCTGGAATCCGAACTGCTAGGCTATGGCCGCGATCCTTTGGCCCCGATCAAAGATGCTGTCACATCAGACGGCGAGGTGGTGATCCCCATTGATGTCGAGGCCTTCGGCTATTGGCTGAAGGCGGCGTTTGGCCAGCCCACGACCACCGGCACCACGCCCAAGACCCACACCTTCCAGTCGGGCAACTGGACCCTGCCCAGCATGTCGATCGAGACGGCAATGCCCGAGGTGCCGCGTTTCGCGATGTATTCCGGCTGCGTGCTGGATCAGCTGTCCTGGCAAATGCAGCGCTCCGGCCTTTTGACCGCCTCGGCAAAGCTGATCGCCCAAGGCGAAACCATCGCTGCAACAACGGCCGCCGGAACGCCGACCGCTCTTGGCCTGCAACGCTTCGGTCACTTCAACGGCACCGTGAAGCGCAACGGCAGCAGCTTGGGCAATGTGGTGTCCGCCGAGATCACCTATTCCAACAACCTCGACCGGATCGAAACCATCAGGGGTGATGGCCGCATCGACGGGGCAGACCCGACCATGGCTGCGCTGACCGGCCGGATCGAGGTGCGGTTCTCCGACGCGACGCTGGTCACCCAAGCCATTGACGGGACGCCCTGCGAGTTGGAGTTCAATTACAGCCTCGGGGCGAATGCGAGTTTCACCTTCACGGCCCATGCCGTCTATCTGCCGCGCCCGCGCATCGAGATCGCCGGGCCGCAGGGTGTGCAGGCCAGCTTCGATTGGCAGGCCGCGAAAGCCACCAGCCCCGCGCGGATGTGCACCGCCGCCCTCATCAACAGCATCGCGAGTTATTGATCATGATCCGACTGAACCTGACCGCCACGCCCGAATGGCTGGACCTCGCCCCCGGCCTGCGCTTGCTGGTCGGCCCGCTGACCACCGCCCTGATGGTCTCTGCCCGCGCTGATCTGGCCGTTGAGGAATTGCCCGAGCACGCCACCCAAGAGGAAATGGCGCTGGCTATGGCCAAAGCCGTCGCCCGCCGCGCCGTGCTGGATTGGGAGGGTGTCGGAGATGATGCAGGCAATATCGTGCCAGTCAGCCCTGAAGGCATCGATGCGCTCTTGGAAATCTGGCCCGTCTTCGAGGCGTTTCAGACCCAATACGTCGCGCGCGGCCTGCTGCTGGACGCGGAAAAAAACGTCTCCGCGCCCTCGCCGACTGGTCCTTCGGCGGGGGCGACCGGTATTGCGCGGCCTGCCCGCCCGTCAAAGACCGCGAGAGCAACTGCCCCGACTGCCCCACAAGGTTGAACCGGCCGCAAACGCCAGAGGGCTGGCAGGTCTGGGACTTGGTAGGTCGCCTCGGCGGGCAGCTGCGCGTGATCCCCGGCGCGGTGCTGGGCTGGGATATGGGGGCTGCCTTGGCTCTGGCACAGGCCCTCGGGATCAACCCCCTGATCGCCGCCGAACTGCTGCCGGAGATCGAGGCGGTGATGGTGCGCAAACTGAACGAACAGATCGCTCCATCAGAGTGAGATCCGATCAGGTGCCGGTTTTCGCGATCAAGGTCACACCGGGAAGGCCGTCGAAATGCGCGTCGCATGTCAAAAGAGTAGCACCGCGCAGGCGTGCGGTCGCAAAGATGATGGCATCTGCCGTCGCCAGTTTGTGGGCGCGGCAGGCGTCTGCGGCAGCAAGTGCGATCTCGGTGTCGAGCGGGACGATCTGGCAAACTTGAGTGAAGGCGATCACCTGGTCGGCCTTGTCTTCGCCGACCTCACGCGTGAGCCATTTTGCCAGTCCCAACTGCACCATCGTCGGCACAAGCCAGTCAGATTGCTCCGGCAGGTGCTTTGTCAATTTGTCCCCGGTTGGGGATCCTATCAGCCACTCAATCCAAGCCGATGTGTCGACGAGGACCATCAGCAGCGGTCCTCTCGATCACGATAGTCTGCGACGTTTGCCCCGCGCGCGAGACCCTTCAGCGCATCCCGCTTCGGGACGGGCACAAGCAAAACACCTGTTCCCTTGGGGATGAAGGCAAAAGTCAGTCCTGCCTCCCAAGCTTGGGCTGAGCGGATCGCCTTGGGAATGGAGATTTGAAACTTTGTGGACAGGGTTGCTGTCTCTGACATGATCATACCCTCTCTAGATCGATAAGTAAAACGTAAGACGCTCCACTCCGAATTTCAAGGATCCATTGCCATGGCTGAAAAACGCGTCTCCGTCCGCCTTGTCGCCGAAGGCGGCCGCCAGGTGCGCGCCGAGTTGGAAGGTATCGGCGATGCTGGCGCGCGGGGTTTCGGTCGCTTGTCGACGGAGATGGAACTAGCCAATGCCCGGCTTGCCAGCTTCGCCCGCAAGGCCGGGATTGCCTTGGCAGCTGTGACGGTTGCGGCGGCCGCTGCTGGCGTGGCGATGATCCGCTCGGGCCTCGCGAATGTCGACGCACAGGCCAAACTCGCGCAATCGATGCGGACCACGGTGGAAAGTGTGCAGACCCTGACATGGGCCGGGGAACTGGCTGGTGTGTCGATGGGCGAGATCGAACAGGCCACGAAGAAGCTGACCACGCGGCTGTCGGAAGCGGCCACCGGATCGGGATCTGCGGTGGAGGCTTTGCACCGATTGAACCTGACAGCGGCGCAATTGCAGGCGATGCCACTCGACCAACGCATCATCGCCATCCAGGAGGCACTGAACCAATTTATCCCCGAAGCCGAGCGCGCGGCTGTCGCCTCCGATCTCTTCGGCGACAAGGCAGCGCTAGCCTTCCTGCGCATTGATTCCGCCACTCTGCGTGAAGCGGCGCAGGATGTACGCGATTTCGGCGTCGCGGTCAGCGCCAGCGACGCCGCCCAGATCGAGCGCACCGGCGACGCAATTGCCCGGCTGAGCCTGATCTGGACCGGCCTCGTCAACCGGCTGACCGTCGCCGTAGCACCATTCCTCGAGACTATCGCCACCAAACTAGCAGACATGGCGCGCGCGACTGGCCCCATCGGCATGGCAATCACAGCACTTTTCGACAACATCGGCCGCCTGACGACTTACGCCGGGACCTTCGCCGCCCTCATGGCTGGGCGCTGGGTTGCAGGACTCGCGGCGGCCGCCTTGTCAGTGCGCGGGCTTGCAACGGGCCTTGTGTTCCTGCGCGGCGCATTGATCCGCACAGGCATCGGCGCCCTGATCGTCGGTGCAGGCGAGTTGGTGTTTCAGTTCACCCGGCTGGTCGCGGGCGCAGGCGGGTTCGGTGCAGCGATTGGCCTGTTGAAGGATCTGGCGCTTGAGGTTTGGGATCGCATTGGTCTGGGCGCAGCCTCTGCCTGGTCGAAAATCGAGGCCAGCTGGGCCGGATTGCAGGCCATCGTCTATCGCGCGATGCAGTCATCGGTAGAAGCTGTGACCAGCTTTGGCAATTCGACGGCTGGTATCTTCAAGGGTGCTTACGACGCCGTAAAAGCGATCTGGGGCCAGTTGCCTTCTGCCATTGGCGATTTCGCGTTTCAGGCAGCGAACGGGTTGATCGGCGGCGTCGAGGCGATGCTGAATGGCGTGGTCACCCGCATCAACAGCTTTATCAATGCCCTGAACGGCGCCCTCGCCCTCCTGCCGGAATGGGCTGTGGGCGAAGGCGGGGTGCGGATTGGCATACTGGATCCTTTGACTCTGGGCCGGATCGACAATCCCTTCGCCGGATCAGCCGCTGCTGCAGGCACCGCTGCGGCAGAAGCTTTCTCGGCCGCAATGGCGCAGACCTATGTCTCCACGCCCGACCTTGGCCTGACGGGGATGGCGGAGGAGGCAACATTCCGGGCCGAAGCGTATCGCGAGGCCTCTGGCATGTTGGCCGACGCCGCCGCGCGCCCGATGCAAAGCTGGCAGGCACTAAAAGACGCTGTTGCAGGCGCAGGCACAGAGGGCGAAGCCGCACTGGATGGGGCGACAGACGCTGCCGACCGGCTGGATGAATCAGTCACCGAAGCTGGGCGGGCCGCCGGTGGCGCGGGTGCTGCCGCAGCAGCAGGCGCCGAAGTGGCCAAGACCGGATGGGAGGCCGCCGTGGCCACCCTTGCCGATTATGCCACCAAGGCCCGCGACATTGGCGGGGATATCGGCAATGCGCTGGTCTCTGCCTTCACCTCGGCCGAGAACGCGGTGGGTGAGTTTGTCAAAACCGGCAAGCTGGATTTCCGCGACCTGGTCACCTCGATGATCGCCGATCTGGCGAAGCTGGCGGCGCGGCGCTTCATCCTTGGCCCGATTGCCAATGCGCTCTCGGGCGCGCTGGGCGGCGCAGGCGGTCTCTTTGCCAACGTCCTGCACGCGGGCGGTGTGGTCGGATCACCCGGACCGGGCCGCATGGTGCCAGCACTAGCTTTTGCTAATGCACCGCGCATGCATTCCGGCGGCTGGGCCGGGATCAAACCGGATGAGGTTCCGGCAATCCTGCAACGCGGCGAGCGGGTTCTATCGCGCCGGGAGGCGGCTGGCTACGGCCAAGGCCAGTCCTCTGCGCCAGCCGTCAATGTAACCATCATGGCCCGCGATGCCGAAAGCTTCCGACCATCGCGCACGCAGGTTGCGGCCGACATTGCCCGCGCCGTGTCGCTGGGCCGGAGGGGTATGTGATGGCATTTCACGAGGTTCGTTTCCCCGACACTATCAGCCGCGGCGCACGCGGCGGTCCCGAGCGGCGCACTCAGATCGTGGAGTTGGCTTCGGGCGACGAAGAACGAAATGCCAGTTGGGCGAACTCCCGTCGTCGCTATGATGTCGCCTATGGCATCCGCCGTGCAGACGATCTGGCAGCAGTCGTGGCGTTCTTCGAGGCGCGGAATGGTCGCCTGCACGGGTTTCGCTACAAGGATTGGGCCGATTACAAATCCTGCCTGCCGTCGCAGGCGATCACCGCGATTGACCAGCAGATTGGCACCGGGACCGGCAGCATGAAGATTTTCCAGCTGTCGAAACGCTACGTCTCCGGCGCGCAAAGCTGGACGCGGACGATTGCCAAGCCGGTGGCAGGCACGGTTCGCGTCGCGCTGGGCATGGCGGAGCAGATGTCGGGCTGGACGATGGATGCCACGACCGGCGTAATCACCTTTACCACCGCCCCCGGCAATGGCGTCATAGTCCGCGCCGGATTTGAATTTGATGTCCCTGTGCGTTTCGACACCGACGTGCTCGACGTAACCCTCGATATCGAACGGTTGGGGTCGATCACATCCATTCCGCTGCTGGAGATCCGCAAATGAGGCAATCGTTAGTCGGTCTCAGGGGCCGGAGTACGAACCAAAGTCAAAAGCCGTTCATTGGGTGGCTTATATTGTCTCAACGCAGCCAGGAACGCTTCTAGAGTCACAACATCAAGAACGATGGGGTTGCCGTCAAACTGGCACGGTTCGTCGGCCTTATTCTCGGTTCCAGCTTCGTCTGGGACGTCATCTGCCATCATTACACCTATCTCGGCAACGCGCTTCGGATTTCAGGATGGCTTGCTCTGCCTGTCATTTCAAGGAAATTTCATGAAAACCCTCACCCCGGCGCTGCAGGCCCATCTCGATGATGGCACCACCACCCTGTCCTGGTGCTGGCGGATTTCACGAGCGGACGGCGTGGCGCTGGGTTTTACCGATCATGATCGGACGCTGGCCTTTGACGGCACCGGTTTTGAGCCGGAGAGCGGGTTTGCCGCCTCCGAAATTAGGTCTGGCTCTGACCTTGCTGTCGATGCGCAGGACGCGAGTGGCGTGCTGACCTCCGACCGGATCACCGAAACCGACATCATTGATGGGCGCTGGGACAATGCGGCGGTGGAGTTGTGGCGCGTCAACTGGGCCAACCCCAGCCAGCGCGTGCTGCTGCGCCGGGGTGCTGTAGGGCAAATCCGGCGCGGACGGATGGCCTTCGTCGCCGAGGTGCGATCGCTGGCGCACGTGCTCGGCCAGACGGTCGGGCGGACGTTTCAGGCGGGCTGTGATGCGCGCTTGGGCGATGCGCGCTGCGGCATTGATCTGGAAAACTCCATCTACAAGAGTGCTGGCGTGATCACTGACCTGCTGCGTGACCGAGCCTTCATGGCCTCAGGGTTGGCTGGGTTTGACGCGGGGTGGTTCACATCCGGCACGATCACGTGGACCAGCGGTGCCAACGCCGACCGGATTACCGAAGTTTTGGCCCATGGATTGACCGATGCCATCGCGACCCTGACCCTCTTGGAAGCACCGGTGCGCGCCATCGCCGAAGGTGACAGCTTCATCGCGCGTGCGGGCTGCGACAAACGCATTGCCACGTGCAGCGCGAAGTTTGCCAACACGGCCAACTTCCGAGGCTTCCCCAATATTCCCGGCCAAGACGCCGTATTGCGCTATGCCAGCCAAGACGGCGGCCATGACGGAAACGTGCTGTGAGGCGACACCCAACCGTGGCAGATCCCGCCCGTGTCATCGCCACTGCCCGCAGCTGGCTCGGCACGCCCTACCACGATCAGGCCAGCCTGCGCGGCGTTGGCTGCGATTGCCTAGGCCTTGCGCGCGGGGTGTGGCGCGAGGTGGTCGGGGGTGAGCCGTTCCCGATCCCGCCTTACAGCCGCGATTGGGGCGAGACCGGTCCGCGTGAAGTTTTGGCGGAGGGCGCGAGGGCGATGATGCCGGAAATCGCTCTCTCTGACGCCAGCCCTGGCGCGCTGATCCTGTTCCGGATGGCCCCACGCGCCATCGCCAAGCATGTCGGGGTCCTGACCGCGCACAACGGCTTCATCCATTCATACGAGCGGCTGGGCGTCGTCGAAGAAATCCTGACCCCGGCTTGGCGGCGGCGCATCGCTTTCGCCTTCCTGTTTTCGCCCTCCGACAGCATCTGAAAGTCCCCACATGGCAACGCTTGTACTCGGCGCGGTTGGCTCCGCGATCGGTGGCTCCATCGGCGGCGGGCTGCTTGGCATAAGCGCAGTCACCATCGGCGGCTTTATCGGATCGAGCGTAGGGTCGCTGGTCGACAGTTGGATCGTCTCCTCACTGGCCCCAGCGCAGCGCATCGAAGGCGCGCGGCTCGACAGTCTGCGAATCACATCCTCAACCGAAGGAGCCGTGATCCCGCGCCTTTATGGGCGGATGCGCATCGGCGGCAACGTGATCTGGGCGACGGATTTCCGCGAAGAGACCAAGACGGCAAGACAAGGTGGCGGAAAGGGTGGCGGGCCAAAGGTCAAGACAACCGAGTATTTGTACTACGCAAGTTTTGCCGTGGCGCTTTGCGAAGGCGAGATCACCGGTATCGGCCGGGTCTGGGCCGACGGCAAGGTCATGGACATGACCGGCGTCACCTGGCGCTGGTATCCGGGTGACGAGACTCAAACTGCGGACCCGTTCATCGCCGCCAAGATGGGCGCCGCCAATACCCCGGCCTATCGCGGTACGGCCTATGTGGTCTTCGAGGAACTGGACCTTGGCGCCTTTGGCAATCGTCTGCCACAGATCAGCTTCGAGGTATTCCGCCCGCTGGCGGATGCTGACACCGCCGAAGGGCTGGTGAAGGCCGTCACCCTGATCCCAGCCTCTGGCGAGTTCAGCTATGCCACTGATGTCATTCGCAAGGCCACTGACGTCTATGGCAAAACGACAAGCCCCGAAAACCTGAACGCGATTGCTGACACTGCGGACATCGTCGTGGCACTCGACCGGCTGCAGGCCATGGCCCCCGCGGTAGAATCCGTGTCGCTGGTGGTGGCATGGTTCGGTGACGATCTGCGCGCGGGGAACTGCAAGGTGCGCCCCGGTGTGGAGGTTGCCGCCAAGACCACGACGCCCTCGGCATGGACTGTAAACGGTGTCAGCCGTGCCAATGCCTTTCTGGTCAGTCGTGATTCCGAGGACCGCCCGGTTTATGGCGGCACCCCGGCTGATTTTGCGGTGGTGCAGGCGATTCGGGAAATGAAGGCGCGCGGGCTGCGCGTCACCTTCTATCCCTTCATCCTGATGGATGTGCCCCCCGGCCATACCAAGCCGAACCCGTATTCCAACAATGCCACCAGTATCGGCCAGCCCACATTCCCCTGGCGGGGGCGGATCACTTGCTCTCCTGCGGCGGGTTATGCCGGGACGGTGGACAAAACTGCTGCGGCTGCCACGCAGGTTTCCGCGCTGTTCGGCACCGCCACACCCGCCAGCTTCAGCATTTCCGGCGAAACCGTCAGCTGGACCGGCCCCGTGGGCGAATGGTCGCTGCGCCGGATGATCCTGCATTATGCCCATCTGTGCAAAGCAGCTGGTGGCGTGGATTCCTTCCTGATTGGCTCAGAAATGCCGGGCCTGACCACCATCCGCTCGGGGGCCAGCACCTATCCTGCGATCACAGCCTTCAAGGCGCTCGCTGCTGATGTGCGCGCGATCCTCGGCGCTGGGCCGAAGATCGGCTATGCGTCCGACTGGTCGGAATACTTCGGCCACCACCCTGCTGATGGGTCCGGCGACGTCTATTTCCACCTCGATCCACTCTGGTCAGACGCCAACATCGATTTCATCGGCATCGACAACTATATGCCGCTGTCGGACTGGCGCGACGGGTTCGATCATGCCGATGCTACATTGGCCCCGGCGATTTATGACCGAGGCTATCTGCAATCCAACATCGAGGGTGGCGAGGGATTTGACTGGTTCTACGCCAACCCGGCTGACCGCGCCGCGCAGGTCCGGACGCCAATTACCGACGGCGCTGCAGCCAAACCGTGGATGTTTCGCTTCAAGGATCTGCGCGCCTGGTGGCAAAGCCCGCATTTCAACCGGCCGGGAGGCGTGGAGAGCGGCACGCCGACGGCATGGGTGCCGCAGTCGAAACCCGTCTGGTTCACCGAACTGGGCTGCCCGGCCATCGACCGGGGCACCAATCAGCCAAACATGTTCTTCGATCCGAAGTCGTCAGAGAGCTTCACGCCATATTTCTCGCGCGGCTGGCGGGATGATGCGATCCAGCGCGCCTATCTGGAAGCGACCTACTTGTTCTGGGGGACTCCGGCCAACAATCCGACATCGTCTGTCTATTCGGCCCCGATGGTCCATCTCCCCGAATGCGCCGCCTGGACCTGGGATGCGCGACCCTATCCGTTCTTTCCAGAACTGACCGATGTCTGGACCGATGGGCCGAACTGGCGGCTGGGGCACTGGCTGACGGGACGGTTGGGGGCGGTGTCATTGGCGGCCCTCGTTCGTCATCTGTGCTTGCGCGCCGGGATGCCGGAAGATCAGATCGACGTTTCGGGCCTTTGGGGTGCGGTCGAGGGCTATGTCATTTCCGCGCTGGAAGCGCCGCGTGCCTCAATTTCCACGCTGGCGCGGCATTTCGGCTTCGATGCGGTGGAAAGTGAAGGCCGCATCCGCTTCCTGATGCGGGGCCGGATCGCAGGTCTGACCATATCGCCCGACAGCATGGTGGCCCCTGCATCGGCGCAGGGTGACGTGATGGAACTGACCCGCGCGCAGGAAACCGAACTGCCGCAGGCTCTGAAGTGGCAAGTCGCCCGTGCCGACGAGGATTATGACGCAGCGCAAGTCGAAGCCCGGCGCATCACCGTTGATACCACGCGCGTCGCCTCCGAAAGCTTCCCGGTTACTGTGCCACCCGAAGAGGCTGAACGCCGCTGCCGCCGCGCGCTGATGGAGGCTTGGGTCGGGCGGGAAAGTGCTGTCTTCCGCCTTCCGCCCTCACGGCTGGCGCTGGATCCTTGCGACGTGATCCTGCTTGATCACGATGGCCGTTTGAACGAGATGAGGCTGGTGTCGATCGCGGATTCGGACCTGCGCAGCATCGACGCCGTGCGCCAGGACCGCGCGGTTTACGATCTGCCGCCCGGCGATCCACGTCCCGCTTCCTTGTCGACGCCGACGGTGTTCGGCGCGCCTGACATTGCGCTTATGGACCTTCCGCAACTGCGCGAGGACCAGTCTGCGCACCGACCATTGATCTCCGCACATGCCAAACCATGGCCGGGAGAAATGGCGGTCTATCGCAGCGCGTCGACAGATGGCTTTGACCTGCTGACCATCTTCGACAGCCGCGCCCGGATCGGCGTGCTCGCAGCAGACTTTTATGCGGGCCCGGTGTCGCGCTTCGATCTTGGCAATACGCTGGTGGTCGATCTCTATTCCGGTACGCTGGAAAGCGTTACCGATATTGCCTTGCTGGGCGGGGCCAATGCACTGGCAGTGGAAACTGGCACTGGCCAGTGGGAGATCGTCCAGGCGGGCACAGCGGAACTGATCGCAGCCGGGCGATATCGTCTGGCCCGATTGTTGCGTGGACAGCGCGGCACAGAAGGTGCTGTCGTCAGCGTGGTTCCGATTGGCGCGCGGGTCGTGGTTCTGGATACTGCGCTGGCGTCGCTTCCCATTGCTGAAGCCGATCTGGGCTTGCCATGGAACTGGCGCATTGGCCCCGCCTTAAAGCCGGTCAGCGACGAGACCTTTGTCGCCACCAGTTTCACACCTGAAGGCGCTGGCCTGCGGCCGTTCTCGGTCGCGCATGTCGAGCAGCCATGCCGCACCGCGCGCAGTCCCGGCGATCTGACGATCCGCTGGACGCGCCGGTCACGGTCCCTCGCGGCAGACACTTGGGGTGCGGGCGATGTGCCCTTGGCCGAGGACTTTGAGGCTTACGCGCTCGACATTCTGGACGGGTCAGTTGTCAAGCGATCCTTGACCACTGCCACGACCTCGGCCCTTTACACCGCCGCCCAGCAGACCGCCGATTGGGGCGCGCCCCTCAGCCCGGGCCAATCCCTCGAAATCCGCATCTACCAGCTATCGGCTCTGATCGGCCGGGGCGCGGCAAAGTCTGTCACCCTCATTTTCTGAAGGCAATCATGTCCGACATTACCACCCATCTCCTGCTGCCTTACATCCTGGCATCGCAGGCGCAAAAGCATGTCACCCACAATGAAGCGCTGCGGCTGCTCGATGCCATGGTGCAACTGTCAGTGCTGGATCGGGATCTGACGTCCCCACCCGCCAGCCCGGCCGATGGCGTCCGGCATATCGTCGCGTCCAGCGCCACTGGCCTCTGGGCGGGCTGGGATCTGAACGTAGCCTTCTGGATTGATGGTGTCTGGATGCGGCTGGTGCCGCGCCCAGGCTGGCTCGCCTGGATCGCGGATGAAGCAGCATTTGTCGTCTGGAATGGCAGCGCCTGGGATCCGGTCGGCGTGCCGCAGGATGTGTCGGATGCGATCTTCAGTCTGGTGAATGCCGTCGATCCGACGAAGAAGGCGCTGTTTTCTCTGTCGGGGATCAGTACCGGCACCACGCGTAGCTTTACCCTGCCGAACACCTCGTCGGAACTGGCAATCCTTGCAGGAACCCAGACCTTTTCCGGCAACAAGACCTTTTCCGGAACGCTGACCGCCTCGGGAACGCTGACTACGTCCGGGGCAACAGCGACAATAGGCACCGCGACCGGTACTACCACTTATGGCGTAGGTACCGGGGCCACGACAACTGGCCTCTCCAAAACCCTGAACCTTGGCACTGGCGGGGCTTCGGGATCGAACACGGTGGTCAATATCGGCTCAGCCACATCCGGGGCTGGTGGCACCACGGTCCTGAACACGCCGACAGTCTCATTCGCCAACGCGGTCACACAGGTCGGCATGCCGCAGGCAAACCTGACGGCGCAACTGCTGGGCCTTGGTGGCGCGACGGCCGACGGCTATAACCGACTGTCGGTCAATGCCCCGGCCATGTTGTTCAATAACGTTGGCGCCGGGATCGAGGCAACGGTGAACAAGGCTGCGGCCGGGAACGATGCGGCCTTCGCGTTCAAGACCGGGTTCTCGGCCCGGGCGCTGATCGGGCTTCTAGGCAGCGATGATTTCAGCTTCAAGGTCAGCCCAGATGGCGGAACGTTTCACGAGGCCATCAAGATCGACCGCAGCTCTGGCCGGGTCGAGCTGCCCGAACCGCTGCACATGCCCAGCTTGCCGACCGCTCCAGACCCGCCTCCAGCAGGCAAACTCGCGGTCTATGCCCGGGATCGCGCCGGGACCGGATGGCTGGATGTGCAGCGTCCTTCGGGCCGGTTTTTTCCGCTGCAGCCGCATTTTGGCGTCAACCGGATCGCGACATGGGCCCCGTCGTCGGGCACCACCGTCAACACCAATGGGATGCCTCGCACCGCCGTGGGCACGGTCGCCACACCGACGTTGGCGACCACCAACCTGTCGACCAGCATGCGGCGCTGGCGGGTGACTAGTGCGGCAACCGCGGATGCGGTAGCCGAGGAACGTTCTGCCGGTTGGGTCTGCTGGCGCGGCAATGCCGATGGGCTTGGCGGTTGGAATTACGTCAACCGACTGTCGCTGACCACACTGCAGGCAACCGGCATGGGGTTCTTCGGGCTCTATGGCTCTGTCGCGGCATTGGCGACCACATTGACGCTGGCGACTGTGGTCAACTGCATCGGCATTGGCTTCCAGCGCGGCACCCACACCAATTGGCAACTGGTGCACAACGACGGCTCCGGCGCGCCGTTGCTGACCGACCTTGGGGCCAGTTTCCCGGTCAACAGCCTGACGAACGTGCTGACGCTTTACATCGCGGCCGCCCCGAACGGATCCGACATCGGCGTGCGCGTGGTCGAGGAAGTCAGCGGCGCGGCTGTCGAGTTCACCGTCACCACGGACATGCCTGCCGCCACCCAGCTCCTGAGCCCCCGCAATTACATGAACACCGGAGCAACAGCAGCAGCCGTCGCCTACGACTGCTCCGGCGTCTACGTCGAAACCGACTTCTAGGAGACCCTCCATGACTGAGAAAACCAGCTTCCTGCAGGAGGTTGCCGAGGCCCTGCGCGACAACGGAATCGGGGCCGCTATCACCGCACTGATCGGCGGCTTCATCGCTCTACTGGCCGCAGTAACACGGCGGGCCTTCACCAACGACGCGATGCTCGCACGCCTCGATCGTGAACTCAGCCAGGAACGCGACCGCGTCGATCGCCAGCGTGCTGAGGATCGCGATGACGACGCGGACCGGCTGGAACGGATCGAAAACGATATCCGCGCGATGCGCGATCTGATGTTCGAAGCCTTCCAACGCGGCCGCACCGACTGACCAGCAAACCACCCATCAATTCGATCCCACCCGCCCCGCTCGCAAGGCGGGTTTTTTGATGCCCCGCCATGGGCAAAAGGAACATCCCATGCCCACCGATACCCGCGAACCCCTCCGCCTGATCCAAAGCGGCCTCGACAAACTTGGCCATTCCCCCGGCGCCATTGATGGCCTTTGGGGCCTGCGCACCACCCGCGCGATGAAGGCGTTGCTGGCCGCAAATGGCCGCGCGGCATCCGTCGCCCCGCCGGGGCCTTTGCCCTGGATCACCGAGGCCAAGACAGCGCTGGGCCGCCACGAAGCACGGGATCGATCCTGGCTGATGGATTGGCTGAAACGCGATGGCAGGTCCCTGGGCGATCCGTCGAAGAACCCTTGGTGTGGAGACTTCGTGGAAACCTGCATTCGCATCGGGCTGCCCGATGAACCGCTGCTTGGCGCGCTGGGCACCAACCCCTACTGGGCGCGCAACTGGTTGCTGTTTGGGCGCGAGGTGCAGCCAATCACCGGTGCGGTGCTGATCTTCGAACGCGGATCGGGCGGCCACGTTGGTTTCGCGTTCGGTCAGGACGACACGCATTTCTACGTACTGGGTGGCAATCAGTCTGACGCCGTCACCGTCGCCCGGATCGCGAAATCGCGACTCCTCGGTGTCCGCTGGCCCGCAACTTACCCACCCCGCTTGCAGCGCCTTCCGACCATGAAACCGGGCGAATTCCTCTCAACCGCCAATGAAATTTAATCAGGATACCATCATGTTGAAACCTGCAATCCTCGCGCTGATCCGCCAAGTTCTGACGGTCGCTGGCACCGCGCTGGTCGCCATGGGCTACGTCCAAGCATCCGACATTGAGCCCGTCATCGGCGCTCTGCTGACGATCGGATCGGTGGTCTGGTCGGTCGCCGACAAACGAAACAGATAGGTATCAGGCAACCCGCTTGTTCGTCGCGTCAACTTCGGCGTTTGCCTGCGGAACTCCGGCTCCTCGGTTCGCGAGGCAATTGCGCCTTTCCGAGGCAGGCTGGAAAGCGAACACAGCCGAGAAAGTTACTGTGGGGGCCCGTTCGCTCAACAAGCCAGCCATCAGTGCATTCCGCGCAACCGGGGTGCACTTTACCGCAACTGCACTTGGATTGTGGTTCACCCTTCGCCCGTCGCGGCAGGGCTACCCCACATTCCGAACAGGCAGGCAGGAAATTGCCGCAGTGCTCGGAATGCTCGCAGCGGTACCAAATTCGACCGTCTTGACCTTGCACACTCAACAGCCGTCCACCGCATTCGCCACATTCATGCACTTCCTGGTCAGGGCCGGACTGCTGGGAAATTCCATATGCCGGATCCTTCAAAAGCTCAGTGACAAAGGCCGACGGGCGGGCGTTCGATGCGAGGATCGTCAGGGTGTGCCGCGCCCGCGTCATCGCAACATACATCACGCGCCGTTCCTCTGCATTCTGGAATGCCTCCTCATCGGGCGATACCAATCCCAGCAAGGGATCGTCGACGATCTCCGATGGAAAGCCCACCCGCCCACTGTCGGCGTTCAACAAAACCACATGATCGGCCTCCAACCCTTTTGAGGCATGGATGGTTTTGAAACTGAACGTCAGGCGCGGAAACCGCCGCCGCAGATCCCGCAGGTCAGGCTCCAAATATCGATACCGCGCGAGCAGCAGCACACTCGCAATCTTCTCATCCGGATCCAGCTTGGACGAGAGCGCGGCTAGCACATCCGAAAGCGCTTTTACGCCTTCCTGCTTTGCCGTTGTCACAATTTTGATGGCTTGTTCAGTCGCGATTCCTGCCGGAACAATCTGTTTCTGGATCTGGGCCGGGTTTCTGAGGACAAAAGTTCGAGCCGCAAAGGCGATCTGATCTACCGACCGGAAGGTTCGGCCTAGATCGACCGTCCTGTGAATCGCAGCTTCGCCGTCAAAGGTTCCGCCAAACTCGGCTCCAAACTTGCGCATCAGGTGAATATCTGATCCGGCAAAACGAAAGATTGACTGCCAATCATCGCCGACGGCAAATATACGAACGTCAGGATGTTGCCCTTTCAGCGCCTTTACAAGCTTGGCGCGGCTTTGCGAGATATCCTGAAACTCGTCGACCAAGATGTGGCGAAACGGGCTGAGATACTTGCCGGTTTCCACATAATGGGCCGCCCGCAGGATCATGTCCTCAAAGTCGATCCGTCCCGCCAGGCGCTTTTGATATTCTTCAAACACAGGGGTAAACACCGCGAGGAACGCCCGGCCGCGTTTGCCGAGCTTCATCTTGTCGGACGTGCTTTCGCAGTGCTCAAGGCTGTAGCCACCGCTCTTGAACTTGCGCAGGAACGTCCCGAGCAATTGCGAAAACGTGTCGACCTGCTTCATTTCGATCACGCGGTCATAGATCGTGTCAGCTGGCCGGGGTCTTAGTTCGACATGTGGCGAGATCTTTTCGGCCAAGCCGGTCAGCAGACTCCCCTCTTGCCGTTCGTAGCTGTAGGTTTCGATCATGGTGCTTTCGTGCGTGGCATGAACCTCGCGCTTCCATGCCATGCTGGCCAGATAGTCCTCGCGGTTCACGAATGGCGCAGTGGTCAGTTTCTCCGTGCCATCCGCCATCTTCTGACGCCGCACCCCGAAGTGTTCGATGTAGACGCCGCTTTCGATCAAACGAAAGTCCGGTTGATAGTCACGCCGCCCTGTCTCAGGCAACTTCGGCTCATAGACGGGTTCATATTCGTACTCGACGCCGTTTTCATAAAGCCAGTTGGCGATCTGCAGCTCTTCGTAGCTTTTGACCTTTTCGCCTTGCAGGGTGCGCAGATCCTGCTGTTCCATATGGGTGTAGAATTCGTGCTTGGTCTTGAAATCCCATTCTGTCTTCGGCTCGACCAGAAAATGAGAAAACCACTCAATGATGGCACGCGACACGGCAGACATCGTATGAACGAGGTCCTTCAGTATCAGCTTCATCAACGCGGTGAAGGCTGCATCATCGGTGGCATGGTCGGCAAGGGCAGGTTTTGACCCTTCCACCGCGCCAATGATGTCATACGCGAGGGCGTGAAAGGTCCGTGCGACAATTGGCTCACCGGATCGCGCTTCAACCCGCTCTGACATTTCCGCGGCAGCATTCTTCGCAAACGCCAGCAGCAGGATTTCGTCCGGTTTCCGGATCCCGGCTTTGACCAGATAGGCTGCCTTAGCGGTAATCACGCTGGTCTTGCCCGATCCGGCACCGGCCAGCACAAGCGTCGCGTCTTCATCCACCACGACGGAAAGACGCTGTTCGGCCGTCAGCGGCTTGCTTTCGATCGTGTCGAAGAATTCCTTCCAGCGATCCAGTTCAGTGGCGACAAAGACCGATATCGCAATGGCCCGGGCTGCCCGGGGATCAGCCACGAACTTGCGCACAAGGGTCACCCGCTCTGCCCGATCTGTCCCGATTGCTTCTGCCTTCACCTTCGACAGCAGCGAGGCATCCAGGGACCGCGCGTCCTGAAGAGCTAACTCGAGAGTGCAGGCCGCAGGATAGCGGCCCGGCCGCGTCAAGCCGGAAACTGCGGCATGAAGCTGATTGAACCGCTGCGCTTCACGATCAAAAGCGCCCGTGTTGAAGCGAACCCACGCGGTTTTGACAGTGTCCGCGAAGGCGCAAGCATCGGCATGACCGGCACCGCGCAAGATGACATTACTATTTGCGGACACCTGCAGCGACAGCGTCGTTCCGAGTACGCCCTTCTGAAGGGCTGGTGCCTCGCCAATATCAGCTAGTGAAAGCGCCGCAGGCATGTTTCGTCCGGTGACCAAAAGATGATCACCCTCTAACTCAATGGCGCGCGCTGTCGTGCCAAAGGGATTCACGAGAAATCCAAACAGCGGTCTTTGTTGTAGTCGAATCAATGATATGTGCCCTGTGCCTTATTCTGGGTAGCTTGCGCTTTGGCACTTGGCGACTGCAACCATGTTTCATTTTCAGAACGCCGGATACTGGGCGTGCAACTGGCTGCTGTTCGGACGCGAGGTGCAGCCGATCACCGGCACTGTGCTGGTGTTCGAGCACGGGTCGGGAGGCCATGTGGGTTTCGGAATCGGTCAGGACGCCCTGATCCGCTCAGTTCTGACCGTAGCGGGCACCGCGCTGGTAGCAATGGGCTACGTCCAGGCATCCGACATCGAGCCCGTTATCGGTGCGCTGCTGACCATCGGCTCGGTGGTCTGGTCGGTCGCTGACAAACGACTGCGATAGGGTGAACCTGCTTCAGCGCGGTCACTCTTGGCATTGAACTTGAGTGACCGCAGAGCGGGACGATCCCGACTTTCGCTGCGATTGCCCCAACGTCTAGTTTCGATACGAACCAAAAACCGTCGCTTCCGCCGATGACAAAAGCGTCGACGACCTGCGCGACGCGCTACTTAACGTCAACGCACTCTTGGCCTAAAATAGCTTATCTTGAATGATAGCGTGATGTGACAAAGTAAATAGTGATTCTGCAACCGCTTAACAGTTTGACAATAAGGACACTTGTTTGGGTTCCGCATCAACCTTGTAGGGGACAAGAACGCAATTTTCACCCAGTGAAATGATCTCCGCTTGATGAGTGAATTTGGCGGAATCACGGCCGGTTTCGGAATTCGAAAACGTGTAACTTAGGCGAGTGCCATTTGCCGACGATCCAATTGAAATCACCGTGAAGATCAAACTGTAGTCTCGGACAGCAACTACATCTCCTGGGACCATCACAAAACGATCACCCCGACTTACTAAATCGAGACCAGCGACTGCTACGGGACTGGACAGAACTACTTCTCTTGGCGGCAAACCAACTACATCGTTGGCAATCTTCATAAGCGATAGTAAACACCTGACATACTCGCTAAATACAGGTTCTTTTCTCTCGTTACTAAATTGTTCCAATAGCGAGATTACATGCGACTGGTTGTATACACCTTCACCTTCGATAGAAGCCAGCTTGAGCTTCTTGATGATGACACTGTCGATTTCGCCTTGAACTTGTATCGCAAGCCCACCACCGCACGATATCCCAGCTTGCCGAAGCCAATCCAATTTCACCGATTGTGCTAATGCCTTACCTGGAAGCAAGAGCAACAGGATTGCTAAAGCAAAAGATAAACTAAAAAATCTAATCAATTCTATCTTCCTCCTGATCATCTGCACAGACTGTCACTCAAGCATACTATCAAAGTTCGTGCGTCAGCGCACGCATCTTGTTTGCGGCCGCGCCTTAGCGGACAAAAATCCCCTGTCAAACCTGTACGCCACACACCGTCGTACTTATCACTGGCTGCCTGCTGCCTAAAACCATTAAAAATCCCGGTGCCGCGAACCCTTGGCAAAAGAAATCTTGAGTCTGTGACGTTTCTGGCCGCACGCAAAAAAAGCCGACGTTCGCGCCGCCTGCAGCACCGGTGAGTCTGGGCTCGTTTGAGACCTTCGCTGCATCGACCTTGAAGAACAGCTCTTTGCAGTTCGTGCCGTTTTCACTGAACTGATGCAGGCCGCAACATGCCGTCCGTGTCCAACTGGAGGGCGCTGCGCCACAACGGTGTCTTGAACACATGATGCACATGCCTGCCGTCGCGCTCTTCACGGGTTTGGACAAGCAATCCGGCCCATTCAAGCGGGCGCAGGACGCAGGAGGAGAACGCGGCCATTTCGCGCCATCCTGCATTGTCCCAGTCATGCTCGTCGCCATAGAAGGCTGCGAACAGCGCCCGCTCGGTGGTGCCGTGGTCGGCCTCGACGTTGATGACATTCATCCAGACATCCCATTTGCCAAAAGGGCGATCCTCAAAGCGGGCATAGGACGCATGATCGATCTTGAGGACGAAGAAGGGGATGAGTTCAGCAAACAGCTGCGCTGGGGACTGTGCCAGTTCTGCGCCACGCTTTGTCAGGCGGAATTCACCTTTGAAGTGCCTCCCCAGGCGCAGGGTGATCAACAAGTAATGCAGCACCTCAAGCGGCGGGAATTCATATTCATTGATGACCTTGTTGTAGCGGAACATTTCCTCCGCGCTTGAGCCCGGCCAGTTGAAGTGTTCGACGGTCCAGTGAACGAAGACGCGCTTGAACGCTTTCGTCTTAGTCAGGCCGATGGCTCCGTGTTCCTGGGCGTACTGCAGCGTCAACAGCGCCGCGCGCAGGAGCGGCGAATGCGCAAGGTCGGGATGGTCATCGGGAAGAGGGCGGAAGGTGATCATGGCCCGATGCTGCCACGGGATTTTTCGCGGGGCCAGATGCAAAGCGATAAGCAGTCCACCGTGATCAACTGATTTGAATGACGGTGAGTAGCGCGCCTTTGGGCGTGGATGCATGCCACTGCCTGCTTATGCGGGCTGGTGCGGTTTTTCTGGTGCGGTGTTGATGTGGCGTTGATGTAAACCAGAAACGCAAAAACCCGACTTATTAAGTCGGGTTCTAAACGTTTGATTTAGCGCTGTTTTTTGGTTGCGGGAGTAGGATTTGAACCTACGACCTTCAGGTTATGAGCCTGACGAGCTACCGGGCTGCTCCATCCCGCGCCAAGTTCGTATTACCTACGGCAAGGTCCGGGGGAGCGCAAGAGCCAAAGGGAGAATTTTGTCGATCAAAACAAGATCAGGAAATTGGTGCCGCCGTAGCCTTGTGAAACTCCTTGGAATGCTGCCGCGGCACGAGGCCGAGCGCCCCGCCGGAGGCGTGCTTTCGGCACGACGCCGCATTGTCATAGCAGTTGCCATTTCCACTCATCGAGACCCGAAGTCCATGTTCACACAGGATCTTCCGATAGTCGTGCGAAAAGTATTGGCTGCCTCTATCGGTGTGATGAATGCAGCCCTTGGGCGGTGACCTGAAGGGAATGTCCATCTTCAACGCCCTGATTGCAAGATCGCGCTTCATGCGGTTGCTGGCAGCCCAGCCGATCACGCGTCGGGAATGCAGGTCAAGGATCACAGCCAGATAAAACCTACTGTCACGAGTCCAGATGTAGCTGATGCCGTTCGTCCATTTCTGGTTGGGTCGATCTGCCGTGAAGTCACGATCCCGCAGGTTCGGCGCGATGTTGAACTTGTGGTCGCGGTCCGTGGTCGCCTTGAACTTCCGCGTTCTTTCAACGGTGATCCCATTTTCCCGCATCAACCTTCCGACCCGCCGGTGCCCAATGTTCAGACTGATCTCCTTTGGCTCTCCGGTCATTAGCCGGCGGCCATAGCTGCCAAGGCTCAGGCGCGATTGTTCCTTGATATGTGCCAGAACGACCATATCCGTGCGCTGCCTGCGACTCGCAGGGCGGC
This sequence comes from Oceaniovalibus sp. ACAM 378, assembly GCF_008085915.1. Classification (GTDB taxonomy): domain Bacteria; phylum Pseudomonadota; class Alphaproteobacteria; order Rhodobacterales; family Rhodobacteraceae; genus Oceaniglobus. The sequence goes on along the minus strand of NZ_VSJK01000026.1, from coordinate 1,415 downwards.
TGCCAAAGGCCCGCAACTCACGCGGCCTGACATTCATCACTTCGCACATCCGGCCAATCGGGAAGGCCCCGCACTGTTCTTCGATGAACCTGAACCTCATGGCTTTTGGCTCGCGAAGAACTGGGTGGCCTCTTTAGGATGTCCCTCTCCTCCCTGAGAATGAGGTTCTCGCGTCCAACCCGGTCATTCTCTTGGGCGAGGCTTAAATCGGCTCTCGACACCACATCAGTGTCTCGGTGTGCTGTAATCCATTTGTTCAGAGTCGACATGCCAAGGGTAATCCCCCCCGAAAGTAATGGGATGCGAATGTAGAATTTTCTCAGCAAGATACCTGAGGAGATTCAGATGACGAGATACAGTGAGCCCCAAATCCTTGCGATCCTGCGTCAGGCAGAGGGCGGCGTTCCGGTGTCCGAGCTTTGCCGCGAACATGGTATGTGCACGGCGTCCTTCTATAAATGGCGGGCGAAGCATGGCGAAATGGATGCGTCAATGATCGCGCAGACCAAGGTGCTTGAACACGAGAACCGGCGGCTGAAGAAGATGTTCGCCGAACTAAGCATGCAGAACGAGTTGCTGAAGGAAGCCCTTGAAAAAAATATAGGGCCATCTACTGCCCGGCAGTGGTTCGCTTGCGAACCATGAGAGGGTCAGCGACGAGAGATGGCCGCAACGGCGGTAGAGCGGCGCAGGTGCAGCATTTCCTTGGCCTGCCGCACCTTCGGGATCAGCGAGACCTGCTATCGTTACAGCCCGCTTCTGAGCGACGAGAACGAACAGATTGCTGACCGATCTGACAGACGCGCGCAAGACTTCGGGGTTTGGTCTATGTTTCCTGCATTTACGCAACCTTAAGGGCCATCCCTGGAACCATAAGCGCGTTTACCGGATCTATTGCGAGCTTGAGTTGAGCCTGCGCATCAAACCCCGCAAGAGGTTGAAGCGGGACAAACCTGATGCTTTAGCGGTTCCAAAAGCGCCGAACATGACGTGGTCGATCATTGCCCGGCAGGCGATGCAAGGCATCGCTGAGAGGGGACTTCATGGCCGATCGCCTTGGGCCCTCTCATGGTTTGCATGCAAACCACTGCCGGGTAATAGACGGTCGCGCATTCCGGCTCTGGAACTTGCTGGACGACTTTAACCGGGAAGGGTTGGGTATCGATGTGGATTTTTCCCTGCCCGCCGAACGGGTTATCCGGAGCCTCAACCGCATCATCGAATGGCGCGGAAAGCCCGGCACAATAAGAGTCGATAATGGCCCAGAATACATCAGCGAGAAGTTGATTGCGCATTTCGCGGAATGTGGGCATTGATTTCGCGCGATGTCGGGCACGCGTTTCACGCCATTGTGGGCAGCCATTTTACGATCGTGGGCAGGCTGGCCGACACTTTGATAGATTCAGGCTGGAGCG
>NZ_VSJK01000025.1 GCF_008085915.1 Oceaniovalibus sp. ACAM 378 | reverse complement strand
TTGCCAAGTCGACACCGATAATAGTAACTTCGGACATGGATGCTCCTTCCTTTTGTGATGGCTTTAACACTCACCACAATGGCACATTGCGATGCCGTCGGGAGGGGCATCCACGCCATCAACAGAGCCGTTGTGCACGCAAAAACTGCGCTGAACTTCCGCTCGTCGCGTTGAAGCCACCCACTCTGTCCGTCGTCGGATAAAATGGAACAGCGGCTTGACTTTGATGTTGCAAGCGGTGTTGTTGGATTGTCTGTTTCTTGATCTTATCCCTTTTTCCGAGAATGGCTTTGTCCCGTCGGAAGCAGACGTCTGCCGGTGTGACGATGTTCAGGCTCTCGTGGTAGCGCTGGATGTTGTAGTAATCGACGAACGCATCGGCCCGCACAGATAGTTCTCGTAGGGATCGACCATCCAGTCGCCCGGCAGGCGTGGGCATTTCGTCGGAATTTCCCAGCCACGCTCGAGATTTCTCCGCGCCGTCTTCCTGTCGTATCCGCTGCACCTCTTGATCCCCTCTGGTCGCTGCAAGCAGCGACCAGAGGGGATCAAGGCTGAAGGTGAAGGCGAGTGCAACGCGCGCAAACATGGTGGTCCCAAACGCCGCCTTTGGCGCAAGATACATATAGGGATCGACGAGGAAACGCTGGAGATACGGGCAGTCGAGGTCAACAGCAGAGGGATCGGGGACGCACCCATGTTGCCTGACTTGCTCAATCAGATCCCACCGGATCCAGACCTCGGCAGTGTCACTGCCCCCTCTCATGCATGTAAACATGCACTGCCGGGCAGTGGATGGTGCTTACGACACCCGAAAATCCCACGATGCGATCGCAGCCCGAAATGCCCATGCTGTCATACCGCCGCGTCAGAACGCCAAGCTATGGAAGCCAGATACACCCGGGGCCAGAGCACGAAACGAAGCCGTGCGATCATCAAAGTATCTGGGTCGGGCACTGTGGCGACAGTTGACTGGATATCACCGCCGAAGCCGCGTCGAAACCAAGATGCACTGCATAAAATTACTCGGGCAGCGCCTCGCAGCCCGTGACTTTGATCGGCAGGTTGCGGAGATACAAATCCGCGCCGCGATCTTAAACGGCTTCACAGCGCTTGGCATACCACGCACCGTGGCCGCAGACTAAATCCGTCTGGGGGAAGGGGAAGCCCAGCCTCAAACTGATTTGTGCAACAAAGCCGATCAGGACCCCTTTTTCTTTGGCATGGCGATGATGATTCCGTAATTTTGGGCCCCTGTCGGAATGCTCTATGCGCTGGCGCGGATCAATAACTCGACCTTCCTTTCCCTGATCAGCTCACAACGTTACAATTTACGTGACTTGGTGTGATCACAGCGCGGTTGTCGAATGCGGCAATTCTGCCGGTCATCATGGTGGCGGGTATCGTTGGTGGTTTTGCCACCCTCAACCGAGGACGGAAGCCTTGCCATCGTCTATGCGGTGTTCATCGGGTTACATGTGGCTACCGCTGGCATTCGGATTGTAGCGGCACGATAGTTCGGTTGTTTTAGTCGCGAATGCTTGTTGATGCCTGCCATTAACCTCGAGCAAATTGGTTCCGGGTGATCCCGATCACGGCAATCTCGACCCGGGGGACCAGTACGATGTGCTGTTCGATGCCGGGCTAGGAATGTCCCCATGCGACGTTTGCGAAGCCGGGACGACTGGCGCCCCGGCTTCACCGAAATCACTTTACCAGACGGTCCCAGAATCGCAGGGCGGCGCAGGATCTGACGAAGGCTTTGGCATCTTCGGCGGCTCCAAGAGTCATCACACCGCCATCTGCGTCGACACCGGCGCGTTTCAAAAGCGCCTGCGCCTCTTTCGAGACGCCGATAAATTTGGCGTGGGCATGGGCGTCGGCCACAAAGCTGCGGGCCGGGTGCATGTCCGTCAGTTTCTCTGCCCCATCGGCTGTCGCGAGGATTGCGACCGCGTCATAAAGGACCGAAGGTGCGCCATCGATTTTCTGATCCGCCGGAATCCTAGAGCCGCCTTCGGTCACGACACCGCCGACGCGGGGTGCGACGATTTCGACGGTTCCGCCCGCCGCCTCAACCGCATCGATAAGGGCCGTGAGCACTTTATCATCGATGCCATCCGTAACAAGAAGGCCAAGTTTGCGGCCGGCAAAGCCGTCGGGGCCGTTCTTCAGGATCGATAGCGCGTCGGACGGGGCGAGATCGGTGATGGGATCGCGGGCCGCCTGATGCGGGTCCGGGACATGTTCCAAGCCAAGCCCGTCTGCGACCTTCTTTGCCAGATCCTTGTCAATATGAGGCAGGTGCGCGACCAGCCGTTCACGCACGGCCAAAGTCTCAACCTTGGACAGTTCAAAGACCAGCGCGTCGGCGATATGTCCCTGCTCGACCTTGGTCTGGCTGTGGTAGAACTGTCCTGCCTGACTGTAGTGATCGGCAAAAGTCTCGCTGCGGATCTTGCGTTTCTCGCCCGAAATCTCTTCGGGGAACGAATGGAAGCCGACCTTGGGATCGGCGCGGGGGCCGCCCTTGGCCCAACCGTTCGGTTCGTAATTTGCGCGCCCCTTGGGATTGTGCATCGCCATATGCCCGTCCTGCTGGAAATGATGCATCGGACAGCGCGGCGCGTTGATCGGGATGTGGGTGAAGTTTGGCCCGCCCAGACGTTTCGTCTGGGTGTCGAGATAGGAAAAGTTGCGCCCCTGAAGCAAGGGATCGTTGGTAAAATCGATGCCCGGCACGATGTTCTGGGTGCAGAACGCCACCTGCTCAGTTTCGGCAAAGAAATTATCGACCACGCGTTCGAGAACCATGCGCCCGATGATCCGCACAGGCAGGTCTTCTTCGGGGATCAGCTTGGTCGCGTCCAATACGTCAAAGGGAAAGCTGTCGGCGAAAGCGTCGTCGAAGATCTGCACGCCCAGTTCCCATTCAGGGAAATCGCCTTTCTGGATCGCGTCCCACATGTCGCGGCGGTGGAAATCGGGATCGGCACCGTTGATCTTGACCGCCTCGTCCCAGAGCACCGATTGCAATCCGCCCTTGGGTTTCCAATGGAACTTGACGAAAGTGCCGACGCCCTCGGCATTTACGAACCGGAAGGTGTGAACGCCGAACCCCTCCATGAACCGAAATGATCGTGGGATTGCGCGGTCCGACATGATCCACATGATCATATGCATCGCCTCGGGCATCAGCGAGATGAAATCCCAGAAGTTGTCATGGGCCGACTGCGCCTGCGGGAAGCCGCGATCGGGTGCTTCCTTGACGGCGTGGACAAGGTCGGGAAACTTCATTGCATCCTGAATGAAAAAGACGGGCATGTTATTGCCCACCAGATCCCAGTTGCCCTGTTCGGTATAGAACTTGACGGCAAATCCGCGCACATCACGGGCCAGGTCGAACGACCCCTTGTTGCCCGCGACGGTGGAAAACCGGGCAAAGACCGGCACCCGGCGACCGGTTTCGCCGAACAGATGCGCCGCCGTCAGATCAGGAATCGCGTCGGTCGTCTCGAAATAGCCATGCGCGCCGTAGCCGCGGGCGTGAACAACCCGTTCGGGGATACGCTCATGATCGAAGTGGAAGATCTTTTCGCGAAAATGGAAATCCTCTAGCAGCGCCGGACCGCGCGCGCCCGCCTTCAGCGTGTTCTGGTTGTCGGCGACGGGGATGCCTTGTGCCGTGGTAAGGCGCGTTCCATCGGCATCGGGGCGTTGATGCGTTTCGCCTCCGGTGCCCGGATGGCGCTTGCGCTCCGCAGTATCACCCGAGGACTGCGTGTCGGCGGTGGGTGGGTTGAATGGCAATTTCTGGTCCATGGGATTTCTCATTGATCTGAAGAAGGGACACCCCGGCCAACAGGCGCCGGGCACTTTGCGGTTTGGCCTATTTAAACGCGGATATGCTGTAGATGCGCTTGGCCTGCGCGTTTGCAGACAGGAGGATCTGCGGCTTTTGGAGATCGTGGGCTGTCAATTTATCCATGGTTTTAACCTATTCTCTGAGCCAGTCAGTGAAGGAGTCGCTTTAGGAGACGGGAGCGCATGTCGGACCAACGCCCGGATCGCCATCAAGGCCGAGGGAAGAAAACGGACGCGAAAGATCACCCCGAATATCGGGATGAGCAGAGAGCATAGAATTCCCAGCGCCATGGGCAGGACGACCGGCATGGTTCACCCCTAGGTGTTATTCATCTGTGATGTTCTGAAGCGAAAGCGCTTTGCTTCAGTGCATAAACCGCGCAGCATTGCAGAGGTTCCCGTCGAAGATTAAGTTTTCCGAAAGCCTGCGGGACACCGCTCAGAGGCTTGTGAATCAAGTAGATCGGGCCAGTCACGCCTAACTTCGGGTGGATCCTTCTCAGAAGTTTGTGCGTTGGTTGTTTGACGTCAATATTTCAAGGAAACTTCAAATGGCCCGTCGCGCACTCTGGAAAGGTCAGCTTCGCCTCTCGCTGGTCTCGATCCCCGTGGAATTATACGCAGCGCATGACTCATCGGCCCGCGTTTCGTTTCGCCAGATCCACAAGCCCAGCGGCAAGCGTATCCACTATGACAAGACGGTTTCCGGGATCGGGCCGGTGAAATCCGACGACATCGTCAAGGGCTATGAGATTGATGGAGATTACATTCTGCTCGACCCCGATGAGATTGATGCGATCAAGCTAGAGACCAAAAAGACGGTCGAATTGGTTCAGTTCGTCGGTGCCTGCGAGATACCACCACTGTATTTCGACAAGCCCTATTACCTCGTGCCAACCGACGATCTGGCCGAAGATGCCTACCGCGTGATCCGCGATGCCTTGCGGGCAAGCGAAAAGATCGGGCTCGGGCAGATGACGATGCGGGGCAAAGAGTACCTTGTCGCGATCAAGCCTTGCGGCGACGGTCTGCTGCTGGAAACGCTCTATTATGCGGATGAATTGCACGACAGCGAGCCGATGTTTTCCGAGATCAAGGACGCCAAGGCCGACGATGAGTTGCTCGACCTCGCCACTGCCCTGATCGAGAAGAAAACCGCGCCGTTCGACGCCGAGAACTTCACCGACCATTATGCCGAGGCGCTGACCGAGCTGATCGAGGCGAAGAAAAAGAACCGCAAGACACCGCGTGTCAGTGCCGATGAAGAGGATCGTCCGGCCGGAGAGAATGTGGTCGACCTGATGGCGGCGCTAAAGCAGAGCCTTGGCAGCGCTGGCACGAAGAAAAAGCCTGCCGGAAAGTCTGGCACAAAGACCGCCCCGAAAGGGCGGAAGAAAGCGTCCTGAATGTCCGGGCCGGGTGACAAACTGGCCGATTACAACGCGCGGCGCGATTTCTCACGCACCGCCGAGCCAGCGGGCGCGTCGGAAGGGACAAATGCCGCGGGTCTGCGGTTTTTGGTCCAGAAACATGACGCCACACGCCTGCACTACGATTTCCGGTTGGAGTGGAAGGGCGTGCTGCTCAGCTGGGCCGTGACCAAGGGGCCAAGTGCTGACCCGTCACAAAAGCGTCTCGCGGTGCGGACCGAAGATCATCCGCTTGATTACGGCAAATTCGAAGGCACCATTCCGAAAGGCGAATATGGCGGTGGAACAGTCATGCTGTGGGATGAAGGCGTTTGGCTGCCAAAGGGTGACCCTGACGAAGGGCTGGCATCCGGGAATCTCAAGGTTGTTTTGCACGGGGCTCGGATGCGGGGCGCGTGGGTTCTGGTGCGAATGAAACGCCGCAAGGGGGAAAAGCGCGAGAATTGGTTGCTGATCAAAGAGCGTGACAACCTGACCTCAGACGATCCTGACGGGCTGACTGAGGGGCACGCAGTTTCTGTTCGCACCGGTCGCACGATGGCGGAGATCGCGGCGGGTGCCAAGGCCAAGAAGCTGCGGCCAGCCGGGCAATCAGGCACGCGCCCCGCCTTTCGCAAGGTGCAGCTTGCCAAGCTGTATGACGAGGCGCCGGCGGGTGACGACTGGATCCACGAGACAAAGTTCGATGGCTATCGCTGCCTTGCCGCCTTGGGCAAGGGGGGCACGCGGCTCTATACCCGCAACGGCAACGACTGGACCGACAGGTTCGCGGCGTTGGGCAACGTATTCAATACGCTGCTCTGCAAATCGGCGTTGATCGACGGCGAGGTGATGGCGGCGCGAAGTTCCGGTTCGGCCTTTTCGTCCTTGCAGGGTGCACTGAAGGATGGTGGCCCACTGGTGTTCTATGCATTCGATTTGCTGTCGCTTGACGGAACCGATCTGACGAAACAGGATCAGATCGAACGCCGCGCGCGGCTTGCCGACCTTCTGGCCGGGGTGCCCGAAGGTGGTGTCTTGCGGATCAGTGAATATGTGCAGGGTCAGGGCCGCGAGGTCTTTGCCGCCGCATGCAAGGCTGGTGCGGAGGGGATCATCAGCAAACGTATCGATGCGCCTTATCGCGGTGCGCGCACCGGCGCATGGCGCAAGGTCAAATGCACGCGGCGACAGGAGTTCGTGGTTGGCGGATATTCCCCGTCTGACAAGCGTGGCCGCCCCTTTGCCTCGCTGCTGCTGGGTCAATTCGGTCCGGACGGGTTTGGGTATCGCGGGCGCGTCGGCACGGGGTTTACCGATACCGATTTCGACCAACTGACCAAGGCGCTGCGCACCCGCAAGACAAGTCCGTTCGATGCGGTTCCGAGCGACATTGCCCGCGACGCCACTTGGGTGACGCCAAATCTGGTCGTCGAGATCGACTTTGCCGAGTTCACCGCAGATGGGCACATCCGTCACGGAAGTTATTTGGGAATGCGCGAGGACAAGGAAGCAGACGCCGTGACACCCGAGAAACCCGAATCCAACGCGTCCAAGGTGGCAGGCATGGCGATCAGCAACCCGGATCGGCTGGTGTTCGACGCTTCGGGCCATACCAAGCTTGATGTCGCGCGTTACTACGAGAGGGCTGGCGAAAGACTGACCGAAATTGCCGGGCACCGGCCCCTGTCCTTGCTGCGGTGTCCCAGCGGTATCGCAGGCGAGTGTTTTTTCCAAAAGCACGGAAATGGCGCGATGCCCGCCGCGTTGCAGCGTATCTCGATTGAGGAAAGCGACGGCAAACACGCGGATTATCTCTATGCGACGCGCCCGCAATCTTTCGTTGCAGCGGCTCAGATGGGCACCATCGAATTCCATATCTGGGGGGCGCGCACCGACAGGTTAGAGCGGCCTGACAGGCTGGTTTTTGATCTGGACCCTGACGAAGGTCTGGGATGGAGCGACGTGCGCAAGGCCGCGCTGGACCTGCGCGGCTGGCTGTCCAATATCGGGCTGGAAAGCGGTGCGCTGGTGACCGGCGGCAAAGGCGTCCACGTCTGGGTGCCGCTGCGCCGCACACAAGGCTGGGACGCGGTGCGCGACTTTGCCAAGACAATCGCGCATGTTCTTGAGGAAAAGGAACCGAAGCGGTTCACTGCATCAATGTCGAAAGCGCGGCGCAAGGGGCGGATATTCGTCGACTGGTTGCGCAACGAACGCGGCTCCACCGCTGTCGCGCCATGGTCGCTGCGCGCACGTGCGGGGGCACCGGTCGCGGTGCCGGTCCCGTGGGACGAGTTGAAACAGCTCAAGACCGCAGCCGCGTTCACGCTTGCCAATATTAATGAACGGCTTGCCGCACCCTGTCCTTACCTTGCACAGGCACAACGCCACCAGACGCTCGATGCAGACACGGCGAAACGGCTTCAGGACTGGATCGACACCTAGGGGTTATCCGGTTGCGCCGGCGCCGCAATTGTCCAGGCCGTGCCGCCACACTGTCTGCAAGTGGCCGGGGTCTTGGCAACGCCTTCGACGATAGCTCCGCAATCGCAACACACCAGCTTTCCCGCATCGATCTCCGTCCCGGGACCGAGCATCCTCGGCGCGGAGACATCCCAGGCAGGTTCGATAGGCAGGCCGGGGCGTGCGGGTTTGGCCCGAAAAAAACTGAAGCGGCCAGAGGATTCCAGATAGGCCTGCCGCACTTCGCCAAGGTGGACATAGCCCTGTTCACGCAGGCTTTCGAACAGTTCGCTCTTACCGATCTTGTTGTCCCGCAGCGTTTTCGTGTTGATGACCCCGTCCGAAATGACTTCGGCCGTCTTGCCATCGAGAGCCTTTTCCATGGATTTGAACCGGTAGATCAAAATATCCAGCACCTTGTTGATTAAGACCACAACAGTGATGACCAGCATGGCATGAAGCAAAGGCACCTCGGGATAGAACATCGCGTCGCCCACTGCTGACCCCAAGGCGATGACAAGCAGGAATTCAACGGTCGACATCTGCGCGATGCCACGCCCGCCCACCCAACGGATCAACAACAGCGCATAGGTATAGACCACACAGGTCCGAACTACGATTTCGAGGTAGAACAATGCCGGATCGGTTCCGAAAAACATACGCGTTAGTTCAAGGGGAACGATGGGGTCTTCCATTGGGCGCAATCCTTCGGTGCAGTCCAAAAAACGCAATATTGTCGATTTTGTTCCTCAGCCGCATGGCTTTTTCCGCCACGACAAGTTTGCCGCAAGTCCCTGACCCGACAGCAATACTCATATAAGTGGTCGGCACACTTACGCATGCCGACCATGTCATTTGCAAAACTTCGAGATCGTTTAGTGGTGATGCTCGGGCAAGTCTTTCAACTGGTCCTTGGTCATCGTGGTCGTCGCATGCACCTTACCGTTCTCGTCCCGCATAAAGTTCAGACTTGAAACAGCCAAAGCGACCGACTTGGCTCCGAGTCCAAGGAAACCGCCGACATCCAAAACAGCCTGCGCGCTTTGACCCGTGCCATGCAGGTGGGACACATTGCCGATATCGTTGTCGTCCGGACCGTAAACATTCGCGCCTTCGACGTTGGAAGCATTCAGTTCGTCAGGACGCAGAGGAGTATGTTTTGAGTGATCCATGGGTAGCCTCACTTTGGTTGAAGTTTCCGATTGATTGTCCAACCATGTCGCGAACCCTCAGGTTCCACAGGCCGAAGTTGAAGGCTTTCACCGGGCGGAAAGCCGCGCAGTCCTGAGGACGGGCCCGGAGCATCGGAAGGTGCAAAAATGCGCCCGTCTGACCGCAATCCGTCAACCCCGCAAACCCCTGTCATTGGTTGATCGCGGCAGGCTGTGAAAAACACCCCTGCATCGCGGTTGATCTTCACGGTTTTGGACTATCTTGGATCGAGTAGTGTCAAAACAGCCGGGAAAAATCTGTGGAACACGTTTCAATCGACCTCTGGGCGGCCAATCTTGAGCCGGTGGTGCAGGATCTACCAACCTGGCTTGCCGGTCTGGAAGCGCGGGTCGCACAGACAGCGGCGCGGGGCGGGCATATGCTTGTCCTTCCCGAATTTGCCTGTGCCCAATGGCTGAGCTTTGCGCCGTTGGATTTGCCAAAGGCCAATATCATGGGGTGGCTGTTTGAGTGTGGAGAGATTGCGTTGGATGCGATCGCTGCCATGTCTGCCAAATATGGCATTTCGATTCTGGCGGGCACCATTCCTTTCGCCGCCGCGCCGATAGATGGCATCGCGACCTATCTGAATCGCGCGTGGCTGCTAACCCCCGACGGCATGCGCCATGCGCAGGACAAGTTGAGCCTGACCCCTCTTGAGGCCCATGGCGCAGGCGGTATCACCGTTCACGGCGAGACGATAAATGTCATCGAGTGGAATGGCTTGCGGATCGCCATGATCATCTGTCTGGACAGCGAATTTACGCATCTGTGGTCGCGGTTGGGAAAGCTTGATCTCGATCTGATCATCATTCCGGCCAAAACCGATATGATCACCGGTTATAACCGGGTTTTCAGCTGTGCGCGTGCGCGGGCGATCGAGCTTCAGACGGTTGTCTGCGTTTTGGGTGCGGTCGGCGTGCCTTTCGGTCAGGCTTTGACGGATACCGGAGTGGGCGGTGCCAGTGTCTTTCTGCCTTGTGACGTCAGCGTATCACTTGACGGGATTCACGCGAGTTTGCCGCCGCAGTCCGCCGCGATGATGACCGATCACGTTCTGATCGCGGCCGATATCCCGGTCGGAGCGTGTCGCCGGTTGCGCAACGGACATGCCGAGGCCGAGGTTTGTCCGGCCCAGTGGAGTGCGGATCATCTGACCGTGCGTGATCCCGGTGGCGTGCAAAGTTAAACGTGAATTGCTGTTCGGCTGACCTGTGATCGAAGTCAATTTCTGTTTGAACCGCTATGCCGGGGTCGCGCCGCTTGGTAATGCGAGAACGCAGGAAAGGGCGAACTATCTCGCGAAATGCATCCGGACCAGTGTAGGATCCGGCAGATTTTCCGCCAAGGCTTTCGGGCGCGCGGCAAAGTGCCTTTCCCAGCGTCTGCCCGGTAAGCTCTCAACCTTGTCGACCCATATTCCTGCTCAATATTTCGCGCGCCACAACCCGGCCAAGCTCGTCACAGTTTGGCAAGCCTTGGGAGAAGGGATGGCGCGTCAGAATTTGTGGCATTGCAAGGCAATAGACTGTGCCCGCGCCAGCGGTGAGCAATTCAAGCCTGAATGGTTCTGCAAGGTCACCTTCAGGGTCAAGAAGCGCGCGGCACAGGGCGGGAAACGGCAGATCGCGAAGGGGTGCTGCGGCCTGACCACGCGCATCAATCAACGCGTCAAAATCAACCTCGCCGTCGATTGTCATCACCGACACGCCATCGGAGTGTCGGTTTCTGAATGATGCGCCAGGGCCGGTTGGAACGATTTTCAGGACCCCCGCATCATAAAGTGCCAGCACCCGCAAAACGGAAATATGCGGGATTGCGGCGTAACAATCACCGAACACCGGCATCAGCTTGTCGCTGAAAACCCTCCAATCCCGGTCGTCGAGATGCTCCAGGATCAATGCGAAATTCTCGTGGCCGCGCAGAAGAGCATAGCGATGATGTTGCGTCTCTTTGTCCTTCTTGGACTGGACCGCGGCATTCAATGTCTCGCGCAGCGCCCGCAGCCCGCCCATCTTTTCGCGGTGATCAAAATAGGCCTCGGAAAACCCATCAATAGTCTGCGCACCCTCGCCAAGATCGGCCATATAGTCCGGCGCAACCTGATGCAGCTCGGATAACAAAAGCGTAAAAACGCGGTCCAAAAGGGTCTCTGGCCCCTTCGCCACCTCGGCCAAGACTGCTTCAGCGGTCACGTGCAGCAAGGGTTCATAGGGGTAGGGATAGTAAAAATCCGGCTCGGGCATGATCCCCTTGTGAGAGACCATGGTGATCGAAAGCGCATCCCGCCCCTCGTGAGGGAACCAGCGAATTCTGTCGCCTTTTTCGGTGAATGTACCGTGTTCCTGACCAAGGGCTACGATCACGTCGATCGCGGATAAGGACGAACCCAGTATCCCGATTTCGCCGGCTGGCAGGGCCGTGATATTGGTATAGGGCCATGGCGAAACAAGATCGGCCGTTCCGACCTGAGGCGCCGTCGGCCATTGGTGCCCGGTCGCCAACACGACGTCACTGAACGAAAATGTTGATTTTCCGTCCGGGTGCAAAACGTCCAGTGTGACAGTCTCATCGGTTGGAATGACGTCAACGACACGGTGATTTTGAAGCACGCGGATGGTATGCCCGGCATGTCGACCAGCCTCGCAGAGATCCCTGAACTCCGATGTCAGAAACTCCCCGAGCAGAACACGAGGGTAAAAATCCCGTGCATCAATGTCCGTGCGATCAAGGTCCCAGCCTGCAAGAAACTCGTCATCCTGATCATGCAGCCATGTTGCAAGACGTCGGGTGATCGGCGGGATCTCTTTACTGAATGCGTTGCAATACATGTAATCCGCATTCAACCCGACCCGGTAGGGCATTCCACAGCCGGTCCGCCCCGCGGATTCGAAGATCGTGAGGTCGAGCGGGACCTCGCTCTTGAGCAGACTCTTGACGGTATACACGGCCATTGGCCCCGCGCCGACAATAGCAATTTTCCTGTCGCTCTTCATAGTGACGTAACCTTTGGCTCAATTACGATGTGATGGGCTCTTCGCATTCCAAGAAGAACGGTTTGGTTCCAATCGTTCCGTCCCACCGCAAAGATCCAGGATGACCGACGTGGACGTGGGCATGCGACAGCAGGAGGTGGCGTTCAGCTTTAGGAGTTTCCGCCCCTTCGTTTTCGCCATGCCAGCCAACCCAGATAGCCCACCAGTGCGACCCCGGCGACCAAAGCCAGATGTCGCGGGCGCAGACCCTCTCCTGCCGACGTCGCCTGACCCGGCAAATAGCGCGGATCAAGCAGACGGGTGTTGGCGAGAAACTCGCCTATCACACCTTCTGTCTGAGGTTCTATCTTGCGCAGACCGCGCCCCTCGGGCGGGTTCAGCCTCTCGATTGTGGCGATCAGCGTCTTTGCCTCTTGCAATGTCTCGTCGAAAACTTCGGGCGAGACCCCAAGGTGCTCGGACAGCAGGCGGGTGCGAAATTTGGTAATCAACGACTCCGGCCCTTCAATGGCCACGTCGCATTCCGTGTCAAAGCCCATGGAGCGGTCGTTAAGATTGCTCGACCCGAGGCGCAGGATGCGGTCATCGACGATCATGATCTTGGCGTGAACATAGATCGGCTCTCCGGCGGTGGTCGCAGGATAAAAGATGCGGAAACGATCCTGATGATCGATGGCTTTCAGGCGCTGGATCATCCGCCCGCGCAGAACATGCATGGCGTCATCCTCAAGCTGCGAGAGGGCAGCGTAGGGATTGATGACGACAATTTCAGGGCCATCGCTTTCTCTCAGGCGCAGTTCCAGCGCTGCACATACGGTTTCAGCCGCAAAGTACTGCGACTCGATATAGATCGTATCCACCGCCGCCTCGATGCTGCGGATACAGAGCCGTTCGATCTCGTTTATCAGCGGCTCGTCGTCATAGGGCGGCTCTGTGCGCGCGATGGCGACCTCGACATTCTCGGCGTCGGCCTTGAGGTCATCCGGCCAGACGGAAGTGACTGCGCCCAGCGGTCGATCCAGCGTATCCCCTGTCGCGCGATGCCAGCGGGTGCGCGACAAATCCGCCAGCGCGGCGGCCGCCGGCCCGGTCAGCGCCGAAGTCGCGTCGTGCCATGGACCGGAAGGGGAGCCATCCTTGCGCACCCGGCGTGGATCGTCGGGCAGATGTTCGGAGGTGTCCCATCGGTCCTCGGTCGCATCGATCCCGCCGCAAAAGGCAAGACTGTCATCGGCCACGACGATCTTTTGGTGGTGGCAGGCCCCGAAGGGATGATGCCCGTCGAGGGCAAAATGTACACGTTCACTGCCGAAAATATCCAGTGTGAGCGCGGGCATCAGACGCCCCGGCGCCGCGAGGACCGCGCCATTCCATTTGAGCAGATAGACATGAAGCTCGGGTGAATGCTCAACGATGGCTTCGATGAACGGGCCCAATTGGTTCGGGAACCCGTCTGGGGCACGCCCGTCACCGTCGCTTTCTCCGGGCAGCATTTCCAGCTCGAAATCGAAGTCCCAGCCGATCAGTAACAATTCCCGCTGTGCAGTGATGAACACTTTACGCAGGATCCGGAAATAATCGGCGGCATCGACGATCAGGGCAATCTTGTCGGCGCAAGCCACACGCCAGCAGTTTTCATCGGCCTGAAATAGCGATCGGTTCGCATCTGACCCCGGCGTTTCAGTTTTCATTGGCTCAGGCTCCCTATCGGTGCAACTCGACTTCATGTGATTCCCCGCAAAAAGTAAAACGCCAAGACGGATCGCATGAAGATGCTGACTTACCCGGTCCCGTCAAACCCGGTCTCTCCCTTCAATAAACGCTCCTTCAGCGCTGGTCATGCGGCTACCGAGACGTCGCCGATCATTCCGCTTTCGATGATGTATTGATCCATCCGTTTGTGCAGGATCGTGCGGTTGTAACGCTTGATGCAAGCGTTCGGTTGCGGCTGGCCCGGTTGAATGTGCAGGAGCGTAACCGCTTGGTCCTCGGCCCATTTCATTAGCTTTTGAACGGCTAAAACCGACCTACAATTGGGGGATGACCATACTGACCACTTCACCGCCATCCGGTCTTGGCGTGAATTCCAGCTGACCGCCAAGACGCTTGACCGCTGTTTCGACAATGGCGAGACCTAACCCGCTCCCATCTCCATTCGAACCAGCGCCTCGAAAGAACCTGTCGGTGATCCTTGCGCGATCGCAATCCGCAATGCCGGGTCCACGATCCATCACGCGGATTTGCAGCCGAGCTTCGAACATTTCGATCTTGATTTCAACTTTACTCCCGTCCGGGGCCACGGCGATGGCATTGTCGATGACGTTGCGCAGCGCCAGTGCCAGCAGGATCGGGTCGCTTTGGATTGGTATTGTTCCGCTTTCGGATATCTCTAGTGAAACGCCCTTCGCGGCAGCCAGGCGCGTCAGGTCGTCCGCGACGTCCCGCACAATTGCCACGATATTGACATCGACTTTCTGCCCCACCTCGGCGCCGTCCACCGATGCCAGCGAAAGAAGCTGGCGCACCATCCTGTCGGTTCGATCAACTCCGTGCTGAATACGCCGAAGGGCGCTGGTGCGCGTCGCGTCGTCGGATGCCATCATCGCCACCTGGGCCTGTGTCTTGATCCCGGCCAGTGGCGTCTTCAGCTCATGCGCGGCAAATGACGTGAACGCCTTTTCCCTTTCCCGCACGGCACCGACGCGGCTGAACAGACCATTGAGCGCTGTTCCCACCGGTCTGATTTCGCGCGGCATCGTCCACACCGCGACCGGATTCAGGTCGTCCGCCGAACGCCGTGACAACCCGTTCGCCAATCTGTCCAGCGGAAGCAACCCGCGTTGCACCGAGAGCCAGATCAAGCCCGCAAGAATTGGCAGGACCATCAGCGCAGGCAGGACAAGACCGGTCGTCACGTCGCGCACCAAGCGGTCGCGCACCGTATGGCTGTCGCCGACCATGACACGCACGCCGAGATCTTCGTTGATGACGGTGTAAACCCGCCATTCCTCACCATCGACGATATTGCTGCTGAAACCCGCGTCCTGCCCGGAAAGACTTTCTGCCGGGGCACTGCCTGATTTGCCGACAAGCACACCATCCAGCGACCAGATTTGACAAGACAGCCTGTGGGAATATCCCGCCGTAGGGCCATCTTCGGCAAACTCAAATTCCGGAACGACCGTCGCCGCTCTGGCAACATCTATTCGCCGGTCTGAGATCAGCGACGATACCATTTGTCCGGACTCGGCCAGTCGGGCATCGAGAACACGCTCGACCTCGGCACGGGTGGACTGCTGAATCCACAGGAAGGCCGAAAGCCACACAACACCGGTAGCCAGCAGCAGGATCAGGAAGAGACGGATGCGGATCGAGTTCATGATGCGTCTTTCGCCAGTTTGTATCCTGCGCCGCGTATTGTCTGAATGAAATCCGCGCCGAGCTTGGCGCGCAGCTTGTGAATGTGAACCTCGACCGCGTTGCTTTCAACGCCATCCTGCCAGCCGTAGAGGCGATCTTCGAGCGCAGAACGAGACAGAATTGCACCGGGGCGTTCGAGCAATGCACGCAGAATGGCGAACTCCCGCGGTGAAAACTCGATATCGCGGTCGTTGTGCCGTCCGTTCATTCTGGCCGGATCGACACTCAGACCGTTCCACTGCAGATCAGCCTGCGCGCGCCCCTCGGCGCGGCGCACGATGGACCGCAGGCGGGCCGTCACCTCATCCAGATCGAACGGCTTGCCAAGATAATCATCGGCGCCAAGATCGAGGCCCGCGATCCGGTCGCGCACCTGATCAAGCGCGGTCAGTAAAAGGATTGGCGTGCGGTCATCCTTGCCGCGCATCCGTGAAAGAACATCAAGCCCGGACCCATCCGGCAGCATGATATCCAGCACGACGGCGGCAAACCCACCCTGCGCCAGCGCCTCGTCTGCGTCGGCGCAGGTCGTGACAAGTTCGGGCGTGAAACCCGAAAGGCGTAGGCCCACCGACAGACCATCGGCAAGCGTCGCGTCGTCTTCGACAATGAGTATGCGCATTACACGAAATCCTTTCCGCAACGTCACTCGCTTAGGCTGCTTACCTTAATCCCCGCTTAAGGTTCGGGCGCGAGTCGTGCCATCATGAGCAGAGCTACAGAACCTTTCCGCCGGGCGGTCCGATCCATCGTCACTGCAATGACAGTGCTGTTTATCGTCATGTCCGCATGGCCCGCAACAGCGCAACTTTTGACAGGTTCTGGCAACGCCCCTCTGCCTGCATCCGACGCTTTTCAGATCAGTGTTGCCGATCAGGATGACGGAACGCGGATTCTGTCGTGGGATATCGCCGACGGATATTATCTCTATCGCGATAAACTGGCGGCAGACACCGCTGACGGTATCGCAGTGCCGTTGCAAACCGGTCCCGGCAAAGAAATGGATGACCTGACCTTCGGAGCGGTCGAGGTCTATTTCGATACCGCGCGCGCCGTGATGGGGGCGGTCAATGGACCTGTGACTGTGACATGGCAGGGCTGTCAGGATGGCGGCATCTGCTATCCCCCGGTCAAGCAAACCCTGACGGCACTTGACGGCGCGACGAGCCCCGTATCGGCAGCGCCTGCCGCCGAAAAAATCGTCCTGGCGCAAGAACAGGGGTTGATCGACTCCCTGCGCGCGCGTGGCGGGACACTGCTGGTTTTGGCAGGGTTTCTGGGGTTCGGATTGCTGCTGGCGTTTACGCCCTGCGTATTTCCGATGTTCCCGATCCTTGCGGGATTGCTGTCACGGCAAGGCGACACCCTGACCGCCCGACGTGGCGCGGCGCTGTCGGGCGTCTATGTTCTGGCGATGGCATCGGCTTTCGGGTTGCTTGGCATCGCTGCCGCCTGGTCGGGACAGAACCTTCAGATGGTGCTGCAATCACCGGCAGCAATCTATGGTGTGGCGGCGATCTTTGTCGCGCTGGCCCTGTCGATGTTTGGTCTGTTTGAACTCCAGCTTCCGCAAGCGTGGACGCGCCGCCTTTCATCGGCGGGATCGGGGCGGCGCGGCACTTTTGGCGGTGCGGCGGTGCTTGGGTTTACATCGGCTTTGATCGTCGGACCCTGCGTGACGGCACCCTTGGCCGGTGCGTTGCTCTATATTGCCGGGACCGGAGATTTGATGCTCGGCGCCGGTGCGCTGTTTGCCTTGGGGCTGGGTCAGGGTATTCCGCTTCTGATCGCCGGAACACTTGGCGCACGGGTGTTGCCGCGCGCTGGTGCGTGGATGGACGGGGTGAAACGGCTGTTCGGCTTCGTCTTCCTTGGCATGGCGATCTGGCTGATTGGCCGGTTGGTTCCCGGTCCTGCGATCCTCGCGCTTTGGGCCGGTCTGCTGGTCAGCGCAGGTATATTTTCAGGCGCCATGGACCTGTTGCCAGGCGACGCCGGGTCAGCACGGCGAGGGATCAAAAGCGTCGGGGTTCTGTCCCTGATCGCCGGTGCGATCATGGCCGTGGGCGCCGCGCTGGGCGGCAGCGATCCGCTGCGCCCGTTCGCAACGCTGCAAGGCGTGGCGGGCAAGGCCGGGGCGACAACCGGCACCGTGGAGTTTGACACCGTTATCAACGCCAGCGCTCTTGATGCCGCCATTTCCGCAAAGCCCGGCGTGCCAGCGATGATCTATGTCACCGCCGACTGGTGCGTTACCTGCCGGGTCATTGAACGCAATGTCTGGCCCGATGCAGGCGTGCAGGCGGCCCTGTCAGGGCTGAATGTGATTGCGGCTGACGTGTCGGATTTTGACGCGGAGGGGCAGGAGATGCTTGAACGGCTTGGTGCTGTCGGCCCACCAACGATGGTGTTTTTGGATCGCAACAGGACCGAAGCGCCGGGAACACGTATCGTGGGCGATACCGGCGCGGACGCTGTGCAGAAATCGGCGGAGGTCATCCGGTGAATGCCATCGCTATCGGCCCGTCGGACTTCTCGGCCTGCCAAACACGCTCTTTTTCGCAGCCGATGGCAGCCTGCAATCGGTTCAAACCGCAGAGATCTCGCGCGCGGCCTTGCTCGCGGACATCAAGAAACGGAAACGCACCGAGAATGGCAGTTAGGACAGACGCGCCAGTCCCCACCCTGACGGGTGAATGGCCGCCACGGACGCCGCGATAATCGCGTCAACGCCAATAAAATCGAACACGATGGAGAACCGTAATGAGCATCATTACACGAAGAAATCTGTTGATCAGCGGCCTCGGGACAAGCACGGCCATAGTCCTCGGCGCGACGCTTGTTCCGACAGCGGGCCGGGCCCAGGACCTGACCGTCGAAGACGTCCTGTTTGATCCGGACAATCCGGTGCTGGGAAATCCCGATGGCGATGTCACCATCGTCGAATTCTTCGATTATCAATGTCCCTATTGCAAGGCGAACCATCCGGATCTGACGAAAGCCGTTGCTGAGGATGGGAATGTCCGCCTTGTAATGAAGGACTGGCCGATCCTCGGCGCGCCCTCGATCCGCGCCAGCCAATTGGCGCTGGGCGCTGTTGATACCGGCACCTATGAAACCGCTGTTGAGGCGCTCATGGCGACCGAGGGTCGGCTTTCTGATGCCGTCATCAAGTCTGCACTGGAAAAAGTTGGTCTTGATATCCCTGAACTGGACGCCGCATACCGGGCCAATCGCAGCAAATGGGATGGGTTGATGTCACGCAATGGCGCGCAGGCGGCACAGCTCGGCTTGCGTGGAACACCCGCATTCATTGTCGGAACATCGATCTATCCGGGGTCGATGAACCGCACAGAGCTGAGGGACGCGATCGCGAAAAGCCGGGGATGAATCCCAATTCCACCATGACAACCAAAGGAGACTCCATGCTTACCCGACGCTCTTTCGTCGCCCTTG
The DNA here is from genome assembly GCF_008085915.1 of Oceaniovalibus sp. ACAM 378. Classification (GTDB taxonomy): domain Bacteria; phylum Pseudomonadota; class Alphaproteobacteria; order Rhodobacterales; family Rhodobacteraceae; genus Oceaniglobus. The sequence goes on along the minus strand of NZ_VSJK01000025.1, from coordinate 23,434 downwards.
CCGGAGCGGGCGGTCTTGCCGCTTGCGCACGCCCACCGGCCGAACCGGTGTCACGCGCCATCATGGCGCCTGCCCCGATCCATCCGCCGATGCCGGATTTCTATGACGCCATCACCACCGAGCCATGGCCGATCCCGGCCATTCCCGATGGCTCGATCGACCCGCGTCTGTGGCGGCAGGAGGTGGCAAATCCTTTCCCCACCCGCGCCCGAGGCACCATCGTGATCGACCCGGATGCCGCGATGCTCCATTTCGTCCAGAATCCGGACAAGGCCATGCGCTATGGCGTCAGTGTCGGCGCAGCGGGATTTGCGTGGGATGGTGAGGCCCGGCTTCAGTTTCGCCGCGAATGGCCGCGTTGGAAGGTTCCCGCCAACATGATCAAGCGCCAGCCGGAACTGGAACCCTATTCGGTCGCAAACGGCGGGATGGATCCAGGGCCGGACAATCCGATGGGTGCGCGCGCCCTGTATCTGTTCAAGGACGGCAAGGACACGCTTTATCGCATCCACGGCAGCGCATCACCGCAAGAATTGGGCAAGGCCGTCTCGTCGGGATGCATCAGAATGCTGAACCAGGACGCGATCGACCTCTATGAACGCGCGATCCACGGGTCGTCGGTTGTCGTTCTGCCGTCAATGAAGCCGGGCGTTACAGATCAGATGTATTGAGGCACCGCATGCCGCGACATGCGACAATCGAGCGGGCAACCAAGCACGCTTGGCCGCATCGAAATGGTTTTCATCGTGAGAACAGCGCCTGAGGCGGGGGCGGACGATCAGGCTGCTTTCCAAGTGTCGGCGTTTCGCTGCCTTAACGCGCCTTCTTGGAAAGCAGGTATCGTCGCCCGGTATCCTGACATTTAGTGCGTCCGGACCCATGGCATAGATCAAACCATCTATGCATTTAGCGATCGCCGACGCAGAGTATGTCCAATGGGGAGCTAAAACCTCGGTGGTCTCAGGCTCCCGCCGTCAAGTAAGAACGCGATACCAAACGCTTAAAGTCGGGCCTAAATCGTCGGGCTTTTGTTGGTCCAAAACAGGTTAACGCCACATCAACGTTTGACGAGTCGTCGAGGGAAGGTGGAAACCTTTCATCTGGCGGCGAGAAACGCCGCGGCGATTTCAACCTTGTTCGGCGATAAGTCCTCTAACCAGCCATGCGTAGTTCCTGCGCAAATGGGCTAAGTCCGAGCCACTCCTGCATCATGGATGCAATCACACGGGAGCCGGTCAACACCAAGCGACTGGCATCTTCCGCCTTTGCCACAGTGTCCACACCCATCCAAATATCTGTCATCGTTCGCAAACTGCATTCCGCGTACAGATCCACGTCATGGCCCGGATCTGCATAGCAGGCCTCCACCCCTGTTTCTGGATCCACCAGCAGCCAATAGTTCCGTTTTGCGGTAGGAAGGTTGTCGAATACGAACTGAAAGCACAGCCGCTTTTTCGGCAAAGGATCGATGTTCAAGCCCCGATGCATGTCCCATATCAGCAGCTCCGGGTCGAGATTGTCCGAAGAAAGCCCGCTCTCGACCCATCTTTGCCCCCAAACGCCGATCCCCATGACAAGCGGGCGCAGCTCTTCGCCCGCGGTTGTCAGCCGGTACTCTACCGCACCATTTGCGCCCTTTACGGATTGAATCACATCGGCCGCTTCCAGTTCTTTCAACCGCTTTGACAGCAGCGTCGGGGACATACGCGGAAGACCACGTCTCAAATCATTGAACCGGGTGCTCCCACAAAGAAATTCCCGAATCAACAGTGGCGTCCAGCGTGCGCACAAGATTTCCGCGGCCATCGCAATTGGGCAAAACTGTCCATAACCGCCGCGCATAATGTGGCTCCTACGCCTCTGAAAAATTTTCGCTTCTTGTTCAGGATGGGGTCTCGCGCCGATCCAGTACAGTTTCTGGACTATCACAAATCAGAAGATTTCGCGACTCTGGCAGCATATTCTGAAACAAGGAGATAGGTACATGGACCAGGCACTTGACCCAGAAGTTGCCGTTTTAGATGTCAAAAAGTCCGCCAAAAGGCTCGCGAAAATATTTGCGACGAGGGCTGTGGCGAATGATGAAAATGACAGATTTGTCGAAGAACACTATGCGGATTTGAAAAGTGCCGGATTGATCGCCGCCGGCGTCCCGACGGAACTTGGCGGTGGCGGTGCCAGTGTCCGCGAACTTTGCGAGATGCTGCGCATCATCGCGGGGGCCTGTGGTTCGACCGGGCTTGCGCTGTCGATGCATACCCATCAAGTTGCGATCCCTGCATGGCGCTGGCACCATCAGAACGCCGCGCGCCCGATGGTCGAACCGCTTTTGCGACGTGTCGCAGATGAAGACCTTGTGCTGCTGAGTTCCGGTGGTTCCGACTGGATCGGCGGCTCTGGCAAGGCTGAAAAGGTCAAAGGCGGCTATCGGATTACGGCACGCAAGGTGTTCACGTCAGGGGCACCCGCCGGTGACCTTTTGATGACCGGCGCGATCAGCGAAGAGGACGGCGAACGCACAGTGCTGCATTTCGGCGTACCGCTTGGCGCGCCAGAGGTAACCGTTCTGGACACCTGGCGCACCATGGGGATGCGAAGCACCGGTTCGCACGATATTCTGATCGACGGGTTGTTCATCGCGGATGACAAAATCCCCCTCCGCCGTAAGGCGGGCCAATGGCATCCGGCGTTTCAGATGATTGCCACAATCGCGTTTCCGCTGATCTATTCTGCCTATCTTGGCATTGCAGAAAGTGCGCGCGAGATTGCGGTGGGTATTGCCGGTATGAAACCGACCTCTCACCGTACACAATCGATTGCTGGGCGGATGGACACGGCGCTAACAGCGGCACGGCTGGCCCAGAACTTTATGATTGAGGTCGTTGAACGAAACGCACCCTCTGCCGAAACCGTAAATGATGTGATGATCGGTCGCCGCCTGGTCGAAGAGAACACGATCCAGGTCGTTGAACTGGCCATGGAACTGGCAGGTGGGGCCAGCTTCTACCGCAAAACTGAACTTGAGCGCAGGTTCCGCGACATTCAAGCCGCGCGCTATCACCCACTGCAAAAGGAGGCGCAGGCCGAATATGCCGGGGCGATGGCGCTTGGCCATCCTGTTGATCGGATATTCTGAAAATTCGTAAATGCCAGGGCTTTCGGCGGGCAAAACCTTTCGGAAGCGAACAGAAAGGAATTCAGGATGAAAATCGCAGTTGTTCAAGAACCGCCCGTCTATCTGGACCTTGCCGCCAGTATGGAGCGCGCCGTCAATCTCGTCACGCAAGCCGCCAGTGACGGCGCCAAACTGATCGTCTTCCCCGAAGCCTGGCTTCCCGGCTATCCAACGTTTTGTTGGCGTCTTTCCCCAGGCGCTGACATGGGCAAGATGGACGAATTATTCGCTCTGACCCAAGCCAATTCGATCGATCTTACCCGCAAGGGCATGGCCCCGCTGCAAGAGGCAGCAGCGGAGAACGAAATAGTTGTTGTGGTGGGCTATCAGGAAATTGACGGCGAAGTTTCAGGCTCCACTCTCTACAACTCCTGCGCGATCATCGACGCCGACGGGCGGATCGTCAACAACCACCGCAAGCTGATGCCGACCAATCCGGAACGCATGATTTGGGGCTTTGGCGACGGATCGGGCCTAAACGTGGTTGATACTGCGGTCGGCCGCATCGGGGCTCTGATCTGCTGGGAAAACTATATGCCGTTGGCACGCTTTGCACTGTATGCTCAGAATATCGATATCTATGTCGCACCAACGTGGGACAGCGGCGACTCTTGGCTCGCCACGATGCAGCACATCGCGCGGGAGGGTGGATGTTGGGTCATCGGATGTGCAACCGCGCTCGAAGCGTCCGACATTCCAACGAGCATCCCGTATCGTGAAATCCTGTTCCCGGACCAAGATGAATGGGTAAACCCGGGCGACGCCGTCGTCTACAAACCGTTTGGCGGGGCCGCTGCTGGACCAATGCACCGTGAAAAGGGGCTGCTCTGGGCTGAGATTGATGTATCCGCCTCCCGATCTTCACGCCGAAAGTTCGATGTGAGCGGGCATTATGCCCGGCCAGACGTGTTTACGCTTGCGGTCGACAGGCGACGTAAGGAACCAGTTTTGTTTCACTGACTGCTGGCTGTTCGTTGAAGCCAATCCTTCTGGCCCACAGATCATCGCTCGGATGGGCCTACATCCTCCTCACAGATCTATATAGGTGGCCAAAGAGATGACCGAAAACCTTGGGGGGTCATTCTGCACTCTCCGGTTTCAGACCCCTACGTGAGGAACCAAAAGTAATGGCCAAGATTCCAACGTCTCGCGTCGACAAGCTCCTGTCCTCCATGGGCTACGGCTCGCGCAACGAAATCGCGCGAATGGCCAGGGCTGGTGGTATCATTCTGGACTCTGCCGAGCTTCGGGACGCCACCCAACGCATCCCCGTCACTCCGGATTTGCCGACCCACATGGAGATCGACGGCAAGGCGCTCGACCCCGTCGCCGGCATGGTCATCCTTTTGAACAAGCCCTTGGGCATGACCTGTTCGCACAAGGAAGACGGCGCATTGGTCTATGACATCCTGCCCGAGCGCTGGAAACAGCGCAAACCGGCGATCTCGACCATCGGCCGTCTGGACAAACAGACGTCCGGCCTTTTGTTGCTGACCGATGATGGTGACCTGCTGCACCGTGTCATCAGCCCCAAGCGCCACGTCAAAAAGACCTATCGCGCCAAGCTGGCCCGCCCGCTCGATGGCACCGAAGGGGATCTGTTCGCCTCGGGCCATTTGATGCTGGAGAGAGATAACAAGCCACTGGCTCCTGCCGAACTGGACGTGGTCTCAGAAACCGAAGCATTGCTCAGTGTTACCGAGGGCCGATACCATCAGGTGCGCCGCATGTTTGCTGCCACCGGCAACCACGTCGAGGAACTGCACCGCGAACGTCTGGGCGATCTTTCACTGCCTGATGACATGCTCCCCGGTCAGTGGAAACTGCTGACTGAAGAAGAGACCGCCTTGATCTTTCAGTAGGTTGAAGGCGGTGCGAACTCAGCATGACAGCGCGTGGGCGTTGTTGCAGAAGTCAGCCTGACGACGCGACTGCCCCTTTCCCCTTTGGGGTCAGGCAACGCGTTCGATCTCGGCGGTGCCTAGTGCATTGAAGCGATTCATGAGGACTACACGGATCTGGATTTCTGCGGTTTGGCGGTCGGGGTCTCGTGAAGCGATCCGTTCTCCGAACGCTTTGAGACATCGCATCCTGGCCTCTATCCGACTTCTGACGTGATAGCCGGACCAGCGTTTCCAGATGGCCCTACCCAATCGGAGTGTCGCCCTGAGGATGTCGTTGCGGGCTCGGGCAGCGGGACAATTCTCTTTCCAACGGCGGCCGTTCTTGCGGATGGGAATGATCGTGGTGCCACCGCGATCATGGATCGCGGTGCGGCAACGGCGGGTGTCGAAGGCGCCATCACCGGTTACGGTGCCGATCTGTTCATCGGGTGGGATCTGGTCCAGAAGATGAGGCAGAACGGGGCTGTCACCCTGATCGCTTGAGGTGAACTCCACCGCCCGAATGTCGCCAGTGGCCGTATCCATCGCCAGATGCACCTTGCGATACTGGCGGCGGCGGTGTGTGCCAAGCTTGCGCGCAAGCCATTCCCCATCGCCGAGGAACTTGATCCCCGTGCTGTCCCTCGCCCGGCAGGGGATTGCGCAGCAATGCCCGAGAGGGGACCAGCAGATTCAGAGGCCCCGGCGCACGGCGGTTCGACATCTGCACCGTGATGAGGCTTTGTCGCACAAATCAGTTTGAGGCTGGGCTTTCCCTTCCCCCAGACGGATTTAGTCTACGGCCACGGTGCGTGGTATGCCAAGCGCTGTGAAGCCGTTTAAGATCGCGGCGCGGATTTGTATCTCCGCAACCTGCCGATCAAAGTCACGGGCTGAGAGGCGCTGCCCGCGTAATTTTATGCAGTGCATCTTGGTTTCGACGCGGCTTCGGCGGTGATATCCAGTCAACTGTCGCCACAGTGCCCGACCCAGATACTTTGATGATCGCACGGCTTCGTCTCGTGCTCTGGCCCCGGGTGTATCTGGCTTCCATAGCTTGGCGTTCTTACGCGGCGGTATGACAGCATGGGCATTTCGGGCTGCGATCGCATCGTGGCATTTTCGGGTGTCGTAAGCACCATCCACTGTCCGGCAGTGCATGTTTACATGCATGAGAGCGGGCAGTGACACTGCAGTGGTCTCGATCCGGTGGGATCTGATTGAGCAAGTCAGGCAACATGGGTGCGTCCCCGATCCCGCTGCTGGTGACCTTAACTGCCCGTATCTCCAGCGTTTCCTCGTCGATCCCTATATGTATCTTGCGCCAAAGGCGGCGTTTGGGACCACCATGTTTGCGCGCGTTCCACTCGCCTTCACCTTCAGCCTTGATGCCCGTACTGTCCACTGCCCGGCAGTCGCTGCTTGCAGCGACGAGAGGGGATCAAGAGGTGCAGCGGCCCTGCTGACCCCTTGTACGGGATGGCAACAGACAACGTTCTTTGCCGCCGACACAAGGTGCTAAAGTCTGGCACTGACCAATCCAATCCGACAAGCTTCAGAAGACTTTCTACAAATCCAGTCGTCTGCCGGAACGGTAGCCCGAACAGCACTTTGAGGGTCAGGCAGGCTTGTGTCGCCGCATCGCTATAGGCCTGCTGGCGACCTCGGCGGCCAGAACGCACTGCCTCCCACACCATCTCAGCATCAAACCAGATCGACAGCGATCCTCGTTGCTTCAGTGAAACGGTATACTCTGCCCAGTTCCGGGTCTTATACTTCGTAGGGATACAGTTGCTCATAAAAGCCAGCTATCACGCTGGATTCAGGCAGTGAATCCCGCCACGCGGCGATTTGTGCAACAAAGCCCGGCTTGGTTACAACAGATCAGAAACAATCTTCCATTGAATACTGCTATTTGGATTCCATACGCGTTGACGTCAGACAGGACGTCTTGCAACATCTGGAGCAGGCGAGCGCGATTGACACTCGTTTGACGCTGGTTAATGGTCGAAATCTGTCCATGTCGTGGTCTGTCGTTTGAAAGCGTCGCCACGACCGGGCCGGGTGATCCGGGAGGAGATGGATCGCGCCAGCAAAGCGGCCGCAGGGTGCAAGATCCGGCGGTCACCCTTTGAGAAATTCTGTGGAGGAATATATGCAAAGACGACACATGATCGCCCTCGGCGCACTTCTGGCATCTGCCGGCATGCTGCCCGCGTTGTCCGTGGCGGCGCAGGACTATCCCGAGCGCCCGATTCAGATGATCGTTCCGTGGGGCGCTGGTGGCGGCACCGACGCGGTGGGCCGCGTCTTCGCGTCGCTGTTGCAGGAAAGTCTGGGCACGCCCGTCAACGTGGTGAACCGCACCGGCGGATCGGGCGTGGTCGGCCATAGCGCCATCGCGAATTCCGCGCCCGATGGATACACCATCGGCATCATGACGATCGAAATCGACATGATGCATTGGCAGGGCCTGACGGAACTGACCTATGAGGATTACGACATCCTGGCGCTGGTGAACTCGGATCCCGGCGGATTGATGGTGTCCACCGAAAGCGAATACCAGGACGTTGAATCGCTTCTGGCGGCGATCAAATCCGAACCCAAGGGCACTTTCAAGGCGTCGGGCACGGGGCAGGGCGGTATCTGGCACCTTGGTCTGGCCGGGTGGCTCATGGCCGAAGGTCTGGCGCCCGATCAGGTGACATGGGTGCCCAGCGAAGGAGCCGCCCCCGGCATCACCGATATGGTCGCCGGTGGCGTCGATCTGGTGCCCTCGTCGCTGGCCGAGGGCCGCTCGATGATCGAAGCAGAGCGGGTGAAGGCGCTGGCGACAATGTCGGACGACCGTCAGGATCTGTTCCCCGACGCGCCAACGATCAAGGAAGCGACCGGAACCGATTACACCCACGCCGTGTGGCGGTCCATCGCAGCGCCCAAGGGCCTGCCCGATGACGTGAAGGCGAAACTGGGCGAGGCGATCAAGCAGGCTTACGACAGCGAAGAATACCAGACCTTCATGAAAGATCGCGGGTTTGGACTTCGCTGGGCCGACGCTGCCGAGGCGACCAAAGTTGTCGCCGCCGACGACGAAAGACTCGGCAAGGTGATGAAAGAAGCCGGGTTCGCCGCGAACTGACCGGTAAGGGCGCCGTCCGAAAGGGCGGCGCCTTTTGCGTCTTGCACACCTCAGCGGGGTCGAAAGTGAAGCTGAACGACATGTTCCTCGGGCTGCTGCTGGTCGCGGCGGCGATCGGCATATGGATATCGGCGCAGAGTTTTTCGCGCCTGCCGAACCAGTCCTACGGGTCCGAAACCATGCCACTGGCTCTGTCTGGGGTGGCGATGTTGCTGGGCGTGTTCATGATCGTGCGCAGTGTCATGACCGGAACTGCGCTGCCCCGTGCCACGCTGCCCGAATGGGCCGAAACGCCCGGTGCAATGGTGGCTCTGCTGGTCACGCTGGCGCTGATCGTCGGCTATATCGTGCTGTCGGGGCGGATCGGGTTCGTGCCCGTCGCAATCGGTCTGGTGACGATCCTGATGCTGGTGATGCAGGTGCGCTGGTGGATGGCGCTGCCGCTGGCGGTGGTGGCCACCATCGTGGTCCAACAGGCCTTCGCCCGTCTTCTTCTGGTGCCGCTGCCACGCAGCGGATTTCTGTCCTTTCTCTGGTAGGCGCCCATGCCCGTCATCATCGAGGCGCTCGGCCTTGTCTTTCAGCCCTATGTCCTGATCGTCATTATCGCCTCGGCGGCGTTCGGAATGTTCGTCGGCTCGATCCCCGGACTGACCGCCACCATGGCCACCGCGCTGCTGGTGCCGATCACGTTTTTCATGGATCCGGTGCCCGCCATCGCCGCCATCGTCACCGCGACGGGCATGGCGATCTTCGCCGGCGACATTCCCGGCGCGTTGCTGCGAATGCCCGGCACCCCGGCCAGCGCGGCCTATGTCGAAGACGCCTATGCCATGACCCGCAAGGGCCGATCCCAGGAAGCCTTGGGCGCAGCGTTGGTCTTCTCGTCCATTGGCGGCATTTTCGGCACCATCGTTCTGATGACCGCCTCGCCGATATTGGCCGAAGTGGCGTTGAAATTCTCGTCGTTTGAATATTTCTGGCTGGTCGTTCTCGGCCTGTCCTGCGCGATCTTCGTGTCGCCCGGAGCGGTGTCGAAGGGGCTGATCGCGTTGCTGATCGGGCTGTTCGCCGCCACCGTCGGTATCGACAATCCCGCCGGTCAGCCGCGCTATACCTTCGGAAACGTCGAATTGCTGGCCGGGGTGCAGTTCATTCCGGCGATGATCGGCCTGTTCGCGGTCAGCGAGGTGCTGCGCGCCGTGGTCAATCGCGACAGTCCCCGCCCGCCGATTCCCGAGAATCTTGGCGGTGGCATCTTCCGCGACCAGTGGCGCAACCTGCGCCGCTATCCGGTGCAGGTGCTGCGCGGCAGCGCCCTTGGCACCGCCATCGGGGCCTTGCCGGGGGCGGGCGCCGACATCGCAGCCTGGATTTCATACGCGGTGTCCAAGCGGTTCTCGCGCGAGAAGGAGAAATTCGGCACCGGCCACGTCGAGGGTCTGGTCGAGGCGGGCGCGTCTAACAACGCCGCCGTCAGCGGCGCGTGGATCCCGGCGCTGGTGTTCGGCATTCCCGGCGACAGCATCACCGCCATCGTGATCGGCGTGCTGTACATCAAGGGCATCAATCCCGGCCCGACAGTGTTCATCAACGATCCGCAACTGATCTATGCGGTGTTCATCGTCTTCCTGCTGGCCAACGTCATCATGCTGCCATTGGGCTGGATCGCGATCAAGGCGGCGGGCACGGTGCTTTCGGTGCCGAGCAAGGTATTGATGCCGATCATCCTGCTGTTCTGCATCGTCGGGTCCTTCGCGATCAACAACACCCCATTTGGCGTGGTGCTGATGCTGATCTTCGGCGTGCTCGGCTTTTTGATGGACGAAAACGACATCCCCATCGCGCCTGCGATTCTAGGACTGGTGCTGGGTCCGATGCTGGAGCAGAACTTCATCACCTCGATGATCAAGGCCGACGGCAGTTTCCTTGCCTTCTTTGAACGTCCTATCGCGGCCGGGCTGGGCCTGTTCACCATCGCGATCTGGTGTATCCCGCTGATCATCTGGGCCATCGGGCGGGCTCGCCGCACGGTGTGAGATCGAGCGTGACGTCTGGCGAAAGATCCTGACGCGGGAGCGGTCCCGGGCGATGTCGGAGGCGCGCAAGCTTGGCTTGCTTTACCACGCGATCGTCGAAGGGCTGCGCCGCCCGGGCTTGCAGGCGAAACTGCTAAAGATGGGGGCCGGGTTGGTGACGTCGGCCTCAAATCGGCGGCTCCTGCACAAACACCGGTGTGCCTTCACCCGTATCTTGCCGAGCTTTATCATTGCAAGTTCCGCATGTTGTCAGAGACACTGGCCGATCCGGAGATCCGGCCACGGCATTGCCAAGTTATTCCTCTTGCCTGTTCAGGCTTTGGTCCGCCATGAGAATTCCAACCGATATGCCGCGCCTGAAGGGCTTTCGATATCCATCTGAGATCATTGCTTATGCTGTTTGGGAACAAGGCCATGATCGCAATCGCGCGACAGCCGGCGGTCCTCCTCCGTCGCATGCGGTTTAATGGCACAGAATTTTGCTGGACGGCGGAGACCATACCGACCTGATCTCGCAAAAAGGTCCACTTGAAGTGGAAGAACGTCCACCCAGCAAAAATGTACAAGTTGCTCCGGTCATCACTTTGTAAAAACGAGTGTCCGCCTGATTGATGAGGCGGGTTCGCTACACCGCCACCTGAGAACCCAATTCGACGACCCGGTCACGCGGCAAGTGGTAAAAATCGGACGGATCGGCCGCCAAGCGCGACATGAAGATGTAAAGGTGATCCTGCCAGATCGGCATCCCGATGTCGGCTTTGGCGACAAGCTTGCGGCGACCAAGGAAGAAAGTGGTCTTCATGCCTTCGAACTGCAGGCCCTGCTTGCGGCACGACCCCAACGCTCGGTTGACGTTCGGGGTTTCCATGAAGCCGAACCGCAGACTGATCCGTTCGAACCGATCGTTGAGGCGCTCGATGACCGCGCGTTCGTTCTCTGGCACGCGAGGCACGTCACGTGTCTCGACGGTCAAGACGATAATATGCGCGTGCAGGACATGATTGTGTTTGAGGTTGTGCAAGAGCGCCGGTGGCGTGGCGGAGACATCGCTGGTCAGAAAGACGGCTGTTCCGGGCGCATGAAGTGTTGAACTGTTTTCGATCTTTGGAATGAAATCAACCAGCGGCACCGAGAGTTTGCGGGACTGCTCAAACAGCTGCTGCGTGCCGCGCGCCCAGGTCCACATCATGATCACCAGCGTTGCCCCCAGCAGAAGCGGGACGTAACCCCCGTCCGGAACTTTCGCGAGATTGGCAGCAAGGAATGCGGCCTCGATCAGCAAGATGGGGGCAAGGGCCACCATGGCAATGGTCTTTGGCAGGCCCCAGACCCGATGCAGCATGAGGTAGGCGAGCGCCGTCGTGACGATCATCGTGCCACTGACGGCGATCCCGTAAGCCGCGGCCAAGGCCGTCGATGTCTGAAAGGCAAGGACGAGGATCACAACGCCCACGAGCAACAGAGCGTTGATGACAGGCAGGAAAATCTGTCCTGTCTCGGTGGTTGATGTGTGACGGATCACGAGGCGGGGGAGAAGCCCAAGTTGTATCGCCTGACGCGTCATCGAAAACGCGCCCGTTATGACGGCCTGGCTCGCGATTACCGTGGCGATGGTCGCCAGCACGACCAGACCGGGCAAAGCCCAGGGCGGAACCATCAGAAAGAACGGGTCCGACACTGCGGAGGGCGTCTGCAAGACCAATGCGCCCTGACCAAGGTAGTTCAGCGCCAATGCCGGAAGAACCAGCAGGAACCAGGCAAGCTGGATAGGCTTGCGGCCAAAGTGTCCCAAATCGGCGTAAAGCGCCTCGGCACCAGTGACCGACAGAAACACGGCGCCCAGCACGACGAAGCCTACACTGCCATGCTCTGTCATGAACGACAGCGCATAGCGCGGATCGAAGGCCCACAGGATGCCCGGCGCGGCCGCGATCTGGGCAACACCTGCGGCGCCCATTGCCAGAAACCAGATTGCGGTGATCGGGCCGAACCACCGGGCAAGTGGGCCGGTGCCACGGCTTTGCACCATGAACAGAGAAACGAGGATTCCGATGGAAATCGGCAGAACGTAAGCTTCGAGCACGGGAGTGATGAGCTTCAGTCCCTCGACTGCGGACAGAACGGAGATGGCGGGCGTGATGATTGCATCTCCGAAGAACAGGGCTGCCCCGGAAACACCCAGAACAAAGACCACGCCGGAGCGTCTGGGATGGTCCTGAACAAGCGCAACAAGGGACAATATCCCACCTTCGCCGCGGTTGTCCGCACGCAACAGGAACAGGACATATTTCAGGGTGACGATCAGGATCAGCGCCCAGAGCAGCAAGGACACGACGCCAAAGACCTCCGCTTCGGACAGACCGTCGGCGGCGGCGGGCCGAATGGCCTCGCGAAAGGCATAAAGCGGGCTTGTCCCGATGTCGCCATAGACGATGCCCACGGCACCGAGCGACAAGGCAGCGGTCCGTCCAGGACGTGATGCGTTTGCGTCATGACCTTGGAGAACTGCCGCATCACATGAGCTTTGCATGGCAATCGTCCTCAAAAGAAACTGAATATTGCGAAGGTGCCTGCGGCGAAAATGGCAACGACGATCGCAGTTGAAGCCAGACTGGCAACCACGCCGCCCGCAAGCCACAAGCCATCATGTTCCCCCAGACCAAGCGCCAAAGTGATCACGGACACGGCTGGCAAAGAATTGGCAAAAGGAATGGGGAGGAACATGAAAATAGCCATCACGAGACTGGTCAGTCCGACGATCCTTTCCGCCACGACGCGCGAAAACGGCCAATATCGCGGTCGCGCCATGCGCTCCACCCATTCGATCCAAGGAACGGCATGGGTGACAACCCGGGTGAACGCCCCGTGCTCTATCGAACGTTCGTTCAGCACCTTAGGCAACCAGACCGCAGGGCGTCCAAGGACCAGCTGAGAAGCGATGAAGATAAGCGGCAATCCCGTAATGACCGATGATCCCGGCACGAAGAAGAACACGTTTGGCAGCGCGAACAGGATCATCAGAGGCACGAAACTTCGGTCCCCCAGCGCGGTGATCAGATCGCCAAGCGAAATGCGTTTCCCCGTGCCCTGATCGAGTTCCCGCAGGACATCAGAAAGCTTCTTTGCGGGTGCGCCTTTGCCAAGGGGCAGTCTGGAGGACAGAGTGTTCATTCGGCTTTGACCCGCACAATGGGGGCAGAAGCAGAACCAACATCCGTTGCACGGGTGCGCCACAAAGACACGACGATACCGCCAATCAGAATGGTCATCGTTATTCCCAGTGAAATCGAAGCAGGTATCTTTTCCAGCCCCAGAACCTCGGCTGCAATGACTTTGCCGCCAATGAAGATCAGGACCAGCGACAATGCTGTCGGAAGGTAGGTAAAGCGATGGATCATGGCGGACAAAGCAAAATACAGCGCCCGAAGACCGAGGATGGCAAAGATGTTCGATGTGTAGATGATGTAGGGATCCTGCGTGATGGCAAAGATTGCGGGGATCGAGTCGACGGCGAAGATCACATCGGCCAGTTCGACCATCACAAGCGCCAGAAAGAGCGGCGTCACATACAAGGCCACTTTGCCGGTTTTGGCGTGCGGCACGCGGACAAAGAAGCGTTCGCCGTGCAGGTCATCGGTCACCGGGAACCTGGCCCGCATGAACCGCAGCACGGGATTGGCCGCGACATCGTATTCGCCGCCACCCGACATCAGCATCTTGATGCCGGTAAAGATCAGAAACGCCGCAAAGACTAAAAGAACCCAGTCGAAACGCGCGACCACCGCAGCCCCAAGGCCGATCATAATGCCGCGCAAGATGACGACACCGATGATGCCATAGACCAGCAGCCGGTGCTGATAGGCGCGCGGCACTCCGAAATATCCAAATATCATCGCGATTACGAAAATGTTGTCCAATGCGAGGCTTTTCTCGACCACAAAGCCGGTCAGATACTGAAGTGCGGACGCTTCGCCCAGAAAGTACCAGACCCAGAGCGAGAACAGCACGCCGATGCTGATGTAGAAGGCTGACAGAAACAGGCTTTCGCGTACCCCGATTTCGTGGGATTTGCGTTGCAACACGCCCAGGTCGAAGATCAGAAGCGCCAGAACAAGCACAAGAAAACCAATCCAGCTCCAGACAGGTTTTCCAAGGAAATCGACGAAAATAAGGTCCACGTTGCCAAAGCTCCGAAAAGGGCGATTGACGAGTACTCGAAAGTCTCATTCACCCAACGCGCCGCAGTTTCAGGAGCAAACCCGGACCCGACCTGACCTAAGTGGCGTGCCGCGAATTGGCGAGCAACACCTGCCCGAAAAATCTATTATTTCAGTTCGATCTTGAATTTTTTGTGCCGCCACAGGGATCGGTCAGTCCCATCGCGGCGGGCAATTAATCGCCGATTCACAACTTCGGCAATCGCAATGTTCGGGATGAATGTCTGGGGGCGGGGCAGCACACTAGCCGGTGGATAGTTCGTCAGCCCAAGCGCGTCACCAGAAGCTTGTCGATGCGGCGACCATCCAGATCGACAACCTCGATGGACCAGTTCTGCAGATCAAGCCGTTCCGCGATCTCTGGCAACCTGCCGATCTTCTCAAGGACAAATCCGGCTGCCGTCTCGTAATCACGATCATCCTCAAGCTCCAGCGACAGCAGATCGGCGAATTCGTCCACGGGCATCCAGCCTGCGACAAGGTATGATCCGTCGGCACGGGTGATGACTTTGGGCTCGTCAGTCTCGCTGTCCGGGAAATCGCCGGTTATGGCCTCCAGAACGTCCATCGGCGTGATGATACCTTCGAAATGGCCATATTCGTCATAGACCAGCACCAAATGCGCGGGCGCCGTGCGCAAACGGTCGATGACCTCCAGCGCACTTTGTCCACCCTGGACGACGGGTGCTTCGCGCAGCAGGGCGCGCAGATCGAATGGCCCGCTCATCAGGGCGGGACCAAGGATGTCACGTGTGATCAGCACGCCGATGATGTCGTCTGCATCGCCGTCCTGCACCGGCAGTCTGGACCGGCTCATACCGCGAAGTTGTGTGAGGATCTGTGCCTTGCTGCTGGATACGTCGAGCGTTTCGACCTCGTGGCGTGGTGTCATCAGCCCGCGCGCAGTGCGGTCGGCCACGCGCATGACGCCCGCGATCATCCCGCTTTCGGCGCGGTGCATGGCCCCGGTGTTTTCGGCCTCGGCGACGATCAGGCGCACTTCTTCATCGCTTACCTTGCGTGACTGAGCGCCGGACTGACCGAGCAGACGCAATACCAGTTTGCCGGACCGATCAAGCACCCAGATCAGCGGTGCCGCGACGCGCGCGATAAGCCCCATCATCGGGGCCATGCGGGCGGCGACCTTTTCAGGCGCACGCAAGGCAATCTGTTTGGGAACAAGTTCGCCCACGATCAGCGACAGATAGGTGATCGCCACAACCACGGTACCCACGCCAAGAGGTTGAGCGACGTTTGCCGCCAAACCCGACTCGATCAACGATGTGGACAGACGCGCACCAAGTGTCGCACCCGAGAAGGCGCCCGCCAGCACCCCCACCAGCGTGATCCCGATCTGAACACTGGACAGGAACCGACCGGGGTCCTTGGCAAGCGTGAGGGCCATCGCGGCCCCCCTGCTCCCCTTGGCGGCCATCAGTTTCAGCCGGGCGGGACGGGCAGAGACGATGGCAAGTTCAGACATCGCCAGCGCGCCATTGATCAGCGTGAGCAGGATGACGATTGCGATTTCTAAGACCATGTTCTCCAACTTTTACCGGACAGTTCCGAAATCTATTTTACAGGTTTTGTGTCAAATACCACGGTGCGAGGCCATGAAGCAGCGGGTTAATTCCGAAAGAGCCGAAATGCGCTGCCGACGACATCCCAAAGATCGAGCAGCCGCGCATAATAGTGTTCGCGTACGGCGAAAGGCCTGTCGCCGGGCCCGCAAAGCTCAACCTCAAGCGTGTCGATGAGGCGCATGAGACGACGGTGGTGAATGCCAAGACGGCTCTGGACCGGATCGGCCAGCACACCTGCAAACGCGGCAAAGACCGACCCAATCATGACAAGGAACACGACACTTGCCGTGACGAGCAGTGGTGATGCGCCCGGCGGGAACAGGCCGTACCATAGGCCTCCGATGGTCTGACCCATCGGAAACTCCGCAATCGCGGTGGTGCGTGCCAGGGCGCCCGCAACGCCGGGTGCCATCGAGATCACGCCGGGGGTCAGAGCCTGGAACACAAGCGCGCCCACGGCCAGCGTGACCAGACCCGTGGTCATCTCTGCCACCGCCGACCTTGTTCCCGCGTAGTCACCAAGCGCATCCGCAATCCTCTGACCCAGAACCTGCGCCTCTGCCGCGTCTGCGCGTTGGCGGATCAACTCGCGAAACTGGGGGGCCGCAAGAACGGCGCGGGACAGCGCACCCGGGTCACGAGCCGCTGATCCCTGCGGCAGAGGCAGGTCCAGAAGATCAGTCGCAATCAGAACCTCTACCCGATGCGAAACCGCTGTCGGCAGCAGGATACGCCGCGCTGCCAGCCAATCGGCGATCCCATACAACCTGATCTGCCGACAAAGAAAGGCGGCGATCCGGGTCAGGACAAGGACCGGAGACAGCATCACGTTGATCGGCGCACGCAGGAAATCCCAGCCCAACGCGGCGTTGTGAAGATGCAAGGTTCCGGGCCAGGTAAAGTGCTGTTCGACAAACCGGTTAACTCTGGTCCGTCGACTAGCAAAGTATGCTTGGCCGTTTGGCAGGCCGGTGTCGCCGCCTTTTGGCGTGGGATTCGATGATGAGATCATGGTGGTGATCCACCATCTCCTTCATTTCTGCGGGGGCGCGTTCTTATTTTGGCCGGGACTTTTAATACTATCCCGCATCAGGATCCAAGACCAGAGGGCATGTCGCCACAGCTTTCCTTCAGGGTTTGCGACAAAGAAACTTTGTGCGACTTGTCCGTTCGTGAATTATCTTTGCGCTGCCCTTGCAAGCGCCCGGCTTCATTCACAACTTCCCGTGAGGGTAGATCGTTTTGCCCTTTGGAGCCTCGATTTGGACTATTTCTACCTGTTCGTCGGACTGATCGGTCTGTTCTTCGGCGGCGAGGCGCTTGTGCGTGGCAGCGTCGGCATCGCCCGGCGCATGTCGATCCCGCCGCTGCTGATCGGCTTGACGGTGGTGGGCTTCGGTACGTCGACGCCTGAACTTCTGGTATCGGTCGACGCAGCCTGGCGCGGCGTTCCCGATATTGCATTGGGCAACATCGTCGGATCCAACATTGCCAACATCCTGCTGATCGTAGGCATTTCGGCGCTGGTCTGGCCGATCAAGGTCATGGGCGCTACCCTGCGGCGTGACACGGCCGTCATGATGGCCGCGGCACTTTTTCTGGTCCCGATTTTCGCCTTGGGCCAGATGACGCGCCTGTCCGGGCTGGTTTTGTTTTCAGGGTTGGTGGCCTATCTTGTCCGGGCCTATCTGAAGCCCGGTGAGGCAGAAGCAGAGGACGAAAGTCTAAAACCTCCGGCCTCGACCCTTGTGTCGGTGCTCTGGGTCATCGGCGGACTTGTCGCCTTGATGGTCGGCGCGCGGTTTCTGGTAGACGGCGCAGTATCGATCGCGCGCGGCTATGGCATATCGGAGGCGTTCATCGGCCTGACCATTGTCGCCATCGGAACGTCCCTGCCGGAACTGGCCACATCGCTAATCGCGGCCTTCCGCCGCCAGTCCGAAATCGCCATCGGCAATATCATCGGATCGAACATCTTTAACGTTCTGGGAATTCTTGGGGTGACGGCGCTGATCACGCCGATCCCGGTCGCGTCGCGGTTCCTGACCTTCGACCTTCCCGTGATGATTGCCGTCTCGCTGGTGCTGACCGGGCTTCTGCTGACCCGGTCGGTGATCGGACGCGGTGTCGGGCTCGTGATGCTGGCGGGCTACGCCTTCTATGTCTGGGCGGCGCAAGGATGACACGCTGGCGCGGGCACACAGGAACGGGAATCGCCGGGGTTCTCTCGCGGCTGATCCTTATGCTGGCGCTCGCGCTGTTCGGCGCGCATGCAAGTGACGCGGGCAGGGCGGTCACGAACGCCGGCCCGGTTGCGGCAAATGAGACTGTGTTTGCGCCGATCATCCTGACGGCCCAAATCCAACTGATGCGGGTGCAATTGCCCGAGGGTGACACCCCGCACGCCGCCACGCCCGCACCAGAAAGCCCAGCGCCGACACAAACGACGGCGGCGCGGATTTCGTGGGAACAGGCAGCATCCCAATCTCCCTTTGCGATCCATATCCTTCCCCCGGTCCGGGGTCCGCCTGTGGTCTGACCTATCGACGTCAGATCAAACACTCAGGCACCAAAGGATACCGAAAATGCGCCGACCAGCATGGGTCGTGATGACCTATGCCGTCCTCCTGCTTCTGGCAGTTGCGACGGCACTACCCAACTTTCTTTCCAAGGACATGCGTGACAAGCTGCCGCCCTGGGCGACGAGCCAGACAGTTTCTCTCGGCCTAGATCTGCAGGGTGGCGCGCATCTGCTGCTGGCCGTGGATCGCGCGGATCTGGCAACCGCGCGCCTTCAGGAGTTGCGTCAAATCCTTGTTTCCGAGATGCGCGCGCAGAACCTGAACCCGGCGACGATCCGGGCCAGCGACACTGACCTGTCGGTCCCCGCAAGTGCGGCGCTGGTGGCGGCCCTGCAGGCGACAGCGTCGGCCAGCAGCGGACCCGGTATCGCGCCGGACTTTACCGTCGACCTGTCTGACGGCGTCGCACGGCTGTCGCTGACCGATACCGGGCTTGAGCGAGCCGCAAGCGATGCCGCCGATGCCAGCCTTGAAGTGATTCGCCACCGGGTCGATCAGGTCGGCGTGTCCGAACCGGTGATCAGCCGGGTCGGCGATGACCGCATCCTCGTCCAGATGCCGGGCGTCGAGAATCCGGCCCAATTGCGCGCACTTCTCGGATCAACCGCGAAGATGAGTTTTCAGATGGTCGCACCGGGTCCGGGCCCCGGAGTGTCGCTGCTGCCGCTCCGGGACGGCACGGGCGAGATCCCGGTTGAAGACCGTGTGGCACTGTCGGGTGATCGGCTGGATGCGGCGGCCTCGGGGTTCGAACCCGACACCGGCCAACCGATGGTCACCTTCGATTTCGACAGGCAAGGCGGCGCTGCCTTCGCCGAGATCACTGCCGCCAATATCGGTCAAAGGTTTGCGGTCGTTCTGGATGGCGAGGTTCTGACCGCCCCGGTCATCCAGCAGGCCATTCCGGGCGGTCAGGGTCAGATCACCGGTAACTTTACAGTTGAAGAGGCGCAGACGTTGGCGGTGCTGCTGACCTCCGGCGCGCTGCCTGCGTCGCTTGACGTGATCGAGGAACGCAGCGTGGGCGCAGCATTGGGTGCGGATTCCATCCGCGCGGGGTTGGTCACGGGCGCCATCGGTCTTGCGCTGGTGGTGGCGATCATGGTCGGGCTTTACGGCGCATGGGGCCTTCTGGCCAGCGCCATTCTCGGGCTGAACGTGATGCTCACGCTGACCGCCTTGGGACTTTTGGGGGCGACGCTGACGTTGCCGGGGATTGCCGGGATCATCCTGTGCCTTGGCATTGCGGTGGACAGCAACATCCTGATCTTCAGCCGTATCCGCGAAGAAACCGCGAAGGGTGCGGTTGCGATCAAAGCGCTCACGCTTGGCTATGGGCGGGCCTGGGCGACAATCCTTGACGCAAACATCACCACGCTTCTGGCGATGGTGTTGCTGTTCATGTTTGGCGCTGGGGCGATCCGGGGATTTGCCGTCACGATGAGCCTTGGCATCGTCATTTCGATGTTCACGGCCGTCGCGCTGATGCGGTTCATGATGGAGACGCTGGTACGTCGCCGCAAACTCAAACGGTTGGAAATCAAACCGCTGATCGGCGGGGTGCCGGCGCCGGGGAAACTGTCCTTTATGCGGCGCGGACGGCTGGCGCTTGCGGTATCGGCGGTGCTTTCCGTTGGTTCGCTTGGCCTGCTCGTGATGCCGGGGCCGAACCTTGGGATTGATTTCACCGGTGGGGTGCAGATGGTCCTGCGCTCGGACGCGCCCGTCCCGTTGTCCGAACTGCGTGCCGCCATCGCGGCACAGGTTCCGGGTGACGCGAGCCTGCAGGCCTTCGGTGACCCCAATGAAGCGCTGATCCGGGTGCAGGGAGAGGTCGGACAGGCCACTGTTGCCGCTGTCGAACGTGCAGCAACAGACGTGATACCTGATGCCGTGTTCAACCAGATCGATCTTGTCGGCCCGACGATCAGCGGGGAACTGGCAACCACCGGCCTGCTGGCCCTGGGCCTCGCCGTTCTGGCGATGCTGGCCTATATCTGGGTCCGGTTCGAGTGGCACTTTGCCGCCGGGGCCATCGCGGTGCTGTTCCTCGACGTGACGAAGACCTTTGGCGTCATCGCTCTGATGGGATGGGAGGTGAACCTGACCACGATCGTCGCCCTGCTGACGCTGATCGGCTATTCGGTCAACGACAAGGTCGTGGTCTATGACCGAATCCGCGAACACCTTGCTGGTGGGTGTGACGAACCCTTGGCCGATGTGATCGACCACAGCCTCAATCAGGTTCTGGCACGGTGCATCTTCACCTCTGGCACGACGCTCGCTGCCATCGTGCCGATGGCGATCTGGGGCGGGCCAGCGGTATCAGGTTTTGCCTGGCCGATGATCGCGGGCGTGACCATCGCCACCGCGTCTTCGTTGTTCGTGGCGGGGCCGGTCCTTGCCTGGCTCGCACAGCGCAACAAGGTTGCAATCATGCCGGATGCCTTAAGCAATCAGACCTGAAAGCGGCTGGCGCCGGGGAGCACAACCTCCCCGGCGAGATACTTCCTATCCCAGTCGACTGCGTAATCTCACCCTGACCGATTCTTGCACGGGAATGTATGGTCAGACAACAAGGCTAGGGTTCTTGTCGGGGAAACCTGAACCCAAGCCGCCACCGGCCCAACGGAGCCTGATCACATCATGGCATACGAGCTTGTAACACTGGCACCCTACGCCGCCGTAATTTTGTTGCTCGGCGTTTTCGCGGCCTTTGTTCTGGAACTGCGATCCCCGGATGTTGTCGCCTTTTGCGGGGCGGCAACAGCTCTTGCCATCGGTCTTGTCAAACCGGACGATGTCCTGGCCGCGCTCGCCAATCCTGCACCGGCAACCATCGGCGCGATGTTCGTCCTTAGCGCGGCCCTGGTTCGGACTGGCGTATTGGAGGCCGTCAGCGATGTCCTTGGACGATATGCGTCGGCCCGTCCGGTCCTGACTCTCGCGCTGTTTTTCAGTGCTGCTGCCGGGGCCTCAGCCGTCATGAACAACACACCGGTCGTCATCGTGCTGATCCCGGTGGTGATCACCCTTGCGCGTCAGATGAACCTTGCCGCGTCGCACCTGCTGATCCCGCTGTCCTACATGGTCATTCTTGGCGGGACCTGTTCGCTGATCGGAACCTCGACGAACCTGCTGGTGGATGGCATTGCGCGCGATCTGGGGATGGCACCGTTCAGTCTGTTCGAGATTGCTCCTGTGGGAATCGTCGTGGCCATCGTTGGCGGAGCTTTTCTGACAATCGCCGCCCCGCGCCTTCTCCCCGTGCGACAGACGGTCGGCGAGGTTCAGTCCAAGCGCGACGGGCGCACCTGGCTGGTTGAACTGTTCATCCCCGCGGGCTCGCCCCTGATCGGCAAGACCGTGCTGGAAGTGGACGCGTTCAAGAAGGCCGGAAGCCGGGTCGTTGATCTGGTCTCTGGGGACGTGTCCCTGCGCGCAACCCTTACCACATCGACGATGGCGGCTGGCGATGTTGTGGTTGTGAAGACCACGGATACAGAGATCATGGGTTTTCGCGACGGCTCGGCGGTGGGCAACGCCGTTCTGGGCACCGAGCCGTCGACCGCCCGGCGCACGTCGGTCGTCGAGGTCCTGATCGGCCCAAATTCGAAAGCGCTACACAGAATGGTCGGGCGCTTGCAGTGGCGTCGCCGTTTTGGGGTCTATCCGGTCGCACTCCACCGAAAGGGAGCAGCGGTCGACATGCGCCTTGCGATGATGAAACTGGAGGTCGGAGATACCCTGCTGCTTGACGGTGCGCCGGAAGATATTGCGCGGCTTGCCGATGAAGAACAGTTGATTGAACTGTCCTCAGTCACCTCTCGGGGCTTTCGGCGCAAGAAAGCTCCCATTGCGATTGCCACCATGGTTGCCGTCGTCGTTCTGGCGGCCCTGAATGTGGCGCCGATCCTGACTCTTGCGCTGATCGGCGTTGCAGTCGTTTTGCTGACAAATTGCATCGATGCGGATGAAGGCGTGGGGTCGATCGACGGCCGGCTGCTGCTACTGATCGTCTCGATGCTGACCTTGGGGAGTGCGCTGGACAATTCGGGGGCGCTTGCGCTGATTGTCGCCAAGGTATCGCCTCTGTTGGCAACGGTCCAACCGATCGTCGCCCTTGCGCTGGTCTACGCCCTGACGTCTATCCTGACGGAACTGGTCACCAACAACGCCGTCGCGGTCCTGCTGGCACCGATCGCTGCGGGCGTGGCAACCCAGCTTGGCCTTGATCCGCGCCCTTTTGTGGTGGCCGTGATGTTCGGTGCAAGCGCAAGTTTTGCGACGCCAATCGGCTACCAGACCAACACGCTTGTCTACAATGCCGGTGGGTACAGATTTACTGATTTCCTCAAGATAGGTATTCCGATGAACATCATTATCGGCGCAGCGACGGTGTTGCTGATCCCGCTCATCTGGCCATTGGTATCCTAAAAAACTTATCTCGCCATCCAACAAGCTTGTCTTGGCTCAAAGCGAAATTTTGGTCCCGCAACAATGGGTGAAACAGAGTTTCCGGGATCAGCAAAACAACTCCGACGCGCCGGTGAAGTCATTGAAATTGAGAGAGCAGCAGCCACTTAGATCAGTGAAAAGCGCCGGGGCTTTGTTGCACAAATCCCATGAAGGATTCATCTCGCGAAGCCAGCGTGGTAGCTGGGATGGATGAGCAGACCTTCGCCCCCAACCTACAAGACCAGAAACTGGCCGGCCTACAATGAAGCGCTCAAGCGCCGTGGCTCGCTAACGATCCACTGCCCGGCAGTCGCTGCTTGTAGCGATGAGAGGGTGGTTTGACCCAGAGATGATCTGG
>NZ_VSJK01000024.1 GCF_008085915.1 Oceaniovalibus sp. ACAM 378 | reverse complement strand
CACTTTGCGCTCAACGCAGGACGGCGCTCGAAGCGCACCCCGCGCAGCCATCACATAAATACCGTAAATGCCCTCATCGGGCGATTCCGCGGCTTCATGCAGCCGTTCTGCGGTCCGGCCTCCAGGATCCTCGCAGCCTACGGCCGATGGCACGCCGCCCGCGACAATGTGGGGCGCAGCCATCGGGACGTGCTCAGCCTGCTGCTCGTGTCAGGCGCTCACACCAACACGATTTGCTGACACCGCCAGATGAAGTATCCACCCATTAATCGTCACTGATTTAGATCCTGACTATGAGCTGCAATCCGTGAGTGCGTCCGATGAAGGCAAGAACCGCCTTTTTGACGCCGAAAAAGATCACTCTGAGAGACTATTGAACGTTTGTTCCTCGGGTGCTCTTTCATCAGGCTCTTTAACCGGGTTTTCGGTAGTGGAGACGGCGGTGCCTCGGAAGGCTCGCGGACAGGCACCTCGGCGGGGAACGGGTCTGGATTATCAGTCATGCTCGGTCCGCCACCCTTGACCGCTCGGTTTGGTTCAGATCACTGGCTGGCGCATCACCAAGGGTTTCCTCCAGTCGACGCAGTTCATCTTTGGGTTTCTTCAGCGGGTTTTCTTTTTTCCTTCATCTGGCTTCGTAATGGCGAATTCCTGATGTTCTGATTTTTGGGTTTGGATGGAAAAAAGGGCCCAGAGTGATCCGGGCCGCTTCATTGACTGTCAGTCTGACAGTTTATCCTTGGCATCACCGACACCCTTTTGGACTTTGCCTTCGACTTGATCCTTCTGGCCGTCACGCTTCATCTTGTCGTTGCCGACTGCATCTCCGGCTTCTTCCTTGATCTTGCCGACAATGTCCTTGGCTTTGCCTTTTACTTGATCCTTATTGGCCATTTTCATCTCCATGATTGAGTCATTAGTATGGCAACTTAACTTGTGAAGGCTGTTAGGGTTCCCGACCGTCGCGTATCCTTCAGGGTAAAAAGTACCGGCTCAGATCCGTTGCATGTCAATCGGCCATGACGGGATGGAGAGCACGGCGTTTTTTCCGATTTCCCGCTCTGGCCAGCACAGAGGTAGACGAGCTTCTCGTCCCGCCAGCAACAGACATGTTGTCAGCCTCGATACATTAGGTTGCCAACCTCCGAATTCCGGCTTTTTGCCTTAACTTCCGGACCCTTATGAATTTCCAGACTTGTGAGGTCAGATGCACGATCTGTTCAAACGCGCACGTGCCAATACACAGCGCAAACTCAGACGCGCGGGCGTTTTAGCACTGACTGAAATGTGGGGCAAAATCCTTGGTGCTCCCAAGCCCAAGAAACGCAAGGTCAAAAACCCCGGAAAACCTGTCAACAAAGCATGCATCGCCTTCTAGGCGGTCGAGCAAGGGTTCGGCCAGGGGCGAAAGCGCCAGTGTCAAAACTCGAATGCCTGTTTCGGCGACATTCCGGTCGCAGGCACGGATCCCGCAAGGACCATAGTTCAAGGACGGATCGCATGAGACTGCATGTGGCACCCGTTTCTACAAGCTCTACGTGCCTGCCACCGCGAGAAACGCACCGGCTCCACTTGATTGTAATGCTGTACGGGTGCGGACAATCCTCAACGGACTTCGCCCGTGGCACCGGGAAGAACACGCTGGCAGACAAGTTCGGGTTTCTGGTTCTTTATCCGGCTCAGGCGCGTGACGCACATCATTGCCGGTGCTGGAATTGGTATAAACGAGGCGATCAGAAACGGGGTGCAGAAGGGACGTTCGGTTTTTCATTGCCACTTTAGTTTTTCGCCAAGCGACTCTACGCAGTGCTCGGACTTGGTGGTTTGTGGGCGGATCTCGCTGTATAGAGCTTCATAAAACAATTATTGACGTAGCAGAGAAGGTTCAAAGGAGGCTCGTCGCTTCTGCCCTATCCTTTTGAAGGCGTTTACAAAATAGCATTATTTGGTAGCTTACCCACCAACCGGCCTATCAATTCAGTTACGCGCAGAAGCGTCTCATTGCGACGAGCCATAGCATTGAACATGTTCGCTTTTGCACCTAAGTCAACAGCCGACGAATTTGGCTTATATATGAGTTATCGAAGCCACAGAAACGGACAAGTTTTTCAATGTCGTGATAAACAACCCGACCGGCGCGAAAGGTCAATAAGCCCTCCTCGCGAAAATCTCGCAGAACGCGATTCACGTGAACTGCACTCAGCCCCAGAGCGTCAGCGAGATGAAACTGAGACAGTGGACAGTCATAACCTTTTTCCGTGGCCAATCCGACCACCATCAACCGCTCACCCAGTTCCAACAGGAAATGTGCCATTCGCTCAGGGGCATTTCGGCGCCCGAGACTTACCAAGCGCTCGACCGCAATGGCCTTATCCATTGAAGCTGCCCGCAGAAGCGAGGTAGCCAGGCGTGGACATGATCCGAAGGTGCTATACAAGTCATCCGCAGTGACCTGCGAAGCCTTTATGTCCGTGATGGATACGATGGAGTGGTTGGAAGTACGAAAAAACACGCTGCGCAGGCCCAGAAAGTCACCAGAAATGCTGAAGTCGATGATCTGCCGCCCACCGTCCGGCATCAGTTTGAATGAGCTCGCCCAACCCTCATACAGGATGTAGGCGGATGGCGCAGCTTGCCCCTCATGAACCAGCTCTTTTCCTTTGGGAAAGATCCTTTGCTTATGGTGGAATTGATCAAGAACCGCTTGTTCTCTATTGGAAAAACTTCCGTAGGGACTGAGCTGTAGTGCTAATGGATTACCTTGTTCAATCATTTTGAAAATTCCTACCATCTTTAAAATAATATTGGATGTCGCGTCTTATAGTTGCTTCGTGGGCCACAAAATTTGGCTGATCAGCATTCGTACTGAAATCTCAAAGGCAGAACGCCTGCTCCAACAGATTGGTGAGTTCTATTATTTTAATCAAGTTTTTTGGGTACATGCGCCTGTGACATCGAGGAGCAGGAAGAAGCCCCACCCTTTAAAAGAACCGCTGCGAGCGCTGCTGTTGATCCGGATCGCAAAATCCTGATCAAACTCAGAGCAAAAGCTTCCCTTACAGAAAACCACCAGCGTATCGGACCGACCGCGATCACGGCCGCAAAAAAATGCGCACCGCGGTGGGTGTGTGCCTCCAGTCGGGCTACGCCCTCCTACGTCACACACCCACCGCGGCGTCTCATCCTGATTGTCGCGCGGCACCTTTGTGCTCTCCGCCCAAGAAGATTTCTCTTGCCGAGTTGCTATCTTTAACATTTTAAAAATGTTCGCAGATCATGTCTTCCTAACATTACAGTTGCATTTTCTTCCGATGTCTGAATCCATGAGTTTCCATGAATCGGAGGTCATGGATGGCAGGTGCATCGGTCGAGGCAACGCTTGAACTTTGGGCGTCTTCGTTGCGGGAAGTGAAGGCGCGGATGCGACCGTTGTTCACGCAGGAGCGTGTGGCCGCATCAGCGGGACAGTTTTTGGACGGCTTGCTGGGGGAGGAAAGACGCAAGACGGGATGGATGCGTGCGGAGGCGGCTGGCGATCCCGGCCCTTGGCGGCAACAGGCGATCCTGGGTCGCGGATGCTGGGACGCGGATTCCCTGCGCGACATCGTGCGCGATTATGCGCTTGAGACGCTCGCCGATCCCGATGTCGTTCTCGTGCTTGATGAAACCGGCTTTCTCAAGCAGGGCAAGGCATCCTGCGGGGTCGGTCGGCAATATACAGGTTCGGCTGGCAAAATCACCAATTGCCAGATCGGTGTGTTCGCATCCTATGTTTCCCGGCATGGTCATGCCTTCATCGACAGGGCGCTCTATCTGCCGAAGGCCTGGACGGATGACCGGGATCGCCTGCTGGCAGCCCATGTGCCGGAAAGCGTTCACTTTGCCACCAAGCCGGCACTGGCGCTCACGATGATCGAGCGGGCGGTTGCTTCGAACGTGCCGTTTTCCTGGGTGGCGGCCGACAGCGTCTATGGCGTGGGCGACATCGAGATGGCGCTCAAACGCGCAGCCAAGGGCTATGTGCTGGGCGTGAACGCCAACCATTCCTTCCGCTCATGGGGCAAGCCGCTGGCCGTGGCCGGAACGGCGAAGGACATCGCTGAAGCTTTGCACGAGAATGCCTGGCGTCGGCTGTCAGCAGGCGAGGGAACCAAGGGCGCGAGACTACATGACTGGGCCTATCTCGATCTCGCTGATCTTGACGCCGATGATTTCAACGCCGCTTTCGCCGGCGTCTGGACCCGCGGGCTGCTGATCCGCCGCAACATCGCCGACGGCGATCTCGCCTTCTTCTCGACCTGGTGTCCGGTTGGCACACCTCTGGAAAAACTGGTGACAGTGGAGGGGCATCGTTGGGCGATCGAAGATAGCTTCGAAACCGCCAAGAACGAGTTCGGCCTCGACCACAACGAAACCCGCTCCTGGCATGGCTGGCATCGCCACGTCTCGCTGGTGATGCTCGCTTTCGCGATGATGGCCATCATCCGCAATCGCGCCAACACCCGTCCTTCGGATCCCCCAAAAACGATGCGGTCGGCAAGGGGCAAGACCGCCAATTGATCCGCTGGTCGATGCAGGAAATCCGCCGCATCGCCACCCGCCTCGCACGGCAACAAATTCATCCCGCCCATGTCATCGCATGGTCCCTCTGGCGACGAGCTCATCAGGCAGCAGCTCAACAAGCACACATCAAATCAAAAATGCAACTGTAATGCTAGAAATGGCGGCATTGATAGCAATCTTACCCGATTGAGGATTCCTGCCCGCCTGAAAGGATAATATCCTTCAGCATGAAACGCATTTGTTAATTTTCGCTTCGGATTGACCCATTTTTTCATCTCGAACTGACTCCTTTAAAACATGATAATATCATGAAATTTCTGACAGCCGGTGGGTCACGAAATTTCGGAAAACTGGGTCAATCTCTCGCAGAAATTAACGCCCTTCCCGGTTATTGTGTTTAAATTGATCGAAACCCGCACGGTAGAATTCTGTGTGTGTCAGGTTAGGCTGATATCTGCGCGCCACGCGCGTCATCCCGGCGCGGGCATGCAGTAGATCCGGATAGGCACCGCCCGCCACTGCTGCGCAGATCACCGCGCCCAAGGCTCCAACCTCGCTGGATGCCACAGCCTCGACCTCGCGTTGGGTGATGTCGGCGAAAATCTGAGCCCAAACCGATGATTGAGCCGCACCACCCGCCAAGCGCACCCGCTCTGGTCGTGTCCGTCCGGCTATTCTTGCGATATCTTCGGCGTGAAGCAGCGCCTGAAAAGCGACAGATTCAAAAATGGAACGGAGCATCGTGCCAAGATTGTCCTGCGCTCCCAAATTAATGAATGCCCCTCTACGTGGGTCCGGTCCAAAGACATGGGGCAGAAATTGACATCGCCGCGTCTGAACCGGGACTTTCGCCACTAGGTGTGACGCCGCCTGATGGGTAATTCTCCCGTCCATCACATTGTCCAGAAACCAACCCAGATTGGCGGCCGAACATGGACTGCCTTCGGCAATCAAACGGGTCGAACCGCGATACAACATATTGAGAATGGGCAATGTTGCTCCCGTTGGCGCGTCTGTCTCGAGGATATTGATTGACCAAGTGCCTGCGATCATCGTTAGGGTGTCGACCCCCTCGGCACCGGCTCCGAGGTAACAGGCCGCAACATCCATCATCGACCCGGCGACCGGCGTGCCTTGCGGTAAACCGGTTTCTGCCGCCGCCGTTTCCGATATATGTCCGGAAACTGCATCGCTTGGTGCGATCGGCGGCAGGCGATCGGTGAAATTGCCCAAACCCAGCAAATCAAATGCGGCAAGGGCATAATCCCTGCGCGCAATATCCATCATCCCACAGCCGCTTGCATCGGTTGGATCTGTCCAGACTTCTCCGGTCAGGCGCAATCGGATGAAATCCTTGCACGACAAAACCCAACGTGTGCGTGCCATCACTTCGGGTTCGTAGCGTGCCAGATGTGCAAATTGCATCACGCCTTGGCCGCCCCATAAGCGAAGACCGACAAGCGGTTCTATCTTCGACGCAAGGCCGGTTTGGCAAAGCTCGTCTACCAACGGTTGTGCCCGATGATCAACTGAAACAATGCCCGCCCTCGTGCCATACCCCCGGGCGTCCACCGCAAACAGGCCATTTCCAAATCCGGTGCAGCCGATCGACAGGATCCGATCCGAACCACAGGTAGAAACGACTTTGCGCAAGGCGGAACAGATTCCCTCCCAGAACTGATC
The DNA here is from genome assembly GCF_008085915.1 of Oceaniovalibus sp. ACAM 378. Taxonomy (GTDB): domain Bacteria; phylum Pseudomonadota; class Alphaproteobacteria; order Rhodobacterales; family Rhodobacteraceae; genus Oceaniglobus. The sequence goes on along the minus strand of NZ_VSJK01000024.1, from coordinate 38,662 downwards.
CAAGGGGCGTTCCACCCGTCCGTCGGGAAAGTGTTCTGTCTGAACATCGGCTAGCGCCCGCGTCAATTCGCACCCGGTCAGGTCGAAGGCGACGACCTTGACCGACGTACCCCCCGCATCAATTGCAATCACTATATCTTTGCTCATCCGCCCAACTTACCTTTCCTGAAGGCCATAGATGAGTGGATTTCCAACCAGTCCGGCCACCTCTGCGGCAATGCTCTGGCGGCTGCATTCAGTTTCCTGCTCCACAATCTGGGCAACATCCTCGATGGTTTCTTGCGTGACCCCAAGGCCGAAGGTCAGACGGGTACGGCGCAACAGGATATCTTCAACTGTGACGGCTCCGCGCGCCGCAATAAGCCAGGCGATTTCAGCACGGCTGTAATGCGCGGCACCCGCAAGCGGGCGATCAACGCGTGACGCCACGAAAGCGGCAGCGGACTTGGCCAACTTGCCATAGCGTTCGATCAGCCCTGTGACATGTTCGAGTGGCAATCCATGGGCCTGCGCCAATTCTGCCGCATCGCATGGACCTGCGCCGGGATAACGGCGAACGGCTGTCGAAACCTTCCGCGCGCGCCCCAGCAGAGCCAACACGCGGTCGGATGTTTGTTCACTAAAAGCCCGGAACGTCGTCCATTTACCACCTACAAGTGACAGCACCGGATATTTGAAACCCGAGACGACATCTTCCTTGATCGCATGATCGCGTGACGCTGCCGTCACCAATTCTCCGCCGCGTTGTAGAGGTCTTATGCCAGACGTCGCCGCGACCACCTGCGAGCGTGTCACCGAAATATCGGCAAAGAGTCCGTCCATTGCCTGCAAAAGATAGCTGACCTCGTCGTCCGAGACGTCACGATCCTCAGGATCCGTGATATCCCGCTCGGTAGTGCCGACTAGAATATTGCGATCTACTGGCAGGCTGATCACCATTCGTCCGGTTCCGTCATCAAAATAATAAGCGCTACCGTCCATACGAGCGAAAAGCGCGGGATTATCCAGTACCAGATGCGCCCCCTTGACCAATCGCACATGATTGCTGTTGATCCCCAACGTACCATTCACCCTGTCAATCCAGGCACCTGTGGCGTTAATGATAATCTGTGGCCGCAATGCGGTGCTTTGCCCGGTTACCGTATCCGTGACCGTCACCTGCCCATCCTGGGTTGTCCAACTTACGTGGTTCAATGCGACGCAGCCGTCATTCACCGTGACGGCTTCGGCGATCATTTCGCTTATCAAACCCTCGGGATGCAGGATTTGCCCATCGTAATAAGTTGTAACTGCCTTCGTACTTGGATCAAGGCCAGTGGGGAACCGTGACTTGCGCAGAAAAGTGACGTGGCGCGGCAGTGGATTTTTGCCTCGTCCTAATGCCTCGTAGATCCGCAATCCGCCGTCTAATGCCACAAGGCTCATTGGCCCACCAGTCTGTGACAGGCCTATGAATCTGAACATGGCCTGCAGCAGCCCGCGCACGCGGTATTTTAGCGGTACGACAATGCGCAGCGGTTTGACCAGATGAGACGCGTTTGCAATCAGCGAGTCACGTTCGCGGGCGGATTCCGCAACCAGACGAAACTCACGGCCCTCAAGATAGCGCAGCCCGCCATGCGCCATCCGGCTTGATGCACCGCTGGCACCTGCGGAAAAATCCTTTGTGTCGATTAGGGCGCACGAAACGCCATTAAGCGCCAGATCCCGCAAGGTGGCCACGCCATTCACCCCGCCGCCAAGGATCAATACATCCGGCGTAGGAAGGCTTTCAAGCCGCTTGAAAGCCTGCGATCGGCTGAGTGTCACGATGTCCATGATCATACAGTATCACGCCCGTCGCAGGACATAAAAGATACCGATCTGACTTTTATAGAATGCTTTTCAGAAAGCTGGGCTACCTTCCAAGATTCGGACACTGACGTAAGCTGGGGTTTGCAGTCTGCTGATCTTTACCACGATGGAGATCAGATATGTCGAAACGGAAGCGATATCATCCAGAGTTGAAGGACGAGGAGACGGTCAGCGATTTGGCGTCCATCCAAAGATGATCCATCAATGGAGAGGTGCTTTGCTTTCAGGTTGGCGTGTTCGAACACGCCAGCCTGAAAGCTCCGAAGGTTGATCAGGACCAGGTTAAGGATCTTCACGCCAAAATCGGGGAGTTGGCCGCCGCCAACGATTTTTTGGCCAAAAAGCTCAATCCCTAGACCGGCAAATAAGGCGTAAGCGGTGCGCCGATCCCACCTATTTGACGTAATTCCACGGTAGCAGCTCATTGATCTGGCTTTGTTTGTGGCCTGCGACGATGGCTGTGGGCGTGTGGGCCAGATAGGTATGCGGATCGACACTGTTCAATTTGCAGGTCTCGATCAAAGAAGCGATGACGCCCCAGTTTGTGGCTCCGGCGTCGTGGCCAGCGAACAGCGCGTTTTTGCGTTTATGGAGAGGTCTCCATAACCGCAATTATGCCCACCAAGTGATTATGCGCAGTTCGCTGAGGGATGAACTTCAATTCCTACGGCTACACTGGACGAGAGTGGCCTCGTATAGAGCTTCGTTCTGAACATAATCCTGATCTTCTTGAAGGTTCGTTCAACCTGATAGGAGTTTACCATGTCCCAAGAGATCGTCATTCAGTCGCAGCCGCGATTGTGGTTAGAGGACAGCATTCTTCAGCCCTACGTTTCGCGCTACGGCGCACACCTGTGCCGCGGACGATATGCGCCGAGTTCGCAGCGTGTTTACCTATGCTGCGTTGCGCATTTTGCTTATTGGTTGACTGCGAAGCGGTGTAACCTGAGCGCGATCGGCGAGGCCATGGTCGCGCGGTTTCTGTTTGAACATCTGCCTGTATGCAGTTGCCCCTATCCGGTCCGTCGATTGCGCCACGAGCTGCGCGCTGCACTCGCCCAGCTGCTGGAAGTGCTGAGAGCCGAAGGCATGGGAGCGCAGGATCTCGCCTCCGACACGGCCGTTGCGCAAGAGCTGGCGCGCTTTGACAAACACATGCGCGATGTCTGGGGTTTGGCGGACAGCACCCGCCGTCAGCGCGGTCGCATCATTGGCGAGTTTCTGCTTGCCCATTTCAGCGACCAACCGGTCACGCTATCGAAGATCGGCGCCACCGCTGTCCGGCGCTTCGTCCTCGGCGAACACGGGCGCAGCCCCGGCACCATCCGCGTGATCGGCGGCGCTGTCGGTTGCTATCTTCGCTTCCGCAGCATGTCCGGCGACCGGGTCAGCGCACTGACAGCCGCCATTCCGCGGGCGGCCCACTGGAGATTGGCATCCTTGCCGGAAGTTCTCACCAACGCCGAGATCGATGAGCTGTTGCAGTCCTTCGATCAACCATTTCCGTCGCGCCGGCGAGCCTATGCGATGACGCGGTGTTTGATCGATCTCGGTCTGCGATCCAGCGAGGTAGTCAACCTGCGCCTCAAAGACATCAATTGGGCCGAAGGGACAATCTGCCTCATAGGAACCAAGGGGCGACGCGCCGATTGAGAAGGGGGTCGTCAAGCGTGCGGTCTTGGCGGGTTATCGAAGATGCGGATGGACCCGCACGCGTGTCCACATTCTGCGGCACAGCATGGCCAGTCGAGTTTTACGCACCGGCGTGCCCATGAAGGATATCGCCGATGTCCTACGGCACCGCAGCCTTGATACGTCTGCGATCTATGCAAAGGTCGATTTGACCAAACTCTCGGCAGTGGCCTTACCTTGGCCGGGGAGCGCGTCATGACCGCGCCCTGTACGCTGCTCTCTCAGGCCGAAGATTATCTGGCCGAACGCCGCGGGTTGGGGTTTGATCTGCGCATTCCGGGAGATCAGATAAGCGCTTTCGCCCGGTTCGTTGACGCGACAGGTCATACTGGTCCACTGACAATCCGCATCACCTTGGATTTAGAGACACGGTCCGCCTGTTGCTCAGCTTTGCGGAGTCCAAAATCGGTAAGGCTCCGACCAAATTGGCGTTGGTCGATCTCGACGCCCAGTTCATCCTCAGTTTCCTCGATTATCTGGAGAATGATCGCAAGAACGGCGCGCGCAGCCGCAACTCTCGTTGGGCGGCGCTCCGATCCTTCCTGAAGTATGCCGCCCACTACGACCTGACCGCACTCCCTGTGATCCAGCAAGCACTGGCTATCCCTATGAAGCGGTTTGACAAACCGGTACTGGGGTTTCTGTCGCGCCCAGAGATGCAGGCGATCCTCGAAGCGCCGGATCCTCAATCCTGGGCAGGTCAGCGGGATCGAGCACTCTTCAGTCTAATGTATAACACCGGTGCGCGCGGGTCGGAGGCCATAGGCCTGCGGGTCGGCGATGTTGTCATCGACCAGACGATGTCAGCACATCTTCACGGCAAGGGGCGAAAGGAACGTACCGTGCCGCTCTGGCGTTCAACCGCGTCGCTGATCCGGAACTGGAAACGCAGGCTGGAGGGTACAGCCGATGACAGGTTCCTGTTCCCAAGCCGAAGCGGGGAAAAGATGGCGCGCTCGAATGTCACACAGCGCTTCAAGCGTGCCGTTGCAACTGCGGCTGAGAGTCACCCACAACTCGCGCAACGTGCGATATCACCGCATACGGTCCGCCATACCACGGCAATGCATCTTCTGCAGTCTGGGGTCGACATCACCGTCATCGCACTCTGGCTGGGCCACGAAAGCCCCGCCACAACGCATATGTACCTCCAGGCTGACCTATCAATGAAAGAGCGCACACTTGATCGACTGCAACCCATCGGGGCGCGCCCCAGTCGGTATCGGCCACCGGATCAGTTGATGCAATTCCTTCAGAGCCTTTGAATTATGCGCAGTCCGTTGTGCTGGAAGTCGCCAGCGCGGCGGCACTTGCAGGCGCCTCCTCAGCGAACTGCGCATAATCACTTGGTGGGCATAATTTCGATTCAAAGCGATGGGCCGGATTGTGCGCTCGACGGCATTATTGTCCATCTCGATACGGCCGTCTGTCAGAAACAGGCACAGTCCATCCCAGTATTTTGCGATGTATTTGAGCGCTTCGCCCAGAGGGGCTTTGGCAGAAGGCCGCGCGCGATTGGTCGTGAGCCAGGCTTCAAATGCGGCGATCAATGGCGCTGACCGGTCTTGCCTTGCTGCCAGTCACGCCTCGGAGGTCAGGCCTCGGATATCCTTTTCGATCCGGTAGAGTGCAGCGATCTGTTTCAACCCGTCTTCGGCGATAGGGGCGGTGCCAGATTGTGCAACCTCATGCAGTTTGCGCCGCGCATGAGCCCAACAATAAGCGAGTGCAACTTGGTCATCGGCGCGTTTGAGCAAACGGTTATATCCAGCATAACCGTCCACTTGGAGGATGCCGGAGAAGCCTTTCAAAATGTCATCCGCATATTGGCCAGAACGCCCCGGCGCATAGGTAAAGGCGACGCCCGGTGGGGCTGCACCGCCCCAAGGTCGATCATCGCGGGCCAGCGCCCAGAAGTAGCCCGTTTTGGTTTTGCGCTTGCCAGGATCCAGCACTGGTGCGCGGGTCTCGTCTATTACCCGGCAGGCGATTGCACAGCAATCTGCCGAGAAGGCATAAATAACTTGGTGGAGCGCTTCAGATCGGTGATCAACGCATCAAAGACCGGACGGAGTTCGTAGGCCGCTTTGCCGACCCATCCCGCGAGGGTGGAGCGATCCAGATCGACCCCTTGGCGGCTGTAAATTTGCGCCTGACGATACAGGGGCAGATGATCTGCAATTTGGATACCAACACATGCGCCACTGTTGCCTCAGTGGGCATGCCGCCTGGGATCAGGTGCGCTGGTGCAGGCGCTTGCACAACACCATTGGTGCACGACCGGCAGGCATACTTCGGGCGGCGTGTAACGATTACACGGAACTGGGCGGGGACGATATCCAATCGTTCAGACGTATCCTTACCGATCACATGGCGCTCACCGCCGCAGCCGCAGGTCATGTTATCGGGCGCAATCATCTCTTCAATACGGGGCAAATGTTTGGGGAGTGAGCCACGATTGGTGTTGCGCGGTTTTGCCGAGCGCGATGCAGGCCGATCAAGCGCTTCGTCTTCAGCATGAACCACTGCCGTCGCGGTTTCGATGTCTTCAAGTGATAGCTCAAATTGTTCGGGATCGGCCTTCTCAGACCTTGCGCCAAACAGGGCGCGTTTGAAGTCAGATACCAGCTTTTCCAACTGATCAATACGATCCTGTTTGCGCAGATTTCGATCCTCTGAGGCGACAAGAAGCGCCTTCAGGGTCTCAACATCATTGGGGAAATCGGCAGGTTTTGACATGGGGTAAAACTATCACTTCGAGCACCTCAGCGCCCTTGTAAAAGCCCACCTGATTCACTCTGCCGCAGTGGGGGGACGCACCGACAAAGCCTTTACCTTGCGCCAGTCTAAACCCGAGAACAGCGCTTCAAACTGGGCGTGGTTCAAGGGGCATTGTTGCAGAACTCACGCTTGAGGTGTGAGTTCCCCTTTCCCCACTGACGTCATGCCACGCGAACGATCTCGGCGTTGCCGAGGGCCGAGAAGCGGTTCATGAGGGCGATGCGGATGTCGATTTCGGCGGTCTGTCGGTCGGGGTCTCTTGCGGCGATGCGCTCGCCGAAGGCTTTGAGGCAACGCATCTTCGCCTCGACCCGGCTGCGGGCGTGGTATCCTGTCCACCGCTTCCAGAACGCCCTGCCATAGTGCCGGGTCGCCCGCAGCGTTTCGTTTCGGACGCGTGCTGCCGGACAGTCTTCCTTCCACGGGCTCCCATTCTTGCGGATAGGGATGACCGGGACGGCGCCGCGTTCGATGATGGCGGTGTGGCATCGTCGAGTGTCGTAGGCCCCGTCGGCGGTCACGGTGCCGATTTGTTCGGTCTCGGGGAGCTGGTTCAGAAGGTCGGGCAGCACAGGGCTGTCGCCGTCGCGGCTGGGGGTGAATTCCACGGCGCGGATGTCGGACGTGGTCGTGTCCATGGCCAAATGCACCTTGCGCCACTGGCGCCGGCCCTGCACGCCATGCTTGCGGGACTGCCATTCGCCATGGCCGAGGAACTTGATCCCGGTGCTGTCCGCGAGCAGGTTCAACGGGCCGTCAGCATGGCGATACGGGATCTGCACCATCAGAGTCTTCTGCCTGCGGCACACGGTGGAAAAGTCAGGCACTGGCCAGTCCAATCCTGCCAGCCGGAGCAAGCTGGCCACCATGCCAGCGGTCTGCCGCAAAGGCAGCTTGAAAAGCACCTTGATCGACAGACAGAACTGGATGGCAGCATCGGAGAAGAGCGGCGGGCGACCGGGGAGCCCTTCATGCGGGGCGAGCCAGGCCATATCCTTGTCCACCCAGATCAGCAGCGAGCCCCGATTGCGCAGCACTGCATTGTAATTGGACCAGTTGGTCGTGCGGTAGCGGGCTGGTGATAGCTTGCTCATGCAGCCCGTATAAACGACTGGATTCACAATGTGAATCGTTCGCAACCTGAGTTGTGCAACAACGCCGCATTACGCCCGCCCAAAAACTGACGATGGTCGCGTAAGTTCTACGAATGCATCCCGTTAAAAATTGGGGAAATTAGCCCTACATGCTTGGGAGACCGGATCGGAGGCCGAGGTGGGCGTCAAAAAATGGATCGGGTTCAACAATCACAACCGACCACACTCAGCCCTTGGCGGCCAACCACCCGCTGTGGTCTACTGGTAGCGAATTGAAGCAATCAACCCCCATCAGCAGGTGCAAAGATTAGCTTTTTTACGTCACGTCCTGTCCAACGATTGGGGAGTAGCTCAGTCCCCGTTCCTGAAGTCTGGAGCCTAGTTGACGTGCTCCGACTGTTCAGCGAGACTCACCGCTTAAACGCATAGCCAATACTGTCCCAAAAAGGGCCGGTCGACTATGTTCATGGGAGGAGAGCTTGATGACCGTTGTTAAAAGCCGACTTGTGGCGACTACCGCTGTGTTCGCCTTTGCGCTGACCGGGGCGACAGTCGCATTCGCAGCAGATAAAGTTTGCACAGAAGATCTGCGCATCCTGTCGCAACCATGGGACGGGTTGACCACAACCGAAAAGTTCGCCGATGAATTCAAGGAATTGTCCGGCGTTGGTTTTCAGATCGATTATCTGAACGAAAATGACCGTCGTGCGAAATCGCGTGCAGATGCCTCGACCATTGGTCGTTACAACGTTTATTACATCGATGAGGCGAACCTCGCCCAGTTCGCTGCCGCCGACTGGATTGTGCCGATCACCGATTATTATCCGGCCGAATACGATTTCGAAGATTTCGACCCCGGTCGCCGTACCACCGCCACCTTTGACGGTAAAGTGTGGTTCGCCCCGATTACAGGCGGCGGAGATCTGATGGTGTATCGCACGGACCTTCTTGAGGCTGCTGACGTTAAGCCACCAGAAACGCTGGAAGAGTTGATGGTAGCCGTGGAAAAACTTCACGATCCAGACAATGGTGTTTATGGAATCTCCTTGCGCGGTGGGCGAGGCTCCGGTGCCAACGTCTGGCGCTGGATGCCCTATTTCAAAGGTATGGGTGGCGAATGGTTTGTGGACGGCAAGCCAGCCTTCAACAATGAGGCCGGCATCAAGGCGACCGAAACCTATCTGAAGCTGTTCGAATATTCGCCACCGGGCACCCAAACAGGATCGTGGGATGAATCGACCGGCGCTTTCAACTCAGGTCAGGTTGCCCTTATCATCGAATCCGCGCCACTGGGCGCGATGACGCTTGATCCGGATGTGTCGTCCGTCAGCGACAAGGTCGCCTTCGGAATCCCTCCCAAACCGCTGACTGGGGGCGGCTATGCCCATGGCTTCGCCGTCGGGGTTAAGGCGAACAAAACGGAAGAAGCGAAAAAATGCGCCGCCCTCTGGATCGGCTGGGCCACGTCGAAAGAAAACGAAGAGCGTCGCTTTGAGGTCGGACAACCGGGTGAATTGAACCGCACCTCGATCTTCAAGTCCAAAGCATTCGCCGAAAAGTTCGGAACGGAACTTCCAGCCGCTCTGGAAGCGACTGCGGCAGTGACGGCGGTGAATTTCTGGCAGAACCCGAAATGGCCTGAACTGGGCGACCGCTGGGGCATCATCCTGGAGGAGCTGATCACTGGTCAACGTGACGATATCCCAGCCGCGCTACAAGAGCTTGAGGATTTCGCCAATACACTGACCGCCGGCTGATCCTTCCCAAAATGAAATCTGTCGGCCCCGTCGCCTTTTTTGCTGCGGGGCCGACATGACCGGATAGCGGTGGAGTTTGTGCCACCCATCGTCGCCGAGGAAATTTCCGACCATGCGGATTCGCAACACGCTCCCCTATACCTTTCTTGTTCCGACTGTCCTGCTGTTGATAGTTTTGGCGTTCACGCCTTTGATCTATGCGGTCATGGTTTCGTTCACTGACCGGACCCTGTTCGAGCCGACTTCAAGCTGGGTCGGGTTCGAGAATTACAGCAAGTTACTGGGCGATCGGCGTTTCGTGAGCTCGGCATGGGTCTCGTTGAAATGGGAGGTGGTGACCGTCAGCGCGACGATGCTGCTTGCGGTCGGTTTGGGCGTACTGATGTTTGAAACCGCGTCGCGCCGGCAACGCGCATTTTTTTCGTTGGTGTTTCTGGTTCCGGTCCTGTTGCCCCGGGTCTGCGCCGCCTTCGTCTGGAAATTTGCGTTCCACCCGCTTTACGGCATCATCACCTTTCCTTACCGCGCGATCACCGGCAGACCGCTTGACGTTCTGTCCGATCCCAATTCCGCGCTTTTGGCGGTGGCTTTTGTGGATGTATGGCAATGGGGCTTTTTCTTCGCCGTGATAGTGTTGAAACTGCTTGAATCGTTACCGCCGCAGCCGATCGAAGCGGCCCGCCTGGACAACGCCAAGCCATGGGAAATCCACTTCTACATCACCCTGCCGATGCTGAAGGCACCGCTTGTCAGTCTGGCATTGGTCAAGGCAATCGAATCCCTGCGCTCGTTTGATCTTATCTATGTGATGACGCGTGGCGGGCCCGGAATCGCGACCGAAACTCTTGATATGTACGCCTTCAGTCAGGGCTTTATTGAATCGGGTAACATCGCCTATGCCTCGGCCATCGCCGTAATAATGCTGATCGCCACCATTGTGATTTTCACAGTCATCTGGAAAAGGGTGAACCGATGAAAAGCAATTTCTTTGGACAGACCATTTTGTGGCTTTTCGCACTGATCGTCATCGTTCCGCTGGGCTGGACCCTGCTGAACGCGTTCAAGGTCAACGCTGATCTGCTGACCCCGGTGCCAAAGTTGTTCTTCTCGCCGACGCTGGAAAACATGGCCTATGTGCTGGGCCGTGACAGCGTATTTGCCGCGTTGATCAATTCACTGATCGTCTGTCTTTCGGCGGTCGCGATCGGGCTGGCGCTGGGGTTGCCGGGTGCCTATGCTATCGCCCGCCATCCCAATCGCATCACGAAAGAGATTCAGTTCTTCGTGTTGTCGCTGCGGTTTTTGCCGCCAGTTGCTGTGGCGATCCCATTGATGGTGATCTGGCTGAACCTAGGGATCTATGACACCCGGATCGGCATGATCATCGCCTATTCGTTGATCACGATCTCGATCACGATGTGGCTTGGCATTCCCAGCTTTGTCAGTGTGCCGCGTGAGGTAGAAGAAGCCGCGCGCATCGACGGCTATGGACCATATGCGGTGTTCTTCTGGGTTGCGCTGCCGGTAGCGGGCAAATCCCTTCTAGGAGCGCTGGCCTTCAGTTTCATTCTAGTTTGGAACGAATTCCTGCTGGCGCTGATGTTGACGACCGCGGATGCCAAGACTTTGCCGATCATCGCATCGGAGATGTCGCAGATGGGCATGAACGTGCCTTGGGGCGTCCTGAACGCGGCGGTTGTGCTGCTTTCTCTGCCACCGTTGATGCTGCTCGGACTACTGAGCGGGTTTCTTAATCGCGCCTTCGCGCAGAAAACACGTTGAGAGGTTGGCAAAATGCCCCAAGCCCTTGTTCTGGAACGTATCGGTGAATTGGCGATCCGCAATGTGGACCTGCCCCAAGACGTCGGGCCGCATGATATAAGGATAGAACTGCACACAGTCGGCGTTTGCGGAAGTGACGTACACTATTACACCCATGGCCGGATCGGTGATTTTGTGGTGAACGCACCGATGGTTCTGGGCCACGAAGGCTCCGGCACTGTGACAGAAGTGGGCAGCGCCGTCACAGGGTTGCAGGTGGGTGATCGCGTCTGCATGGAACCGGGCGTGCCCGATATGTCGTCGCGCGCGACCAAGTTGGGGATCTATAACGTGGATCCGGCGGTGTCGTTCTGGGCGACGCCGCCCGTCCACGGAATCCTGACGCCGTCCGTCGTGCATCCCGCTGCTTTCACTTTCAAACTGGCCGATAATGTCAGCTTTGCTGAAGGCGCCATGGTCGAACCTTTTGCCATCGGCATGCAGGCCGCAACCCGCGCGCGGATCGTGCCCGGCGATGTGGCGGTCGTGATCGGTGCCGGACCGATCGGCATCATGGTGGCTTTGGCGGCCCTCGCAGGGGGCTGCGCGCGGGTTATCATTGCAGACGTCAGCGCCGAAAAACTGGCCATCGCGGAAGGCTATGACGGAATCACCGCAGTCAACGTTGCCCAGACCGGCCTTGTCGATGCGGTGATGCAAACGACGTCTGGCTGGGGCGGCGACGTCGTGTTTGAATGTTCGGGCAATCCGCGGGTTTACGGTGACGCGATACGCGCGGTACGTCCTGGCGGCTGCATGGTTCTGGTTGGTCTTCCGCCAGACGCCGTGCCCTTCGATGTCAGCGCCGCCTGCGCGCGCGAATTGCGAATTGAAACTGTGTTCCGTTATGCCAACGTGTTCGACCGGGCGCTGGAGCTGATTGCGTCGGGCAAAGTGGATCTTAAGCCGTTGATTTCCGATACCTTCCCGTTTGAACGCAGCGTCGAGGCTTTCGAGCGCGCCGCCGAAAGTCGTGCAGGCGACATCAAGGTTCAAATTCGAATGAAAGCGGAAGGGCAGGACTGATGGCCGGAATCCTCTGTCGGAACATTCGCAAGAAGTACGGCGAAGTTCTTGTTGTTCCCGATTTCAACCTTGAGGTGACCGATCAGGAATTCATCGTCTTTCTTGGCCCGTCGGGCTGCGGAAAATCGACGATGCTGCGCATGATGGCGGGCTTGGAAACGATCACCGATGGCGAACTGCTGATCGACGATATCGTCGTGAATGACCTTGAACCGCGCGATCGCGGCATCGCCATGGTGTTTCAGAACTATGCACTTTATCCGCATATGACGATCCGGGGCAACATCGGCTTTGGCCTCAAGCGATTGAAGGTGCCAGCCGCAGAAATTGAGCGCCGCATATCGGACGTAACTGAGGTTCTGGGCCTGCACCCCTATCTTGATCGCAAGCCAACGGAACTGTCGGGCGGTCAGCAACAGCGTGTCGCCATCGCCCGCGCGATGATCAAGACGCCGAAGGTGTTCCTGTTTGACGAGCCATTGTCAAACCTCGACGCAAAGCTGCGTGCGACCATGCGCGAAGAAATCGCCCGCCTTCACCGCAAGCTGCGCACGACGACCATCTATGTCACTCATGACCAGATGGAGGCGATGACTCTGGCCGACCGGATCGTGCTGATGAAGGACGGCAAGGTCGAACAGGTGGGAACGCCGGAAGAGATCTATGAAACGCCACGGACCCATTTTGTCGCCGGGTTCATCGGCACCCCGGCAATGAATTTTCTAAACCTGCGGCGCGACGGCAGTGCATTGTGCGGTGACGGAATTGACCTGACGCTGGATCTGTCGCGTTTTAACGTGGGCAAAGGGCAGAATGTAATCCTCGGCGTACGTCCTGCGAACCTGCAGATGGCGACTTCGGAAGGTCCGCAGGTATTAAGCGGGACGACTGACCTGATCGAATATCACGGCGATCAGGTTCTGATCAGTTTTGATGTGGGGTCGCACCGGATTCACGCCTTTGTGCCGGCCCGCGAACGACCCAAGGAAGGTGTCGGCGTCAAATTTTCCCTGAACCCCGCCGAAGTTCACCTGTTCGACAGCGAAACCGGTCTGTCGCTTCTACGGGTATGACCCGCGGGTGCGGTGCCATAGTGAACAGCCTGTTGCACCAGTCTGATGATGGCGCAATGACCGGCTGAATCGAATGGGGTTGGCTGCAACCTTCAACAGTCCGAGCTCAGGTTTGAATTGCCGGGTTCCACCCGGATTCCTCGGCCAGTGTCAGGCACTGTTGCATGAAAACCATGGCGCCATAGGTATCAACGGACCTTAGCGAGGCAGTGGCGGAAGCGTGGGCCAACCTTAACGATGCGGCAAGCGAAAGTTCTTTGTTCAAACCACAGAAAAATCCGGCCGCAAAGGCGTCGCCCGCACCGTTCGTTCCGACGACGGTTTCGGGGCGCACCTTCACCGAAGGCTGGGTGGTCAACTCACCGGAATCCCGGATGGCAACTGCGCCTTCGGGGAAATGCACGGCCACAAGTTTCATCCGGCCTTGTGCCAGTACCAGCCGAGCGGCTTCGATCACCGCCTTGATCCGGGACCGCCCGGTGTCCGACAGAGTATCCATCTGGGAAAGCGCGCCGATCTCATAGTCGTTAACGACAAGGTAATCCAAATGCTCAAGACATGGGGTGACCGCCTGGCGGATTGCCTCGGGCGATACTGTTGAGCGACAACCATCTTGGCCGGTTCCGACAACCACCTTGGCCGGTGGGGCTGAACGGAAGACGGGCATGCCCGTCTGGAGGGCAGCCCCACCGGCCTGATTGATTTCTGGGTTGGGTGCTCGCTGCGGGTTGGTAAGCCGGGTTCTTCTGCCGTCAAACGGAGGATCCGGGTTGGCCTACAAACCCATCACCGACCAGCAATTGAGATTATATATGACCGACCTCCAAAATCACAGTCAGCGCACAGCGGCTGCCCGTGCCGGGTTCAGCGAACGGACCGCCCGGCGCTTCGATGCCGACCCGACACCGCCCTCAAAGCGCAAGATCGCCCGCGGGCGCACGGTGGCCGATCCCCTTGAAGTCTATTGGGAGACCGACCTTCTTCCCCTGCTAAAGAAGGACAGCGCGTTGCAGGCCGTCACCCTGTTGCGCCACCTTCAGAGCGAGCATCCACTGGCCTTCCCCGACGATCGTATTCGGCGCACGCTGGAGCGGCGGGTGCGGCAGTGGCGGGCGCTGAACGGTCCCGAGCGCGACATCATCTTCCGCCAGACCCCGGAGCCCATGAGAATTCTCACCGATATGCCGCGCCTGAAGGGCTTTCCATATCCACGTGAGATCATTGCTTATGCTGTTTGGGCGTATCATCGCTTCGCCCTGAGCACGGCCGACGTTGAAGGCCTACTGGCGGAGCGGGGTGTGCTTGTCAGCCGGGAAGCGATCCGTCTTTGGGTTAACCGCTTCGGGTGGCACTTCGCGGATTGCATCCGGCGTGACCGACCAAGACCGAACGACAAGTGGCACCTGGACGAAGTCGTGATTGCCATCCGTGGGCTGAAACATTGGCTGTGGCGCGCAATCGACGCTGACGGAGATGTGCGTGGGTATTCTCGTGCAAACGCGCCGGAATGCAAAAGCAGCAAACGGTTCTTCCAAAGATTGGCCGCAAGGTTCGGCGAGCCGCGCGTTGTAATCACGGACAAGTTGCGCAGCTACATCAAGCCAATCAAGACGTTAGCCTCGTCAGCGGATCACCGGGCCCACAAGGGTCTGAACAACGCGATCGAAGAAACGCACCGGCCGACCCGAAAACGAGAGAAGATCTTCGGCAAGTACAAATCCCACCAGCATCCTCAGAAGTTTCTGTCTTCAAATGACCAAATCAACCTGATCCTTCGCCCCCGCCGCTATCAACTCGCAGCAGCCTCATACCGCCACGCCCACTCAGATGCTTTCAACCTCTGGGCCGACTACACCGCTGAAATGGCAACATGATCCTGTCTTTTCCAAGTTTCACAAGCTGACGCCAACAACTTGGCAATATCTGCGCGCAGCACATGTGTCAAAATGCCGGTCCAGATTTACACGAACGTGAAGGATTAGATGGGAGCGCTAACAGCCTCGCACTGAGATCAGCTAACCGCTTTCGATACTTCGCAGCAGGTCATGATGCGGACTCTGCTCCGCGATTTCATGTGTTTCAGAATGCGGTCCAGCATCTTAAGGCGACTGGGATGTGCCATCAATTGAACATGCAGCGTCAATTGAAAATAGGTGCCGGGCCAATCATAGGTTGCGTCGAATTCATCCATCCAGATCGTCTCAACTTCTGTCACCGGGCGCACCCGGCGCTGTATATCGCCACCATAAAGGAAATACGGCGCGTCCGCGAGATGCCAGTGAACCGGCAGTTCAATCACTGGCGTTGGCGCACCGTTCTTCAGATGGCGGTAAGGGCGCAGGCTATCCTGAAAATTGCAGGATACCTCGACACCCTCATCGACCAGGTAATCCAGCGTGTGCGCCGACCACTCCCAAGACGCCGAACGCCAGCTTGTCGGGCGAACGCCGCTGTGACGTTCGACAGCTTCAATTCCGCGCACCAGTTCGTCGCGTTCCTGCGCGGGCGTCAGGCCCATGACCGGCAGGTGATTATAGGTGTGGCTGCACAGTTCGTGGCCGCGGTCATGCAACAGCTTGACCGCGCCCGGGTAGCGGTCAGCGGTGATGCCCGGTACAAAGAAGGACGCCTTTGCATCATTGGCATCCAATAGATCAAGCAGAGGATTCAGCCCTTCGCGGATCGCGTAACTGCCGGTGGACAGCAGAACCGGACGGTCCCTGTTGGCAGGGCTCTTGCTGAGCCAGATTGCTTCGGCATCAAGGCAGATACCAAGAACAACGGGAAAAATGTCAGCCATCAGAGTAACTTTCGTAACACGATCGGCGGCTCACCCGACGAAACGCTTGAAATGATTGAACCAGTTTCCGCCCAGAATGGCGGCGACCTGATCTTCGCTATAACCACGGTCGATCAGTCCCTGAGTAAGATTGGGAAGCTGCTCGATCCGAGTCAGGCCGTCGGGATAGGTCTGGGTCATGAATTCATCGACCGTTCCGAAAATGTCGGGGCGATAGGTGCGCCAGCGCCGCGACATCGGCAATATCTCTCCGCTGGCCTTGTAGCCGGTGGTGAAGTCCAGCCCGATACCGATATGATCGGTGCCGATCACGTCGCGGTAATGATCGCAGTGGTTCAGCATATGTTCAAGCGTCGGCGCCGTGGGGTGAACCGATTTGGGCAGACCACACAGACCGACGACACCGCCCTTAGTTGCGATTGCCTTAGCTGTCTCATCCTTGGTGTTGCGGTCGTTGGCGTTCAGGGTATAGGCGTTGGAATGGGTGCAGACCGGCACACGCGCCAATTCGGTCGCCTCTGCGCGGGCACTGTGGCCGCTGTGCGAGAGGTCAAGGATCAGCGGCAAACCGTTGATGACCTCGATCGCCTCTTTACCAAGAAACGTCAGCCCGGCATCGCGATGTTCACCGCAACCATCGGCAAGCAGCGTCGGGCCGGTATAGGCCAGCCCGAAATAGCGCATGCCAAGGCGGTGCATCAGCGTGATCCGTTCAAGCCGGTCCTCGATCATGGATGATCCTTGGGTGCCGAGAATGACGCCCAGCTTGCCCTCGGATTTGGCCTTTTCGATATCGGCGGCGCAGGTGACAAGGTGCAGAAACTCGCTTTTCTCGACCTTTTCCAGCCCGGTTTCGATATTGGCGACCATCGCGCCCCAATCGTTTTCCGAACCAAAGGTCACGTTGCAGGCGTTGACCCCGCCCTCGATGCACTGCTGCGCGTATTTGTCGTCAAGAACATAGAACAGCGACAGGCAGTCGAACACCATCGTGTTCTTGGTAAATGCAATTGCCTCGGCGCTGGCGGTTATGGGGGCTGGTGACATCTGAATCTCCATATTGGGTATGATCTTGCAAGGTCAGGTCGCCGTCAGTTCCGGCATTTCTTCGGCCCGGTGACAGGCCGTCTTAAAGGCGCCGACAAGGCGCAGCGCCGGTGTTTCGTTGCGGCAGCGGTCAATGGCCAGCGGACAGCGCGGATGAAAATGGCACCCTTTCGGCGGATTGATCGGCGATGGAACCTCGCCTGTCAGCGGAATACGCTTACGCGCCCGGGCGGCCACCGGATCCGGGATCGGGCTGGCCGCCAGAAGCGACTGTGTATAAGGGTGCGTTGGGCGCTCGAAAAGATCCTGGGTCGATGCCTCTTCGACGACCCGGCCCAGATACATGACCAGCACATGATCGGCCAAAGAGCGTACCACACCCAGATCATGGGAGATAAACAGATAGGCCAGCCCAAGATCTTGCTGCAACCGGCGCATCAGCGTCAGCACCTGAGCCCGGATCGAAATATCCAGCGCCGATACCGCCTCGTCCGCGACGATCAGATCGGGGCGCACGGCGATGGCGCGGGCGATGCCGATACGTTGCCGTTGGCCGCCCGAAAACTGGTGCGGATAACGGTTAAGGAACGCCGCACCAGGACTTAACCCCACCATATCCAGCAGGCGAATGCATTCGGCCTGATACTCGGTCTTGGGCACAACCGCGTTCGCCCGCAACGGCACCGCAAGCGATTGCAGCACCGTGCGACGCGGGTTCAGCGACTCGTAAGGGTCCTGAAACACCATCTGAACCCTGCTTCGGAACTCGGGCGTTCGCCCTTTTCCGTGTTCGGTCACATCCTTGCCGTTCAGGGTGATGCGCCCGTCGCTGATGTGGTTCAGACCAAGAATGGTGCGGGCCACGGTGGTCTTGCCACAACCGGATTCACCGACCAACGCCACGACCTTGCCATTGGGAATGGCAAAACTGATATTGTCGACAGCCTTGACCGACCCGGGAGATCTGCGGAACGCGCCGGAATTGACTGGAAAGTGAACCTTCAAGCCTTCAACCCGCAATAGTTCGCTCATGCCCCCTCCTCCAGCAGCAGACAACGGGCGCGCTGCGCATTTCCCATATCGGTAAAGCCGGGATGTTCTCGCGCGCAACGCTCGATAGCGACGGGGCAGCGCGGGTGAAAACGACACCCCTTGGGCGCATTGGCCAGGTTGGGCGGCACCCCAGCAATCGTCTCGAACACCTCGGTGCGGCGATCAACCGATAGCGACGATTTCAGCAGCGCCTGCGTATAGGGGTGCTTTGGCGCCGCAAAAAGATCAAAGACGCTGGCCTCTTCGACGATCTCGCCGGCGTACATTACATACACCCTGTCGACATATTCCGCGACCAGACCCATGTCATGGGTGATCAACAGCATCGAACTGCCCAGTTCGCGCCGCAGATCCGCCAGAAGATCCATGATCTGGGCTTGAATCGTGACGTCCAGCGCTGTTGTCGGTTCGTCCGCAATCAACAGTTCGGGTTTGCAACTGATGGCCATGGCGATCAGTATCCGTTGGCGCATTCCTCCGGACAGTTGGTGCGGATAGTAACGCATCACCTGCGCCGGGGCAGTGATGCGCACGCGCTCCAACGATTCCAGCGCCAGTTGGCTCGCCTCTGCCTTGGTCAGGACATTGTGAACCCGGATTGCCTCGGTCACTTGATCGCCGATACGCATCACCGGATTAAGGAACGTCAGCGGATCCTGAAAGATCATCGCCATCTTGCGACCGCGCGCCTTGCGCATCTCGGCATCGTCCTGTGTTGCAAGATCAACGCCGTCGAACGTCACGGATGTCGGCGGTGAAAGCCGTGCGACGGACGGCAGCAATCGCATCAGCGATAGTGCGGTCAGGCTCTTGCCGCATCCGGATTCACCGACCAGCGCGACCGCCTCGCCCCGGCCAATGGTGATTGATACATCGCTCACCGCGTCAAACTCTGACGTATCCGTACGCAGGGTTGTGGTCAGCCCGCGAACGCACAGCAATGGTGCTGTAGCATGGTCTGTCATTTCATCGCTCCCGCGAGCGGGGGCTGAACACATCGTTCAGACCATCCCCGACAATGTTGATAGCAAGAACCGCGATGGCAAGCGCAACACCCGGAAACAGGGTTGCCCACCAAGCGGCGCGCATAATCTGCTGCGCCTGCTGCAACATCATGCCCAGCGATATCTGGCTGGGATCGCCGACGCCCAGATAGCTGAGGCCCGCCTCAAGCAGCATCGCCTGCCCCACCTGCAGCGTGGCGTTCACAATCACCGGCGCCAGCGCATTTGGCAGAATTTCTACAAACACCAGCCACATCGCACCTGCCCCGCACACCCGCGCTGCATCGACAAACTGCCTGCTGCGCAGGGTCAGAAATTCGGCGCGCACGATCCGGGCCAGTTCGGGCCAGGACAAAAGCGATATGGCAAGGATGATGTTCACCAGGTTCGCCCCAAAGAACGACACCAGTACGATCGCGAGAAAGAACCGTGGAATGACCTGAAACACTTCGGTGACGCGCATTATTACGTCATCGATCCAGCCAGTGAAATATCCCGAAAGCGCACCCACCGTGATGCCGACAAATGTGGCGATGAACGCGGCGGCAAGTCCCACCAACAACGATGTTCGCGTGCCCAACAGAACCCGACTGAAAATGTCGCGGCCCAATTCGTCAGTGCCCAGCCAATGAGGCGCACCCGGCGGCGCCATGACCGGCCCCGCCGTAGTGGAATAGGGCGAAAACGGTGCAATCCATGGCCCCAGCAGCGCCAGAACCGCCAGAATCACAATCAGAACAAGCCCGAACACCGACATGCGGTTGCGCCGGAAAATGCGCCATGCGCTTGGCATTTCGGCAACTTCAGTCGCGGCAAGTGGTTCGACAACGCTCATGAGTAAGTCACCCGTGGGTCAATCAGCGCATAAATGATATCCGTCAGCACATTGGCCAGGATCACCATCAGCGACAGGAATGTGAAAAGACCCAGCAGCACCGGATAGTCGCGGGCATTGATCGCCTCGTACAGCAGCCGCCCGGTGCCCGGCCATGCGAACACCGTCTCGGTCAAGACCGATCCGGCCAGCATGAACCCAAAGTTGAGGCCGATCACCGTCACCACCGGCAGCATTGCGTTGGGCAGCGCGTGACGGCGAACGACACTTGCTTCGCTCAGCCCCTTTGCGCGGGCTGTGGTGCAGAAGTCCAGTGTCAGTGTCTCCTGCATCTTTACGCGTGTCAGGCGATAGATCAGCGTCAGGTGATAAACCGAGTATGTAATTGCCGGAAGCGCCAGGTGATGCATCAGATCGGCAAACCGAGCCCATCCGTGGCTGGGCACCCGAAGCGAGAACATCCCCTGCACCGGAAACCATTGCAGTTGAACCGCAAAGATCAGCAGCAGGATTTGCCCGAGCCAGAACACCGGCATGGAGTACCCGGCAAGCGCGATAAAAGTCACGGCATTGTCGCTTAGGGAATAGGGCCGCCGCGCGGCGAACACACCCAGCATGATTCCAAGAAAGCTGGAAAAGACGAGCGCTGTGCCCATCAACAGCAAGGTCGCCGGCAATCGGCTGAGGATCAGCCCGGTCACATCCTGACGATAGCGCATTGAATACCCCAGATCGAAATGCGCCGCCTTCCAGAGATAGATTCCGAGCTGTTGAACCAATGGCTTATCCAGCCCGAATTCGGCGCGCAGCTCGGCAATGTATTCTTCGCTCGTCTCCATCGAACCGGTCAACACATCCACCGGATCTCCGGGCGCGGAGTGTATGAGGAAGAAATTGACGATGAGGATAATGACGATCATCGGGACAGCCTGAAGCAGGCGGCGCAAAGCGTAGAGGAGCAGACGCGTTCCCGTCATTTGTTCGGTTCCCGATATTCGAGGCAAGGGCAAATGAATTGCGGTCCGGCAACGACGCCGGACCGCCAGGTATCACTCTTCGAAGTAGGTGCCTTCGCGGCTCTGGATATAGCCAAAGGGTGTCGTGATCACGTCTTTGAACCGGTCGGAGACCAGATTGACCACCGGTATCTCGAAAAGCGGCAGGGCAGGCATGTCTTCGAACAGGATTGTCTGCGCATCTCTCCACATTCCGGCCCGCTTTTCGCGATCAATCTCACCGGACTCCGTGTCAAAGATATTGTCCAACTCGGGGTTGGAATAGCCCATCGAATTGACGAACGGGATCTTCTTGATCTGTTCGGAATGATACCGCGGGCGAACGCTGATCGCGGGATCCGGGCCGGTGGTGAAAAGTTGATTCGCCAGATCAAAATCCCACTGGCGCATCACCTTCTCGATGAAAGAAGTGCGGTCGGACATTTCGACAGTGACACCAATCCCCACCTGAGCCAGATTATCCTTGATGATCTCATCGGCACGGCCTTCGTAATCCCGCCCCGACGCAAGAGCGATGCGCAGATCAAATCGTTTGCCATCAGCATCGCGCGGAAAGCCAGCGTTGTCGAGCAGTTCGTTGGCCTTGTCCAGATCGACCGACCGATAGACATCGGTGCTCCCGTCAGAGACCCATGAAAGGCCGCTGTTGATGAAACTGTGAGCGACCTTGCCCTCGCCGAACACTGCTTTCTCGACGATTTGCTCGCGATCAATGGCCCAAGCCAGTGCATGACGGACATCCTTGTTGGCAAGCGGGCCACTGCGCATGTTCATCAGCAGAAACTCGTTGGTTGCAGCCCCTTCGCCGCCCCGTTCGATCACCCGGAATTTGTCGTCTTTTCTGAAGCGCGCCACCTGATCGAATGGCACGATATACATATGGAGGAAGTCCACTTCGCCTTGCTCGAACGCAAGCAGTCGGGACGCGGCATCGGGCAGGAACTGCAAGATGATCCGGTCAAGATATGGTAACCCTTCCTTGAAATAATCAGGGTTCCTCTCCAGTTCGATGTGGCTGCCGCGGTTCCATGCGACGAACTTGAATGGCCCGCTCCCGATCGGCGCGAAGTTGGCGGGGTTTGTCTTGGGGTCCGTGCCTTCATAGATATGCTTGGGCATCATCAGAGTGCCAGAACCCAGCGTATTGCCGATGATCGTCATGAAGGGCGCATAGGCCGCCTTTAGTGTGATCACAAAGGTGTGCTTGTCCGTTGCGACGGCGCTTTCAACGTTTGGCCACCATGACCCGGCGCGGGGGTGCGCAACGGCGATGATATCGTTGAAGGTATATTCGATATCCTCGGCGGTAACCGGCACCCCGTCATGCCATTTGGCATCTTCGGCCAGATGGAAGGTATAGGTCCGTCCGTCATCGGAAATATCCCAGCTTGTCGCCAGATCGGGTTGCGGGTTGAAATTGAAATCCAGTGATACCAGACCGTTGAAAATGTTCGACGCGACCATGAGCGCGACCGTATCGGTCGCCAAATGACCAGTTGCTGTGGCTGGCTCTCCTTCCAGCCCGATGATGAATGTGCCCCCTTGGGAAGGCGCGGCGCTGGCTGTCCCCCCTGGCACCACGACGCTTGTCAACGCGAATGCAGTAATAAGTGACAGAAGACGTAACACGGTGTTCACCTCGCTGTTCGGGTTTCGTGCGGATAGTTCAGAGTTCCGTCACGATCTCTGGGGCCCTTGCCAATTGATAAGGCCGGTTATGGATCTTGACTTGCGCATGGCCGAACAACGGCTACGCAGGTATTGCCCCACCCCTGAACCAAACGCTACATTCTTATCTACAACCGTGTCAATTGTAATATAACATTAACCAAGACCTTCGAGGTTGCCGACCGATAAATCGGCGTGAAATCCGTCTGGCGTCATTCGAAATAGGCTCCGCTTTGAAGGCGCAACTTTTCGACTGTCTCGATCCGCTTGATCGCGGCGCCCTGACTCCCCGCCACGGCGCAAGCCAAAAGCGCCTCGGCCACCGCAGCGATCCCGACAACGGACGGATAATAATGCGGGCTCGCCGTCGGGGCGAACAAACAGTGGTTGACCAGCGTGGCAAACGGAGAACTGCGCCTGTCGGTAATCGCCATCGTCTGCGCGCCCGCCTCGTTGGCATAGGTCAGCGCGTTCACCGCCACCTTTGCGTAGGGCGAAACGGCAATGATCAACACCGCATCCTTTGGTCCGATCAGACTGAGCGTTTCCAGCACCGTCGCAGTGCCAGGCCGAGCAGTGCGCAATCCCCGGAACGCGATTCCGCCGGTGTTTTCCATATGTGCTGCAATCCAGTACATCGAACCGGCAGCAACAAGATGCGTCGTCTCGGCGGTGCGCAGAATCGTAGCCATTTCCTTGAATGTCTCGGGGGCGTTCTGGGTCATCGCGCTTGTCACGTTGTCCAACGCCGCCACCTTCAGACGGTCGATCAGCGGGCTTCCCACGCCCGTCCCGCTGCCCATCAAAGCCCCTGCCCTTGACGAAAAACTGTTGCCAGCGATTTCATTCTGAAAGCAGGCTTTGAAATCTTCGTAACTGTCGAACTCCAGATGTCGTGCCAGCCTCAGCATGGTTGGCGACGACACACCACATTCGACTGCAACCCCACGCATTGATCCAAAGGCAATCCTGTCCGGGTTATCCAGAGCGTATTTTGCTGCCACCTTCAGTTTTGTCGGAAGTTCGGCAAGCTCGGCAGTCAGCCGATCGAGAATGCTGTGTGACATGATACCTCGCAGTAACGGATGTACCATTCGTTACTTGTTTCCCCTCATGCTGTCCAACATCCCGACATCCGGTCGAAAGTAGGGCGCACAACATTAATAGCGATTGATATTTTCCTTTGAAATGGCGTAGCGTATGCTTCATATAGCGTATGAAACAGCAGAGGCTCATTGGTGTGACACATTATTCCGCATGGTCGATCGTTCGGAATGGCCTTTCAGGCAACCGAGGCTGGACGCGCGCCTGGCGCGATCCTGCACCGAAACCTGCCTATGATGTCGTGATCGTTGGTGGCGGCGGTCATGGCCTGGCCACCGCGTTTTACCTCGCCAAGGAACACTCGCTGCGTAACATCGCAGTGATCGAGAAAGGCTGGCTGGGGGGCGGCAATACCGGGCGCAACACCACCATCGTGCGATCCAATTACATGATTCCCGGCAACACGATGTTCTACGAACGCTCGATGCGGATGTGGGAAAATCTGAGCCAGGAATTGAACTTCAACGTGATGATGTCGCAGCGCGGACAGTTTCACCTAGGTCATTCCCCGGCGCAGATGGACGGCTTGCGGCGGCGCGGCAACGTCATGCGCGCCCATGACATCGACTCTGAACTGATGGACCGCGCCGAGGTGATGCGCCGTTTGCCCTATCTCGATTATTCGGAAAAGGCGCGATACCCGATCTATGGCGCGATGTTTCAGGGCCGCGCCGGCACCGCCCGCCATGATGCCGTGGCCTGGGGATATGCCCGCGCCGCAGACAGGTTGGGCGTCGATATCATCCAGCAATGCGAAGTGACCGGTTATCTGCGCGACGGCGAACGGATCTGCGGCGTCGAGACCACGCGCGGCCCGATCCGGGCCGGCAAGGTCGGACTGGCCGTTGCCGGGCATACCAGTCTGCTTGCAGCCAAGGCGGGGTTGCGGCTGCCGATCGAAACCCACGCGCTCCAGGCGTTTGTCACCGAACCGATCAAGCCGTTCATCGATCACGTCATATCTTCTGGGGCGGCGCATTTTTATATCAGCCAGTCCGACAAGGGCGGATTGGTGCTGGGTGGCGATCTGGACGGGTATAACAGCTATGCCCAACGCGGTGGCCTTCCCGAGGTTGAACACACGCTGGCAAGTGCGATGGCCCTGATTCCGTCCCTGTCACGTCTGCGCCTGCTGCGCCATTGGGCGGGCGTCATGGACATGACCATGGACGGAAGCCCGATCATCGCAAAAACCCCGATCGAGGGTCTCTATCTGAACGGGGGCTGGTGTTACGGCGGGTTCAAGGCGACCCCGGCCAGTGGCTGGTGTTTCGCCCACACCATCGCAACAGACACCCCGCACGACGACAACGCCCGCTTTACCTTATCCCGGTTCGAGCGCGGCACCCAGATCGACGAGAAGGCTGCCGGGCCGCAGCCGAACATGCAGTGAGGATCGCCGGATGATACGGCTGGATTGCCCCGTTTGCGGGCACCGCGACGAGACAGAGTTTGCCTATCTGGGCGACGCGACGGTGCGCCGACCGGACCCGTCGATTACCGATCCGGGCACCTGGGCAGATTTTGTGTTCCTGCGTGACAACCCGCGCGGTGCGCACTGTGAATATTGGCAGCATGTAATGGGCTGCCGGGAATGGTTGATAGTCAATCGCAACACGGCCACTCACCAGATCGACAGTTGCCAGTTGGCCCGCTCGGTTTTCGCAGGCGAAGCAACTATGGCGGCGTCATCATGACGGCGCGTCGCCTTGCAAAGGGCGGGCGAATCGATCGCAGCCGCATGATTTCAATGCAGTTTGACGGGCGCAGGATCGCGGCGCATCCGGGCGACACACTTGCCTCGGCACTGCTAGCCGCCGGGGAAATGATCATCGCGCGCAGCTTCAAGTATCACCGTCCACGCGGGGTTTTTTCTGCGGGAACCGAAGAGCCGAACGCATTGATCACCCTCGGTGAAGGTGCCCGGTCTGAGCCGAACACGCGCGCCACAACTCTCGAGGCGTTCGACGGCCTCGTCGCGCGGGGCCAAAACGGCTGGCCCAATGTCCGGCATGACCTCAGCGCGATCAACGGAGCATTGTCACCATTCATCGGTGCGGGCTTTTATTACAAGACATTCATCGGTCCGTTTCGCGGAACGGCCTTTTGGATGTTCTGCGAACGATACATCCGCAAAGCCGCCGGCATGGGACGCGCTATCACGCTTTCTGATCCTGACAGCTATGACAAGACCAACGCCTTTTGCGACGTTCTGGTCATTGGCGCGGGTCCAGCAGGGCTGAGCGCGGCACTGACAGCCGGGCGGCAAGGCCTGCGTGTCATACTTGCCGAGCAAGATTTTGCCCTTGGTGGTGCGTTGTTGTCAGCCCCACCGGATGCGGCGACCGATGCTTGGCTGAGCACAACTGCGGACGAATTGCACTCTTTGCCAAACGTCACCATTCTTGCCCGGACAACCGTTTTCGGCGCCTATGACGGCAATGTTTTTGGCGCGGTGCAGCGTCAGTGGGACCATGTCGCGCAGCCCCCCTCCGATGAGGCACGGCAATGCTATTTGAAAATCCGCGCCAAGCGTACCGTGCTGGCCACCGGCGCCTTTGAACGTCCACTCGTCTTTGGCAATAACGACCGGCCCGGTGTCATGCTTGCCTCGGCAGTGCGAACATATCTCAACCGATACGGGGTGTTGGCAGGACAGAACGTGCTGATCGCCACCAATAACGACAGCGCCTATGCCACGGCGCTTGATCTGGTACGGGCTGGTGCCCAAGTCACGCTTTGCGATGCGCGCGCCAGTGTGCCGCAACCTCTTGCCAACGAACTGACTTCAGCTGGCGGTGTCTGCCTTTCCGGACACGGCATCGCCTCCGCGCATGGGCACAGGCATATCACCGCAGCCTCTGTGGTTCCCGTTGATCGGAACGGCCGCGCAACCGGTGTAACCGTCAGACTCAGGTTCGATCTGATCGCTGTTTCCGGCGGCTGGGCGCCGGCTCTGCAATTGTGGAGCCAACGCCAGATGAAACCGGTTTATGACACCGAAAATGGTTGTTTTCTGCCTGTGCCCGATCTTTTGCCGGACATGTGCTTTGCAGGCAGTGTCATCGCGGCGCCGGGCCTTTCGGACGCCATCATTCAAGGCGCACTGGCCGGGGGCGCATCCACCTCACAGACGGCCCACCTTGCCGACACGGCCCCGCACTGGGCGCGTGACCTGCATCCGCTCTGGTGTGTGATGAATGCGCAGGACAAACCGTTCGGCAAGGCCTTTGTTGATATGCAGCACGACGTCACAGTGCGCGATCTGGATCAGGCCCATGACGAGGGATATGTCTCGGTCGAACATCTCAAACGCTATACCACGACCGGGATGGCCACCGATCAAGGCAAGCTGTCGAACGTCAATGCACTGGCGCGTATGGCCCAGCTTTCGGAGAAATCTCTGCCCGAAACTGGCACCACCACGTTTCGTCCCCCGGTTACGCCGGTAACGATCGGTGCGCTTGTCGGGCATGATTCCGGTGAACATTTCCACGCGACCCGCCTGACGCCACTGCAAGATTGGCACCTGAGGAATGGTGCGGTCATGACACAGGCCGGGCCTTGGCTGCGCCCTTGGTACTATCCAATAGGCGACGAAACACTTGACCAGGCCTACCGGCGCGAGGCCGCCCATGTGCGTCGTGCCGTCGGCCTAGTCGATGTGTCGACGCTGGGCAAGATTATGGTGCAGGGACCTGACGCCGCAAATTTGCTGAACCTGCTATACGTCAATGGCTGGAGCACCCTGAAGCCCGGAAAGTTGCGCTATGGCGTCATGCTGCGCGAGGATGGAATCGTGCTGGATGACGGAGCAACTGCCCGGCTGAGCGAATACGATTATCTGATGTCGACAACCACCAGCGGTGCGGGCCGCGTAATGTCGCATATCGAACACCTGCTGGCGACGTCGTTGTATGACCTGCGGGTGCGCGTTACTTCGGTCAGCGATCAATGGGCGGCTATGGCGCTGGCCGGCCCTGCCTCACGCGATGTTCTGCGCGCGGTTTCCGGCGATTTTGCCGCTGCGCTGTCGCCCAACTCATTGACCGACGCACAGGTTGAAGGGGTTGCCGTGCGGGTTCACAGAATGAGCTTTTCCGGCGAGTTGGCGTATGAAATATACGTTCGCTCCGAAGACGCTGAAGATGTTTGGGCGGCACTGATAACGGCAGGCGCCCCACATGACATCGCCCCATATGGCACCGAGGCGATGGGCACCCTGCGCATTGAAAAAGGCCATGTCGCGGGACCCGAACTGGACGGTCGCGCAACCCTGCGCGATATGGGGATGGGGCGCATGGCATCGTCACGCAAACCATTCGTCGGCTCGGTGCTTGCCCAGCGGCCCGACCTGCAAGACCCGGATCGCCCCATGCTGGTCGGATTGGAGATCGATGGCCCCATCGGCGCGAAAGCCGGTGCGATCCTGTTCGCCGCCGACGGTAAGACCGAAGGAAACGGCCTTGGCTGGGTTACCTCGACAACATGGTCGCCCGCGCTGGAGCGGTTTATCGCTCTTGGCTATCTCGGCGGTGCCCCCGAACGGATCGGCAGCACGGTCCGCGCCATTGATTTCCTGGGCGAAAGCACCGTAATGGCGCGCGTCGTGTCTCCGCAATTTTTCGACCCCGAAGGAGAGCGCCAGAATGCCTGAGGATTACGGAGTCACATTGAAGAAATCCGCGGCTGGTGGGGTCGCCCAGATGGTCGTCTGGGGCGATCTGCAAAGGCAGTTATCGCTCATCTTTGACAAGACACTGCCCTTGCCCGGCTATGACCTTGCCGTCAGCATCGATGGATTCATTCTGTTTCGCATCGCGCCGGATCGGGTTCAGTTTCACCATGCAGACTCGACTGCGATCATGTCGCTGGAAAGCCGGGTCAATCTCGAGGACGGTGCGTTTTGCGATCTGAGCCATGCCCGTGCACGGCTGGAGATTTCGGGCGCCAGCTCGGAAAACGCGATGTCGAGTCTTGCTCCGATTGATTTCAGCTCGTCCGGTTTTATGATTGGCGCTTTTCGACAAACCGGAATTCACGGGATCCACGCGTTGATTCACCGGACCGCTGCGGACAGTTTTGCGGTCTGGTTTCCAGCAAGCTGGTCGCACAGTTTACAGCGTTACATCGCAGATGCGGTACATATTCATCGCTAGCAACTTCTGTGGTTGCCGCCGATTGTGCAAGGACCTCTGACCCCTGGGCTTGGTGATCGAGTGCGGTCTTCTGTCGGGCCTGTTTATGCGGCACGTTTCAGGAGCCGCTGGCCGGGATGGTGAACGGCGAAGCGGGTCCGCATCTGTATCTCGGGGATTGTCACATAAACTGTCGTTCGGTTGCTTGCGTCACAATTTGGACATAGCTGGCAATGATGCACACACCTTCTATCAGCTACAAACGTCACCGCTTCCCAGCCCAGATCATCGCTCATGCAGTGTGGCTGTACGTCCGTTTTAACCGGTAGTGTCGCAAGCTTTTCGCACTGTCGCCCCGGCGGCGTATGCAGAACTGGATGTGCGAGACCGGACACGCACGATCGGAACGGAACGATAATTGACTTCAAGGGCGCGCAATACCCGAAATCCGTCATTCTGTATGCGGTCTATTTCTATGTCCGTTACGGCGTCTCGTACCGTGATCTGGAAGAGATCATGTCCGATCGTGGCGTCAGCGTTGATCATTCTTCTTTGAACCGTTGGGTCATCAGATATTCCCCGCAGATCGCTGCAAATGCGCAGTCCACAAAGCGACCAACAGCTGTGTCCTGGCGAATGGATGAAACCTACATCAAGGTTAAAGGCAGTTGGACGTATCTCTACCGAGCTGTTGACCGTGAGGGGCAAACCCTTGATTTCTTGGGATGTGTCGCAAATATATCCGCAGGCTAAACGCAAGCGTTTTGCTGGACACAGTTATCCTGCCAGCGCCGCGAACTGCTGAAAGGCGGTGCCACCGTTGCCGGCAAGCTGACCCTTTCGGATCATATGTGCGGTCTCGATCCCGGCGAGGGTCGCCTGCGCAGCAGCGAAGGATTTGAAACCCTGCATCGGCCGGGTCAGCTTCTTGATGAAGCGGTGGTCCTGCTCCACGATGTTGTTGAGGTATTTTCCATCGGTTCAGGATCTGTGGTGCCGTGGGTGTTCGAGTCATCGAATTGACGGAATGGATAGTGCCGCCCCGTCAGCCGACCATAGGCGATTGCGATCAGCACAAGCAGAACTGTCCCCACGGCAACCGGTGTCAGGGCGAACATGAACCCCAGTTCTCTTACGGCATCGGGGCTCATCGCGACGGTCATTGCAACCGCGCCGGCAGGGGGATGCAAGGCGCGGCAGAGGATAGTGGCCGCGATGGTAAGCCCAACGGACAAGGCGATACGCAACATGGGGTCCGACACCGCCAGACAGACAGCGACGGCGACGATGGCGGCCACGGTGTTGCCAACAACGGCTGACCATGGTTGCGCCAAGGGGCTGTTATGAACGGCGAAGAGGAGGATAGAACTCGCACCGAAGGGTGCCACGAGGTAAAGACCGACCTCCGGGTCAATCTCCGGCGAGAGGAGGCATTGAGCGATTATGGAGTTTTGCGGCGGGCTATTCAGTCACGCGTGTTCACCGCGAGCAGCATGTTTTAGAACCTCTTCTGCCCACTGGTTCAGGCTCTTGCCTGCTAGTTCTGCCGCCAGTGCAGCCTTGCGGTGAACTTCTGGATCGACCCGGAACATCACGCGGCCAGAATATGGCTTCTGCGGCTCTTTTCCGATCTTGGCGCAGGCATCGACGTAATCATCGACGGCCTCATGAAACGCCTCTTTTAGCTCTTCTACGCTGTCTGCATGAAAGCCCACGCCGTCGCGGATACCAGCGATCTGGCCTGTCATGATGCCGTCTTCATCATCGTATTCGATGCGCGCAGAGTAGCCTTTGTAGGTCATGATGTTTGTCATGGCGTGATCCCTATTCTCTCCAAGAACGCGCGGGCTGCGCGGACCTGATACCGCTTGGCTTCCTTGGCTGGGTGCGGACGGTGGAACGTCTCGACCTCACCATCTTTCTCGAAGCGGACCCGCGAACCGTTGCCCTCAATCACCCGCGCCCCAGCCGCAACGAGCAGATTTTCGATTGCCGACCATTCAACTGTCCCAGACACGGGATCGGTGAAAACAGTGGCAAGTGTTTTGCGGTGCTTGTTGTTCATAAGGCTATATAAGCCGCGCTTGCATTAAGTGCAAGCGCGCTCGTGAAGCCGCGCCAATGATCACAGACGTTTCGCGATCTAGGAACGCCCCAGAATCCGTGGTTTTTGGCGGGTTGTGGAAATGCGGAAAAAGTCGGTCCGAGCAGAATGTGCACGAAGCAAAGCAGCCCGTTCCAGCATCAGCCAAGCGTTAGATTGGGACGTTATTCAACAGCAGGCTATCATCTTCAAGGGACGTCGTTTCGGGCCCGGATTTTGTTTCGTTGCTGGCTTCCAGGCGAATCTGACGCTGCGCGGCGCGACGTGTATTCGCGGCATCAGCCTCAAGGACCAGATGATCCAGTTTGGTCATCTGGTATTCAAACGAACTCATTTTCATGGCGACCTCAATTCATATCTGGAATGGTTTAGGAGATTTCTGAAAACGGAATTTTCGAAAAAAATGACGATGCTCGCCCACTGTCATGCAAGCTTCACCAGAGGCTGTAACACGAAAACTCCTGCCGAGAAACAAGCAAAGCGAAATTTTCAAGCTGGACTGACGGCCTCGCCCAAAGTGTCCCGCCTGAGGCTAGATTCTCCGCACTATGATCGGTTGTGTCGCAAACTTTGGGGTAGCCTGAGGGTGCCAACCTTTTCGACATGATTATGCTGCGAGGGCGGCAAACTGCTGGAATGCGGAAAGTCTATTGGCGCCGAACTGGCCCTTGCGGATCATGTGTGCGGCCTCGATACCAGCGATGGTTGCTGCTGCAGAATGGAGGGCTTTGAAGCCTAGCATCGGACCGGTGATGTGCTTTATAAAGCGGTGATCTTGTTCAAGGATGTTGTTAAGATATTTTTTCTGCCGGATGGTGATCAGCTGGCCATTCCCTTTAAATTTGAGGATCACATTCACCGCCTGAAGCCCCGCAAAATTAGCGCCGCTTTTATCAATGTTTACGCGGTCCGGCTGACCGTTTGCAGCGATAGCCTGCTTGAAAAACCGTCGCGCCGCAGCCGTATCTCGGCGCTCTGAGAGCATGAAATCAAGGGTTTTTCCGAAGCTGTCGACGGCCCGGTACAAGTACGTCCACCTGCCGCGAACCTTTACATAAGTCTCGTCCATCCGCCAGGATTTGGCCGTCCCGCACTTTTTGGCTTGGGCGGTGGCCGCGATCAGCGGCGAATACTTCACAACCCACCGGTTCAGCGTAGCGTGGTCAACGGCCACGCCGCGCTCGGCCAAGATTTCTTCAAGGTCGCGGTAAGAGACGGCATAGCGGACATAGAAAAACACGGCATGCAGGATTACTGCCTTCGGGTAGTGTACGCCCTTGAAATCTATCACCGTTCTGACCCGCCTGTCTGCTTCGCCTGAGAGCCAAGCATTGCTCCAGTGGTGATCCATATGAAACCCAGAAAAGTTTGCGACACTATCCGTTCAGCCCTTCGTGGATTTCCTGGCGGAACGCCTCTGAACGCAGTTACCGGGATAGAAAAATCGTCTTGATAGCGCGGCCAAGTTCCGCCAGCGTCTTGTAGGTGGGGTGCATCACGTCCGAACGGGGGAACCGGCGCAGGATACCTAAGGACCCTTGGGCGTTGCCAGCCTCATAGCATAGCACCCTGCGCCGTACCACTCAGGGGCTTCTCGCGAATTTGCTCATTTGCTTCATGCCAGCCATGCAAGATAACTGTTCACCCCGCCATTGCGTGCGTCGGATACGGCAGTCGGCAGGGTTTTGCGTGTCATCACATTTGTCAGTGCAGTTGCGACCTTTTCAGCCTGACCGGGCAGGATATTGCAGGGGTCAAGCTGGAAAGAGTCCTGTTCGACCTTGTGATTGCGTACGATGATCTTCGGAGATTGCGCCCCTAATTCGGCCGCCGCCTGCGCTGCACTCCAACCGGTTTTCAGTGGATCTATTTCGACCTGCAAGCGATCCAGAGGATTATTGGTCGGGTCTGGCATGATCCGCGCCGTCACACCATCGACCCCGGCGAGTGCCGATTGCCAGAGGGTCAGCGCCGCAGTCTCGGTCTTACGGATCTCATCGTGATCGCGCACTGCCCAGGCCTCAAGCGCGGCGATGGTACCGGCGATGCTTTCCTTGCCGATCTTCATGCCCCGCCCGATCCCGATATTCTGGAAATAAGTAGCGCGCACCAGATCGCGGCGCCCAGCAATGACCCCAGAGGTTGGACCGCCGAGAAACTTGTGGCCGGAATAGATCACAATGTCCGCCCCCTGATCAAGGAACCAGCGCAGATCGTATTCAGATGCCGCATCGACAATCACCGGCACCTGTTTGGCATGACAGATTTCGGCAAAACGTTTCAGCGGGATCTGCCCATAGTGGACCACATGGTGCGAGGCAACAAACAGCGCCGCGGCCGTCCGGTCGCTCAAAACACCTTCTAATTGGTGATCCGCGCAAAGGGTCGACTGCCCGACGATCCGTACCGTCGCGCCCGCCAGTTCGACTGCTTGGGATACCGGTGCACCATACCCGCAGAGGTGGCCCATCTGCACGGCAACTTCGCATTTCTCGCCGGGCCGCTGGGGCAGGTTTTCGACTGCTGCGGGGTCCAAACCAGTCATGGCGCCTGCAATCGACAGCGTCATTGCGGCACTCGCCGAAGCCGTCAGGCAGCCCGCCTCGGCGCCGGTCAACTCGGCGATCACCCGACTTGCCTCCGCCTGCAACTCGTGCATATTCACAAAGCGGGCCATCATGGCGCTGGTGGCGACGCGGACATCCTCGGCGCATACGGACCCGCCAAGGGCAGTCATCGTGCCTGATACATTGATAAGGTCCGCAAAACGGTTGTTGAGGGCAATTGTGAAAGTCTCGCGCATAATTACTCCGTGCTTAAACGTCAGGTGTTGTCGGTCAGCGTCAGGATAGCTTCGATTTCAACGGTGATCCGGTTGGGCAATGAGGAGACACCGAAGGACGAGCGCGAATGCACCCCCCTTTCGCCGAATACCCCGTGAAATAGTTCAGATGCGCCATCGATGACAAAGGGATGCCGCTCGAAATCCGGCACAGCATTGACGAGACCGAGGACCTTCAGAACCGAGTGCACGCGAGCGAACCCGCCAAGGTGGTGGCGCACCACAGCAAGGATGTTCAGCGCCACAAGCCTGGCATGTTCGCGCGCCTGTTCGGCGCTCACATCCCCGCCAACCTTGCCGACCATCGCGACACCGTCTGCGTCAATTGGCCCCTGACCCGAGACATACAGATACCCCTTATGTTCGCGTATATTGCAAAAAGCACCAATGGGGCTGGGCGGGCACTCTGGCAGCGTCAGGCCCATTGCGGCAAGGTTCGCCATCGGATCGGTGCTTTGCTGCGAAATTGTCATGACCGTCTCACTTTGGTTTGACCATAGGACACGACATGTCACCTTTGGCTCCGTGCCAGAAAGTCCTGCAAACGCGGGTGTTTGGGATTGGTCAGCAGCGTGGCGGGGGGGCCCTCTTCGGCGATCACTCCTTCGTTCATGAAAACTACACGTGTCGAGGCGTCTTTGGCAAAGCTCATTTCATGGGTAACGACCAACATAGTCATGCCTTCGCTCGCGAGATCGGTCATCACCTGCAAGACTTCGCCCACCAATTCCGGATCCAATGCCGATGTCGCCTCGTCGAACAGCATAAGTTTGGGGGCCATAGCCAACGCGCGGGCGATACCCACGCGCTGTTGCTGCCCGCCGGACAGTTGAGAAGGATAGTAATCTTTGCGCTCGCTCAGCCCAACCCGGTCCAGCCAGTGCGCGGCCGTCTCCTCAGCCTCGGCGCGGGGCTGTTTCAGTACCTTGCGCAGGCCCAGCGTGACGTTGCCCAGAGCCGACAGATGCGGGAACAGATTAAAGGTCTGGAACACCATTCCGGTCAATGCGCGCTGGCGCGCCTTCTCGGCTTCCGAGATCGAGCTTCGCCGCCCTCCCTTGTCGCGATATCCGATGAGCTGCCCCTCGATCACAATCTCGCCTGCCTGAAACTCCTCCAACAGGTTGACGCAGCGCAAAAGCGTAGTTTTTCCCGAGCCGCTGGAACCGATGATCGAGACCACCTGCCCCTGATTGACCTCCAAGTCGATCCCCTTGAGGACTTCGAGATTGCCAAAGCTCTTGTGCAGACCGTTAATTTTCAATAGCGATTGCATGTTTTTCCTGTTGTCAGTCAGCCGATTAATAGCGCGAGTACCGGCGCTCCAAGTGGGCACCGAGCAGTTCAATTGAGAAGTTGAGTAGGAAATAGACTATCATGGCAAAGCCATAGAACTGGATATAGAGGAACTCGCGCGCTGCCAGCTCGCGGATCGTGATGAAGAACTCCGGCACAGAAATCAACGACAGCAGCGTCGTGCCCTTCACAATTTCGGTCGATGATGTCACCCAAGTCGGCAGGATCTGGCGGATCGCCTGAGGGTAGATCACATAGAACTGGACCTGCCAGAACCGCAGCCCAATCGCCTTGCCCGCCTCGGCCTGTCCCTTGGAAAGCGCCTGAATCGCGCCGCGCGCCATCTCGGACACCTGCGCGCTGGCATGGATCGACAGCGCGACGACGCCACAGGCCATAGCCGAAAGGGTGAAACCCGCGACTTCGCTCAGCAGAGCATTCACCAGATAAAAAACAGTAAAGATCTTGACCAGACCGGGGATGCCTCGGACGATGTCCACATAGATCCGCACCAGAAACCGCGTGACCCACCCGCCATAGGCCGAGGCCAGCCCCAACAACAGGCCTATCGCGGTGCCTATGACGATGGACATTGCGCTGATGGTGATGGTGAACCACAACGACCCGAGAAGAAAAGGCGTTGCAGTGACCAACGTATTGCTGAAATCTTCGATCATGTTCTCTGCCTCCCGCTCACGGAATTTTAAGCTTGCGTTCAAGGGCAAGCAGAAGCTGCGCGATGATCATGCAGGCAACGACATAGATGACGCAGGCGGCAATCCAGCTTTCCAGCACGGCGAAGGTATCGGTGGAGATCTTTCGCGCCTGCCAAGTCAGTTCCGCCACTGCTATGCCGGCGGCCAGCGAGGTATCCTTGAACAGCGAGATGAAGGAATTGCCGAGCGCAGGTATAGCATTGCGAAACATTACCGGCAGAACCACCAAAGTATTGGTGCGCACCGGCGTCAGCCCGATGGCCAGCCCGGCTTCGCGGATGCCCTTAGGAATATTGGCAAGCGAGGCGCGGAACACTTCGGTCAGTTGCGCACCGGCATATAGCCCCAGCGCCAGAACTACGCTTTCCACTCGGTCAATGCGAATGCCCATTCGCGGCAGCACGAAATAGGCAAAAAACAGCAAAAGCAGCGGCGGCTGGTTGCGCAAGAATGTCACATAGACCTTTACTGCGGCCCGGATCCAAAATTGCCGCGCGTGCGACGCAAAGGCTAGAACCAATCCGATGACTAGGCCTATGATGATGGCCCCAAAGGCGATCTCAAGTCCCAGTAGCAGCCCCCACATGAGCTTGTCCCAGTCTTCGACGATGACCTTCCAGTTGAAATGATAGTTCATGGCTTCGCAATCAATTGGAGGGCGCGGCACCGAAAGAACGGTGCCGCGTTGAGGTCAGCGGACGCTGCTCACCGGTTCTCGATCGGGAACCCGATCTTGGGTGCAGGAGGCCGCACGCCGAACCACTCTTCAAATGAGGCAGCATAGACGTCGAAGTCACGGCCATTCATCGCCTCACGCAAAGCGGTATTGATGAAGTTCAGCCAGACTTGGTCGCCCGGCTTTACCGCGCAGCCATAGCTGGAGGCCTTTTCGCCGTCACCACCGTGCGCGTAACGCTCGGGGAACTTTTTGGACAGCCAAAGCACATTGGAAAGATCGACAATGCCGCCATCGGCACGCCCGGTGTCCAACGCCTCAAAGACCAGTCCCTGCTCTTCATATTGGTCGATTTCGACACCTTCAATCACGTCATGGACGGTGTCTTCGACATCAGCGTTTTGTAGGACCGCAACGCGGATTTTTTTGCCATCCGCGAGTGCCTTGTCGATGGATGCACGGTCTGGATAAGGGCCTTTCTTGTTCAGGATCATCGCCACGCCTTCCCGGTAGTAGGGCAAGGTAAATTCGACCTTCTGGGCGCGGGCGGTATTGATAGTCATGAATTGACAAGTAAAATCTGTCTTGTTTGTCAGCAGGTTCGGAATGCGCGCATCGGGTGCTTGGCGGATATACTCGATCTTGGTCTCGTCATCGAACAGCGCCCGGGCAAGAATCTTTCCCATATCTACGTCAAAGCCGGCCAGTTCGTTCTTCTCGTCCACAAAGTGCCAAGGCACGTTGGTCGAACCGGTCCCAAATATCAGATGGCCGCGCTCGATCACTTCATAAAGCTTGCTCTCGGTCTGCTGTGCCGCAGCCATGACCGGGGCAATTGCGATTAGTGTCGCGGTCGCAAGTCCGGCAAGTCCGAGGTTTCGGTGAATGTTCATTCAGTACCCTCCCTGATCTTCGAATCGGATGTGAAACACAGTTTACATAAAAGTGGTCTATAGTCTATAAATATGTATATCGCGATTTCAGGTAAATCGGCTACGCTCGGGGCACAGCGGGTTTTGCGGCTTGAATTTGCTGCGCCGGTTCCATAACTGCAGAGGCTTGGAGGATCATAGCCATCATGACCGATCAGCCGCGGCGCCGCGTGGGAGCCATAGACCGAACACTCCAGATCCTCGACATTCTGACCGAGCGGCAGGCTTCCATGAGCACCTATGAACTGGTGCGAGCCACCGGCTCTCCCGCATCGACCATCTACAAGATCACCGAGGAACTGGTAGAACGCGGGATGCTCACGCGCATGGATGCCAACGAAGTCTGGCTTGGGCCCCGCTTGATGCGTTATGGCCTCACCTATCGTTCCAAGATGGATTTTTTCGCCGCCGCCAAGCGTGAAATGGAGCGACTGGCAGAACGAATAGACGAAACAATTCAGGTTTGCGCGCGGGACGAGGACATGATGACCGTTATCGCAATGGCCCGCGGGCATGGGCATTTCAACGTTGCCTCCGACGTTGGTACCCGAGTGCCGCTGAATTGGACGGCCTCTGGACGACTTTTGGTGGGTCACCTCAGTGAGGCCGAACGACTACACATCTTCCGCGACTGCGCGCGTCCCTCGGGCACTGGACTGGCCGAGATCCAGCCGGAAAAGCTGGCCGAGATCTCTGGGCGCGAGTTCCGTGACCGACTGTCGGTACAACTTAGCGCTTCTGAATACTCAGTCGCTTGTATCGCCGCGCCAATCTGTGACGAGACAGGCGCCTGCGTAGCCACAATTTCGATCGTGCTGCCCGAAGCACGGGCACGGGCAAATTACGCCCAACTGGCCGAAGAAGTACAGAATTCTGCCAGCACTATCGAGGTAGAAATAGGACGGCGCGTGACCTGATCGCGCCTCAGATCCCTTCATCTAACATGGTTCGTATTGTGTCTGACGTAAGCACTCGTGAGACAGATTTGAGGATTTGAACATGTATGGATGCCCCCATTGATGCAAGTGGTTTTTGAACGGCGCGAGCGTGTGATCGGGTGCGGTCATGTATCAGATGCCATAATAGGGCTGGCCCCAAATCATCAGCGTTTCGGCTTGTCGTGACTGTGGATGTGAGGTGTCGTTGCCCTCGGCACGCGATGCGTGCTTACGGGGTCTTGCCGTGAGGCGCGCCCCAATTCTGAATACAGAATGAAAGGGCAACGACATGGATCACTTTATCGGTTTGGACGTCTCTTTGGCAAGCACTGCGATCTGCGTTCTGAACGCGCATGGGAAGGTGGCCAAGGAAACGACGGCTTCCAGCGAACCGG
>NZ_VSJK01000023.1 GCF_008085915.1 Oceaniovalibus sp. ACAM 378 | reverse complement strand
TGT
The DNA here is from genome assembly GCF_008085915.1 of Oceaniovalibus sp. ACAM 378. Lineage (GTDB taxonomy): Bacteria > Pseudomonadota > Alphaproteobacteria > Rhodobacterales > Rhodobacteraceae > Oceaniglobus. Next base: position 63,239 of record NZ_VSJK01000023.1, on the reverse strand, counting down.
CCTCTGTCAATCGAGGCAAAATCACCTCGATCAACAGCACACACCCAACATCACAAAACGCGAAACAAATCCCAGCTCAGCACATAGGCAGAAACAAGCGCCCTATCGCGGAGCGATTTAGTGCTCGAGGCCATAGCCGACGCGCGCACCCTGCGCAGCGAGATAAAAAGCTTGATCTGCTGGCCTCCTAAGACGAAGAATCTGGGGAATGTTATTTTAGAGAGGCTGGGCCAGTGATCAGAAGTTTAAGTCTTAGTGCGGTCCTTTCGCTTGTCTGGGTTACGAGCGCATTTTCTGGGGTTTGTGACTATCGGCTCAGCCAGCTGGTCAGTCCCACAGCTGCGACTGCGGCTGTCACAGCAGGTGGCGCTGGGGCATCCGTTGGCCCCGCTACCATGGCTTTGGGGGGGCTTTACTTCTTCCCACACGCAGCCGGCGGGTTGATGTTGGGTTCGACGCTTGCAGGGGCTTCGGGAGCTGGGACCATAGGTATCATCGGAGGCAGTGGATTTGCGGCGAGTGTGCTTGTTGTTCTTACTGCGCCGATCACGTTGCTCATTGCTGCTGGCACGACCATCACGGTTGGCGGGCTGGAAGCCGGCTGTTATTTTGTAGATGAGCGTATCACCGAAGAAGAAGACGTGCATGCTATCTTAAGGCAAGTTGCGGTGACCGCTAATGCGGATTACTTCAAGCTTTTTGACGTGAGCAACGAGGATGCTGCCAGAACGGGGACCGTCAGCCGAGTTCGCATTCCTGAAAAAGACGGGGATTATCAGTTTTACGAAGTAAAAAATCTCTACATCGTGAATGGCGAATTACTGCACCGAGATCGCTTTTTCAACACTTCGCTTGGAAACATTGCGGCCGCGCTGGTTGCACAACCTTAGCTGCCATTCCGGATCCGGAATATCCCGCCTCAGGCTGATGCCTAAATGGGTTTCCAAAAACGACCGCTTTTGGCATTTAATTTCCCACGACGTTGGCGCGCGCATCAGAAATCCTGTCGTTAGCGTAAGCGCGGTGACTTGGTGCATTGCCCGCATCGCTGCGCTTTGCGGCTTGCTGCGATGCATAATGTCAAAACAAATCTATCCGAGTAGTTGAGGGTCCGCCGCGACCAAAAGCCAAGGACGCTGACGACGGCGCCTTCCGGACTCCGCTTTCCCCATCCACTGCAAGGGCGATGTTGCCTACGGCTGCCTGTTCCCACGTCGCGCAAAACACCATGGGTCAGGCGTTCGGGGTGAGGCGGGCCATTAGGCTGGCGGGGGTGATGGTGCCAAGCGCGCCTTCGGGGCCGGTGACTGTGATGTCGCCGGGATCGCCGGCAAGGGCGGGCAGCAGTTCGGCGATCGGTGTGTCGGGGGGGACGCAGCGCGGGGTCGCGGCGGTCAGCGGGCCCATGACATCCTGCGCGGTCAGCACGCCAAGCGGGTTCATATGGGCGACGAATTCGGCGACATAATCGCTCGACGGCGAGTCATAGATGTCGCGCGGGGTGCCAGATTGCACGATCCGCCCGCCCTCCATGATGGCAATGCGGTTGCCCAGCTTGAACGCCTCGTCCAGATCGTGACTGACGAACAGGATCGTGCGGTGAAGCTTTTCCTGAAGCTCGAGGAGTTCGTCTTGCAGCCGCGTGCGGATCAGCGGGTCCAGCGCCGAGAAAGGTTCGTCCATCAGCAGGATCGGCGCTTCGGTTGCAAAGGCGCGGGCCAGACCGACGCGCTGCTGCATACCGCCCGAAAGCTCACCCACCTTGCGATCGGCCCAGTCGGACAGGCCGACCAGCTCCAGTTGCGCATCAACCCTTTCGTGCCGTTCGGCGGGCGGCATCCCACCCAGCTCCAGTCCCAGCCCGACATTGTCGCGCACCGAACGCCAGGGCAGCAGCCCGAACTGTTGAAACACCATGCCGACCGACGACAGGCGCAGGGCGCGCAGGGTCTTTGCATCGGCGTTTGTGACAGATGTCATCGTGCCGCCGTGGCGCAGGGTCACATCGCCCCGGCAGACGGTGTTCAGCCCGTTTACCGCCCGCAGCAGGGTCGATTTGCCTGACCCCGAGAGCCCCATCAGCACAAGGATCTCGCCCGTGTTCACGGTAAGCGAGCAGTCGTGCACGCCAAGGATCTGACCGGTCTGCGCCTGTATTTCGCCGCGCTCCATCCCGGCGTCCATCAACGGCAACGCCTGTTCGGGCCGGTCGCCAAAGACGATGCTGACCCGGTCGAAAACAATCGCGGGGGTCATCGGCTGCGCACCTTCAGCATCCGGTCCAGCATGATCGCGACGACGACGATGACAAAGCCGCTCTCGAACCCCAGCGCGGCGTTTACCTGATTCAGCGCGCGCACCACAGGCACACCCAGCCCGTCCGCCCCGACCAGCGCCGCGATCACCACCATCGACAGGGACAGCATGATCGTCTGGTTCAGCCCTGCCATGATCTGCGGCAGGGCCGAGGGCAGTTCAACCTTCCACAGCAGTTGTCGCGGGGTGGCACCGAAGGCCTGCGCCGCCTCGGTCAGCGGTTTCGGCGTCGACACCACTCCGAGATAGGTCAGCCGGATCGGCGCGGGCAGCACGAACACCACCGTCGCCAGCAGCCCCGGCACCATGCCGATGCCGAAAAACACGATGGCCGGGATCAGATAGACGAAGGTCGGCAGGGTCTGCATCAGATCGAGCACCGGGCGCATTCCGGCATAAAGCCGGGGCCGGTGTGCGGCGGCTATACCGATCGGCACGCCCACGCCCATGCAGACCACACAGGCTGACAGGACCAGCGTCAGGCTTTCGGTTGTTTCTTCCCAGTACCCCTGATTGAGGATGAACAGGAAACCCAGCGCCACCAGCAGGCAGGTTTTCCAATCCCGTTGCAGCACCCATGTCAGCGTGACGAACAGCGCAACGATCAACAGGGCGGGCGGCGTCTGAAATGCCCACAGGATGCCGTCGATTCCGGCCTCCAGAACATCGGACAGCCCATCAAAGAACCACGCGCCGTTGTCCTGCAACCAATCGAACAAAAGACGCGCCGTATCGCCCACCGGAATCTTTCTGTCCGTCAGCCAGTTCATGCGCACCCTCCCGTGTCGGAGCACAACATGGCGGGCGGGAGGCGGAATGGAAAGGGGTGTGTGCGGGACGGTGCTGTGTTTCAGGCCGTCACGTCATTGTGCGAAATCGTCAGGTGTTTTTTCCTCGCGACAGTTTACGCAGGTATCAGACACATTGGGAGAGACATGATGAACAATTCGACCCTTTTCGCTGCGCTGACCTGCCTTGCGGCGGGACTGGCCACCGGTGCCGCCGCACAGGACTGCACGGCCGTAGGCGACGCCTATGACCTGGACGAAGCGGCGGTCAACGCGCTTTATGCCTGTATCGAGCGCCAGATGGCACAGAGCTATGCAGCCGAAGGCGATGCCGTGGGCGTGGCCTATCGCGATTGGACCGTCTCTTCCACAAGACCTGCCGTGGCCGGCGCCCATGACGAAAGGTTTCTTCAGACCTTTGCCAATGATATCGCCGCGCCGGAATATCTGAAGTTCGACGAAGAACGCGGACCGATGCCGGTCGGATCGGTGCTGGCCAAGGAAAGTTTCGCGCTGAAAGACGGCAAGGCAAAGATCGGGCCGCTGTTCATCATGACCAAACTGGACGAGGGCGGTGCCCCCGATGCGGGCAACTGGCGCTATGACGCGCTGCAACCCAACGGCAAGGTGATGAAGATCTCGCAGAGTTTCTGTGCCGATTGCCACCTTGGCTGGGATTACCGCGACAGTCTTGCCTATCCGCTGGAAGAGGTGCGTCTGGGGGCCGAGTGACGGCGCAGCCATGGGTTTCGATCTGGGTTAGGTGATCGTTCAGGATTTGCGGGTAAACCGTGCCTATGTGGCTTGCCATGAGTGGGCACGGAATTCCGGCACTCTGTCTCTGCGCGGGCGATTTTAGTGATCGCTTCTGCGCAGGTGGCGGTATCTGATGATCAAAGCTCCAGCGCCCCATACCGTTCCAGAAGGTCGTATCGCGGTCCGTCAGCACTCAGCGTGGATTGATACAGCGACAGGGACGGGGCGGTGAAGGCGGGCCATGTCCAGTCGCCATGGGCGGACAGGAACCGCCCGACGCGGGCCGTATCGTCGGGGGCCATACGTGCTGCAAACCGGGCCAGCGTCACATGGGGCACGAACCGGCGGCGGGGCAGGGCGATGCCGGCCCTCCTCACGTGGCGGGTGACGGCGGACTGAAGGTCGCTCAAAGCCGCGCCGCCCTCCACCCGCACATGGACCGACCGGGGATGTTCACTGCCGAACACGTCGACACCGCGAAGTGTCAACTGCGGCAGCGGGCGGGTCGTCATCTCAAGTCGCATGTGCAACTCTTCCAGAGCGTGGAGCGGGGCGTCCTCGATGAACGCCAGCGTCAGATGCATGTCGTCTGACGCGACGTGCCGCCCGGTGTGCAACCGTCCGGCAAGCGCATCCAAGCCATCAGCCACGTCATCGGGCAGGTCCAGAGCGACAAAAACCCGCATTCAGCGTTTCGCTGGCTTGGCCAATGCATCGGTCGTGGTGCGGATTAGCCGCGACAGCCACTCGCCGTCTTCGATCCGGTCCTCGGGGATGGCAAGGCTGGGCTTTGCGCCATCATAGGCCGGTTCTAGTGGCAGATCGGGCGCGGATGTGCGCCCGGCCTTGGTGACCTTCACGAACAACCGGTCGTTGCAGATGACGCCGATGAACGTGTCGTCGCAATATACTCCGTATTGGCCGAACATGGCGCGGGTGCGGATCCTGCCCGCCCCGGCCATCTGTCCGGCGATCCGGGCGACGTTTGAGTGTTGTGTCATCAGCAGACTACAGCCCCAGTTCGGTGCGCACAGCGGCTTCGCCGGGTGCGCCATCCTTGGTGGTGACGCCATCCAGCCAGTCGGCCAGAACGTCCGCATTTGCCGTCAGCCACTCGGTCGCGGCATCGCGCGGCGCCTTGCCGTCGTTCAGGATGCCGCCCATGATCGCGTTCTCCATCTCAAGGCTGAAGACAAGGTTGTTCAGCAGCGCGCCAACATTGGGACAGGTGTCGGTGAACCCTGCGGTGACATTGGTGTAAACGGTTGCACCGCCCAGATTGGGGCCGAAGAAATCGTCGCCGCCAGTCAGGTATTCCATTTCCAACGCGGCGTTCATCGGATGCGGCTCCCATCCCAGAAACACGACAGGTTCGTCGCGGCGAGTGGCACGGGCGACCTGTGCCAGCATCCCCTGTTCCGAGCTTTCCGCAACCTCGAAACCAGACAGATCGAACGCGCCGCCCTTGATCATGTCGATGATCAGGCGGTTGCCGTCGTTGCCCGGTTCGATCCCGTAAATTTTGCCGTCCAGCGCCTCCTTGTGGGCGGCGATGTCGGCAAACCCGACGATACCCAGATCGGCCGCCGCCTTGTTCACCGCCAGCGTGTATTTCGCGCCCTCAAGGTTGGCGCGCAGGGTTTCGACGGTGCCCTCCTCGCGATAGGGGGCGATATCGGCCTCCATCGTCGGCATCCAGTTGCCAAGGAAAACATCGATGTCCCCCTGCGCCATCGAAGTATAGGTGACCGGAACGCTCAGCACCTTGGTGTCGGTGTCGTATCCCAGCGCCTCAAGAACCACGGTCGTCGCGGCAGTGGTCGCGGTGATGTCGGTCCAGCCCACATCGGCAAATCTGACAGTGTCGCAGTCGGCCAGCGCCGTACCGGCGGTGGCGGCCAATGCAAGGGCGGAAATGGCGGATCTGAGAAGCATGAGGATCTCCCGTTTATAATTGATTGACGCGTCAGTCAAAAACCAACTAGCCTTTGTAGCATTCGAATGGAGCCCCGATGCCGAAGCTTGGAATGGAGCCTATCAGGCGCGACGCGCTGGTTAAAGCGACGATCTCAGAGATCGGGCGCACCGGTTCGCTGGGCGTGACGGTGGCGCAGATCGCACGCCGCGCGGGCATGTCCACGGCATTGGCGCATCACTATTTCGGCGGTAAGGACAGGATATTTCTGGCGGCGATGCGCCATATCCTGACGCTATACAGTGCCTCGGTGCGTGGTGCGCTTGTCGGATCTGTCGACCCGCGCGAACGGTTGGAACGGATTGTGCGCGCCAGTTTCGAGCCCGGTAATTTCCGGGCCGAGGTGATCGGCGCATGGCTGACTTTCTATGTCCAGGCTCAGACGGTGCCCGATGCCGAACGCCTGTTGCATGTGTATCAGCGGCGGTTGCGCTCGAACCTGATGCACGAGTTGCGCGCGCTGACCGATGATCCGGCTCCGCTGGCCGATCTGATCGGCGCGTTGATCGACGGGCTGTATATCCGCGCGGCACTGGGGCAGGGGGCCACGGGAAAAGACGCCGCGGATACCGTTCTGGATGTTCTAGATCGTATGTTGGGTCCGAAATGACCCCGGGTGCAGATGTCCTTGCCAAAGAAACGCCGCCCAACATCCTGATCTTCATGGTCGATCAGCTGACCGGCACATTGTTCGAGGATGGCCCGGCAGACTGGTTGCATGCGCCGAACCTGAAACGGCTGGCGGCGCGATCAGTTCGATTCTCCAACGCCTATTGCGCCTCACCCCTGTGCGGGCCGTCACGTGCATCCTTCATGACGGGGCTGCTGCCTTCGGCCACGGGGGGTTATGACAACGCGGCGGCCTTTCCCAGCGACATGCCGACTTTCGCCCATCATCTGCGAGGTGCAGGGTATCAGACCTGTCTGGCGGGCAAGATGCACTTTGTTGGTCCCGATCAGTTGCACGGTTACGAAGAGCGTCTAACGACCGACATCTATCCCGCCGATTTCGGATGGACGCCCGATTATTGCAAACCCGGTGAACGGATCGACTGGTGGTATCACAACATGGCCTCGGTCACCGGCGCGGGGGTGGCCGAAATCACCAACCAGTTGGAATACGACGACGAGGTGGCCCATCACGCCACGCAAAAGATCCACGACCTCGGTCGCGCCAAAGACCCGCGCCCATGGAGCCTGACGGTCAGTTTCACCCATCCGCACGATCCCTATGTGGCGCGGCAGAAATACTGGGACCTGTACGAGGATTGCGAACACCTTCTGCCCCGGGTGCCTGCGTTGGACTATTCTGACCATGACCCCCATTCAAAGCGGATCCTCGACGCCAACGACTGGCATAAATACGACATTTCAGAGGATGACATCAGACGGTCACGCCGCGCCTATTTCGCGAATCTCTCCTATCTCGACGACAAGGTCGGGCAGGTGCTGGCGGCGCTTGAAGGCACCGGGCAAGACGCCGCGATCCTGTTCGTGGCGGATCACGGCGATATGCTGGGCGAGCGCGGTTTGTGGTTCAAGATGACGTTTCGCGAAGGATCGGCCCGGGTGCCGCTGATGATCGCCGCACCGGGATTGGCCCCCGCGCGGATCGACACGCCAGTCTCACTGCTCGATATCTGTCCGACGCTCTGCGACCTCGCGCAAATCGATCTGGCGGGGGTGACCCCATGGACTGAAGGTCAGTCGTTGCTGCCGCTGGCCCGGGGTGTGGCGCGCACCGAACCCGTCGCGATGGAATATGCCGCTGAAGGTTCACATTCGCCGCTGGTTGCCCTGCGCGACGGGCGATGGAAATACATCAAATGCACCATCGATCCGGAACAACTGTTCGATCTCGAAACCGACCCGGACGAATTGACCAACCTGGCGGACAACCCGACCCATGCTGCAACGCTTGAGCGATTTCGCCGCATGGCCGCCACCCGCTGGGATCTTGAGCGTTTCGACGCCGCGGTCCGTGCCAGCCAGACCCGCCGCCGGTTGGTTTACGAGGCGCTGCGCCAAGGCACCTATACCGCCTGGGACCATCAGCCTGTTCAGACCGCCGCGAACCGATACATGCGCAACCACATGGACCTGAATACGGTTGAGAGCACCGCAAGGGTGCCGAAAATCGACCGACCCCCGGTTTCTCCTTGAAGAAAATACTCAAAAAATGACACCATCAGCCCAGCCCGCCGCAAGCCATTTTATCGATGGCGCCCCCGCCGAAGATACCTGTGGCGCTCAGATCGATTGCATTTATCCGGCAACTGGCGAAAAAATTGCCAGTGTTCATGCTGCAACACCTGCCATTATCGAACAAGCGCTGGCTGCTGCCGTCCGGGCCGGGGCTGATTGGGCGGCAATGACCGGCACCGAACGTGGCCGCATCCTGCGCCGGGCTGCTGATCTGATGCGTGCGCGAAATCACGATCTTTCGGTTCTGGAAACGCTGGATACGGGCAAGCCCTATTCCGAAACTTCGGTCGCTGATGCCACTTCGGCGGCGGATGCTCTGGAATATTTTGGCGGGCTGGCCGGTTCACTGACTGGCGAACATATCCAGCTGGGTCAGGATTGGGTCTATACAAGGCGCGAACCGCTGGGGGTCTGCGTTGGGATCGGGGCGTGGAACTATCCGACCCAGATCGCCTGCTGGAAGGCGGCACCGGCGCTGGCCTGCGGCAATACGATGGTGTTCAAACCCTCCGAGACGACACCGCTTGGCGCGCTGAAGGTGGCCGAAATCCTGACCGAGGCGGGTGCGCCCCCCGGGGTGTTCAACGTGGTGCAGGGGCGCGGCGATGTCGGGGCCGCGCTGGTTGGTGATCCGCGGGTCGCCAAAGTGTCGCTGACCGGATCGGTGGCAACCGGGCGGCGGGTGGCATCATTGGCCGCCGAAGGGATGAAGCACGTCACGCTGGAGCTTGGCGGCAAGTCGCCGTTGCTGGTCTTTGACGATGCCGATCTTGAAGACGCGGTGTCGGGCGCGATCCTTGGGAACTTCTATTCCTCAGGGCAGGTCTGTTCCAACGGCGCGCGGGTGTTTGTGCAATCGGGAATCCGCGCGGCGTTTCTTGACCGGCTGGCCGAGCGGTTGAAAGGCGTGGTCATGGGGGATCCGCTGGACCCTTCTGTGAACTTTGGTCCGATGGTCAGCGAACGGCAGATGGAGATCGTTCTGGGCTTTATCGCTCAGGGCAAGACCGAGGGCGCGCGGCTGATCGCCGGTGGTGGGCGCGCGGATCGGCCGGGGTATTTCGTGCAACCCACGGTGTTTGCTGGCGTGACCGACGAGATGACCATCGCACGCGAAGAGATTTTTGGGCCGGTCCTGTCGGTGCTGGAATTCGCCACCGAAGCCGAGGCGGTGCGCCGCGCCAATGCCACGCCCTATGGGTTGGCCGCCGGAGTATTCACCCGCGATCTGACCCGGGCGCACCGGGTGGCGGCAGCGTTTCAGGCGGGGACGTGCTATATCAATACCTATAACCTGGCCCCGGTCGAGGCGCCGTTCGGAGGAACGAAACTGTCGGGGGTGGGGCGCGAGAATTCAAAAGCGGCGATCGACCACTATTCACAACTGAAATCCGTCTATGTCGCCATGGGCCGGGTCGAGGCACCGTTTTGACTGAGCGTCCGGCCGACGCTCCTTGGTCCCTTGCGGGCCCGCTTCGCGAAGAGGGACGTCAGGACCGATGAGCGTTCCGATGGGCACCCTGCGCTCAGACACGATGCGGGCCGATTATGTCATTATAGGTGCCGGCAGCGCCGGATGTGCCATCGCATACCGGTTGGCCGAGGCTGGCAAATCCGTCATAGTTATCGAACATGGCGGCAGCGATGCGGGGCCGTTCATCCAGATGCCCGGTGCTCTGTCCTTTCCCATGAACATGCCGCGTTATGACTGGGGCTTTCGCTCTGAACCAGAACTACATTTGAACAATCGTCGCATCGCGACCCCGCGTGGCAAGGTGATCGGCGGTTCCAGCAGTATCAACGGCATGGTTTACGTGCGCGGCCATGCCCGTGATTTCGACACCTGGGCCGATATGGGCGCGACGGGCTGGAGCTTTGCCGATGTCCTGCCCTATTTCAAACGGATGGAGACGTGGCACGATGGTGGCCATGGCGGCGATCCGGCATGGCGCGGCTCGGACGGTCCGCTGCATGTGTCGCGGGGCGCGCGCGACAATCTTCTGACCCGGGCCTTTGTCGAGGCCGGACATCAGGCCGGTTACCCGGTGACCGGTGATTATAATGGTCCGCAACAAGAGGGCTTTGGCCCGATGGAAGCGACGATCTGGCGTGGGCGGCGCTGGTCGGCGGCCAATGCCTATCTGAGACCCGCCCTGAAACGCCGCAACTGCACCATGATCCATGGTTTCGCCCGCCGCATCGTGATCGAGAACAACCGCGCCACGGGGGTCGAAATTGCCCGGCGCGGGCGGCTAAAGACCATCTCTGCAACGGCCGAGGTGATCGTCGCGGCATCATCCATCAATTCGCCAAAGCTCTTGATGCTGTCGGGCATCGGCCCGGCCACCCATCTGGAGAACCACGGAATCGATGTGATTGCGGACCGTTCGGGCGTTGGTCAGAACCTTCAGGATCATCTGGAGATCTATGTTCAGATGTCCGCGATCCAGCCGGTTTCGCTGTTTCGCTATTGGAACCTGCCGGGAAAAGCCTATGTCGGCGCGCGCTGGTTGTTCAACGGCACCGGACCGGGGGCCAGCAATCAGTTTGAAAGCGCAGGGTTCATCCGCTCGGCTGCGGGTATCGAGTATCCGGACATACAGTATCATTTCCTGCCGCTCGCCGTCCGGTATGACGGTCAGGTGGCGGCGGGGGGGCACGGATTTCAGGCGCATGTTGGGCCGATGCGGTCACGCGCCCGCGGGGCGGTGACCCTGAACAGTGCCGATCCGATGGTGCCCCCCGCGATCCGCTTCAACTATATGTCGCATCCCGAAGATTGGGCCGAGTTCCGAACCTGCATTCGGCTGACCCGTGAGATCTTTGCCCAGCCGGCCTTTGCCCCCTTTGCGGGTCACGAAATCCAACCGGGCGCGCAGGTCGAAACCGACGAGGAACTGAACGCTGCGATCCGCGATCATGTGGAAAGCGCCTTTCACCCCTGCGGCACCTGCCGGATGGGAAGAGCGGACGATCCGGGCGCGGTGGTCGATCCGCAGTGCCGGGTGATCGGCGTTGACAACCTGCGTCTTGCCGACAGTTCGGTGTTCCCCCAGATAACCAACGGGAACCTGAATGCGCCGTCGATCATGGTGGGCGAAAAGGCGGCGGATCACATTCTTGGCCGCACGCCACTGTCGCCTGAAATCACCGAACCCTGGATCAACCCCGCTTGGCGCACTGCGCAGCGATAAGGATGGCGCGCTCTCAAACGCATGCAGTCCTGTCTGATCTCGATCATCCTGACATCGGTTAATCGGTTGATAACGGTGGCCTCGCGTCCCTTGTGGGGCGGGGTCAACCCGTTGTTCACGGCTCACGTCAAGAGATCACCAGATTGCGACCACACGATTCTGTGAACAAAACAAAAAGGAACGAAGCGACCGGCAGCGCATTGTTAATCCAACGGCGCAATGACGCGCCACCTGAACGATCGAGGAGTTTATTTATGAAACGCATCGCAATCACCGCCGCCGCCACCGCGCTTTCCGCCACTGCTCTTTTCGCCGCAACCGACATTGGGATGCTTGACACGGACGGAGACAATTTTGTTTCCAAGACCGAATTGATGACAGCATTCCCCGAGTTCGACGCGTCGTTCTTCGACGAGATTGACGCAAACCGCGACAACCGTCTCAGTGCCGCCGAGCTGGAAACCGCCGGAGCCCAGACAATTCTGTCGCGTTATGGCGCAGAGGCTCAGTCGAACATGCCCGCCGAGGCAGGTGCAAGCGGCTTTGAAAGCTATGCCGAAATGGCCGCAATGTATCCGGCCATGACGCAGATCGATTTTGATGAGATCGACGAGAACAACGATGGCCGGCTCAGCGCCGCCGAGTTGCAGACGCCCATGGGCAACGAGATTATCGCGCGGATCGATGTGACAACCACGGTTCCGGGTGTCGGGTCCATGGACACAGATGGGGACAACTTCGTGAGCTTCGAAGAGCTGCAAGTTGTCTATCCAAAGGTGCCGCAGCTTGAGTTCGACAGTGTCGATGCCAACACTGACGGTCGTCTCGACTCCGAAGAGCTTTCCGGTGCCGATGCACAGGCAATGCTGAACAGATACTGATCCTACGGGACTGGTTCAAAGGCCGTCGGCATTTTGCCGGCGGCCTTTCTTGTTTCAGCGGTCCGGTCAGACCACGCCGCCGCGCCCCAATGCCGCTACGCCGGTCCGCGCCACTTCGAGAAGCCCGAGGGGGCGCATCAGTTCGGCGAAAGCATCGACTTTTTCGGGCGTGCCAGTGACCTCGAACACAAAACTTTCCAGCGTCGAGTCGACGACATTGGCGCGAAAAATGTCGGCCAGCCGCAGCGCCTCGACCCGCTGATCGCCTTTACCGCCGACCTTGAACAGCGCCAGCTCCCGCTCGACGGTGGGGCCTTCCACCGTCAGGTCGTGAACCTCGTGAACCGGGATGATACGACCCAGCTGCGCCTTGATTTGCTCGATCACCGACGGAGTGCCCGAGGTAACGATGGTGATCCGCGAGCGATGACCGAGATGATCGAATTCGGCCACTGTCAGGCTATCGATATTGTATCCGCGCCCGGAAAACAGCCCGATCACCCGCGCCAGAACACCGGCTTCGTTGTCGACGACCACGGCCAGAGTGTGGCTTTCGATGACGGTCGAATTCGGATCGCGCAGGTCATAGGCAGAATGGCGCGACGTGCCTTTTTTGATTTTTAGGGCCGACATGAGTTGTCCGTTTCTTGATCAGAAGAGGTGGGCAGCGATTATCCAGATTTCCGGTCGAAGGTATTGCAGCCGAAAACGAGGGACCAGCAAGCCGCCCAGTTCAGGAATGTCAGAGCGAAAGCCGGTTCGATAGAGAGTCTCTTCTGTCCCATATGAACGCTATGAATGGGGAAAGAAGATAGCTCGTGATGCGGGTCCAGCCTTTGTTTATATTCCACAACAGAACGAATTTTCCATCCTTCACACCATCACGGCACCCTTGGTCCCGATTGCGTCCTTGGTCGAAGCCGCGCCCAGCAGCATCTTGTTGTGCGCCTCGCCCGATGGGATCATCGGAAAGCAGTTTTCGTGCTTTTCCACCAGACAGTCGAAAATCACCGGTCCGGGATATTCGAGCATCTCGATGATCGCATCATCCAGCGATGCCGGATCCGAGCATCGAATACCCTTGGCGCCAAACGCTTCCGCCAGCTTGACGAAATCGGGCAGGGATTCGGACCAGGAGTGTGAATACCGCTCGCCATGGAGCAATTCCTGCCACTGGCGCACCATGCCCAGACGTTCGTTGTTCATGATGAACTGTTTCACAGGCAGCCGAAATTGCATCGCGGTGCCCATTTCCTGCATGTTCATCAGCCACGACGCCTCGCCCGCGACATTGATGACCAGAGCGTCGGGGTGGGCCATCTGCACACCAATCGACGCCGGAAAACCGTATCCCATGGTGCCAAGCCCGCCGGATGTCATCCAGCGGTTCGGGTCATTGAAGTTCAGGTATTGCGCCGCCCACATCTGATGCTGGCCGACCTCGGTGGTGATATAGCGGTCGTGATCCTTGGTCAGTTCCTCAAGCCTGCTCAGCGCATATTGCGGTTTGATCACCGCGCCCTTTTGGGTGAACTTCAGGCAATCAATCGCCCGCCAGTCGTCAATCTTTTTCCACCACTTCGCCAGACCTTCGTGCTGCAGCTTCGCACCCTTGGCTTTCCACGCGGCAATCAGCGCTTCAAGTACATGGGCGACATCCCCGATGATCGGCATGTCGACGCGGATCACCTTGTTGATCGAACTTGGGTCGATATCGATATGTGCTTTTTTCGAGCCCGGGCTGAAATCTTGCACACGCCCGGTGATCCGGTCATCGAACCGCGCACCGATGTTGATCATCAGGTCGCAGCCGTGCATCGCCAGATTCGCCTCATACCGCCCGTGCATCCCCAACATGCCCAGCCACTGTTTGCCCGAGGCGGGATAGGCGCCCAGACCCATCAGGGTGCTGGTCACCGGAAAGCCGGTCAGTTCGGCAAGTTCGCGCAGCAGTTCAGTGGCCCGGTCGCCCGAGTTGATGACGCCGCCGCCGGTGTACAGGATCGGGCGCTCGGCCCGCCCGATCGCATCGGCCAGTTCAGCAATGATCTCGGCGTCGCCGTGCATGCGCGGCTGATAGTGGCGCATATTCACCTTGTCCTTGGTGGTATAAGTGCCGTTGGCGAACTGCACGTCCTTGGGAATATCGACCAGAACGGGGCCGGGGCGGCCGGATTTGGCGACATGGAACGCCTCGTGAATCACGCCCGACAGCAGATCGGTTTCCTTGACCAGCCAGTTGTGTTTCGTGCAGGGGCGGGTGATGCCGACGGTATCGGCCTCTTGAAAGGCGTCGTTGCCGATCATGAAGGTCGGCACCTGACCGGTCAGCACGACAATCGGAATTGAATCCATCAACGCGTCGGTCAGGCCGGTCACCGCATTTGTCGCTCCGGGGCCGGATGTGACAAGGCAAACGCCGGGTTTACCCGTCGACCGTGCATAGCCCTCGGCGGCATGGACGGCGGCCTGCTCATGGCGCACCAGAACATGGCGGATCTGATTCTGCTGGAAAATTTCATCATAAATCGGCAGAACCGCGCCGCCCGGATATCCGAACACGACATCGACACCCTGATCGATCAGCGCCTGAACCACCATCCGCGCACCGGTCATCGACTTCTTCATCGTCTTTCTCCGTCTGTTGCGCCGGGGCGAAGCCATTGGCGCATAAAAAAACCCCCGAGAGTGCTCTGGGGGCGCGTGGGTTACCCCGAGGGTGTCCGTTACCGGCCCATGCACCAATTTTTCGCGTATACAAGATAGTCGCGCATGCAACCGGCCCCTGTCCAAGTGGAGCGACACTACGGCTGGTATTTAGGGGCGTCAACCGCGAATGGCATGAAAATATGTCGCAGGACTGCTGAATCTTGTATTTTTATTGCTGAGTTTCGGGATTGGTGGCAACTTTAGAGACGTTCTGCATCGGTTTAAGGCCATTGGCCGTCTGGGCAGGACATTGCCGCGATTTTGATCGAAGCGGGGCGTCGAAATCGAACGCCAAATCCCGGCCACCGGGCGATTTTGGGCCCATATCAAGCCTGATGTCGGCAATGTCTGGTCAAGACACCGGATCAACCGGTCGGACAACTGTCGGGCAAGTGGATTTGCGCCACCTGTTCGGCGATTGGATCCGTAGAAAGCGGGTGTAGTTCGCTTGAGTATCCATCGGGATCGCCAATCGGCTGCCACGCCCCGCCGACATAAACCTCGACCCCGGTAAACTTGGCCTTGTACCCCATCTTGGGGCTGCCGGGCACCCAATACCCAAGATAGACATAGGGCAGACCGGCGTCTTGCGCGATCTTGATATGGTCGAGGATGACATGGGTTCCCAGACTTTCGGACGGCATGTCCGGGTCGTAAAACGAATAAACCATCGACAGCCCGTCGGCCAGAACATCGGTCAGGCAGACCGCCGCAAGCTCGGTTGGTCGCCCGTCGGCTCTGGTGCGGGAATATTCGACCACGCGGCTGCGAATCGGAGTTTCCTCGATCATCGCGGCAAACTCAAAGATATCCATGTCGGCCATACCGCCGGTCGCATGACGGCTGTCAAGATAACGGCGGAACAGTTCGAATTGATCTTCGGTGGCCCAGGCCGAATTGGCCGAGCGTTTCAGATTCGCATTGCGTTTGAGAAGCCTTTTTTGCGTCCGCCCGGGCCGGAATGCGGCAACGTTCACCCGGGCCGACATACAGGCCGAACACTCGGCGCAGGAGGGGCGGTACAGCACGTTCTGCGACCGGCGGAATCCCTGTTGCGACAGGGAGTCGTTGAGCTTTTCCGCATGTTCGCCCTGAAGGGCAGTGAACAGCTTACGTTCCATCCTCCCGTCCAGATATGGGCAGGGTTGTGGTGCCGTCACATAGAATTGCGGCGCGATGGGCAGTGTGTGGCGCATGATATCTGGCAGAATGATCGAATGCTTCGGTTGGATACAGCCTAGCAACCCATCACTGCGTCGCCAAGCCCTTTGGTGAAAACCCGTTAGCTGGCGCGGTTGATCGCCGCGCTGCCCATCACATGGTCGCTCAGACCCTGTTTGCGACCCGTGGTCAGCATCAGCACGATCGAAATGATCTGCAACGGAAACATCGCCATCGACACGGCAAATCCCAAGGTGTGCAAGAACGCGGCGGGCAGATCGAACAGAGTGCCGCGCGCCGTGCGGAATTCGATGTTCATCAGGCGCATTCCGGGCGTTGCCGACCAGTTGGCGATCGTCACCACGCGGTAACAAAAGCTGATCACCATGAACAGCGGCGGCAGGAAAAACAAACCGACGAACAGCGTGAATGGCAAGGTCAGCAGCGTCAGCAGGCCAACCAGCAGGATATCGACAAGCCATGCCAGAAACCGCTTGGTCGGCACATCGTCAAAGAATGCGGCGTCGGTGTCCGGATCGGGCAGGCCCCAGTCTCCGGTGCGGGCGGGATCGGTAAAGCTCATCTTGATATCCTCTCGCGAATGGAAAGCCGCCCCCAGGGTGCGGGGGCGGGCAGATCGTGCCGGCGATCAGGTTTCGATCGGCGCGGTGTCATGGGGCTCGGTCCGCTTGGCGCGGTCGTCCATGAACTGGTCGAATTCGGACTTGTCCTTGGATTCACGCAGACGCTGAAGAAAGTCCTGAAACGCCTGTTGTTCGTCTTCGAGCCGGCGCAGGGTCTCGGCCTTATAGGCGTCGAATGCAGTGTTGCCGGACGTGTTGAAGTTCATGCCACGCGCGCGGTTGCGCACTTTGGAACAGGATTTGTTGAACATGCGCTTACTCCAGATCATATAGGCCAGAAGGGCAAGGCCGACAGGCCAGAAAAAGATGAACCCGATAACCATCACGGCGATCCAGGCACCCTTGCCGCGGTCATCCAACCAGGCTTCGGTGCGCGCCAGCCATGACGGGCGGGTGACGGTGTTATAGGCAAAAGTGCTCATTGGGTCTCCGTCCTCTTGTTGGTTCAATGTGAATGTCGTTCACATTACCAAAATTGGCGTTGCCGGCCCGACTTTCAAGGGCCTATGTGAAGTCGATTTACATTATTTGCTTCAGGCCGTGAAATCAGCCACTTGCGCGCCTGTAATCCGCAAAAGATCGGCGGGGGCGATGGGAAATATGTGTCGTGGAGTGCCGGCAGCGGCCCAGATTTCCGGAAAATCCGTCAGGCGCGGATCGAAAAAAGCCCGGATTGGCGACAGATGGCCCAGAGGTGAAACGCCACCGATGGCAAAACCGGTTTGCGTGCGGATCAGACCTGCATCCGCCTTGCCAAGCGGCGCGTCCGCCAGGTTGGCCGCCTTGTCCGGAGCCACCTGATTGCCGCCAGCGGTTACAAACAACACAGCCCGGTCGCAGGATTCATCGCGGAAAATGATCGATTTGGCGATCTGGTCGATGTCGCAACCCGCCGCAGCCGCCGCTTGCGCCGCAGTGCGGGTGTCGGCGGCCATCTCCTGTATCCGGATATCAAGCCCGGCGGCCTGCAGTGCAGCCTTGACCCGATTGACGCTTTTGCTCATCTCGCCCCCTCCTGTTCGCGGGCAGGGTGATCCAGCCTTGTGATGTTCGCAAGCCCGCCCTTGGCCTTCGCGCACTCTTGACCTTGACCCGCCCATGGCAGACCGTTGGGCAATGACATTCGCCGCACGCCTGACCCGCAGTCCCCGCCCATTCGAGCCCGAGCGTGCGGCTGAAGGTGTCGCGCCCTTCGCCGACCTTGCGCCCGAGCTTCGCACATTGCTGACCGGCGCGGCCGGATGCAGCCCGTTCCTGAAATCGCTGATGGAGCGTGAGGCCGATTGGCTGCACGACGTCCTGACCGGTGATCCAGAGGCGAGTTTCGACGGCGTGATGGCCGACGTTGTCGCGCTGGAGGATACGGCGCTCGCGCCCGGTCTGCGCCTTGCCAAGGGGCGGGTGGCCTTGCTCAGCGGGTTGGCCGATCTTGGCGGGGTCTGGACGTTGGAACAGGTCACCGGCGCGCTGACCCGGTTTGCCGATCTGGCGGTCGATCGCGCGATGAAGGCCAGCGTTAGGGCGCAGTGGGCACGGGGCAGGCTGCCCGGTGTGGACGAGGCCGATCTGGCCGATGCGGGCGGGTTGTTTGCGCTGGCCATGGGCAAGATGGGCGCGTTCGAGCTGAATTATTCGTCCGACATTGATCTGATCTGCCTGATCGACGAATCGCGATTTGATCCCGAAGATTTTCCCATGGTGCGCCCGGGTTTCGTGCGCGCGACCAAGGCGATGGCGGGACTGCTGTCGAACAACACCGCCGATGGTTATGTCTTTCGCACCGATCTGCGCCTGCGCCCCGATCCCGCGGTGACGCCTGTCGCGCTGAGCATGGAGGCGGCAGAACGTTATTATGAAAGTCTGGGCCGCACATGGGAACGGGCGGCCCATGTCAAGGCGCGCCCCTGTGCCGGAGATATCGCGGCGGGCGACAAGTATCTGGGCCACCTGCGCCCCTTTGTCTGGCGTCGCCATCTGGATTTCGCGGCGATTCAGGATGCCCACGACATGCGCCTGCGAATCCGCGAACATCGGGGCCTGCATGGGCCTGTGGTGCTGGAGGGGCATGACCTGAAACTGGGGCGCGGCGGCATCCGCGAGATCGAATTCTTCACCCAGACCCGGCAGATCATTGCCGGTGGCCGTGATCCTTCCCTCAGGGTGCGCGGTACGGTCGAAGGTCTTGAGAAACTTGTGGCGGCGGGCTGGGTCGAATCCGATGTCGCGGGTCAGTTGACGGTGGATTACCGCGCCCACCGCGAGGTCGAGCACCGGATACAGATGGTCGCCGATGCGCAGACCCACGATCTACCGCAGACCGATCGGGGCTTTGCGCGACTGGCCGCGATGATGGACCGCGACGTCGCTGATCTGCGGGCCGGGTTGTCGGGGCGGCTGATCCGGGTGGCGCGCCTGACCGAGGATTTCTTCGCCCCCGCGAACCCGGCAATTCCGGCACCCGATCTGACCCCGGAACAGGAAGACGTGGTGCGCGGCTGGCGGGGGTATCCGGCGCTTCGCTCGGCCCGGGCGCAGGAAATTTTCAGCCGCATCTGCCCGGCCCTTTTATCACGTCTTGCCGAAAGCCGCGCCCCCGACCGCGCGCTGACCCATCTTGACGGATTCCTGCGGGGTCTGCCCGCCGGAGTACAGGTGTTTTCGCTGTTCGAGGCGAATCCGCAACTGATCGATCTCGTGATCGATATTGTCGATACGGCGCCGGAACTGGCCGCCTATCTGGCGCGCAATGCAGGGGTGTTCGACGCGGTCATTGCCGGCAGCTTTTTCTCCGATTGGCCCGGACCAGAGTGGCTTGAGACTGATCTGACCCAACGACTGGAAGACGGCGATGATTACGAGGCGCGACTGGACCTTTTGCGCGCATGGGCGAAGGAATGGAAATTCCGGATCGGCGTGCATCATCTGCGCGGATTGATCGACGGGGCGGAGTCCGGTGCGCAATACGCCGATGTGGCCGAGGCGGTTCTGACCGCGGTCTGGCCCTTGGTTGTTGACGAATTCGCGCGCAAGCACGGCCCGCCACCGGGGCGCGGGGCAATGGTGATGGGCATGGGGTCGCTCGGTGCGCGGCGGCTGAATGCGGCGTCCGATCTGGACCTGATCGTGATTTATGATCCGGGCGAAGACGAAACCTCGAACGGGCCGCGCCCCTTGGCGGCGCGGCCTTATTTCGCGCGGCTGAC
Source organism: Oceaniovalibus sp. ACAM 378 (assembly GCF_008085915.1). Classification (GTDB taxonomy): domain Bacteria; phylum Pseudomonadota; class Alphaproteobacteria; order Rhodobacterales; family Rhodobacteraceae; genus Oceaniglobus. The sequence continues at coordinate 43,407 of NZ_VSJK01000023.1, read as the reverse complement.
GCAGGCGCTGGTCACCGCCCTTTCGGTGCCCATGGCGGAAGGTCAGCTTTATGAGGTCGACATGCGGTTGCGGCCATCCGGGCGGCAGGGTCCGGTGGCGACGTCGCTGGCCTCGTATCGCAACTATCAGCAGACCGAGGCGTGGACCTGGGAACATCTGGCGCTGACCCGCTCGCGTCCGATGGTCGGTGCGCCCGACCTGTGTGCCGAGGTTGAAGCTTTCCGCCGTTCGGTTTTGGCCGGGCCGCGCGATGCTGCGGCGGTTCGCAAAGACACCGCCACAATGCGCGCGCGACTGGCGGCGGCGAAATCATCGGGCGGGCCGCTGGATCTGCGGCGTGGCGCGGGATATTTGCAGGATATCGAACTGGCGGTGTCGGCGCTGGCGCTGTTGTCAGGCACCGATGTGCAGGCGATCGGCGCGCAACTGGACGCGGCGGTAAAGGCGGGGAAGATCGAGGCGGCGGCGGCGGATGTCCTGCGCGGTGCCGATACTCTGATGTGGTCGTTGCATTCCGCCTGTCGCCTGCTCAGTCCCGGACCGCTGGACCCGAATGATCTGGGCGCGGGCGGGGTTCAGTTGCTGTTGCGGGTCTCGGGGGCGGGCGATCTGGAAGAAATGCAGCGGATACTGGCGAAAAACGCCGAACATGCGGCCCAATGTGTCGCAGACGTGCTTGGCAAGGGTGAGCCGGAGGATTAACCCGGACCAAACAGTCGGAGCACGCCATGGACAATGCCACGACCGACCCAAAAGGTCTGATCCGCGAAAGTTACCGGATCGAAGGGATAACCCCCGAGGAATGCCGTTCGGTGTTTCTTGACTGGGCCTTGTCGCTCCCCGAAGACTGGACAGCGGCGCGGGCGATACCTGCATTGCTCGCGCTCTATGAACAGACAAACCCCGGGCATCCGATGAATACGGTTCTGCGCGCGGGTCTGGCCGATCTGCCGGTGCCGAAACGGCGCGGCGGCCGGGCCGGAAAGTTCGGCGACGCCTGAGACTGTGCGCCAGCCAAACCGCGCCTTCAGGGTTGCGACGTCCTGAGTCCGGACGTCGCAATCAGGGCTGATTAGTTCAGCCGGTCAGGCCAGCAGCTTCGCGGGCCAGAGTTTCGATCCCCTGCCAATCGCCAGCGGCGACCATGTTTGCAGGGGCGACCCAGCTGCCGCCGACGCACAGCGTGTTGGACAGGGCAAGATAGTCGCGCGCGTTCTTCAGGCTGACACCGCCTGTGGGGCAGAACTTCACCTGCGGAATCGGTGCTCCGATGGCCTTGAGAGCGGGGACGCCGCCATTCGCTTCGGCCGGAAAGAACTTTTGTGTGGTATAGCCGCGCTCCAGCAGCGCCATCGCCTCGGACGCTGTGGCGGCCCCGGGCAGCAGCGGCAGGCCCGCCTCTTCGCAGGCATCCATCAGCCGGGCCGTTGCGCCGGGCGAAACTCCGAACTTGGCGCCGGCATCGACGGCGGCCTGAACATCGGCGGGGGTGAGCAGGGTGCCTGCGCCGACAATGCCGCCCTGTACCTTCGCCATCTCACGGATCGCGTCCAGCGCGGCCGGGGTGCGCAATGTCACTTCAAGCGCGGGCAAACCGCCACGTACCAGTGCGGCTGCAAGTTCTTGCGCCGTTGCAGCATCGTCGATCACCAGCACCGGAATAACGGGGGCCAGACGGCAGATTTCGGCAGCTTTGGCCGAGGCGGCTTCGGGGGTCATGGGCATGGTCCTGTTTGTTCGACACCGGGATACCCCAAGTGGCCGCGCCCTGTCCACAACGGCAAGGGCAGAGATGGGAGTGTGATTGTCATATGGGGCTTTGAATCGTCATTCGATTGATGTAAGTCGTCGGGCAGGGTCGATCTGCCAAGGCGGTGCAGGGGGCGTTTCCGGTGCCTTGGCAGACGACAGGCGCGGTCAGACGACCACGCCGGCCCCGTCGCTGGCCAGACCGACGTTCTGGCGGAACACCTCGAACAGCTCGCGTCCGATGCCGTGGCTGTTGCCACTCAGATCCACCATAATCGCTTCGCGGCTGTCCAGATCGACATTCAGCACATCCAGCGTGCCGCTGGTGGCATCGACCCGCACCACATCGCCTTCGCGCAACCGTGCCAGCGGGCCGCCCATCGCCGCCTCGGGCGAAACATGGATCGCCGATGGCACCTTGCCTGATGCGCCGGACATGCGCCCGTCAGTGACAAGCGCAACCTTCAGCCCCCGGTCTTGCAACACCGCCAGCGTGGGCGTCAGGGAATGGAGTTCCGGCATTCCATTGGCACGTGGCCCCTGAAACCGCACGACGATCACGGTGTCAGTGGTAAATTCGCCGTTTTTGAAAGCCGTCTTGACGTCGTTCTGGTCGTGGAAGATCCGGCAGGGCGCCTCGATCACATGGCGTTCGGCGGCGACAGCCGACACTTTCATCACGCCACGCCCCAGATTGCCCTGAAGATCCTGCAAACCGCCATGTTTCTGGAACGGGTCGGACACCGGGCGCAGAATCCTGTCGTTCAGGCTGTCCTTCGGGCCGTCGCGATACTGGAACGCGCCGTCACTCAGCGATGGTTCGCGCGCGTAATGGTCCAGACCCTCACCCGCCACTGTTTTGACATCCGGATGCAACAGTCCCGCGTCAATCAGTTGCCCGATCATATAGCCAAGCCCCCCCGCCGCATGGAAATGGTTCACATCGGCCAACCCATTGGGATAGACCTTGGCCAGCAGCGGCACCGCCTGAGACAGTTCGGCAAAATCCGACAGGTCAAGCAGGATACCGGCAGCACGCGCCATGGCGGGCAGGTGGATGATCAGGTTGGTCGATCCGCCCGTCGCCATCAGCCCGACCATGCCGTTGACGAAAGCCTTTTCGTCCAGAATGTCACAGACCGGGGTGTAATTGTTGCCCAGTGCGGTGATCGCGGCGGCGCGGCGCACCGCCTCGTCGGTCAGGGCATCGCGCAGGGGCGTGCCGGGGTTGACGAAAGACGCGCCGGGCAGGTGCAGGCCCATGAACTCCATCAGCATCTGGTTGCTGTTCGCGGTGCCGTAAAAGGTGCAGGTGCCCGGCCCGTGATAGCTGGCCATTTCGGCCGCCATCAGCGCGTCGCGCCCGACTTCGCCGGTGGCAAACTGCTGCCGCACCTTGGCCTTTTCATCATTCGGCAGTCCGCTGGTCATCGGTCCGGCGGGCACGAATATGCCGGGGATAAACCCGAAGGTTGCGGCACCGATCACCAGTCCCGGCACGATCTTGTCACAGACGCCCAGATACAGGGCCGCGTCAAACGTGTTGTGCGACAGGGACACACCAGCGGCCAGCGCGATCACGTCGCGGCTGAACAGCGACAACTCCATGCCGGGCTGGCCTTGGGTGACGCCGTCGCACATGGCTGGCACACCGCCGGCCACCTGTGCCGTGGCGCCAACGGTGCGCGCGGCGGCGCGAATCCGGTCGGGGAAAGTCTCATAGGGCTGATGCGCCGAAAGCATGTCGTTATAGGCCGTGACGATTCCGATGTTGGGTGCCCGTGCTGCTGCCAGCGCGTCCTTGTCATTTTCCATCGCGGCATAGGCATGGGCCTGATTGCCACAGGTCAGATGGGCGCGGCGGGGCCCGTCTTCGGCAGCGCGACACATCCGGTCGAGATAGATTTCGCGGCTGGCGCTGCTGCGTTCCACGATCCGGTCGGTCACGCGGGTGATGGTGGGATCAATCGTCATGGCGCTGCTGCTCCTTTCGGGGGTTCTGTCCGGGGTCTGGCAGTGCGCACCCGGTTGAATCGACCCCTGTGTAGCATTTCAGTTTAGCGCTAACAACAGCGGTGATGCGGGGCGGACAGGCGGGGAGGCGCCGATCAGCATGCGTCGGCTGCATGGCGGAGTTGCAGCACTGTCGGTGGTGGCCGCCCGGTCCGAGGCATAGGTACCCCTCGCAGAACAAAATCACCCTTGAGGACTGAGTAAATGACCGCCTATAAAATCACCCCGTACGACGCCATTGACGTGCAGGACATCGAACGCCGCGCCCGCCTGATGCGCGCCGAGGCCACCCGCGACGGCGTCCGTGCGCTGCGCGTCTGGATCGCCGCCCGGTTTGCCGCGCTTACGCCACGTCGCACCGTCCACGGCGCCTGAGCGACGCCTCTTCCGGCGGACCGGCAAAGCAGTTAGAGGGGGGGGATGGATCAGACACCCCCCCCCCACGACTCCGCCCCGGTTCGTCCGGTTGTTCGCCTGCGTCCGAAATCCGATGCCCGCGCCATACGTCGCGGCGCGCCATGGGTTTTCGACAACGAGCTGGTCATTGACCGGCGCACAGGCAATCTGCCGCCCGGCACCATCGCGACCCTTGAGGATGCAGAGCGCACCCCCCTTGGCACTGTCGCGGTAAACCCCCTGTCAAAGATCGTTTGCCGCATGCTGGACCGTGATCCGGATGCCGTGATCGATTCCGCGTGGCTGACTGCCCGTCTGGAACAGGCGCTGAGCCACCGCGCCCGACTGTATCCCGAACCCTTCTATCGCCTGATTCACGCCGAGGCCGACGGCCTGCCTGGCGTGGTGATCGACCGTTTCGGCGATGTGGCCGTAATTCAACCAAATGCCGCCTGGGCGGATGTGATGCTTGAACCGCTGGTCGACGCCCTGATTCGGGTGACGGGTGTGACCACTGTGGTCAAGAACGCCACCGGACGCGCGCGCACGCTTGAAGGACTGGACGAAGAAACCTGCCTGCTGCGCGGCACTGTCGACGGTCCGGTTCCGGTGGTGATGAACGGCGCGACCTATATGGCCGATGTGCTGGGCGGACAGAAAACCGGGTTGTTCCTCGATCAGCGTCCGAATCACACTTTCGTCGCTGCGCTGTCGAAAGACGCGCGGATGCTGGACATGTTCAGTCACGTTGGCGGCTTTGCCCTTGCGGCGCTGGCCGGGGGGGGCGCGGCGCATGTGCTGGCCGTCGACGGTTCGGCCCCGGCTCTGGAGCTGGCAACGGCTGGCGCCGTAGCCAGCGGAGTTGCCGACCGGTTTGAAACCCGGCGCGGCGATGCCTTTGACGTTCTGGCCGCACTGGCCGAAGAGGGTGCGCGTTTCGACGTGGTCGTCTGTGACCCGCCTGCCTTTGCACCAAACAAACCGGCACTTGAGGCCGGTTTGCGCGCCTATGAACGGATCGCGCGGCTGGGTGCGGTTCTGGTCGAGCCGGGCGGATATCTGGTGCTCTGTTCCTGTTCACACGCCGTCGATCTGTCGCGGTTTCGCGGTTCCTGTCTTTCGGGCATCGGACGGGCAGGGCGCCGGGCGCAGTTGATCCACACCGGATTTGCCGGGGCCGATCACCCGCAACTGCCGCAACTGGCCGAAAGCGGCTACCTCAAGGTGTTGGTGTTCCGGCTGGTGGCGTGAAGGTCACACTGGACGCCTGCGTCCTGTATCCCACGGTCCTGCGCGAGGTTCTTTTGGGCTGTGCACAACAGGGGCTGTTCAGGCCCCTGTGGTCGCCCCGGATCCTCGAAGAATGGGCCCGGGCGACGATCAAGCTGGGCCCGGGGGCGGAAACTGTGGCGCGGGGCGAAATCGCCGTGCTGACCGCCCGCTGGCCCGAGGCATCGGTATTGCCCCGCGACGGCGATCTGCGGCGATTGCACCTGCCCGACAAGGACGATGTGCATGTTCTGGCCAGCGCGATTGCCGGGTCGGCAGATGCCATCGTGACCTTCAACGCCCGAGATTTTCCGCGCCACCTGCTGGCCGACGAAGGTCTGTTGCGGATTGATCCTGACCGGTTCTTGCTGGATCTGTTCACGGCTGCCCCCGATCTGGTGCGCAGCGCCACCGGCGCAGTGCACGAAAAGGCAGAGCGTCTGGCGGGCGAAACGTTTGATCTGCGCGCCCTGTTGAAACGCGCAACACTGCCGCGTCTGGGAAAGGCATTGACCGCCTGATTGCGGCACGACCGGTTATCTGAGATTTTTACGGCGGTGAAAGCCATCCGTCGGCAATGTCCGGGCAGGTGCAAGAAACGCCTGCCCAGAACCGCACCCAGCCGCGTGATCCGTTCCGGTCCGATCGGCCTATTGCGGCATCCATTGGCCAAAAGCGGTGACGCCCTCATTCACCTTGTTGAAATCCACCGGACGCCCGCCGCAGGTGCCGTGCAGGAACTGTTCGATGTCGAAGGCACCGGCCGACAATGCCTCGGGCGTGCCGGTAAAGCCGTGGCTGTGCGACAGCCAGCAGAACCCCGCCAACCCTTCGCCGATCAGCGTGAAACAGGTTTCGCCCGAGCCATAGACCCCCACGGGATAGGAAACACCGGCGGCGTCGAACGTGCGGTTCACCTCTTCGAAATAGCCAAGGACGTCATCGGTGTGGAAAATCGCGCCATTGCCGACGAAATCGCCATCGACGCCGAAATAGATCGCGCCATTGTCCGGCTGGCCGAATTGCGCGGCCAGCTTCAATGCCTCGCGCGCATCGGCCGGGCCGCGGTTTTTCCAGTCGACGAATGTTTCGGCCAGGTTGTTGTTGTGCTGGAACACCACCACCAGTGACATGCCATAGGATGCGATCAGCGGCAGTTCTTCGGCCCGCAAACGCTTGCCGGTGATCGTCTCATCCTCATAGTCAAAGTAGCGCCCGATGGTGGTCACCCCGATTTCGCGCATCTTGTCGAGAAATTCCGGCGTCACGATCTGCGATGTATCGACCATGTCGACCCCACTGGCCGCGCGGCAGAAATCATCGGATTTCTGCGCCGCCGAATGGGCAGGCATCGCGGCGGAGATCACACACAAGGCAAGGAGTGGCGCGCGCATCGGAACCTCGATTGGTGGATTTCGGGCGGATTGCGGATCGTTCAGACCCATGATGCAACGTCGCGTGTCAACGGCCAACCCCCCGATTGTATCGCAGCGGGGTTGACCGGACGGTGTGTTCTCCGTGTTATGGGGCAACGGATCACGCGGGAGGGCGGGTTTCATGGGACGGATGGCTTTGATGACGGTGGCGGCGGCTCTGGCGCTGGGCGCCGGGCCCGGATGGGCGCAGGACGGGCGACTGACGGTTGAGTTGAACAAGGTCGAACCGGGCGACACCGGCGGGTGCCGGGCGTTCTTTTTGTTCCGCAACCGCACGGCGCAAACTCTGGACGGGTTCGAGATGAGCCTGGCAATCCTGAATGCATCGGGGGTGATCGATCAGTTGCTGACCATCGACGCGGCGCCATTGCCCGCCGGGCGCACGACGCTGAAACTGTTCGAGATTCCGGGCGCGAGCTGCGATGGTATTTCCGAGATCCTGCTGCACGACATTGCCACCTGTCAGGCGGGCGGGGAGGACGCGGATTGCTTTGCCATGGTCGATCTGGTCAGCCGCGCCGATATCGGTCTGACGAAGTGACCCGATGAGCGGCGCGGGCGACATTCTGTCTGACGGCGGGCCGATCATCTGGATCCTGATTGTGCTGTCGCTTCTGTCACTTGCGCTGATCGCTGTGCGGATCATGGCCCTGGCGCGGGTTCTGTCGGGCCGGGCGCGGCGCGATGCGGCGCTGGACAAATGGGCCGGACGTGACCGGAAAGCGGCGCGCGCGGCATTGTCGGCTCCGGTGACGCCCGCCGACCGGTTGCTGGCGCAGGCGATGGCGGGGCTGGACAGCGGCCGCCCGCGCCGGTTGCTGGACGAGGATCTGGAGTGGCGCGGCAATGCCGAACTTGCCGAGATGTCGACCGGGCTGCGCCTGCTTGAACTGATCGCCATGGTCAGCCCGCTTTTGGGACTTCTCGGCACCGTTCTGGGGATGATCGAGGCGTTCCGCGAGTTGTCGATGGCCGAGGGTTCGGCCAATGCGGCTTTGTTGGCGGCAGGCATCTGGCAGGCGCTTCTGACCACGGCGGCAGGGCTGATCGTCGCAATTCCCGCAGCGCTGGCCGCCGGTCTGTTGGGCGCGCGGGTGGAACGTGCCGCACAGATGGCCGAGGCGGCGGTGGGCCGGCTCTATGCCATCGAAGACGGGCTGGAGTGACGCGGAGGGCGCGATGCAGCTGAACCGCAGACAGGGGCAGGGGGCGCGGATATCGCTGGTGGCGATGATCGATGTGCTGATGATCTTGCTGGTGTTCTTCATGGTCACTTCGACCTATCTCGATCTCGATATGGTGCCACTGGCCGGACAGGATGATGTCACCGGTGCCGCACCGCCCGGCGACACCACACGGCTCTTGGTGCTTTTAGACAGCAGCGGCACGATCAAGGTGCAGGGCGCAGCGCTGAGCCCTGCAGATCTGTCGGCGCTGGTGGCCGCGCGGCTTGGCGAACGCCCCGGGCTCGAGGTCGTGGTGTTGCCATCGGGGCAGGCGGATGTGCAGGCGCTGGCGCGGCTGATGGATGCTGCCGTTCAGGGCGGCGCGGGGCGGTTGCGGATCGTGCGGCTGGAGGGTGCGCCATGAGCCGGTCGCACCCTTGGCTGCGCCATGCTGCTGTCGCATCCGGGAGGTGCGTTATGAACTTGTCGCATCCCGGAGGTGCGTCATGAGCCTTCGATTTCCACAATGCACGATGAGCAAGTTGCATGCCGCAGGTGACCCATGAAGCTGTCGCGTCCGATCCGCCGCACGCCGCCCGAAACCATCGTCGCGCTGATCGACGTGGTATTCTTTTTGCTGGTGTTTTTCATGCTGGTTGGTCGGATGGATGCCACCGCACCCTTTGATGTATTGCCGCCGATCGCGGTCAGCGGCGCCGACATGCCCGGTGGCGGGATCACTCTGTCGGTGTCGGCCACGGGTGATCTGGCGCTGGACGGGGTTGTTCTGCCGCTGGATCGCGCGTTCGAGGAACTGGCGGCACGGCTGGACGGGGCGCCGGAAACGCTGGTGCGGATCAATGCTGACCGGGCTGCGCGGCTGCGCGATGTGTTGCCTTTGTCGGCCCGGGCCGAGTCGCTGGGCGCGCGCCGGGTCGTGTTGGTGCTGACCCCGGGGGATGGGTGATGCGTGGCGCTCTTTGGGTTGCGGGCGGTGTCGTGTCGCTGCTCGCGCACACCGGGCTGGCTGTGCTGGTGATGGCAGCGGTGCGCCCCGGCCCGCCACCTGCTCCGACGCTGTCCGAGCCGGAGTTTGATATTGCCGCCTATCCCGTGCCCCAGAACCGTGCCGACGAACAGACGGCTGATGCCGATGCCGCGTCCGAGTCGCAACCCGTGGGCGCAAGGGCAGGGGGTGCGGCAATTCCGGTGCGCCGTGCTGCGCCGGCAGAGGCGGGGGGGCGGGCGGTGGCCGCACTTGCGGCTGAGGGAACGCGCGCCGCGCCGGTGGATAATCCGGCTGTGCCGCTCGTTGCCACGCAAGAGGCGGATCGGCTGCCGACGGAACCTCCCGACGCGATGGTGATGGCACCGATCGAACCCGTTGCGCGCGCCGGTGTGGCTGCGCCGTTGGAGGGCGCGCGGGTGAATACAGCCGCCGGGGCAGGTGCGCCGCTGTCCCCGCTTGCACCCGAAGCGGGGATTGCCACCGCCGAAATCTCACCCCCTGCGATGGCGATGGCACCGGTCGATCCCGGGACACAGCCGATGCCGACAGCCCCCTTGGCGGCGGCGCGGTTGGACGAAACCGTCCGCACCGACGTTGCTGTGGTTTCGAATCTGCCCGATGCCGGGGTTGCCACGGCTGAATCTGCGCCTGCTACCGTCGCGGTGACCATGCCACCCGATTCCAACGCCGTGACTGCGCGCGAATCTGCGCCGGATCTTGTGGCGGCGGTTGCGCTGTCTGCTTCGCCCGAAGCCGTTTCTGTCGTGACCCCGATGGCGACACCGGCCCGTATTGCCACCGTCGCTTTGCCCTCTGTGGCTTCTGTCACGCCTGAGGCAGAGCCAGCCCGCGTTGCGGCTCCGGTGCAGGTCGGAGTTGCCGTATCGTCCGCCGATGCGGTGACCTCTGCGTTGGCCGGGACTGCCCTGTCGGCCCGGCAGACTGCACGCATCGTCCCGGCGGCTGTCCGGGCCGATGGGATTGCCCCCGCGTCCGCTCCTTCGCCGGTTTTGCCGCCGCAAGGCGTGCCTGTATTGCCGGGGTCCGCGCCCGCCGCCCCGCTGGATGCTGTGGCCGGGACAGCGGCAGCCGTCGCCCCGACACCAGCCGGAGGGGGCGAACCGCTGCCGATCCCGCTGGATGCGGCATCCGTGGCCAGCGTTGCCCCCAGCGCCGCCGCCGCACCTCCCTTGACCCCCGACAGCAGCAGGCAGACCGCCGCATTGGCCTGGAGCGGTGATGCGCCGGTGCTTGACCCCGTGTCGCTGGCCGCGATTCAGGCGTTCAGCCGGGCGGGCGATCCTGTCGCCGATGGTCCGCAGGTCCGCGACCGGATCGGCGCGCTGCTGGCGGAGGTGCCCTGTGCGCGGCTGCAAACCGTGTTCGATCCCGAAACCGGGCACCTGCGAGTGCGGGGTCATCTGCCCGAGGACGGGCTGCGCGGGCCGGTGATGCAGGCGCTGAGGGTCGAAGTCGGGCAGGCGATTCCGGTGCTGGACGAGGTGATGATCCTGCCGCGGCCACAATGCGGGATTCTTTCGGCGATTGATGCGGTCGGGCTCCCGCAGTCTGACGATCAGGAGGGCGATCCGCGGGTGGTGGGCGATGTGCCCTTTGCCGCCGTCAGTGAGTTCAGCGAAGGTGAACTGCTGGAGTTCGAGGTGCGCGGCCCGGATTACCCGGCCTATTTCTATGTGGATTTCTTCGATGCCGAGGGTCAGGTGCTGCACCTGCAACCCAACGAACTTGTGCCCCTGCGCGCCATAGACACGCGCGAATTGCAGCGCGTGGGCTTTGGTCCGGATGGCAAGCGGGCAATCACGATCACCGTTTCACCCCCTTTCGGGCAAGAGATCATGGTGGCCTTCGCCAGTTCGGTGCCGCTGTACGACGGCATCCGCCCGCTGGTAGAACCTGCCGGACCCTATCTTGAATTTCTGCGCGACCGCATAGCGGTGGCAAAGGCGGGCGATCAGCCGGATTTTCGCGGCGAATGGTTCTATTTCTTCGTCACCACCCGGGCTGCACCCTGATCACCTATTTGCAATCGTTCTCTGCCCAGCGTCTGAGGTTTGCCTTGAACCCGCCGCCGTATGGATGTTGTTTTGACAGCGCGCGTTCGGCATTCGCGCTGAGATAGGTCTGCGCCTGAATGCACAGATTTTCGCGCTGCCAAGTGTGGCATCCGGAGCAGTTCTGATTTTTCCAGTATTCTTCGGGCAGCCCCTCGATCGGGGGAAACAATGGCGATCCGGTGATCAGCTGTTCCAGAGTCCGGCCGACCACGCCGTCGCCGCCAACCGCAAGGGGTGCATCAAAGGTGACCGCCTCGCCGTTGTTGGGGGCAGGCTGGGCTACGGGTTCCGCTGCAGGTTCGGGGGCAGCTCCGGGGGCAGGTTCGACCGGCAGGGCGGCAGAATTTGCGGGCTTCGTGTCAAGGATCGTGATTTCAAAGGCGGCCAGTTCGGCATAGGTGCCCTCGGGCCAGACATCGAGATAGGCCTGATAATCCGCCTTCTGTCCCGACGTGCGGGCGCGTTCGATCATCTCCCGTTCACTTTCGCCGGGCAGATCCGCAGTGGGATCAGACTCCGGGCCCGTATCGGGATCGATCGCGGGCGCGGCGCGCGAGGGCTCGTTGGGTGTGACGGCGGCCAGCCTGTCGGTCCCGGTCGGGGATGCCTCGGCTGCAATCAGACGGCTGAGCAGGGCCGTCGCCTCGGCACTGTGGCGGCTGGCGGGGTTGGCGCGCAGAAACAGCAGGATCTGAACCGGATCGCTGGTGCCTTTGATCGAGGCCCACAGCGCATCATCGGCAGCCTTTTCACGGTCGATTTCGGGCGCTTCGACAAAGCTGAAATTGCGGGTCAGCGACGAGGTATCCCAAGGCACCTGAGTTCCGTTGGTCGCACGCAAAACGTCGATGCGGACACTTTTGAACATCTGTTCGATCGGCACCCCCGGTTCGGTCAGATGGGCGGCCAGCGCGGCGGTGAACGGGCTGTTGATACTCTCTCCGTCCAGCGCCACCGCGCCGGGGGCCGTGGCATAGGACAAAAATGTGCCGGTGGGTGCCTTCATCTCGGCCAAACCGTTGTCGTCCATGTCGGCAATGTCGATGAAGGGATTGTTGCGGCAGGCGTCAAGGATCACGATATTCGTGCGGTTCTTGGCAGAGGCCATTTGCCGCAGAACCGCCTGCGCCTCGACCCCGACCAGCGCCAGATCGGCGGCGTCGGTCAGCGCGACATCACTGGGCAAAAGATAGTTGTTGCCAAACGACTGCACCCCATGACCCGCGTAATAAAACAGGCCGGTTGCCTCGCTTCCGGCGGTGCGCAGATCGCGCCCGAACCTGCCGATGGCGCGGATCAGATCGGTCTGTCGCACGTCGTTCAGCAGCGTCACGGTAAACCCCGCCTGTTCAAGCGTTCGGGCGATCAGCCGTGAATCCGATACCGGATTATCAAGGCTCGGCACCGCGTCGTATTTACCGTTTCCCACCACCAGCGCCAGACGCTCCTGCGCGGCTGCGACTGTGCTTGCCAGACAAAGCAAAGCGAGCGCGGCAAATGTCACCAATACGCGGGAGGCGGGCAGGGTCATCGTATCATCCGTTCAGGACCGCGAATTCGATGCGGCGGTTGCGGCGGCGGTTGTCGGGGCTGTCGTTGGAAAAGGCGGGGCGTGCTTCGCCATATCCGGTCGGGGTGATCTGCGCCGGATCGGCGCCCTTGGTTGTCAGGTACTCCGAAACCGAGGCTGCGCGCCGTTGCGACAGCCGCAGATTGGTGGCGTCGCTGCCCAGGTCATCGGTATGGCCGCCCACCTCGACCCGCAGGCCGGGGCAACGGCGCACGATGTCCACGATCGAGTCGAGCAGGAAGAAGCTGTCGGGGTCCAACGTGGCACTGCCCGAGGTGAAATTGATGTTGTCGGTGCGCGACAGGATTTCGAACCGCCCGACGCAGGCCGCAAGATCGAAATTACCCGCTGTTTCCACCGCCGCAGCGGGTGCTGTATCGGCCGGGGTAGGGGCAGGGGCGGCAGGGACGGCGGCGGCGGTGACTGCCGCCCCCGAGGTGTTGCGCGCAAAGGTGAAATCGAAACTCACCGTGGCGGAGGGCACGATCTTGACGTTCGCCGCCTCTTCCAGTTTGCGGATGCCATTTTCCAGCCCATAGTCCGCCACAGCAACCGATATCGGCGCGCCCGAGGCGACGGCCACCAGATCATCGCTGATCAGGGTCACCGCGACTTCTGCCTCGCCCTGCTTTTCAACCCCATGCAGACTCAGCGCATAGGGAATCGTGATCCGCTTGCGCCGCACCTGAGGCAGATCAGCCAGCAGCGCGGGGTCGATGGTGGCCGTCAGAACCGCCTCGGGGAACTGGAAGGTTTCGAAAAACAGGAACCGCATGCGTACATTGCGCAGATCAACCTTGGTATCGACCGAATCCAGCTTGATGCGGATCGTGGTTGTTCCATCCTCGGCTATTGTGCCCTCATAGGCGGCAAAACTTGACGATTCGACCTTTGTTTCGTTCTTGACCGATTGAAAGCGCAGGGCGGAACCGTCCGCATTCAGCGTCCATCCACCGGAAAAAGGGTTGTCCTGTGCAGCCGCAGAGAGCGCGGGGAGGGTCGCCGACAACGCCAGAACGGCGGCCCACACGCCCTGTTTCATAAAGCCAGTCCGTGCCATTCGTCCGCTCCCCAATCCCATCCATCAATGTGTCAGCCTAGCAAATTCGCCAGTCCGAGGATACGGGGGGTTTCCTGACCCGGCCTGCCAGAGGCGCTTTTTTCAGCGGCGGTTCAGCTTGCGCGCAACAGGACCTTCGTCGATCCCACGGCCAGCGCGATCTGCTGATAGGCGACCTTGCGGCGCTCTGATGTTTGCGACGCGCGCAACAGCAGGGTCTCGGCCTCTTCGACGATGGCCACCGCTTCGGCCGTTGCCTGCGCCAACCGTTCAGGACGGATGGGCACGATCGGCCGGGTGCTGCGCTGGGGTGCCACGCCGGGCGCACGCAGGTTGGCGGGGCGTTTGCTGGGCGATGCATTGCGCCGGGCCGTGGCGTTCAACTTGCGCGCTGCCTGTTGGACGATCTGTTTCGCCTCGGTATATTCGCCGGTGTCGGGGATGGCTTCGGCCACCTGCTCCAACTGGTTCGACAGGCAATCAATCCGGTACGCCAGATCAGGCAGACGGGCACAGAAGGTCTGCGCGCTGTTGATGCCCCGGATCAGATTGGTGGTTGCGGTCGGCGAAATCTCGGTGCCGATTCCCGTGCCGATGCCTGTCGTATTGATGATCCGGCGCCGCTCCGATGGTTTCGTCAGGTCCTGCGGCACGAAGACCGGGCTGGTGAACGGCGGTACGAAAGGTGGCACGAATGTCGGACCCGTGGGGTTTTCCGAACCTTCGCCGCCAAGGGCAGGCAGCGTCAGGGCCAGAACGACCGCGGCACCACCGAGAATTTTGAATTTTGTCATCATGTCAGAACAGATCCTGCAGGAAATAGTTCACGGCAACGGTCAGCCGACGGTTGTCTTTCTGGTCGAATACATCGTGCACAGTGGCGCTGATACCCAGATTGTCGACCCCGTCAAAGCGGAACGACGCGCCGATGTCCGCATACTCCCCGCTCCAGGCTGCGCTGACGCCGAGGTTCTCATTCAGCCCGATCCCGGCGCCGAAAAAGATCCCCGGGTCGGTATCGTTGTTGCGCACTCCGGTGCCCGCGCCAAGGGTAAACATAACCGGCAGCGAGGTGGTTTCCGAAAATTGCAGACGTGTGAATTTGGTCAAAGACAATGCCGCCTCGGGGTCGCGGCCATCCACATCTCCCCATGGAGTAAGATAGTCGAGCGACAGGCCCAGATAGACCGGATTGTCGCTTGCCACGACCCGGCGCGAGAATTTCAGGGCAAGATATCCCGAGTCGCCAAAGTCGTCAGTCAGCGAAGTGATCTGCGTGGTGAATTGCACGCCGATTCCGTCTTCCGCGCTGCCAAAGCCCAGCCCGAAGGCCAGCGATCCGTCTTGCGTGTCGGGCGCATCGACGCGGTTGGTGGTGCCCGCAAGACTGACAAAGGCCAACCCGCCGGGTGCGACGGTTCCCGACGGGATGCCCAGCAAAGTCACATGTTCACCCCGTGGTGCGGGATCGTCCTGCGCCCATCCCGGCACGGCGGCCAGAACGGTCATGGTCAGGGCAGTGGCGCAAGTGCGGGATGCATGTTTGATCATCTGGAAATTCTCCCAACTTTCACAATTGGTGCCCGGTCGGACGGTTTTCGGTCAATGGTGAATATCAGTTTCCGGTCGATTTCCCGCGATAGTGACGAATGCGAGACGTTTTCGGAGTCGGATCTTGCGACACCACCTCTCGATCCGTTGCCGCACAGAGGCGTGCGACCCCGGACCAATTTTATTGCTTTACCAATCTTTGTGACCTAACGTCACCTTAAGGATCGTCAGAACCCGTCAGAGGTTCGCGCAGCCGGGAAAGACATTTTTGATTGAAGACCGGCAAAGTTCTGCCGGCGTCGATATATTTTGACAGTCATCCGTCTGTCGGGTGTTTCCTTGCGGCATTTTTTTGACGGTCAACATATTTTAGACCTTGCGGAGAGTGCTGCGTGTCAATTTTTGCCCAGATCCATGGCGAAGACGCCCCCAGTGGCGAAAACCTTGAATATGAAAAACTGTTCACCGACCTTTTGCTTGCGGCCCGCCCCGAGGAAGAGCGACAGGCGGGAAGCGAGATCATCGCCGCGCAGGAACCCGACGCGAAGCTGATCGTCGAACGGGCAGTTGCGGTGCTGTCGCAATCCAACGATCTGCGGGCCGCGATCCTCTATGGCTATGCGGCGACACGGCTGCACGGCTTTGCCGGACTGGCCGAGGCAACGGGGTATCTCCGCAGCTGCCTTGAGGACTACTGGGACAGTTGCCATCCACAGCTCGACGCCGAAGATGACGACGACCCAACCATGCGGGTCAACGCGGTGCTGGGGCTGAGCGATGCTTCGACATTGCTGGCGGCCGTGCGCAGCGCGCCTCTGACCCTCAGCCCGAATTTTGGCCGCCTGTCCCTGCGCGATATGGCCATCGCCGAGGGTGAGTCCGCGCCGCCCGCCGGCATGGACAATCCGCCGACGGCGCAGACCGTTTCGGCCGCCTTTCAGGACACGCCCGCCGAAACCCTGCAAGAGATTTTCGCGGCAATCGATGCCGCCCTTGCCGATGTCGTCGCGATCAACGGGGTGTTTGATGAACGTTTGCCGGGGCAGGGACCAAATCTGGATGCACTGCAATCCTTGCTGAAAAAGGCCCGTGTTGCACTGGCACCGCTTGTTGACGTGGCCGAGCCTGAACCGGTGCAGGGCGATGCCAGCGCCGGTGCTGTTCCGGCTTCGGAAAATGCGCCGTCCACTGCTCGGGCGGCGGTTCCGGGGGCCATCGAGTCGCCCGCCGATGTGGAAAAGGCTTTGGACCGGATCATCAAATATTATGCTGATCATGAACCGTCCAGCCCGCTGCCAATCCTTTTGCACCGTGCGCGCCGCCTGATCGGTGCGGACTTCATGACCATTGTCCGCGATCTGGCGCCCGCCGGCGTCGACAACCTGAATCTGATCGGAGGTATGGAAAACCCGGAGTGACAGGCCGTGGCCCGCGCCACTAAACATGAAACCAACGCGAAAACGCTCAGACCGACAGGGAGACAGCGATGTCCAGTTCGCAGAAATTCATTGCCCGCAACCGCGCGCCCCGCGTGCAGATCGAATACGACGTAGAGCTTTATGGCGCCGAAAAGAAAGTGCAGTTGCCTTTCGTCATGGGCGTAATGGCCGATCTGGCCGGTAAATCCGAAGTGGCCCAGCCGGGCATCGCCGACCGCAAGTTTCTGGAAATAGATGTCGATAATTTCGACAGCCGGATGAAGGCGATGAAGCCGCGCGCGGCATTTTCGGTGCCCAACACCCTGACCGGCGAGGGCAATATGTCGGTCGATATGACCTTTGAAAGCATGGAGGACTTTTCGCCGGGGGCCATCGCCGCAAGGGTAGGGCCGCTGAAGAAGCTGCTGGATGCCCGCAACGAATTGTCAAACCTGATGAGCTATATGGACGGCAAGCCGGGTGCCGAAGAACTGATCGCCGAGACGATGAACAACCCAGAGCTGCTCAAGACGCTGGCCGCCGCGCCCGCGCCCGCAGACGACAAAGAATAGGGAGGCGCGACAATGGCCGAAGAAGCAACCCAGTCTGCCGCCGCCGAAGGCGCGACAGAAACCGCAGACAGCGACTTTTCCACCCTGCTGCAAAAGAACTTTAAACCGCGCACAGACACGGCCAAGGCCGCTGTCGAAAATGCGGTGAAAACACTCGCGGCGCAGGCGCTTGAAAACACCTCGCTGATCTCGAACGACGTGCTGCATTCGTTGCAGTCAATGATCGCCGAGATCGACCGCAAGCTGACCCAGCAGGTGAATGAAATCATTCACAACGCCGAATTTCAGCAGTTGGAATCGGCGTGGCGCGGGCTCCACCATCTGGTGAACAACACCGAGACGGACGAACAGCTGAAAATCCGCGTGATGGCGATTTCGAAAAAGGATCTGCACAAGACCCTGCGCAAGTTCAAAGGTGCAGCTTGGGACCAGTCACCGATCTTCAAGAAACTGTACGAAGAAGAATTCGGACAGTTCGGCGGTGAGCCCTATGGCTGTCTTGTGGGCGATTACCACTTTGACCACTCGGCACCCGATGTCGAACTTCTGGGCGAGATGGCCAAGGTCGCTGCGGCCTGCCATGCGCCGTTCATCACCGGCGCCGATCCGTCGCTGATGAATTTCGAATCCTGGCAGGAACTGGCCAACCCCCGTGACCTTGCCAAGGTCATGAGCACACCGGAATATGCCGGCTGGAAATCCCTGCGCGACAGCGAGGATTCAAAATATCTGGGCCTGACCATGCCACGGTTCCTTGGTCGTCAGCCCTATGGTGCGAAACAGAATCCGATCGAAGAATTCGCCTTCGAAGAGGATGTCGGACAGGCCGAAAGCGACAAATTCGCCTGGGTCAACGCCGCCTATGGCATGGCCACCAACATCAACCGCAGCTTCAAGGAATATGGCTGGTGTTCGCGCATCCGCGGGGTTGAATCCGGTGGTACGGTCGAAAACCTGCCAACCCACACCTTTCCGACCGATGACGGCGGTGTGGATATGAAATGTCCGACCGAAATCGGCATTTCCGACCGGCGCGAGGCAGAATTGGCCAAACTTGGGATGATGCCGCTGATCCACCGCAAGAACACCGACATGGCGGCGTTTATCGGCGCGCAGTCGTTGCACAAACCTGCAGAATACGACGATCCGGACGCGACTTCGAACGCCAATCTGGCGGCGCGTCTGCCCTATCTTTTCGCCACCTGCCGGTTTGCCCACTACCTAAAATGCATGGTTCGCGACAAGATCGGCTCTTTCAAAAGCCGGGACGACATGGAGTTGTGGCTGCAAAACTGGATCAACCAGTATGTCGATGCCTCTCCGGCGCATTCCTCGGAAACCGCAAAGGCAAGCAAGCCGCTGGCCGCCGCCGAGGTCGTGATCGAAGAGGTCGAGGGGAATCCCGGCTATTACTCCTCCAAGTTCTTTCTGCGCCCGCATTACCAGCTTGAGGGGCTGTCTGTGTCCCTGCGGCTGGTGTCGAAGGTGCCGTCGGAAAAGACGGCATGACGATTTTGAAACCGTGCGAATTTCGCGCGGAACCATTTCAAACCCAGGTGGCCACGGTCGCCGCAATGACGAAGGAGCATTACCATGGCTGTTGACCAGTTTTTCAAGATTGGCGACATCAAAGGCGAGTCTCAGGATGACAAACACAAGGATGAGATTGACGTTCTCGCCTGGTCCTGGGGCGTCAGCAACAGCGGCTCGACCCACATGGGCGGCGGGTCGGGGGCTGGCAAGGCCAATTTTCAGGACATTTCATTCACCAAATATATCGACAAGTCGTCGCCGATCCTGTTGCAGCACTGCGCAACCGGTAAACATATCGGCGAGGCAAAGTTGGTGGTGCGCAAAGCCGGCGGCACGCAGATGGAATATATCCTGTTGCACATCAAGGATCTGATCGTGTCCTCGATCAGCAACGGCGGATCGGGCGGCGAAGACCGGCTGACCGAAAACATCACGCTGAATTTCGGCAGCTTCCACATGAAGTACACCGAACAGCTGAAAACCGGCGGCGCGGGTGCGCTTCCCGAATTCAAGTACGACATCGCGGCCAACAAGGCCGACTCGTTCTGATGAACCCCGCCCGTTCCCGCGTTCTGCGGTGACGGGCCCTTTTTTTTACTGACGGGAGATTGCGCATGACTGCCGATGCCGCCGAACTTGTCCGTCAAGGCGATCTGAACGGCGCGCTTGACGCGTTGCAGGCGCAGGTACGTGCGAAACCCGCCGATGCAAAGCTGCGCATTTTTCTGTTTCAACTGCTCTGTGTTCGGGGCGACTGGAAACGTGCGATCACGCAGCTGAAACTCTGTGCCGAGCTTGACCCGACGGCGCTGCCCATGGCCCAGACATACCGCGAGGCGATCATCTGTGAGGTGTTCCGCGAAAAGGTGTTCACCGGCGAAAAGGATCCGCTGGTTTTTGGTGAACCTGCCGAATGGATTGCGCTGCTGGGGCAGGCGGTCAAGGCGCTGGCCGGTGGACAGCCACAGCAAGCGGCCGATCTGCGGGCGCGCGCCTTTGACCTGGCACCATCTTGTGGCGGTACGCTGAACGATACGCGGTTTGAATGGATCGCCGATGCCGACATGCGGCTTGGTCCGGTTCTGGAAATCGTCGTCAACGGGCGCTATTTCTGGATGCCGTTCACTGCCATCGCGAAACTGGTGGTCGAAGAACCCGGCGATCTGCGCGATTGCGTCTGGAGTGCCGCACATCTGACCCTGCACAACGGCGGCGACACTGTGGCGCTGATCCCCACCCGCTATGCCGGGACGGCCGAGCGGGGCGACGATGCCGCGCGGCTGTCGCGGCGGACCGATTGGCTGGATGCGGGCGGCGATACCTTTGTCGGCCTTGGCCAGCGGTTGCTGACGACCGAAACCGGCGATACCGGGCTGATGGATCTGCGGACACTGATCATGGATGCCCCCGAAGCGGATGCTCCCGGTGGTTGAGCGCACGATCAGCGAACACCTTCAGCCCTCGTTGCTGGACCGGCTGACCGACGACGAACCGGAGAAATCCGGCGAGGCGCCGGACCGGCGGGTCATCGACATCAACCGTCTGCGCGATATCGTTCGCCGCGATCTGTCTTGGCTGCTGAATGCCACCAGCCTCGGGTCGGCATTGGACAGCGAGCGATATCCCCATGTTGCCAATTCCGTGCTGAACTATGGCGTTCCCGATCCGTCGGGCGGTTTCTCGACCGAAGAACGCGCCCATGGAATCCGCAGGATGATGCAGGCCGCGATCCGCCGGTTCGAGCCACGGATCAACGAAGGCACTCTGGATATCCAGTTGCGGCAGGAAACCGATGGCCGCCAGTGTGTCGTCGCCTTCGACATCGTCGCCGACATGTGGGCCGAGCCGATCCCGCTGTCGTTGTACCTGCGCAGCGAGATCGACATCACCACCGGAGAAGTCACCCTAGAGGAACAGCGATAACCAAGATGGATACCCGCCTGCTGCGCCATTACGAAAGTGAACTGAGCTTTCTTCGCGAGATGGGCGGAGAATTTGCCCAGTCCTATCCCAAGGTCGCCGCGCGTCTGGGGATGGACGCCTCCGAGGTGCTGGACCCCTATGTCGAACGTCTGCTTGAGGGGGTCGCGTTCCTGACCGCGCGGGTGCAACTTGAGCTTGAGCTGCAATATCCGGCCTTTACCAATCACTTGCTCGATATCGTCTATCCACATCTGATGGCGCCGACGCCGTCGATGATGATCGCCGAACTTGTGCCCGATATTGCTGGCGGCAGTCTTGAGGACGGCGCGCTGTTGGCGCGGGGCACGCAGCTGCGCTCGGTTCCGGCGCTGGGCACTCAGACGGCCTGTGTGTTTACCACCGCCCATGACGTGACCCTGTGGCCGATCGAAATCGCCGAGGCCGAATATATCGACGGGCGCGGCGAACTGGTGGCGGCTGGTGTTGCCGCCAACGGAACTGCGGGTGCGGCGCGGGCGGCGATCCGGCTGCGGCTGCGCCGTCCGGGCGGGGCACCGCTGGGCGATCTGCCGCTGGACCGGCTGACCCTGTATCTGGGCGAAGGGGCCAGTGACGGCTGGAAATTGCATGAACTGCTCTGTGCCGATTGCGAAGGCGTCGTGGCCCGCTCGACCGACCGGCGCGCCGACTGGGTGTTGCCGCTTGAGGGCGGGATCGAACAGCGCGGCATGTCCCGCGCCGACGCGCTGTTGCCGGTGCCGCGCCGGTCGCTGGACGGATACCGGCTGTTGCAGGAGTATTTCGCACTGCCCGAGCGGTTTCATTTCGTCGATATTTGCGGGCTGAACCGGGCGATGGCGCGCAGCGAGGGTGACGCGGTCGATCTGTATATTCTGCTGCGCAATGGCCGCGACGATGTCGCCACTGCCGTCACCCCTGCGGCGTTCCGGCTGAACTGTGTGCCCGCGATCAACCTGTTCGAGAAACGCTGTGACCGGGTGTTGGTCACCACTGCCGATGTCGAGCAGCATGTCGTCGCCGACCGTACCGCGCCGCTGGAATATGAGGTGTTCAGTCTGCTGGACGTTTCCGGGATCAGTGGCGGTGGCGAAGATGACATTCCGTTTCGCCCGTTTTATTCGTCCGACGAATTCACCGCCGCCAGCGGCACCGGCAACGCCTATTACAGCCAATCGCGCAAGATGCGCCAACGGACCGAGCGTGAGCGGCTCAAGGGCGCGCGCACCAATTACCTCGGGTCGGAAATGTACCTGTCGCTGGTCGACCGGACGCAGGCACCTTACGGCGCCGGGCTGACGCAACTGGCGGTGCGTGCCATGGTCACCAATCGCGATCTGCCAATGCTGTTGCCCACGGGCGGGTCCGGGGTGTTTCATCTGTCAGCCGGGGGGCCGGTGCTGTCGATCCGCACGCCGGTGTCGCCCACCCGCCCGCGCCCGACGCTGGCGCAGGGGGAAAGTGCCTGGCGGTTGATTTCCAATCTGTCGTTGAACTATCTGTCTCTGGTCGACACCGAACACGGCACCGGCGCCGAGGGCCTGCGCGAGCTGATCGGGCTTTACGCACCAAGCGGCGACCGCACGTTGCAACGGCGGCTTGAGGGGATCCAGCGGGTTGAAACCCGCCCCATCGTGCGCCGGATGGCCGACGACACACTGTCCACCGCCGTGCGTGGTCTGGAAATTGCGATCCACTGTGACGAAGACCATTTTGAAGGCGCCGGCCCCTATCTGCTGGTGTCGGTTCTGGCGCGGTTCATGGCCAATTACGTTACGCTCAATTCATTCACCGAAACCGTTCTGAAAACCCCCCAACGCGGAGAGATCGCAAGATGGCAACCCGAGAAAGGTCTGGGTCGGATGATCTGAGCCATCTCGAAAGACTGGCCCGCGATCCATCTGCCCACCACATATTTCTGGCCCTGCGGATGATCGAGGCGGCGCGCCCCGACGCCCCGCGTCTTGGGCAATCCAGCCGCCCGCGTCAGGATTCCGTACGTCTGGGGCAGGAACCGTCAATGGCATTCGCCCGCAGCACGCTGACCGCATTCACACCGCCCTGTGGCAAGACCCCCGGGCGGTTGGGCAATCTTGCCTTTGGTCTGTTCGGAGCGCACGGCCCGATGCCCGCCCATCTGACCGAATATGTCCGCGAGCGGAAACACAGCTTTCGCGACCCGACGCTGGCCGCCTTTGCCGACATGCTGACCCATCGGCTGTTGTCGCTGTTCTATCGTGCTTGGACGACCGGCCAGCCTGCACCGGGGCTTGATCGTGATGCGGGCGACGGGATGGATGCGCGGGTTGCAGCGCTCTCGGGCCATGCCGGTGGCGCGTTACAGGGCCGCGACGCCATGCCCGACATGGCAAGGCGGTACTTTACCGGCCACCTTGCCCGTGGACCGAAAAACGCGGCGGGACTGGAATCCATGCTTGCCGCGTTCTTTCGCGCGCCGGTGCGGGTGCAACAGTTTGTCGGCAGTTGGTTACCGCTGGAGCCCGATGACCGCTGGCAGCTTGGTGCCCGTGTCGGGCTTGGGCAGGGCACCGGGATCGGTGACCGGGTCTGGTCACGCAGCGCCAAGTTTCGCCTGCATATCGGCCCGCTGACTGTCGATGAATATCGCACGCTTCTGCCCGGCGGCGCGGCACTGGCACGTCTCACGGCGATTGTGCGCAGCTTTGCGGGCGACGCCTTGGACTGGGACGTCAATCTGGTGCTGCGCGCCGCCGAAGTGCCCCGTGCCAGTCTGGGCGGCGACACGCGGCTGGGGCAGACCGGCTGGATCGGAACACGGCCGGAGGCACGGGATGCGGACGATCTGTATCTTGTGCCGCCGATCAATGACAACAGGGCCGAAGGCCCATATGGGGGGACCGTCAGATGACAGAGATCAGCAGGGTTGCGCTGTTCGGCAAGCTGAACAAGGTCGGATATCAGGCGGTCGAGGGCGCCACGGTGTTCTGCAAAATGCGCGGAAATCCCTATGTGGAAATCGTGCACTGGCTGGCGCAGATCCTTCAGGGGCAGGACAACGATATCCTGCGGATCATCAAGCATTACGATCTGGACCCGGCCCGCATCGCCGCCGACATGCAAAAGGCGCTGGATGCCCTGCCGCGCGGCGCCACCAGCATTTCCGACCTGTCGTCCCATCTTGAAGAAGCGATGGAGCGCGCATGGGTCTATGGCTCGCTGATGTATTCGTCCAATCAGGTGCGCACCGGGCATCTGATACTGGGGCTGCTGAAAACCCCGGGCCTGCGCGGTGGGCTGCTGAATATCTCGGGCGAATTCGGCAAGGTCAAATCTGACGACCTGTCGGAGAATTTCGAACGGATTGTCGACGGATCCCCCGAGGATCGCCTGTCGCCGCAAGACGGCAGCCGCACCGGCGGCGGTGTCGAGCCGGGCGAGGCATCGGGCGCGCGCTCTCCTGCTGCCATGGGCAAGGAAGAGGCATTGCAGCAATTCTGCACCGACCTCACGCAACAGGCCCGCGACGGCAAGATCGACCCGATTGTCGGCCGCGACGAGGAAATCCGCCAGATCGTTGATGTTCTGATGCGCCGACGCCAGAACAACCCGATCCTGACCGGCGAGGCAGGGGTGGGCAAGACGGCAGTGGTCGAGGGTTTCGCGCTGCGCATCGCCCGGGGTGACGTGCCCCCGGCGTTGAAGGATGCGCGGCTTCTGGCGCTGGATGTGGGGCTGTTGCAGGCCGGAGCGTCAATGAAGGGTGAGTTCGAGAACCGCCTGCGCAGCGTGATCGACGAGGTTCAGGCCTCGACGACGCCGATCATCATGTTCATCGATGAGACGCACACTCTGGTCGGGGCCGGCGGGGCCGCGGGGACGGGCGACGCGGCGAACCTTTTGAAACCGGCGCTGGCGCGCGGCACCCTGCGCACCATCGGCGCGACCACATGGGCGGAATACAAGAAACACATCGAGAAAGACCCCGCCCTGACCCGGCGTTTTCAGGTCGTCGCGGTCGAAGAACCCAGCGTCGAGAAAGCCACGTTGATGATGCGCGGCATCGCCTCGATGCTTGAGGCGCACCACAAGGTTCAGGTGCTGGACGAGGGGATCGAAGCCGCGGTTGCCCTCTCGGCCCGTTATATCCCCGCCCGGCAGTTGCCGGACAAATCGGTTTCGGTGCTCGACACCGCCTGCGCCCGGGTTGCCGTGTCGCAGCATGCAGTGCCGGCCATGGTGGACGATGCCCGCCGGCGGATTGAATCGCTGGAGACCGAGCTTGAGATCATCGGGCGGGACGAAACCGCTGGCTATGATGCAACCGACCGCAAGATGGTGATCGGTGAAATGAAGGCCAGCGAAGTGGCGCGGCTTGAAGAGCTTACCGCCAAATGGGACGCGGAAAAGGCCATCGTCGTGGATATACTCGACCTGCGCGCCAAGCTGCGCGAGGGGGGCACCCCGGTCGAGGCCGCACCGGGCTCCGAAGCCGCAGCACCCAGCCCGCTGGACGATACCACCCGGGCCGATCTTTTGACGCAACTCAAAAAACGCAATGGCGATCTGACAGCCTTGCAGGGTGAAAATCCGCTGATCCTGCCCATCGTTGATGCTCAGGCGGTGGCAAGTGTGGTGGGTGATTGGACCGGTATCCCGGTGGGCCGCATGGTGCGCGATGAGATCGAAACCGTGCTGCATCTCGACACCCATCTGGCCAAGCGTGTCATCGGTCAGGACCACGCGATGCAGATGATCGCCAAACGCATCCAGACCTCACGCGCCGGACTCGACAACCCGAACAAGCCGATTGGCGTATTCCTGCTGGCCGGAACCTCGGGCGTCGGCAAGACCGAAACCGCGCTGGCGCTGGCCGAGGTGATGTATGGCGGCGAACAGAACGTCATCACAATCAACATGTCCGAGTATCAGGAGGCGCATACGGTCAGCAGCCTGAAAGGCGCGCCACCGGGCTATGTGGGGTATGGCGAGGGCGGTGTTCTGACCGAAGCGGTGCGGCGCAAGCCGTATTCGGTTGTCCTGCTGGACGAGGTCGAAAAGGCCCACCCCGACGTGCACGAAGTGTTCTTTCAGGTGTTCGACAAGGGCGTGATGGAAGATGGTGAAGGCCGGGTGATCGATTTCAAGAACACGCTGATCCTGCTGACCTCGAACGCGGGCAGCGACATGATCATGGACATGTGTTCCGACCCCGATCTGATGCCCGAGCCCGAAGGGATCGCCAAGGCGCTGCGCGAACCATTGCTCAAGATCTTCCCGGCAGCGTTGCTGGGGCGGCTGGTGACGATCCCCTATTATCCGCTGACCCCCGACATGATCGGCAAGATCACGCGCCTGCAACTGAACCGGATCAAGAAACGGGTCGAGGCGGCGCATGGGGTGCCGTTCTCTTATACCGACGATGTGGTCGAGTTGATTACCGAACGCTGTCAGGAGCTGGAATCCGGCGGTCGGATGATCGACGCCATCGTCACCAACACCATGCTGCCCGACATCTCGGCCGAATTCTTGAATCGGATGATGGAGGGCAAAGCGGTGGAAAAGGTTGAAATCGTTGTGAACGAGGGCGAGTTCGCCTATCGTTTTGACTAGGCGGATCCGACCCCGGGCCACGCCCCGGGGCCGGGCCCACCCCGAAATCGACGCCGCGCGCGTCAGGAGCACGCCATGCCCGGACCGGTGAATCCAGAAACCCACGGCCTTCGCATAGAGGGCGACTTTGGCGATGCCCTGTTCATTCTGGGCGCGCGGGTCGAGGAAGGCATCAACCTGCTGACCGAAACCGTGATCGAATTCGTCTGTACCGACCGCGAGATTGATCTGGAACCGCTGCTGGGCAGTGCCCTGCGCGTGGCGATCAAGACCGGCGATGGCGGCGAAAGGGTATTTCCGGGGATCTGTGTCTCGATCGAGTTTCTGGGCATCTTCACCGGCCCCGCCC
Source organism: Oceaniovalibus sp. ACAM 378 (assembly GCF_008085915.1). Taxonomy (GTDB): domain Bacteria; phylum Pseudomonadota; class Alphaproteobacteria; order Rhodobacterales; family Rhodobacteraceae; genus Oceaniglobus. The sequence goes on along the minus strand of NZ_VSJK01000023.1, from coordinate 16,707 downwards.
ATTACCGTGCCGTGCTGCGTCCGCGAATGTGGTTTCTGACCCGCAGCCGCAACAACCGTATTTTCCAGAACATGAAGGTGGTGGATATCATCCAGAAAGTGCTGGGCGATTATGGTCTGTCCAGCGATCTGAAAAACCGGTTGAACGGCACATATGAGCCGCGAGAATACACCGTTCAGTATGACGAGACTGATCTGGACTTCCTGTTCCGGCTTGGCGAACAGGAAGGGATCTATTTCCATTTTCCGGTGGTGGACGGGCGCGAGATGGTCGTGCTGGCCGATGGCGTCGGATCGCACACGCCGGTTCCGGGCAAGGCGGTTCTGCCGTTTGTGCCACTACACGAGTCCGGGCACCGGATGGGCGCTCATGTGTTCGACTGGCGCAAGGGGCTGGCGGCGACCAGCGGCAAGATGATGCTGTCGGATTTTGATTTCGAAACACCGGCAGCGCCGTTGAAGGCCACCAGTTCCATCCCGAAAGGGATCCACAAGGGCAATGACCACGAGCTTTATGACACGCCGGGGCGTTTCCGCAAACCGGACCTGGGCAGCCAGCGGGCCCGCATCGGCATGGAGGCCGTGGCCGCCAAACACCACACGGTTCGCGGCGCTGCCAATGTGATGAACCTTGAGGTGGGCGGGACGTTCAAGCTGGACGGTCACGCCCGGGCCGAAGAAAATGCCGATTGGATGGTAATCCGCGCCACCCATCTGATGCGCGCCCGTCCCAGCGACATCGCGCCGCTGGGTGTTTCCGCCCCCATCAGCGAGGATCTGTCCGTCTGGCAGGGCGGCGGGCTTGGCGGCGGCGAAGCGGCGGAAAGATCGGGTGACGATCCCTATCGGATCCTGTTTTCGGCGGTTCCCAAAACGCTGCAGTACCGCACGCCGCTGGTCACCCCATGGCCACGGGTGGTCGGGGTGCACACCGCCTTTGTCACCGGCAAGGCGGGCGAAGAGATCCACACCGACAAATACGGGCGTATCAAGATCCAGTTCCACTGGGACCGGGACGGTAAAAAGGATGAAAACACCACCTGCTGGGTTCGCTGCATGACCCCCTGGAGCGGCAAGCAATGGGGTGCCATCGCCATTCCGCGCATGGGACAAGAGGTTGTCGTACAGTTCGAGGATGGCGACCCCGACCGCCCGCTGGTGATCGGGATGCTGTACAACGCCGACAACATGCCGCCGTGGGACATGCCGGCCAACAAGACGCAAAGCGGGGTCAAGACCGACTCCTCCAAGGGCGGCGGCGGGTTCAACGAGTTGATGTTCGAAGACAAGAAGGGCGCCGAACTGGTGCGTTTTCAGGCCGAACGGGACTTCCGCCAGATCGTCAAGAACGACGCCGAAATCACCGTCGGGCTGGAGCATAAAAACAAGGGCGACATGAAGCTGACGGTGCACCGGCACCTGAGCGAGACGGTCAAGACCGGTGACCACGATTTCACCGTTGCCGCCGGCAATCAGACGATCAAGGTGAAAAAGGATCTGAATGAAACGGTCGAGGGCAAGGAGACCCAGACCGTCACCCTGGATGCGAACCGCACGGTGAAACAGGGAAATGTCAGCGACACGATCAAAATGGGCAACTACACCCAGACGCTGGACATGGGCAATCATGCGACCAAGGTGAAGCTGGGGAATGTGTCCGTGAATGCCGATCTGGGCAAGATCACCATGGAGGCGATGCAATCGATCGAGCTTAAGGTCGGCGGCAGCTCGATCAAGATCGATCAGATGGGCGTGACGATCAAAGGTGCGATGATGGCGTCGATGGACGGCACGTTGAAGACCGATATCAAGGGGACGATGGTCAATGTTCAGGGTCAGGCGATGCTGGTTCTGAAGGGCGGCATCACGATGATCAACTAGGAGGCGGCGAGTGGGCGAACGATTTGCCAATCTGCGAAAGATACCAAAGGAACCGGCGCGCCGGTTTCTGGCGCTGAGCAATGCCCGGCTGTCGGTGAAGCTGACATCACCTGCGGCGGCCCCGGTCGAAACCGTGCTGGCAGAGCTTGACGGCGTGTCGGCGCGGTCGGACATGATCCGCCTGCTTGCGGCGGCACTTCCTGCGCGTGAATGTATCTGGTGGGGGTGCCTTGCGGCGGGCGATCTGGTGTCTGAAGACGCGCCCTTGCCGCCACCCTTGGCCGCCGCCCGCGCCTGGGTGTTCAAGCCGACGGATGAAACCCGCGAGGCCGCGCGCCTTGCAGCAGAAACCGCCGACCCTGACGATGAAACCACGCTGTGCGGCAATGCCGTGGCAATGCACGACGGCAGGCTTGGCACCGGAGAGATGGCTGCGCACCGGGCACCGGCGGGTGCTGTCGGCACCTTTGTCTTTGCGCTGAACGTCATGTCCCTGTCCCGTGCGACGCCCGACACTCTGGCCGAACGGTACGATATGCTGATCGACCGGGCGCTGGACATTGCCCGGGGTGGCAACGGACGGCCCGGGGCGGGTGCGGCACAGGGAATCGCGCCATGAAACCCTGCGCGCGCCTGACTGATATACACGTCTGCCCGATGATCACACCCGGGGTGCCGCCGATCCCCCATGTGGGCGGGCCGATCACGGGGCCGGGGGCGCCGACGGTGCTGGTCGGCGGTATGCCTTCGGCGCGGATCGGTGACATGGCGGTTTGTGTTGGCCCACCGGATGCGATCGCTCTGGGATCATTCACGGTGATCACCCTTGGCATGCCGCAGGCGCGAATGGGGGACAGCACGGTGCATGGTGGTGTCATCGTGATGGGTATGCCGACTGTGCTGGTGGGCGGTTGAGGGGCGGCATGGGGATCACGTTGCATTTCCAATCAACCGGAACGGTGCCGGGATCGGGTGCGCCGGTCACCATGGTCGGCCCGTCGCTGACCGTCGGGCGCGGTGCCGAGAATGACCTGTGCCTGCCCGACCCCGGCAAGGTGATTTCCAAGAACCACTGCGCGATCGAGGATCGGGACGGCAATGTCGTGGTGATTGATCTGTCGACCAACGGCACCTTCCTGAACTACGGCAAGACGCCGCTGGGTCCGGTTCCCGTGCCGCTGAACGATGGCGATATCCTGACGCTTGGGTCTTACGAGCTGATGGTTGAGATTCGCCAGACCCGCCGGGCCGCCCCGATGGAGCCGCGCGGCGAAGATGCGCCGCCGCCGTCGCGATTGGGTGCCGACAGTGGGCTTGGCGATCTGCTGGGCGATGATCCGGTGGGCGCTGATGATTTTCTCGACGATCTGCTGGGCGATGGCGCGCCCTTGCGCGGTCATGCCGCCGTCAGCCGTCCTGACCTCGGCGAAGACGGGTTGCTGCCACCGCTGGGCGAGGATGACACCGCGCCGCTTGATCCGGACTTTGCAGAGGATCACCGTCAGGGGGCGAGCGAATCCACCCATTCAAACGCCGCCAGCGATGCGTTTCGTCCGGCCCGCGCGATCATCCCCGATGACTTTGATGATGACCTGATGTTGTCCGGCGCCCCGGTTGCGGACGAGGGACCGCAAGGAACCGAGGACGCGCCCTTTGCCGAGCCAGAGCCTGATTTCGGCTCTGCGCCCGCCTTCATCCCCGAAGACGCCGAATTTATCGACGACACGGCGCGGACGGATCCGGTTTCGCAACGCGATCGCCCGATAAGTCCTCCGCGATCCGCTGAAACCCAAACGGCCCCTGATTCAGGATCCGGACACGCAAACACCCCTGTCCCGCCCGCTGGCGATCAATCCGCCGCCCGCGCTTTTCTTGCGGCGCTGGGCGCTGCCGATCTGGAAATTTCCGACGCCGATCTGCCCGAGAGCATGGAACAGTTGGGCGGGGTCATGCGCGTGATGATTGAGGGGCTGCGCGACATCCTGATGACCCGCGCCAGTCTGAAATCCGAATTCCGAATTCAGCAAACCGTAATCCGGCAGGGCGGCAACAACCCTTTGAAATTCTCGATCAGCCCGGATCAGGCGGTCGAAGCGATGGTCAAGCCGCGCACCACCGGCTATCTTGAAGCAGGTGCTGCAACGCGCGAGGCGCTGGGCGACATCAAGGCCCATGAGATCGCGGTGATGACGGCGATGGAGGCGGCGCTGAAAGGCATCCTGCAACAGCTTTCACCCGAAACCCTGGAAGGTCAGATCACCGGCAGCGGCGGGCTGTCGGGCCTGCTGCAAGGAAAGAAGGCGCGCTATTGGGACGTTTACGAACAGATGTATGCAAAGATCTCGGATCAGGCGGAAAGCGATTTCCACGATGTCTTCGGGCGCGAATTCGCCCGGGCCTATCAGGCGCAACTGGAGCGGCTGAAATGATCCGCCGCTGTTCGATACGGGGGGCCATCTGATGTCTTGGGATGCAAAGGTTCTGTGGAACGAAGGGTTGTTTCTGCAACCGCACCACTTTCAACAGTCCGATCGTTACGCCGAGGCGCTGATTGGCGGATTGGCGCGGCGTATCTCGCCCTATGCCTGGGGTGTCTCGACGCTGGAGATCGACCGCGAGGTGTTGAAGGTCGGTCAGTTCGCGCTGAAATCGGCCAGCGGTCTGACCCAGGACGGCACGGTGTTCCGTATCCCCGAATCCGAAGATCACCCACCCGCGCTGGATGTGCCGACCGACACGAAGGACTGTGTCGTTTATCTGTCGGTGCCCCAGCGCCGTCAGGGTGCGCCCGAGGTTGACATGACCGGCAGCGAGCTGTCGGCGGCCCGCCTGCGCCCGGCGGAAATCGAGGTGACGGACGCAACCCAGCGCGGCGGCAAGGCGGTGCGTATTGCAGTGGGCAAGTTGCGGCTGCAATTCGCGCTGGACGTCGATGATCTGGCGGATCGTCTGGTGATTCCGATCGCCCGCATCATCGAGGTGCGCGCCGATCAGGAGGTGATCCTTGACGACGGCTTTGTGCCATCCTGTCTTGATCTGCGGGCGGCCAAACCGCTGGCTGGATTCCTCAGCGAACTTGAAGGCCTGCTGAACCACCGGATTACCGCGCTGGCCGGGCGGCTGACCGCGGGGGCAGGGGCCAAGGGCGCGGCCGAGGTACAGGATTTCATGTTGCTGGCCGCGATCAACCGCGCCTTGCCGGGGTTTCGCCATTTCACGACCTGCGACACCCTGCATCCGATCACATTCTATCGTGACTGTATCGCGCTGGCTGGCGAGTTGTCGGCCTTCATGGCACCCGAAAAGAAACCGACTGCCTTTCCGCCCTATCAGCACCACGACCTGACGGCGACGTTTCAGCCGGTGATCCGCGATCTGCGCCGCTTCCTGTCGGCGGTTCTGGAACAAAGCGCAGTGTCCATCGCCATCGAACCGCGCAAATACGGCATCTCGGTCGGGGTGATCGCGGATCGCAAACTGATCGGCAACGCCGAATTCGTTCTGGCAGTGAATGCCGACATTCCCGCCGAAAAGCTGCGCCGCCACTTTGCCGGACAGGCCAAGATCGGCCCGGTCGAAGAAATTCGCCAGCTGGTCAATTCGGCCTTGCCGGGGATTGGGCTGCGTCCGCTGCCCGTGGCGCCGCGCCAGATCCCATATCACGCAGGGGTGGTCTATTTCGAGGTTGATCCGTCCAGCGCGTATTGGGGCAAGATGACCACATCGGGCGGCATCGCGATTCACGTCTCGGGCGATTACCCGGGGCTTAGAATGGAGCTTTGGGCGATCCGTCAGGGGTGATCCGAAGAAGGGAGTGACATGGCCGAAGAAGATCCGTTCGCCGAGCCCGAGGACACCGATCGCACGGTGATCCGGCCCAATCCGGGCGGGCGGCGCGGCGTTGCGGCCCCCGGTCCGACGGCAACAGCCCCGGCCGCCGATCAGGCCCCGAACCCGGCCACTCCGCCCTCTGGCGCATCCGGCCCTGACGCCGTGGCGGGCGCGATGACCGGCATGAACCCGCTGAACGCCGCCGCCGCCACCCTGTTTTCACTGGTCAGCCGAATTCGCAATCGCGCCCAGCATCCCGATCCGGACGCTCTGCGCCGCTCGGTGGTGGCCGAGGTGCGCGCGTTTGAATCCCGCGCCCTGTTGGCGCAGGTCGATCCGCAAAAGCTCAAGGTGGCGCGCTATGCGATCTGCGCCACGCTGGACGATGTGGTGTTGAACACGCCTTGGGGCGGGTCGAGCATCTGGGCGCAGCAAAGCATGGTCGGCACCTTTCACCGCGAAACCGTGGGCGGTGACCGGTTCTATGACCTGCTGACCCGGCTGGAACAGGATCCGGCGACGAACATCGACCTGCTTGAATTCCTCTATGTCTGTCTGTCGCTGGGCTTTGAGGGGCGGTTGCGCGTCGAACAGGGCGGGACCGAACGGCACATGACGATCCGCGCCGGACTGGCCCGGATCATCCGCGCCCAGCGCGGCGAGGTGGAGCATGATCTGTCGCCCCACTGGCCGGGACTGGACAAGCCGCACAAGCGGTTGACGGCGTGGAAACCGGTGTGGATTGCTGTGGCGGTGACGGCAGCGCTTTTGGGGGGCGGGTTCATCGGCCTGTCGCACGCGCTGTCGCGCGACACCGAACGGGTGATCGGGCAGTTGTCGGTGCTGTTGCCCACCGGGGTCGCCACGCTGGAGCGTACCGCGCCGCCTGTGCCGGTCGTCATCGACGACGAGGAAGAGTTGAAGCGCGTTGCAGGTTTCCTGACCGCCGAGATCGAAGAAGGGTTGGTCAAGTTGTTTCAGGATATCAACACGATCACAGTCCGGATGGCCGGGGCAGGGATGTTCGCCAGCGGCTCGCCCAAGGTCAAGGCGGATTTCGATGTCGCTCTGGGCCGGGTGGCGGACGCGTTGAACGCCACACGCGGGCCGGTGATCGTTGCCGGACACGCCGACAACATCGCCCCGAGTGCGGGATCGCGGTTTCCCACCAATATGGCGTTGTCGCTGGCCCGCGCTGAATCCGTGTCCGAAACGATTGCTGCAAAGCTGGACGATGCATCGCGTCTGAAACCCGAAGGCCGGTCTGACAAGGAGCCCATCGCGTCGAACAAAACCCCCGAGGGGCGGGCCGAAAACCGGCGGATTGAGATCGTCCTCGTGCGCACCGGGGTCGAACAATGAGGGTCTTGCGCGCCATCTTTTCCAGCATCGGCATCACGCTGATCGTGACCGCTGTTCTGTCGCTCTGCCTGTGGTTTCTGGGCGGCTACCTTGGATTTGGCGAAGCGCGACCGTTTGACGGGCCGGTGGGCCGTGTGGTGGGGATCGGCGTGCTGTGGATCGCCGCGCTGCTGGTGATCCTGCTGATGCTGCTGCGCCGCCAGAAGAAAGACCGCGCGCTGACCGAAGACATTGTGGCCAGCGTCGAACCCATTGCCAATGACGACGACTCTGAGGCGGTGCTGGCCGATATCGGTGAGATGCGCGAAAAGCTGAAGGCGGCGATGCTGAAGCTGCGCAAGTCGAAACTGGGCCGACGCAGCCTGTATGAACTGCCATGGTACATTCTGATCGGTCCGCCGGGGGCAGGTAAAACGACAGCCATCGTCAATTCTGGTCTGCAATTCCCGTTGGCCGATGAGACCGGCGCGGGGGCCATCGGCGGGGTTGGCGGCACGCGCAATTGCGACTGGTGGTTCACCGACAATGCCGTGCTGGTCGACACGGCCGGGCGGTACACCACACAGGAAAGCGATGCGGTTTCAGACAATGCCGCATGGCTCGGGTTTCTGGGGATCCTGAAACGCCACAGAAAGCGCCAGCCGATCAATGGGGCAATCGTGGCGATTTCGCTGTCCGACCTGTCGATGCAGGATGAGGTGACTCAGGCCGCCCATGCCGCCGCCATCCGTCGTCGCCTGCACGAGCTGCGTGAAAAGCTGGGCGTGCGGTTTCCGGTCTATGTGCTGTTCACCAAGGCCGATCTTCTGGCCGGATTTCAGCAGTTCTTTGACCCTTTGGGCAAAGAAGAGCGCGGGCAGGTTTGGGGCTTTACCCTGCCGCTGATCACCGGCAAGGGCGAGGCATCGCCGCTGGCCCGGTTCGACGACGAATATCGCCTGTTGGTCGAACGTCTGAACAGTCAGGCGCTCGAGCGAATGCAGTCGGAAACCGACCCCGCGCGCCGGTCCCTGATCGCCGGATTCCCGTCGCAGGTGGCATCGGTGAAACAGGTGGCGGCGGATTTTCTGGGTCAGTTGTTTCAGGACAACCGGTATGAATACCGCCATGTGCTGCGCGGCATCTATTTCACCTCGGGCACGCAAGAGGGCACGCCGATTGACCGGCTGATGCTGGGCATGGCGCGCACCTTTGGCATCGGGCGTCAGGCAATCGGCACCGGGCAGGGCACGGGGCGGTCATATTTCCTGACCCGGCTGTTCGATCAGGTGATCTTTCGCGAAAGCGGGCTGGTGTCGGCGGATGACCGGGTTGAACGGCGCTATCGCTGGACCAAACGGGCCGCAATCGCTGCAACGCTTTTGATTGCCATCGCCGCCGGGGCGCTCTGGACGCGCAGTTTCATCGGCAACCGCGCGCTGGCCGCCGAGATCGAGGTCCGGGTGCAGGAGTTTCAGAGCGTCGCGGCTCAAATTCCCGGCAGCCCGATTCAGGACTCCGACCTGCCGCTGGTCGTGCCCGCGCTGAACATCCTGCGCGATCTGCCGGTCAATCCGGTGCAGGGGCCGGTTGCCGTACCGTCGGATCTGGGCTGGGGGTTGTATCAGGGCCGGGTGATCGGCAACGAGGCCGCGCTGAGTTATCGCGCCGCCCTGAACCGGATGTTCCTGCCGCGGCTTTTGTTGCGTCTTGAGGAACAGATGCAGGGCAATATCAACAACGCCGAACTGCTGTATGAGGCGCTGAAAATTTATCTGATGCTCGGGCTGACCGGCCCGCTGAGCGTCGATCTGGTGGCCGAGTGGATGGAGGTGGATTGGTCCCTTGCCTATCCCGGTGCACCGCGTGCGGAACTGCGCGCCGATTTGGCCGGGCATCTGGACGCCATGCTGTCACAGCCAATGGACAAGATCGCCCTGAACAACGATCTGGTGGAACAGGTGCGCGGCATCCTGACCGCCATGCCGCAGGCCCAGAGGGTTTACAGCGGCATCGTCAAAAGCACCGCAGCCGCCGCATTGCCGCCGTTCCGGTTGACCGATGTTGGCGGGCCGAACCTGCAACGGGCGGTGGTGCGGTCATCGGGGGCGGGACTGTCCGACGGGATCGAGGGGATTTATACCTATCGTGGCTTTAACGAGGTGTTCCTGAACGAGGCGCTGGGCGTCGCCACAAGGATTCAGCGCGACGCCTGGGTGCTCGGCCCGCGCGGCGAGTCGGACAACCCCGAAACGGCGCTGATCGCACTCAGCCGCGATGTGCTTGATCTGTACTACAGCGATTTCGTGGCGCGTTACGACAAGCTACTGGGGGATATCGACATTATCCCGATGCAGTCGCTGTCTCACGCGGTCGAGGTCACCAACGTTCTGTCGGGGCCAACGTCGCCCATCGTCAACATCCTGAAGGCAGTGGCACAGGAAACCGATCTGTTGGCCCTTCCCGAAGAGGCCGCTTTGGCCGAAGGTGCAGGCGCAGGGGCGGGGGCCGTCGCCGGTATTCTGGTAAACCGCAAGCTGTCGCCATCGGGGCGATTGTTTCTTGAAACCATGGGGGCGGCAACTCCGGTGGGCGAGGCCCCGCCACCGCCACCCGGCGCCTATGTGACCGAACGGTTTGCATGGCTTCACGATCTGGTGCGCGGACAGGATGGCCAGCCCAGCCAGCTTGAAAATCTGATCACTACCCTGACCGAAGTGTACCAGGAGCTGAACAAGCTGAACATCGGTGGCGGAGTGGCGACGCCCACGGGGGATTCGACCGCGCTGGCCCGGTTTCAACAGGTTGCAAAAGGGCTGCCCGGCCCGATGGAGCGTTGGAGCACGCAGATTGCCGCCGGATCGTCGGGGATCGCGGCGGGCAACACCCGGTCGGGCATCGACGGGCTGTGGCAGGCCAATGTGATGCCGTTTTGTCAGCAGGCAACCGGCGACGCCTATCCGTTCAACCGGCGGGCGACCTCGGACATCGCGATGCAGGATTTCACCCGGTTGTTCGCGCCGGGCGGAATGATCGATGCGTTCTTCGCCGAGAACCTGTCGAAATTCGTCGATGTGCGCACCCGGCCCTGGACCTTTCGCAAGGTGAACGATGCCGATCTGGGGATTTCCAACGCCGTGCTTGAACAGTTCGAACATGCGGCTGCGATCCGTGATGCATTTTTCGCCGGTAATCCGGAGCCGAAAGTGCAGTTTCAGATCACCCCTGAGGCGTTGGACCCGAGCGCACAGGCGATTGTGCTCGAGATTGACGGGCAGCAGATCGGTTTTCAGCAGGGCACCGGCCAGCCGCGCCCGGTGGCGATCACCTGGCCCGGACCGGTCGGATCGGCGCGGATCAACTTCCTGCCCCCGGCATCAGGATCGGAAAGCGGCTTTACCCGGGAAGGGCCATGGGCGTGGTTCCGGATGCTCGACGCCGCCGAAATCCGCAAGACCAATGCATCGGATCGCAAGCGTGTGATCTTCAACGTTGGCGGGCGGATCGCGATTTTCCGGATGCAATCTGGCTCGGTGCTGAACCCTTTCGCACTCCCCGCGCTGGGGGCGTTCAAATGCCCCACGTCGTTTTGATCATGGGGTTCGGGGTCTTCGGCAAGTTCCCGGGTGCGGGTGACTTCGTGCGCTCGGGGCTGGCTCAAGGTTTTGTCGAACCGTGGGACGCATGGTTGCAGAGGGAATTGCCGGGGGCGCGTGCCGCGCTGGGATCGCGCTGGCAGGGGTGTTATCTTTCGGCGCCGATCTGGCGGTTTTCGCTGGCGCCGGGGGTGGCCGGACCAACGGCGATGCTGGGGGTTTTGATGCCTTCGGTTGACAGGGTCGGGCGGCAATTTCCGCTGACCCTCGCCGCGCCAGTGTCTTCGCCCGCCGCACCGCCAGATCATGTGGCGCTGCACCTTGCTGCCCATGTGATCTTTGCCGCACTTGAAGATGCCGCGCTCGCGATGCTGGATGACCGGCCCCTGATCGAATTGCAGGCGTCGCTGACTGCTATCGATCTGCCCGCCACACCGGTGCTTTCAGGCAACGGGGCGCTGCGGATCGATCATGCCGATGATCCTGCCCCGGCCCTGGCTGCGGCCCATCTTGGCCCCGGTCTGCCCGCGCTGTTCACCGCGCGACTCGACAGTGGATTTCGGCTGCTGCGTCCGGCCGGTCTGCCCCGCGCCGCTGTCTTTACTGCCCTGTTCGACACCGAGGCACCGGTCTGGAGCGCCGCCGCATGACACATCACATCCGCCATTCCGCCGTCACCCATGTCGGGCGGGTGCGGCAGGTCAACGAAGACAGCCTGCTGGCGCTGCCCGACCAAAAGATATTTCTGGTCGCCGATGGTATGGGGGGCCATGCAGCGGGGGATTTCGCCAGTCAGACCGTGGTTGAAACCGTTGCCGCCCTGCCGCCCGATCTGCCGCCAAACGAGCGTATGCAGGCCCTGCGTGGGGCGCTTGAGGCGGCGCATCAGGCGATCGTGGCGGAAAGCGCGCGGCGCGGCGGTGCAACGGTCGGCGCTGCGGTCGTGTCGTTGATATTGGCAAACGGCCATTTCGCCGCCTTCTGGGCGGGGGACTCGCGGTTGTACCGGTTGCGCGACCGGGCGATTGAATTGTTGACCTCGGATCACTCGATCGTTGCCGAATTCGTCAAGGCAGGAAAAATGACCTGGGACGAGGCCGAAAATCACCCCCAATCCAATGCCATCACCCGCGCGATCGGGGTCGGCGACGAACCGGGGCTGGAGAAGATCCGCGGCGAGGTGTTTCCCGGCGACCGTTTCCTGCTGTGTTCCGACGGGTTGAACAAATATGCCTCTTTCGAAATGCTGCGCCGCGCCATGCAGGGCGCGCCGATCGAAACGGTGGCGGACAAACTGCTACAACTTGCCCTGGACGGTGGCGGGCAGGATAATATTACAATCATCGTCGTCGATGTGATCTGACACTAGGTCGTGCGAAACTTGTGCCGTAGCCCCTTGCAAACCCTCCCCCGCCCGGGCTAAAGCCGGATGGCGGGTCGTTAGCTCAGTTGGTAGAGCGTTTCGTTTACACCGAAAATGTCGGCGGTTCGAGCCCGTCACGACCCACCAAAATCAATGACTTAGTGGACTTTTCCTCAGTGTGTTCCCAATCTGGGGCGAAGTGTTCCCAAAGTTGAACGTGGAATCGTGTTCCATCTAATGCGATCGACGCATAGAGGCTCCCATATTTGGTGTCTTTATCGCGTTCAGGCATCTCAGCACTTAGATCATAATTTGCGCCACCGTCTGAAAATGACTGGTCTTTTCACGGGATTCCTGTGAACAGATGTCTACACGCGCCAGGACCATTCAGTCCCCCAAGCCTCTAATGTTGCAGAATTCGAAACAAACGCCTCTGTAAGTTCAGATTGACGTCATATTGTTGCCCTTTTTGCAGGGCAACCACCACTCAAACTACAGTGGCGCCATATCAATTTACTACGTGTTTTCTGTCGTCTGCATAAGCCATACATTCAATAGGTGAGAGATGTCTTCAGATCACAGTGCGCGATGGTTCCAAGGGATCAGTTTGATTTTTTTTCTTGGTCTAACCTATTTCTCATTTTTACTAGTACACAAAATTGCAGAAAGTAGATCACAAGAAGCCTTTCAGGTTTTGGTCGATCAAAGCCTCATCTCCCTTGATCGACGTTTCGAAGACTACAGTCGGCTCCTTGATGGTCTTAATGGTCTAGTAGTAGTTTCTGACCAAGTAACCGCGTTAGAGATGTCAAACTATGCTAAAGCTCTGAACGTGAATGATAGTATGTTCATGCTTGATGCAATCGGTCTTGCCACGGCGGCCCCTGAAGAAAATGGCCTGCGAGGTAATTTGTTCGCGCTTACTGATAGCACTAGTCAGTTCAGAAGTTTGCCATCTACGCTTCAGGCCGATCGTTTTGTCGTGGAATATATTGAGCCACTCGCCAGCCACCAAATGTTTCTGGGACTGGATTTTGCAAGCAAGCCCGATCTTCTTGCTATCGCAAAAAAATCTCGTGATACGGGGCAAACTCTTATAGCGGGACACTTCTCAGATATCGTTCCTCAAATCGGCGAATCTCGGCCATTTATGCTTAAACCTATATACAAATCGTTGCAAAATACGTATCTTATGAAACCGCAGAAAGATGATTTTATTGGCTTTGCATTTGCGGTGTTAAATGTCGAGGATTTCTTCAAAGGCCTAACAACTGCGCAAGGCAGAATGATCGAAATACAGACCGAATTTAATGCAAACACGGCTATCGATAATATCAAAAATGTACCCGCGACGGCCATTGACGCACCAGATTATGGCCGTCGCCAGTCGATTGAGAAATTCGGGCAAACCTTCTCGATGTCGTTTGCAAGTACACCGCAGTTCGACTCTATCCAGCCGTTCCGAGCGAGGTGGGTCGTTCTGACATTAGGGCTTTTGATTACGGCATTGGTCAGTACAATATTGCGTGTGTTGATCAGGAAGAACCAGACAATCGCTGTCACCATAGCGCAAAAAACCCGAGACCTTGAAACGCAAGACAAAGAGAAGCGCTCCATTCTTGAGAATGCGATGCTTGCGATCCTGTCGGTAAATAAATCAGGCGAAATCCTCCATGCAAACGAGGCCGCACTGAAACTTCTGTTGCCGCTCACGAGCCAGATCTGTCTGAGTGAAAAAACCCTCAGTGAATTGCTGCCTGACATGGATCTGCAAGGTGTTGATGGATGGTCAAAACTACATGTGACTTCGGCGATCGAGGAAGCTGAGCCACTGATTATCGAAGTCGAAAAGAAGACGTGGTTCACTGCGGAAGGTGAAGAACGGACTACGTTGCTGATGCGCGATATCACCGTCACCGAACGGCATGCAAAGGAGATTGTCGAGGCTGAGCAACGGTGGAACCTCGCTCTGATGAGCGTTCAAATTGGCGTTTTTGATATTGATTTAGAGCGCGAAACCTCAATCGTCTCCGATACTTGGCTCGAGAACATGCAAACTGAAGCTCGTTCAGGCTGCAAAAATCCCTATCAAGAACAGATGGTTCGCATGCATTCGGATGACCTTGTCCTTTTCAAAGAAGCAGAAGCGGCCTGCATCGAAGGCCGCACAGACCGCGCTGAAGTTCGTTTTCGCGTAATTGTCGCCAATGATGAATGGCGCTGGATCAAGTCCGATGCCGTCGTGGTAGAGCGTGCCCCAGACGGGACCGCCCTCAGGATGCTCGGGATACAGATGGATGTGACAGAATCCTTCAAACTGGAGCGGATGAAACGTGATTTCGTCGCCACTGTCAGTCATGAACTTCGGACGCCTTTAACTTCAATCAAAGGCGCGCTCGGACTTTTGCAAGCTCAGTCGCAGGCTGAAAAACCCAAGGGTTCTGACCGATTAATCGAGATTGCTTTGTCAAACTCTGACCGCCTCGCCAGCCTTGTTGACGATATTCTGGACATGGAGAAAATGAATTCGGGCAATATGAACGTTGAAGTGAATTCGTTCAGTCTTAATGAGATTTTGAGTGATGCATCCCGACAGTTCGAAACTTATGCCTCGCAGTGGAACGTCGGAGTGGAAGTGCCGAAGCCTGAAGTTGAACAGATGATTTCAGCAGACAAGAAGCGTGTTATTCAGGTTTTGACAAACCTTCTGTCGAACGCATGTAAGTTTGCGCATTCCGAGACAATAGTGCGGCTTACTGCCGAAATTCTGCCAACCCATATGAAAATTTCAGTGAGCAATTTTGGGCCGGGTATACCCGAAGAGTTTCGTAGCACAATATTCCAACCCTTCTCACAGGCAGACAACTCCGACGCCCGTAAGCGAGGCGGCACCGGATTAGGGCTGAGCATCTCGCGAACCTTGATTGAATTGATGGGTGGCACGATCGGATTTGAGAGTGAGCCGGACCAAGAAACCGTTTTCTGGTTCACCTGCCCTTTGACTGACGCTTCAGAAGTTTTAGCTGTGG
Organism: Oceaniovalibus sp. ACAM 378; assembly: GCF_008085915.1. Classification (GTDB taxonomy): domain Bacteria; phylum Pseudomonadota; class Alphaproteobacteria; order Rhodobacterales; family Rhodobacteraceae; genus Oceaniglobus. Next base: position 1,667 of record NZ_VSJK01000023.1, on the reverse strand, counting down.
TGTAGTTCAACTTCGCGCGCCAATTCGATGAGCTCCCTTTGAGAGATGCCTGTGATGTCCAGCCGCAAGGAAAATTGGCGAAAGTATGCTATTCACTTTTTGTGCCTGAAGTTGGACCCGAAGGCAGCAATCGCACAACGCGCAGCTGTGGGCTGGTAGCGGGCCCAAGAAGCATCACGCGCGAATGGCAGCTAAGGGTCGTTCGAAATAGATGAGCAAGGAGGGCGGAATGCTGACCGCCGCTGCGCTGTTCATGAAGGTCTGCTCAGCGGGCTGGTTCTCGCTCTGGCTCTGCAGACCAAGCAATAGCCTGAGCGCTCCATTATAAGATTTGCACCACCTCGAATTTGATCGTAGCCTCGCCACAAAACGATAGGTAGATTCATTACGACGCAAATACACTTCCTTTTTTTCGCACGTCTAGGCGGATACATGTTCAATCCTTTTAAGCCCGAAGGGCTAAGTTTACAGACGCTCAAACAGGCTTGGAGGTTGAGATACGAGGGGAGGGAAGCCATGACGAGCCTTGGGAGGGATTTAAAGACTTAAAAGTTCGTGCCAAGGTTTCCTTTTGTGCAACGGAGGATAAAATTGGTTTTGTCGAAAAATTGATCAACGACTGCATCGTCATGCCCGATGAAGCACCCGTCTCACTTCCATAAATATTAAAACACCGAGGGGAAGTGGTCACGTCTGATGGAGAGACTGCAAAAGGTTACAGCCCCACGTCAGAATTTTTGCCAAAAGAGGTGCAGGAGATTTTGATTTCCACAGGCAACGAGCTCAGCGAACATCCTGACCGTTTTGTTAAATTGCTCCGATGGCTATCAAATGCCGACGGTCAAGCCGACGTTCGAGAGGAGAAGGACTCGAGGTTCGGACTTTATTGGAAAACTACACAAGAAGAGTATCATCATGTCCCAATGCCTAAGCAGGGACCTTTTGATCTAGAAATGCAGGCGGGCCTTCAATGGACGGACCAAACTAGGACACCAGCTCTTACGCGAGGCTACAGGCATTGTTGAGCACAATCCTCGAAGTGCGCTGCTCATATGCTATTCAGCGCTTGAGGTGGGGGCTAAGCAACACATCGGGGCTTGCGTTCCTGACGCACTTTGGCTTGCTGAGAATTCGCCTACTCCGCCATTATTAAAGATACTCAAAGACTATTTACCGAAAATTCATGATGGAAATGAAAGCTTTTACAATTGGAGTAGAATTAGACCTCTGTTAAATAAAACAATTACAAGTTTTACAGAAGACCGCAATCGACTTGCACATCGTGGTGAGAAAATAGCAGGAACGCTAGATGATTATCTGCGGTTAACAGAAAACCTTATGTATGCTTTTGATGTCTTTGAAGGGCATGATTGGGCAAAAGATCACGTCAGTAAGGAATTTGCTGACAAGCTAGGCTGGGAGCAGACAAGCGGCCACCGCCTTGGTTCCTTCACGTGGCTTCGTTGCACAAATCCCATGAAGGATTCATCTCGCGAAGCCAGCGTGGTAGCTGGGATGGATGAGCAGACCTTCGCCCCCGACCTACAAGACCAGAAACTGGCCGGCCTACAATGAAGCGCTCAAGCGCCGTGGCTCGCTAACGATCCACTGCCCGGCAGACGCTGCTTGTAGCGATGAGAGGGTGGTTTGACCCAGAGATGATCTGG
>NZ_VSJK01000106.1 GCF_008085915.1 Oceaniovalibus sp. ACAM 378 | reverse complement strand
TGAGCTGATGCGTGAACTTGCAGGAAATCTGAAGATGGTGTGATCGATCGATCCGAGACGTGGGACACCCCGTATGTGCCAATGGCCCGATGTGGCCGTCACCTTGTTTGGAACCAACGTCGCGGAACCTATCTTGGCCAGCGTTCATGTGCGAGCGCACCAACAGGCCGGACTTATGAACGCAAGCGATCCGACCAAAATCATCAACGAGTTCTTGCAGGGAGGGAGCCGTCCACATATGGCACATCGACGCCGCCGGAGGGCGGTCCACATTATTAGAGCCATTTTGCGTGTTTCGCGTGATGATGGGCAGCGATTTCGGGTGATGATGGGCACGTATTTCACGCGAAGGTGGGCAGTGATTTCGCGTGATGGTGGGCAGGTCTGGTCGGTAAACTGAGGATAGATGCCCCT
>NZ_VSJK01000022.1 GCF_008085915.1 Oceaniovalibus sp. ACAM 378 | reverse complement strand
CCAGATCATCTCTGGGTCAAACCACCCTCTCATCGCTACAAGCAGCGACTGCCGGGCAGTGGATCGTTAGCGAGCCACGGCGCTTGAGCGCTTCATTGTAGGCCGGCCAGTTTCTGGTCTTGTAGGTCGGGGGCGAAGGTCTGCTCATCCATCCCAGCTACCACGCTGGCTTCGCGAGATGAATCCTTCATGGGATTTGTGCAACAAAGCCCGTTATGGGCCTAGAATGCTCTATCCGGGAACGTGCAACAGAACCATCGAGATTGTATATGCTGATATCAGTATTGTTAACGATGGGGCCTATGAGTGCTGATCGCTCAGGCAGGTCTACGACCGCTGATAGGTTCATTAATTTGACTATTTCGCGCTTGGCCACTTGATCAATTTCCAATCGAAGAATTTCCTCTCGGAAAACATCGTCTAGCGGAAAGGCGTCTGGATCAGCCAGATATGTATCGATGTGCGTCGCGACGAATAGTACTTGCAGATCCCTGTTGTCAGCAAGCGCTTCCAAAATCTCATTAGTGAAAGTGAGTTTCTCCTCATCTAATAGGATCTAAAGCTTGGACTTCTCAAGATCTTTGGGAACAAACTCGAACTTCCTTGGCAGAGACTGGTTTGCATTCGTCCGACAGCACCGTTCGCTTTGGTCTGACAGCACCCAAGAAACAGCCCTATCAGGTTCCGGGATGTGACACTTAAGCAGGGGTGCTTTAGCTACGCGCCCTGCTAATTAATAGTGCCTTTTCGGATCTTTCGTTCGGCAGGCGCGCCCGTTACCTCTGAACGCAGCCAGCGTCGCATCTCGCGGATCTTGTCGCGATTGTGTGAATTCGGAGGGCAAACGATATAGTATTTTCCACGCTCCGCGACGGTTTCGGTGAAAGGTGCAATTAAGGTTCGGCGCGACAGCATAGGTTCCGCCAGTGCCAGTCCGGCAATGGCAACGCCAAGACCGTTCGCTGCGGCTTGCATTGCCAGATGGGTTGAATCTACGATCACGCGGCGACGATGCGAACGTAGATTGTCCAGCCCGACCTTACGCAACCACATGTGCCAGTCGTCAGTTAATCGGGTCGACGAGGCAATCAATGGCAGTTCCGCTAGCATCGCAGGCGAGTTGAATGGGCCATGACGCTCCAGAAGTTCCGGACTGCAAAGCGGCGTGAGTTGGTCCTCGATCAGCAACTCGTTGTAGACGTCCGGCCAAGGAGTCGGGCAATATCGGATGGCCATATCGGCGGTGTCTTGTGAAAAATCGAGGAACTCTGAGGTCAGCAGAAGCTGAACGTCAATCTCGGGATGCAATGCGGTAAACCGCGGTAACCGGGGCAGGAACCAGTTTACTGCGATGTTGTGCAGCATACTGATCACCAGCGGTCGGTTGGATTCAACCTGACGCGCCCGGGCCACCGCACGCAGAATAGTGTCGAAGCCTTGGGTTAGCGGATAAACAAGCTCTTGGCCGGCCGGAGTCAGGGACAGGCGTCGCCCGTTCATCCGAAAGAGTTCAATCCCCAGGTCTTGCTCCAACTGGCGCAGCCGGTGCGAGATCGCGGAGGGAGTGACGGATAGCTCCTGCGCGGCTCCGGCCAGCCCTTCGTGGCGCACAACGGCCTCGAACGCGCGCAGAGCGGCGAGATTGGGAACATAGTTGGCAGACATCTATCGGTTTCGAGATCCATCAGGTTAATAGTTGAACGTGGCTCAATCATTTCGCAAGAAAATTCGATTGTCAATAAATTGGTGAAGCGCCTATCTTCGGCAGATGGAAGCGTATTTCCTAGAGGTGGCCGACGTGAGTCTGGGTTGGCTTGGATCGACTGTCGTGCTGGAAGTTAGGCGTGGATGCCTAGAAAATGAGCAAAACTAAAATGAATTACTGTGTGGTCTGCAAAATATGAGTCAAACTTCTCCTACTGTCGCAATCGGTTCACTTGGCACGATCGGCCTGTCTGTCGCTCGGGGTATCATCGAGAATCCCCGACTGGGTCGGCTTGTCAGCGTAGCGGCCCGAGACGTGAACCGTGCGGCCGCACGGATGCGTGAGATCGGGGCGGATGTGCCAATCGTATCTGTCGCAGAGCTGGCCGAAGCCGACGTTGTAATCGAATGCGCCCCCGCCGCCGCGTTCCGCGATATCGCGCTGCCTGCGATCAAGGCTGGGCGCATCCTGATCCCTGCGACTGTCGGTGGCTTGCTGGCCCATCCCGATCTTACTGAAATAGCGCGAGACTCTGGCGCACGGATCATCGTGCCCACCGGCGCCATTGCAGCGCTGGATGCTGTTAGAGCAATGGCGCGGGGTACTATCTCATCCGCCAAGCTGAAGACAACTAAAAGCCCACATAGCCTTGCAGCGGCACCATTCTTTGTTGGGCGCAACTTTGATCCTGACGCTGTCAACGAAGTGACACTGATCTTTTCTGGCAATACTCTGGATGCCGCCGCCGCCTTTCCGGCAAACATCAATGTCGCCGCCGCGCTTGCGCTGGCGGGCCTGGGGCCGGAACGCACAGAAGTTGAAATCTGGGCCGATCCCCACGCGCGCACCAACACCCACCAGATTTCCGTTGTGTCAGATGCGGCAGAACTGGATGTCACGATCCGGGTTCTGCCAAGCCCTGAAAATCCCAAATCCTCAGTCCTCACCCCGATGTCGATCCTGGCGGCACTTGAGGGGCTGAACAGCGGTTTCCGCGTGGGCAGTTAAGCGCAAACGCGAACATACACGGCATGCCGCAGGCCGATCCAAAACAAGAATAACTGCGACACTCAACCAACAGCAAGGTGAATAGGACATGACGATGAAAAGGAAAACTTCGCCGCGCTCCGGCGGTCTACGGGGGGTGCTTGCGCTGTCGGCGGTGGGTCTCTGGGGGCTGAGCGCCGGTCTTGCCGGTGCACAGACCTTGAACGTGGGTGTGCAGGGCCTGCCAGACAGCCTTGATACCGCGGTCAGCAGCTTTGCCGCGCTGAACATGGCGTTGCAGACGATGGATGCGCTGGTGTTGCGCGATGACACCGGCAAGACGATGCCAGGTCTCGCCGAAAGCTGGGAGGCAGTCGACCCACTGACCTGGCGCTTTAATCTGCGCGATGGAGTCACGTTCCACGACGGCACGCCCTTCACGGCTGAAGACGTCAAATTTACGCTCGACTATATCCTTGCGCCGGACTCGGTCTATGGATCGAAAAGCCGTATCGGTCAGATCGAAAGCACCGCCGTGGTGGATGAGCACACCGTCGAGATCACCACGACAGTCCCTTTCCCGACCCTGATCATCGGGCTTTCGGACATTCCCATCGAGCCGAAGCATTACGTTGAAAAGGTTGGCCGGGAGGCGATGATCGCGGCGCCCATGGGAACGGGTCCGTTCGTGTTTGAATCCTGGGTGCCGGGCGACCGTTATGCCCTGACTGCAAATCCCGATTACTGGCAGGGCGCACCAAAGGTCGAAGGAGTGCTGTTCCGTCAGATCCCCGAGGCTTCGACCCGCGCCGCATCGCTGATCGCCGGAGAAAACCAGATCATCGAGGAAATCCCGATCGACATCATTCCGCAGATTGAACAATCCGAGGATGTATCGGTTCAAGGGGTCGAAACGACCGTGGGTCTGCTGCTGACATTCGACACCCGCAACCCGCCCTATGATGATGTGCGCGTGCGCCGTGCGCTGAACATGGCCGTGAATAAGCCATTGATCTTTGATCGGCTTCTTCAGGGCAAGGGCGCGGTACTCAAGGGGCAGATGCTGACCTCGAACACCTTCGGGTTCAATCCTGACCTTGAGGAGATTCCGCAAGATCTGGAAGCTGCCAAGGCGCTGCTGGAAGAAGCGGGATACGCCGATGGCTTCGACACTTCGATCACCACGCGGTCGGGTAAATACCTGTCGGATGTAGACATCGCCAGCGCCGTTGCCGGCATGTTTCGCGACGTGAATGTCAACGCAGGCGTCAACATCGTGGAACAGGGCGTGTTTTCCAAGATGGTCCAGGCGCGTGATATGGGCCCGCTGCACATGGTTGGCTGGTACAGCGTCGGGGATGCCGATTTCGCCACCGTCTGGTTCACCGAAGACAGTGGCCGTGCCTATTGGAAGAATGACGAATACGAAGAACTTTTCACCAAGGCTCGTTCGACTGTGGACGAGGCCGAGCGTCTGGCCGCCTACAACCGCATGATGGAGATCATGCACGAAGAAGTGCCTGCGATCTTCCTGTTCGGCCTGCCCAGCATCTATGGGATGAGCGATAGCCTGACCGGGTTCGAACCTCCGTCGGACAAGATCATGCGCCTTTGGAACGCCGAGATCGCCGCGGACTGACCGCAGCGGGGATGGCGCCCGCCTGGCGCCATCCCGACCAAACCACACCCACAAACCGACCGGATAAAACCCTATGAAAACCATGAACGCCTGCGTGGGCGATGTTGCACGCCTTAGTTCCATGATCGAGGCCTCCGAATTCGACGCCGTGATCGCCTGCTCTCCCGAGAACGTCCGCTATACCGGCGATGTTATGATCGATACCCAGACCGCGATCCGCGACCGGCTGGCCTTTGTTGTCTGGGCAAAGGGGCAAAAACCCGTTTATGTGCTGTGTCAGGTCGAAGAAGGCTATGTGCGCCAAGAGTCCTGGATCACCGAATTCCGTTCATACAAAGAGTTCGTGACCCGCCCGATTGACGTTTTGGCCGATCTGCTGATCGAACTGGGGCTTGAGAAGGGCCGCGTCGGGATCGAAGTCGAGTATATGGCTGCCCTGTATCATCGGCAGCTTCTTGAACGGCTGCCCGGCCTGACCCTCGGCGCGGCCGAGCCGATCTTTCGTGCCGCCCGGATGCGCAAATCCGCGCGTGAGATCGAGACGTTGCAACGCGGATTTCGTGGCACCGAAAAGGCGATGTTCGCCACCTATATCTCAACGACCGTGGGCACCGACGAATTCAGCCTCTACCGCAGTCTGGCGGATGGGATCCTGTTGTCCGGTGCCGACAGCGTGGCCTTCAACCACATCAACGCGGGGCCGAACACCGGCTTTCCCCACGCTGCGCCGACCACCTATCAGGTGCAGAAGGGTGATATCGTGAAGGCGGATTCTGGCGGATACTACGACAATTATTATTCCAATGTCGGGCGCACAGCTCGCATGGGCAAGCCAACGATTGAAGAACAGGACCTGTGGAAACGCCTGCGCGCAATCCACCATGAGATCGCCGACATGCTGCGCCCGGGAAATACCGGACGGCAGCTGTTCGAACGCGCCCGGGTTCTGCACGAAAAGCATGACATCCCGTTTCCCTTTGCCCACAATGGCCACAGCATCGGGCTTGAGGCCCACGAACGCCCGCTGATCGGCCCGAACGAGGATATTCCTTACGAGGCCGGAATGGTGTCGACGGTGGAAACCCGGGTACGTTGGGTTGGCAAGGCGGGCTATCACAACGAAGACCTTTACCTGATCACCGATGGTGCGCCCCGGCTGCTGTCGGACGCCTTCGACAACGAAGAAATCCTTGTGATCTGATCCTACTGGAGCGCCCGCGCCATGTTTGCCTTTATCGTCCGACGCCTTCTGACCATCCCGATCACGATCCTTTTGGTGGTTTTCGTGACCTTCATCGTGCTGCGAGTGACGGGCGATCCGGTACAGATCTACCTCGATATCAATGCCACCCCCGAACAGACCGCGCTGTTGCGCGAGCGGTTGCATCTGGATGAACCACTGATCGTGCAGTTCGGTTTGTTTCTTTGGGACGTGTTGCGCGGCGATTTCGGCATGTCGCTGCAATTCGCTACCCCGGCACTGCCCGTTGTACTGGGCAGGCTTGGGGCGACGATACAATTGGTATCGGTCGCGTTGCTGTTTGCCTTTGTATTTGGTGTGGCAGGGGGCATCGTGGCGGCGCTTCGCAAGGATCGGCTGCCTGATTTTCTGCTTTCGGCGCTGGCGGTGGCAGGTCAGTCGATGCCCAGCTTCTGGCTGGGGATCCTGCTGATCCAGACCTTTGCACTGGACCTCAAATGGCTGCCCACCTCGGGCACGGGCAGTTGGCAACACCTGATCCTGCCTGCCGTGACACTGGCGACGTTTCTTCTGCCCAATTTCATCCTGATCACCCGCACCACCGTTCTGGAAACCCGCAGCGAGCTGTTCCTGACGACTGCACGCTCCAAGGGCGCGTCCGAGTCCAGCATCATGTTCCGCCATCTTTTGCCCAATGCGATCAACCCTGTGCTGTCGTTTCTCGGGCTTCAGATGGGGCGGCTTGTGGGCGGGTCCATCATCACCGAAACGATCTTTGCCTGGCCCGGCATCGGCAGCCTGATGATCCGCAGCATATTTCAGCGCGATGTGCCGGTGGTGATCGCGGCGGTGTTCATCGTCAGCATCGCGATCGTGCTGGCCAATCTTCTGGTCGATATTCTGCAATCGCTTATCGACCCCCGTATGCGGTTGGACTGATCATGAAACACAGTATGTTTGGTAAAAAACTGAAAATGCGCCTTGGCGGCGGGATCGTGATTGCCGTGATCCTGATGGCAATCTTTGCTCCGCTGCTGGCCCCGCACGACCCCTATGATCAGGATCTGATGAGCCGCCTGATCCCCCCGTTCTGGAATGCGCAGGGCGACTGGACCTATCCGCTGGGCACTGACAACTTCGGGCGCGACATGCTCTCGCGGCTGATCTATGGCTCGCGGCTGTCGATCACAGTCGGGGTGGCGGCAGCGCTGCTGGCCTGTACCATGGGCACGATCTTGGGCATGTGGGCGGGCTACAGTGGCGGCTACGCCGAAACCGCGATCATGCGTCTTGCCGATGCGCAACTTGCCTTTCCCGATATCCTGCTGGCGATCCTAATCGTGGCGGCGGTGGGGGGAAGCGCGCTGAACCTGATCCTTGTGCTCGGGCTGTCGGGTTGGACCGTCTATGCCCGGGTGATGTACAACATGACCCGCTCGATCCGCGAACGCCCCTTTGTCGAGGCTGCGGTGTCGCATGGCGCGCGCAGTGCCTATATCATCCGACAGCATATCTTTCCGCAGCTTATTCCAGTGCTCACCGTCGTGGCCACGCTTCAGGTTGCGCAGATGATCCTTCAGGAAACCGCGCTGTCGTTTCTTGGGCTTGGCCTTCCGCCGCCCACTGCGACCTGGGGCAACATGCTGGCCGAGGGGCGCGACCGGATGTGGGCCGCACCTTGGATCAGCAACCTGTCAGGTGTCGCGATCATTATCCTTGTCTGGGGAATCAACATGCTGGGCAACGGGTTGCGCGAACATCTCGACCCCAATCAGCGGGGTCGCCAGTGATGGCATTGTTGAACATCTCTGGTCTGACGACAGTATTCGAGACTGCCACCGGCCCGGTCGGCGCGGTGGACGGGGCATCCTTCACGCTTGAGGCAGGCGAGGTTCTGGGCCTTGTCGGCGAAAGCGGAAGCGGGAAAAGCGTTTCTGCTTTCTCCATCCTGCGCCTGATCAACCCGCCGGGAAAGATTATCGGCGGCCGGGTCGAATTCGGCGGACGGGATCTTTTGTCGCTGGCCCCGCGTGAGATGCGCGCCGTGCGCGGCAAGGACATCTCGATGATCTTTCAGGAACCTCTGTCCTCGCTCAACCCGGTTCAGACCATCGGCGCTCAGGTCATGGAGCCGCTGCTGATCCACACGTCCATCGGCAAACGCAAGGCGCGGGATCGGGCGCTGGCGATGCTGTACCGGGTCGGTATCCCCGATGCGGAAAGCAGGTTCGACGTCTATCCGCACCAGTTGTCGGGTGGACTGCGCCAGCGGGTGATGATCGCGCTGGCACTGGTTTGCGAGCCGAAGATCCTGATCGCAGACGAGCCCACGACCGCGTTGGACGTTACAATTCAGGCGCAAATTCTTGCTCTGCTCAAGGATCTGCAGTCCGAGCTGGGCATGGCGATCCTTCTTATCACCCATGACCTGGGCGTGATCGCAGAAGTCGCAGATCGGGTTGCCGTCATGTATGCGGGACAGATCGTGGAGAGCGCGCCCGTGCAGGCGATCTTTGATGACACGGCGCATCCCTATGCGGCTGCGCTGATCAATTCGATCCCTGATCGCACACGGCAGGCCCGCCGCCTTATCGCTGTAAAAGGCAACATTCCCGATCCGCGCCATCTGCCTCCGGGGTGCCGTTTTGCGCCGCGTTGTGGCTTTGCCCAACCCAGCTGCGTCACGACGGTACAAAAGCTGACCGCCGTCGATCCAACCCATGCCACCGCCTGTATGCGCGTGCAGGCTGGCGAACTGCCGCGCCCTATCCCCACCTTAACACCGGAGTTGCCCCATGGCTGAGCCGCTGGTCGAAATCCGGAACCTCGCCAAGCATTTTCCAATAACGAAAGGGATCGTGCGGCGCAGACAAGTCAGCGAGATCCGCGCGGTCGACGGGATTGATCTGACGATCCATTCCGGTGAAACCTTGGCGCTGGTGGGCGAGTCCGGTTGCGGCAAGTCCACTGCCGGGCGGCTTATCCTTGGCCTGCTGCCACCGACCGACGGCGCGATCCTGCATCAGGGCGTTGATATCGCGGCGATGAACCCTGCGCAGTTGCGCCAGATGCGCTCACGGTTTCAGATGATATTTCAGGATCCCTTCGGATCGCTGAATCCCAGGATGACAGTGCGCGATCTGATCGCAGAACCCCTGAAGATCAACGGCTATGGCAAGGCCGAGCGATTGGAAAAAGCCGACGCGCTGCTGGAAGCGGTGGGTCTAGGGTCGCAGCATGCCAGCCGCTATCCTCACGAATTTTCCGGTGGCCAGCGGCAAAGGATCGGTATCGCCCGGGCGCTGGCGCTTGGACCTGATCTTGTGGTGGCCGACGAACCGGTCTCGGCGCTGGACGTTTCGGTGCAGGCCCAGGTGATCAACCTGATGCAGGACCTTCAGCAGGATCTGGGCCTGACCTATCTGTTCATTTCCCACGATCTGGGCATTGTTCATCACATCGCTGACCGGGTCGCCGTGATGTATCTGGGCCGGATCGTCGAGGTCGCCACGAAAGCGGCGCTGTTCGCCAGCCCTGCGCACCCCTACACGCGTGCGTTGCTTGACGCGATACCGGTGTCACGCCCGGATCAGCGGCGCCCTGAACGGGCGCTCTCGGGCGATCTGCCTGATGTGGCCAGCGTTGTTGGCGGCTGCCGTTTTGCACCCCGTTGCCCCTTCGCGACCGATCGCTGCCGTACCGAAGACCCCGCGCTGCGCGATCTTGCCGCCGGCCATTCAGTTGCCTGCCATCATGCGGAAGCTCTCCGCGCCGATAACTCCAAACCGAGGATCTGAGATGAAGACCGAACACGACACCTTGGGCGACATGTCCCGCATGCGCGCAGCCATCGACAACAGCGACATGGACGCCATCGTCATCGTATCCCCCGAGAACCTGCGCTATGCGGCCGACGTTCAATTCACCAGCCAGCTCAAGATCCGCGACCGGCTGACCTTTATCGTCTGGGCGAAAGAAAAAGACCCCGTAATGGTGGTCTGTCAGGTGTGGGAGGCCTTGGTTCGTCGTTCAAGCTGGATCACCGACCTGCGCACTTACCGTGAATTTCAGGATTCGGCTGTGTCCATGGTTGCGGGCGTGCTGGCCGAAATGGGGCTGGAAAAGGGGCGAATTGGCTATGAGGGCGAGTATCTTGCCGGGCGTTATTGTGACGAAATGCGTGCAGCTCTGCCGAATGCCAAGATCACGGAATGCGACGACTTGTTGGCGCGTGTCAGGATGTTCAAGACCCCCCCAGAGGTGAACCTGCTGCGGGGCGCCTATAACGGCACCGCCAATGCGCTTCTTGCGGCCTGGTCCAACGTCAGCGAAGGGCAGACCGAACGCGACGTGTCGCGTCGTCTTGCCAATGGGATTCTGGCCAGCGGTGCGGGCAGCGTCGCGGCGATGGTGATGGGGGCAGGCGAAAACACCGGCCTGCATGCTGAAGCGTCCAGCTATCGCATTCAACAGGGCGACATCATGAAAAGCGACTGCGGGGGGCTTTACGAAGGTTATTTTTCCAACATCGGGCGCACCGCGAAGCTGGGCGCTCTTAACGATCAAGATCGCTCGATCTGGACCCGTTTGCGCGAAATCCAGCACGAATTGATCGACATGCTGCGCCCGGGCAATACCGGGCAGGAAGTGTTCCATGCCTGCGCGCGACTTCACGCTGAACGCGACCTGCCGTTTCCCTTCGGTCACAACGGTCACAGTGTAGGACTGATGATCCACGAACGTCCGATTATTGGTCCCCATGAAACCATCCCCTATGAGGCCGGAATGGTCTCGACCGTGGAAACGCGGGTCCGCTGGCCAGGGAAGATCGGCTATCACATGGAGGATCTTTTCCTGATCACCGAAAACGGTCCCGAACTTTTGTCCACAGCCTTCGACAACGAGGAAATCCGCGTCGTTTAAACGTCTCGCGCAAGATGGCAGGCATTGATCCAATTTTTGCAGCCTCGCAACGGTTCCGTCAGAGAAAACCGGCTTGAGCCGGGCAGGGCGGTTTCGTAGCGTAGTCGGATGAAAAAACGCAGCCCTTTTCGCTCTTTCAAGACCAGCCCGGAAATCATTCGCTTGGCGGTGATGCTCTACGGCCGGTTTCTTGTCGGTCAGCATTGCCGATCGCCTTCTTGGCCGCTCCGCAGGATCACAGCTTGTCAGTGACAAGTGCCGCAACCCTGCCATGGCGTGTCACGGTTTTCTTCAGGCATTCTCAAGGCTGCCTTGCGATCCCATATCCTCGTGACGAAGCCTTCGAGAACTTTCTCTTCATGGTAAACTGCACGGCAAAGACAGCGTCGCTCGCCGTTGTTTCTCCCAGTGCCATCGTTCAGGTGCCGCTGCCAATTGATCCCGGACTGCGTTTTCTCTGGCCTCCTGCTCCCGATTTCAGCGGTAAACATCGGGCTGAAGCGGTTTCACCAGAAGTCGGCCGTGATGAAAAAATCCGATGCCACGCGCGTGCAGAAGGTCTTCGACGTTGCGCAGCGACAATGGAAACCGGACAGACATCATCACGGCCCGGCAGATGATCTCGGGCGAAGCTTGAAATAGCGAAAGAGGTTGGGTTTTGTCATAGGGTGACGTCAGGCAGCGCGACCCCAGCCGGCAAGAAAGCTCATCTGACACTGTCGTCGTGGTCAGTCCTCGGAGTGGGTCAGTGCCGGGACATCGGATGCCCCCGCCGAACCGCGGCCCGAAAGCGACGGGTTTTCCATGAAGAAACGATGGCAGCTGAACTGCACGGTGTCGCCTTCGGGCAACATCCGTTCGGCTCCGCCGTGGGCGTCCAGAAGCCAGCTCTGGGCCGTGTCGGCCATGTTGGCGGCCATGATCTGCGATACGATCTGGGCCTTGACCGTTGGGTTGGTGCATTCGACGAGTGTTTCCACCCGTCGCACCAGATTGCGGCCCATCCAGTCGGCAGACGAGATGAACACCCGGGCGCGTTTGCTGGGCAGGTCGTGGCCATTGCCAAAACAGACGATCCGCGAATGTTCCAGAAACCGCCCGACAATGGATTTGACCCGGATGTTCTCACTCAACCCCTGCACCCCTGCGCGCAATCCGCAGATGCCGCGGATCACCAGCGAGATCTTCACCCCCGCCTGGGATGCGGCGTAGAGCGCATCGATCACGTCGGAATCGACGATGGCGTTCATCTTGGCCCAGATCGCTGCCTTTTTGCCGGACCGAGCATTTTCCGCTTCATTCCCGATCATCCTGATCAGCGAGGATTTCAAGGTCAGCGGCGAGATGGCGAGGTTTTCCAGCCTGTCGGGCACCGCATAGCCCGAGAGATAGTTGAACACCCGTGTCGCATCGCGCCCCAGCGCCGCATCGCAGGTAAAGAACGACAGGTCGGTATAGATCCGCGCAGTGATCGGGTGATAATTGCCCGTGCCATAATGTGTGTAGGTCACCAGCTGTTCCCCCTCGCGGCGGACCACCGTGCTGATCTTTGCGTGGGTTTTGTATTTCAGGAAGCCATAGACGACATGTGCGCCCGAGCGCTCCAGCCGCCGCGACTGGGCAATGTTTGCCGCTTCGTCGAACCGGGCTTTGAGTTCGACCAGCGCGGTGACGGATTTGCCCTGTTCGGCGGCGTCACAAAGGGCCGTAACGATCGGGCTGTCGCGCGACGTGCGGTACAGGGTCTGCTTGATTGCCACCACATCGGGGTCGTTTGCGGCCTGTGCCAGAAACCGGATCACCATGTCGAAGGTTTCATAGGGGTGGTGCAGCAGCATGTCCTTTTGGCGGATCGCGGCAAACATGTCGCCGTCGTGATCCTGAACCCGTTCGGGCACACGCGGGGTAAAGGATGGCCACAGCAGGTCGGGCCGTTCGTCCAGCACCAAGTGTTTGAGGTCGGCCATGCCGATCATCCCCGGAAGCTCGATCACCTCATCCTCGCGGACCGGCAGTTCGTTCATGATCACACGGCGCAGTCCGGCGGGTGCGTCGGCTGAAATGGTCAGGCGCACCACTTCGCCCCGCCGGCGACGTTTCAGCGCCACTTCAAATTCGCGCACCAGATCCTCGGCCTCATCCTCGACCTCAAGATCGCTGTCGCGCAGCACGCGAAAGGCGCAGGAGCCCTTTTCGACATAGCCGGGATAAAGGCTGGTCAGATGCAGCAGCAGCAATTCTTCAAGCGGTAGAAACCGGGCGGTGCCACTGGGGGCCGGCAGGCGGATGAAACGGTCGATCTGGGCCGGAATCGGCAAAAGCGCCCGCAGCTTGCGCTTGTCGGCGCGACGCTCCAGCTGCAGCGCAAGGGAATAGCCGGTGTTGGGGATGAACGGGAAAGGATGCGCCGGGTCGATCGCCAGCGGCGACAGGATCGGAAATACCTGAGTCAGAAAAACGGTTTCCAGATGGGCCAGATCGTCCTCGTCCAGCTGATCGCGGGTCAGGATGCTGATGCCCTCTTGCTCGAGCTGGCCGCGCAGTTCCTGCAACACCACCTGTTGGCGGTCCAGTAGGGCACGCGCATCAATGTCAATCATGACCAGTTGTTCGGCAGGGGTGCGGCCATCGGCGGCGGGTGTCGTATTGCCAGCCTGTGCCAGTTCGCGCAGACCCGCCACCCGCACGGTATAGAATTCATCCAGATTGGTCGCGCTGATCGACAAAAAGCGCAGCCGCTCCAGCAGCGGCACCTTTGGATTTGCCGCCTCTTCCAGCACGCGCCAGTTGAAGGCAAGCCAGCTGAGTTCGCGGTTAAAGAACCGTCCCGGCCCCGTCAGATCCACCTCGGGCAAGGCGATGGGCGGCGGAAAATCAGAGGCGAGGAAATCGGTCAGGCTCATATCAGGGTTCTGGCTCGATCATATGACGGGTCACTGCCGATCATGGCCCGTCATCGTCCGTGATGTCCAGCACCTGTGCTGCCAGTGGGCGGGTGATCGGGCGATGGTGTTCCAGTGACAGCGCGTCAAGGCGGGCGACCATATCATGGGCGGCGGCGAAATTACGGGTCATTCGCCGGGTGAGATAACGGATCACATCGGGGTCGACGGCCAGTTGCCGGTCGGCGAACAGTTTGGCCAGAACCGCGGCCAGCAGGTTGTCGTCGGGCGGGTCAATGGTGGCGACAGATGCCGCTGCCAGACGGCTGGCCAGATCGGGGAGGGCGATGTTCCAGCGGGCCGGGGCCGCGCGCCCGGTCACCAAAAGGCGGCCCCCGGTTTCAAGCACCAGATTGTGCAGGTGGAACAGCGCGGTTTCCGCCTTCCTGTCACCGGCGATGGCGGGCACGTCTTCGACCACCACTGCGCCGGTTGCGAGTGTGGGGATGTCGGCACCGGGCAGATCGCGCGCCGCAACGATGGTTGCCACCGTTTCCGACCCGGCAGAGGCCGAGGCCGAGGCCGCAAAGACATGGGCCAGATGCGTCTTGCCCGCGCCCGCAGGACCGGTCAGCGCCATCTTGCCCAGCGGCCAGTCACGCCAGCCGTCCAGCGCCGTCACCGCCAGGGTGTTGGCAGGTGAGACGAAGAAATCCTCGCGGCCCAGTGCAGGCACAGCGGGCAGATCAAATGTCAGTTGGCGTGGCACGATCAGGGCTCGTCGCTGTTGTCTTGACCGCGGTACAGCAGGCTTTGTCTATATTGCGACAGACCGTAGCGGATAACGACGCCCAGGGATGCCGCCACCGGCACCGCGACCAACAGGCCGACAAAGCCGAACACGGCGCCAAAGGCGGACAGCGCAAAGATCAGCCAGACGGGATGCAGGCCCACCGACTGTCCTACAAGTTTTGGCGTCAGGATATTGCCCTCGGCGAATTGCCCGGAAAAAAAGATCACCGCGACGACGGCGATCCACAACCAATCGCCCCAGAACTGAAACAGCGCCAGCCCCAGCGCCAGCGCGCCACCCACAAGGGCGCCGACATAGGGAATGAAGGTCAGGAATCCGGCGATGGCCCCGACGACCAGTCCAAAGTTCAGCCCGACCAGCGCCAAAGCCCCGGCGTAATAGATTCCGAGGATCAGGCAGACTGTCCCTTGCCCCCGGATGAAACCAGCCAAAGTGCTGTCGATGTCATTGGCGATGCGGCGCACGGTACCGACGTGTTCGCGCGGCACCATGGCATCGACCTTTGCCACCATCCTGTCCCAGTCAAGCAGCAGATAGAACGCCACGACCGGCACAATCACAAACAGAACCAGCACGTTGACGATCCCGCCGACGCTGGCCAGCAACCCGTTCAAGAGCTGTCCACCCCGGTCGCGCACGGTTTCGCCGATCCCTACCAGCGATTTGCGCAGGACCGAGCCCTCGTCGATCAGATCGGGAAAGCGTTCGGTCAGGAATGTTTGCAGGTTGGTGGCGATCTTGGGCGCCGATTCGACCAGCCCGACCGCCTGATTGATCAGCGTCGGGATGACCAGCAGCGCCAGCACCACGAAAAGCAGGATTGCAATGACCGTGATCACCGATGTCGCGGCCACGCGCGACAAGCCCAGCCGTTGCAGCCTGTCGGCCAGCGGATCGAGGCAATAAGCGATGGCGCCGCCCAGAATGAATGGCAGGATCACATCGCCCAGCCACCAGAGCACGAACAGAAACACCGCCGCGGCGATGCCCCAGTATTTCAACTGTTGGCGGGCTGGCAGGGCCATGATGCATTTCTCCTGACGCGGGACTTGTCGCTTATGGCGGCGTTCGGTGCAAGGGGCCGGATTGCGTGATGGGACAGCGCAAAAATCAGCGGACGCGCCAGTGTGCGCAAAGCCACCGGATAGATGCGGGGTACGATCACGGATCGGCTGTCCTTTGCTGAGCCATGGGTGGGGTGGTGAATATTGACCGGAAATGGCTTGCGGCCTTGGTTCAACCGGTCATGATGGTGGCGCGTGACAAACACGCGATAGTGGAGGTTTTCATGCGAAATATCTCGTTGATTGCGGCTACGGTATGTCTGTCGGCCACCGTTGCCATGGCTCAGGATTTCACGGCGGGAACATGGATCGACCTGACCCATTCGTTCAACGCCGAGTCGGTCTATTGGCCAACCGCCGATACCTTTGAACAAACCGAAGTTTTCGCGGGCGAAACGGAAGGCGGCTATTACTATTCCGCCTACAACTTTGCGGCGTCCGAACATGGCGGCACCCATCTGGACGCTCCGGTGCATTTCGCAGAAGGCGCTTTGTCTGCGGATCAGGTACCGATCAGCCAGTTGGTCGGGCCGGGCTTTGTGATTGATGTCACGAAACAGGCGGCGAGCGATGTCGACTATCTGGTCACCGCAGATGATATTCGCGCATTCGAGGCAGAACATGGCACGATACCCGCCGGGGCGATTGTTCTGCTGAACACCGGTCGCGCTGGGCTTTATCCAGATCGCGAAAGCTATATGGGTACGGCTGAACGCGGCGACGATGCGGTGGCAAAGCTGCATTTTCCGGGGCTGGGTGTGGATGGTGCCGAACTTCTGGTCGAGCGAAAGATCAATGCGGTTGGGCTTGATACCCCCTCGATCGACTTTGGCCAGTCGGGCGATTTCGCAACACATGTCATGCTGATGACCAACAACATTGCCGCTTTCGAAAATGTGGCCGACATGAGCGCTCTGCCACCCACGGGAAGCACGATCATCGCCCTGCCAATGAAGATCGAGGGTGGATCGGGTGGGCCTTTGCGCATCGTTGCACATATTGGCGACCAATGATGTCGGGTTGACCTGCACACACAGCCATCGACCGGGCCAAACAGCGACGCTGACAGGCCCGGCTTTCTGACTTCAAGATGATCCGCTGACGGATCCGGGTGCGGGGCGTCGCGTGACCGCCCCCGGATAAACAGCGCAAAGGGCGGTTCACAGAATGCACGAGCGCCGCATACCCGAATGGCTGCGCCATGCCCCAACGCCCGGAGTGCGGGGGTTCGCCGTTCTGAACGGGATCGATTCGATTGCCCGCGGGGTGTTGATTTCGGTCTTTCCGCTGGTGATGTTTCGCTCACTGGGCGACGTGGCATTGGTGTCGTCGGTATATTTTGTTGTGGGCCTGATGTCTCTGGCAACGGGGCTGCTGGTGCCCTGGATCACGCGGCTGATTCCGCGCCGGTTCGTGTATTCTGCGGGGGCGACGCTTTATGCCACCGGGGCCTTGACGGCGATGACCGGCAGCCCGGCGGCGGCGGTGGCCGGACTGGCCATGACGACCATGGGTACGGTGACCACATTCGTTTGTTTCAACGCCTATGTTTTGGATTACATTGCAAAATTCGATCTGGGGCGGAGCGAAACCTCGCGCATGTTCTACAGCGCGGCAGGCTGGACGGTGGGGCCATTGCTGGGGGTCACGCTGCACGGGCTTTGGGCGCCCGCGCCGTTTATAGTGTCGATTGCGGCCTCTTTGACGATGCAGGGGCTGTTCTGGTGGATGCGGCTGGGCAACGGACGTCTGATCGTCAAAAGCACGGCGCCTCCGGTAAATCCCTTGGCGTTTCTGCCACGCTTTACGGCGCAGCCGCGGCTGGTGGCGGGATGGATGTTTGCCGTGCTGCGGTCCTGCGGGTGGTGGGTTTATATTGTCTATCTGCCGATTTTCGCGATCCAGTCGGGTCTGGGGGACCGGCTGGGTGGGATCATGTTGTCACTGACCAACTGCGCGCTGTTTCTGACGCCTTTCATGTTGCCATGGATGCAGCGACGCACATTGCGCGCTGTTGTCCGTACCGGATTTGCGGTTTCCGGGCTGATGTTTGTCAGTGCCGCGCTGGTGTCGGGGGTGCCGTGGCTTGCTGTTGCCTGTCTGATGACCGGGTCGTTTTTCATGATTCTGCTGGATATCTCGGCGGGGCTGCCGTTCCTTCTGGCCGTAAAACCATCCGAGCGAACCGAAATGTCGGCGATATATTCAACCTATCGCGATGTGTCGGGCATCCTGACCCCCGGTGCCGCCTGGGTGGTGCTGAGCGTTGCACCCCTCGCCGGGATCTTTGCCGCCGCGGGTGTCGGGCTGCTTGTTTGCTGGGGTGTCGCGGGGCGGCTGCACCCGCGTCTGGGGCGGCGCAGGGTGGTATTGCCCTGTAATGCCGCGCCTTGTGATTGCAGGGCCAAGTGCAATGTGGGCGGGGCAGGGTAAGGAATCCCCTACTTTCATGCGCGGTGACCTTAGGGCATTGTAATCTTGTTTCGTGAGCGGGGAATTTTACCCGGGAACAACCGGATAGCTGGCGTAATCAAGCATTTAGATTGCCTGGCTATCCGCCTTAGTCCGACGCAGGCTGTCCCGGCTTGCAACAGGGGCCTTTTGGGCCCGCCGGACGAAGATTCGCGGCCAAACCCGTTCCCCCGGGCGGTCGCATGTGGCGCGGGGGGCGGTGGATCTGGCCCTCCGTCTCCTGCGCCACACCTATACCTTCCTCCACCATCCGTTAAAAATTCGTTAACATCGCGCGACCGATGCGGGTCGGGCAAAGTTCCGGTGCCTGTACAAGGACCGGGTCGGGGCATAACCGGATTTCGCGCCGCCTTGCCTGCCCGCGCGTCCGCGTCTAAACCCGGTCGCAACGCCACTTGCCTTATGGGGTCTAATCAATGCGCCTGTCCCGCTATTTTCTGCCAGTTCTCAAGGAAACCCCGTCTGAGGCGCAGATCGTCAGTCACCGCCTTATGCTGCGCGCGGGCATGATCAAACAGGCGGCGGCGGGGATCTATTCCTGGTTGCCACTGGGGTACAAGGTTCTGCGCAACATCGAAAAAATCGTTCACGAGGAGCAGCAGCGCGCGGGCCACATTCCGTTGCTTATGCCCACGCTGCAACCCGCCGACCTGTGGCGCGAATCCGGGCGATACGACGATTACGGCGAGGAAATGCTGCGCGTTCGCGACCGGCAGGACCGCGATCTGCTGTATGGTCCGACGAACGAAGAGATGATCACCGACATCTTCCGCTCGCATGTGGGCAGTTACAAGGAACTGCCGCTGACGCTGTATCACATCCAGTGGAAATTCCGCGACGAGATGCGGCCGCGTTTCGGTGTGATGCGAGGGCGCGAATTTCTGATGAAGGACGGATATACCTTCGATCTGACGAAAGAGGATGCGCTGCACGCCTATAACCGTCATCTGGTCAGCTATCTGCGCACCTATGAGCGGATGGGTTTGCAGGCGATTCCGATGCGCGCGGATTCCGGGCCGATTGGCGGCGATGACACACATGAATTCCTCGTGCTGGCCGAAACCGGCGAATCCGAAGTGTTCTATGACAGCGAGATCACCGAACTGAAATTCGGCGACCGGACGATCGACTATGATTCGGTTGAACAATGTCAGGCGGTGCTTGAGGAATTCACCTCTCGTTATGCCCGAACTGACGAAACCCATGATGCGGCAGAGTTTGCGAAAGTCCCCGAGGCCCGTCGCCGTACGGCGCGGGGCATCGAGGTTGGACAGATCTTCTTTTTCGGCACCAAATATTCCGAGTCGATGGGCGCCACGGTACAGGACGCCGACGGCAACAAAGTGCCGGTCCAGATGGGCAGCCACGGAATCGGTGTGTCGCGCCTGATGGGGGCAATCATCGAGGCAAGCCATGACGACAAGGGCATCATCTGGCCCGAAGGTGTCACACCGTTCCATTGCGGGATCGTCAATCTGAAGCAGGGCGATTCTGCTGCGGATGCGGCCTGTGAGGGGCTGTATGCCGCCCTGACCGCCAAGGGGCTCGAGCCGCTTTATGATGACCGCAAAGAACGGGCCGGGGGCAAATTCGCGACGATGGACCTGATCGGCCTGCCTTGGCGGATCACCGTCGGGCCGCGTGGGTTGGCCGCCGGGGTGGTGGAACTGACATCGCGCCGCACGGGCGAATCCGAAGAGATGACACCCGAGGCGGCAATCGACCGGGTGGCACAGATCTATGCCGGGAAATGATCGGCTTTTTGCCGGGGAGTGATCGGCGCGGGGCGATTTTGGAGAACGGTTGGTAGGGAACTTTTGTCGGTGCACCATGTTCAGTTATGGTGGAACCGGCAAAAGCCCCTTTGATGATCGCGACCTCAATGGCGAGCGCAGCGCTCTCCGTACCATTTTGCCCGTTTCTCTACCCAGCCAATTCCCTTGTTGAAGCCACGACCGACGACAACGGTCGTGGCGACGATCCTGCATGCAGCTACGTCGCGCTATGATCGTTGTTGCCGCTCTCCTGTGGCTTCTGACGGCGGTTTTCGTCACCGTCACGGTTCTGCCCCTGTCGAACAGCCATCTGTGGTGGATCCGGGCGATGGATTTCCCGCGTGCGCAATATGTTGTCGCGATTCTGCCGGTTCTGGCTGTGTGCCTTGCCTTTGGATTTCCGGGGCGCTGGGTGGTGGTTGCGCTGTTGCTGGCCTGTCTGGCGTGGCAGGTCTCGCGCATCCTGCCCTATACTCCGATCTGGCCGAAAGAAATCCGCCTGGCTCCCGAGGCGGCGGGCGCGATATCTGTGATGTCGCTGAACGTGCTGCGGGAAAACGAACGTTATGGCGACGTGATTGCGGCGGTGCAGGCAGAAGACCCCGACATCCTGTTCCTGATGGAGATCAACGACGCCTGGGAGCAGGCGCTGGAGCCGCTTCTTGCGCAATACCCCTCGGTCCTGCGTCACGCCAAAGACAACCACTATGGCTTGATCGCTGCCACCCGGTTGCCGGTGCACGATCTGCGGATCGAATATCTGACCACCGATCCCACCCCCACCGCCTTTGGCGAGCTGGAAGCGCCCGGGGGGCAGGTGTTCCGCTTTGTTGGCCTGCATCCGCAGCCGCCGGTGCCGGGCGTCGATACCAAGGAGAGGGATGCGCAACTGGTCTATTCCGCCCGGTTTGCACGCGATTCGGATGTGCCGGTCATTGTGATGGGCGATTTCAATGCCGTCGTCTGGTCCGATGTCACCCGCCGGTTCAAGCGGATCGGGCAGTATCTCGATCCCAGAATTGGACGCGGGTTGCTGCCCAGTTTCGACGCGAACCATCCGATCCTGCGGTTTCCCATCGATCAGTTGTATGTGACCCCGGATATCGCGGTGGTCTCGTTTGCACGCGGGCCGTATGTGGGCTCTGATCACTTCCCCATGGTGGCGCGGCTGCGGATCGATCCCGAATTGGCGGCAACGCTGAACCGTGCGCCCGACGGGGTGGACTCCGCTGAGCTCGAAAGGCTTTCCGAGATTGTCGAGAAACATCGCTTGGAGCTGAAAGCGATTGACCGCACGCCACGGTGATCCCGCCCGCCCTTGACCATTGCGTGCGGTTTTGCGCATGTCGCGGCAACGGCGCCCGAACCATTCCGACCCGCGCCTGAACAGCGACAGGAGCCGACATTGGCCGGATCTACCCCCCCGTTTGCCCGTTTTGAATGGCTGATCGCCTGGCGATACCTGCGTGCAAAACGCGCCGAGGGCGGGGTTTCGACAATGACCTGGATCTCGCTTGCCGGGATCACGCTGGCGGTGTTTGCCTTGATCGCGACGTTGTCCGTGCGGTCCGGGTTTCGCGAAGAATTCGTCGACACGATTCTGGGCGCCAACGCCCATGTGACCGTCTATTCCGGGATGCGGGTCAGCGACAGCGGTCAGACGAGCCGCACGATCGCCGATTTTGAGGCCATGTCGGAACGCGTGCGGGCCGTTCCCGGTGTGACCCGCGCAGCACCGCTGATCAAAGGGCAGGTGATGGCGACCCATCGCGGCCAAAATTCAGGGGTCGAGGTGTTCGGCATTTCGGCCGCGGATCTGGCCACGATCCCGCGGGTCGCAAACCCTGAGGAATTCTGGGGCGATATCGCCAACTTCAACGACGGCATCGCCATCGGTTCCGGCGTGGCGCGCGAATTAGGCGTCTCTATCGGTGACCGGATCAAGCTGATTTCGCCCGACGGCGCCAAGACCGCCTTTGGAACCTCGCCCCGGGTGTCGAATTATGAGGTTACCTATATCTTCACCGCCGGGCGTTATGACATCGACCGCACCCGCGTTTACATGCCGTTTGCCGAGGCGCAGAGCTATTTCAACCGCGAAGGTGTGGCGGATGAGCTGGAGGTTTTTGTCGAGAACCCCGAAGAGGTCGATAGCCTGACTCTGCCTCTGCTGGCAGCGGGGGGAGAGAACGCGCTGATCTGGACGTGGCGCGATTCATCCGGTGCCTTCCTGCGCGCACTGGATGTCGAGGACAACGTGATGTTCATCATCCTGTCGATCCTCGTGCTGATTGCGGCGATGAACATCGTGTCGGGGCTGATCATGCTGGTCAAGAACAAGGGGCGCGACATCGGCATCCTGCGCACCATCGGGCTGTCCGAGGGCAGTGTGTTGCGGATATTTTTCATCTGTGGCGCCGCGACCGGGATCATCGGCACTGCGCTGGGCGTGATCCTTGGCTGTGCCTTTGCAATCTGGATCGATCCGATCTTTTCTCTGGTCAACTACGTGTCGGGCGGCGGGGTGTGGGATCCATCGATCCGTGGCATCTATGCGCTGCCCGCCAAGCTGGAATTTGGCGATGTGATGTCCGCGGTGGCGCTGTCGCTGGGGCTGTCCTTTGTCGTCACGATCTTTCCTGCGCGTCGTGCCGCGCGAATGAACCCTGTCGAGGCGCTGCGTTATGAGTGATCCTGTTTTGGTGCTTGATGGCATCGCCAAGACCTATAACCCCGGTGCGGTCAACGAGGTGAAGGTGCTGGACGATGTGTCTTTGTCCGTTGACCGGGGTGAGGTGGTGGCGGTGATCGCGCCCTCGGGTGCCGGTAAATCGACGCTGCTGCATATCGCCGGACTGCTGGACACGGCCGATGCGGGCCGGGTGATTCTCGGGGGCGAAGATATGACCGGCCTGTCCGATCGTCGCCGCACCGGCGCACGCCGGGCGGATATCGGTTTCGTCTATCAGTTTCATCACCTGTTGCCGGAGTTCAGCGCGCTTGAAAATATCGTTCTGCCGCAATTGGCGGCCGGTGTTTCGGATAGTGCCGCGCGCGCCCACGCCCGCGATCTGTTGGACAGGGTCGGGGTAGGGCACCGCGCTGATCACCGACCCGGCGCGCTTTCGGGTGGCGAACAGCAGCGCGTCGCGGTTTGCCGGGCGCTGGCCAACCAGCCAAAGGTGCTTTTGGCCGATGAACCGACCGGCAACCTTGACCCCGGCACGTCGGACGCGGTGTTTGCTGCGTTGATGGAACTGGTCCGCACAACCGGTCTGTCGGCAGTGATTGCGACACACAATCTGGAGCTTGCCGCGCGGATGGACCGCACGCTGCGGCTGAAGGACGGCGCACTGGTTTAACCGCGGCCTCCACGCTCCTGACGTCGCTTCTCGGCTCGGTGGCACGACAAGCGACGTCAGGAGCGCGGAGTGCCCGGCGCACCCTTATTGCAGGTCGCCGAATGCTTCGGTCAGTCGCGCGACCGCCTCTTCGACCCGCGAGCGCGGTGTCGCAATGTTGAACCGAAGGAAGGATTCGCCACCCTTGCCGAAGGACGGGCCGGCGTTTGTTGCGATCCTTGCGCGCTTTGCCACACGGTCGGAAAACTCGGCCCGGTCCATGCCAGTGCCCGAAAAATCCACCCAGGACAGATAGGTCGATTCCAGCGGCATCGACGACAGGCCGGGTATCGCCTTGATTCCCGCGTCAAACAACTGCCGGTTGCCATCAAGGTAAGTGATCAGATCATCGACCCACGCCGCCCCTTCGGGCGAATAGGCCGCCGTCGCCATGAACAACCCGAACGAATTTGCCGACAGCCCCAGCGCCGCCATTCGCGCGGCAAAACGGGCGCGCAGGGTGGGATCAGAGATGATCACATTGCCAGAGTGCGACCCGGCGATATTGAAAGTTTTGGTCGTCGCGGTCATCATCACCAACCGGTCGGCAATTCCGTCGATCAGCGCCATGGGCGTGTGGCGATGACCGGGGAATACCAGATCGTGGTGAATCTCGTCGCTGACCAGAATCAGATCGTGACGACGGGCGAAATCGGCCACCTGCTCCAGTTCCTGCCGAGTCCAGACGCGACCGCCGGGATTGTGCGGCGAACAGAGGAGCAGCATGGTTTCGGACCCGTCGAGCTGCTTTTCCCAGCGATCGAAATCCAGACCATACCGCCCGTTGTCCAGCGCCAATTCACATTCCACCACCCGACGTCCTGCGGCGTGAATGACCCGGGCGAAGGCGTGGTAGACTGGCGTGAACAAAACGATTCCGTCACCGGGCGCGGTAAAGGCGTCAATGCACATGGCGGTTCCGTTGACGAGCCCGTGGGTGGTGAAAATTCCGTCCGGGTCCACCTGCCAGCCGTGGCGCGTCTCCATCCACCATTGAATCGCGGCCCGGTATTTGGATTCATCGCCGAAATAGCCGTAGATTCCGTGATCCACCATGTCCTGCACTGCCTTGCCGACACAGGCGGGGGGGCGGAAATCCATGTCGGCGACCCACATCGCCAATCCGCCGTCGCGCGGGACTCCGAACAACGGCTCCATCATGTCCCATTTGCTGCTGTGGGTGCCGTGGCGGTCGATGATTTCGTCGAAGCTCATTCTATGTCCTTGTTGTTGTTCGGCGTGAACCTAAGCGGATGGGCGGGGGCGGCAAGAGAGAAGCCGCCTCCGCAAAGCCGCGCCGGTTCTTGATGTCGGTTCTTGACGGTGAGCCGACCTGCGGAGAATCATCCGCGCCCGATGAAGGGCATATTGGTGGCCATCACGGTCATGAATTGCACATTGGCCGAGAGCGGCAAACCGGCCATATGACACACCGCATTCGCAACGTGGGCCACATCCATCACCGGCTCGGGTTTGATCGACAGGTCAGCCTGTGGCACACCGTTGAGCATCGCCGATGTCATGTCCGAGGCCGCGTTGCCGATATCGATCTGCCCGCAGGCGATGGACCAGGGGCGCCCGTCCAGCGACAGGCTGCGGGTCAGACCGGTGATCGCGTGTTTCGACGCGGTATAGGGGGCCGTACCCGGGCGCGGCACATGGGCCGAAATCGAGCCGTTGTTGATGATCCGTCCGCCCTGTGGCGATTGTTGCCGCATCAGATTGAACGCGCCATGGGCGCAAATAAATGCACCATTCAGGTTTACGTTGATGACATGCAGCCAGTCCTCGATCGGCACATCGCCAAGAGGTTGGGCTTTGACGTTGGTTCCGGCATTGTTGAACAGCAGATCCAGCCGCCCGTGGTCGGCTTCGATCCGGGTGAACAGCGCTTTCGCCTGTTCTGGCTGGGTCACGTCACAGGCTATGGCGTCGGCGGCGCCTTCGATCAGGGCGCAGGTTTCCTCCAACGCCTCGATCCGCCGCCCGGTGACGATGACGTGGAACCCGCTGCTTGCCAGAGCCACGGCGCAGGCCCGTCCGATTCCCGAACCGCCACCAGTGACCAATGCTGTCTTTTTCATCTGAATTGTCCGTTTTCCATTGCCCGGCCCAACCTAAATGTGGGCGGCTGCATGATGGCCAAGCATGGAGATTGCAGCGGCAGGGTCAAGATGCGCCGGCCTATGTTGCCGAAATCGACCCACGTCAACCACATGTTGTGTCTGTTTTGGGGCGGGGTCTAGATATGTGGCATTTTGGGCGAGATATCGCTGGGCTGCGATTGTCAAATGACACTGGTCAGTTCGATAAAGCGACAGAATTGCCGGCGCCGGTTGGCCGTACGGCAAAGTTTCGATTCTGCGTGATGCTGTTTAAACCTGCCGAAGAAAACGGAAATTTCCAATCGCATTGTGACGGTTAATTTAACCGGGCGCGCAATAGGCTTTGCGCGATGACGTCTTGGACAAATCGTCAATTGAAATTTCTCATCTTCGTCACAATTTTAACGTTGACCGTCTGGGGCCGGATACGTCAGTTTGTGGAAATCGACAGGGACTCCACCAGATGTGGTGGATGGTCGGAAGCAAACAGGATGGGCGGGCCGACCTGACGGTGCGATTGACCTGAAATGGTCATGCCCAAAAGTTTGACTCGTGCCTTTCGAAGGCGATGAAGAACGCTCTCGCAGAACCGTGCGGGAGAGATGTGAAAATCTGAACATGGGGCAGGCAGCGACATGAAAATCGAACGCAATTTCACCAAGGCAGGATCGGACCCCTATGCCCGGCTGGATTTCTCGACCATCACGTCGGAAATCCGCAATCCTGACGGTACGGTCGTGTTTCACAACGACCAGGTGGAGGTTCCGGGAAGCTGGAGCCAGGTTGCAAGCGATGTCATCGCCCAGAAATATTTCCGCAAGGCTGGCGTTCCTGCGGCCCTGAAGCGTGTGCGTGAAAAAGACATGCCCGAATTCCTGTGGCGCTCGGTTCCCGACGAAGCGGCTTTGTCGGCGCTGCCCGAATCTCACCGGTATGGCGGTGAGACCAGTTCCAAACAGGTGTTCGACCGGCTGGCGGGCGCTTGGACCTATTGGGGCTGGAAGGGTGGATACTTCACCAACGAATCCGACGCGCGCGCCTATTTCGACGAGATGCGTTTCATGCTGGCCACCCAGAAGGCGGCGCCGAACAGCCCGCAGTGGTTCAACACCGGGCTGCACTGGGCTTACGGTATCGACGGCCCGGCACAAGGGCATCACTATGTCGATTACAAGACCGGCAAGCTGACCCGTTCAAAGTCGTCCTATGAGCATCCCCAGCCGCACGCCTGTTTCATTCAGTCGGTGGCCGATGATCTGGTCAACGACGGCGGAATCATGGATCTGTGGGTGCGCGAGGCGAGGTTGTTCAAATACGGCAGCGGCACCGGCACCAACTTTTCCTCGCTGCGCGGGCAGGGCGAGAAATTGTCCGGTGGCGGGAAATCCTCGGGCCTGATGGGGTTCCTTAAGATTGGCGACCGGGCGGCTGGCGCGATCAAGTCGGGCGGCACCACGCGCCGCGCGGCCAAGATGGTGATCGTCGATGCCGATCACCCGGATATCGAGGACTTCATCAACTGGAAGGTCATCGAGGAACAGAAGGTCGCCAGCATCGTTGCCGGCTCCAAGATGCACGAGCAAAAGCTGAACGCCCTGTTCGCCGCAATCAAGGCATGGGACGGCAAGGTCGAGGATGCCTGTGACCCCAAGGTGAACGAGGCGCTGAAGGCAGCGGTCAAGGACGCCAAGAAGGTCGCGATCCCGGAAACCTATGTAAAACGCGTGCTGGATTACGCTAAGCAAGGCCACACCAGCATCGAATTCCCGACCTATGACACCGATTGGGACTCCGAGGCATACAGCAGCGTTTCGGGCCAGAACTCGAACAACTCGATCCGGGTGACCGATGCGTTCCTGAAGGCGGTCGAAACTGACGGCACATGGGATTTGATCAACCGCAAGGACGGCAAGGTCGCGAAAACCATTCAGGCCCGCGATCTGTGGGAGCAGGTCGGCCATGCCGCATGGGCCTGCGCCGATCCGGGCATCCAGTATCACGACACGATCAACGATTGGCACACCTGCCCCGAAGACGGCGCCATCCGTGGCTCGAACCCGTGCAGCGAATATATGTTCCTCGACGACACCGCCTGCAATCTTGCGTCGATGAACCTGCTGACCTTCCTCAAGGATGGTGAGTTTCAGGTCGCGGATTACATGCATGCCACGCGTCTGTGGACAGTGACGCTGGAAATCAGCGTCATGATGGCACAGTTTCCGTCCAAGGAAATTGCCCAGCGGTCCTATGATTTCCGGACGCTTGGCCTTGGCTATGCCAATATCGGCGGGCTGCTGATGAATATGGGCCATGGATACGACAGCGATGAGGGCCGCGCCTTGTGCGGCGCGCTGACGGCGATCATGACCGGCGTATCCTATGCCACTAGCGCCGAAATGGCGGGCGAGCTGGGTGCATTTCCCGGCTATGGCAAGAACCGCAATCACATGCTGCGGGTGATCCGCAACCACCGCAACGCAGCCTATGGCAAAACAGGCGGATACGAGGCGCTTGCGACACTTCCGGTGGCATTGGATCACGGCAATTGCCCCGATCAGCGCCTGATCGCGATTGCCAAAGGCGCTTGGGACGAAGCCCTCGCGCTGGGCGAAAAGAGCGGTTTTCGCAACGCACAGGTCAGCGTCGTTGCCCCCACCGGCACCATCGGTCTGGTGATGGATTGCGACACCACAGGGATCGAGCCTGATTTCGCGCTGGTCAAGTTCAAGAAACTGGCGGGCGGCGGATATTTCAAGATCATCAACCGGTCGGTCCCTGCCGCGTTGGAAAACCTTGGATACGGCAGCGCGCAGATCGAAGAGATCATCGCCTATGCGGTCGGCCACGGCTCCATCGGCAATGCGCCTTCGATCAATTCAAGCACGCTGATCGGCCACGGGTTCGGCGCGAACGAGATCGCCAAGATCGAAGCCGCCCTGCCGTCGGCCTTCGACATCCGTTTCGTATTCAATCAATGGACGCTGGGCGAGGCGTTCTGCCGCGAAACCCTTGGCATCCCGGCTGAAAAGCTGGCTGATCCCACGTTCGACCTGCTCCGCTCGCTCGGGTTTTCCAAACAGGATATCGAAGCGGCGAACGATCACGTCTGCGGAACCATGACGCTGGAAGGCGCGCCGTTCCTCAAGGAAGATCACTATCACATCTTCGATTGCGCCAACCCCTGCGGCAAGAAGGGCAGGCGGTTCCTTTCGGTCGACAGCCACATCCACATGATGGCGGCGGCGCAGTCGTTCATCTCGGGCGCGATCTCCAAGACAATCAACATGCCAAACGATTCGACCATCGAGGATTGCCAGAAAGCTTATGAATTGTCCTGGTCGCTGGGGGTCAAGGCGAATGCGCTGTACCGTGACGGTTCGAAGCTGAGTCAGCCGCTGGCGGCATCTCTGGTCGAGGATGACGAAGAGGCGCAGGAAATACTGGCCAGCGGCAGCGACCGCGAAAAGGCCATCGTGCTGGCCGAAAAAGTGATCGAAAAGATCATCATCAAGGAGGTCGCGCAAGAACGTGAAAGACTGCCCGAACGGCGCCGCGGCTATACCCAGAAGGCGATCATCGGCGGGCATAAGGTTTACCTGCGCACCGGTGAATACCGTGACGGCAAACTGGGTGAAATCTTTATCGACATGCACAAGGAAGGTGCCGGTTTCCGCGCGATGATGAACAACTTCGCCATCGCGGTGTCGGTCGGCCTGCAATACGGCGTACCGCTGGAAGAGTTCGTGGATGCCTTCACCTTCACCAAGTTCGAACCGGCGGGCATTGTGCAGGGCAACGAGACGATCAAGAACGCCACATCGATCCTTGACTATATCTTCCGCGAACTGGCCGTAAGCTATCTTGACCGCACCGATCTGGCCCATGTTCAACCCACCGGCGCAACTTTCGACGACATCGGCCGGGGCGAGCAAGAGGGCAAACGCAACTTCGCCCAAGTCCCGGGCAGCAACGGCAACTCACCGCTGGAAGTGCTGAAGCAGGTGGCGTCGTCCGGATATCTGCGCAACCGCATGCCGAAGGAACTGACCCTTCTGCAGGGCGGCGTGGCCACCGACACGGTCGCGGTCCTGCAAGCCCGCGCGCCCGAGGTGACGGCGCGCGGATCAGTGGTCGCAAGCACGGCAATAAATGCACGGGCCAAGGCAAAGATGCAGGGTTTCGAGGGCGAGGCCTGCGGTGAATGCGGCAACTATACACTGGTGCGCAACGGCACCTGCATGAAGTGCAATACCTGCGGGGGAACCAGCGGGTGCAGCTGAGGAGATGAGGACTGTCCAAAGGTCGCAAGCGCTCGACGGATGGCCCGACTTAGACCCCGTCCAAGGGTCAGAACGCCACAAGCCAGTCTTTGGCGTTGAACACTGAGATCCAGAGCAGGTGCGCTTGCTCTGTAGCCTGGACAGGCCGCAGGCATAAAACAAACCGAGCGGTGAACCAACTGAGCCTGTTCCAGTGAACCTATGGGGCGCCCTTGTGGCGCCCCTTTTTTATTCCGGCGAGGCTTTATTGCACAAATCGGTTGAGGGATTCATGTCGTGAATCCAGTGTGATAGCTGGCCCGCATGAATAAACCGACGCCTCCGGCCTGCAAGACGACGAACTGGACCGCCTACAATGAGGCGCTGAAGTGCCGCGGGTCACTGACGATCCACTGCCCGGCAGTCGCTGCTTGTAGCGATGAGAGGGTGGTTTGATCCCGAGATGAACTGGGATGGCGAACCTTCCGGCAGGAGGGGCAGATCGCGTACTCAGTGACGCCGCGATCCAGACTTGCCTGACCATGAAAGTGCTGTTCGGGATGGCACTTCGGCAGACGACTGGCTTTGTGGAAAGCCTCCTCCGGCTGGCGGGTCTCGCTTGGGCCGTGCCTGACTTCAGCACCATCTGCCGTCGTCAGAGGATACTTGCAGTCAATATTCCGTATCACGGCGCGCAGGGGCCGCTGCATCTGCTTAGCCCCTCTCGTCGCTGCAAGCAGCGACTGCCGGGCAGTGGACAGCACCGGCATCAAGATCGAAGGGGAAGGCGAATGGAACGCACGCAAGCAGGGCGGCCCCAAACAACGTGTCCGGCGCAAGATCCATATCGGCATTGATGAAGAGACACTGGACGTCAGAGCGGTCGAGATCACGGGTAGCAACACGGGTGAAGCACCGATGTTGCTTCATCGGCTTAATCAGATTCCGCGCGATCAGGAGATTGGCAGCGTGACCGCGGATGGCGCATACAACACGCGCAGATGCCACAACGCCATCCACTGCCCGGCAGTGCATGTTTACATGCATGAGAGGGGCTGACCGCGGTGCAGCCGCAGTCATTCCGCCACGCAAGAATGCCCAGCCGTGGAAGCCATGCACCGCTGGTGCCGTCGCCAGGAACGATGCGCTGCGCGCATCGAAGTATCTGGGTCGATCACTCTGGCGGACCTGGAGCGGATACCACCGCCGGAGCCGCGTCGAAACAAACCCTCTCATCGATTGCTTTGCAATCGACCGCCGGGCAACGGATGCATTGTGTGAAACAGCTCGGCCAACGCCTCCCTCTCATCGCTGCAAGCAGCGACTGCCGGGCAATGCATGGCGCGCGACTTCGACCGACAGGTCGCGGAGGTTCAGGTGCGCATCGCGATCCTGAACGGCTACACCGCCCTTGGCATTCCTGTCACAAAAGCCACGGCATGACTCCGCCTCAGGAAAGGTGAGCGTTTTCCGTCAGCTG
This sequence comes from Oceaniovalibus sp. ACAM 378, assembly GCF_008085915.1. GTDB lineage: Bacteria > Pseudomonadota > Alphaproteobacteria > Rhodobacterales > Rhodobacteraceae > Oceaniglobus. The sequence continues at coordinate 41,641 of NZ_VSJK01000022.1, read as the reverse complement.
ATTTGTGCAACAGACCCGTCCATCACCCTACCGACCCGCGGTTTGTGGACGCCGCATAAAGACGTATGACGCATGTAAGCACTCAACCAACGTTCAAAATGTCAGCAAACCCCCACGTCAAAAGTAACATCCACGCATATCCGGCAAGGTCGCTGAAACAGCGCTGTGGTTGACTATTCCTTGGCATGATGGTCATTGATTTCAAACAATTATGTTCTCAAAGGTGGATCGCCTGATGCATATCACAGTTCATGAAGATAAAAGCGCGTTGGGGCGGGCTGCCGCTGCGGAGGGTGCTGCAGCGATCCGCGCCGCAATCGAGGCAGAGGGAAAAGCGTCAATCATTGTCGCAACCGGAGCCAGCCAATTCGAGGTGCTGGACGCCCTGATTCAAGAGGAAATCGACTGGTCAAAGGTGACCGCCTTTCATCTTGATGAATATGTGGGCGTGCATGCCGACCATCCTGCGAGTTTCCGGGGCTATCTGCGGGATCGTTTTGTCAATCGGATTGACGGTCTGAAAGAATTTGTACCGGTTGATGGCTCTGCAGATGATCTTGATGCGGCGATTTCTGCATTGAACGGGCGTATCGCGCAGGAAGAAATCGCGGTGTGCTTTGCCGGAATTGGTGAAAACTGTCACTTGGCATTCAATGACCCTCCGGCCGATTTCGAGATTGAAACACCGTTTATCGTCGTGACGCTGGACGAGGCCTGCCGCCGCCAGCAAATGGGCGAGGGTTGGTTTGCAACTTTGGAGGATGTGCCGGAACGCGCCGTATCCATGTCCATTCACCAGATCATGAAGTCGAAAAAGTTGATTATCTCGGTCCCCGATCAGCGCAAGGCGAAGGCTGTGGTGGCCGCTGTCGAAGGCAGTGTGACGGTCGACGCGCCCGCGTCGATTCTGCAGCGTCATGGCGCCTGTGCATTACATCTGGATGTTGATTCCGCGAGCCTGCGCAAGCCCCCGGCAGACTGAACACAGACGATCGCAGGGGCGTTTTGATCTTCATGTCAACGGATGCGCCGGGGTGGATTTCAACGATCCGGCGCTAACCGCTGCACAGATCGATAACAGTGGTCTGGCCTTACAGCAACGACTGCCCGAACATTGACATCGGTGGTATCATCGCCGGACAGAAGCTGAAAATGGCCGCAAGATTCTGCAACCGCACCTCGCTGGCAACGGGGCGATGACCGGAGTAATTCATTGCGACTTGTTGATTCAACGGTACGCTCGACCGACGTATTGGTGCCACGCGTCCGGGCTTATCTCGGCCAGATTGTCGGGCAGGGGGCTGCCATCACCTACCAAGCTCTTGCCAAGGCCTTGGCGATCTCGCCGCCAAATACCATCCATCAACTTACCGTCGCGTTGGAATGCCTGATGGAAGAGGACGCCGCGGCCGCCCGCCCGTTGATCGCAGCGCTTGTGATCAGCAAGACACGGGGCGGATTGCCGGCGCCAGGTTTTTTCGAATGTGCACGGCGGGTCGGACGTTTCGACGGCGACCCTTCGGGACCTGAAGCTTCAGCCTTCTACGTCGCAGAGTTCAACAGCGCAGTCGAGTTTTGGGGCGCGTCCGCCGAAGTGGTGCAATCTGATGCGAAAGATCCGCCAACTACGGGTGAGGGTAATTGAAAACCCACTGCCGGCACGACTTTTCGGGCGTGATCGGTCCAAATCCGGCACATAAGTGATAGTTTGCACGGCATTGCAGCCTCCGCGGAACAGTCATTTTCGCCAATCACGGTAGTTAACCGTGCGCGGGTTTTGTGACGGCAGCCGGTCACCCGAAAGCGACATAGGAGATCGCCCTGTTCCTGACCGCCCTCAGGCCATTCGTATCCCTTTGGCATCAAACAGATGCAGCGGTTCGGGATCGGCTGAAACGCTGAGCGATTGGCCCGGGCGAACATCGACGCGCTGACGCAGCAGCAATGTCACTGCATGTTCGCCGATCTGACCCTGTATCAGCCTCTCTGATCCGGTCGGGTCCACGTTGCCGACCTCCAACGCCACACCCTCTGGGTCAATCTGCAGATGTTCGGGCCGGATACCCAGTTGCACCTTGCCCGACACACCCGCACGCGCGTCGCGCCAACAGCGACCGGCAAAGATCACGCCGTCGTCTTCGATAGAGGCCGGAAAAAGATTCATCGCCGGAGAGCCGATAAAGCTGGCCACAAAGGTCTCGATCGGGCGGTGATAGATTTCCAGCGGCGCACCGGCCTGAATGACATCGCCGTCCTTCATCACCACGATCTGATCGTGGGTCACATGGATCGTCGTCACTTTCAGCCGCGAATGAAGCGTCTTCAACTCGGCCTGCATCTGCACCCGCAACTGCGCGTCAAGGTTTGATAGCGGTTCGTCGAACAGGAACACCTGCGGCTGACGCACGATGGTGCGACCCATCGCTACTCGCTGCCGCTGCCCGCAGGAAAGCTGTTTCGGCAGACGATCAAGATAATCGGTCAGCCCAAGGATCGTCGCTGCACGCTCTACTGCTGCACGACGCTCGGCCTTGCTGTGGCTCAACAGTCGCATCGAAAAGCCCATGTTGTCGACCACTGTCATATGCGGGTAAAGCGCATAGTTCTGGAACACCATTGCGATAACGCGGTGCTTCGGTTCGACCTCATTGACCACCTTGCCGCCAATGGCGACGAATGCATCCGAGAATGTGAAAATGTCGTTGGGCCGCGCTTGGGCAACCGGGCCATCGCCTTCAAACCGCACTGATCGCAGCGCGTTATCATAGAGGAAATAGGCATGTCCGCCCTTCGCCGTTTCCGCCAGCCGTTCATAAAGCGGGCGCAGCCGGTCGGTCAGCCGCTCGGCCAGCGCCGGGTCATGTGTCCGATAATGGTGGGCGAACGTCGCCAGCGCCTCCACCCCGCGGCCCTGGATCCAGCCATAGGTCCAGTCGGGGCCGCGCAATCCGTCGGCGGCGCCATAGCCCCGTCCGGTCAGAGCATCGACCTTGGTGTCCAGAAATGCGCAGTGCAGGGCAGGGCGGGCCAGCATCCATTCCAGCGTTTCGCGGTTGGCATTCTCATAGCGGGCCACGGCTCCGGCGCGGAATTCATTGGTGGAAATCGTCATTCTTTCATCCCCGACGCCGCAACGCCCTGCACAAAGCTGCGCCGCAAAAGTACGAAAGCCAGCAGCGAGGGCACCAGCACACAGGCCGAAGCCGCCGACAACCGCCGCAGATCGACAGTATAACCCGTCTGGAACAGCGCCAACCCGACCTCGATCGTATAAGCCGACCGCTTGGTTGCAACGATGATCGGCCAGGCAAAGGCGGTCCAGCTTTGGAAGAACGCCAGCACCGCCAGCGCCGCCAGCGGCCCGCGCAACAGTGGCAGGACAATGTGCCAGAAAATCCAGAACTCGCCCGCGCCGTCGACCCGGGCCGCTTCGATCAATTCGTCAGGGATCGAGCTGAGCACGTTCTGACGGATCAGGAAGATGCCAAAGCTCATCACCAGATAACCAACCAGAAGGCCGGGAACCGAATTCAGCAGCCCCAGTTGTTTGACCTGAAAATAGAGCGGGATCATATAGACTTCGAACGGCACATTGGCCGTGGCGAGGAACAGGAAAAACACGATGTTGATGCTGCGGAACGGAAACTTGGCGACGACATAGCCCGCAATCGCCGAAGTGGCGACGATGGAAATCGACGAACCGATGGCATCGCAAGCCCCGGGGGATTCCGCGGCGAGCGTGACGATCCGCACCAAGCCGCCCGCCGCTTCCTGCCAGCGCCGGATTTCAGCGCTGTCCGCTGCTCTGACATCGGCGGCAGGATGGGCGCCACGCGGTCTGTCCTCGACCGAAATGAATGGCCCCTCAACAGGTATTCCGGCGATCATCCGCGCTGCCAGAGCATCGGTTTCGACCGACTTTGCGAGGGTTTGTAGACTCTGGATCAACCGGGGTTCCGATGCCGAAACAACCGTGGGAAGGAAGCGTGTCACCGCTTCGTCGGCCAGACGGTGACACAGGGCCACCACCGTCGGCACGGTCAGCGCGCCGTCATTCAGGTCAAGACCGGCAAAGCCGTTGACCTGCAGGTCAACCAGACCCGGCGACAGCCACGGCGCGCCCTGCTGCTCTGGCGCATCCGAAATGGCGGCGATCCACCCGTCCGCGACACCCACGGTTTTCATTCGGCCGGTGGCGGGATCGTGCCCGGAGTATTCCGCTGGCTGGCTCACAGCGCCCGGACCCGGCCGCGAAACCGACCGATAAACCGCGCGCTCGACTCGTCGCCACCGGGCGCGTTGCCGCTGCGCCAGGCCGGCGGCTCGATGCCGCGTTCGGTCAGCAAGGCGACGGTGTGAATGACCAGTGAGTTCAGCGCAAAGGCGTTGGCAAAGGTGGAAATCGCGGCGATATCCTGTTCCATTCTGGGAACCCGCACCACCGCATCCCCGACCGGTACCTTGCAGTCGATTGCCACATCCACCAATGAAGACACAGTAATCGGAAAGATCCGCCTCGCGCTGGATGCCCAGAATCAGCGGTGGCACGAAGGGGTTCGTCAGATGCGGCACCACCAGCGCGATATTGGCGGTGTGTCTGGTAGACACCGCCCGCGCCATGCGGTTGGGTGCATAGCCCAGCCGCTTGGCGACGCTCAGGACATGGCGGGTCGTCTCGGGTTTGATTAGGTCAGGTCGGGTAAAGGCGCGCGACACCGTCGAACGGGCGACGCCCGCCGCATCGGCGACCTGGCTGATGGTGACGTGTCTGGTCTTGCCGTACATTCGCCCCCCCCCAAGGTTCGGACACCATATCAGCCGGAACCGCGCGCCAGCGCAGCCGGCATGGCGATGCCGGTGGGCTGGGTTATCCTATCCGGCCGATCCGTCGGGGGAGGCGCGGTTTGCTGTACAGTCCATTGCGACTTCGCAATCGCCAAGGGGTGGCAGCGAAACAGACAGACACGGGGATGAACCCCCGTCACGTCACAACGAGGTAAAAGCGCCGTTCAGAGATTGTATGCCTTTTTCGCCAGTCCATTCGCCAGCAACGGTGCGATTTCAAATGCTTCCTCTTCACCCAGCCGATGGCTCAGAACGAGTTCTGCAAGGAAGGCTGCATCGCAGCGTCGGGCCACATCATGACGCGCCGGAATCGAGCAGAGCGCCCGAGTATCATCGTTGAACCCCGCAGTATTCCAGAACCCGGCGGTTTCCGTGACCGATTGGCGGAAACGTCGCATTCCTTCGAAACTGTCGTGAAACCACCACGGTGGTCCGATCAGCAGGCAGGGCCAAACCCCGGCCAGCGGCGCCAGTTCGCGGGCATAGGTCGTCTCGTCCAGCGTAAAGAGGATGATCTTCAGGCCCGGCTCCATTCCGACAGCGTTCAGCATGGGGCGCAGCGCTTCGGTGAAACTGACCGGGACAGGAATGTCGAAGCCACGGTCCGTTCCGTATTGGGCGCGCACCGCGTCGCTGTGGCTGCGCGATGATCCGGGGTGGATCTGCATCACCAGACCATCGTCAACCGACATGCGGGCCATTTCGGTCAGCATCTGGGCACGAAACAATTCTGAATCGCCGGGCATGGATTTGCCTGCACGCAGACGGTCGAACAAGGCCCGTGCCTCGGCCTCGGGCAGATCGGCAGTGCGGGGCGAGGGGTGGCCGTGGTCCGTGGCGGTGGCACCCATTTCTTTGAAGAACGCCCGCCGCTGACGATGGGCGGCGAGATACCCCGGCCATGACGCGGTGTCACAGCCCGAAATATTCGCCAGAAGATCAAGGTTGCGCAGGAAGTCGGGGGTATCGGGGTCGACAACCGCGTCGGGACGATAGGTGGGCACGACACGCCCCGACCATCCGTCAGACACGACCTGTTTGTGGTGGCGCAGATCGTCAAGCGGGCTGTCGGTTGTCGCGATCACTTCGATGTTGAAGCGCTGGTACAGCGCGCGGGGCCGGTACTCCGGTTGCGCCAGCTTTTCGGCAATCGTGTCGTAGATTGTATCGGCGGTCTTTTCTGAAAGCCGGTCGGTGACGCCGAAAACCTCCTCCAGCGCATGGTCAACCCAGATCCGCGAAGGGGTTGCCGCGAACAGATAGTAATGCGCGGCAAAGCTGCGCCAGATCTTGCGCGGATCGGGTTCGCCACCTTCTCCGATCCCAAGCGCCTCGAACGGCACACCCTGACTGATCAACATCCGGGTCACATAGTGATCGGGTGTCACGAACAGACTGGAAGGGTCCGAAAACGCCGTGTTCTCGCCCCACCAGCGCGGGTCGGTGTGGCCATGGGGCGAAACGATGGGCGCTGACGCCACACAGTCATAAAGCGCCCGCGCCATTTGACGGGTGGGTGCATCGGTCGGAAAAAGGCGGTCTGGGTGCAGGGTCATGGGATCACATCAACAGATTGGGAAGATACATGACGAACCCGGGGAACAGGATCATCACAACGACGGTGATAAGGACCGCAGCAACGAAAGGCAGCGATTCAATCGTATAATCCTTGTATGAACAGCGCAGGATCCCACAGACCGTGAACATGGACACCCCGACCGGGGGCGTCATGCCGCCAAAGGTCACAAGGGTCATCATGACCAGCCCAAAATGCACCGGGTCAAGCCCTGCCGCCGTGATGACGGGCACAAGGATCGGCGTCAGCAGCATCACCAGAACCGTGGCTTCGACAAGCATGCCAAGCACCAGAAGAAATCCGGAAATCGCAAACAGCAGCACCGTGGGGTCGTTGAAAGCGGTCAGGGCGAATTCTGCAATGCTCTGCGGCACGCGCTCGAATGTGATGACATAGCCGAAGGTGCCCGAGAACAGAATGATCAGCATGATCATCCCGATATCAACAAGGGTCTGACGCATCGCCTCGATCACCTGACGCACCGAAAGCTGGCGATAGATCAGCATTCCGACAATCAGAGTATAGACAATGGCGAATGCCCCGGCCTCGGATGGTGTGAAGTAACCAAAACGGATGCCAAGCAACAACCAGACCGGGAACAGGATCGCCCAAAATCCCTCTTTGAAGGCCAGCCAGACTTCCCTTGCTGTGGGGCGACGATCCATTTCGGGCACATAGTTGCGACGGCGTGCGACGATTGTCGTCGTGGTCATCAACGCCACAGTCAGCATGATGCCCGGCACGATGCCGGCAATGAACAGTTTGCCGATCGAAACTTCGCCAAGATATCCATAGAGGATCAGACCAAGGCTGGGCGGGATCGTCGCAGTGATCAGCCCGCCAATGGCCAAAAGCGCACCGACAAAACCGGGGCTATAGCCTTTTGCGACCATCGGCACGCCAAGAACCCGCGCCTGCATCGCAGCATCGGCCACAGCCGAGCCGGAAACGCCCCCCATCAATGCGCTGAGCAACAATGACGATTGGGCAAGTCCGCCGCGCATCCAGCCTGCCAGAACGGTGGCAAGCGCGATCAGGCGATGGGTGATGCCGGAACCGTTCATCAGGTTGCCAAGCATGATGAACAGCGGAACGGCAAGAAGCGGGAACGACTGGCTGACAGCGACGATTCTCTGCACCGCCGTGGAATCCGGCAGGAAGGTCGATGGCAACAGAAAATAAGCGCTTCCGCCTATTCCGATCGCAAAGGCCACGGGCAGGCCGATCGCGATGAAGAACAGCGTCGCAAATAGGATGGCGCCTGAAATCATAGCAGATCCTCCGCGGAATGCTGGGCGTCAGCCCGGTGCGTTGTGTCGGCGAGGCCATCGGGTTCGAAAAACTGCGCCAGTTTTGTCTCGAACAACCGGCGGATGATCGACATGGCAATCAGCACGGCACAGACCGGGAGAGCCAGCGTGACCAACCCATAGGACAGACCGGACGCACCCAACTCACGCTCCCAGTTGCCAAGGGCCAGATGCCAGCCATGCCAGGCGATGAACGCCAGAAACGGCAAAATAAGAGCAATACCAAACAGCGAAAGCGCCGCACGCGCCTTGGGCGACAACATGTCGGACAGTGCTGAAACGCGAATATGTTCGCCCTGTCGCAGCGCGATATCCGCCCCAAGCATACAGGCCCAGATGAGGAAAAGCTGTGCAAATTGAGGCGCGGAGGCGACGGGCCAGCCCAGGCTGCGCCCAACGGCTGCGATCAGCACCGCCAAGACCACCCCGGCCAGCGCGCAAAGTGCCACGGCTGTCTCTATGGCGTCATAGATCTTGAAAAGCCTCATCGCTTTCTCCTCGGGTTTTGGTGGCCCGGCCCCCGCAAAGGGACCGGGCACATGACATGCGCTGTCAGGACTTAGTTTGCGCCCTTGAGGTAGGGCTGCAGCGCTTCACGCGCTTCCGACAGACCGAGTTCGTCATAGACGCCTTTGGTTGCTTCGCGGAACGGTGCCATATCGACTTCGTTGAACGTGACGCCAGCCGCTTCCATTTCGGCCTGAACCTCGCCCAGTTTTGCCACTGTGCCAGCCGTAGCAGCATCGCCCGCTGCCGCCAGTTCTTCGGTCAGGATCACCTGCAGATCTTCGGGCAGGGTCTTGAACCATGTTTCCGAGGTCACCAGTCCAGTGTAGAGTTGGATATGGTTGGTGAACGCGACGTTGGTGGAAACTTCGTGCAACTTGATGCCGAAAGCGCCGGTCAACTGGGCTTCGGCCCCGTCGATGGCACCCAACTGAAGAGCGGAATACACCTCGGACCATGCCATTGGTGCCGGGGTCGCCCCCATCGCGTCAATCGTCGCAACCCAGCTTGGCGCGTCGATCGTGCGGACACGGACACCGGTCAGGTCTTCCGGCTTTTCGATCAGCTTTTTGCTGAACATCTGCCGAGTGCCTTGGAACCAGTTATAGTTCAGCAGACGCAGGCTGGTGCTGTCCGCCAGATCCTCAACCCACTCGTCATAAACCGGCGAGGCGGTGATTGCGGCATATCCGGTATAGTCGTCCACAAGATAGGGAGCCGACAGGATGCCCAGTTCTTTCTTGAACGGTGCCAGACGGCCTGCATCCACCAGAACCGCAATCGGGGCGCCGTCGCGAATTTGCTCCAGAACGTCATTGTCTTCGCCCAATTGCGAGCTGGGATAGATCGTGATGACAAGACGGCCGTCAGAACGTGCCTCGATCTTTTCTTCGGCACCTTTCATCGCGATCACAAGCGGATCGGTCAGCGGCTGCGACGTGGACAGCGCAAGCTCAAAGTCTGCTGCTGCAACCTGCGTTGCGATAAGGGTTGCAAGCGCGGCAGTCGCGCCTTTCCATACGAGATGTTTCATAGTTTCTCCTCCGGTTTATAGCTGGATCGTTCGTTGTTAAAATTTGGCACCAGCGGGCATTTCGGTGCCTGCGTCTTGCCAAAGATTGGCTGAAATGCCCTCGGTCACGAAAAGGGCAATGTGATAAAGCAGGCGCGACAGTGCGGCGTCCCATACCACCTGCGCGTCGCCATCAAGCTGGTTCACCCAAAGCGGCTGATCTGCTGGGATGAAATACCTGTCGAACACAAGCCGTTCGAGTTGGTGCGCGGCGCGCGCCGCATCAGCATCGCCGGTGTCGCGGTAGATCGCGGCGTATAGTTTTCCTGCTTCGGTCAGCGGCCAAAGCAGATGGGTTGCCTCAACCACAGCGCCTTTGGCATCAAGCGCATCATAGGGCGCGCCAGCCATCGGGCCATTGCCACGGCAGCCAAATTGTTCTGCGAAGACCTGCATCCGGTCGGCCAATGCGACCGGTGCGGGATCACCGCTGAAACCGGCATAGCGGCGCAAAAGCCAGGCCCATTCGTATTGATGGCCCGGCTCACGGCGCTGTCCCGCCTCGGAATCGAGAGGCATAAGATCCGGCCCGACAAATTCACGCACCGCACCAGTTTCAGGATCAATGAAAAAGCGTTGCGCCAGATCCACAAAGATCTTTGCGCGATCCAGCCAGATCGGTGCGCCGGTCATTTCATAGCATTGCAAGACCGCTTCCAGCATATGCATATGCGGGTTTTGCGACCGCACGCCATCCGCGCTCGGGCCGCGGTCGTTCTCCCAGAGCGACCCATCCGGTTCGGTCAGTCGTTTGGCGATAAAATCCCAACAGGCCTCGATTTCGGCAGAACTGACCAATCCGGCATCCGCCCGGCGCAGGGTGGCCAGCGCCAACAGCGCAAAGGACTGGTCATAACTGCGCCGGATACCGCCCTCTGGTCCGACCGAAAACCGAAACCCGCCATCCGCGTCACGCAGTTGTGCAACCATGTGCCGATAAATCCGGTCCGCTGCCTTCAGCAACCCGGGTGTGCCGGTGACCAGATGCAGATGCGCCAAGGTGAAAACGGTGCGGGCCTGCGTCAGTGTGGTTGGCGCTGCATCAGACGCGCCGATGCTTTCACAAACGGCAGAGGGGCCTTCGCCATGGGGCAAGGCAACGTCGAGCCAGGCAGGAATGAACTGCGAAGCAAAGGAATTTGCAGCGTTATTAGAATCCGGTCGTGTCATCGGCTCCCCCTCCCGTATTGGTTGTTTTCAGCCTGGCGCCGCTTGGCCAGCCCGGTCGCGGATCGCGTTCAGGGACCGGATGGTCCGTTTCGCAATCTTGATCCCTTGGCGCGGCGTCATCCAGCTTCCTGCAATATCGCCGCGGCCATCCCCTTGGTCAGGATTACCTGCAGACGCGTTGTGCAGGCGTCTTTGAAAGTGGCGTTGTTGGTGAGGGCAGCGGGAAAGAAATCGGGTAAGGACATCAGCGCGTCGCAAATGGCTTTGGCGTCCTGCTTGTCGGTCTTACCAATGGCCGCGCGGATTTCTACCTCGCGCGGATCGCGAAGGTCATAGGGCGTGCCATCTTCTGCGATGCCAGTGCAATAACACATCCACGCGGCTGTCGCGAAGGCGAAAGGTGCCATGTCCGCATCCGATTCCAACGCCTCGATGGCGGGGGCAAAGATGCGTTGCGGCAGTTTTTGCGTCCCGTCCATCGCGATCTGAAACGTCTGATGCGCAATCGACGGATTTGCGAAACGCGCCAGAAGTTCACCGCGATAGGTGTCCAAGTCGATATCCGGCAGGTGGCCCACTGTCAGTGCGGCGGCTTTCATATGCCGATCCACCAGTCTGACCAGCGCCGCATCCTGCATCGCATCGCGAACATAGACATGACCTGCAAGAAACCCGGCATAGGCAATCAGCGAGTGCGCGCCGTTCAGCATGCGCAGCTTCATCCGCTCGTAGGGCGCGACATCCTTTACAAACAACGCGCCGCCGGCTTCCCAATTCGGGCGGCCCTGCGGGAAATCCTCTTCGATCACCCATTGGGTAAAGGCTTCGCATTCGATCGCCGCGGCATCATCAATCCCGAACTGGTCACGTACGCGGGCGGTGGTTTCTTCCGTCGCGGCAGGGGTGATCCGGTCAACCATGGACGACGGGAACGACACTTCGCGCTCGATCCATTCCGCAAGCGACGGATCGACCCGGCGGGCAAATCCCAACACGCCCGCGGCAAGCAAGGCACCGTTTTCAGGCAGGTTGTCACAGCACAGTATCGCAGGCGCTGCCAGACCGGCGTCGCGCCGCCGCCGCAAACCTTCGGTCAGCAGGCCCAGTACCCCTGACGCATTCCGGGGATCTTTCAGATCGGTGGCGACATCGGCGTGTGCGGGATCAATATCCATCGCAGCGCGATCAAAGCCATAGGCCTTTTCGGTGACTGTCAGGGTCACGACCCGGATTTCAGGCCGCTCGAATGCGCGGCGCACCGCCTCTGTGTCGCGACTTGCGGCAATCGTTTCCGCGATAGAGGCGATGACGCGGGTTCTGTCCGGGCCGTCGCCACGCTCGGTCAGGGTGAAGAGTCCATTCTGTGCCGCAAGCGCATCCACGATCCCGGTCGAGCGCAGGCTGACGCCCAGAATCCGCCAATCACCGCCTTCGGCTGCAAGCGCTGCATCAGTATAAGCCGCCTGATGGGCGCGGTGAAATGCGCCCAAGCCCAGATGAAGGATACCTACGCCATGATCGCCGGGCACATAGCCGGGGGAGAGCGCAGCCGGTAAGTCCCTGGCCGTTTCCTGTGTGAGTTTCGTCAAGCCTCTGCTCCCTCAACATGTTCCAGGGCCGTCATCACGCCGCGCAACTCGGCCAATCCCTTGAGACGGCCAATGGCCGGGTATCCGGGTTGCGCTTTGCGGTTCAGGTCGTCCAGAATATCCTGTCCGTGATCGGGCCGGAACGGGATGGAGCTGTCACTGCGGCCTGCGGCGCGACGCCGTTTCTCTTCTTGCAGAACGGCCTTTACCAAGGCCACCATATCGGTGTCGCCGCCCAGATGCTCGGCCTCATAGAACGAACATGGCGTGGTGTCGGTGTCCCGCGCCACATTGCGCAGATGCAGGAAATGCACCCGGTCACCAAGCCGCTTCATCATTCCCGGCAAATCGTTGTCTGCACGCGCGCCCAACGATCCAGAGCACAGGGTTATCCCGTTCGCTGGCAGATCGACCGCATCCATGGTGGCGCGGTAATCTGCTTCGGTCGACATGACCCGTGGCAGCCCCATAAGGGGGAACGGCGGATCATCCGGGTGACAACACATCCTCAGGCCCAACTTCTCGGCTTCGGGCACGACCTCGGACAGAAAATCCACAAGGTGTTGGCGCAACGTCTCGGGCGACATATTGGCGTATTGCGCCAGATGCACACGCACGTCGGCAAGGCTGAAATTCTCGGCAGCACCCGGCAGTCCAAAGACAACATTTGCGATAAGCTCTTCACGCCGGGCCTCGGACATCTCGGCAAAACGCCTGTTGGCGTCCTCTGTGATGGCATCGGTAAAGCTCTCGGCTGCACCGGGGCGCTTCAGGATGTGAATATCGAAGGCGGCGAAATCACCAAGGTCGAAACGCATCGCGGTGCCACCATGGCCCACACGCCACGCCAGATCGGTCCGCGTCCAATCGAGGACCGGCATGAAGTTATAGCAGATCACTTCGATACCGGCATCCGCCAGATTGCGAAGGCTCGCGCGATAGGCTTCGATATGGGCACGCCACGCGCCTTGCTGCTTCTTGATGTCCTCGGACACCGGCAGGCTCTCGACAACTTCCCAGCGCAGGCCCGATGCACTGCCATCACGCCGCACTGCAATTTGATCCTGACGACGACGGATTTCTTCGGCGGTCCAGATTTCCCCGGTGGGAACGTGATGCAGTGCCGAGACGACACCCTCGACGCCTGCCTGAAGCATATCGTCAATCCCGACCCCATCGTTCGGGCCGAACCAGCGCCAAGCCTGCCGCATCGCGTTCTCCTCTCGTCCGTGATTCCGAATACTGCACATCTTGCTATCGCAGTAATCGGTTGTTGACAAGTATGGTAGTATAAAATCATTTAGATCCTGTCGACGGCGCCGTTGCTTTCGCCGAGACTTGGGCAAACTTTGTATGGTGGAGCACGCATGACATTCGACGCGACCGCGCCGATTGGCGCGCAACTGATAACAATTCTGCGGGATCAGATTGTGGCTGGCGATTTGACCCCCGGAACGCGATTGTCAGAACAGGACATCGCCAATTCCTTCGGCATGTCACGCCAACCCGTGCGGGAAGCGTTCATCAAGCTTGCCGCAGAAAAGCTGTTGGAAATCCGACCGCAGCGCGGCACGTTCATTTGCAAGATCAATCTGGCCGAAGTCGGCGCCTCGCGGTTTGTGCGCGAGGCCGTCGAGGCTGATATCGCCAAACTTGTCGCCGGCAATGTGCGACCCGACATTCTCGCAGATCTCCGGGCGCAGATCAAAGACCAGTACAGGGATATTGCGAAGGGCGGCGCCCAATTCATCAGGCTTGATGAACGGTTTCACCGAAGCCTTGCCGCCGCTGCAGGGCAAGAGGCTGCCTGGGCGCATCTTCAGCCGATTAAAATGCATATGGACAGGGTGCGCCACCTGACCGCTCAGGAACTGCCGCTGGATCGCGTCATACAGCAACACGAAGCGATCGTGGACGCAATCGAGGCAGGCGACGAAGGACGAGCCGAACAAGCAATGCGTCAACACTTGCGGCGCGTCCTGGATGATCTGAAAACCCTGGCGGCGGCCCTGCCTGACTATTTTGAGGTTTCCCCGGCAGTCAACGACGCCCAGTAGACGCTCGCTTTCAGCCAAGCGCGCTTAGCCGCCGATCTCTGTGACAGGCCTGCCCGGTTCGCAGGCCTTCAACGCCTTGCGCTTCAGGCCAGGCAAATGGCGAGACTCGCTGCGTCGCAGACATGGTCAGTGTTGCACCTGAGAAAAGCGGTCCGTAACTCACTAATTTGAAAGGAAATGGTGGGCGACCCAGGAATCGAACCTGGCGTGCGTCTCCGCGAGGGAGTTACAGTCCCCTGCCACACCTTGCGGCCTGTCGCCCACATGTCCCGATTGCCGATTGGCGGGTCAGGACAGCGAGGCGGTGGATAACTGTCAGACATTTCATCGTCAAGCATGAAACGTGTGAAATTGATCTGTCAGGCATTTGGGGCATGTGCCGTGCTGGCGTTGCGGGCGCAATCGCGCTAGTGGGTTTTGTCGGAAACAGGCGGGCAGTCGGGGGCGCGGGATGAAGAAACCGAAATGGGTTGTCGAAAAAGAACAGGACAAGCGCGCGGCTGCGGCCGAGACCGTCTGGCTGTTCGGACTGCATGCGGTGCGCGATGCGCTGATCAATCCACAGCGCGAGCGGCTGCGTCTCGTGGTGACGAAGAACGCGCTTGACCGGATTGCCGATGCCGTTGCCGTTTCAGGCATGACGCCTGAAATTGCGGATCCGCGTAAATTTACGGCACCGCTCGACCCCGGTTCGGTCCATCAGGGCGCGGCGCTTGAGGTTAAGCCGCTGGACTGGGGACGGATCGAGGACCGCTGCATCGCACCCGAAGGACGGCGCGCGATCACAGTGCTGCTGGACCGGGTCACCGACCCGCATAACGTGGGCGCCGTGTTGCGCAGCGCCGAGGTGTTTGGGGCCTGCGCCGTGATCGCGCCCACCCGCCACTCGGCCCCCGAAACCGGCGCACTGGCCAAGACGGCATCGGGCGCGCTGGAGCGGCAACCCTATCTGAGGGTCACCAACCTGGCCGACGCGATGGAGCGTCTGCGTGCCATGGGCTATGTCCTGATCGCCCTTGACGGCACTGGCGACATCACTCTGGCCACGGCGATAACTCAGGCGGCGGGGCGACCCGTGGCGCTGATTCTTGGGGCCGAGGGGCCGGGAATGCGCGAAAAGACACGCGAGACCGCCGACGTGGTCGCGCGGATCGATTCGGCGGGTGAATTCGGGTCGCTGAACGTGTCGAATGCTGCGGCTGTGTCGCTGTTTGCGGCCAGTTCCGGTTGACGCCATCGGGCATGGGCAGGGTGCTGTGAGCACTCCGCCCCAACGGTTCCTGATCACAAATAGCTGATCGGGCTTTTTATCAGGTGGCGATGTGCCCATGTCACAATCAGGACGCGGGTTCGGAACTCCCGATGTCCTTCACTGTCCCTCGTTCCACACTGCGCCCGGAGATTGCTTCGGGCGCTTTTTTGTCCGAAGGTCGGATCATGGAATATTCTGACGAGCTGCTCCGTTCAATTCTGACCCGGGTGAAAACCGTCGCCTGTATCGGCGTGTCGATGAATCCTGTGCGCCCCAGCTTTTATGTTGCGCGCTATCTCTCGCTGAAAGGGTTTCAGGTAACGCCGGTGAACCCGATGCATACCGGTGAAATCCTGTTCGGGCAGACGGTGGTGGCGGATCTTGCCGAAGTTCCGGGCGATATCGACATGGTCGACATCTTTCGACGCCCCGAACATGTGCCGCAGATCGTCGAATCGGCCTTGGCGCTGGATCATGTGCCGCAGGTGATCTGGATGCAGATCGGTGTGACCCACCCCGAAGCAGCGGCTATGGCAGAGGCGCAGGGGGTGACGGTTATTCAAAACCGCTGCCCGAAGATCGAATATCAGCGGTTGTTCGGTGAACTGCGGATGGGCGGTTTCAACACCGGAGTGATTTCGTCGCGCAGGTGACACCATGGCGTGACGTGATCGGGTGACTTGCAACCGCTCAAATCATGGTTTAGTCAAATGATCAGCGCGGGCGTTGTGTAATGGTAAGACCCTTGCCTTCCAAGCAAGAGACGCGGGTTCGATTCCCGCCGCCCGCTCCACTCCTTTCTCAGTACTGGCCTTTCACCGGGTTATTTGAATGCCCGGCTTTTGATCATGCTTTCTCCTTCAGCATGGTCGTCGCGCCGGGGATCCGGGTACCGGCCGCCGACGGACAACAGGCGAAAACCCCAAATTGGATGATCGCAACCTCGCTGAGGAGAGGCGCCCGGGCACCCCGTTTTTCTGTCGGGGCCACGAAATTGGAGCAGGTTGCGACGCCCCGGAAAATCGGTGGACCGCATGTCCCGCCATGCTTGTCTTGCCCCGGGGGGGTGCAGGCGCTAAGCGGGGTGCGCGGAAAACGGGGACAGACAATGGCGATCACCAGCAACGACAAGGACCGTGCGCGGTCAAAAAAGATTGGCGCGCTGGCGTCTCTCTGGCCTTTCGTAAAGCCGTATCGGGTGTTGATGGTCCTTGCCCTCGGCGCTCTGTGTCTGACCGCCGGTGTGTCGCTGATCCTGCCGATTGCCGTGCGCCGGGTGGTCGACGGGTTCGAAACCAGTGCTGTTCGGCTGCTTGACGGATATTTTCTGGCCGCTTTGGCGATTGCCGGTCTGTTGGCCGTGGGGACCGGGCTGCGGTATTATTTTGTCACCCGGCTGGGTGAACGTGTGGTGGCCGATATCCGCAAGGCGGTGTTCGACCGGGTGATCGGCATGTCGCCGGCGTTTTATGAAAAGATCATGACGGGCGAGGTTCTGTCGCGCATTACCACCGATACAACGCTGATCCTGTCGGTCATCGGCTCTTCGGTGTCGATTGCCCTGCGCAATGCGCTTATTCTGATTGGCGGGCTGGTCCTGTTGTTTTTCACCTCGGTCAAACTGTCGGCGATGGTCATGTTGATCGTGCCTGCGGTGATCGTTCCGATCATCGTGCTGGGCCGGCGGTTGCGCGTGCTGAGCCGTGAAAATCAGGACTGGATCGCGGCGTCTTCGGGCAGCGCTAGCGAGACCCTGACCTCGGTTCAGACGGTGCAGGCCTTTACCCACGAAAGCCTGAGTCGCCGGGCCTTTTCCGACGTGACCGAGAAAAGCTTTGACGCCGCAAGAAAACGCATCGCAACCCGTGCGTCGATGACGGTGATCGTGATTGCATTGATCTTTACCGGCATCGTCGGTGTGCTGTGGATCGGTGCGCGGGATGTGCGCGCCGACCTGATGAGCGTCGGAGAATTGGTGCAATTCGTCATCTATGCCGTGATGGTGGCCGGTGGGGTTGCCGCATTGTCAGAGATCTGGGGCGAATTGCAGCGTGCGGCGGGGGCGACAGAACGGCTGGTCGAGCTGTTGAACACGGTGGATACGGTGAACGATCCGGCGGAACCGGTTGCGCCTGCCAGCCCGGTCCGGGGCGCAATCGCCTTCGACAACGTCGTGTTCCGCTATCCCTCCCGGCCCGCAACTGCGGCGCTGGACGGTGTGTCGCTTGATATTGCGCCGGGGGAAACCGTGGCGCTGGTCGGTCCTTCGGGGGCAGGCAAGACGACGGTCATTCAGCTTTTGCTGCGGTTCTATGATCCCGACAGCGGACGGATCACGCTGGATGGCACCGAGCTTTCGACGATGAACCGCCACGCGTTCCGCGCCCATATGGCGTTGGTGCCGCAGGATCCGGTAATTTTTGCAGCCAGCGCGCGGGAAAACATCCGTTTCGGTCGCCCCGATGCCACGGACGCTGAGGTCGAAGACGCCGCCCGCGCCGCCGCCGCCCATGATTTTCTGGCCGCGCTGCCCGAAGGGTATGACACCTATGTGGGCGAACGCGGCGTGATGCTGTCGGGCGGCCAGAAGCAACGGATCGCCATCGCCCGCGCAATCCTGCGCGATGCGCCTGTGCTGTTGCTGGACGAGGCGACATCGTCGCTGGATGCTGAATCCGAACGCGCGGTGCAACAGGCAGTGGACCGGCTGAGCGAGGGGCGCACGACGCTGATCGTCGCGCACCGTCTGGCAACCGTTAAGAAGGCCGATCGCATTCTGGTGTTCGAAGACGGCCGGATCATCGCTCAGGGCACCCATGACGATCTTGTGGCGCAGGACGGGCTGTATGCCCGGCTGGCGCGGATGCAATTTACCGATGGTTTGGCCGCCGAGTAACCTTTCGTCACGCCAAAGGCCGACGCAACGTCGCGCCGCTTGCCCCGCGCTGGATTTCCGATCATCCTGCCCCACACGAGCGTGAGCGAAATCGCGCCGAAGAACGGGAGGAGACGCCGCAATGGGCCAGTTTGCCGGATATGCTGATCGCGCCGCAATCGAGGCTGAATCGACTTGGGAAGAGCGCGATGTTGCGCGCACCATGCACCGGTTCCTGACATCGGTTGCCGAACGGCACGGGGCCCGCCGGGCGATTACCTTTCAATTGCAGTCGGGGCCAACCGACAAGGCGGAAACCCTGACCTGGGCCCAGTATCACCGCCAATGCACACAGGCGGCGAACCTGTTTCGCGATCTCGGAATCGGACCGGACGACGTGGTGGCCTATGTGCTGCCCAACTGCCTTGAGGCGGCGGTGACGCTGCTCGGCGGTACCATTGCGGGCATCGCCAATCCGATCAATCCGCTGCTGGATACAGAACAGATCGCCGCGATCCTGCGCCAAACCGGGGCAAAGGTGCTGGTGACGCTCAAGGCCTTTCCGAAGACCGACGTCGCCCAGAAAACCGCTGCTGCGCTGAAACTGGCGCCGAACGTGAAAACCGTTCTTGAGGTCGACCTGAACCGGTATCTGACCCCGCCGAAAAGCTGGATCGTGCCGTTCATCCGGCCAAGGAACCCGGTCAGCCACAGCGCGCAGGTGCTGGATTTCATGACCGAATTGGCCAAACGGCGCGATACTCTATCCTTCGATGACCCGGAAACCGACCGGGTTGCGGCATTCTTCCACACGGGTGGGACCACCGGCATGCCCAAGGTGGCACAGCACAAGGTTTCGGGGATGGTGTACAACGGCTGGCTGGGGCATCAGCTGCTGTTTACGGAAAAGGACAACGTGATCTGTCCGCTGCCGCTGTTCCATGTCTTTGCTTGCCATGTGATCCTGATGGCGATGATTTCATCGGGGGCGCATGTGGTGTTTCCGACACCACAGGGGTATCGCGGCGAAGGCGTGTTCGACAATTTCTGGAAACTGGTCGAACGCTGGAAGATCAGCTTCGTGATCACCGTTCCAACAGCGATTTCCGCGCTGATGCAACGACCGGTGAACGCCGATGTTTCATCGATCAAACAGGCATTTTCGGGGTCGTCGCCCTTGCCGGTCGAACTGTACAAACGGTTCGAAAAGGCAACCGGAGTGGCGGTCTGTGAGGGCTATGGATTGACCGAGGCGACCTGTCTGGTGTCGATAAATCCGATCGATGGCGTGAAGAAGATCGGCTCGGTCGGTATCCCGTTTCCCTATTGCGAAGTGAAAATCCTGAAAAGGTTGCCGGGTGGCATGCAGGAATGCGAGGTCGATACGGTTGGCGAAATCTGTGTCGCCAGCCCGGGAGTTTTCGCCGGTTCGACCTATACCGAAACGGACAAGAACCACGATCTTTTCCACGATGACATCTATCTGCGCACCGGCGATCTGGGGCGGATCGATTCCGACGGATATATCTGGATCACCGGTCGCGCGAAGGATCTGATCATCCGTGGCGGTCACAATATCGACCCCGCCGAAATCGAAGAGGCGCTGGCCGGGCACGAGGCGGTCGCCTTTGTCGGTGCCATAGGCCAGCCCGACGCCCATTCCGGCGAATTGCCCTGCGCCTATGTCGAGCTGGTGACCGGCTCGGACTGCACGGTGGAAACCCTGATGCAATATGCCCGCGACCACGTCCACGAACGCGCCGCCATGCCGAAATACATCGAAATCGTCGATGAATTGCCGAAAACCGCAGTGGGAAAGGTCTTCAAACCCGATCTGCGCAAACGCGCCATTGCGCGTGTCTATGACGCCGCCCTTACCGAGGCGGGCGTCGCGGCGCGGATTGTCGAAGTGGTCGAGGACAAGAAACGCGGCCTTGTTGCCAAAGTGACGCGCGACAAGGACACCGAGGACGCGAAGGTGGCCGAGGTATTGGGCAACTTTACCAATGGTTGGGACTGGGCGGCATAGGGCGGATTGCCTGCGGCGCGAGTATTTAGGCAAAGAAGAAGCCGGTACATCAACTTCAACTTCTTCTTTGTCGAAATACTCGCGCCGCACTTTCGACTTCATGGGCGATCAGCCGTTGCTTGCGGACAGCCGGTCGCCGTGGCCCGTCAGCGCAACGTCGGGTTTTGCCCGGCGCAAATTTATGACGCTGTTGACGAATGCAACGGCCCGGATCGCGGTTGGGGCCCCCGATCTGTTCGAAAATTCGAACATAACCAAACATTAGGCCGACCGACTGAACCGGGCGCCGCCGTGCCGTCGAGACGAAACGGCGATTTCGCGAAATGCCATGTCGATATTCCGACTGATTGCCCGGCAGACCGTTGACAGGACGTGATCCAGCGCAGCACCGAGCCTGACCAGACGCAAACTCACCACCGTTTCAGGCGATCCCGTGCCGCCAGCGGAGTCACTGTCGATCACGGCCATGGGGCGCATGCCAGTCGGGCGAGGGGTTGATGGGGATGATCCTGTGCGGATTGATGGTGTCGTGGCTGTAGTGATAGTGGCGCACGATGTGGTCGAACTTTACGGTCTCGGCAATTCCCGGCCATTGGTACAATTCGCGCGTATAGGCCCAAAGGTTGGGGAAATCGACGATCCGGTTACGGTTGCATTTGAAATGCAGGTGATAGACCAGATCGAACCGCACCAGCGTCGAGAACAGGCGCCAGTCGGCCTCGGTGATCCTGTCGCCGGTCAGATAGCGGTTTTCGCCCAGCCGTTGTTCCAGCCAATCCAAGGTGTCGAACAGCGCGTGGACCGCCGAGTCATAGGGCTTTTGGGCGGTGGCGAACCCGGCTTTGTAGACGCCGTTGTTCACCGTGTCGTAGATGCGAACGTTCAGCGACTCGATGGTGCCGCGCAGATCTTCGGGCCAGTAATCATCGGTGTTGCCGGTGATGTCGTCGAAGGCCGAGTTGAACATGCGGATGATTTCCGAGCTTTCGTTGCTCACGATGGTGGCGCGCTGTTTGTCCCACAGGATCGGCACCGTGACCCGCCCGGTCATGCCGGGTTTAGCCTTGAGATAGATGTCGCGGGCAAAGGGCAGCCCGAACTGTCGATCGCCGGTTGCGCCGGGGAAATCCGTGTCAAAGGTCCAGCCCTGGTCCAGCATGTCTGGATGCACGACCGACACGTCGATCATCTCGGTCAATCCTTTCAGTGCCAGAAAGAACAGAGCCCGGTTGGCCCATGGGCAGGCGTAGGAGACATAAAGATGGTAACGCCCCGGCTCGGCCCGGAAGCCTTTGTCGCCGGACGGACCCGCGCTGCCGTCGGCGGTGATCCAGTTGCGGAACGATGCGTCCTGCCGCTCAAACTTTCCTCCGGTCGATTTCGTGTCGTACCAGTCATTTGTCCAGACGCCGTCGACCAGCTGTCCCATATCATTCTCCCTGTGCGATGCTGTGACATCTAGTGCGCATCGATGCAGTCGGCCACGCGCATGGTCGCACGGGACCTGCGCATCAGGGCACAGGTCGCGCTTGGTCGGGACTTGCCCATCCGTCATTGCACCGCTTCGGGCCGCCGCCTATACCCGGTGCAGACGATGTCCCGGCGGGTACCGGGCGTCGGCCTATCGGCGCAGGCAGGAACACCCCGGTGCGGCCAGAACCTGCCCGAAGATGTTGCATGCAGCCGCTATTCGATCCGGATGCCACCCGACCAAAGACTGAGAGTGCCATGCGCCCTTACGAAACCGACACTGCCGCGATTCTTGCGAAATCCCTTGCCACTGTCCGGGCCGAGGCGCGGCTGGAGCGGTTTCCGCCGGGGATGGACAATTTGGCGATCCACATGATCCAAGCCTGCGGTATGGTTGAAATCGCCGACAGGCTGGCGTTTTCGCCGGATGCATTTCGGGCGGGCCACGGCGCGCTGTTGGGTGGTGCGCCGGTATTGTGCGATTGCGAAACCGTGGCGGCGGGGATCGTCAGGGCGCAATTGCCGAAGGACAACGACGTGATCTGCACGCTGAACGATCCCGCGACGGCCGGTCTGGCGCGCGAACAGGGAATGACGCCTTCGGCTGCGGCGGTGACCCTGTGGCGGGAGCGGCTGGAGGGGGCGGTGGTGGCGATCGGTACTTCGCCCACAGCGCTGTTCCGCCTGCTTGAGGGGTTGGATGCCGGATGGCCAAAGCCTGCGGTGATCCTCGGGTTTGCGGTGGGGTTCGTTGGCGCGGCCGAAAGCAAGGCAGAACTGGCGAGCAATTCGCGGGGCTGTGAGTTTGTCGCGCTGCGCGGGAGGCGCGGCGGATCACCAATGGCGGCGGCGGCGGTGAATGCGCTGGCCGTCGGTCTGGATACGGCCACGCCGGTGGACCACTCATCGCTTCCTGTCGGTCGCTCTTCGTGGCACAAAAACGGCGGGCAAAAGCGATGAGCGCGCCGTGGCTGCACATCGTCGGCATTGGCGAAGATGGCGTGGGCGGGCTGGCTCCAGCCACCCGGGCCATTCTTGAGGCGGCGGAGATCATCGTCGGCGGCGACCGGCACGCCTGTCTGTCCGATCAGATCACCGCCGAACGTGTCTCCTGGCCATCGCCCTTTGAGGCGCTGATCGACATGCTGAAAGGATATGCCGGGCGGCGGGTGGTCGTGCTGGCTTCTGGCGATCCCTTGTGGTTTTCGATCGGGGCGCGGATCGGGCGAACGATTGCGCCCTCCGAAATCACTTATTATCCGCAGATTTCTGCGTTCCAACTGGCTGCGGCGCGGATGGGATGGTCGATGGCGGATGTTGAAACGCTGACTGTGCATGGCCGCCCGGTGGAGCAGATGATTGCGTTCATTCAGCCCGACCAGCGGTTGCTGATCCTGACCACGGGTGTTGAAACCCCGGCGCGGATCGCCCGGTTTCTGACAGATCGCGGTTTCGGACGCAGCCCGATGACCGTGCTGTCCGCCATGGGGGGCGATCAGGAACAACGGTTCGACGGGACGGCGGGAACATGGGCGCATGAGGTGCCGGCCTTTACCACCTTGGCGGTCGATTGTGTTGCCGCACCCGATGCGGCGCTTTTGCCGCGGGTGCCGGGGCTGTCCGATGATCTGTTCCAGCACGACGGCACGATGACCCGGCAAGAAGTGCGCGCCGCTACGTTGGCCAAGCTGATGCCGATGCGCGGTGCGCTGTTGTGGGACATCGGAACCGGCAGCGGATCGGTTGCGGTGGAATGGATGCGCGCCGCACGCTATGCGCGCGCCATCGGGATCGAGCCCCGGGCCGACCGCCGTGCCATGGCCGCCGCGAATGCGCTGGCTCTGGGTGCGCCGCGTCTGGATCTGATCGAGGGCGAGGCACCCGCCGCCCTGACCGGATTGCCCGCACCCGACGCGATCTTTATCGGCGGCGGGTTGTCGCGTGAGGTATTCGAGGCGGCTTACGCTGCGCTGAAACCGTTGGGGCGACTGGTGGCCAATGCCGTGACGTTGGAGTCGGAGGCGGAATTGTTTGCGCTGCACCACGCCCATGGCGGGACTCTTGTGCGGTTGCAGGTGTGCCGGGCGGAAACCGAAGGCGAATTGCGCGGGTGGCGTCCCTCTGTTCCGGTGACCCAGTGGAGCCTGATCAAGCGTTGATGCATGGGCTGCGGTGTTGCGGGACAGCCCGTCTCGCAGGTCCGCCCACCCGCCCTGTCCCCCCTCGCCGGGCTGTGCGCTGCCGCGCCTGTGGTGTCTGGCCGCATACACCGCCCTAGATTTCTGACCCCGGGCAGCGAGGCGGTTTTCGGCCCACGGGTCGGTCACGCCGAGGCAAGAACGGGACTTGCCATGGCTCAAGCCGGTATCTGCTCGACCGGTTTTGGTCTCTGCTGGGGTGCGGCAACAGGCTCTCAATAATTAACGGAACAGATTGCGTTTTGACGCGGCAGAAAAGGGGACGATTATGGCTGGACCGTGCCGTGTATGTGATGTGCGGCTCAGGAATGTGGCAGGAGTGATCTTTATCCCGACGGCCGGTGGCGGACCGAGGGTTGCATGCGGCGCTAAAATCGCCTTCCCTGCGGAAAGCCGGGAGGGACGCGCGATGCCATTGCAAAAGAACCGCGAAGTGTTGATCGCCTGCATCGTCACCGGTGCGGGCATGTTCGAGAACTGCAGCCCGCAAGTGCTGCAATGACGGTGATCCTGATTTACGGCGACAGCAATTCCCATGGCACCCCGCCCATGGGGGAGCGCGGCGCATGGCAGCGGATGCCACCGCAGCAGCGCTGGCCGGGCGTGATGTCGCGTGCTTTGGGCGATGGATTCGAGGTGATCACCGAGGCCCTGCCCGGGCGGACCACGGTGCATGACGACCCGATCGAGGGCGCATGGCGCAACGGGCTGACGGTGCTTCCCGCCGTCCTGCACAGCCACGCGCCGTTGGACATCGTGATCATCATGCTGGGCACCAATGATCTGAAATTGCGATTCAACGTTCCTGCCATCGATATCGCGCTGAGCGTCGGAAAGCTGGTGGAAGCGGTGCGCGCGACCGGAACGGCCAAGGACGTGATGGTGATCTGTCCTCCGGCAGTGCGCGAGGTCGGATGCCTTGGGGGGATGTTCGAGGGTGCGGAAGCGCGCGGCGCGGGGATGTTCGTGCACATGATGCAGGAGACTGCGCGACTTGACGCCGGTTTCATCGATGCCGGCGCCCATGTGGCGGTTGATCCGCTGGACGGCGTGCATCTTTCGGTGCAATCCCATGCGGTGTTGGGCCGGGTGATGGCGGATGCCCTGCGCGAACGGATCAGGAAAAGGGGCAAAGAATGATGCGACTGGCGCTGGTACTGATGATCGGGCTGGGGTCGTGTCAGGGCGATTCTGCGCCGCCTGACACGGGGCTGAAAGGCTATGACCCCCGCGCGATCGAGCGGGAACAGGCGGCCTGTACGGCCCGCGGCGGGCGGTGGGGGCAGGGCGGCATCGGCGGGCGCTTTGCCTGCTACACCGACACGCGCGATGGCGGCAGGATTTGCCGGGCCGCGGGCGATTGCGAAGGTCTGTGTCTGGCTCGGTCGCAATCCTGTGCGCCGGTTACGCCCTTGTTTGGCTGTAACGAAGTACTGACCCAAAGCGGACAGGCGGCGACAATATGCATCGATTGATCGTGATGTTTGTACTTTTGGCTGGATGCGCGGCCAATCCGCCTGCGCCGGGGCCATCCGCCAGTTACCGTGATGCCAATGCGCCGTTTTCATCCATCGCCCTGTTCGAGCCGGAGCGGTTCGCCGGGCGCTGGTATGAAATCGCGCGTTATCCTGTTCCGTTCCAGAACGGGTGCGGTGCCACCGTGGCGCAATACACGTCGCGCACCGATGGCACGTTTGCGGTGGTGAACACCTGTCGCGAGGGCGGCGCGGACAGCCCGGTCAGACAGATCGAAGGCTCGGCACGGATGATCGGGCCCGGGCGGCTTGACGTGCAGTTCGACTCTGCGCCGTCCCTGTCATCGCCTTACTGGGTGCTGTGGGTCGACGAAGGATATCGCACGGCAGTGATTGGCGTGCCGTCGGGCCGGGCGGGGTGGATCCTGAACCGCGACCCGGTGATCCCGCCCGACAGGCTGGCGGCGGCGCGGGAGATCCTTGATTTCAATGGCTATGACCTGACGCGGCTTGAGATGGTGCACAAACAGTGAGCCGGGTCGCGGCGATCATCGGCAGCGGGGTGATCGGCGGCGGCTGGACGGCGCGATTTCTGCTGATGGGGTGGGATGTGCGGGTGTTCGACCCGGACCCGGAGGCCGAGCGCAAGCTGGCCGAGGTTCTGACCAATGCCCGCGCCGCGCTGCCCGGTCTGATTGACGTGGCGATGCCGCCCGAGGGACGGCTGAGCTTTCACACCTGCCTTGGTGATGCAGTGTCGGGTGCCGATTGGGTGCAGGAGAGCGTGCCCGAACATTTGGACCTGAAGCACCGGGTCTTTGTGGCGATACAGGCAGATTGCAGGCCCGATGCGGTTATCGGCTCGTCGACTGCTGGGTTCGGCCTGTCGCAGTTGAGCCAGGGGGCGCTGCGCCCCGGACAGATCATTGTCGTGCATCCGTGCAACCCGGTGTACCTGCTGCCACTTGTCGAGGTGGCGGGCACCGAAGGGCCGCTCCTCGATCGGGCTTGTGCGCTTCTCTCCTCGCTGGGGATGTATCCGTTGCGGCTGCGCGCCGAAACCGATGGGCGTATCGCCGACCGTCTGCTGCAATCCGTCTGGCGCGAAGCGTTGCGGATGATCCGCGACGGGGTGGCAACGACGTCCGAGATTGATGACGCGATCCGCATGGGGTTCGGCCTGCGCTGGGCACAGATGGGGCTGTTCGAATCCTGTCGCATTGCCGGGGGCGACGCCGGAACGCGGCTTTGCACAGAACAATCTGGCCGCAGCCTGTCACAGCCGTCGGGCGGTCCGAACGATGCACCCGGTCCGGCGGACGGCCTGACCAATACGGTTGCCGAACAGTCGGGTGCGCTATCGGGCCTGCATTCGATCCGCGAGCTTCAGCGGATTCGAGACACGAACCTTGTCACCATCCTGCGCGGGTTGAAGGCGCAGAACTGGGGCGCGGGCGCGGTCCTGCGACGCCACGAACAGGCACTGGCGGCTGTCGTTGCGAAACCCGAGGCACCGATGATCACCTCAGACCGGGCGGTGCCGCTGGACTGGACCGATTACAACGGACACATGAACGAGGCGCGGTACCTTCAGGCCTTTGGCGATGCCACGGACCGTTTCATGGAGATTGCCGGTTGCGATGCCGCTTATATCGCCGCCGGCCACAGCTTTTTTACCGCAGAAACCCATATCCGCCATGTGGACGAGGTGAAGGCAGCTGCGCGCATTCGGATCGAGACCCTGTGTCTGAGGGGTGAGGGGGCCAAGATGCATCTGTTTCATCAGATGTTCGAAGCTGACCGGCTGTTGGCGACGGCCGAGCATTTCCTGCTGCACGTGTCGTTGGAGACCCGCCGTGTCGTCCGGCCCCGACCACCTGTGGCAGACCGGATTGCGGCACTTGCTGCAGCCCACGCAGCCCTGCCGCGTCCCGAGGGGATCGGCCGTGCGGTGGGCCGACGGTGATCCGGGTGCAACAGGTTCCGGGGGATAGAGTGCCTTTGAGACGGGACTATCTGCGCGAACAGGACGGGTATAACTGAATATCTCTGCGTGCCGGACTGGCGGTGCGGCACGCTCCGTGGCAAGGGATCGGAATGGACCCCTGGATACCCATCACCCTCGCCGCCGCCTTTGCGCAGACCCTGCGCTTCATGGCGCAAAAGCACCTTAAATCCACGGCGCTTTCCACCGCCGGGGCGACCTTTGCGCGGTTTCTGTTTTCAGCACCTTTGGTGGCGGTGCTGATCGTTGGCTATGCGCAGATCTCGGGGCAGGCTCTGCCCGGGACGAACCCGCGGTTCTGGCTGTTCTCGATGGTGGGTGGTGCGGCACAGATCATGGCGACCATGTGCATCGTTGCCCTGTTCGCGCATCGCAATTTTGCGGTCGGCATCACCTTCAAAAAAACCGAGGTGGTGCAGACTGCGCTGCTTTCGACCGTGGTTCTGGGGGAATCCGTATCGCCGCGCGGAGCGCTGGCCATTGGACTCGGGTTTCTGGGGGTGCTGCTGTTGGCAGACATGCCGGGCGGGCAGGGGTCGTGGCGGCGGCGATTTTTCAACCGTGCCGCCGGGCTGGGGCTTTTGTCGGGCGTATTCTTTGCATTTTCCGCTGTAGGATATCGCGGAGCATCGCTGGCGCTGGACAGTGGCGATGTAATCCTGCGGGCAGGCAGCACTCTGGCAATTGTCACAGCCTGTCAGTGTCTGGTGATGGCGGTGGGGCTGCGGTGGCGCGAACCCGGGCAGATCGGCGCGGTGATCGGTGCCTGGCGGATCGCCGGTGTTGTCGGCGTCACTTCGATGATCGGGTCGTTTTGCTGGTTTACGGCATTCACGTTGCAGAACGCCGCCTATGTCAACGCTTTGGGACAGGTGGAACTGCTGTTCTCGCTGGCAGCTTCGGTTCTGGTGTTCCGGGAGAAGATATCGCGGCGCGAATGGCTGGGGATGGGACTGTTGTCGGTGTCGATTATTGTGCTGGTCCTGGCGCTGTAAAGCGTGAAGACGGTGACTTGAATTTACCGAAATCGGAGTGCGCCCGGTTTCGGGACGGGCCTTGTATTATTGCAAAGTTATCTTGACTTGGGGGGGCGACGGCGCCTCCGGCGGGAGTATAGTCAAGTGGAGAGGTGGCTATTTATCAGTGCCATAGTAGTGGTGGAAGCTAGGTGTCACATCCCGGTAGGTAGTAAGGCTGTTTCTTGACCAGGTTGATCTTGCCACGGTTTAGTTCCGGTCTCTTTCGAGCAATGTTTGCTATGAAGGAGACAAGAAAACATGGTCTCGCGCCGACTTTGAATGGGGCGCGGAGAACAACCAATACATCTGTCCTGAAGGCGAGGCACTCAAGCAATTCCGCCGCAACTACTCGGACCCGAACCGTGGCCCGACCGGCAAGGGTGTCGCAAAGTATCAGGCGCTGAAGCTGACCTGCCAGGCATGCCATCCAAGTTGAAATGCTGCCCGAGTGCTGACGCGCGCAAGATCACCCACGAAGATCACGAAGACGCCCGTCAGGTTGCACGCGACATCCACTGCCCGGCAGTGCATGTTTACATGCACGAGAGGGGCCAAAACCAAGCAATATGAAATCTCAATGAAACTGCGCAAGAAGGTCGAGATGCTGTTCGCCCACCTCAAGCGCATGCTGGGGTTGGGAAGACTCCGATTGCGCGGCCCAAATGGCGCAAATGACGAATCTCTACTCGCTGCCACCGCCCAAAACCTCCGCAAACTCGCCAAGATCCTTCCTGCACCGCAGCAAATGCAAAACGCATGACAGGAAAGGCGCTTGCCTCCAATCAACGGGCCAATTTCTGCGGCGGCAGCACGGAGTTTTTCAACAGAATCGGCGGGAACCGGACATTCGCGGCGCTCTCGGCCATAGTCAATTGGGCACAGCGGGAAGCGGCCTTTGCGTTGTCGATAACGCTTTAAGTGGGCGAACTACAAAGCAGAGAGCCAGCTCAAACGCCGATGCAATAGAGGGCGCCACTGCAACAAATCGCTGATCACCTTTTGGCGCTTACGGTAGACAGCGTCACAGCGCTTTCTAATTGTCCGATGCTATATCGAGACTTTCGACAGCAAATCCCCTTTCGAAAAATCGCCTTTCCCGCCCGTGAGGATCACTTCTCCACGCTGCAGAGCGATGAATCGATCGGCCAGTTCGTACGCAAACTCGAAGTACTGTTCGACCAACACGATCGCCATCTGCCCTTCCTCGCGGAGCTGGCTGATTACACGTCCGATCTGTTGAATGATGTTCGGTTGAATGCCCTCGGTCGGTTCATCCAGAAGCAACAGCTTGGGGCGGGTGATCAAGGCGCGGGCAATGGCCAGCTGTTGTTGTTGGCCACCTGACAGGTCGCCCCCCCGACGTGATTTCATCTCGTTCAGCACCGGGAAGAGATCAAATATCTCTTCAGGTATCCGCCGGTCAGCAGCGGGCAGGCACCCAAAGCCGGTCTCGAGGTTCTCTTTGACTGTCAGCAAAGGGAAGATCTCACGGCCCTGCGGAACGCAGGCGATACCGCGCCGGGCAAGCAGGTGTGGTGGCAG
Organism: Oceaniovalibus sp. ACAM 378; assembly: GCF_008085915.1. GTDB lineage: Bacteria > Pseudomonadota > Alphaproteobacteria > Rhodobacterales > Rhodobacteraceae > Oceaniglobus. The sequence continues at coordinate 11,650 of NZ_VSJK01000022.1, read as the reverse complement.
TACAGGCAGCACCTCACCATCGAGCGAGATCGTGCCGCCGGATCTTGCATGCGTCCCACAGATCGCCTTGATCAGGCTGGTCTTGCCCACGCCATTGGTGCCCATCACACAGGTGACTTCGCCGCGTCCCGCCTCAAGGCTGATACCGTTGAGGATCTGAGAGCGACCGTAATGCAGGGTCAGATCCTGCACGCTCAACATGATTTAGCGCCCGAGATAGACATCAATGACCTCCTTATTGGCCGTAACGTGATCGAGACTGCCTTCTGCCAGCACAGAGCCCTCATGCAGAACGGTGACCTTGCAGCCAAGGCGGCGGACAAATTCCATGTCGTGTTCGACCACGACAACGGCCCGTGTCTTGGCCGCTTCAACCAGAATATTTGTGGTATGCTCGCGCTCTGCTGGGGTCATTCCAGCGGCGGGCTCGTCAACGAGCAGCAGCTTCGGTTCTTGCGCGAGCAACATGCCGATCTCCAGCCATTGCTTCTGGCCATGGCTCAACGCGCCCGATTTGCGGTGAAGATGATCTGCCAGCCCGATTTCTTCGGCCAGCGCCGCGACCCGTGCCAGATGTGCGGCCAACGGGCGGTAGAACAACACCGACAGCGGCCCGCGCGGGTTCTTCAGCGCCATGAGCAGATTTTCCTGCACGCTTTGGTCTTCAAAGACGGTCGGCTTTTGAAACTTGCGCCCGATGCCTTCTCTGGCGATGCGGGCCTCTGACAGTCCCAGCAATGACAGGTGGCGTGCGCCCCAAATCACCCGCCCCTTGTCCGGCTTGGTTTTGCCGGTCACGATATCCATGAACGTGGTCTTGCCGGCTCCGTTCGGCCCAATGATCGCGCGCATCTCTGCCGGACCGATGTGAAACGACAGATTATTTATGGCCCGAAAACCGTCAAAGCTGACCGAAACGCCGGAGACTTCAAGCAACGTGCTCATTCGCTTGCCTCCTTTTCGCGCAGCGCACCCTGATCAGGGCCCAGATCGGCGCCATGCCGGTCAGGGGCGGTGCGCCGTTCCAACAGGTCGAACAGACCGCCAATCCCTTTGGGAGCAAAAAGCGTGACGAGAACGAAGGACAGTCCGAGCACAACCAACCACCAGTCCACCCATTTGATCGTGTAAAACCCCAGCGATACGTCAGGTGCCTGACCGCCGGTGAACCACGACGACACAAGGCTGACAAAAGCCGCCCCAATCACCGCGCCATAAAGCCGCCCCCGCCCGCCAATGGCGACCCAGACCGCAAGATAGATCGAGGCGATGGGGGCCATCTCTGCGGGGTTGACGATGCCAGCCTGGGGATAATAAAGCGCACCTGCGATACCGGCCATGCAGGCGGTGCCGGTGAAAAGCACCAGCTTGTAGGTCTCCACCGGATAGCCGAGGAAACGCACACGGGCCTCGTCGTCCCTGATGCCGCGCAAGACCGAGCCGAACTTGCCAAACACGACCCAGACCGCCAGCAAATAGCCCAGCCCCAACGCAAGTGCTGCACCCCAGAGGAACCAGACAGACACCACGGCTTGTGACACATCCGACAGCCCCGGCAGGTTTTGCAAACCGGAAAGACCATTGTTGCCGCGCAACCCGTTGTCGTTCTGGAACAGGTAAAGCGACAGCGCCAACGTCATCGCCTGCGTCAGGATGGACAGATAGACACCGGCCACACGGCTGCGAAAGGCCAGCCAGCCAAATACCCCTGCCAGCACCCCCGGCACCAGAACCACCAGCATAAGCTGTGCCAACAGACTGTCCGCAAAAGCCCAGATCAACGGGAATTCCGTACTTCCCACCACGCCAAAGATTTGATTGGCGATGGCGTCGGACACCTCTTGCACTGTGGGTGGAATTGGCGCGTCGGCCAGAGAACTGACGACGATCTCGCGAGTGCGCTCGTACATCAGCCACATGCCGATCATATAACCGCCCAGCCCGAAAAGGGCGAAATGCCCGAGGCTCAAAATCCCCGCATAGCCCCAGACAAGATCCATCGAGATTGCAACAAGCGCGAGGCAGAGGGTCTTGCCCAGCGTCTTGACAAAACTGGTGGAGATTATTCCGACCCCCATGCCCTCGGACAAGAGCGTCACGACAATGGTAAAGGCCACCAACAGCGCGAGAAAGATCACGGTCGAAGCACCGCGCTTGTGAAAAAGGTGCATAGCGTCAATCCCCCGCCGCGCGGCCCTTGAGGGCGATGATGCCCCTTGGCCGGAACTGAATGAATATGATGATGAACACGATCATGAAGGTCTGCGCCGCCAGCGTGTTGGACGGGTTGAACCATTCGATGCCCTTTTGCAGAAAACCGATCATCGCGGCCCCCGCCAGCGTGCCCCAGATATTTCCGACGCCGCCGACAACCACCGTCATGAAGCTTTGCACGATATAGTCGCTGCCCAGCTCGGAGGTGACCTTGGCAAAAAGCCCGATGGCAACCCCAGCGACCCCCGCAATGCCGGAGCCAAGGCCGAAGGTCAGCATGTTGACCTTGTTGAGGTTGATCCCCATCGACGAGGCCATGCGCGGGTTTTGCGTCACCGCGCGAGTCTCCAGGCCCAACCGCGTGCGCCGCATGATGAACAGATAAACGCCGAGGAAAAACACGGCGAGCACAAAGATGGCAATGCGGATAAAGCTGATCGCCACCACATCGTTGATCACCCAGGCGCCATCCAGCCACGCCGGAGCGGTCAGCGGGCGCGCCTGCGTCCCGAAGATGTTTTTGGCCAATTGCTGCAGCGCAATGGAGACGCCAAAGGTCGCAAGCAGGGTCTCCAAGGGGCGATTATAAAGCCAGCGGATCACCAGCCGCTCCATCACCACACCGGCAGCAAAGGTCACCGCAAAGGCCGCCGGAATCGCCACGAGAATGCTGGCGGTGTGGTTCGGGATAATCTGCTGCACCACATAACCGGTGTAGGCACCCATCATGATAAACTCGCCATGCGCCATATTGATGACGCCCATCACGCCAAAGGTGATGGCGAGCCCGATGGCCGCGAGAAAGTAGATCGACGTGAGCGACAGCCCATCAAGAATAAGGTCGACCGTCTGGTTCACGCCGACCGTCAGCGCGATGGTATCCAGCGCCTCGGAAACGGCGTTTGTCATTGTTCGCGAGGGCTCCAGATAGACGTCGACGATGCTATGCGCCTCCAGCGCCCCTGCGATCTGCGCGGCATCCGGTGCAGGCGGCACGGTGCCCGCAGCGGACAAAGCACGATAGGCGCGCTGCCGCATGTCGGGATCATCCAATTGGCGGATCGGGATGCCCCCGACCATGCCACCCTTGGCGTTCTCTGCCAGCGCGTTGCGCACCTGCGCGTCCGTCACCCGGGACGGGGCAAGGTCGGCCTCCACCAGCATGTCATAGGCCTGCATCACCTCGACAGAGGCTCCCGGCACCAGCGTTTCGGCAATGTTGAGTGTCTCTGGCGGCGCGCCCGCAAAAACCGCCCTGCGGGTTGCGAGTAAAGGGTTGAGCGTGGCCCGAAGATCAACACCAAGGTCGCCGGACATCTCGGAAATGGCCTTGATCCGCTCGGCCTCATCGGGATCGTAGGCGATGGTCAGCAAACGCTCGGCCCTGACTTTCATGGCACGGATCGTCGGATCAGTCTCTGCTGCGATCGACCCTCTGAGCGGTTCCAGCACATCCGCACTGGGGTTGCGCTGCACCGACGTGAGTGCGGCAAGCCGCCTCTTGGGATCGGCATCCTGCAACTGGAATTGGACCAGCGCCGAGCCGATCAAAGCGCGGATGCCGCTATTGGGTTTGATCTGTTCCAGATCAGAGGCAGGAGCAGATCCGGCAGTCTCGCGCGTGTCGAAATCATAGAGCTTATAGGTCTTGCCCTCGGCCTTCTCGGCCCGAAAAAACAGCCCATCCGAGGTGCGTTGCCAAAGCTTCTTGCCCTGCCAAGCCTGCAAAACGTCTTGCGCCTGAGGCAATCCGCTGTCCGACACGGCGGCGATTGCCGGAGCGACAGTCCTGCGCGAATTTTCCATGATCAACGCAGCTTGCGCCTGAAGGATCGCCTGTATCGGTGCTTCTTGAGCGCGCGCAAGCGAGCAGGTCATCGCCAGAGCGAGGGCCACAATCAATAGGTGTTTCATGAAAAAATCCCGCAAGGATCGGGAGGGACAACGCGCCCCTTCCGCTACTCGGTGTCAGTGATCAGTAGTTGGACAACGTCTGGACACAGGTTTTGGTCTCTGTGTTGTACATCCCGCAGTCCAGATCTTTCCAATCCGAGGTCAGCCGCGCGCTTTCTGGCAGGAAATCGGTCCATGCGTCGCCGGGGACTTCGGCAGTCTGGCTGACAATATCGAACTGCCCGTCGGCCTGAATTTCCCCGATCAGCACTGGCTTGGCGAGGTGATGGTTCGGCAGCATCACGGCGGTGCCGCCTGTCAGGTTAGGAAATTCCTGCCCGTACATCTTGGCACGCACAGCGTCGACCTCAGTTGATTCCGCCGCTGTGGCCGCGTTCACCCACATGTTGAAGCCGATGTAATGCGCCTCCATCGGATCGTTGGTCACGCGCTCTTCACCCATCCTGGCCTTCCACGCTTCAATGAAGCTGGTGTTGGCCTCGGCTTCGGCAGACTGGAAGTAGTTCCATGCGGCAAGATGGCCGACGAGGTTGGTGGTATCAAGACCCGAGAGTTCTTCCTCGCCCACTGAGAAGGCGATAACGGGGATGTCGTCAGCGGAAATGCCTGCTGCGGCCAGTTCTTTGTAAAAGCCGATGTTCGCGTCGCCGTTGATGGTCGAGATCACGCCGACCTTCTTGCCGTCTGCGCCAAGAGCCACGACGTCGGCCACGATTTTGGACCAATCAGAGTGACCGAAAGGCGTATAGTTCAGAAAGATGTCGCCTTCGGCGATGCCCTTGGACTTCAGATAACTCTCGAGAATGTTGTTTGTCGTCCGCGGATACACATAATCGGTTCCCAGCAGCGCAAACTTTTCGACGCCAAGCTCTTCGAGGAAATAGTCCGTGGCGGGGATCGCCTGCTGGTTGGGTGCCGCGCCGGTGTAGAACACGTTCTTGGAGCTTTCTTCACCCTCGTATTGCACGGGGTAGAACAGCAGACCGTTAAGCTCCTCAATCACAGGCAGAACCGATTTGCGGCTGACCGAAGTCCAGTTGCCGAAAATCACATCAACCTCGTGAACAGACAACAACTCGCGCGCCTTTTCGGCAAACAGCGGCCAATCCGAGGCAGGATCGACCACAACCGCCTCAAGATCGCAACCGAGCAGGCCACCCTTGGCGTTCTGCTGTTCGATCAACATCAACATGGTGTCTTTCAGCGTTGTTTCCGAAATAGCCATGGTGCCGGACAGCGAGTGCAGGACGCCGACTTTGATCGGGCAATCGGCGGCAAGTGCCGGAGCCGCAAAACCGGTAAAGGCAAGCGTACCGGCCAGTACGGAATTAAGGGTATTCATGATGTTTCTCCCCGCAGGACGAGCGCAGGCGATCTTGCGCGTCAGCGCTGAGTGCCCTACGTCAATCCCGCAACTTAATTGTTGCAATCCGTGTGGTGGCCGGGTCGGGCTTCACTTCGTCCGGTTACCACACACCTTTTCCGACAAAGTGAGCAGCCGGGATGGCAAGGTGATCGTTTCTGCGTTGCAGCGAAACTGGCAAGCGTCATGCCCCGATCACAGTCAACTTCGTCACCATATGCCTAAATTTTGACCTGTTCGGCAAATTGGTGCTCAAAATTATTGCATCGCACGAGGCGCACAGGCGCAAATGCTCCGAATCGATGACACGGCACCATGCCTGTGGTGGGTACGAACAGGCCCAATCCATGTATGGAACGCGACAGATTACACGCGAGGCGATCATACCCACAGCTGCCTGTCCCGCGGCGCAACCGCGTGCCATCGGTGCCGTCATGGTGCGGGCAAAGCGGCTGGCTGACCGCTCGGCGATCGCCGATCTGCGCCAATCCGGCGCGATGAAGTTGCTCTTCCCGCGGCCAGATAGCGCCGCCTTGCAGGCCATCGTGATCAACACGGCAGGCGGGGTGACGGGGGGCGATGACTTCGCCCTGAAAGCCTGCGCCGAAGAAGATGCCTTCCTCACCCTGACCACTCAGGCCGCCGAACGCGCCTACCGCGCACAGCCGGGTCAAGTCGCAAATATCCGCAACCGGCTCATGGTGAAACAGGGTGCGACGCTCCATTGGTTGCCGCAAGAGACGATCCTCTATGAAGCCTGCGCGCTGCGGCGGCGGTTGTCGGTCGATCTGGACGAAGGGGCGTCCCTGTTGCTGGTCGAGCCTTTGGTGTTTGGCCGTGCCGCAATGGGTGAGGTGCTCCGCAAGATCAACTTCAAAGACCGCATCGAGGTCCGGCGCGGAGGGCGGCCACTTTACCTCGACGCCATCACCTTGCAAGGCGATGTGACGGCGCATCTTGCCTCCGCGAACATCGCTGCGGGGGCCGGTGCATTGGCGACGGTCGTCTATGTCGCCCCCGATGCCGAGGTGCATTTGCCCAAATTGCGCGCGCTTTTACCTAACTCGGCAGGGGCCAGCCTGCTCGGCCCCGATCTTTTGGTGGCGCGTATACTTGCGCCAGACAGCTTTGAATTGCGGCGATCGCTCATGCCGATCCTGCGTCAACTCAGCGTCGACGCGCTCCCCCGATCATGGATAACCTGACATGCAACTGACCCCTCGCGAACGCGACAAACTGCTGATTTCGATGGCGGCCGAAGTGGCCCGCAAGCGTCTTGCGCGGGGAGTGAAGCTGAACCACCCCGAAGCGATCGCGCTGATCACTGATGCGGTGGTTGAAGGCGCGCGCGATGGCCGCAGCGTCGCGGATATGATGCAGGCAGGAGCCCATGTCATCACGCGCGCGCAATGCATGGAAGGCATCTCCGAGATGATCCCGGAAGTGCAGGTGGAAGCCACATTCCCCGACGGGACCAAACTCGTCACCGTTCACAACCCCATCAGATAAGGACCGCCCACAATGATCCGTCCACAGGTTTTCCTTTCCGGCATTTTTGCTGCCGTAATGGCCGCGCCCGCAATGGCGCATGTCGAGCCATCGGCACACACCCACACAGGTGAATTCAACTGGCTTGCGGCATGTCTCGCCGCGGCCAGCATTATTTCACTGGTCGTCCTGCACCGCCGCAAAGCGGTTTCGCGATCATGATCCCCGGCGAGGTGTTTCCCGCCGAAGGTAGCCTGACACTGAACCCTGACCGGCAAGCGATCACGCTGATGGTAGCTAATACCGGCGACCGTCCGGTGCAGGTCGGCAGCCACTACCATTTTGCCGAAAGCAATCCGGCCCTGACATTTGACCGTGACGCGGCCCGTGGCTGCCGTCTCGACATTGCGGCGGGCACTGCCGTGCGGTTCGAACCCGGCCAGCGTCGTGAAGTTCAACTGATCCCGATCGCCGGTGCGCGCCGGATATTCGGCTTTAATCAGGCCGTGATGGGGGATCTCTGATGCCGGCAACCATCAAACGCGGCGACTATGCCGCCATGTTCGGCCCCACGACCGGCGATAAGGTGCGCCTTGCCGATACCGAACTCATCATCGAGGTGGAGCGGGACCTGACCGCAGAGCGGGCGGGCCGCAAAACGCTCAGCTATGGCGAGGAGGTCAAGTTCGGCGGCGGCAAAGTGATCCGCGATGGCATGGGGCAGTCTCAGGTAACCCGCGCAGGCGGAGCGGTCGATACCGTGATTACCAATGCGCTGATCGTGGACCATTCGGGCATCTACAAGGCCGATGTCGGCCTCAAAGACGGGCGGATCGCCAAGATCGGCAAGGCAGGCAACCCCGACACCCAACCGGGCGTGGACATCATCATCGGGCCGGGAACCGAGATCATCGCCGGCGAGGGCAGGATACTCACCGCAGGCGGCTTTGACTGCCACATCCATTTCATCTGCCCGCAGCAGATCGAGGACGCCTTGCACTCCGGCCTGACCACCATGCTCGGCGGCGGCACCGGCCCCGCCCATGGCACGCTGGCGACCACCTGCACCCCCGGCGGCTGGCATATCGGGCGCATGCTGCAAGCCGCAGATGCTTTTCCGATGAACCTCGCCTTTGCAGGAAAAGGCAACGCTTCGCTGCCAGCGGCGCTTGAGGAACAGGTGAAGGCGGGGGCCTGCGCGTTGAAACTGCACGAAGACTGGGGCACCACGCCTGCGGCCATCGATTGTTGCCTGTCAGTGGCCGACGCGATGGACGTGCAGGTGATGATCCACACCGATACGCTCAATGAATCCGGCTTTGTCGAACACACGATCGCGGCGCTGAAAGGGCGCACGATCCACGCCTTTCATACCGAAGGTGCGGGCGGCGGCCATGCGCCGGATATCATAAAAATCTGCGGCGAAGAGCATGTCCTGCCTTCTTCCACCAACCCGACGCGCCCGTTTACCGTCAACACCCTCGAAGAGCATCTCGATATGCTGATGGTCTGTCACCACCTTGATAAATCCATCCCCGAGGATGTGGCCTTTGCCGAAAGCCGTATCCGGCGCGAAACCATCGCCGCCGAGGATATTCTGCACGACATGGGCGCGTTCAGCATCATCGCGTCGGATAGTCAGGCCATGGGCCGCGTCGGCGAGGTGCTGATCCGCACATGGCAGACCGCCGACAAGATGAAGAAACAGCGCGGACGACTGGCCGAGGAAACCGGCGACAATGACAATTTCCGTGTCCGCCGCTATATCGCGAAATACACGATCAACCCCGCCATTGCCCACGGCATTTCCCGCGAGATAGGCAGTATCGAAGAGGGCAAACGCGCCGATCTGGTGCTGTGGAAGCCCGCCTTTTTCGGCGTCAAACCCGAAATGGTCTTGCTCGGCGGCAGCATCGTCATGGCGCAGATGGGCGACCCGAATGCGTCGATCCCGACACCGCAGCCGGTCTATTCCCGTCCGATGTTCGGGGCTTTCGGGCGGTCTGTGGAGAACTCGGCAGTGGTGTTTGTCAGCGAAGCGGCCCAAGCCGACGGGATCGGTAAAAGCCTCGGGCTCGCCAAGCAAACCATCGCCGTGCGCAACACCCGCAACATCGGCAAGAAGGACCTGTTGCTCAACACGGCCACCCCGAAGATCGACGTGAACCCCGAGACCTACGAGGTCCGTGCCGACGGCGAGTTGCTGACCTGCGAGCCCGCGTCGGTCCTGCCGATGGCCCAACGATACTTCCTTTTTTGAGAGATCCCATGCCCCCTATCCCAAGCCAGAATATCCGCCGCGCTGCCGAGTGGACGGATGCCTTCGATACGATCGAACTGACCTACGATGGCCGTTTCCTGCGGCGCAAAGTGCTCACGTCGACCCAAGGCACCCGCTTTCTCGTTGATCTGGCGCATACGACCTCTCTGGATCACGGGGACGCCTTTGAACTGGAGGATGGTCGCCTTGTCGAAGTCGTCGCGGCGGATGAGGAACTGCTGGAGGTGACGGGCGTCGATCTGGTGCGGATCGCCTGGCATGTGGGCAACCGTCACACCCCTTGCCAGATTGAGGCCGACAAGCTGTTGATCCAGCGCGATCATGTGATCCGCAAGATGCTGCACCTGATCGGTGCCGAGGTACGCGAAGTCACAGCTCCCTTCCGGCCCGAGGGCGGTGCCTATGGTCACGGGCGCACGCATGGGCACGATCATGGTCACGTTCACGACCATGCGCACTGACCAGCTACTCACACTGGTTCAATGGCTCTCACCCTCCTATCCGGTCGGGGCATTTGCTTATAGTCACGGGTTGGAATGGGCCGTCGATGCGCGGCAAGTTACCGACCGCGAAACGCTGAAAGCATGGCTTGAAACTGTCTTGCGGCACGGTGCAGGCCGGACCGACGCCTTGTTCCTCTGCGCGGCGTACAGGGCTGAGGATACCAGCGAGGTTGACGCCCTTGCCCGTGCCTTCGCGCCCTCCGTCGAACGGCTGAGGGAGACGGTCCTGCAAGGCGAGGCCTTCTGCCGCGCCACCCGTGATGTCTGGGATACCGACATGCCCGCGATGACCTATCCGGTCGCTGTCGGATGCGCTGCTCGGATGCAGAGCCTGCCCCTTGATCAGACGCTGCAGGTCTTTCTGCATGCCTTCATCTCAAATCTGGCGGCGGCTGGGATGCGGCTTATCCCCTTGGGTCAGACCGAGGGCCAGATCGTGATCAAAGACCTCGCAGCGACATGCATCGACATCGCTGATACAGCCATGAAGGGCACTTTGGACGACCTCTCCTCCACTGCCTTCATGAGCGATATCGCATCAATGAAACACGAAACCCAGTATTCGAGGATTTTTCGCACATGACAGGCAGAAACGGCCCGCTTCGGGTGGGTATCGGTGGTCCGGTCGGGGCGGGCAAGACGACGCTGACCGCCGCCCTGTGCAAAGCCTTGCGTGACAAGTTGTCTGTGGCGGTGATCACCAACGACATCTACACGCAAGAAGACGCCGAAGCCCTGATGCGCATGCAGGTGCTACCGCAGGACCGCATCATCGGGGTGGAGACCGGCGGTTGCCCCCATACCGCGATCCGCGAAGACGCCTCAATCAATCTGGCGGCGGTGGCGGAAATGGTGGCACGCCATCCGGGTGTCGAGATCGTGTTCATCGAAAGTGGTGGTGACAATCTGTCCGCGACTTTCAGCCCCGAACTGGCCGATGTGACCTTGTATGTGATCGACGTCGCAGCCGGCGAAGAGATCCCGCGCAAAGGCGGCCCTGCGATCACAAAGTCCGATATACTGGTGATAAATAAAACCGATCTTGCGCCTTATGTCGGTGCATCGCTCGATGTGATGGTCCGCGACAGCGCCCGAATGAGACCTACGCTGCCAACCGTATTCTGCTCACTTAAATCTGGAGAGGGACTCGCAGAGGTGCTTGCGCATCTATCAGAAATTGGTGGCATCACCGTCTAAGGTGAGACTGAAACCTAATGGCGAGAATAACCGCAGCGAATCTCCCATCCCCGCCCTTTATGGACGATGGGACCCTCGTTCGAGGCATAAATGCGACCGTCCGCAATGGGCCGATTTTGCGTAGACCGAATTTCGTAAGTTGCCCATCCCTTCTGCGGCACGCGACAGTTATAGCTAACACATGAAACTTAATTGCGTTTTTTGAAAAGCTGTCGAACCTGACAGGCCGCAGTGTGATTCCACAGCGGGCCGTTGACGAAGGGCGCATATTTTCGCTGGGCGTTTTCGTGAATGAAGACCATCTGCACGGTCGTGTTGCGGATGTGGTCGAGGGGCTTAGGCTCAGGACCCATTAAACGGCTTGAGGCTGCAATTTCTCCATGATTCAAGCTCCCAAATCGAGAGGGGGGCTTTATGAGCAATCTTTACTGGCTGAGCGAAGCGCAGATGGCACGGCTCCGGCGATCTTTCCCGAAGAGCCATGGGGCGACGCGTCGATGACCGGCGTGTGCTGAGTGGTATTATCTTCATCGATCGCAATGGGTTGCGCTGGCGGGACGCACCCAGGGAATATGGTCCGCACAAGACACTTTATAACCGCTGGAAACGGTGGAGTGACATGGGGGTGTTCGCGCGGATCATGATGGGGCTGGCTGCCGAAACGCCAGACAATAAGACGATCTCGATCCC
>NZ_VSJK01000021.1 GCF_008085915.1 Oceaniovalibus sp. ACAM 378 | reverse complement strand
CGCTCCAGCCTGAATCTATCAAAGTGTCGGCCAGCCTGCCCACGATCGTAAAATGGCTGCCCACAATGGCGTGAAACGCGTGCCCGACATCGCGCGAAATCAATGCCCACATTCCGCGAAATGCGCAGTATAGATCGTCGTGGGCTCCAGCTTCGCATGGCCAAGCAGCACTTGGCTCACTCTGATATCTGTGCCGCCTTCCAGCAGATGGGTGGCAAAGCTGCGCCGCAGGGTATTCGGTGACACCTTCTTCTTGATCTCGGCAAAGTCGCAAGCCACTCCAAACGCGCGGTTGCGTCGAGATTGGATCGACCCGATTACGCCCCGGGAACAGCCAGCCCGCCGGGCGCGCTTCACGGTAATAGTCACGCAGCAGGTCGAGTAAGCTTGGCGACAGCATCACATTCCGATCCTTGCGGCCCTTGCCTTGGTCCATGCGGATCAGCATCCGGTCGCTGTCGATGTCGCCGACCTTCTGATGCGTGACCGCGCTGGCGCGCAGCCCGCCGCCATAGGACACGCTGAACGCGGCGCGGTATCGCAGGCTGGGCCCAGGTGCCGCTTCGAGAATGCGCGTGACTTCCTCAGCGCTCAGCACCACGGGGATCTTCTTGGCTGCCCGCTGATAGCGCATGTGCCGTTTCATCTCCGGACGCGGGAACGTCGTCGCGAAGAAGAAGCTCAGCTTGGCAGCGTCACGACTACCGGCCCTCGATCTGTCGCAACAATCGTGTGCTCATACTGGACGACAGGCGCGGCAGGGTCGCTGTAAAGTGTCCAGCCGTCCTCGCAATCCGTTGCCCATAGGCCGCCTGTGGACAGGAACGGTTCGACAGTCAGCACCAACCCTTTATTTATGCGCCGCTTGTCGCCCCGAGTGGGCCAGGTCGCGATTTCAGTGGGGTAATCGTGGAGCGATTTCCCGACACCGTGACTGGCCAGATTCTGGATAAGGGTATAACCGCGGTCCGACGCGAACTTGCCCACGGCTTTACCAATGCCTGCAAGAGGCTTGTTGCTGCCAACTTGCCGGATGCCAATCTCCATCGCGCGTTTACCATCTTTGCATAAGCGTTCCAGCGAGGACTTGACCGGTCCGACACAAAAGGTCGCGCCATTGTCGGCGAAGAAGCCATTCTTTGACGCGGATACATCAATGTTTACCAAGTCCCCGACCAGAATGACGCGCTCACCGGGGATGCCGTGGGCGATCTCCTCATTCACGCTGATGCAGGTCGCGCCGGGAAAGTCGTAAACTGACTCAGGAGCCGATACGGCACCGTCAAACTCCAATAGCGCGCGGCCGATTTCGTCAAGCTCGCGCGTGGTCATGCCCGGCTCAATCGCTTTGGCCATCGTGTGCATCGTGTTCGCGACAATCCGGCCAATCTCTTTTAGGCTATTCAGTTGATCTTCGTGCGTGATCGTCACCGGGTGTCCTCTGGCTGGGCGATGTATCCAGCATCGTACAGGCTCGTGTCATATTTGTCCCGCGCTGCTGCCACGGCTCTTTCACAAATGTTACGTTGTGAACGAATGGCCTTTTGCAGTGAAGCTGCAACGCGGGATCAGAGTGTGTCGTCTAAGTCCGGTTCGGGCCGTCCGTATCGAACAGCCAAAACGATTAAAGTTCAAGGGCTTATGAAATCTCCAGCGCATCTTCAAGTTCGACCCCCAATTAACGATCAGTGCTGTCTATCTTCGTATGTCCCAACAGCAGCTGAACGGCACGCAGGCTGCCCGTCAGTAGGTCAATCGCGCGCATGTCAGTGCTTTCTATTAATTGGTTACGCCCTGGGCGTAGCGGTTCAGACGGGTGGCAAGTACGCCGATTGTGATGTGCAAAAACACGGTAAGACATGCCAGGACGATCAAGCTGGCGAACATCAGGTCGATTTTTGCACGGCCATTGGCGAGTAGCATCAGGTAGCCGAGGCCCTTAGAGGCTCCAACCCATTCGCCAATCACCGCGCCAATCGGCGCATAAACCGCCGCCAGCCGTAGGCCCGTGCCAAGGCTGGGAAGCGCTTGGGGTATTTGAATGTACCGCATGAAATTCCATCCGCCTGCACCCATCGAAATCGACAAATCTCGATATCCGCTGTCAATCCGCGTGAGCCCATCGTGGAACGCGGACGTGACGGGGAAGTAGATGATCAGAACAGCCATTACGATTTTTGACCCCATTCCGTAACCAAACCAAAGCGTCAACAGGGGGGCCAGTGCAAAAACGGGCACGGCTTGGGTAAATACAAGGATCGGCAGCATCAGCCGCTCGACGGTCTTTGACATCGCCAGTTGGATCGCCGTGGCGACCCCAAGGAGTGTGCCAATCAGCAGCCCAAGCACCACCTCAATCGCTGTGACCCACGTATTCTCGGCTATGATCACACGACTTTTGTAGGCGGCCTGCGCAACCCGCCAAGGCGACGGCAGAATAAAGTGCGGGGCATCGGTGATAATCACCAGCGCTTGCCACAGACCCAGTCCAATGAGCAGGGTCATCAAGATATCTCGAAACCTCATGCGGCGATCCCCCGCAAATACGCGAGCAATTTGGCCTGACAGGCAAGCGTTTCCGGTGCGTTTATTTCACGCAAAGCGACAGTCTCGGGAACCGGCCAGTTTTGGGTTGCTTGCGCTGACATGACGATAATCTGATGCGCAAGGCGGGCGGCCTCGGCAGGATCATGGGTGACCAATAAGACGGTGCGATCTTGTAAAACGTCGGAGGCCAGCTCCTGCATGTCGGCGCGCGTGCCTGCGTCGAGGGCTGAAAACGGTTCATCCAGAAACAAGATCGGGCGATCCTCAAACAGGGTGCGCGCGAGGGCGGCGCGTTGCCGCATTCCTCCAGACAGGGTAGCGGGTTTCTGATCCGTGTGATCCGACAGCCCGACGCGGTTCAGAAGGTCGCGGGCGCGCCCAAAATGAGGGCTCTCGCCCCGCAAACGCGCGCCAATGCAGACGTTGTCCAGCACCGACAGCCACGGCAGCAACAAATCCGATTGCGCCATATAGCTGATGCGACCGGCCAAAGGCATACCATCCGTGGCCGCAAAACTGCCGCTGAACAAGCCGCCCGTTTCGAGCCCGAGGATCAGCCGCAGGATCGTTGATTTGCCAACGCCAGATCGCCCCAACAGACAGGTCCATTGTCCGCCAGGGATAAGCAGGTCCGCATCGAATAGCACACGACCCCCGATGCGATGTTGACCTTTTAATGTGATCCCCGGCGATGTGGTCATGCGCCGTTCAGTCCCATTTTCCAGAACCCGGCTTCCAATTTGGTCGCCATGTTAAAACGGTTTTGGAGGGTGGCGGAACGCGGCGCTTGGGATAGATCCCCGATCCGGCGCGCCACGGCATTGTCGATCATCGCGCCAGCATTGGCGCATACCGCCTGATAGTCGGGGTCTGCATAGGTCGCAATCCATTCGGCATAGGGCGTGTCGCGGGCCTTACTGCGCGCCAACCGCAAGCCGATTTCACCGTACCCCATGACGCAAGGAATCAATGCCGCCATCAAATCCAGAAAATCACCCTGTAGGCCCGCGTCCAGCACATAGCGGGTATAGGCAAGGTTTTCGACGGACTCTTGTGCTGCAAATAAAGCGGCCTCATCAATGCCTTCGGCAGCACAGGTTTTCACATGCAGCGGCATCTCATGATTGACCAATGCATCCACTGTCGCCGCGCAAATTTTCATTTCCTCAAGCGTTTCGGATTTGACCACGGCCAGTGACCAAGCGCGGGAAAAATGGACCAGGAAAACGTAGTCCTGAATCAAATAATGCAGGAACGCGGCCCGCGGCAAGGAACCGTCCCCCAGCCCTTCGACGAAGGCGTGATGCGTGAAATCACGCCACGCGCCCCCTGCCCCCGCACGCCAAAGCGCGAAGGTCTTACCATAATCAGGCGCCATCAATTCGCCGTCACATCAATTGCAATTTGGGACACAGGGTTTTGCGAAGGAATGAGGCCGGCCTCATGCAGGAACGCCTCAAACGCGGCATAGCGGCCTTCGTCCATGGCTGTCGGGCGCAGTGCAAAACGCGGCAGCGTATCTACCCAGGCTTTGGCGTTCAGTTCGTCTTGCAATTCGGCCGAGGTGCCCGAAAAGATTTCCCAGCTGTCTTCGGGGTGGTTCACAATGTACTGCGTCGCTTTTTCAGTTGCGGCCAGAAAGCGGGCAATCTTGTCTTTGTCCATCGTATCCGCGTTGGCGACATAGATCAGCTCGTCATACGAAGGCAGCCCCTCTTCCTCGACGAAAAAGCACTTTCCTTTGATGCCTTCGATGTCCATCTGGTTAAGCTCAAAGTTTCGGAATGCGCCGATGACCGCATCCACCTGACCGGACATCAATGATGGAGACAGCGACCAGTTCACATTGACCAGTTCCACATCCTCCAAGGACAAACCGTGATGGCGCAGAATCGCGCCGACAACCGCCTCTTCAACCCCGCCAACGGAGAACCCCACCTTTTTGCCTGCCAAATCTGCGGGCGATTTGATCGGGCCGTCATTGAGGGCCAAAAGGCAGTTCAAAGGTGTTGCGACCAATGTCCCAACCCTTTGCAACGGCAGGCCTTCATGGATTTGCAGGTGCAGTTGTGGCTGGTATGAAATCGCCAAGTCTGCCTTGCCTGCCGCGACCAGTTTTGGCGGGTCGGAAGGATCGGCAGGCGCGATGATTTCGACCTCAAGATCCTGTTCGGCAAAATAGCCGAGTTCCTGCGCCACGATGATCGGGCCATGGTCCGGGTTGATGAACCAATCGAGCAGAACGGTCATCTCATCAGCGGCCAACAGCGGAGAGGCCGCAAAGGAAATTGCTGCGGTCAAAGAAATCAGTTTCATGTCGGCTGTCTTTCCGTTGGAGGCGTGTCGCCCATTGCAATTAGAGTGATGTCGCCGCCCCAATAGGAGCGAAGATGAGTGGCCGCTTGCCACGCCCGCAAACCGGACCGGCACGCGAATACAGCGCGCTGATTGGCGGCGGGCGTTGGCTGGTGATCGGCAATTTGCGCGACAGTCAGACGTTTGGCATGTGCCGCAACCGGCGTCGGCGCTTCGTCTGTGCCCCGCAGCTCAACAACGAAATCGGTGGGCTTGATGTTGGAGGCGGGGATAAACGTCAGGTCCGGCGCGGGGTCCGGTGCGGTATCAAAACGGAAACCGCTAAACCGGAAATTTCTTAAATCGAAGCGCAGCAACTGGCCCAAAGGCGATGGTGTCTGCCCAATCAAATAGGCCAATGCCATCTGTGCTTGTGCTGCGCCGATCATGCCGACAACTGGCCCCATGACCCCGGCTGTCGCACAGGTCGCCGCACGATCGGGCAGGTCTGGGAACACGGCCCGCAGCGATGGTGCCGTATGACAAAAACCGCCAACGTAACCGCCGAATTCCAAAACGGATGCGCTGATCAGCGGAACGCCCAACGCTTTGCACGTATCGGACAGAATGTAGCTTATGGCGAAGTTGTCGGCGCAATCCAAAACAAGCGTGCTTTGCGCAACAAAAGCCTTCGCATTTGCCGGATCAAGCGGGATTTCAATCGTACTAATCACGCACTCAGCGTTCAGGGCCCGCAATGTTTGTGCCGCAACAACGGCCTTGGCCTTGCCAACATCGGCCTCGCGAAACAGGGTCTGTCGGTGCAGGTTGGACAAAGTAACCCTGTCGCCATCCACCAGCGTCAGCTGTCCAACGCCTGCGGCAACCAGATATTGTAGTACAGGCGCAGCCAAGCCCCCGACGCCAACCACAAGAACATGTGCAGCCCGGATTGCGGCTTGGCCCGCGTCCCCCACCTCGGCGAGGCAAATTTGGCGCGCGTATCTGTTCATCGTGTCGCCGCCAACCATGCCTGCACGCGCGCCTCGGGGCTCTCGTTCAATGTGATGTCCGTGACAGCGGCGATCACATCCGCGCCTGCATCAAAGGCACCCGCCGCACGGTCGATCGACATGCCCCCGATTGCGATTAGCGGTGTTTCACCAATCAGTTCGCGCCACGTTGTTAGCTTTGCAAGGCCTTGTTCGTGCCACTTCATCTTCTTCAGGATCGTCGGGTAAACCGGCCCCAACGCGATGTAATCCGGGGCAAGCGCCATGGCGCGCGCCAACTCGGTCTTGTCATGCGTGCTGATCCCCAGCCGCAAGCCTGCCGCGCGAATGGCAGTTATATCAGCACCGTCAAGATCTTCTTGCCCAAGGTGGATATAGTCGCAGCCCGCATCAATCGCGGCCTGCCAATAATCGTTGACAATCAATGTGCAATCGTGGCGCGCACAAACCGATTTTGCCCGCTGGATATGGGCATTCACAACGTTGGGAGGGACGTCTTTTATCCGCAGTTGCACCAGCTTGATCCCAAGCGGCACAAGGCGTTCGATCCAGTCAGCACTGTCAAAAATCGGGTAGAAACGATCGAATGTCATTCCAAGAACGCCTTTCCAATCACCGGGGTTGAGGGGGCGGCCATGTCACGGGGTTCCATAGGATCGGCGGCTTTGGCCAATTTGCCCGCTTTGATTGCAGCCGCAAAAGCCTCGGCCATGGCGGCGGGGTCGCCTGCCTTGGCCACGGCGGTGTTGAGCAAAACGGCGTCAAATCCCATCTCCATCGCGGCGGCGGCGTGTGACGGCAGGCCAAGACCCGCATCAATGACCAGCGGCACGTCAGGGAAATGCGCGCGCAGAGCCCGTAATCCGAAGATGTTGTTCAACCCGAGTCCTGACCCGATCGGCGCCCCCCAGGGCATCAACACCTCGCAACCGGCATGACGCAATTTGTCGGCAACAACCAAGTCTTCGGTGGTGTAGGGAAACACCTGAAATCCGTCCTCGGACAGAATGCGCGCGGCTTCAACAAGCCCGAAGACATCAGGGTGGAGCGTGTCTTCTTCGCCGATGACCTCCAGCTTGATCCATTTGGTATCAAAGACCTCGCGGGCCATATGCGCGGTCGTCACCGCCTCTTTGACGCTGTGGCATCCCGCTGTATTGGGCAGAATATGAACACCAAGGTTACGGATCAGTTGCCAAAAGTCCTGACCTGCGCGATCCCGCCCGCTTTCGCGGCGCAAAGACACCGTTGCCACGCTGGCACCACTGCGTTTGAACGCATCCGCCAATATCGCGGGCGATGGGTATTGCGCCGTCCCAAGCATGAAGCCGTTGGGTAATGACTTGCCGTAGAATTCGCGCATGGCCTATCCTCCCTGCATTGGGGCAAGGACCTCAACGGCGTCACCGGCGTTGAGGATATGATCGGTGCGCATCTGTGTCGGCACAAAGGTGCCATTTACAGCGGTGGCGACTTTGGCCTCGCCAAACCCTTCGGCCACCAAAAGATCTGCCAATGTGGTGACCTGCGCATCGATTGAAGCGCCATTAAGCTGCAGTTTCATCCATCACCTCGGGAGTTTTATTGTCAAAGATCAATTCAGTCACCATCCGCGCCATCGCGGGGGCCAAAAGAAATCCGTGCCGGAACAAGCCATTGGCGCGGATCAAATTTCCGACGCGCCTGATGCGCGGCAGATTGTCGGGAAAGGCGGGGCGGCTATCGACGCCGATTTCCAGAACTTCGGCCTCACCAAACGCGGGGTTCAGCGCATAGGCGGCACTGAGCAATTCCAGCAATGCACGGGCGGTGACGTGTTTGCCTGCATGGCCTTCAATCATCGTCGCCCCCAGCATGAAAATCCCGTCGCCACGCGGCACGAGGTAGATCGGCACGCGGGGGTGCAGCATCCTTATGGGCCGGGACAAGGTGACATCAGGACAGGACAAAACCAACATTTCACCTTTGACGCCGCGCAGATCTGGCAGATTGGCTCGGGCCTGAAATCCCCGGCAATCGATGGTCAAACCGCGCTGCGCGTATTCATCGGGATCGGCGTCGTCTTGCACAAATTGTGCACCGTCCACCAAGATGCTTGCGCGCAATCGGGCAAGGGCGAGGCGGGGGGTAAGGTGGCATTCAGTTTCAAAGAACAATCCCTTGGCGAAGCGGTCGCCCAAATCAGGTTCAAGGTTTGCAATTTCAGCCCCAGTTACCTCTCTGTATCCGGTTGTGCGCCGGGCGAACCGCACCAGATCAGACTTGTCGCGTGCAGGAGACACGACAAGCGAGCCGCAACGATACACGGCATTGGTTTTGGCGTTCCACCAATCGGCTGCTTCGCATCCCAACCGGACGACAGGTTCCTCAGCGCTTTCGCCCTCGCAAAACGGGGCAAGCATGCCACCCGCCCACCATGAACAGGCATGCGGGCCAGCGTCCGCGTGCCGGTCGACCAACACAACATCAGCACCCCGGTCCAACAGTGCCCGCGCGACGCACAGGCCGGCAACGCCAGCCCCTATGATCGTGACCTCGGTCATCCCAATTGGCCGTAAAAGTGGTGTACTGGGCCGTGACCTTTTCCGATTTGCAACGTGTCCGCAGCTTTGATCGCCGCTTGAAGATATCCGTGCGCGGCAATCACGGCTTCTTTAAGATCCAACCCTTTTGCAAGTTGTGCGGCGATGGCCGCCGAATAGGTGCATCCCGTGCCATGGGTGTTACGTGTGCCGATCCGCGGCGCTGTGCATGTGGCGATGGTGCCGCTTCCATCAACGAGAACATCGGTGCACGTGCCCCCAACAGCATGGCCACCCTTCATCAGGACAGCCTTTGGTCCCATCGCGATCAGCTGTCGCCCTTGGGCTGCCATCTCTTCGAGGGTCGTCGCCTCGGACGTGTTCAGGAGCCGTGCGGCTTCGGGCAGGTTCGGGGTCAGAAGGCTTGCATGCGGCAGGATATGCGCAATCAGTGCGGCCACTGCATCGTTTTGCAAAAGAGCATCGCCCGATTTCGCAATCATCACCGGATCAACCACAATCGGGCCTTTGAACGCGGTCAAACGCTTTGCAGTGGCTTCAATGATCGGCACCGAGAACAACATCCCCAGCTTGATCACATCGACATCAAGATCCGATAAAACCGCATCAATTTGCGCGCCAACGATGTCGGCGGGAATCTCGTGCACGGCGGTGACGGTGAATGTGTTTTGCGCCGTCACTGCGGTGATGACGCTTGCACCATAAACGCCGTTTGCAGACATCGCCTTTATATCGGCCTGCACACCAGCACCGCCGCCACTATCGGAGCCGGCAATGGTCAGGACAATCGGGGGGTGTTTCGTCACGGCCACGTCTCCAGAGTATGGGCGTGCCGACGTGAGAATGAGCCTCGTGCAATCTTGGTCGCACAATCTACCCGTTCCCTACGCCGGCATAACCCGGATCAGGTTCGACGGGTCGGTGCATGCACCTCTCAGCCCAAATGGGCCCCCCGACGGATGATTTCGTTACCGTTTCGCCGCAACTGGCGAGCAAAACAGCGTAATTCGTCTACGTTGATATGGTAGGAAACCGACTACCACAACATCCGAAATGATTTATATTGCCGCAGTGACTTCATCGGCGCGACCACTGTGCCAAACACGATCAGCTACGCTGTCGTCTAGGTGTTTGATCCCATGTTTTGATGGTGCGATCCTTTCTCAGGCTTGGAAGGAAGCATTATGGGACAAGTTCGTCACGGCAGCGCCACGACGATGCACGCCGTCAGAGCGGCAATACAGCGATCCACTGCCCGGCAGGGCATTGCGCAGCAATGTCCCGAGAGGGGCAAGCTTCGCTCGCGCAGCTGAGCAAGGAGTTGGGGAGTGAGGAGGGTCAGAAAACGATCCGGTGAATCGTTTTCCCGACGAACCCAAAAACCGTCGCGAAGTGGCGAAAGCGTGCACCTCGCCGACTTCATGGCGGCCTACAACTTTGCACGCCGCCTCAAGACGCTCAGCGGCCTCACGCCCTACGAATACATCTGCAAAATCTGGACTTCAGAGCCAGATCGATTCATCCTAAATCCGATCTACCAGATGCCGGGACTGAACACGCCCAGTCCTTTGCATTTCGTGGTGCGAAATTCTTCGACGTGCTGAGGTTTCTCCGGCCATATTGGCTTTCCGGATACCGGTGCCCTACGAAGATTTCTTCGTGGGAATCTCATTCCAGACTCGGCCGACCCAGCCAGGATGGCCTTCAAGCTGATCGAAGGTGGCATCCGTGGAAATAAGGGAGCAGGACAGCTCGATGGCCGTCGCAGCGATCATCCGATCAAAAGGATCTTTGTGAGACCAATCCATCCCACCGGAAAGAACAGCCATTTCTACTGTATAGGGCGCCCCAACTCCACCCTGAGCCCGCAGGAGGTGCGGCAGTCTCTCTACGACAGATCCGACCTCCGGCCACTTTCCCGTCCGGTGTTTAGAGGTAATTTCGTGAAATGAGCAGGGAGCGACGTAGACCGTTCGCGCCTGCTCGATTACCTCTCGCGCAGTGGGCGAGAGGTCCGATGCCTGGAACAGGCTCCATACCCAAGTGTGAGTATCAAGAAGGACCGTCGTCAGCTCCAAAGCGCAATCTCATTCTCAGCCATGGGCTCAAGAAAATCTGGTACTCGCGACACCACGCCATCGGCGATTCCGATACGAAACGCAGGCCCCTTTTGATGAACCGACACGAGGCGCACGATTGGCTTACCACCGCGTGCGATCACGACTTCTTCACCGCGCTCAGCCGCCGCAATAAGCTCTGAGAGCTTTGCTTTCGCTTCTGCAATATT
Source organism: Oceaniovalibus sp. ACAM 378 (assembly GCF_008085915.1). Classification (GTDB taxonomy): domain Bacteria; phylum Pseudomonadota; class Alphaproteobacteria; order Rhodobacterales; family Rhodobacteraceae; genus Oceaniglobus. The sequence goes on along the minus strand of NZ_VSJK01000021.1, from coordinate 62,411 downwards.
CATCTGCATTCCGCACCTCCAAGACCAACTTGGTCCAAGTCTTAGACTAAGCTAAGCTCTCTCTTCAGAGATGACAAGCAGTGCCCATCCGCCACGAAGTGCAAAGGGGTATCGTCAAGTTGCGGGGGGACGCACGTGGCGGTCGATTTTCTTATGACCAAACCCAGGCAACCTGGTGCCTTCTTAGGCCACGGTTTCCCACCTGAGATTATCGCATACGCTGACTGGGCCTATCACCGGTTCCCCATGAGCTTGCGGGATGTCGAGGACCTGTTGGCCACGCGCGGAATTGTGGTCAGTTACGAGTCAATCCGCTCTTTGGTTGCGAAATTCGGGCTGAAATATGCCCAAGTAATCCGCCGGGATCGTCCGGCAGCGGCGGACAAATGGCACTTGGACGAAGTCGTTATTCCGATAAACGGCAAGAAATATTGGCTCTGGCGCGCCGTCAATAGCCGTGGTGATGTGCTCGACATCCTCGTGCAGCCTCGGCGCAACAAACGGGCCGCACGTCGCTTTTTCCGCAGGTTATTCAAGGCATTCTGTGCGCCGCGGGTGATCGTCACTGATAAACTCCGAAGCTACGGGGCTGCCTTGAAAGAGCTTCCTGCGGGAACAGAGCATCGTAGCCACACAGGTCTCAACAATCGATGCGAAGGGACACACAGGCCGACACGGCGGCGAGAAAAGATCATGGGTCGTTTCAAGTCACCCCGCCAAGCACAGCGGTTCTTGTCCGTCCATGATCAGGTCCAAAACATATTCCGGTCGCGCCGACACACCCTTTCAGCCGCTACTTACAGACAATCCAGAGCCGACGCCCATTGGATCTGCGACGACATCACTCGTGAGCTAAACGTTGTTTGAGATCCGACGTCCCGACTTTCGCTGCCAAGATCGCCGATAACTTGACGATCCCCGACCCGGCCCTCGTGTCTGGTCAGACCGTTCTCCCAAATCACCAATTCCCCGAAGGTTCGGTGGATGGCGATTCCAATTACGCGTCGCATATGCGCCTCCCTTGCCCGTGACAAAAACAGGAGCGACGGGCGACACGACAACTACGGATTCGCGCTCTCGGCGGCTGCCACCGAAGGCGCCACCGGTTCAAGCCCGGTGGCGGCGGGCGAGTCGCAGAGGCGGCCAGCTACTAACACGAGCTCGCAGCTCATCGTATAGATCGGCATGGTCGCACCATATACCCTGATCCGAGAATCGGGGCCGAACCTTGGCACCAGAATCTTCATACCGGTTACAAACCCAATCGAAAGTACCTTCGCGACTGTCCGCCGTCGCACCGGCAAAACCAAGGGATGTCTAAGCCGGAAAACCGGCCTCGCCATGGCATTCAAACTGATGATGTCTGCTCAGGCCAAATGGCGAAAACTCGATGGCGCTGCACGCATGCCGGAGATCATCAAAGGGATTGAAATTTAGGACGGCATCAAGCAACTTCAAAACGCCGCCCGATCACGCCGTCACCAACTTTTGGGCATATCTCCTCGTTTGTTGGCGTACCGCTGAAGGCACCGGTGCTGGGCAAGTCAGTGCTGATGTTCCGGGGGGCCGAACAAGATCAACTCGACGCGATCGGCGCCGTCGACATAGGCGTCGTGGCCCGGCGGAATTTCGAAGAAATCCCCCTTGGTGAGGGTCGTTTCGGCACCGGTGTCGACCATACGGACCACAAGCTTACCTGCGATGCAGTAACCTGTATGGCGCATAGGGCATGAATCTGGCGAACCGAGCAGCGGCTTCTCGTCCTCCTCCCATGTCCAGCCCGGCTCAAATGTCGCGCGCATGCCAGTGGTTCCGTCGGCCATTTTGATGATGTTGATCCCCCCACGCTCTTTCATGTCGAGCGAGTCGTCGGGGGTCTCAAAACGTCTGATTTCAATAGAATTGCTCATGCTGGTGTCCTTTCTCATGTGATCATTTCTGCAGAAAGCCTCAGTCTCGAACCAAGGGGCGGGCGATTTTGAACCACCTGATTCTTGATAGAGGGCGGGCATGGGTGTGCCCGTGGCACCAATCGTTGGAATTGGCGTGGAAATCTCGTTCGGCGTTGTCAGGCCAACGCCACTTGCGCCGCTGCGGCGCGCAGAAGCGTTGCCTTGCTCGGCGAGAAATGGAATGCACTCAGGAAGTCGTCGATACCGTATCGAGGCTGCGTAGCATGAATCGAAGCTGCCAGAACCAGGCCCTCGGGCGCCCGATCCGCCAGCGCGAGGCACAGGGCGGCGATGCCCAAGATATTGATATGCGCGTTCGGACGGGCCGCCGCCTGCGTTGCCCAGTCAGCTGCCTCCTCAAACTGGCCAAGCCGCAGATGCGCAATCGCCCGGCTTCCGAGCATGCCAAACATCAAAGGGTCATAGGGGCTGAGCATGCGCGACCTGTCCGAGGCTTTGATCGCCTCTGTCGGATCGCCGGTCTGGGACTCTACAAACGCCAGCGAATAGTGACCGAGCGCAAAATTCGGGCTGAGATTTACCGATTCCCGCAGTTCTGCCACAGCTTGGCCGTGCTGTTTGCGCAGCCAAAGGGCACGCCCCATCGCCCAATGCGCCGCCGGGTCCTGCTCGTCGGCAAGCAGGCTCTGCGCGGCGGCAACGTAAGCCAGTTCGGCCTCGCGGCCCGGATCAGACCAGTTCTGGAAGGCATTCTGCCAGTGGGTGAACGACAGACCGGCATGGGCGCGCGAGAAGGTCGGGTCGAGCGTCACGGCCAGATCAAAGAAGTGCTGCGCCCGAGCGTTGTTCTCTTTGGTGAAGCGATACATATGCCAGAGGCCACGGTGATGCGCGCCCCAAGCGTCAAGTGAAGACGGCGCGCGCAAGATCGCGCGGTTCCGTTCGGCTTGCTCAATCTCACCCGTCAGCGCTGCAACGATCCGGTTGCCCAGTGCGTCCAGCGCCTCCAGCATGTCATCGGCGGGCACGTCGCAGGTCTCTGCCCAGACGATCCTCTCCGATCGGGTTTCGGTCAACTCGATGTCCAGCCGAAGAATGGGGCCAACCCGATGCAAGCTGCCCGAAGCCACATAATCGACCTTGAGGCGCCGCCCGGCCTCCGTGTCGGGAATGCCGAGGGCGGCGAGGGCATAGACCGATCCACGCGCGATGATCGAAAGGCTCCTAAGTTTGGCCAGTCGCGTGATGACATCATGTGTCAGCCCATCAGCGATACCTTTGCCGATCTTACTGTCCCGAACAGTGAATGGCATCATGGCGAGGGCCGCGCGGGTCATGGCGGGTGGGCTTGTCTCATTGGTTGTGCGGTCCATTCCGAGTGCAGGCGACGGGTCGGTTGCCGACGAGGTGCGGACGCGCTCCGCCTTGATCGTGGACCAAATCTGGCGCAACTCGACGGCGGGAATCCCTTCATCCATGAACAGCCGCTCAGTGGTTGCAAGGTGTAACCCTGCTTCGGCGATGCGACCGTGACCGGCCAGATGCCCGAGAAGGTGGCGATGCGCCTCAAGGTCGAAGGGCGCGAGGTCCAACCAAAGTTCGAGATGCGGCGCGACCTCGTCGGACCTCTTCGGCAACCTCGCGACCAGTGCCTTGATGATGCTGATTTGGCAGGCGGTGTACTTACGCCGCTGTGCGGTCAACCATTGCTCAGCTAGAGGTCCGGATAGGGTCAACTCACCAAGAAACTGTCCCCGGAACAGTTTAGAAAGCTCATTTAGCCGATCCGCAGCCGGCGGATGGTTCTGCTCAATTTCCATGACCTGAAGAGCGTCGACAACACAGCCGTCAAGATCAAGGCTGATCTCATCCTCGTCTGCAATAAGCCGCTGACGATCCGGTGCATCCACGATCTGCCGGAGCTTGCTGAGATGCCAGCGAAGTTCGGCCCGTGGATCGTTCGGTCTGTCCCATAACAGGTCGCATAGTCGCCGGCGGCTGAGCGGACGGGCTTCGGTCACCAATATTGCCAGTAATGCCCGCAGCTTGCGTGAGCGGGCGAGCGCGAGGGATATCCCATCCCGGCGAACCTCTACCGGTCCAAGCAGAAGGATTTCCAACGCTGGTGTCGAGCCCGGCTTCATCAGCGTAACAGTTTCCACGGGAGCTTCCACGCTGCCTTCCACGCCAGAATGTCACCAGAGTGATACCATGGTTTCGTGAATACTGGCAAAAAATCAGGAGAAAGTCATGTCCATGGACAACCAGATCAGGACCACGCGTGGGCGCGGGCGTCTCTACGATTCCATCCTCGACACCATCGGTGATACGCCGACGGTACGGATCAATAATCTCGGCCCCAAGCACGCGACGATTTACGTGAAGGCTGAATTCTTCAATCCCGGCGCGTCGGTGAAAGACCGACTTGCCATCGCGATCATCGAAGCGGCAGAGCGGTCCGGCGCCTTGCAGCCCGGCCAAACGGTGGTCGAGGCGACCAGCGGCAATACCGGGATTGGTCTGGCGATGGTCTGTGCGCAAAAGGGTTATCCGCTGGTGGTGACGATGGCCGACAGCTTTTCTGTCGAACGACGCAAGCTGATGCGGATGCTCGGTGCCAAGGTGGTGTTGACCCCGCGCGCCGAAAAGGGTTTCGGCATGTATCGCAAGGCGATTGAGTTGGCCGAAGCCAATGGCTGGTTTCTTGCGCGCCAATTCGAGACACCGGCCAACGCAGCGATCCACGAGGCAACTACGGCGCGTGAGATCATTGCTGATTTTGCTGACTCCCGTCTCGACTGGTTCGTGACCGGTTACGGCACCGGCGGCACGCTGGCCGGCGTTTCGGCGGTTCTGCGTCGGGAGCGGCCAGAGACGAAGATCGCCTTGTCCGAGCCGGGCAATGCAAGGCTCATCGGCAGCGGAAAGCCGCAGAGACGCGATGGCGATGGCGGCCCCTCGGCCACGCATCCCGCCTTTCCCGCCTTTGAGCCGCACCCGATTCAAGGCTGGACGCCGGACTTCATTCCCCATGTTTTGCAAGCAGCGCTTGCGCAGAACGCCTATGACGAGCTTATGCCGGTTTCCGGCACCGAAGCCATGGAGTGGACACGGCAGCTGGCGCGCAAGGAAGGCATCCTTAGTGGGATCTCGGGCGGTGCAACCTTCGCAGTGGCAGTCCAGATCGCGGAGCAAGCGCCGGAGGGATCGGTTATCCTCTGCATGCTGCCCGATACCGGGGAGCGCTACATGACCACACCGCTATTTGAGGCAATCCCTGAGGAGATGGACGAGGCGGAGACGGCTCTGTCGCGCTCCACACCGGGCTATCAATTTGCGGCGCAATGAGATGGGGGACTCTGAACAAACCACAGCGGCCTCCGAGGAAACCCTCGATCCCGCCGACTGGGACGCCGCGCGTGCCCTCGTCACCCGGGTGGCCGGCGAGGCGGTTGACCACCTGCGCGATATCCGGTCCCGACCGGTCTGGCGCGACATGCCGCCAGAAATCCGCACCCGGCTCGCCACCAAGGTGCCGCACCGGCCGACGCCGCTGGAGGATGTGGTGCGCGAGGTGTTTGGCACTGCAATGGCCTATCCGATGGGCAACACCCATCCTCGCTTTTGGGCGTGGTATATGGGGGCGGGAAATCTGACCGGCGCACTTGGTGAGTTTCTGGCCGCCGTGCAGGGATCGAATCTCGGCGGTGGCAACCATGCGGCAGCACGGATGGATGATCAAGTCGTGGGCTGGCTGAAGGAAATGGTGAATTTCCCGAGTGAAGCCAGCGGCACTCTGACCAGTGGCGGATCCATGGCCAATTTGATCGGTCTGACGGTGGCACGCAACGTCATGGCTGGGGTTGATGTCCGCGCCGAAGGCATCGGGGCTTTACCCCAACCGCTCCGCTTTTACGCCTCGGATCAGGTGCATGGCTGTCACTTCAAAGCGGTAGAGGGTTTGGGGTTGGGGCGTAAGGCGCTTCGCTTGATCCCGACAACTGAGGATTTTCGGATAGATTTGACCGCGTTGCGAACAGCCATTGCCGAGGATCGGGCGGCGGGCCTGAAGCCTGCCTGTATCATAGGCACCGCCGGGACGGTCAACGTCGGTGCCATCGACGACCTCAATGCGCTCGCCGATCTGGCCGCAGTGGAGGGAATGTGGTTCCATATCGACGGTTGCATCGGCGCACTGATCGCCATCGCGCCTGTTAACGCGCCGCTGGTAACGGGGCTTGAGCGGGCCGATTCCATCGCCATGGACCCGCATAAGTGGCTCCATGCGCCCTTCGAGGCTGGCTGCGCCCTTATCCGTGACTCCGCCGCACATCGAGACAGCTTCGCGCATTCTGCAGAATATCTACAGGGCGCCTCGCGCGGCCTCGCGGCGGCACCGTGGCTTCACGACCTTGGCCCGCAGACCTCCCGCGGGTTTCGGGCCCTGAAGGTTTGGATGGCGCTGAAGGAACACGGGGTGACAAAATTCGGGCGGCTGATCGATCAAAATATCGCTCAAGCCAAATATCTCGCGGATCTGATCAACCAAACGCCGGAACTGGAGTTGGCCGCGCCCACTTGTATCAACATTGTCTGCTTCCGCCATCTGCCGAAAGTTGGGATGTCTGCCGAAGACCTCAAGCGTTGGAACGTCGAGATCATGCTGCGGCTTCAGGAAGAAGGCATTGCCGTGTTCTCGGACACGACGTTGAATGGCCGCCACTGTCTTCGGGTCGCTATCACCAACCACCGCACCCGCCGTGCTGATCTGGACTTGTTGGTGAAAGAAATCCTGGCAGTCGCCATGCGTGATCGATGGCCAGTTTAACCCGAACCGATGAACGACGAATGAACGGAGTACTGCGGACGGCTCCGCTGCGAAACGACGGGTTTCCTCTCACCTGTCGACTCCGGCCTTGGCCAACCGCCCGATCAAGAATCTTGGGAAGCATGGACGGACAGTCACAAGCATTCATTGGAGTGCAAGGTCGTGATGACCTGCCCCCCGCGCGTGCTGTTTCCCGGCGGTCAGGGTCAGGACAAGGGCGCCCATATCTACGCCGCACGCTGGATGGTAGTGTCGCACAGTTTTTGCCCGCCTAAAAAGTTCTTCTGGTGAACACACTTATCCAGCGAGCGTCGCGAACTGCGCGACGCCAGACTGCTCTGAGTGGTCAAACTGACCTTTCCGGATCATATGCGCGAATTCAATCCCGGCAAGAGTTGCCGAAGCTGAATTCAGCGATTTGAAGGTCTGCATCGGTCGGGTAAGTTTCTTAGTGAAACGGTGGTCCTGTTCAATGATGTTGTTAAGATATTTCGTCCGCCGGACAGTGACCAACCAACACCAGCCGCACATCACGAGCAGTCAGTTCATGTTGAACAGACCAGCCGTGTTCGATCCACTTTTGTCGATGACGACCGTGCCCGGCCAGCCGTTATTGCCGATAGATTTCATGAAGAACGCAGTAGCTGCGGCTTCGTCGCGGCGCTCCGACAGCATGAAATCAAGGGTTTCCCCCTTCTTGTCATTCTCGTGCAAACACGCCGCAATGCGCTTTTTCGAAAGATTGGTCGTCACGTTCAGCGAACCGAGGGTAGTGATCACCGATAAATTGCGCAGTTATACTAAACCAATCAAGACACTGGCCCCGCGCGCCGACCACCGCGCCCACAAAGGTCTAAACAACGTGATCGAAGTCACGCATCGACCAACCCACAAACAAGAGAAGATATTTGGCCGCTTCAAATCCCACCGCCAAGCTCAGAGGTTTCTGTCTGCACATGACCAGATCACCCTAATCTTTCGCCCTCGACGCTACCAACTCAATGCCCTTCCAGCCCAAACGCCGGCTGTTACCAAGGCATTTCGCCTGTATAATGCGTTCGTGTAGTGACGTTGTGGGCCATTGTTGCGAGGGTTGTCAGATCAAAAACGGGAATCCGCAGCTGGGCCTGAATTTGAGCAGCATAGGGTGGTAGGTCGGTACATTCCAAAACCAAAGCCCCCATATCGGGATTGCGCTTGAAGGCGGGTGACGGCTTGCATCACTTCGGCCTCGATCAGGTCTGTGTCCATCCTGTTGCGCTTGTTTTGCAAGATTACTTCGGAGAACTCTTGCGCTGTCTCCATGCCTTCCACCACGACGGGAATATCCGCAGCGCCGACGCCTGCAAAATGCCGCTCAGTCAGGGCGCGGGTATCAGCGGTAAGTACGCCCACGGGCGCTCGGGCACCCGTCATGTGATAAGCCAGCGGCACCTGGATCAGGCTGGAAGCGAAAACCGGAATGTTTACGGCTGCAGCAAGTTCCTTTTGAAAGAGGGCGAGGAATCCGCAACTGCCGGTGATTGCTCGCACCCCTTCGCGCTCCAATCGTTTGGCGCCTTCAATGAAAGGTTGCAGCAATTTAGAGGTAGGATTATTAAGCAGGATAGGCACCGTCACCCCGTCGATCATCTCATACAATAGGGAGAAGGGCAGGCTGGAAGGGTTTTTAATATGGCCCGGCGGTTTAGGGAAATAACTTTCAAGGCAGAGCACCCCAATCGAGGCGCCGCAGATATTTTGACCTCCGGCAAATATAGGCATCAGGCTTCCTTTAATTTTGAGCTGGATTTATCGAAAGCGGCAGGCGCTAAACGGTGCCAGATCGGCGTTGGCGGCGCGGCCGGACAGGATATCGGCCAAGACCTCCCCTGTTTTCGGGGCCATCATTAGGCCGTAATGGCTGTGCCCGAAGGCGGTGAATAGGCCCGCCTGCCCGGCCAATTCACCAAGAACCGGCAAACTATCGGGGAAGGATGGTCTGCGCCCCATCCAGAATGATGCGCGCGCCGTGTTTAAATCAGGCAGCATTCCCTTGGCTTGTCGAGTTAGAAGGGCCTGCTTTTTGGGATCAGGAGAGGCTTCAATCGAGGCAAATTCTGCCGTGCCCGCAAGGCGAAGGCCGCCCAGCATGGAACTGGCGACGGCCTTGGCATCAACATCCAATACTGAATTAGTCAGGGTTACCCCCGGTGCAAGAAACTCAACGTGATAGCCACGCTCAGCCAGTAAAGGCAGGTTAACACCCAATGGCCGCAACAAGTCGGCAGACCAAACGCCGGCGGCCAGAACCACGCGCGGCGCGCTAAAGCTCTGGTCTTTGGCGCTGATCGTCCATTGGTCGTCGTGGCGCGATAGACCAGTAACCTCGGCCAATACCACATCCACACCCATGGCGCGGGCTTTATTGGCCAGTACACGGCCGATTTCGCCGGGAGCATGGGCGCGGGCCTGACCTTTGATCAGAACGGCTGCTTTGAAGTCATGCGAAAGTCCAGGTTCCAGCGCCTGCAGCTCAGCAGGTCCAATCAGTTCTAGGTCGCAGCCCTTTTCCATCCGGATGCGATACTCAAGGCTTTGTAGGCTGGCCTTGTCCGCGTCGCGAAATGCGTGGATGTAATAGCTATCGCTTAGCAGGTTTTCATGGTTAGTTCCGCGCAAGTGGCGGCGATAGAGATCAACAGAAGGGCTGCACAAATATTCCATACTGTCCGAAGTTTTGCGCGCTTTGGCCTCAGTTGCATGGCGCAAGAACCGCAGACCCCACGGGATCATCTGGGGCCAAAAGCTGGGTCTTACCGACAGGGGGCTTTCTTTGTCCCGCAACAAGCCGGGAAGTGTTCTCCATATTCCTGGCATAGCCTGTGGAATAATCGACCAAGGCGAAATAACGCCTGCATTCCCGTAAGAGGTTTCCTGCCCGGGTGACGCTCGATCGATCAGCCGCACAGCAAAACCGCGTTCGCGCAGCGACAGAGCAGTGCAAATGCCCACTATGCCTGCTCCAATAATGGTGACTTGCTCTTCCATCAACTACCCTGCCTTCACCAGTGCGCGACGCGTCATCAATTGGCTGATAACGGCGGGGCTTGCGATAAGTGCGGCAATCAGATCGGCCTGAAGCGATGGGGCGATGAAGACGACCCCAGCTATGGCCAATAAGACACGCATGAGTATGCCCATCGGTGCTTTCCAATACCCCACGACTGCAGTTGAAAGCGCCAAAACCCCCAAGATACAACTGGTGGCAGTATAGATAAACTCCCACATGTCAAACCCGGTTGATGAGACAATCAAAAGCACCGGCGCATAGACAAAGGCCATTGGCGCTACGATCTTGCCCAAGCCCAATGTAAAGGCGGAAACGCCGGTGCGGAATGGGTTAGAATTGGCGATCGCCGCCGCTGCATAGGCGGAGGTACAGACGGGCGGTGTAATCTCAGACACCACACCATAATAGAGCACGAACATATGGCTTGCGATCGGCGGCACACCGAGTTGTGCCAGTGCGGGCTGCGCAATTGAAACAAGCATGATGTAAAGCGCCGTTGTGGGAATGCCTGCCCCCATCAAAATGCAGGAAACTGCGATAAACACCAACGACAGAAATAGTTGCAGATCCGGGATAGAGATCATTTCCCAACCGCCGAAGGTGATCATCTCGTTCAAGCTTATCGCCATAGCGCCGGCGCTTTGCGTCACCATATAACCCATTCGGAACCCGACACCCGTGGTGTTGATAACTCCAACTACGATGCCCACCGCAGCCGCGGCAGCACCAACTGCCAGCGCGTATTTGACGCCCAGTTCTAACGCTTCAGCCATTTCTGGAACGCGGATACGATCTTGCGGGTTTAACGTGGCAATCATTGCCCCAACAATAAGGCCAAAGGCCATAGGGCCGTCGAAGCCACCCCCGATCCATTTCCATACAACAAAGGCTATGAAAGCCACCGGATAAACCAAGGTAGACGGGGTTCGCAGTCGTGCCATGCCCGCAATCACCGTCAGTGAGATGGCACAAAACGCCGACATATAGGGCGTGTAACCGGAAAACAGGACGACTAAGAGACCGATCAGCGGAATGATATTTGCCCAGCCTTCGCGCCATACGGCTGCGAACCTCGGCAAAGATTCCTTTGCCATGCCTTTCAGGCCAAGTTTCAGCGCCATCAGATGCACTACTGTAAACACGCCGACGTAATGCAGCATCGCCGGAAAAATAGCTGCGATGACTATGGTGGTGTAGGGAAGTTGCAGAAACTCTGCCATGATAAAGGCGGCGGCACCCATGATTGGCGGCGTAATCTGCCCTCCCGCCGAGGCAGCCGCCTCGACCCCACCTGCGAAATGGCCGGGATAGCCAAGGCGTTTCATATTTGGGATCGTCAGCGAGCCAGTGGAAACCGTATTGGCCACGGAAGAGCCGGATATGGTACCGAAGAACGCCGATGAGACTACCGAAACCTTGGCTGGCCCTCCGACATATTGCCCCGCAAGTATCGTCGCATTGTCGATGAACAGTTGCCCAAGCCCAGTGCGCTGCGCGATAACGCCGAACAGAACGAAGTGGAATACGATGGTTGAGACGACCCAAAGTGTGACTCCAAAGATCCCTTCTTGCGGGAAGTACATCGATGAGACGAAGTTTTTGAAATTAACGCCGGGATGCTGCAACAGCCCCGAAAAATGTGCCCCCAGCAGAGCGTAGGATATAAATAAACAAATAATTAGCGGCAAGACCCAGCCCAACGTACGTCTAGCTATATCCAGAACCAGTAGGATAATTACCACCCCGAAAAATACGTCGTATCCGTTGGGGTTGCCCATCCGGAAGGTCTGTTCTTCAATTCCCAATACGGGAATCCCGCGCCACGCAAGGCCCACATACAGTGACGAGGCCACGCCGAGCGCCATGAACACCAGATCATAAAGCGGAATATTGCCCAGCCGTACCCGGCTGACTTTCATCGCAAACAGACTTTCGGTTTTAAATATCGGGAACAGAGCATAGATTAGAATAAACAGCCCAGAAAGATGCCAACCCATATGCCAATGATCGGCTGGGAGGCCAAAGCCCGCCGTGATAAAGTGATACATTGCAAAAATCAGCGCTACCGCTCGCAACACCTTGCTTGCATTCGGGCCAACCGGTCGCGTGGCGACACCCTCGTCATACTTGCGCTCGATCTCGGCCAGCTGTTCCGGTGTCAGTTCCGCTATCTCTTCTGCGGTTAGGTCATCACTGCTATGAGTCACTGGCCTACCTTGTCAATAATAAGAAGGGGTGGCGATGCCCGGTGCCGGGCATCGCTTAGCTAGAACAGATCGCAGGACTGTTTATTTTAGCAGCCCCGCTTCGCGGTAGAACCGTTCTGCCCCCGGATGCAGCGGCACTCCGAGGCTATCAACGCCATCCAGTGCCGTATCCGCCGTGATCAACTTGCCCTTGGCGTGGCCGTTATCCAACAACATGCGGGTGTTTTCATTCCAAAGTGCCTTGGTGATCCCGTAAACCAGATCGTCGGACAGGTCAGACGACACAATCAAAAAGGCCGAAACGGCTGGTACCATCGTATCGTTATCAATACCCTCATAAACTCCGCCCGGAATCTTGGACGGAATATAGGCGGGAACTATATCGTTTATCGCCTTCATTTCTTCGTCGCTGAAGGAATATAGCGACATACCCTTAGTCGAGGCGAGCTGCACCATCGCGGCAACTGGCCAGCCTGCCGCATAGAAAAATGCGTCCAATTGCCCATCCGCCAAACGCTCTGCGGATTGGGCGTTGTTAAGCTCGGCCTCCTCCATATTATCGCGATTGACGCCCCAATTCTCTAGCATCTTAAGCACAGCAACCTGCGTGCCAGAACCGGCCTGTGCAATGCCGACACGTTTACCTGCCAATTTATCCAAGCCGTCCAGCGTTGCATCTTTGGGCATGACCAGGTGAAGGTCTTCGGGAAAGAGATTGGCGACCAGTCGCAATTTCTCGTGTTTCTTGCCTTCGAAGGTGCCGACACCCATGTACATTTCGCGCGTCACATCAGCGGCGGAAAGACCGGCCTCCAAGTCGCCATTCTGAATTGCAGCATTGTTGAACACCGAGGCGGTCGTCGATTGCGCTATTGCAATCAGACCCGGCACGCCGCACTGTCCGCCCTCGTCACAAGGACGAGAGCCGGGTGGGGAAGAGATCGCGTTGGCAATCGTTCCGCCAATCGGAAAATACGTGCCGCCCGCACCTCCGGTACCGATGCGAAAGAATGTCGGATCTTGTGCCAGCGCAGAGCCGGCGATCAAGGCCGTCGCTAATGCTGCACCCGCAATCCTTTGGATAAATGCCATCGTAAACTCCCTATTATTATACGCGCAGCTTGAGCCACGTCCTTGTATGTCGTGATGGGGAGCCTAGTGAAGTTCGACATAGAATCAACTTTTAACTGCTGAAGGGGATTGTCACATAGACTGTCGTTCGGTTGCTCGCGTGACATTTGGACATAGCTGGCAATGATGCATACACCTTCTATCAGCTACAAACGTCACCGCTTCCCAGCCCAGATCATCGCTCATGCAGTGTGGCTGTACGTCCGTTTCAACCTGAGTCTGCGCGAGGTTGAGGCGATGCTGCTCGAGCGCGGCATCGACGTGTCCTATGAGACCATCCGGCGCTGGACCGTCAAGTTTGGTCAGCAGATCGCCCGGAACCTGCGACATCGGCAGGCCTGTCCCGGTGACGTCTGACATGTGGACGAAGTCGTCATGAAAATCGCATGCAGGTCATACTGGCTGTGGCGCGCCGTCGATCAGAATGGTGTCGTGCTGGAAGAATTCCTTCAATCCAGACGGCATAAGCGCGCGGCAACGCGGTTGCTGGTCAGGCTGCTCAAGCGGCATGGCTTCGTCGCCAAACGGATTGTCACAGACAAACTGCGTTCTTATGCAGCGGCCAAACGAGAGGTCGCGCCCGACCTCGATCACTGGTCGCATAAGGGCCTCAACAATCGTGCCTAAAACCGCCACCTGCCGTTCCGAAAGCGTCAGAGAATAATGCAGGGGTTCCGGTCACCGGGCGGGTTACAGCGTTTTGTGTCACTCCACTCCGCAACCCGAAATTGCTTTTCTGTCCCATTCCGTCGCCATGCAGCCCTAACAATCCGCTATCACCGACTGGAAGCATTCGACGCTTGGGGCGCGGCGGCTAATATCGCCTGAGCAACCTAGAAATTGCTCGCTTCGGCGCTCGCGAAGTTAAGGTGACAACACTCCCTGCTGAGCTATGTTGAGCCATGGCTTTCGAAGAAATGGCGTCCGGTCTTTCGCAGTGATGGGATTTCAGTCAATCGATCAACAGGTTTGCCAGCGCGACTAGTGCAAGCACCTCCCGCGTATCGTTATCAACCATCACTGCTGTGTCGCCGACGCGCACATAGCTGCGGTTCTCTGCAACGGGGGCCAGATCAAAAAGATCCGGGTTATCGATCACCCTGACAAGATCGCGATAACTTGTGTTGAGCCGGTCGCCGACACGATAGCGCTCGCCGTTTTCCAATGTGACGTATTCAACGGTGCGTGTCGTAATGGTGCCGTCTCGGGTCTCGGTCGTTGTTGTTGTCTCGCGTATGGTTACATCCGGGTTGGGCGTACTCTGCTTTCGCGCCTTTTTGGCTTGGCCGGGCGGCCGGCAACCGTTGTGTTTCTTCGCCAGACCGGGCGGGCAGCCTTGTACCGCTGTGCTTTGGTGCTTGCCGCCATGCTTGGGTTTGTCATTCTTCGCCAATGCAAGGCTTGGCGGTAAACTGGCCAAGGCCAGTGCCGCTGTAAAAATCAGGATTTTCATAATGACTTCCATTTGCCTATTCACTCCAGGACAACACGGTAACAAACCAAGTGTTCCCTCCGTCCCGGCACCATTCGCAGCGGTGAAAAGCTTCGCCTTAAAAGATGCGATTTTTACCAGTAACGCCTGCCTCAGTGTAACGCCGCAAGCTTAACGGGTACAAAGTTTCCGACCACCCCGATAGGGCTGAAACGTGCAATCCGAAGCCCGAAACGACCGATAGGCGCGTTGGCAGGCTGACACGTTGCAACTGGGGGGGACGGGCGCGGATTCCATGACATTTGTTGCTGATCCAGAAGCGTTAGGTGTGGTTGCCGCCGCCATGAACCGCTTCCAGATCTGCGCAGGCAATTGGCCACCGGTCACTCCGTCCATCGGTGAGTTGTCGTCATTGCCAACCCACACACCCGTTATCAGATCATTGTTCCAACCGATGAAAAGAGCATCCCGGAAGTCCTGGCTCGTGCCCGTTTTGCCTACCGCACCTCCCGGCAAGGCCGCTGCCTGACCGGTACCGTCACTTACCACAAGCGCAAGCATCTCGATCATGTCGCTCCGCGCTGCCATCAGACGTTTGGACTCGTCCGTGACGGGCGCCTCGGGCCATCGAAAGTTGAAGGACGCTTTATCGTCCCCGGAGCTAATTCCTGTTATTCCGCGTCCAGTGACCGGGATGGTTCCGGCGGCAATACCTGCATAGGCTTCGACCATGTCCAACAACGTGACACCAGATGCGCCAAGTGCGAGAGCGGGAGTTTCGCTCAACTCGGCATCAATTCCAAGCGTGCGAGCGGTCTCGATCACATTGTCCAGTCCCACTGCCATTGCCAGCCGAACCGTCGCGGTGTTCAGCGAAAGGGCAAATGCCTCGGCCAATGTGACCTTGCCCCGGTAGCGATCTCCAAAATTGTTCGGGCGATAGCCGTCGATATCCATGGGGGCATCCACGACCCGATCATTCGGTGAAAGCCCCTGTGACAACGCCGTGAGATAAACAAATGTCTTGAAGGTTGAACCCGGCGAACGCAGAGCATCGGTCGCACGATTAAACTGACTCTGAGTATAGTCCCGGCCTCCAACCATCGCCACGACCTGACCCGATGGTGTCATCGCGATGAGCGCCGCCTCAGCCGGATTTTGGGCCTGTTCGAGGATCTCGCGCACTGCAGATTCTGCGGCTTTTTGGATTTCCGGGTTCAGGGAGGTGCGCAAGGCAACCACGCCATCGAATTCGGTGGCAAGATCGTCTGCTTCGCGCACAACCCAATCGGTAAACCAACTGCCATAGCTTGCGCTGGAACGTTGTGGTCTCATGGTTGCCAATTCTGCGCGCGCAGCATTGGCCGATGCCTTACCAATTCGGTCTTGGGTCTGCATCAAGTCGATGACCAAACCGGCGCGTGTGCGCAGTTGCTGAAGGTTTGAGAATGGATTGACTTTGCTGGGGGCCTGAATCATCGCAGCCAATGCTGCAGATTGAGCAAGGCTCAGCTCCGAGATGTTGACACCAAAGTAAACTTGAGCAGCTGCAGGCATTCCGGTAGCGCCGGAACCCAGATAAACTGCATTCAGATAGCGTGTCAGGATCTCCTCTTTGGTCAAACGTCGTTCGAGCTGTCGTGTCAAAATCGCTTCGCGCAGTTTGCGCCGAAAGGTACGATCTGGATTGAGATAGGTGATCTTGACCAATTGCTGGGTAATTGTGCTGCCACCCTCGACGACACCACCAGCACGCATATTGGCCCAGCCAGCACGCGCGATTGCCTTCAGGTCTAATCCTCCATGGTCAAAGAAGCGCCTGTCTTCAATCGCAAGCACGGCATCCTGCAGATCGTCGGGTATTCGTTCGTACTCCGCATAATCCAACGGAACACTGCCTTGAGCGATTAACGGGTTGCCCTGCGAATCCTCGAATATCAGCCGGTTCTCAGCGCCCGATTTGAGGTCGTCCAAGTCCGGCAATGATGTCAGAACAGTGATTATCATCGCCATCAGGGCCAAAGAGGCCAGTCCACCTACCCCGATCGCAATTTTTCGAAAGGACAGGCCAAACCTTGGGGTATTGGCCTTTTTTGGTGACGCCGGATCAGGAACAGTCGGTGCAATCGGCGTTTCGGGAAGGTCAACGCCAGGATTGCTTTTGTGCCGAGCATAGCGAATGACCAGCGCGCGACGCCCGTTATCGAATTGACCAACTATAGCACCGCCTACTGTCGACGCTTTTGCGCCAGCCAGACGCAAAAGCGTCATCATGCCTTTCATCAGTTGGGATATTTCGCGCCAAAGCGCACCGAAAAAGAGGCGCGTTGCGTCACCCAGTCCTGGTTCCGCTTTGTGATCGTTCATTGCCACGGGGTGAGTGACTGGACCGCGCTGCGGTTCAATTGGGTCATCTGGCACGCTGGCTGTCTTTCCTTAATTTCTTGGCAGAAAAATTATAATGCAATTTAGGCCCCGTTTATCCGGCTTCCGGCACCTGAAGCACTTATTGCCGAAAAGGCCCGGGTGCGAACCCGGGCCTGTCGACTAATTCGATCCTGTAGTTATTGAACTGTTTTGGCGATTAGCGAACTACGTGGATAATCGCGTTGTTCTCGGTATTGACCAACACGGTCTGGCCATTGACGTTGAGATAACGCAGCCCGTCTTGGGGCACTTCATAGGTGGTCACAGTTTGAGGCACCGTTGCACCGACTACAACTTCGCCGTCAAGATAAACGGTTTCGACTGGGTTTGATGTTACATAGGTAACGGTTTCGGTGGTCGGCTCCACTGCCGACGAACCGACTGCGCCGCCCAAGAGGCCACCTGCGATTATTCCGCCGATCGGGCCACCCACGGCATAGGCGGCCAGTGCGCCTATTGTAGCACCGGCTGCGGCACCAGCACCCTTATCGGCCTCGGTCGCTGCCGTGTTCTCATAGGTCACCGAGTTGATCTCGATATTGGCAGGATTGGCGCTTAGCGCTACGGCCTGCTCCTCAACCGCTACCGCGAGATAGCTGGACGAGGCCCAACCGGTTGCGCCGTTAAAGTCGATTTTGCACCAAGGGCTGGCATCAAGGCAGCCTTCAACTGCGGTGGTCTCGCCGCCGGGGATCACGCCGACGACTTCGAATTGCGGGCCAGGACCGCTGCGGATATTAAGATCCGTGGCGGCGATTGCTTCGGCGCTCTGTGC
This sequence comes from Oceaniovalibus sp. ACAM 378, assembly GCF_008085915.1. GTDB lineage: Bacteria > Pseudomonadota > Alphaproteobacteria > Rhodobacterales > Rhodobacteraceae > Oceaniglobus. The sequence continues at coordinate 44,646 of NZ_VSJK01000021.1, read as the reverse complement.
GAAGGTAGGTGCTGCAGCGGTGAGCGCTATAACGGAAGCCAATCCAAGCTTTGTAATACGCATGTTCCAGTCCTTTTTCTCGCAGCGATCGGCCCCGGTATGGATGCCGCATTAAACTCGCTGCCTGTCTGGAGAAGAAACAGCGCAGGGGGACATTGGTTCCAGACTCAAATTTTCCATCCTCAATTGGCCTGAATGGAGCGTTCGTTGGTGCGTCAAGACGGCTCTCCGCTACTCAATGGCTATTCGGCAGATCTGTGATTGAGGAAGCTATTCGATTAGTTCCAGATTACACAGCACCGCAACTTCCCGAGAACTACCATTCATTCATTGAGCAACATTCTGGTTGTTCGATTGTCCGCAACGCGGGCGCACCCGCTGTTGCGACCGACAGATTACAAGGTTTGGTTTGCAAATTTGCACGACGCGCCTGATGATCTCAGGCTCTTTAGATGAGGCGCCATGTAGGTACCGAAAGCTCGCAATCCGCCAAGCAGGTATTGCCAAGTTGTTGGACGCCTCTGATCTGGGTATGGATGGCTGATGAACATTCCAACCCACATGCCGCGCCTGAAAGGCTTTCTTTATCCCAGCGAGATCATTGCATACGCGGTTTGGACGTATCACGGCTTCGCGCTGAGCACGGCAGATGTTGAAGACCTTCTGGCCGCGCGGGGCGTAATTGTCAGCCGGGAAGCGGTCCGTCTGTGGGTTAATCGCTTTGGACAACATTTCGCAAACTGGATCCGGCGGGATCGTCCACGACCAAACAACAAGTGGCATATCGACGAAGGCGTGATCAGATCCGGGGCAGGAAACATTGGTTGTGGCGCGCCATCGACGCGAATGGCGACGTACTCGACATTCGCGTGCAAACACGCCGCAACGCCAGGCGCTTCGCAGCATCATACATTTTGGGCTTATTCTGTTGAAAAACTCTTGTTGATTTGGGGCCCTGTCGCTGATTCAATTCCTCTTGTGAAGAGGGAGGATTTGCGATGTTGGGACCGAAGCAAGAGGCGCAAGGCGCGTTGTTTTATGAGTTCTCGATTGAGGATCATGTGCCCCAAGACCATTTGCTGCGCTCCATCGATCGTTTCGTCGACCTGTCCGGCATTCGCCAGCATCTGGCCCCGTTTTACAGTAACACCGGTCGCCCTTCCATTGATCCCGAGCTGCTGCTCCGCATGTTGCTGGTTGGCTATTGCCTGGGGATTCGGTCCGAGCGGCGGCTCTGCGAAGAGGTGCATCTGAACCTCGCCTATCGCTGGTTCTGCCGTCTTGATCTGACGGATCGGGTGCCGGACCATTCCACATTCTCCAAGAACCGCCATGGCCGTTTCCGCGACAGCGACCTGCTGCGCCATCTGTTCGAGACCACTGTGGCGCGGTGCATTGCGGAGGGTCTGGTGAGCGGGCAGCGCTTTGCGGCGGATGCCAGTTTGATCGAAGCTGATGCCAACAAGCAGAACTCGACCGCAAAGGAAGATTGGCATCCGACAAGCATTAATCCGGAGGACGCGCCACGCGCGGTTCGGGAATATCTGGAGGTTCTGGATGCCGCCGCTTTTGGCGCCGCGTCTGAGGTGGAACCAAAGTTCACCTCCCACTCAGATCCTGCAAGCCAGTGCCTCTCGGCAGATTGCTACGCAATCGCATGCCGGTAATAGACGGCGGCACGCAAAGGCCCTGCGTTCTTTGCGTATTCGACCAATTACCTGATCGACACCGACCACGCTGTGATCGTCGATGTTGAAGTGACCCGGTCCATCCGGCAGGCCGAGGTCGGGTCCGTGCGCACGATGCTTGTCCGTGTAAAAGACACGTTCGATCTGAATCCCGAGCGCATCATCGCGGATACTGCTTACGGCTCCGGCCCGATGCTCGGCTGGCTCGTCGATCGCAAGATCGCGCCCCATATCCCGGTGATAGATAAAGCAGGTCGCACAGACGGCACATGGTCTCGCGCGGACTTTGAATGGGACGCGGAGAATAACCAATACATCTGTCCTGAAGGCGAAGCGCTCAAGCAATTCCGCCGAAACTATTCGGACCCGGACCGTGGCCCAACCGGCAAGGGTGTCGCAAAGTATCAGGCGCTGAAGCTGACCTGCCAGGCCTGTCCTTCCAAACCGAAATGCTGCCCAAATGCCGACGCGCGCAAAATCACCCGTGAAGAACACGAAGACGCCCGCCAGGTTGCCCGTGACATCGCCAAAACCGACCAATATGCCGTATCGATGCGACTACGAAAGAAGGTCGAGATGCTCTTTGCCCACCTCAAGCGCATACTGGGGCTGGGAAGACTCCGATTACGCGGCCCGAACGGAGCAAATGACGAATTCCTGCTCGCCGCCACCGCCCAAATCCTTCGCAAATTGGCGAAGATCTTTCCTGCACCGCAGCAAATGCGAAACGCCTGACAGGAAAGGCGCTTACCCTCCAATCAAAGGGCCAGTTTCTGCGGCGGCAGCACGGAGTTTTTCCGCAGAATCGGCTCTTTACGGACCCTCGCTGCACGAAGCACCAACGGCAGGTCTAATGACAGCCGACCTTCGCCACAGTTTACACCGAGGTCCGATGAGCGGACGAAGCGTCCATTACACGAGGGACCGTTTTAAGAAGAGCCTTGACGTGCATCATTTATATCTATAATTCTTGATGTATGGATAAAAATGACGCCATCGACGCTTTCGCCGCTCTCAGTCAGGCTACCCGGCTCGACGTGTTCCGTCTTCTTATCAAGGCTGGAGAGGGCGGCATGTCGGCAGGCGAGATTGGCGACACCCTCGAGGTGCGTCAGAACACGATGTCGACCAACCTGGCTATCCTCGCACGCTCAGGCTTGATCCGGAGTGAGCGCGAAGGGCGCTGCATCCGTTATTTTGCGGACATGGACGGGATGCGCGGCCTGCTGGCTTTTCTGATGGAGGATTGCTGCGGCGGTCGCCCGGAGTTGTGCCAGCCGGTCATCAACGAACTCGCTTGCGCCTGTTAGGAGACAGACATGACCAAGGACATCTACAACGTCCTGTTTCTTTGCACTGGAAACTCTGCACGGTCGATCATCGCAGAAGCCATCATGAACCAAGAGGGGAAGGGCAAATTCAAAGCTTATTCCGCCGGATCGAAGCCAGGATCTGCACCGCATCCCTACACGCTCGATCTGCTTCGGGGCCTCCACCACGACACGAGCTTTGCGCGATCCAAGAGTTGGGATGAATTTGCCAGCCCCGATGCGCCGCAGATGGATTTCGTGTTCACCGTCTGTGACAATGCCGCGGCCGAAGAATGTCCATTCTGGCCGGGTCAGCCAATAACCGCACATTGGGGCGTGCCTGATCCTGTCAAAGCCGAAGGTCCGGAAGCCGTCAAGCGGCTCGCCTTTTCGGAAACCTATCGCATGCTGCGCAGCCGCATCTCCATCTTTTTCAGCCTGCCGCTTGGCTCGCTTGATCGGATGGCACTGCAACGCAACCTCGACGACATTGGCAAGTCTCCCGCCAAAGCCGACTGACCCCCCATCTGCTGAAAGTCTGACATGACCGATACATCGCTTCCCGCTGCGGCGGGACTGGGACCTTTTGAACGCTGGCTGTCCGTCTGGGTGGCGCTGGCGATTGGCGCAGGGCTGTTGCTTGGCAATCTTTTTCCCGGCGCGTTTGCAGCACTCGCCTCTCTCGAGATCGCCTCGGTCAACCTGCCCGTGGCGGTGCTGATCTGGGCCATGGTCTATCCGATGATGGTCGGTGTGGATTTCGGTGCGCTGCGCCAGGTGGGCGACAAGCCGAAGGGGTTGGTTGTCACGCTGGTGGTAAACTGGCTGATCAAGCCCTTCACGATGGCAGCACTCGGTGTGCTGTTTTTCAACTACGTCTTTGCGGGCCTGATCCCGCCGGACGACGCGCAAGCCTATCTGGCGGGCGTGATCTTGCTGGGGGCTGCGCCCTGCACCGCGATGGTGTTTGTCTGTTCGAACCTGACGCGCGGCGACGCCACATACACGCTGGTGCAGGTCAGCGTGAACGATGTCGTCATGGTCTTTGCCTTTGCGCCCATCGTGGCCTTCCTGCTGGGTGCTACGAACATCGTCGTGCCCTGGGACACCCTGCTATTGTCGGTTGGCCTCTATGTCATGTTGCCGCTGTTGGTCGGATTCCTGACGCGACAGCGCCTGATCGCCAAGGGTGGCGAAGCGGCTGTCGATGCCTTCAAGTCTCGCGTTCAGCCGTTCTCGATCATCGGCTTGTTGGTGACCGTCGTGCTGCTCTTCGCCTTTCAGGGGGAGGTGATCCTCGAGCGCCCACTGGTGATCGCCCTGATTGCGGTGCCGTTGTTGATCCAATCCTACGGCATCTTCCTTCTGGCATACGGGGCAGCGCGGGCTTGGGGCATCCCGTTCAATGTCGCCGCGCCCTGCGCCCTGATTGGCACCTCCAACTTTTTCGAGCTGGCCGTAGCGGTCGCGATCAGCCTGTTCGGGCTGGGGTCGGGTGCGGCGCTGGCCACAGTTGTCGGCGTGTTGGTTGAAGTGCCGGTCATGCTTTCACTCGTCGCATTCGCGAACAGAACACAGCACTGGTTTCCCTCTGAAGAAGGTTCAGCATGACCGTCGTCATCCATCACAATCCCGACTGCGGCACGTCCCGCAACGTCCTGGCAATCATCGAGGCCTCGGGCGAGACGCCGCTGGTCATCCCCTATCTCGACATCGGCTGGACCCGTCCGCAGCTTCTGGCGCTGTTTGCCGCTGCCGGCCTGACGCCGCGCACCGCACTGCGGACAACAGAATCTCCAGCCGAGGAGCTGGGGCTGCTCGAATCTGCCGTTAGCGATGAAGCGCTGCTCGCGGCGATGCTGAACCATCCGGTCCTGGTCAACCGTCCCATCGTCTGCTCACCCAAAGGCGTCCGGCTCTGCCGGCCGAGCGAGGCCGTGCTGGATCTTCTCGACCGCCTGCCACCCGGGCCGATGACGAAGGAAGACGGCACGCTCCTGATTGACGCGGAAGGAAACCGCGTTGGCTGATACCCCGAACCTTGAAGACGCCCATTTCCAGCCAATCGATATGGATCGCCTGCTGACACCTGCACGGGCCACACACGCCCCGCGCATTCTGCTGCTCTATGGCTCGCTCCGGGACCGCTCATTCAGTCGGTTGATGACCGAGGAAGCGGCCCGCATCCTGACGCGATTGGGGGCCGAAACGCGAGCCTATTGCCCCTCGGGCCTGCCGCTGCCGGACGATGCAGAGGCCACTCATCCAAAGGTGCAGGAGCTGCGCGATCTGGTCACTTGGTCCGAAGGGATGGTCTGGTGTTCGCCAGAACGGCATGGTGCCATGACCGGCATCATGAAAACCCAGATGGATTGGATTCCGCTCTCCCTCGGCGGAGTGCGACCGACGCAGGGAAAGACGCTGGCCGTCATGCAGGTCAGCGGCGGCTCGCAAAGCTTCAATGCCGTGAACCAGCTCCGCATCCTCGGGCGCTGGATGCGCCTGCTGACGATCCCAAACCAGTCCTCCACCCCAAAGGCGTTTCTGGAATTCGACGAAGCGGGTCGGATGAAGCCGTCGCCATTCTACGACCGGGTAGTTGATGTCATGGAAGAACTGATGAAGTTCACGATCATGACCAGAGACAACAAGGATTATCTGTTGGATCGCTACAGCGAGCGGAAGGAAAGCGCCGTCGCGTTGTCGGTGCGCGTCAATCAGAAGGCGATCTAACCGACTTTCCCCGACGCGACGAAAACAAAAGCTAGCTTTAACCGCAGTGCAGCAACAGTCCATTTGGGCTCTGTACTGCCGTTAGCCGCGTCATGCACGAAGGCCTGCTCCACTGTTTTGGCCAGACCGCATGCGCCAGATGCGCCATCCAACGCTGTTAGAATGACGTCAGATAGCGGTGAAGATCATAGACTTGACGCCGCCACAAACCACGTTCAAAACCAAAGCGGTTGTTGAAGGTTTTTGGAATGAGTGCCCCAGTGATTATCGGTTACGCGCGGGTCTCGACGGAAGATCAGCACCTCGATGCTCAGACCTCTGCCTTGGAGGGTGCTGGGGCCAAGCGCATCTTTGCAGAGAAAATCTCTGGCACAAAGAAGGTCCGGCCCGAACTCACTCGGATGATCGATCAGTTGCGCAATAACGATGTGGTGGTCGTCACCAAGTATGATCGCTTGAGCCGGTCGTTGCAGGATCTTCTGGGGATTGTGGATACCATCAGGGCCAAGGGGGCCGGGTTCCGTTCTCTCGCCGAGGACATCGACACCACGACGCCTGCTGGGCGTCTGGTTTTCCATGTCTTCGCGTCCATCGCGCAGTTTGAGCGCGAGCGGATTTCTGAGCGGACGAAAGAAGGATTGGCGGCGGCGCGCAAGCGGGGTCGTATCGGTGGCAGGCCCCCTGCCCTTTCCCCTGAACGGCGCGCCGAAGTTGTGCGGATGCGCGATACCGAAGGGCGCGGGATCGCCGAACTCGCACGCCTGTTTCAGGTCAGCCCAAACACCATTCGGCGGGCGTGAGACCGAAGACCGAGATGACAACCGATCCCCGCCAGCTTGAAATCTTTCCTGACAGCCTGATCCTGCGGCGGGTCGAGCCAGAGCAAAACATGCGGCGGTTCTATCTGATGACCGTGCAGCGCGACCTGTTCGGCAGAGGTGCGCTGATCACCGAGTTCGGTCGCATCGGTCAAGCCGGCCAAGTAAAGATTGCACATCACGAAGACGAGGCGCGCGCCCTCGCCGCACTTGCAGATCGAGCCAAAGCAAAACGCAAACGCGGGTATCAGGAATAGTGCGGAGATAGTCTTGTCGCCAACATTTCAGTGACGGATATATCTATATGAGCCATATTTCGCTCCGATAGCTACAAAATGTAGCAATCACAGATCGGCGCATGACGTGCCTTCTGGTGGTATTGCCAAGTAGATTGCACCAGACTGTGAAGGGTGAACAGGCAATAGGAACAATTTGGCAATACCCGCCGCTCACGCGGTGCAGTATTCCACCGGCGTTCTCCGATGCACAGGCCTGCCCCTGCAGGAACCCACAGGTCCGGCCGTTGCCCTTCCGCGCCCCACATCAAAAATATCGAAGCAATTATGTATCTGACACGATCCGCCCATCTTCCAGGGTGATGATCCTATCCGCCATTTTAAGAATACGTGGATCATGGGTAACCATCACTGTTGTCGTGCCGCGTGCCTTGCCCAAGGCTTTCAATATCTGGACAACCGTATGCCCTGACTCCTTGTCCAGCGCGGCAGTTGGTTCATCGGCCAGAATAATTTCCGGGTTCGACACCAGCGCACGCGCCACAGCGACCCGCTGTTTCTGCCCGCCGGACAGACTGCCGGGAAGGTAGTCGCGCCGATCCGCAAGTCCGAGGAGGTCAAGAACGTGGTGCGCTGCGGCGCGCTGTTTCAAAGCGTTGCCGCTCCCATGCACCTCAAGCCCCATCAGCACGTTTTGCGTTGCAGTCAAACTTTCATGCAGATTATGCGCTTGAAAGATAAAGCCGAGACGACGGCGCAGACCGACAAGCATCGCTTCTTTCGCGTTGTTAAGCTCATGCCCGAGGACACGCACTTCGCCGTCGTTCACTTCGCGTAGGCAGCCAATTAGCGTCAGAAGGGTCGTTTTGCCGGACCCGGACGGGCCCATCAGGATGGTCAGACTGCCCCGCTCGATTTCAAGGTTGATGTCAAAGATCGCCTGTTTGCGGGCGTCGCCCGTGCCAAAAAAGTGATTCAAACCGCGCGTTATGATGGGTGCATCGCCCATCAAAACAAATCCGCCGGATCGGCATTGGCCAGCCTGCGCGTGGCAATGGCACCCGACAGACTGCAGGCTGCAAGGGTGCCTAGGAATACAAGGATTGCGCGACTCGCGTCCATTGCAACGGGCAACCCGGTGAATGAGACCAGCCCCGCATATAGCAACAGTGAGACGAAGAACCCCGGGATGAAGCCGAAAACGGCGAGTATGATCGCCTCCTCGAACACAATGCCCAGAAAGAAGGGCTGGCCATATCCCATAGCCTTGAACGTGGCGTATTCGCGCAGGTGGTCGGCGACATCGGTGGACAGAACCTGGTAGACTATGACCAATCCCACAAGAATGCCCATGAAGACGCCAAAGCCGAAGATGATCCCCGTTGGGCGTTCGGTCGCCATATAGACCAGATCATTGGAGGCAGACCCTGTCATGGTCTGTATGCGCAAATTGCCGCTCGGCAATGCGCCGGTCAGTCGGGCGACTACGGCGTCCTTTGAGACGCCGTCCGCTGTGCGGATCAGGATGTGATTGGGTGCGCCACTGGTGCGGCTTGGGAACACGCGCAGAAAGGTTTGATCGGACATGATCATCATCCCGTCAGCCAGAAAGCCGCCGCCGGCATCCATGGTGCCGATCGCAGTCAGGGTATTGCCGCCCGTCTCGAAGCTGAAGCGCCCTCCGTTCATCAGTTCGGAAATGACGGTGGCGGGCATGCCACGCGTGCCCTCGTCAAGCAAGACCGTGCTTTCAAGGGTCAGCTTGTCGAGCGATGCTGCAATGTTGGGGCTGGTGAACGACGGCTTGGCCACATCTATGCCAAAGCTGAGCAAGGAGACCGACGACCCATCTTCAAGCGTGAAAGGCAAATTGCCGATGAACAGCGGAGTGGCATCCGTAACACCCGCCACCCCGAGGGCCTGAAACATGCGCGCGCGCGGGATATGCCCACCATCCGTGAGCGTGTTGCCGTCTTGGGAGGACAGGATGATGTCGGCGTTCAGGATCGCATAGGGCGCCATAGTGGAACTGTTGAGCGCACCCATAATACCAAGCTGCATGAACACCAACAGATTGGCAAAAGCCACCCCCGCTACGGCTGCAAAGAACCGGCCACGGCTGTGGGTCAGTTGCAGCCAGCCGATGGGCAGGCGGCCAAACAAGAGGGTGAGCAGATGGCTCATGGGGTGCGGCCAGCGTCGATCCGCACAACGGCCTCAAGATTGGTAAACGCCGCCGCCACGGGAGAAGAGGCGCTATCAAGGGTCACAATCACATCCACCACGCGCGCATCCGTGTTGGCGGCCGGATCGTCGGAAGTGATGGATTGGCGACCGATCTCAAGTCCGATCGCGGTGACGGTGCCGGTCAAGTCCTGCGCCAGCGCATCCGCGTTGACGACCACGGGATCTCCGATCGTAACGCGCCCTATCATGGTTTGATAGACTTCGGCCTCGACCGTCATCTGCGATGTGTCACCAAGATTGATGATCCCCGCAGTGCCCGGCCGCTCGCCCGGGCGCACGTTGATATCCAGAACCTTGCCACGTTCTGGCGCACGCACATAGGCACGGTCGAGATCCTGTTTTGCGCTGGAAAGTGCGGAGCGTGCAGCGTCCAGATTGGCCTCGGCGACAGCGATATCCGCCTGGACGACTTCCGACCCCGTTTCGTAGCGCGACAGCGTGGCTTGCGCGCGTTCAACATCGCGCGCAGATTGTGTGGCCGCCGCGACCGTTTGATCGAATGCCGCACGTGTGGTCACTCCGCGCTCCAACAAAGTGGTGACCCGGTCCAGTTCCGATTGTGCCACATCTGACGTAGCTTGGGCACGGTCAAGCGAGGCCTGCGCCTCGGCACGGCTGGCCGTGTTTGACGCGCGAGTCTGGGTCAGGCTGGCCTCGCGGACGCGCAACGCCGCCTCTGCCGAAGCCACCGCGCTTTGGAGTTGGGCAAGGTTATCGAGAACAGCCAGAGTATCACCTGCCTCGACCTCATCACCGATAGAGACCAGCAGTTCCGCAATTCTCGCATCGCCCGCCCCAGACGGAGTTGCAACGCTAATGACATCTCCTCGCGGTATGATGCGCCCCAATGCCACCACGTCGCCTTCGCTGATCACAGCAACCTGCTCTTGAGTTGCGACCTGCTGTATCGCCACGGCGATGGGGGTGTCTGTGCCTGCACCCGGCTCCAATCCTGTCGTATTGAAGAACACCCTTAATCCCGGTGGTTGAAAATACATGCCGATAACGGCTCCTGAAAACAGGGTAACCAAGAACAGCGGGATCAGAAGAAGGCGTGATCTGCCATGGGTTTTCGGGGCGTTTGCCGGGTCAGCCTTCGTCAAACCTGCGTCTTCCAACGGGAGACCGATGGGCGTGCTTTGTTCATCTGCCATTATTTAGGGTTCAATCCTGTTTTTGCTCCGTAATATGCGTCGGTCTTAGAAGTCCCGGCACGGCATTCCGAATTTAGCACGATTCTTATTATGCGCACCTTGCGCTGGATCAACGTCTAAAAATGTGGGTGACGCCCAAATTGGCTTGGGTCCGTTCTCACATCGAAAGCTGTAAGAAGCTTTTTGGATCAGGTGGCGAACACTGTTAGTCCACGGATGCTGTGAACGCGGCGTTATACGCCACTGCGAGCATTACAACTGCGCGCGGAACGATCCTTAGCGGGGTAAGCTCTGGTCCCCACTGAAGCGGGCGTCCGCGCGAAAGTGATGTGATTTGATCCTTATCAAAGCAACGGCACTCGGTTGGCGGCATAATCCCCCTAAACCAAAGATAGGAGAGTCAAAGATGCCCCACACGCCCCACGAACTGCCCGAGGAATTCCCCGAGCACGCCGACCGGTTCCATGAACTGAAGACTTCTGACAATCACTTTGCCAAGCTCGCAGACGAGTATCATGAAGTGAACCGCGCCGTGCATCGCGCGGAGACCGATGTGGAGCCGACGGACGATCGGCACATGCAGAACATGCGCAAGCAGCGCATGATACTGAAGGACGAAATTTGGCGCATGATGGGTGCGTAGACTCTATGAATTTGAGACGACAGCCTAAAAGGATTGTAGAATGACTGATACCAAGGATTATGGTCCAAACCCCCACGTTATGGACATTGAGAACGACACACTCGAAAATCCAAATTTTCGCACGACTCGTTGGACTGGAAAGCACATTCAACTGACACTGATGACGATCCCGGTCGGGGGTGACATTGGGTTGGAGGCGCATAATCGAAGTGACCAATTTTTGCGACTTGAACAAGGCAAGGGCCGCGTCCAGATGGGTCCGTCCAAAGATCAGTTAAACTTCGATCGTGAAGTAGAAGCGGACTGGGCTGTTCTCGTGCCTGCCGGGACTTGGCATAACATCACAAATATCGGTACAGAACCCATGAAAATATATGCGATTTATGGCCCACAGGACCACCTCAAGGGCACGGTGCATGAAACGCAGGCCGACGCGGAAAGCGATCCTAACGAAGATTGAGTGATAATAGCATCGGAGGTCATATTTATCTCCAAGCACCAAGGCGGCATAGGCCTCGATGTTAGGGGGTTTTTTCATATCGTGTTTCATATCGTGGAGCTGCACCAGTGAAGAGGTTGGCCATTGAGCTGTCAATGAGCGTTCAAAAGTGACCCGGTTTCAGCATCTGATTTTGACCTGTCGTTCAGAGGGCAAAGCCCCCGGGCGGGCCGCCCTCATATAGCGAGTCCGTCTAGGGGCTATGCTTGCGGTGCAGTTATTTTTCTCTGCGGCTTTTGCTCTGCGCCAAGCGGTATGACCTGTTGCCGGTCTCGATGATGGCGCAGTGGTACGTGACGCGATCCAAGAGCGCGGTTGGGAATTGCCATGTTGATTGCCACAGTCTGTGAAGGGTTGGCAAAGGCTGGATTATGCGGCCATTTCGGCGGTGTAGTCGGCCCAGAGGCTGAAAAGCCGCAACAAACAACTTGGCAATACTGGCGACAGACATGCAACCACACTTCGGCGCCAAAACTGCGCCGGATCAGATCGAGGAGCTCGCGGGCAAAGGACAGTTGGCTCGGAACGTTCGACTGAACGCGGCAACGCCTGAGGCGTAGCGGCTCACTAATCTTCTCAGGCGGTACCAATCGGGCGGTTACAATCAAACACATATGTCTCTGCTTCTGCCTACCCCAATGCGCCCGAAAAGTGGTGTGCATCTGCCAACTGCCGAACGCCATCGCCGCGTATCTGTCAGCCGCGGGAAGCTGATGAAGCGGCTCGGCAAAAGAGCATTTCCTCATCTACGTTACAATTTGACAGCATACATATTTCGTCATGCCCTCGCCGCGGATATGAAAGTCTCCGGCCAATTTTACCCGGAAGCCATCGCCAGGGCACCGGGCCATCAGAGGACGCGGACGCGGGTTCACTATGGTCTCATGAGCAGCACACGCGGACTGCCGCTGCACAGATCACCGGGATCGCCGTCACAAGCCCGGTCCGTCGTCCTGACCGCACGGACTTGACCCCCAGCAGAAGCCGCATTGGGTGAAGCCGATGCCTATCGCGGATGCAACAATCTCTACCGGGCAGACCGGGATCCCGGTCCGGTCAACGCTCTGCAGGACGCAGGCAAAGTGGAAGTTTTTCGACCCCGCCGAAGAACCCGCCGAGATGGGGCATCCATGCCGTCCACAAAGCCGAGACACGCGTTATTTGAAGAAATTTGGAAGTCCGGTTGCGATGGCAGGGAAGAGGAAGATGAGCGTCAGTCCCAGAAGCTGTAGCGCCACGAAGGGTCCGACGGAGACATAAACATCTCCAAAGCTGACATTTCGCGGGAGAACGCCCTTTAGCCAGAACAGCACAAAGCCAAAGGGGGGCGTCAGATATGCAATCTGGATGTTAACGATGAACAAGGCACCAAACCACAGTTTGTCGATGCCCAAGTGATCCACAATCGGGATGAACAGAGGCGTACACAGCATGATGATCGCCCAATCATCCATGACCATACCAAGGACCAGGATAATCAGCATCATCATGAACAAAATGCCGTTCGGACCGCCGGGCATCGACAAAACCAACTCGGTCAGAAGATCCTGACTGCCAAGTGTGTTAAAAACATTAAGATAGATGTTCGCTCCGATCAGAATCCACAGGCCCATCCCCGACAGCTTGAGCGTTGTGGATATGGATGAGCGGAAGACATTCCAGGACAGGCGGCCGTAGACGAGGTTGATGAACACAGCACCGGTCGCACCGAATGCGGCAGCCTCGGCGGGGGTGGCAATACCTCCCCAGATGACGCCCAGAACAATGACAACCAGAAGCGCGAACGGCCAGATATTAACGACTGCCTGCGCCTTCTCTTTACGGCTGAAATGCTCATCCTGAGGCAATGCGGGGCCGAGTTCCGGCTGGAAACGGCAGCGGATACCGATGTAGATAATATAGAAAGCGGCCAGCATCAGGCCCGGCCCGATTCCCGCAAGGAACAGATCACCGATCGAGACCTTTGCCAGCAGACCATAGAAAATAAACGGCACGCTCGGCGGGATCAAAGCGCCTAGGGCACCACCAGCGGCAATCGCGCCAATTGCAATTTTGCGATCATAGTTATATTTCATCATCGACGGATAAGCGATCTGCCCCATGGTAATCGTAGCCGGGGGTGTGATGCCGGTCACGGCGGCAAAAATCGTGCAGACCACGACAGTCCCCATCGCAAGCCCGCCAGAAACGTGCCCGATCAACTTGTAAACCGCGTCATAGGCCATTTCGGCGATGCCGGAATACCTGATCAGACTGCCCATGAACAGAAACAGCGGCACCGTCACAAGGATCGAGTTCCACGGCGTATAGTAGAAGGCGCTTGGTACCGCGAAGAGTGCCCGAGGCTCAAAGATCATCGCAAAGATGACTGCCGTTCCGCCCAGTCCGAATGCGACAGGCAATCCCATGAACAGAACGATAAACAGGATGAGAAAGTACAGTGCGGTGATGATTTCCAAGCTCATGGAGTATCCTGCAAATTTAAAGAGGAATCGGGACATTCTGCCTCAGGCAGGTGTCAAAATCTATGCGAATCCCCTTCAATCTCGGGATGACCGAACGATTTTGTTGATGTTCGTCTGCCCCCGTGACGGAGGCAGACTGATAGGCTTGGGTGCGTTTATCGCACTTTAGTCGATATAGCCCTTGTCCTTCAGGAACTGTGTCCAGATCTCGACGCCTTTCGCGTTTCCGGCAGACAGTTCCGCAACTTTCGGCCAGACGTCGCTGATGGATTTCTCACGCATACGGGCAGTTTCTTCGTCCGTCATCGTGATGACTTCACCACCGGAATCCTTCAGCACCTGCAAGGCATGATCGACACCGTCGAGATGCATTTTGCTGGTCTCAAAGTAGGTCGATTCAAAAATGCCATCGATCTGTGCGCGCTGCCAGTCGGTCAGGGCATTCCACTTGTCGAGGTTGATGAAGATTTCCTGATGCTGTGCCGGATTCCAACCGGGCAGGCTCGCATATTGGATCACCTCTTCATAGGACATGTCATCGATGCCACCGGTGTCCCAATAGGTGCCCTCGATCGTTCCCAACTTGATCCCGGTATAGATGTCACCGGCGTTCATCGAAACCGGCGAGCCGCCCATTGCAGCGTGGAAAATTGCCTGCGGTCCGCCTGCGCGCATTTTCTTGCCGGCAAGGTCTTCCAGCTTGTTGATCGGAAACTTGGTAAACATGGCGTTGGGGCCCTGATCCGACCAACCGGCCCAATGCAGGTTGCGCGCATGGGCCGCCTCCTGAACGATATCGCCAATCTTGTAATCTGGGCTTCCCCACATGGCTTCCCATGCTTCTTCGGGGCTGGTCGCACCCATTGCCATGCCAAAAGCCAACATGCCTTCGGGCATTTCGCCGCCATAGACGGTGGCCCAACCGGCATAGCCATCCGTCTGCCCGGCAACAGCAGCACTGAATGCTTCCGAGCCGCTGGTCAGCGCGCCAGCAGGTTCGACGCGGATTTTGACCGTGCCTTCGGTGGCCTCTTCGACAGCCTTGACCCAAGGCATCAACCCGTTGTCCCAACCTGCATCTGTGGAATCGAACGCGGGTTGAAAAATCCAATTTGTTATCTCACTGGGCGGACCGTCTGCCTGCGCCAGCGCAATCGAACTGCCGAGCGCAAAGGCGCCCGCAGATACGACTGTCGTCCTGAAAATACTCGAGAATTTACTCATGATAGTACCCCTCCCAAGGTGTTATCTTTCATTTTCGTTTGCTGCTATATCACCGCAAATCGTCGTCGTAGTTATCCTCCGGGGCCTGCCCGGTGGCAAGGGTCCGGATGTCTATGGCCAGTTGCTTGAACACGACGAGCAATACAGCCACGGCCGCGATCGGGATCGCGGTCTTGATCGGATAGATCGGAATCGGCACACCCGTGGGCGTCACCTGATTGAGCTTGATCGAAAGCAGTGCAGCGTCGATACCCTTCCAGATCAAAGCGCCCAAAAACACAAAGGTGAAAGGGACGGTCAGAATGTCCAGAATGGCCTTATTACGCGAGCTCGCACCTGCATAAAACAAATCGAGTTTTACAAACGAACCGTGGTTCAGCGCGTAAGCCCCGCCGACACAGGCGATCAAGACCATAGCGGCCTGAATTGACGTGCCAATCCACATCGAGGGCGCGTTCAGAACATAGCGCAGGAAAACATCGGTAACCCCGAAACACATGCAATAGAGAATGAGCAGCCAACCAAGCCAGCCCATAAACTCGGACATCGCGTCAACGCCGCGACTGTACCAATGCAACATTCGGTGCTCCCCCGTCTTCGCTTCGTCTCAGTGTAGACCCGTCAGGTATTTTTCAAATTATTCGCGCAGTCTACAATCTAGGTAGCGCCCGTCAAGCTGGCGCAGATCTCGTTCGCCGGTTTTCTGAGGAATTACATGATGATCTGGTGGTCTTCGGACTCGACTATTTTCCAAGCTTTCCGGATCTATCCACTGCCGAAAATATAACGAACACAGCCCTGCTTGGAGCTCCAAGAGCGAAGTATGTTGGCCTCCAGCCCACCGTTAAAAAGGGAGGGCATGGACGTATGATTGGTCGGACGAAGTGCGGTATGAATACGAAGCATGCTATGCACCGTTCCTGACCCATGGATTTCGAGCGTCTCCGCGGTGTGACTCACGCCGGAGAGTTCAGCATGCTTGAGCCTGATACCCGGCTATTTCTGCGAAATCCGTCAAGATCCGGCCCTTCTCGGTTCGGGTCGCGCATCCGTATCGCGCTGCCGCGGCCTCCAAAAGCTCATCTCTCGTACCCATACTGATCCGCCCCATGCCTGCCTCCCGAACCAATCTGCTCCGGGAACATTTCTAACGATGCAACAGCACAATCTTCAGGAACAATTCAGGCGCGGCACTGCGCTACCCAATCCCTCATCAATGTCCATGGCACGCAGGCAACTTGACAGGTCGCATTTCGCCCGATAACCCATAGTTCATAATGTAGAACAAAGTTCACAATACTGAACTAAAGGAGAGTGCGGTGAGCGGACGTGGTGCTGAACGTATCCTTCAGGTCGTCGAATGGATGGCTGAGCAATCTCAGCCGGTCGCGTTCGCCGAGGTCGTTCACGCTCTGGAGCTTCCCAAGAGCAGCACCCTTGATCTACTGCGCATCCTGGTCGACGCAGGATACGTTAGCCGGCTGGAGAACGGCCGCTATCAGCTTCTGCGCCTGCCCGGAGAGCCGACGATCGAGGGGCGAGGTTGGGGAACTCTGTTGCGGCACGCCGAGGATGCCCTGCGCAATGCTGTCGAGCAGACCGGCGAAAGCGGGTTCATCGCTGTCTTGGGCAAGGACTATGGGGTGCGCTACATCCGGAAGATCTTGCCCCAGCGCGAGATCCGTTATGATCGTGATGTGACAGTTGCGCGGCGGCCCCATCAGGTCTCCTCAGGCATCATCCTGTTGGGCAGACTGACGCGTGACGAACTGCGCACATACTGCGCCGTCGAACGCGCGGCCGGGCGATACGAAGGCACCGACGACGCGCTGAGCGAAACAGTCTCGACTGCAGAGCGCAGGGGGTTTCAGTTGACGCGAATAGGCGTCGTGGAGGGCGCCGGCGGCATGGCCTCGCCGATTTTCGACCGCGATGGACGTGTCATCGCCGCATTGAACATCGCGGGACCGGCTCAGCGTCTGGCCGATGCCGTTGATCGTATCGAACCTGTCCTGCGTGAAACCGCAGAGTTAATTTCCAGGTCACTTGGCTGGGGCGGAAACCCGGTGGAGGACGTTGCCCGACGGGCGACCTAAGATCACGATAACCATAACGAAACCTAGCACATGGGAGGAACCATAATGCTAAATCTGAACCAAACCCGCCGTAATGCCCTCGGCCTGATTGCCGGAGGGGTCGCCGCACTGGCGGCAGTACCTGCACTGGCACAAGACTTTCCCGGCGGACGCGGCATTGAGCTTGTCGCCGGCTATGGCCCCGGCGGCGGTCATGACACCTTGCTGCGCACGATGGCCAAAATCCTTCAGGAAGAAGGCATCATCGAAGAACCGCTGAGCGTTGTGAACAAGGAAGGCGGAAGTTCTGCAGTCGCCATGGGTTATCTGAATGGCCATGCCGGCGACGGACATTACCTGATGTCGGTCACGTCGTCGCATGTCACCACGCCCCTGACCTCGAATGTCGGGATCGACTACACGGATTTCACCCCGATCGCCCGTCTAGGCATCGACCCTGAACTCCTTCTGGTCAGCTCGAAAGGTCCGTATCAGTCGATTGACGATCTGAAAGCGGCTGGAAAAATGCTGAACGTGGGCGGAACGGCAACCGGCTCTATCGAGCATATCGTCGCGATTGAGTTTGGTGAACAGGCCGGAGTGGAAGTGAACTTCATCCCGTTCCAGGGCGACGGCGATGTGGTTTCGGCGCTGCTATCGGGTCAGGTCGATTTCACCATCGGCAACCCCGGCTCGGCACGAGACTTTATCGAGGCGGGAAATTTCAAGGCGCTGGCGGTCTCGACCGATGAACGTATCGAATTGATGCCGGAGGTTCCGACTTTTAAGGAGCAGGATCTCGATATCACGATGAGCCTGTTTCGTGGCATCACCGCGCCCGGCGACATCGACGATGAAACTCGCGACTGGCTCATCGGCAAGATGAAAGAACTGAGTGAGAACGCCAAATGGAAAGAGGTTTACCTCGACCCCAACGGTGTCGTCCCCGGTTTTCTTCCAGGCGATGACTTCGCGGAATACCTGGGCCAGACTCAGGGCATCTATAAGGACGCGCTGACCAAACTCGGTCTGCTGAAATAATCCTGGAAAGATACGCATGAAACTGTCGGAACTGATCTTTATTGGCGGACTGGCCATTTTTGCGGCGGTCACATTCGTTGGTAGTCTTGATATGCCCTTCACGTCGGGTTTGACATTCGGGCCGGGCTTCCTCCCGTCGATCATGTCAGTGGCAGTCATCGCGATTGCCGGATTGATAATAATCCGCAACCTGCTTCGGGCGGGGTCTAACCCGCCTGAAACACAACCGGCCAGGGACGTCTGGCCGGTTGTGATCGCAACGGCCTTGATCGCAGCGGCGGTGCTGGCGGAGACCCTCGGATCGCTGCTGCTGCCGCTTGGCCTGTGCATGTTCATTGTCACTTGGCATTTGCTGAAACGAAGCTGGATCGTCAGCGGCGTCTCGACCCTCGTCACGCTTGTCGTGATCTACATCATCTTCGGTCTGTGGTTGCAGATCCCCCTCAGCTGACGACGCGGAGAAATTCCTGATGCTCGATACACTCAATCAGCTTGCCGGTGGCTTTGACACCATCCTGACCCCCTACAATGTGACCCTGATTTTTCTGGCGGGCATGATCGGCACGGTCGTCGGGGCGCTGCCGGGTCTTGGGCCGTCAGCGGGCATCGCTCTCATGCTGCCGCTGGCCGCGGGAATGGATCATGCCTCAGGTCTCTGCCTGCTTACCGGCGTCTATATGGGCACGATGTATGGCGGGCGCATAACCTCGATCCTGATCAACACACCGGGCGACGCGCCCGCGATCATCACGGCGCTTGAAGGCTATCCGATGATGCAACGCGGAGAGGGCGGCATTGCGCTTGGCATTTCGGCCATATCCTCTTTCGTCGGCGGCATGTTCGGTCTGGTGGTCCTGATTTTCTTTGCACCCGTCGTGGCACGCAATGCGATCTATCTCGGGCCGCCGGAATATTTCCTTCTCATGTTGCTCGGCTTGTCGACGATCGTTCTTCTGGCGGGAGAAGACATGCTGAAGGCGCTGCTGATGGTCTGCTTCGGTGTGCTCGTATCGACCATCGGCGCCGACTATATATCCGGGCATGTGCGCTTTGCTCCGGTGCCCGAATTCATCGAGGGAATCGATTTCGTCGCCATCATCATCGGGCTTTACGGTTTGGGAGAGGTATTTCACAACCTGGAACAAAGGGTCACGCTGAACCTCGGAAAACCATCGCTGAAGATGTCGGACTATGTGCCGTCGCGCGCCAAACTACGCGAGGCCAATGGGCCGACAATTCGCGGGTCATTGATGGGAACCGTCATCGGGATTCTGCCCGGTGCCGGGGCCACTATCGCGACCTTTCTGTCCTATGCGTTGGAAAAGAAGCTCTCGAAAAACCCCGAAAATTACGGCAAGGGCGAAATTGCGGGTCTTGCGGCACCTGAAGCATCGAACAATGCCTCGGTGCCGGGTTCGCTGATCCCACTGATAACCCTGGGCATTCCCGGATCGGGTGGTACGGCGGTGATGCTGGGGGCGCTGATCATGTTCGGACTGCAACCCGGTCCGCTTTTGATGATCAAGTCTGGCGATGTCGTCTGGGCGATGATTGCGGGACTGGTGCTGGCCAACGTGTTCCTTCTGTTGTCAAACATCCTGCTGATCCCACTATTCGTCAACCTGTTGCGCGGGGTTCAGGGGGTTCTGGCGTCGGTGGTGATCGCGCTTTGCGTGGTTGGCGCCTTCTCGCTGTCGTATTCGACCTTCAATATCTGGATCGCCCTCGCCTTCGGCATCGTGGGCTATCTGATGCGCAAGAACGATTATCCAACTGGTCCGTTCATTCTGGCCGTCGTCCTTGCACCGCTCGCCGAAAACTACTTCCGCCAGTCAGTTATGCTGGGTCAGGGCCGGATGGCCATTTTCTGGGAGCGCCCGATCTCCCTGAGCATCATTGGTGCCATGGTGCTGGCGATTGCGCTGACTCTGGTACTGCGCATGACCATGCAGCGCCGTCGGGCCGCACTGGCCGCAAATGAGGAGTCCGCCTGATGACTGACACGCAGAACTGGACCCGGAGAGATTTCGCCGCAGCGCCGTCGGGGCCGCTTGTTGGTCTGCGGGTGCTGGACCTGTCGCGGCTGGTAGCGGGGAACATGACGTCGTTGCAACTGGCCGATTTCGGGGCCGATGTCGTCAAGGTGGAACCACTGCCCGCCGGCGACCCCCTGCGTGCGTGGAAACAGAAGGGTCATTCGACATTCTGGAAGACATACGGGCGCAACAAACGCTCTATCGGGTTGGATTTCCGCGGTGACGGTGCGGTGGATCTGCTGCGCGATCTGATGGTCGGCGCGGATGTGATGATCGAGAGCTTTCGCCCCGGCACGCTCGAAAAAATGGGTCTCGGTTCCGATGTGATCACACGCGATTTCCCCAGGCTGGTCCTTTTGCGGGTTTCAGGTTTTGGCCAGACCGGCCCATATAGCAAGCGCCCCGGTTTCGGAACGCTTGTCGAAGGTATGTCCGGATTTGCCCACCGCAACGGTGAGGCGGCGGGCGATCCGTTGCTGCCGCCACTGGCGCTTGCCGACATGATTTCCGGGCTTTACGGAGCCAATGCCGTGATGATGGCGCTGCGGTCGCGGGATGCGACGGGGCGCGGGCAAACTGTCGATCTTTCGCTGCTTGAGGCGATGGTTTCTGTGCTGGGGCCGGAACCGCTGGACTATCGTCTGACCGGTACGCCAAAACCACGGGTCGGCAACGGCTCGAACACATCAAGTCCGCGCAATGTCTATCGAAGCCTTGATGGCCATTTTATTGCGGTGTCGGCCTCGATTCAAAGCACGGCGGCCCGACTGTTTCGCGCAATCGGCCACGATGAGATGAACAGCGACCCGCGCTATGCCACCAACGAAGCGCGCGTGGCGCACTGCGGTGAGGTCGACGCCATCGTCGGCGGCTGGATGGCTGAACGTGACCGCGACGAAATCGTTCGCTTCTGTGACGCGGAAGGTATCACCGCCGCCCCGCTCTATTCGGTCGGGGACATCGTGACAGACCGACATTTCACCGAACGCGAGATTTTCACCGAAGTGCCCGACGTCGAACTGGGAAGCGTGCCGACCCATACACCTCTGCCCCGCCTGTCGGAGACGCCCGGCAACCTGTGGCGACCTGCCCCCGACCTTGGTGAACAGGGGCGTGAAATTTTGCGTGATTACGGCATTGCAGACGACCGGGCCGAGCAGTTGATCGCGGTGGGTACGGTTCTTGCAAAAGGGGACAATACCGAATGAGACTGCGCTCGCTGCTTTATGTTCCGGCCCATGTGGAGCGCTTCGTCGCCAAGGCGCATGAACGCGGGGCCGATGCGGTGATCCTCGATCTGGAAGATGCCGTGCCCGCAGCCGAAAAAGCCACTGCACGTGCCGCACTGACCAAGGCGGTGCCCGATGTCGGCCGATCCGGGGCGCGCGTCTTTGTGCGCGTGAACGCGACTGAGTTGTGTATAATGGATGCCGAGGCAGCCATTACCGCAGGCGCCGACGGCCTGATGTTGCCCAAGGTCGAAAGTCCGGGAGATCTGGATCGCCTTCCCAAGGGAAGCAAAAAAGTGATTGCGATCATTGAATCCGCCAGCGGGTTGTTGGCAGCACAGCAGATTGCGGCGCACCCGCGGGTCATCGCACTGTGTCTTGGCGGTGAGGATTTTGCCACAGATACCGGCGCGACGCCGTCTGCCGAAACATTGCGCTTACCCAAGCTGTTGACCCATTACGCCGCTAAGGCTCATGGCAAACTGTCGCTTGGGCTTCTGCGCTCGGTCGCGCAGTTCGACGATACCGAGGGCCTGACCGAGGCGGCCGCTGAGGCCGCGCGCTTTGGGTTCGATGGAGCAAGCTGCATCCACCCCAAGGTCGTACCCGTTCTGAACGCCGCGTTCGTTCCGGATGAGGCGAGCATCGCCCATGCAAGGCGAGTCATCGCCGCAGCGACCGAGGCCGAGGCGCAGGGCAAGGGCGCGTTCCTGCTCGACGGTGAATTCATTGATGCCCCAATCGTGTCCCGTGCCCGCAGCGTGCTGGACCGCGCAGGAATAGTCCCGAGCCACGAGTGATCGCCTGCGCGTTCCGCTTCACGCGGTTTCGGCGGCGATGGCGCAGCACTACAGGAATCCACTGCCCGGCAGTCGCTGCGTGCAGCGATGAGAAAGGCGATATGCGGCGCCAAGTTATCGCTAAGGTGTCGGCCGCATCTGACCCACGTGTATTTGAAGAAATTTTCTAATCGCAGTTCTGCGGAATCCTTTTCTGCCGGGCCGAGTCTGCGGACGTTTTTACCTTTGTTGAGAACTCGCCAAATTGGCACTTTCATAAGGTCAGGGCGGCGCGATCATGAAAGAAAAATGCTACCGTCAGTCGCTGACTGCAAAATCGCCCGCAGGCGCTGTTGGCCAGAGTGAACCGCGCCGGGTTTGCCGGAGGCTGATTGATCGATACGCGGGTCAATATCTCACAATATGACCCGACCATTAACGTGCTGCATGGCCTTCTTCTCGGGCCGATTGCACCACCTCTGCTGTTACATCACCCTCTTGACCGCCCCAACGCTGGCGCAGGTAATTTACCAACTCGGTCATTTGTTGATCTGAGAGCATTTGATCGAACGCTGGCATGGCCTGCATCCGCTCTCCTTGGGCTAGGTCACGCTCGGGGATGCCTTCTGCGATGACCCGGATCAAATTTAATGGATTGGTGTACATCGCCGTCGTATTAACATCGAGGCGCACTGACGAATTGGGCTGACCAGCGCCGTCCGTGCCATGGCACCCGGCGCAGAGCCCAGTATAAAGTGATGCGCCCTCGGGCGACAATACTGCGACAGGCTTGTCCATTTGTGGGCCAGTCATTGTTTGCCCGGCAGTAAGATAGGACGATATTGCCTCCAAGTCATCGGTGGCCAGGTGGCTGGTGGAGTGTGACAGCACAGGAAACATGCCAAATGTCATCACGCCCTGAGGTGATAAACCACGGTGCAGGAACGTCACCAGATCGTCTTCGGTCCAACCGCGCCGCGCCAAGGCATCAGGCCGCAGATCGGGCGCGTAAGCCCCCTCAATCACTTCACCCGCCAGATGATCATCAGTCAACGCATAGGCAAGATTGCGTGGAGTGTGGCATTCACCGCAATGGCCCAGCACATTCACAAGATATTCGCCTTGCGCGGCCGGCGTTTCATCGGGTTGAAACGGCTCTGCATCGGGGCGGAAGAATGCGTTCCATAGGGTCACCGCGGGGCGAATATTGAACGGAAAGATCAGGTCGTTGGAACGGTTCGGTTTATTTACCGGGCGCTGTGCCATGAGCCAAACCCACAACGCGTCGGAATCCGCGCGCGTGATCTGGTGATAGCTGGGATAAGGCATAGCAGGATAAAGGTTTTTATCGCCCGGAGCCACACCCCAGGCAACGGCGCGGTAAAGATCATCGGCGCTCCAACCACCGATGCCATGGTCGTCGGACGGCGTGATATTGGTGCCATAGATCGTCCCCATGGGCGTTTCCATCGGTAACCCGCCGGCAAGATCAGAGCCGCCCGACGGATCGGTATGGCACGCCGCACAGTCCGAGGCATGAGCAACCCATTCTCCCCGTTCCAGCATCTCTTGCCGTTGATCACCGTCCAGACTGGCGAAATCGACGCTGGCCGCAGGGATATCGCCGCTGCCGCGTCCGATCCAATAGACCGTGCCCAACACGACAAGGCCAAACAGTGCGAAAAGGGTGACGATGCGCAAAAAGCGATTCATGCTGGACGCTCCAACACGACTGGATTTTCATGGGTGAGGCCCGGCGTGCTGAGGATCACGTCCTTTACTGCCTGATAATACCGGACATAACCGGTACAGCGGCAGATGTGTTTATCAAGCGACTCAAGGACCACATCTTCAACCCGATCGGCAGCGATTGGTGAACGCTCAAGCTGTTCAACCAGCACTGTCGCCGAGTTGACGAAGCCGGGTGTGCAATAGCTGCACTGGAACGAGAAATGCTCAAGAAACGCCTGTTGAATGGCCGAGGGCAACGGCGCGCCTTGGCCATCTTCGCCGGCAATCCCTTCGATGGTGCGAACCGTCTTGCCGTTCAGCCAAGCAACACCGGTCACACAGGCCGCGACTGTATAGGTGCCTTTGGCGGGGTCATCGACAATGACCCGGCAGGCGCTGCACATCCCTTGACCACAGGACAGACGGGTGCCGGTGAGATTCAGATATTCCTGCAACAGTTCAACCATCATCAGGTCTTGCGGCACATCCATCGGCCCCACCTTTTGGCCATTGATCGTTGCGGAGAAACTAATTTTCTCAATCATTACAACACCTCCTGAATACGCGATGCGCTGATTGGAAAACTATAGAAACGATGCCCGGTGGCATGGGCGATTGCGTTGGCACAAGCCCCGACGATCGGAATCATCACAACCTCGGCCATGCCTTTGGGGGGATCTTCACCCGATAAGGGCGGCAACACGTGGCCTGTCTGCGTCCAGACCCCAACTTCCGAGGCGCGCGGCAGGTGATAGCGGCTGTAATTCCACGTTCCATTGCCCGGACCATCGGCGTCAGTTGGCAAATCCTCATACAGGGCGTGGCCAATCCCCATGGCGATACCGCCCTGAAGCTGACCCGAGACAAGTTCAGGCACGATCTGGGTCCCGCATTCAAGCCATGTCTTGTGGGACAGGATGGTCACTTTGCCGGATCCGGTTGCGACCCCCAGTTCGACAAGGGTGGCGCAGGGGGCATAGTAAACCGTGCCAGCATTGTTGCGCTGAACGGGGGGGTAATACACTTTTGTCCGCGGTTGAAAGGCATAACCGCCATCCGTCATCTGGGCCTTGCGTGCGGCATCCGCACCGGTCCCCCATTTTACCGAAAGCGCATCAATGGGCGCGCGAAAGCTTTGGCCCTCAACCTCAAATTCGGCCTCGGTCCATGCCCAACGGTTAAAGGTATGAATGCAGACGCCGGTGATGCTGCCCTTCTCATGGGCGCGCTTTGCCAGCCGTTCCAGAGATAAAGGCTCCATCGAGCGGGCAACCAACATTCCATCCCGCCACTCGGCATCCTCAAAGCGCAGAGGCTCGGGCGTAGATTGCCCCCCGGACGGTCCAGCCCCCCAAATGGCAAGGGCCGATGGCCACAGGGCCAAGCGCAGCAGCAGTTGCGCCGCCTGTTGCGTTGCATGGGTGAAATAGTAAGCCGAGTTCGAGGCAGAGCGCGGCGAAGTGAACCGCGGCACCCAATAGGGATCCTGCGAAAGCTGATCCTCTTCCTCTTGCGGGGTGGTGTATGGTTGATCCTCGGTTTTCAGCGGCATTTCCGGCCAATGCTGCACCGAAAATTCAACCTCATCCGCCGGACGCCCCAGATAGGGCTCTGTCACCAGCATCTGTGATGTGGTCGCACCGGCGCCAATCTCGGCCGCGACATGGCGCATTTTCAAACGCCCCTCTGGCGTGATCTCAAGCCGGACCACTGCCGCCTCGGCCCCTGTGCCGAAGTCCTTTTGCACCGAGGCAAAGCCAAGCCCGTATAGCGTACCGGGGTTTTCAGCCTCATAGGCCGCTTTGCGGTCCGCGCGTTCGGTCCACAGGGGATCTTGGCGGGCGATGTCCAAAATCTCGCCAATGCGCAAATGGCCGGATGGCACGGCACCTTGGGTGTTTTTCATGCCGCTCTGGATGACATTTTTGCGGCGCAACTCAATCGCGTCCATGCCAATTTCATCCGCGATCTCATCGACCAACATTTCGGTCGTGGCCATGGATTGCAGCGTGCCGTATCCGCGCATCGACCCTGACGTGACACCAATTGAAGGAAGAACCTGAACCGACATATCGCTTTTGGGCATGTAATAGACGGATTGCGCTGCAGTCACCGCAACCGTTCCGACCGATGGACTGAAGTTCATGACGCCGCCGCCATCGCCCGTCATGTCGCAGCTCATGGCCTGAAACTGCCCGTCCTTATCAACGGTCAGGGCGGTGCGAATATCGAACGGGTGCCGTTTAAGCGCAAACTGGAAATGTTGCCAGCGATCAAGAGCAAGCCGCACAGGGTTGCCGTCGCCATAAAGCGCGGCCATGGCGACGTAATAGGGAAAGGACTGGTGCTCTTTCTGGCCATAGCCCACGGTATAGCCGGTCACGAAATCCAAAGCTTTCAGGGGCAGCGTACTGGCCGACATCATTTCTAGGATATGATGGGCCGCCGAATAGGGCGATTGGGTCGCGCCCACCACATTCAGGCGGCCTGAATCCGGATCATACCAGCCCAGACCGTTCTCCATCTCCATCGCGCAGGGATCAATCGACTGGCTGCGATATTCGCGCGCAAAGGTGCGCGAGCCTTCTGGCGGATTTTCCATTTCGGATTGGATGTCCGACGAGTGGCCCATGGCCGCGCCAAATGCGGGGTGGTCATGAGCGGGCCACTGCACGCCGGATTCATCGGTATCGGGCCAGACAACGTAATCCTTCATCGGTGAAAACCGGTCTGCGCCACGCGGATCATCGCCGCCAATGCGCACAAAGCGCGCCGCACCATAGGGGGCGCGTTTGGGTGGATCAGCCTGTTCACCAAAGCGGAAAATGTCGTTGTTGAATTGCAGCAGTTTGCGCGCCGCGCGGAAGCGTTCGTAATCGTGCCAGATTCCCAAGGCGACAGGTTGCCCAAGCATGGGAGACACATTGCCCGGTTCTAGGAAAAAATCGCCATAGAAATCGGCATCGGGCATGGTCACCTTGTCTTTGGCCAGACGTTCGGCATCAATCAGAACATCGGGGGCCAGATCCGGTTCAAGCACCGACAGGTCAAGCCCCAGATACACCCGATCCGCGCGCGGCACATGGAGAGTCAGCGCGTGAGATTGGTGATCGGGCCAGCCGTCCAGATCGCGGGCGCGCATGTCGATTGCAAAAACTTTGCTGCCCGTCACCTTTGCCATGCCATCGCGACGGTAGCGCAAGCGTCCACCCGCAAACCACCCCGGATCCTGCCCCACCGGAGACGCAACCATTGCGGCCTGCGCCTGACTGAGGGGGCGTACAGCAGCGCTTACCCCAAGGGCAGCGGCCGCTGCCAGAAAATTGCGGCGGGATAAATCGAGATGAGGCACGTGCTCTCCGTCGTTGGGCGCGGTTCGGATAGCTGGCTCGCGCGGGTACGCTTACCGGCCTATCCCTGAGTTAACGCCCCGCGCAAGGCATTGGTTCACAAAAAACTTTTCGTGCCTTTGATTTGGTAGAGACGCCAAGGCGGTGGACGGCTCCCTCCGCTGTGGGTGGAAGGCTCTTCGACAGCGCTCCGGGGATGATCAGGCAGTGCGTGGCAAAAGGCGTGTGGCGTCTGAAAATGCCTTGCGATCACGAGCCTCAAGGTCAGATGCGATCCCATCCGCACTGGGCGCGTGCAGGTTCGGTCATTCGTTCTGGGCGGTCGTAAATTGCCGATGGGCGGATCGGAACCACGGGTCGCCCGAAGAGTTTGTCAAAAACGAACCCTCCGCGCATAGTAACGACATCGCCTAGTGTACACGACGGGAATACTTCGAAATGGACGGGATCTACTGCGGGCCACCGCCGTTGCCACAAAACCTCTGGGCAAGCTGGAATCTTGACCCCGTTCTCATTGCCGTCCTGGTCGGCATGGCGCTGATATTGCGGCGCGAACCGGCGGGGCTGGCAGCGGTGGCGATCATGTTTCTGGCTTTTGTCTCACCGTTATGCGCGCTTTCCTCGGCCTTGTTTTCGGCGCGGGTTGTGCATCACGTTCTCTTGGTCGCCGGGGCCGCACCGCTCCTTGCGTTGGCGCTTCGCAAAAGTCCAACCGGTGGAATCTCTTTGCCATTTGCAGCATCGACACTGGTGCTCTGGGCCTGGCACCACCCAGCGGCCTATGATCTGGCGCTTTCGAATGTCGTTGTCTACTGGTTGATGCAACTCACCCTTTTGGGCAGCGCGGTCTGGTTCTGGAGCGCGGTTTTCACCGCCGAGAATGCGCCGGTCGAGCGACTTCTGTTTGTCGTGGCAAGCTTTGCACAGATGGGCATGCTGGGCGCGGTTCTCACTTTCGCGCCCTCGGTGCTTTATGCGGCACACGTCATGGCGCCATTCGAATGGAATATGACACCGCTTTATGATCAGCAGCTTGGCGGGCTGATCATGTGGGTGCCTGCCGGCGTTCCCTATGCTGTCGCCGCCGTGGTCTTGGCGCGACGCAGCTGGACCCGACTGACGGGCAGTGCCGCGTGCTAGACTGGCTTGTCTCGGCAATTCCGATCTTCAAGGTCGTGCACATCGCGGCGCTGATCATGTGGTGCGGTGGGCTTCTTGCGCTGCCCTTGATGCTTTCGCGGCACGGCCCCTCGGTGATGGCTGATGATTACCGCATGATACGTCACGCCACACATATCACCTACACGCTTTGCGTCACGCCAGCGGCAGTCATCGCCGTAATCGCTGGGACGTGGCTGATTTTTTTGCGCGAAGCCTTCGAGCCTTGGCTGTTCGCCAAACTTGCCTTTGTTGCGCTGCTGGTCGCCTCCCATGCCTGGATCGGTCACATCGTCGCGAAAGTTGCCGAAGAGCCAACCCACCAGAACCCGCCGCAACCGTTCTTTGTCGTCGTCGCGGTCCTGATACCGATCCTTGTGATCCTGCCCTTGGTGCTTGCCAAACCGGCGTTTGATTGGATCGACTTTCCTGAATGGCTGTTGACGCCCAGGGGTGGTCAGCTGCCCTTCGACGTTCCGAGCCGATAATCGAAAACGAGCTTGCCGCCATGCCACCCTGTGAAACTGACCAGCAGCACGCACAGCCCCGACAGCAGTATGCCATAGGGCAACACCGCCTGTTCATAGCCGTACAGCCGATAGCCCCAGTTTGCCCCGAGGAGGGAAAGCAAGGTCACCGCGATGATAAAGTGCGTCCAGGCCGGAGCGCGGGCACGGATACCCGGGACCAGCAAAAGCTCGGCAGTGCCCGAAAATCCGGCGAACATGCCGAACAGAAATCCGGTTCCCGCAGCCCAAAGCGCGGCCCGTGCCCAGAACGCGTCGCCCGTCCACCAATAAAGCACATCCGCACCGAGAACGCAGAACGTCAGGGCCACCGGAAATGCGACGCTCATCGCGTGAATCGGGTGGCCAAGCACGGCAATGCGCGATTCCGTTTCGTGGAAACCCGGCAGCTCGCTGATTGGGTCGATCAGGTCTTCGGGTTCATTCTCTGCATTTTCCGTTGCCATGTCGCCACCATTCTCCGGCTTGTCATTCCTGCAATAACACTTTCAACGCTTCCCGGTTGCAAGGGGGTGCTTTCAGCCGTCGATCCGGCAGGGCCGGCAGCACAGACTATAGCAACGCTTTGGTGGGTGATGCTGGCCAGCGCCGCGCTGATTTTTGGGCTGGTCATGGTGCTTTTGGTGCTGGCGTTCCGCCGACGCAAAGGCCCTGGCGATGAGCCACAGCAAGTGCGTATCTGGATCATCGGACTGGGCCTTGTGTTTCCCATGTCAGTCCTCGCCGCGCTGCTTGTCTATGGCCTTGCCATCGGAGAGCGATTGTTGCCCCGCGAGGGTGACGACGTGGCCCGCGTGGGCGCTGAGGGCCGTCGTTGGGTCTGGACGTTCAGCTATGAGGATGCACCCGGGCGCACGACCCAAGACATTCTGCATATCCCAGCCGGTCGGCCTGTCGACGTAGCGATCACCACCGCCGATGTCATCCACAGTTTCTGGGTGCCGCGCCTGGCGGGCAAACTTGACGCGATACCCGGGCGCGTTAACACTCTGCGGATCGAGGCGGACGCGCCCGGCACCTATGCCGGGGTCAGCGCCGAATTCAGCGGTGCTGGATATGACCGATTCACTTTCTCGGTCACCGCCCATGATGCGGCGGGATGGGATGCATTTCTGAAAGGTGATACTGAATGAACGCCCTAGAGCGCCATCGAAAGCTGACCGCGATCTGGGCGTCCGAGCCGGGATGGCGCGGCTGGTTCTCGACCGTGAACCACACCGATCTGGGCCGGATGTTTCTGGTCACCGCGTTTTTCTTTTTCATCATCGGTGGCCTGCTGGCGATGCTGATCCGCGCACAGCTTGCCACACCACAATCGGCCTTTGCAGGGCCAGAGATCTATAACCAGATTTTCACGATGCACGGGACCATCATGATGTTCCTGTTTGCCATTCCGACGTTCGAGGGGCTGGCGATCTACCTTTTGCCGAAACTCCTTGGCACACGCGATCTCGCCTTCCCGCGCCTGACTGCCTATGGCTTCTGGTGCTACGTTTTTGGCGGAACAATGCTGCTTGTGGCGATGGTGCTCGGCATTGCACCGGATGGCGGATGGTTCATGTATCCGCCGCTGAGCGGCCCGCTTTATTCGCCGGGAATCAACACCGACTTCTGGCTGATAGGCATCACCTTTGTCGAGATTTCGGCCATCGCCGCCGCGGTCGAGATTACGGTTTCAATCCTGAAATACCGAGCGCCGGGCATGTCGCTGGACAAGATGCCGATCTTTGCCTGGTATGCGCTGATCACGGCGCTGATGATCCTGACCGGGTTTCCGCCGCTGATCCTCGGCTCGATCCTGCTGGAGGTCGAGCGCGCCTTCGGCCTGCCTTTCTTTCAGGCCGAACTGGGCGGCGACAGTCTGCTTTGGCAGCATCTGTTCTGGCTGTTCGGTCACCCCGAGGTCTATATTATCTTTCTGCCGGCGGCGGGCGTGATCTCGACCGTTCTGCCGGTGATGTGTCGCACCACGCTGTTGGGATATGGCTGGATCGTCGCAGCGGCGGTGTCGCTGGCCTTTCTGTCGTTCGGTCTGTGGGTCCATCATATGTTCACCACTGGCATTCCGCATATGGGGCTGGCCTTTTTCTCGGCGGCGTCCACGCTGGTTGCCGTGCCGACGGGGGTGCAGATTTTTGCCTGGATCGGCACGATCTGGAAAGGTCGGCCAGAGCTGCGCCTACCGATGCTTCACATCCTTGGGTTCTTCGCCACCTTCGTCATTGGCGGGCTGACCGGGGTGATGGTGGCCGTGGTACCCTTCGATTGGCAGGCCCATGATACCGCGTTCATCACGGCACACCTGCACTATGTGCTGTTCGGCGGCTTTGTCTTTCCGATCTTCGCCGGGGTGTATTACTGGCTGCCGCATTTCACCGGACGGCGGCGTTTCTTTCATCTGGGCGAGCTGGCCTTTGCCCTTGTCTTCATCGGCTTCCATGTCACGTTTTTGGCGATGCATTGGGTGGGGCTGTTGGGCCAGCGACGGCGCATCCCGACCTATGCGCCCGAGGACGGGTGGACCGCGATCAACCTGATCTCATCGGTGGGCAGCTTCGTCCTTGCCATCGGCATCGGGATGATCCTGATCGACGTGATTCTGCACGCGCTGACTGCCGCCCGGGGGCGACGCAATCCTTGGCGGGCGGGCACGCTGGAATGGGCCATGATCACCCCGCCGCCTGCCTATAATTTAGCCAGCCTGCCCCATGTAACCAGTCGGGAACCGCTGACCCAGGAACCGGACCTCGCCGTGCGACTGGCA
This sequence comes from Oceaniovalibus sp. ACAM 378, assembly GCF_008085915.1. Classification (GTDB taxonomy): domain Bacteria; phylum Pseudomonadota; class Alphaproteobacteria; order Rhodobacterales; family Rhodobacteraceae; genus Oceaniglobus. Next base: position 12,939 of record NZ_VSJK01000021.1, on the reverse strand, counting down.
CGGGGCGAAGGGTATCTGGCAACGCCTCGCCACGGCTGGCGTGAAACGCTGACGGTGGACGTGGCCAGCGGCAGGCCAGATATGCATGTGCTCTATCCTACCAACACGCTTCTGCCGATCATCATGTCTGCTGTCACTGGCGTGTTCTTCCTGTCGCTGCTGTTGAAATTCTATTGGACCGTTCCGCTTGCCGTGGCCGGTGTCGCGTATCTCGCTTGGCGGTGGGTCTGGGTGCTGGGCCGCAAGGAAGATCTGGATGCGCTGCCGATGGGACATGGCATCACACTCCTTAATGCCGCCATGACCGACCATTCGCCCGGGTGGTGGGGAACAGTGTTCCTTCTGACCGCCAACGCGACCTTCTTCGGCTCGCTCCTGTTCGGCTTTGCGTTTTTATGGACCGTCGCGCCGGGATGGCCGCCGCCCGCCTGGTTCGTGGCGTCGCCAGTCGAGTTGGGCTTCGGCATTCTGGGCGCGGCTCTTGGCTGCTTTGCAATCGGCCATGCGATTGTTGTAAATCGCCGGAACGGCAGCCCGTTGCCCGGCCTTGTTCTGACCCTTGCAGGTGCGCTCGCGGTTGCTGTTGCATGCGCTGCGATGATGGCCCGAACACCGTCGCCCGAGGCACATGCCTACGGCGCAACGCTGTTCGTGCTCGGTAGCTACGGGCTGTTTCACGCGGTGCTTGGAGCATTGATGGCAAGCTTCCTGATTGCGCGTGTCCTGCAGGGTTTTACCTCGCCGATGCGTCGGGCCGAGTTTACCATTGTCGGCCTGTGGGTCGGCTATCTCTCGGTGGTTGGCACGCTCGTCCTGCTGGCCGGGCATCTGCCGGGTCTCGCCTCATGACGGACCTGATACGAATCCTGATCGCCCCTTTGGTATGGCTGGCGGCGTTCAGTGCAATCTATGGGCTGCATGGCCTGATCTGCGGGCACGGCATTGAAGGTGCGGCTTTGGGCCTTCCAATGCAGCGGCTCCTGCTCATCATGGCCTATATAGTTGCCGTCTTGCTCCAGGCGACGCTGCTTGCGGCGCTCTACCATCCGCGTCTGGCTTCGACCTCGAACTTCGTCAGCTTCGTCAGCCACGCCACCGGGTGGACCGGCCTTGTCGCGACGGGTTGGTCATTGCTGCCCGTCGTCATGACGTCCTACTGCACCTAACGAAGCAGCCGGGCGATCGGGCTGAACCGGCCCGAGACCTGTGCGGCGCGCGAAGGTTTGATCGGCTGTGACATCACGGACGGCGATTTGACAGCACACGCCATTGATCAGCTTGGCGATCAGTTGATTGTGATCCTCACGGCATCACGGCGAGACTCGACGGTGTATCTCGTTGCCGGTTCTCGTCTCTTTCATAGCAAACATTGATCCAAAGAGACCAGAACCTGTGACTACACAATACTATCGACACCACTGACCTGTTTTGAAAGCCAGTCGGGGTCCATTTCAGGCACGGAGGCAAGCAGTTTACGAGTGTACTCGTGCTGCGGACACTCAAGAATGTGCGTTGCTGTCCCCTGCTCGACGATTTTGCCGCGTTGCATGACGGTGACATCGTCGGCAATGGCGCGCACCGTCGAAAGGTCGTGCGTGATGAACATATAGCTCAGGCCATAGTCGCGCTGCACCCGCTGCAGCAGCGTCAGGATGTTTTCCGCTACGATCTGGTCAAGCGCGCTCGTGACTTCATCACAGATGATGAATTGCGGTTCGGCGGCCAGCGCACGTCCAATGCCGACGCGTTGCTTCTGTCCGCCCGATAGTTCTGCGGGGCTGCGGTCCATGTAAGTGTCTGGATCAAGCTCGATATCCGAAAGGATTTCCCGCACCCGCTCGCGCAGGGCGCGGCCGCGCAGACCGGCATAGAACGAAACCGGGCGGGCGATGATATCGCCTATGCGTTGACGGGGATTCAGGGCGGTATCGGCCATCTGATAAATCAACTGTACCTTGCGCAGCTGATCCCGGCTGCGCTTGCGATAGTCGGGCGGAAGAAGTTGACCGTCAAGACGCACCTCGCCGCTGCGCGGGGGCAGCAGGCCGGCAATCACACGGGCGGCTGTGGATTTTCCCGATCCGCTTTCGCCGACGACGGCACGGGTACGCCCGGCATGAACATCGAATCCGATATCCTGTAAGGCGGTGTCGTTGCTCCCATAGCCTGCGGTCACGTTGCTGATCTGCATCAAGGGCGCAGTGTCAGTCGGCGGCAGTGGTTTGGCGGGCGGGCGGATGTTGCGGACCGCCCAGAGCGATTTGGTATACGCCTCTCGCGGGGCATCGAGCATGGTCCGGGTCGCGGCCTCTTCCACGACTTCGCCGTGGCGCATGACCATGATCCGATCCGCCATCTGTGCGACAACTGCAAGATCGTGGGTGATGTAGAGGGCGGCAGTACCCAGTTCATTCACCGCGCTACGGATGGCCGAGAGGACTTCAATCTGGGTGGTCACGTCCAACGCCGTCGTCGGCTCATCGAATATGATCAAGTCCGGGCGACACGACATGGCCATTGCCGTCATTGCCCGCTGCAGTTGACCGCCCGACACCTGATGCGGATAGCGAAAGCCGATCTCTTTGGGATTGGGCAACCGCAGTTGTTCGTAAATCTCTATCGCGTCCTTCTCGGCCGCTTTGCGATCCATAAGGCCACGCAGGACAGGAAATTCGCAATACTGGTCGATCAACCGCCACGCCGGATTAAAGCTTGCCGCTGCCGATTGCGCGACATAGGCGATCCGGGTGGAGCGCAGCCCCGACAGGACCGCAGGACGCGCACCGATCAATTCGTTTCCGTCGAAGTTTGCGGAACCTCCGGCAAAACGGCAGCCGTTGCGACAAAAGCCCATGGCGGCAAGCCCGAGCGAGGATTTTCCCGCACCGCTTTCACCGATCACGCCGAGGACTTCGCCCTTGGCCAGATCAAGATCGATGCCGCGCAGGATGTGGGTGGTGCCGGACGCACCCTGCCCGTCCAGTCTCAGATCGCGTAGTTTCAGCAAGGCGGTCGGATCACTCATTCCTTCAGTCCCGTTGATTTGTGAAGCATCCAGTCGACGATGAAATTGACCGAGATCGTGAGGACCGCAATCGCGGCCGCGGGGATCAGCGGGGTGATATCTCCGAACGTGATCAGGGTCGCATTTTCCCGCACCATTGATCCCCAGTCCGCAAGCGGTGGCTGAATGCCCAGCCCAAGAAACGACAGCGCCGCGATGGCGAGAAAGACGAAACAAAAGCGAAGCCCGAATTCGGCGATCAGTGGCGCTGTGATGTTGGGTAGAATCTCGCGCGTCATCAGCCACCAGGGGCCTTCACCGCGCAGACGCGCCGCCTCGACATAATCCATAACGGCGATTGAACTGGCCGCCGCGCGGGTCAGGCGAAACACTCGCGTCGAATCCAGCACGGCAATGACCAGGATCAGGGTCGGGATGGATGTGCCAAAGATCGACAGCAGGAACAGTTTGAAGATCAGTTGCGGAATCGACATCAGCATGTCGACAATGCGCGACAGGATCGGTTCAAGCCATCCGCCGACCGTCACCGCGACAAGCCCGGCAGCCATGCCGATCGCAAAGGCAAGAATGGTGGTGACAAAGGCGATGCCCAGCGTATTGCGCCCGCCGTAAAGCAGCCGGGTAAGCATGTCGCGGCCCAGACTGTCGGTGCCCAGCGGGTGTGCCGAAGTCCATGGCAGGAATGCACCGCCGACGATCTCGCGTTGGGAATAGGGCGTAAGGGCTGGCGTCAGGATCGCCAGAACGATGTAAAGGATAACGATGACGATCCCGAACAGGGCCGTCGGCGGAACTTGGCGGAGATTTGCAAGGCGGGTTTTCATACTCATGTCCGGTGCAACTGCCGAGGGTCGGAGACGATAGCGATAACATCGGCGGTCAGGTTCAACAGGATGTAAGCCGAGGCAAAGATCATGCAGGACACCTGCACCACCGGCAGATCCCGGCTCGACACGCTGTCGACCAGCAACTGCCCCAACCCCGGATAGACGAACACCACTTCAACGACCACGACGCCGGTGATGAGATAGGCCAGGTTCAAGGCGATCACCGTGACGATGGGCCCAAGAGCGTTTGGCAGAACGTGGAACAGGATGACCCGCATTTCGCGCGCGCCCTTCAGCCGGGCCATTTCAACATAGGGCAGCGACAGCAGGTTCACCAAAGACGCACGGGTCATGCGCATCATATGGGCAACAACGACAAGGGTAAGCGTCAACGCCGGCAGGATCGTGAACACGATCCGGTCCGGCAGGCCCATTGTCGGAGAAATCGCCGACATCGGCGGCAGGATGCCCGCCCGGATCGCGAATGCGAATATCAACACATAGCCGATGAAGAACTCGGGCATGGAGATGGACGTCAGCGTCACGGCATTGATCAGCCGGTCAAAGAGCGAGTTTCGCCACAGGGCGGCAAGCAACCCCAAACAAAGCGCCAGCGGCACCGAGATCAGGGCCGCCATGCCCGCGAGGAACATCGTGTTGCCCAAACGTGTCCCGATCAACTCGGACACCGGACGGCCATTGGACAGCGACGTTCCGAAATCTCCGGTCAGAACGGCGATCTGCCAGTTCCAGTACCGCAGTAGAGCCGGTTGATTCAGATGAAGCTCCTTACGCAGCGCGGCCACCGTTTCGGGTGTCGCGGACTGACCGAGGATCGCCTCGGCTGTATCGCCCGGCAAAGCCTCGATGGCGAAAAACACGCCAAAAGATACAAACCAGAGCGTCAACAGCCCCAGGCCAAGCCGCTTGGCGATCAGTATGAGTATCGGATTCATGTCTAAGCCCATCTCGAAACTGTTGTGCGGACGCCGTGGTCATACGGCGCCCGCACTTGTTTGCATTCGCGGTCCAGCCGATCAGGCCATCCACCACCGTTCGAGAAAACGCAGCCCGTCGAGGTCAAGATTGTTGCCCGTCACCTCGGGCGTTGCGACGGTATCCCGCAGGCCGACAATATAATCCGCAAACATCGGAACGACCGCACCACCGTCGTCGTGCACCAGTTTCTGCATCTCGTGATACATCTCTCGGCGCTTTCCCTCATCCAGTTCACCACGGGCGGCGATCAGGATTTTATCGAATCTTTCGTTATTCCAAGCGGTCTCGTTCCACGGCGCGCCGCTGGCATAAGTCAGCGAGAACATCGCGTCGGCGGTTGGCCGACCACTCCAGAATGAAGCAGCCCAGGGCTTGTTCCGCCAAATGTTCTTCCAATACCCATCATTCGGTTCACGGGCGACCTTGATGTCGATCCCCGCCGCACGGGCGCTTTCGCTGTACAGCGTGGCGGCGTCGACTGCGCCGGTAAAGGCGGCGTCAGCCGCATGCAATTCGGTTGAAATGCTGTCCAGGCCGGCCTCTTTCATGTGAAAGCGTGCCCGGTCGGGATCATAGCTGTGCTGCTCAAGATCCGCATTGAAATAGGGCGACGAACTCGGGATCGGATGATCGTTGCCGACCGAACCATACCCGCCAAGGATCTTTTCGACCATTTCTTCGCGGTTGACCGCGTATTTCAGGGCCAGCCGGACATTGCGGTCGGTGAAGGGATCCTGCGTCACGTTCATGGCGAACGAGAAATGCTGCGGTCCCGAGGTGCGGAACAGGCGCACGCCGGACGCACTTTCGACCCGGCTTGCCGTGGTGGCATCAATCCGGTCGGCAATATCCACCTGTCCGGTGGCGATGGCGGTTATTCTGGCAGTCTTGTCGGCAACGGTCAGAAGCTCGATTTCGTCGAAATAGGCAGAGTCGGGCTTCCAATAGTTGGCGAACCGCTTGAACTCGGTGCGCACGCCCGGCTCATAGCTTTCCACGACATAACCACCGGTGCCCACACCTTCGGAGAAATCGATCTTGCCGTTCTCAGAGGGAAAGATCGAAAAGTGGAAATCCGATATCAGATAGGCAAAATCGGCGTTCGGCTCGTGAAGCGTCATCACGACCCAAGGGCCGTCAATCGAGATTTCAGCGATGCTCTCAGCGCTGGATTTTACGGCCGATTTGCTCCCGTCCACGCGATGATAGTCGATCGAGGCGACGACATCTTCGGGCGTCAGGGTCTTGCCATTGTGGAATTCGACCCCTTCACGGATCTTGAAACGCCAGACATCGGCGGTGGCATTTGCCTCGAAACGCTCGGCAAGTTCGCCACGCAGCGTTTGGTCCGGCGCGATCTCGGTCAGCATGTTGTTGCGGGCGAAGGTCTGGGCGCGCATGTAGAAGTTGCTGTAAAGTGCCGGATCGAAACTGTCCGAGGTGCTGCCGTGTCCCATGGCGGCACGAAGACGCCCGCCGCGTGTGGGCTGGGCAAATGCCGCACGTGGCAACGTGGATGCAAGACCGAGAGCCGTTGCGCCTTGAATGAAAGTCCGTCTGTTCGTCCGTAGCATTTTCTCTCCTTATCCTCCTGAATTGTTCGCCAGAGGGTGCGCGTCACCTGTCTGGGGGGCCGGGGTGTGGCCGAATGCCTGAGCGCGGCAGGCCTCGGGGCCGCCAAGTTCTGCAATGCGTCGGCGCTGATCCTGAAACGCACTGTGGTTTACGCTTTCGGGATCGCAGATGTCCGTGAGCCGCCGCAGCCCTTCGTCGCGCGCCGTCACATATTCCGCTTGGGATGACTCTCCCAGATCGCAGCACTCGCATGGGTCTGCGACCAGATCGAAGAGCTGCGGCCTCATTCCGGCATAGTGAATATATTTCCAGCGATCCCAGCGCACCATGAAACTGCCGGTGGAGGATCCGCCGTCATGATACTCGCTCAGCACTGTCCGGTCGGGTCGGTCAGGCGCCCCCGCCAGGTCCACAAGAGACTCGCCGGGCAACCCGTCCTGAAAAGCGGTGTCGCCGAAAAGCCCGGCCGCGGTCGGCGCGATATCGACAAGGCTCGCCGGAGTCTGAACCCGATGACCGGCGGGAATTTGCGGCCCGGCCAGGATCATCGGCACTCCGACCGAACCCTCAAACATCACCGATTTGGTCCAGAACCCATGGTCGCCCAGCATCTCGCCGTGATCGGAGACATAGACGATAAGCGTATCGTCTTCCTGCCCCGAAGTGCGCAACGCGGCCAGAACCCGGCCCACGCAATCATCCATAAAGCTGACCAGCGCGAAATAGGCGGCCTGCGCCTTGCTCACGCCATCGGGTTCGAAATGGCGGGCATAGTCGTAAAACTCGGCCAAGTGGGCAAGCTCAGGATGGTCGGGCGCCGCCGTATCGCCATGGCCTATCGGTTCTGGAATCTCGGCATCGTCGTAAAGATCAAGAAACTCTTGCGGTGCGCACAGTGGATAATGTGGCGTCACGAGGGAAACAAAGGCGGCCCAGGGTTTCGTCGTACTATCGCAGGACGCAAGCCAGGATTCGACTTGACGGGTGACGGCCCGATCATAGGCGGAATACTCTGTCTCGCCCGCCCCCACATCCGCGGCCAGGCCTTGCGTCGCATCGTATTGCGGCGGCTCCTCGCGCAGCAGTCCGACGGTCCAGCCGCGCCCTTCGTGGACATGCATCGGCAACACCTCACGCGTGAAACCATTGTCATCCGAGGTGCCGCGGAAATGCAGCTTGCCGAAGGAAAAGGTCTCTGCGCCGCTGTCACGCACCGCGTGCATCCAGCTTTTGGGATGGCCATCATAGGGCGCAGCACTGTCCCAATTGCCCGTACGGTGAACATATTGTCCAGTTGCAAGCGCCGCCCGCGCCGGCACACAAATCGGCGACGGCGTATAGGCATTGTCGAACACGGTTCCCCGCGCCGCCAGCGCGTCGAGGTTCGGTGTCTTGACGACACCGTGCCCCATGCAGCCCATCGCATCGCGCCGGTGTTCATCCGCCATGATCACCAATAGGTTCCGCGCCGCTTTGGTCACGATGTGTACTCCGGCTCTTCGGCATTGAGAATGGCGCGTATCGCCGCGAAATGACGATCAGCAAAGCCCGGATAGCTTTCCCATTGGCGTGCGGTCTTTTCAGCCACCACATCGCTTGCGATATTCAGATCGCGCCCGGTGGACAGGGCGGTGATGTAGGTCTCTGCCGCGCGTTCGAAATAGTAGATGTCGTCAAAACACCGGGCGACCGTCGGCCCAGCGACCAAAACGCCGTGTTGCCCCATCAGCATGATCGAACGGTCGCCAAGGCCGCGCGCCAGACGCTCGGCCTCGTCACCCAGACCCATGCCGTCGAACCCGTCATCGACCGCGACACGGTTGAAAAAGCGCATGGTGTTCTGGTCGATCGCAGGAAGGGTCGGATCTTTCAGACAGGCCAGAACAGTGGCGTATTTCGAATGAAGGTGCATGATGCATCTGGCGTGGGGAACACTGCGGTGGATCGCGCCATGGATCGCAACCGCGGTCGGGTCGATCCTGTCATCACCCGCGCCGTCAGAATCGGCAGCCAGATCCAAAAGGTCCGAGGCACGCATCTGCGACCAGTGCTGCCCATAGGGATTGATGAGGAACCGTTTTCCATCCTCCGACGCCAGACTGTAATGGTTCGCGATCCCTTCGTGCAGGCCCAACCTTGCGGTAAATCGCAGCGCGGCGGCAAGATCTTCTCGGTCAGTCTGGTGCGTCATCTGTCTCTCCTTGATCTGCACCAAGGACTATGGGCTTGCATCTCGCGGCACAAATTAATAATTTTTACCCTAAGTCATAAGTAAAACGGTAGTACATGCAGCACCCCCTCTCTTGGATTCGAAGCTTTGAAGCGACGGCACGGCACGGCAATTTCACCCGCGCCGCCGAAGAACTCGGTCTCACCCAGGCCGCTGTCAGTCAACATATCAAGGGTCTGGAAGAACGGCTTGGGATCCAGTTGTTCGAGAGGCAGGCGCGCGGCGCCATGCTCAGCAGTGTCGGGGCCGAACTCTACAAATCTGTCGCCGAAGGGATCGGAACAATTGAAGCCGCACTTGAACGTTTCAGTGAAACGAACGAGGCAAGGTTACATATCCTATGCAACACCAGTTTAGCCTTGAACTGGTTGTCGCCCAGACTGACGCAATTCCTGTCCCAGCATCCAGAACTCGACTTTCGTCTCAGCACTGCGCTGTGGCAAACCGACGCGATCGGCGTGAAGGCCGACGTCTCGATTTTTCTCGCACCGACCAAGGAAGGAAAACTGAAGCAGATCGTCGGAGGGGATCTGATCATGGTCGAGCCGACAGACAAAAGCGTACCGGACCTAAGCGTCGTTCAGGTGGTCGGCTTTGAAAAGATGTTCGAAGGATTTCGAAAGAGTCTTGATACCGACGACGTCCCGCCCCCCAGGATCATCGAATGTGACAGCTTTCACATTGCCTTGCAGATCGTCGCCGCAGGTGGCGGGCGGACAATCGCGCCTCGGTTGCTTGCGAACACCGGAATCGTGAATGGCTCCCTGCGCGACATCGGCCCATGTGAATTTCATCTGCCGATGCACTACTGGGCGAAGTTGAACAGCACCAAGTCAACGGCAGCCAGGGCCTTCATCGACTGGGTCGCTCTCACCGCCGAAAAGGAGCTTCGTTGATCAGCGCCAACGACTGCTCGGATCCGCTCCACAAAACTGAGTTTCTCTCACGAAAGTCCCGTGTGGTCACCAATTGCCAAGCTCTGGTGGCAAATCTCGCCACGATGTTGCATCTCTGGCCAGCCAGAGAATCGCGTCCACAAAGAGCCGGTTATCGATTCCGGTCCGTCCCCGGTCGCCCCGCTTGCCAGGAAGAAGGGCTTCTATCCGCGCCCACTGCGCATCTGTTAAAGTTCGTCTGCTCAAGATCGCCTCCATTCTCAATCTTGAATCAAACATCAACCCGTTTACCAATCCCCTAGATGCAGGCACCGCCTAGGCGTTCATCTGATCTCTTTGCAAAACCGGCTTCAAGGTTTCGAGAAGGAAATCCATGAAGCATCGCACCTTCGGCGTCAGCACGTTCGATCGGGGATAGATCAGCCAGAGGACTGAGGCGTCGTCTAGCCGCCAGTCTGGCAGGATATGCACCAGACGGCCCGCGGCGAGTTCCTCCGCGACGCTCCACAAAGAGTTGACCGACACTCCTCCGCAAGCGACCGTCGCCACCCGCTGGGAAGTGCCGTCGTCAAGAATCGTGCGGCAGATCATCTTGCATGGGTCGAGGGTCGCTCGCCGGCCATCAATATGGATGAGCGTGCGTGGGGCAACATTGGCCCAAGCCAGAAATTCGTGACCCGGCAGGTCCTCGGGTATTTGCGGCGTGCCGTTGCGCGCCAGATAGTCTGGGGCTGCACATAGGATACGTGTGTCATCGGCCAGTTTGCGGCCCCGCAGGCTGCTGTCCTGCAAGGGCCCGCTGCGCAGGGCGAGGTCGAAACTGCCTTCAATCAGGTCGAACCGGGTATCGGACAGACGCAGATCCAGTGTGATCTTCGGATATCGATCGTGAAACGCCGAAAGCAGCGGCATGATGTGCAACTGTGCAAAGCTGCTGGGCGCGGCGAAACGCAATATGCCCGAAGGCTCCGCCGCATTCAGGCCAAGGGCCGCACGCCCTGCTTCGGATTGGGCTAGGATCTCGCGGGCATAGGGCAGAAAGGCGTCGCCTTCCTGTGACAGGGACACCTTGCGCGTGGTGCGGTGCAGCAATTCCGCACCCAGCTCATGCTCGAGCTTTGCCAGACGCGCACTGGCCATCGCGGGGGCGAGGCCAAGGCTGCGCCCGGCGGCAGAGATGTTCAGGCGTTCGGCAGCCGCCACAAAAAGCCGCAGGGTATCGGTGTCCATCTCACCCTCATTATATCAAAAACCGGAATTCTGAACTCAGATATGCGCCGTTTCTTCTGATTTTCAAAGGTGTATCTTCCTGTCAAGTGAAGACGCACAAACCTCAGGAGCGCGAAATGAAAGCAATCGGATATACGCAGACCGGTCCCGTAGATGGCAGCGGTGCCTTGCAGATCGTTGAAGTGGATCGCCCGCAGGTTGGCCCGCGCGACCTTTTGGTTGCCGTCAGAGGCATTTCGGTCAACCCGGTCGATGTCAAACTGCGCGCCGCCCGCGCACCTGAAGGCGGGCCGGGCATTCTTGGTTTCGACGCCGCTGGCGTGGTTGTGGAAACCGGCACAGAGGTGACGGGCTATAAGGTCGGCGACGACGTATTCTACGCCGGCGACGTAACCCGCGCCGGGACCAACGCTGAATTTCACGCCGTTGACGAACGCATCGTCGGGCGCAAACCTGAGTCGCTGGACTTTGCCGAGGCTGCGGGGATGCCGCTGACCGCGATCACCGCGTGGGAGATGTTGTTCGACAGCTTCCGCCTGACTGAAGGTGGCGGCGCGGGGCAAAGCCTGCTGGTGATCGGCGGTGCCGGCGGGGTTGGCTCGATCATGATCCAGCTGGCAAAACGCCTGACCGGGCTGACCGTCATCGCGACCGCTTCGCGGCCTGAGACGCAGGAGTGGGTGCGCAAGATGGGTGCCGATCATGTGGTCGACCACCGCGGTGATCTTGCGGCGCAGATGAACGACCTTGGACTTGCCCCGACTTACGTCGCAGCACTGACCGCCACCGACCAGCACTGGCCTGCAATTGTGGAACTGATCGCGCCGCGCGGTCATATCGCGTTGATTGACGACCCCGATAATCTGAACATTGCCCCTGCCAAGCCAAAGGCGCTGAGCATTTCGTGGGAGTTCATGTTCACCCGGTCGATGTTCGGTACCGAAGACATAGCCGTACAGCGCGATCTGCTGAACCGTGTCGCCGACATGCTGGATGACGGCACATTGCAATCCACCGTGACCGAACGTGCCGATGTGCTGACGGTCGAAACCCTGACCAAAGCACAAAAACTCCAGGAAACCGGCCGCGTGATCGGCAAGCAGGTCCTGCCCGGCCTGTCCACCTGAACCAACAGGGAGAAAGGCCATTGACTGCCTGTTCCATTCTCGAAGTCACCCCACTGAAGGATGACTGGATCCCTGACTAATTGCCGACCGCCAATAGGGTGCTTGCGCGCCATGGCGGCAAATACTTCGCCCGCACATACGGGCATGAACAGTTCGAAGGCCCGGAACGCGGAGCCGCCCTGCGGATCCTGATCGAATGGCCCTCGGAAGACGCAGCGAAAGCGTTCATGCAAGACCCCGAGTATGCCCCGCATCTGGAAGCACGGCATGCCGGGTCGGACAGTTTCCACTGGCTGATCAAGGGTCAGGGCGATCTGGCCTGAACTGTGCGGGCTGTCCCTTGCGGGGCGGCCCCAACCCGAAAGATGTTTCGATGCGCGGTGAATTGCACCAGACCTTCCCGCGGATCAACCGTGGCTGCAATGCGGCGTTTCAGGCCGGGCGGTTGAGCCTTGGTCTTGTCGTGCCTATCGCGCAATACTCGGCCAGCATGGCGCTTCGCCAGACGACGGGCTTTGTGGAAAGCCTCTTGTGGCTGGCGGGGCTGGACTGGGACGTGCCAGATTTCAGCACCATCTGCCGAGGACGCTTGCGGTCAACATTCCGTATCGCGGTTCAAAGGGTCCGCTGCATCTCCTGATCCCCTCTCATCGCTGCAAGCAGCGACTGCCGGGGCAATGCATGGCACGGGACTTCGACCGACAGGTCGCGGAGGTTCAGGTTCGTATCGCGATCCTGAATGGCTACACCACCCTTGGCATCCCCGTCACGAAGGCCATGGGATGAATCCGTCTGGGAAAGGGGAGCCCCGTCCGACAGCCGATTTGTGCATGTATGGATGCCCCCATTGATGCAAGTGGTTTTTGAACGGCGCGAGCGTGTGATCGGGTGCGGTCATGTATCAGGCCTCTGTGTGCGGTTCTGATGTGACCGCGGGCCGGTATGGCGATGCGCGGACCAGAGGCATATCAACAGACCGAGCTCGTGGCTCCTGCGCAAATGCTGCTTTCTCTGACCCGGATCTGATCGA
>NZ_VSJK01000105.1 GCF_008085915.1 Oceaniovalibus sp. ACAM 378 | reverse complement strand
GCCGACGGACAAATGGCATCTCGATGAAGTCGTGATCCGGATCAAGGGTCGAACGCACTGGCTTTGGCGCGCCGTCGATGCCAATGGCGATGTGCTCGATATCCTGGTTCAATCGCGCCGTAACAAGGTCGCCGCCCAACGTTTCTTGCGCAAACTCATGAAACGTTGGGGCCAGCCTCGTGTCCTCGTGACGGATAAGCTGCGATCCTACGGCGCGGCCAAGGCGGAGATCGCACCCGGGATCGAACACCGCCAGCACAAAGGGTTGAACAATCGGAGCGAAGCGTCCCATCGGCATACCCGAAGACGCGAGAAGATCATGGGCCGGTTCAAATCCCCGCGCCAAGCGCAGCGATTTCTATCCGTGCATGATCAGATCGCCAGCTTGTTTCGCCCCAAACGCCATCGCCTGTCTGCCA
>NZ_VSJK01000020.1 GCF_008085915.1 Oceaniovalibus sp. ACAM 378 | reverse complement strand
CAATCCCCATAGCAACAAACCACCCACCAAGCCCAACCCCGCGATTTCCCGCTTGAGCGCTTCTCCGACGCCAGGCAACGTCCCGCGTCACTCAAACGTCGCGCGGGGCGTCCGAGAAACCTACATCGGAGCGGACATTGAGTCTTTTGGTCGGATGACCGCCGCATGCCCCGCAAGGCTTATCATCCCTGCGATATTTGAGGTCTCCGGGCTGCTTGCTTTGGTGGGTCATTCCGCGTCCGTTGATGAGGCTTCAGTGACCTTTACCTTTTCGCGTCGGGCCAGCTTTGAATTCCAGCCATCCTTGCGGCGCCCCGTCGGTTCGTAGCAGGTCTTCTGCTTGCCAGCGCGGCGCGGCTTTGGGGGCGGCTTGTCCCGTCAGGCGTGAAATAAAGTGCCCTGAAGCTCTCGGCAGTCGAGACAGTGGCATAGGCAGACCCGAACCCCGTCGCAATGATACGAAGGTTGCCGCAAAGGCATCCGCCCTTGAACCGATCCACGTTCCTCCTCCAAGACGAGTCCGCTCCATGGATTTCGCTTGTGAATACCTGATGCGGCAATGATGAATGTCAGGTTCTGGGACGTCATATGTGACGATCGGACGTGAGCAAAAGGTCTGAATGACATCCTACCGCAGCACCCCTCCGCAAGGGTGCTGCGTTGCCGCGTGTCGGTCTAAAGCTCAGCTTACCTTAGGGATTTCAATCTTGCTCCCGGGTTATGGTTCATTGACGCACGATGAGGACCGACATGCTCGCATGCAACGCGAGATACCCTGCATTCGATGCGATGAGATACTCGGCGAAACTCGGAACATGACTCGCCATCACGATCAGATCGATGCCGATCGCATCGGCGGCACGCTTCAGAACGGCATCAAGATCGACCGCCGGGTCGTGGCTGATCTCGGCGTGTGGTTTGAACGTAACTCCAAGCGCCTTGGAACGGTCCGCCGCAAAGGCGGCAAGTTTTTCCGCATACTCCCCGGGCGTGCGCGCGATTTCGGTTGGCAATGACTGGCCGACGCCGACGATATGTGCCTTTGCAGTATAGAGTTTTGCAATGTCAGCCGCGATCGATAGAGCTTTGTCTAGTCGGTTGGCGTGCCTAAGATCTACTGGGATCATGATGTTTGAAAACATGTTGGCCTCCTGATGTCTGCCTTGAACAATACCCTACTTGGATTTTGACGTCCTTGCGATTGATCAAGCCCGCCACAACCCATCCTTTCGCTTCGGACCCCGCAGATTCATGTAGAGTGCAATCGAATAGCTTAGGGCGGGTTGGTGCGCACTGCCGACACCCAAACAACGAAAACGCTGCGCGGTGGATAAGTGGCCGTTCGGGGGAACCTGCGGTGCGGCTCTCGACGGGCAGGCGGAGGTCCGCCGGTATCTCGGGTATCAGATCCTAAAGGCAGGGTTGCGAAGTCGTTGTGACGCTTCACAATTCATTTGAAGCACAACTCACACGTGATTGTGGTGAAGTAGTGGGATCCGTTTTGTGCTAAATTGCTGCGACAACCGATGGAGGGAGAGATGCGTTACATCACAATCACCACATGGGAAATCGCACAAGGAACTGATTACCAAACATCTTTGCGTGCCATTGAGGAAAAGCGCCTCCCCGCGCTCAAGAGTTTTGGGGCAAGTCGCGTCACTGTGATACGCACCAGTGACCGGACCAGCGCGGCGATTACTGAGTGGCCGGATAAGGCCACGAGGGACATGGCGGAGTTGAAAATCGACGCGGTTCGCAGATCGGTCCACAAGGAGGATATGAGCCGCCTGACAGGTGAGATGAGGGGCGAAATTGTAGCGGACGTTTAACGCTAGTTTTCGTCGCCGGAATCTTGAAATGATGCGAGCGCCGCCAAGTCCGGCGCAGGGGACGCATGGCAGGGTATTGCCAAGTTGTTGGACGGATCTGATCTGGGTATGGAGAACTGACGAACATTCCAACCCACATCCTGCGTCTGAAGGGCTTTCGATATCCAAGTGAGATCCTTGTGGACGCTGTCTGGGCCTACCATCGTTTAGCTCTGAGTACGGCTGATGTTGAAGACCTGTTGGCTGCGCTAGGAGTGATAGTCAGCCGGGAAGCCACTCGTCTTTGAGTCAATCGCTTTGGTCGGTATTTCGCTGATTGCATCCGCCGGGATCGACCACCGCCGAGCGACAAGTGGCACCTGGACGAGGTAGTGCTCACGATCCGTGGCAAGCAGCACTGGCTCTGGCGCGCAATCGACGCAAATGGCAACGTCCTCGATATCCTCGTGCAAACAGGTCGAAACGCCAAGGCAGCAATGCAGTTTTATGAAAGGCTGGTTGCAAAGTTTGGCCAACCGAGGGTCGTCATCACCGACAAATTGCGCAGCTACTTATCAACCCAATTAAAACAGTAGCCCCGGACGCTGATCACCGTTCCCACAAGGGTCTAAACAACGCGATCGAAGTATCGCCCCGGCCGACCCGAAAACGAGAGAAGATATTTGGCCGATTCAAATCCCACCGGCAAGCTCAGAGGTTTCTGTCCCCGTACGCTCAAATCAATCTGATCTTCCGCCCGCACGCTACCAACGTTCAGCAGCCTCATACCGCCACGCCCGCTCCGATGCCTTCAGCCTCTGGGCCGACTACACCGCCGAAATGGCGACATGATCCTGTCTTTTCCAAGGTTCACAAGCTGACGCCAACGGCTTGGCAATACTCTTGACTTTGTTTTGGATGGGTTCAAAATCTGCATGCCCCGATCCACGAGCGGGACCGTGAGCGCCATGCTTCTAACGTGGCTTCATTCGCTCGACGCGGAGGAGACATAAATTGACACTCAAGCTTTGCTTGGCGGCGTTTGGTGCCGCTTTTCTGCCACTTGCAGCCACTGCCGAAGACGGAACCATCTCAGTAGAACGCGGCCTTCAGATTTCGATCATAGGTGGCTGTCACGATTGCCACACACCAAGATACAGTGAAACGGAAGGCAAGATCGATCCGGTGAACGCGCTTATCGGAAATCCCGTCGGCTTCCAAGGACCCTGGGGCACTACTTATGCGGCGAACCTCCGACTCACCATCAAGGGTGAAAGCGAGGATGATTTCGTTGAATTTGCCAAAACCTTTAAGGCGAAGCCGCCGATGCCCTATTTCAATGTCCATGCGATGGACGAGAGCGATTTGCGCTCGCTCTATCTCTACATCGGTTCTCTTGGTGAGCCCGGCAATCCCGCGCCGGAAGCACTACCGCCGGGAGTTGCGCCACCAACACCCTATGTTGTCATGGCGCCTCCAACGATGCCAAAGGGCTGAACTCCGCCGTCGGTGCCGCGCTATCTAACCGGTTATCTGGCATATCAAAAATGACAGTCTACTTGGGAGACCATGGGCTAAAACGC
Source organism: Oceaniovalibus sp. ACAM 378 (assembly GCF_008085915.1). GTDB lineage: Bacteria > Pseudomonadota > Alphaproteobacteria > Rhodobacterales > Rhodobacteraceae > Oceaniglobus. Next base: position 71,320 of record NZ_VSJK01000020.1, on the reverse strand, counting down.
TCCAGATCGTGTGAAAACGCGGCGGCATTTAGCGGCGTGCCGATGGTCAATGACTTTCATCGTCCATTAGACTGGCGAACTCAAGGCCCTGCAAGAACTGACGGCTCCTCTGTCAACGGCGGAGACAAATCCGGCCACGCGGCGGGGCAAAACCAGGCCAGTGGCGGGGTGCCAAGCGTCATGGCACGCGCTCGCCAGATAGCTGGCGCTTGCCATGGCGCATTGGCCCGCAGGGCCAATTCTGCAACGGGTGCTAAGGTGGCGGCTTCGGCCTTACGTGCGCGGCTTTTGCCGAGCCGATAACTGTCACCATGGTATTACCAAGTTGATTGCCCCAGACTGTGAATCTTGGCGAAGGATGTATCATGCTGTAATCTCGGCGGTTTCGGCGGTTTTGGCGGCCCAAAGGCTGAAGGCGTCTGAGCGGGCGTGGCGGTATGAGGCTGCTGAAAGTTGGTATTGGTGCGGGCGGAAGATCAGGTTGATTTGATCATACGGGGACAGAAACCTTTGAACTTGCCGGTGGGATTTGAACTTGCTCAAGATCTTCGCTCGCTTTCGGGTCGGCCGGTGCGAAACCTCGATTGCGTTGATCAGACTCTTGTGGGCCCGGTGATCCGCACATGGGGCTAACGTCTTGATTGGCTTGATGTAGCTGCGCAACTTGCCCGTGATAACGACGCGCGGCTCGCCGAAGCTTGCGACCAATCTTTTGAAGACCCGTTTTGCTGCTTTTGCATTCCGGCGCGTTTGCACGAGAATATCGAGCACATCTCCGTCAACGTCGATAGCGCGCCACAGCCAATGTTTCTGGCTACGGATCGTGAGTACTACCTCGTCAACGTGCCACTTGTCGTTCGGTCTTGGTCGGTCACACCGGATGCAATCCGCGAAGTGCCACCCGAAGCGGTAAACCCAAAGACGGATCGCTTCCCGGCTCACAAGCACACCCCGCTCCGCCAGTAGGTCTTCAACGGCGGCCGTGCTCAGGGCGAAGCGATGATACGCCCAAACAGCATAAGCAATGACCTCACGTGGATATCGAAAGCCCTTCAGACGCGGCATATCGGTGGGTATGTTCGTCAGCTCTCCATACCCAGATCAGATCCGTCCAACAACTTGGCGATGCCCCTGGCACCGCCGCCGCTCGGACCTGATCCCCTGGCAGTAGCCACGCAAAAACATCCGGATCATCAGCTCGGGGTCAATCGAAGGACGGCCATGTGAACTTTAAAACGGGGCCAGAAGCGACCGCACATCTTTCTGATCCAAGAAGCGATCAATCCCACGCACCGGGTGATCCTGCGGCACAAACCCATCTATGGAGAACTCGTAAAACAGCGCGCCCTGCGCCACTTGCCTCGGTCCCATCATCGCCACGCCCTCCACTCTCAAAAAGAGTGAATCAACACATCGAGATCCAATCAAGAGACTATTTTCAATAGTATCTCCGCATAGCGGACCTCGGTGTATACCGCAGTGAAAATTACCGATATATGAAGGTGAGGGCGATCCTCCGCTTGGGAAGCAGAGGACCGATATTGCGCTTCAGCCTGAAGTCTCGCGTGCGCTGATCGAATAAGCGAAGTTTTCTGGGTCGAGTTCGTCGAGCCATGTGTCGCCAATCGTTGCCTGAGGATACATCAAGAACGGAATCCTGCTTCGGGGTGCTCCGGGAAGGACCACGTCGTGTGTAAAGTTGTATGCAATCCAATTCCCTTCCCACGCGCCAAAAAGCGCGCGCCTTACGTCTTCAACCTCGGCATCTTGTAGCGTCAACGTCTTTGGCGGCTCCTCCAATACGACCTTCCGAACATCCGCTGGATCGACAGGTGTCCAACCGAACCCGTCAAGGAAAACGTCAGCGCGACAGTGCTGTGCCTTCGTGACATCAGGCGACCCTGCGCCGAGGCTCTTGTAACCGAATGCCGATGGAGCAACACGCAAGCCGTAGACGTCACGGGCCGGCAATTCGACTGCTCTGGCGAGGCCAACATAAAGCGAGTTCAGGTCGGCACATTTACCGGTCAAATCACCCATCGTGAGCATTGAAGCTATGTCGCCAAGCCCGCAACCACGTGTTTCAGGATTGCGCTCGGTGCTATCAACGACCCAGTCGTAGATACGGCGCGCCTTTTCAACGTCGCTGGTTGCCCCTTTGACGATTGATACGGCCGTATCTCGGACGATTCCGTCGGTGGGGATCAGGTCGGTCGGTGCGGTGAAACGCATTCGTTCTTCAGCCGAAAGAGGCTTGTCCAGGCCGGGGCCGTTCAAGTTCACCCGACGGTTCCGCGCGGACGCGGAAGACGTGACATCAAGGGTGGCCTCGCCTTTCGTTTCCAGCCAAATCGCGTGAACGAAGAGGGTGCCGTTGTCGTCCGTTTTCAACGAGATATGATCCGCGTTCCCTGTCCATGTTGTGTCGCCAGCACGCATCCAGTCCCCCTCAGTGACGGACGGAACCGGGATCCAAGCTTGCGCCGTCGCCCCGTTGAGCAACATATTGACCCGAGTTTGGATCTCGAAGTTGCGCCAGTCGGCAGGACGGGGAGCGAAGTTCGCCATCGCGATCCGGGGGAGAGCGGTTGCACCCAAAGCTCCACAGGCGAGCCCCATGGCTTTTCTTCTGTTAAAATCCATGACAGCTATCCTTTAGCTAAAGTTTATGAACTGCTTGAGTAGGCGAACACTACAGGTCGGACAAGCGTGCTCCCCAAAGCAGCCAATTGTGAGCTGCAGAACATGGCAGCGACGGAGCCCCAAACCAACCGAAGCTGCGGGACGGATGAACGACCGCCCCCTCGGAGCGCGCAGACAAGCTGCACGTTTTCACCTATCTTGGCTGCGATCAACCAAGGTGCCCGCATGAAGGATCGATACGAAAACTTCCTGTCAGATAGAGGGAGAAGAACATGCCCGCGACCGGCCCGGGCATCCATGGTATGTCCCAGATCCCGCTGCATGGCAGCGCATGTTTACATGCGCGAGAATGAGACCTCGCAGGGCGCACTGGCCTGATCGCTGGTGGGCGGCTTGCGCGGGACCGGCGGCTTGGCCCGCCACTTGTGCAGTGTCCACCTTGAGGTGCAGAGCAAAACCGGCAAGCCAGTGCCAGTCAGCGAGACCGGCTACAAGTCGCACTTTCAGCCTCGTAAGGCCGTCGAAGACTTTGGCGGGCCGGTCAAATACGTCACAGCATGGCTCGATCATGAAGTGAGAACACCGGTATGGCAAAAGTACGCCGAGCAGCAAAATCAACTCACACTATCCTAAGTAGTAGGAAATGGTACAAGATCGATTAGAAGTTCGGACTTCCAATCGAACTTTCACTTGTTCAACCATTGATTTTATTGACACGCAATCCGCTGCACGTGAAGGTTGAGGTCCTGATATCTGTTCAAGTTAGGGAGGGATTCGATGAAGATCTTGCTCACTACGGTGACTGCGATGTCTCTGGCGGCAGGTACCCTGCACGCGCAAAGTGCAGACTTGCCGCAAAATATTGAACGACTGCAAAGCATGCAGTCCACCGGAACCACAGATTTTACAGTGATCGATCAGGCTGGTGATTACGCCGAAGGCATCAAGAAGTCTTTGGAACGGATCAAAATGCCTGACGGCTTCAAAATAGAGCTTTATGCCGTGGTGCCTGACGCGCGCCATATTGCTGTTGGTCCGCAGGGGGTTGCCGTCTTTGTCGGAACGCGCAAAGATAAGGTCTGGGTCGTCACCGACCGGAATAAGGATCGCGTCGCGGACGAAGTGAAGGACTTTGCACCTTCGCTGACGTTCACGATTCCGAACGGTGTCTGTTTCAGCCCCGATGGATTCCTGTATATTGCGGAACAGAACCGCGTTCTGGTATTCCCCGCCGCTGAATTCTTTTACGAGTCGCCCGATGTTGCCGTTGGGCAGGTTGTCCCGCAAGGCGAGTTGATCCCTGCGGAAGAGGAAAGTTTCAACCATACCGCACGGGTCTGCGACATTGGCCCAGATGGCAAGCTTTATATCTCGCTCGGACAACCTCACAACGTGACGCCGCCGGACAAGGTCCAGAAATATTTGGATACAGGAATCGGCGGCATCATTCGTATGAATCAGGATGGGACCGGTCGCGAGATTGTGGCCCGTGGCATACGCAATTCAGTCGGGCAGGATTTTGATCCGATTGGCGGCGATCTGTGGTTCACCGACAATCAGGTCGACGGCATGGGTGACGACATCCCGCCGGGTGAAATCAACCACATGACCGAAGTCGGCCTGAACTTTGGCCACCCCTGGTACGGCGGTGGCGACGTGCGCACCAACGAATACAAGGACGAAGAGGTGCCGGTCGACGTGACCATGCCAGTGTCCGAAACGGTGGCCCACGCGGCTGACCTGGGCATGGTGTTCTATACCGGCAAGCAGTTTCCGGACAAGTACAAGAACGCCATCTTTTCGGCACAGCACGGATCGTGGAACCGCACGACGCCAGTCGGCGCGCGGGTTATGGTCAGCACGGTGGCCGAAGACGGCACGGTCACGACGGAACCTTTTGCCGAAGGCTGGATCGACGAGAACGCCGAATATCTGGGCCGTCCAGTCGATGTCGCGAACCTGCGCGACGGGTCGATCCTTGTGTCTGACGATCTGGCAGGCGCGATCTATCGCATCAGCTACGACGAATGATGCGCAGTCTTGCTCTGGGCCTTGGCGGGATCATCCTCGCCGGGACCGTTTTCGCGCAAGATGCTGGAGGCGACCCGGAAGCGGGTCGCCTGCTGGCTGGTCAATGCCGGACGTGCCACGGGATTGACGGCTACGCCAAGATACCGATTGCGCCGCATATCGGTGGTGAACAGGCGGCCTATCTGGCGACCCAACTGACCGCCTTTCGTGACGGTACCCGTGTGCACGAAATGATGTCGGTTGTCGCCAAGTCCCTGACTGACCAGCAGATTGCCGATCTTGCCGCTTGGTACGCAAGCCAGCATGCCACGGCGACCCTGCAACAGGACGTGTCTGACGCGCCTGCGGCCTGCGTCAGTTGCCATGGTGTCGACGGAATAGGCGTGATGGACGGCGTGCCTAATCTGGCGGGCGAAACCAACATCTATATAGATACGCAGTTGCATGCCTTTCGAAACGGAAAGCGAACCCATGAGATCATGAGTGCCGTCTCTGCGGATATGACAGATACCGAGATCCGCGCCGTGGCCGACTGGTATGCCAGCATAAAGTTGGAGATTTCGCAAAAATAGCAATGATGGGGTCTGATGCCGGAGGGGGCAGAATCGTATCACAAGGAATTCTGTCGCCGCCGCTTCATAATATCGAGCACAGTAATTTTGCTGATCGTCGTTGTTGCAGAACTCTGACGGTTGAGGATTCAGAGCGTGAATCCATGCGGTTAGACAGACACCATGAGCAAGCCGGCACCCGCCCGCTACCGCACGACGAACTGGTCCAGCTACACTGCTTCTCTTCGCAAACGCGGGTCGCTGTTGATCGGTTTGGACAAGGAGATGACTTGGCTCGCGCCGCATGACGGCAGCCCCGGTCGCCCTGCGGTTTTCTCGGATGCTTCGATCCAGGTCTGCCTGACCATCAAAGTTCTGTTCAGGCTGGCATTGCAAACGACCGGAATGGTGGCGAGCCTTTTGAAGATGGCAGAACTGGGCTGGGCCGTTCCCGATTGCACGACCCTGTGCCGACCACTGTCGGCAGTGCATGTTTACATGCACGAGAGGAGGCAAAAGACATTGGCAGTTCTGATCCCATACCGACGCGCTGATGGGCCGCTCAACCTTTTGGTCTAAAGCACTGGGATCAAGTTCCTCGGTGACGGTGAATGGCAGGCCCGCAAGCATGGGCGACCGTGGAAAGTGGACCGCCCGGCCGCAATCGCTCGGAATGAAACCCTGCGTGCCATCCGGCATTATGGCAGGGCGTTCTGGAAGCGCTGGACCGGATATCACGCCCGAAGCAGGATCGAGGCGAAGATGCGCTGCCTCAAAGCCTTTGGCGAACGCATCGCCGCAAGAGACCCGGATCGCCAAACCGCCGAAATCCAGATCCGCATCGCAGTGATGAACCGCTTCTCGGCCCTCGGAACGGCCGAGATTGTTCGTGTCGGTTGATGCCGGGAAAGGGGCTCTCATGCCTCAGGAGTGAATTACGCAACAACGCCGCTGAGCGCAAAACGATGGTACGTCCAAACTGCGTAAGAATTGACAGAACGCGAAAAACGCTAGCCTTTCAGGTGCGGCTGGGAAATCTGGCTGATCATCCGACTCTGCTACCGACAGTCAAAAGTTGGGTCAACAAGTTGTCGATTCCGCCCGTCCACATATGGCACATTGATGCTGTCGGGGGGCGGTCACATCATCAACGCCCTTTGGAGGCCCTCACCGGTCCAACCCAGATCATCTCCTCCGCTGCCCTCCGGTGATAGCGAAAACTCGATTTAGGCGATGACGCACCAAGGCAAATAGCGGCGTGGGGCGGTGGCCGGAATGACACCCGGCGACACCGCGGCCTCTGTCCCCGGCGTTGCCGTTGGCCACTTCCAGCCAAACGAACGAATGCGTCTTGCAGTCGGATTCGTGTTTTGGCACGGTCCGGTTCGGCGATCGGCGGCGTGAACACATCCCAAACTCATCGACGGGGCCTGCTGATCGGGCGCTCGTCGGATTCTCTGAAAGCAAACAAGATGTCTGGCAATCTCATCCGCTCGGCGGTGGTGCTTGGTGCCCTCTCGATAGTTGGTCCGTTCGCGATCGACATGTATTTGCCTGCCATGCCGGCCCTCGCCGCGGACCTTGGCGCCAGCGAGACTGCGATTCAGGCAACGATCACGTCCTACTTCGTTGCGTTCGGCCTTGCACAGCTCGTCTATGGCCCCTGGGCCGACCAATCGGGCCGCAGGCTGCCGATCTTTTTCGGCGTGGGTATCTTCTTACTGGCCTCAATCGGCGCGGCACTGGCCGGGACGGTGGCGGAATTGACTGCATGGCGGTTCGTTCAGGGACTGGGCGGCGCTGTCCTGATGGTGGTGCCGCGCGCCATCATTCGCGACATGCATAAAGGCGCGGAAGCGACGCGTCTGATGGCGATGATCATGCTGGTGATCTCGATCTCACCAATGCTCGCCCCGTTGGCTGGAAGTGGGGTGCTGGCGCTGGCTGGGTGGCGCGGAATCTTCGTGGTCTTGGCCACGGCGGCACTGATCAGCCTCACGATGACTGCGACACTATTGCCGGAGACGCTGCCGCCCGAACGTCGCGTGCCGGTGAATGTCCGCTCGATGTTACGGGGTGCACGTGTCCTGTTCACTGATCGCGGTTTCCTGGGCCTGACATTCATCGGCGCCTTTGGCATGGCAAGTTTCTTCGTGTTTCTTGCCTCTGCCTCCTTCGTCTACATGGACGAGTTCGGCCTATCGCCCACCGGCTTCTCGATAGCTTTCGCCGTGAATGCCATCGGATTCTTTGCGGCTTCACAGCTGGCTGGGCCGCTGGCCGAACGGATTGGTCTGGCGCGGACCATCCGGTTTGGCACCGGCATGTTTGCCGGCTTTACACTTGTTCTTCTGACAATTGCGCTTTCCAGCCACGCCAGCTTGCCAATCGTGGTCGGGCTGCTCTTTTGCGGCAATGCAGGTCTTGGGTTGGTGATCCCGACAACGATGGTCATGGCGCTCGATGATCACGGCGACATCGCGGGACTCGCCTCTTCGCTTGGCGGCACGTTGCAGATGCTGACAGGTGGCGGGATGATCATCGCTGCCAGTCCGTTCTTTGACGGCACGGTAACACCGATGGTCGCGGTCATCTCACTTTGCGGGGTCATCGCCTTCGGCTTGACGCTCGCCACGTTGCGCCACGGGCCGGCACCTGAGGAGTGACCGACGAAGTTCTCACTGTTTCCTGTCAGCCTCGAGATCAAGGCAGCCTTTTGCAACAACCTTCATTTGCTCGGCCACCATTCAGCCAAACCTTCTTGATCAGTCCCCCTGGAACTCTCCCGAAGGGACTGTTGCGTTGTCGGGTCTGGCGAGGCGATGGTGTGCCGGTTCAATGTAGCACATGGAGGGGTTTGCCAAGTAGTTGGACGCATCTGATCTGGGTATGGAGAGCTGATGAACATCCCAACCCACATGCCGCGTCTGTTGGGCTTCCGTTATCCTCGTGAGATCATTGCGTACGCTGTCTGGGCCTACCATCGCTTAGCCCTGAACACGGCCGACGTTGAAGACCTGTTGGCTGCGCGGGGAGTGATAGTCTGCCGGGAAGCGATCCGGCTTTGGGTCAATCGCTTTGGTCGGTATTTCGCTTATTGCATCCGCCGGGATCGACCACGACCGAACGACAAGTGGCACTTTGACGAGGTAGTCCGCATGATCCGTGGCAAGAAGCACTGGCTCTGGCGCGCAATCAACCCAAATGGCAACGTCCTCGATATCCTCGTGCAAACACGCCGAAACGCTAAGGCAGCAAAGCGGTTTTTCAAAAGGCTGGTTGCAAAGTTTGGCCAACCGAGGGGCGTCATCACCGACAAACTACGCAGCCACATCAACCCGATTAAAACAGTAGCCCCGGAGGTATTGCCAGGTTGTTGGCGTCAGCTTGTGAATCTTGGAAAAGACAGGATCATGTCACCACTTCTGCGGTGTAGTCGGCCAAGAGGCTGAAGGCATCTGAGCGGGCGTGGCGGTATGAGGCTGCTGAAAGTTGCTAGCGGTGCGGGCGGAAGATCAGGTTGATTTGATCATACGTGCACAGAAACCTCTGACCTTGCTGGCGGGATTTGAACTTGCCGAAGATCTTCTCTCGTTTTCGGGTCGGCCGGTGCGATACTTCGATCGCGTTGTTTAGACCCTTGTGGGCCCGGTGATCCGCACACGGGGCTAACGTCTTGATTGGCTTGATGTCGCTGCGCAACTTGTCCGTGATTACAACGCGCGGCTCGCCGAACCTTGTGACCAATCTTTTGAAGAACCGTTTTGCTGCTTTTGCATTCCGGCGCGTTTGCACGAGAATATCAAGCACATCTCCGTCAGCGTCGATTGCGCGCCACAGCCAACGTTTCTGGCCACGGATCGTGAGTACTACCTCGTCAAGGGGCCACTTGTCGTGCGGTCTTGGTCCGTCACACCGGATGCTATCCGCGAAGTGCCGCCCGAAGCGATTGACCCAAAGCCGAATCGCTTCCCGGCTGACAAGCACACCCCGCTCCGCCACCAGGTCTTCAACGTCGGCCGTGCTCAGTGCGAAGCGATGGTAGGCCCAAACAGCATAAGCAATGATCTCACGTGGATATCGAAAGCCTTTCAGGCGCGGCATATCGGTTGGAATTCTCATGGCGGGCCATAGTCTGAACAGGCAAAAGGAACGATTTGCCAATACCATTATCGCTTGCAAAGCAAATTAATTCCATTTTGAATAATAAATGCAAAATGAGGAATAACATGACCCATCCGATCAGAGTCGCCTTTGCAATTGGCGACGCGGGGGGCATCAGCCCGGAACTTGCCACAAAATCCTTGCTGATACCGATACCTACAAGAATGACATGATCGTAATCGGTGATCGTCGGTTGCTCGCACGTGGCGAAATGGATGCAGGCGTGACACTGGATCTGCCTGTCCTGCCCATGGCGGATATGGCAGGGGCCCTGCCGGATGACACGTTCATGATCGATCTGGGTAACTGCGATCCCGAAACCGTCCCCCAAGGCACGTGGAGCGTCGAAGGCGGATGTTCGGCAGTACAGAACTTTCGCTGGGCCCTGCTGGCGGCCCATGCCGGACTAACGGATGTGGTGTTTTTCACCCCCTTCAACAAACATGCCATGCTCATGGCCCAATCCGATTACGGGGATGAAATTGGGTTCATCAACGCCACCATCGGCGCAACCCCGCCCGGGCGAGAATTCAACGTGCATGACGAAGTGTGGAACGCCCGCGTCACCTCGCACATTCCGTTGCGCGAAGTGGCCGATGCTTTGACTGAAGATAAAATCTTTCAAAGTTTCAAACTGACCACCGAGATCATGCAGGGCGCCGGGTTTGACCGACCACACATCGGTGTCGCCGCATTGAACCCCCATGCTGGTGACGGGCGCAACTTCGGCACCGAGGATGACGATATTATCGCCCCCGCTGTAGAGCGTGCGAAAGCCGAGCAGATGGAGTCACCGGGCCGGTCCCGTCAGACACCGTATTTGTGCGCGCCATCAAGGGCGAATTCGACGCCGTTCTGACCATGTTTCACGACCAAGGGCAGATCGCTATGAAGCTGCTTGGCTTTGATCGTGGCGTGACGCTGATTGTCGGATATCCATTTCCTATTGTGACCCCTGCCCATGGCACCGCCTATGACATCGCGGGGCAAGGCATTGCAGACACTGGCGCGACCAAAAACGCAGTAGAGTTGGGGCGCAATCTAGCCCATCGCCTGCCGCGCAAAGACACGAGCGAAAGCTCTGCTGACCTGCTTGGCCATTTCAAAAAGGCGCTCGACCCCGAAACCGTTTGGGGCTGACACTCTGCCCCGTAGTTCTGACCGGTGTTCAGCGCTGGTAAGAATTACGGGGCTGCTTGCTTTGAATAGGCCTCAGAACGGTTTGTGCAGAAGGCCGATCATCAGGTTGTGGTTGCGAACACCATTCTGACACCCAGCCCCCTGCCACACCGATCCTGAGCGAGGCCTGCGCCCCATAGCATCGGTAAAAGTGTCAGGTTCAGAATTCTCACGCGGCCGCTCGGAAAATGATTGCGCCGCAGCCCTTGGATTGAACTGCGATTTATTTTTCAGAACTTACGCCAATTTCCTTAGCGCAACATTTTCGGCAACCAAAGTACCAGATCCGGCCAAATCGTAATTACGAAAAGCATCAAGAATAGCGGTATATAGAATGGGACCACTGCACGCAGAACCGCCCACATCGACACTTTGGCAATGTCCGATAACATGAACAGCGCCAGTCCAAGCGGCGGCGTCAGCAACCCGATCATCAGGTTGAACACAAATACGATGCCAAGATGAACAGGATCGACGCCCGCCATGACCAGTGGTGCAGCAATCAGCGGCGCAACCAACAGCGTCGCGGTGGTGCTGTCCAGAAACATGCCAACAATCAAAAGCAGAACATTGGCCATGAACAACAGCATCAAAGGCTCGGTTGAAATGGTCAGCAGGCTACGTGTGACCATCTGCGGCAACTGTTCAACCGCCATCACCCAGCCAAACAAAGCGGCCGCAGAAACAATGATCAGAACCGCCGATGTGGTCTTTACCGTTTCAAACAGTGCAAAAACAAAACGCTCCCACGTTAAGTCACGGTAATAGAAGACGGCGATGATCAAGATATAGGCAACCGTCACAGACGCCGCTTCGGTCGGCGTGAAAAAGCCGTTCAACATACCGCCGACAAGAAGCACCGGCGCCAGAATTGCCGGTAACGCGGGCAAGAAAGACTCCCACGCTTCTGCAATGGTGGGCCAGCGAGACGAGCGCGGATGATTGTGCCGGATTGCCAGCCAACCAACCATCACCATCAACATCGCAATGAACATTATGGCGGGCAAAATACCCGCGACCAGAAGTTGCACGATGGAAACGCTTGTGACCGAGCCATAGATCACAAGCGGGATAGACGGCGGAAAGATTGGCCCCACCAACGCCGAAGCGCCGGTGACCGCAGCAGAGTATTCGGGTGTAAATCCGGCCCTAACCATCGCCCTGACCTGAATTCGTCCCAACCCGCTGATATCGGCAAGAGCCGCGCCCGATGTTCCTGAAAAGACCAGCGATCCAATCACATTGACCTGCGCCAATCCGCCGGGAACCCGCCCGCCTAAAATTTGCGCGAAACGATAGATATGGCCGGTGATTCCGGCCTGGTTCATCAGACTGCCGACAAAAATAAAGACCGGAACGGCAACCAAGGGGAATGAATCAAGTGCATACGTCATGCGCTGCGCCATCAGCTCGATCGGAAAGCCCGACACGAGAAGATAGACCATCGCAGGAACAGCAAGCGCAACGACCACGGGAAAGCCGAGGATAAAGAAGCCAACAAAGGCCAGAATTATCAGGATGGCCATGGTGCTTAGTCTTCCTTCCGCTGGGGTTCCAGAACGATGTCGAAATCCTGCGGAGGTTCTTGTTCCTGCCTAAAGGTGATGTAGAGGGGCCGATTATGAAGCGCCTTAGCAAGCTGGATCAGACATTCGAGACAGGTCATCGTAAAGCCGCAAAAGGCAGCGCCAAAGAAGATCCAATAGGGAATTCCCAAGGTCGGTGTCGCGTTTCCAAGGTTGCGGCTGATTGCGGTCAGGCTTGCGAAGGCCAAGATGGCAAAGGCCAGAATGGCAATAACCGACCCGGCAAATCTTATCCCAGTGATGACCCTGCGCGGCAGGAACGCCACTATTTCTTCCATTCTGATGCTGGCCCCAGACGACACGACATAGGGAAAAGCGAGGAACACGGAGCTGATCAACATAAAGCGGGTCAACTCTTCCGCGCCGACGATCGGGCTGGAAAATACTTCGCGCATGATGACCTGAATGAAGGGCAAAGAAATCAGTGCGATCAAAACAAACAGACTGCTAAGCCGAAAGACCCAGCGAACAGGTTCGATCATGCGGTCTATCGCGTAGGCCCGGCCATCCGTGGCGGCCACGGCTTTCGGCACTTCCGGGCCGGAATTATTGCTATCCACGAAAGACCTCCTCCACTGCGGTACTCTGAACAAAGCAGGCGGCGCAGGTCATCCCACGCCGCCCTTATTCAACGCTTACTGAATCGCGCGCATACGCTCGATCAGCGGAGCCCAGGTTGGAAAGTCTTTCGCCACTTCGATGCCGACCGATTCACGGAACTCATCAACCTTCAGCCCGTCGGCCTCGGTGATAAAGGTCATGCCCTTGCTTTTCAGCTCGTCAATCAGCTCGACCTCTGCCGTAAGTCCACGCTCCAGAGTCTCGGCGCCGATTTCTTCCGCGACTTTGGAAATGATTTCGCGGTCGGCTTCCGGGATCGATTGCCACACGGTTTCATTGATGAACACCGGCAGCACGTTCTGCATGTGTCCCGTCAGCATAACGTGGGTTTGCACCTCGTACAGCTTGTTCGCGTTGATCATCGTCAGCGGGTTTTCCTGCCCGATCACCATACCGGTCATCAGCGCAGTCGGCAGTTCCGCGACTTCTACTGGTGTCGGGATCGCGCCCATACCGGTGACCATCGTGGTCCAAAGCTGCAGTGGCACACCCCGGAAACGCTTGCCTTCAAGATCAGCCGGGGAATAGACTGGCATGTTTGCCGTCATCTGGCGTGCGCCGCGATACAGCCGGCCGATAATGCGAATATCGGCGGCTTCGATCAGTTGCTGTGCCAAGTCCTGCATGACTTCTGAACTTTTCGGATCTGTCGCCGCCATCGCATGGCGACCATCACGATAGGCAAAGGGGGCCGCGAAAGCCGAGATGTCGGGCAGCAGTCGCGCGAGCGAGGCAAATTCGTGATGCGCCAACGGAATCGCACCGCTACGCACGCCGTCTACGGTTTCCTGCGCGCCGCCAAGCTGGGAGTTCGGGAACACCTGCACTTCGACACGGCCTTCGGTGGCCGCTTCAACGCGTTTGGCGAACTCTTCCGCATACCAATACTGGATGTCACCTTCCGAGCCGACGTGGGCGTAACGGATCGTTACGGTATCTGCCTGTGCAGACATCCCGCTCATCGCAAGCGCTGTGGTGGCCCCCATGAGCTTCAACATTTGACGTTTATTCATTTTTATTCTCCTCCTTGTTTTGACTGCACTTTTTAAACTTTCACGTCTCGCAATCTGTAGGCGCGCGCTGCGTTGTCGTGGAACAGCCGGTTCCTCCCCTCCTCAGGGAAATCGGCTGTTGCAGCGAGAAAGCCGGAAAAAATCGTATCGAAATCACCTGCGAGCCGATCGACCGGAAAGTTGCTGGCAAACATCGCCCGTTCGATACCAAAGATCGAAATAACATCGCGGATGATTGGCCCGTTGGCCTCGACCGTCCAAGGAAGACCCGGACGGCCAATGCCAGAAATTTTGATAAAGACATTGGGCTGAGCGGCCACAGTCTCTAGCGCCTTGCGCCAGTCTTGCAGCGCCTCGGGGCTTCGGTCGGCGGGCAGGCCAGTATGGTTCACGATAAGCGGCGTTTGGGGAACATCCCGCGCCAGTTCCGCAGCTGCATCCAGATGCCACCACGGGGTCTGAAGGTCATAGGAAAACCCATGCTGCTCAAGAAGCCGGTAACCATCACGCCAGACCGGATCATCCATCGATCCAGCCTCACCACGCCTTGCCTCTGGTGCGGTGGCCGCCGAAGCGGGCTTGTGACGAATGCCACGCAAAATCGACACTTCAGCAAGCGTTGAGAGGAGTTCTTCTGCACCCGGATCGGCAAGATCGCACCACCCGACCATAACCGAAGGAACGCCGCTGCTGGCTGCGATTTCTGCAACCCAGCGGCTTTCCTCGGCTGCCTTTTTGCGGTTCCATTCGGCCTCGATATAGACCGAGCCGACAATTGGCCAACCGGCTGTATCAAAGCGATAATCGTCAGGCATATAGTTGCGGCAGATCGAAGAATAATCACCATAGCGAAAGGGGATCCGCTCTTCCTTGAGCCACGGAAGATCGTTTCGCAGATCCCATATGTGATGATGCGCGTCGATGACGGCCTTTGGACGCTTGGGAAGCTCGCTCATCTAGTATTTCTCCAACCTTAGATCTTGATCAGATGGTATCAGCGTCCACTGTACATCTTCACTTGGATTTCTTCCTCTCTTCCGCTTCGTGTTCGTAAAGCTTCACCACTCCGGCGGATTCAGTCATCTCATGGCCAAGCGCGACATATTCGTTAAACCGCGACACGCCTTTTTCGATGACCGGAAGATCAACCCCAAGCCCCTGCGAAAAGGCTGAAACCGCCTTGAGATCCTTCAAAAGCTGGCGTGCAAAGCTGGTGGGTGGCTCAAACGCGCGTTGCTGCATGATGGGATAAAGCCGTTGCAAAAGGGTGCTGTCGGCATGACCCCCGGCAAGACAGGCGGGCAAAGCGGCGGCATCAATTCCCGCAGCTTCGGCCAGCATCAAAGCCTCGGCCATCACCACATAACCCGTGCCAACAATGGCCTGATTCAAGATCTTTGTGGTCTGGCCAGCGCCTACCGGCCCCATAAGCGTCAGGTTGCCTGCCATCTGATCAAGCACAGGGCGGACCTTTTCGAAATCCTCGGCAGAGCCGCCGGCCATCACCGTCATGCCGCCGTTGCGTGCAAGCTGCGGGCCACCTGATACAGGCGCGTCCACCCAGCCAGCGCCAGTCATCTTGCGCAGACGCTCGGCCGCGTTGCGGGTGCCTTCGGGATCAGCAGTAGAGAAATCCACCACAACGGCAGGTCCAGCACCATTGGCGGCAACGCCGTCTTCGGCAAAGATGCAGCGTTCGACCGCAGCCATGTTCAGAACGCACATCATGACGATATCGCTGGCAGCCGCCACTTCCGCCGGGGATTGCGCGGCAATGGCTCCGTGCGGAACAACTGTTTCAAGGCGTTCTGGCTCAAGGTTCCAAACGGTAACGGTGTGGCCCAGATCAAGAAGGTGGCGCACCATCGCCTCTCCCATCAAGCCGACGCCGATGAACCCGAGTTTCAGCTTAGCTGCTTGCGTCATGTCATTCCTCCCTAATTACAGTTCTTCCAGACACCTGCCGTGCCGCCCCCGCTTCGGTCTGCAAATTGGACGCGCTGCCGTGTCAGTCCCTATCGGCCCGTCCATTCTGGAAGGGTTTTTGTTTTACCAAGAAAGATCTCTACGCCGCGCCGGAAATCTTCGCTTCCGTAGACTTGGCTGATCACGTCATCTGCATCTGGCAGGTTCTCAAGCGTCATGCGACGCAGCACTTCCTTGCAGGCTGCTGTTGTCAGCGGCGCGTTTTCCGCCGCCCGTTTGCATAGATCATCGACGCACCCATCAATTTCGTCCCGCTCGACCACTTCGAGTAGGAAGCCATTGGTCATCATCTCTTTCGCTGGGATGATTTCGCCGAGCAAAAGCATGCGCTTTGCCACTGAGACACCAATTGCCGCCCCAATCCGCGCAACGCTTAGCGCGGACAGGCAATTACCCAAGGTCCGCCCAATCGGCGAGCCGAACCGCGCCTCTGGCGTCGCAATGCGGAAATCGCAGGCCGAGGCGATGTTAAGTCCACCCCCAACACACCATCCGTCCACGACTGCAATCGTCGTTGCGGAAATCTCGTCCAGCGCCCGCATGCAGGCATCAATGCGGGTCTCATAGTCGACCCCATCCGATCCCGACGTGAACTTTGCAAAACCGGAAATGTCGGTGCCGGAAACAAATGCTTTGCCGCCGACACCTCGAAACACAACAACGCGGATGTTGGAATCCGCAGTCACATCGCGCGCGGCATCTGCCAAGTCCTGCCACATGCCAGAGGTCAGCGCGTTAAATGCGCTGGGGTTGTCAAAGGTTATCCGCGCGACGGAGCCGGATTTTTCAAGAATGATCTGAGGCGCGGGCATCAGACGGCACCCCTATCACGGCTCAAAAGTCCCTTTTCCACAAGTTCGGCCAAGATCTCGTCTTCGTGTTCATTCAGCAATGGTGGGTGCCGACGGATTTGTTGCGGTGTCCCACTAAGCTTGACGGGAAACCCGAGTGCGCGGAATTCGCCTTCGACCGGATGTGGCACCATCTGCACCATCTCGCGTGCGACGGCCTGTTCCGATTCAACCGCCTCGCCGTAATCAAGGATCGGAGCCGCCGGAATACCTGCTTCTTGCAATGCTGTAATCCACTCTTCGCGGCTTTTGCTGCTGAACGTCGGGGCCAATGTTTCGATCAGAACGATCCGGTTGGCCACTCGCGCAGCATTGGTGGCAAACCGCTCATCTTGTTGCAGCTCTTCTATTCCCATCACCTCAAGCAACTTGAGCCAAAGCCCCTGGTTGGCAGCACCGATGACAAACCAGCCATCAGATGCTTCAACCGCTTGATAAGGTGCGGACATGCGGTTTGCCGATCCAATCGGAACGGGGGATTTTCCCGTTCCCCAAAGCTCAGTGGTTTCCCAGACTGATAGGGACAAAGCGGCCTCGAACAGCGAGGAGTCGATGAACTGACCCTCGCCGGAAACCTGCCGCCCGATAACGGCGCTGAGAATGGCATAAGATGTGAACAACCCTGCCCCCAAGTCGGCAACAGGTATCGAATTCTTGGCAGGCTCCATTCCTTCGAAGCCGTTGGAACTGAGAACGCCCGACACCGCCTGTGCGATCAGATCGAACCCCGGACGCTGCGACCAAGGGCCGGTCTGTCCGAAACCGGAAATACTGGCGTAGATAAGACGCGGGTTGATCGCGCGCAGCGTGTCATAATCCATGCCCAACCGACCGGCCACGCCGGGCCGGGCATTTTCGACAAGCACATCAGCGGTCTTGACCAGCGCATACAGCTTTTGGCGGTCCGCATCGGTTTTCAGGTTGAGAGTGATACTGCGTTTGTTGCGATTGAGAGCCAGAAAGCCGGGGCTGTCAGAACCCTTCAGACGAAAGCCCATGGACTGGCGCGTCGAATCGCCAGTTTCCGGCGGTTCAATCTTGATAACATCCGCGCCCATATCAGCGAGCAGCATGCAACAGAACGGCCCTGCCATGACCTGAGAAATATCGAGAACTCGGATTCCCGCCAGCGGCAACGCCATAACTTTTCCTCCCCAAAAGTCTATTTTATTCAAAGGAGTAACGGCCTGCTTCACCACCTTTGAAATTGCATTCAATAATGGAAAGCCAGCATTAACGCAATACGTATCCAAAATCTTGTATATCGTATAGGATTAGTTGGCAACTGAGATCACTGTTGCGGCGACTGACGAACGTCAATTTCCATTGCAAAGCTCACCCCTTTTTGGTCCGGTTGAACCATATGTCGATACGGAAGAGTTCGTCATTGTGGCTTGAGGCGCGGATCGGATCTGTTCGCGGCGTTGCTTGGGTGTGCAGGAGGTGGCTTTTGCGACCAGCAGCGGCCTTCAGACTCGCTGATTGACGAAATCGCGATATGTTACGGACTTAAGGCCGACACCGACGCATTGATTTTATAGAGATGCCGAAAGATATTAAGGTGAACGTGCAAGCCCCGAACCGCTTCGGAAAGGAAACCGTTCCCGCTGGCCGCAGCGACAAGATGATGACACTTGCACGATGGCATTAAACTGGGGTTCAGATGGTCAATCAGGAAGGCCCGCCCTCCCTGATTTCTGCTCTGCCAACGTCTCTTCCTTGGCGACACCCCATCCGCGAGAAACATGGGAGCGCAGCAATGCACCAAGAAGCGCGACGTTACGCTCGGAAATGGCAATCAGGATCTGCTCATGTTCCTGAATCGCACGCTTCCACCGTTCGGGCGACTTGTTGCTGTCATATCTGTAACGGGCAAAGCGGTTGTTAAGCTGAATCATCGTCTCCATTAACGTCGGATTGCGAGAGCCTTCAACGATCAGACGGTGGATCTCCTGATTGACCTTAAAGTAACCAAGAAGGTCACTGTCGAGAAACCGATCCGTCAACTCCGCGGTCAGGACGGTCAGACGCTCGATCTCTTCGGGCGTCACACGTTGGCACATCAACTCTCCGGCAAGCCCTTCCAGCGATGCGATCACTGTCATGGCGTGATCCACATCTTGCGGATTGGTCTGTGTGACAATGGCCCCGCGATTGGGCTTTAAGGTCAGAATCCGTTCTGCGGCAAGAACCTTGATCGCCTCGCGCAGCGGCGTACGAGAGATTCGCAAGCGCTGGCATGTCCTGACCTCTGGTATTCGGTCGCCCGGCCCAAACTCCCCTTCAATGACGCGATCCCGCAACCAGTCGGTTACACGCACATGCTGTGTCTGGCCGTTCTCGTCGGCGAAATCGGGTAAAGGAGCAGTCGAATCTATGTGTTCTGTCATTTGGCCAGCCTCGTGTTTTCAGAGCCCATTTTAAAGATGGTGCCATATCCGCAAACGGGAAACAGGATAGATTGCACGCAACCTACTCGAATATTCGTACATTCCAGAATAATTTGTTGACGAATCCGTCTCTTTGCATGCATTTTAGGTTTTAGAGGGCCTAACTGTCTATTGGTGCAAGCGTTTTCCACCCGGGGAAGGATCACGAAAACATCACCGTCAAGGTGTCACTTGGAGTTCACCCGGCCGAACCGGCCAGGCGAAACCTACACTTGAGGCTGCGGCCGTCGACATATTGAATTTTGCCCTGCTTCTGGAGGAGAAGGCGCTTGCACTACGGTTCCCTGCTTGAAAAAGCCAAGCAACATAAACTGCGGGTCGGGCTTATCGGGCTTGGCGACTACGGACGTTCGCTGCTGTTTCAGGCCCGCAAAGCTGCCGGGCTGGACATCGTCGCAATCTGTGACACCGATGCTGACCGCGCATTGATTGCCATCAAGGCAGCGGGCATTTCCGAAGACCGCGTCGTGCAGACGAATTCACTTGTTCAGGCAACTGCTGCCATTGAAGCAGGCTCAATCGTGCTGACTGACGATGGAACACTCGTTCCGCGCATGACTGTCGATGTTGTCGTAGAAGCAACCGGGCATCCCGAAGCCGCCGCAACCCATGCTGCACTGGCGATTTCCGAGGGCCGTCACTTGGTCATGGTGTCTAAAGAGGCCGACTCCGTTATCGGCCCGCTTCTTGCCAAGCGCGCAACCTCAGCCGGAGTGGTCTATACACCTGTCGATGGCGATCAGCCCAGCCTGTTGATGCAACTTGTTCTTTGGGCGCAGGTCGTTGGGCTTGAGGTTCTGAGTGCTGCAAAATCCAGCGAGTATGACTTTGTATTCGACCCGGCGAGAGAAACCGTAACCTGTGTCTCCCAAACGGTTTCGGTCCCCGGCTTTGGCGACTTATGGAATTTCGCAGAACGAGATCCTGCCGAGGTCATCGCGGCACGCGCCGCGCAACTGACGGAAATCCCACAACGAACGGTGGCCGATCTTACAGAAATGGGACTTGTCGCCAATGCCCTTGGGCTGGGGGTCGACAGAGCAGATTTTCACGCCCCTGTCGCACGGGTGCAGGAAATACCTGATCTGCTTGTTCCGGGCGGTATGCTATCGTGCGGCGGAGTGGTCGATGTTGTCAATCTTTTGCGGCGCCCGGATGAATTCAGCCTTGCGGGTGGCGTCTTTGTAACTGTCGCCTGCGAGGACAGCTATACTTGGGAATTCCTGCGCGAAAAGGGCCATTTGGTCAGCCGCGATGGCAAGTCTGCAACCATTGTAAACCCGGTCCACTTGCTTGGGGTGCAATCCGCGACAACCATTCTGCTTGCAGGTCTCGAAAAGAGGTCTTCTGGTTCCGGACGTGTAGAAGCCGGGTTTGATCTGGTGGGACGCACAAACCGACCACTGAGCAAGGGAACCTTGCTTGAGCCGAAGGGGCGCCATCATGAGGTGGAAGGCATAGACGGGCTTCTCGTCCCGGCCCGTGCTGCCCGACCCGGCGCGCCCATCCCGTTTCACATGATGTGCCACCACCGACTGAATTGCGATGTTCCAGCAGGAACCGTGATTACGATGGACATGGTCGAAGCGCCGCAAGAGTCAAAACTTTGGTCAATGCGCAAAGAAATGGATGATGAAATGCTGGCAGATCGCTGACTGGGCGGGCTGTGCCAACAGGCCGACTTGAAACACACAACAGGATTTTCCGGATGATAAACCCCAAAGAGTCGAAAGCAGGACTGCGGTGCGCGATCAACTCTAGTGGGGTTGGGGGAGTGAACCGCGGACGATGGAAAAGGGGAATCTCTTGATCAGTAATGTATATCCTATACGATATAGAATGTGCACAGCCGTCGTCACAGCTCTTTCAAAGGCGAATTCCAGACCTCAGTCACTCGGCAATTCTAACGACACCGGGGCGCAGAAAGTTTTTCGAAACGGCAGTCCGATACAGACCGTCGGCAGTCACGATAGCCAAATGCCCGGGAGGCAGGGTGGTTAAGCGAGCCCTGAATAGGATCAAGAAAGCTATCTAGACGAACGAACCAAAGTGAATTTGCAGGGAGGCAATATGTCACGATCCATTAAACTTAACCGCCGTTTTGTTCTGGCCGGGGGCTTGGCTGCTCCACTGGTGCTGCGCGCACCCTTCGCATCCGCAGCGACCCAGTTGCGACTGACACACCCGGCGGACACAAGTCACCCGGTGCATATTGCGGCCGAGGCGATGGTCGCCCGCATCGGAGAGCGCACCGGCGGAGAGATCGGCATCACGATCTTCGCAAACAACGCGCTTGGTTCGCCGACCGATACGGCGCAGCAGACCAGACTTGGTGCGATTGACCTTATTCTGATGAACCCGGCCAATATCGAAGCGCTTTCGACCACCATTGGCGCCATCAACATCCCCTATCAGTTTGACGACTACGACCATGCCCACAAGGTGCTGGACGTGACCGCGCGTGACTGGATCGAAGCCCAGCTTGCGACAGCCGGCTTTTCTTGGATTGCCAACTTTGAATGGGGCTTTAGAGCACTGTCCAACAGCCGCCGCCCAGTGAACACACCAGAAGACGTCGAAGGCTTGAAGATCCGCGTTCCGCCAGAACTGGCCATCAAAGCAGCATTCGAAGCGCTTGGCGCCTCGACACAGACTGTCGCCTTCCAGGAAGTCTATCTGGCACTGGCGAACAAGATGGTCGACGGACAGGACAACCCCGTCTCGACAACCTTTGCTGCCAAGTTCTTTGAAGCGCAGAACCACTTGGCACTGACCAAGCATATCTACGCAACCATCATGCTTTGCGCCAATCCGCGGGTCTGGAACGACCGGCTGACTGAAGAACAGCGTGCGATCATTTCCGAAGAATCCATCAAGGCAGGCAATGAGGCACGTAAGGCAGTGCAAAGCGGCGAAGAGGCTGCCATCGCAACGATGGAAGGTCTCGGCATTGCAGTTACACGGCCAGCAGTAGAGCCTTTCCGCGCCAAAATGGGTCCGGCCTACGATCAGCTGCGTGCAGCACTTGGTGACCAAACCTGGACAGAATGGGAAAGCCTGGTGCAAGCCGCACGGTCCTAAACTCACCACAGATCCATTAACGGGAACGGAGGCAACACTCCGTTCCCGTCTCCGTCCCGCAACACAATTCCGGAGCCTGCGGCAATGCTCACCATCACGCTAATCGTCGCCATATGCATCGTAATAATGGGAGGGGTTCCCATTGCGATTGCCCTTGGCCTGATCGCGGCTGCAACAATGGTGCTTACTGTCGGGCCGGATCTGCTCTTTATCTTCGTGCAGCGGGTCTATGCTGGAACGACCTCGTTTCCGCTGCTGGCCATTCCATTTTTTGTCCTGGCCGGAAACCTGATGAATGTCGGCGGCACGACAGAACGAATTTTTGCCGTGGCGCAGCTTTTGGTGGGCCGAATTCGCGGTGGGCTTGCCCATGTTAACACGTTGGCCAGCGTGATCTTTGCAGGAATGTCGGGCTCGGCCGTCGCAGATGCCGCCGGTATGGGTGTCATCCAGCAAAAGGCGATGACCGCCGCAGGTTACCGGCCCAGCTATGCCGCAACGATCACTGCCGTTTCTTCGACCATCGGGCCGATCATTCCGCCCAGCATTCCCTTCGTCATTTATGGCAGTCTCGCAAACGTATCGGTCGGAGCATTGTTTCTTGCGGGCATCCTGCCCGGATTGCTTATGGCCGTATGCCTGATGACGGCCATCGCAATTTCAGCCAGTTATCTTAACCTGCCACGGGGTGCCGGTTTTCCGCCGTTCCGACAGGCAGTGCGAACCCTGTTGGCCGCCTTCCCTGCCCTGATGCTGCCGCCAGCCATTCTGACGGTCATTCTCACCGGCATCGCTACACCGACAGAGGCGGCCGTTGTGGCCTCGGCCTTTGCGTTCGGACTTGGCCGGTGGGTCTATCGAGAGCTTACATATACTCAAGTCTATGACGTCCTGTGGGAAAGCGCGCGTCAGACCGCGCAGGTCATGTTCATCATTGCCCTCGCAGCACCATTCGGCTGGGTTTTGATCCAGCAGCAGATCCCCAACGCCATTCTTCAGGCACTGCTTGGCCTGTCCAGCGAACCCTGGGTGATCATGCTGATCATCACCATCGCGCTTTTGGTTCTTGGCATGTTCATCGAGGGCATTGCCCTGATGATCATCGCCTTCCCCGTGCTGATGCCCGTGGTGCAAAGCATAGGGGTCGACCCGATCCATTTCGGCGTTGTCTTGGTGCTGAACCTGATGATCGGTCTTGTAACGCCCCCCGTCGGTCTTTGTCTCTATGTGGTGTCAGGTGTCGCACGCGTACCGATCCCAGAAATCGTGCGGGAAATATGGCCGTATTTCATCGGCCTTATCGTCAGCCTTTTGCTGGTCACCTATATTCCGGCGATCTCACTTTGGCTGCCACACTACTTTGGCTACGGGTTTTGATGATGGATTTCTTGCAAAAAATGGATAATGCAGTTGCCGGTTTCTGCAAAATCACCTGCATCATCATGCTCGCGGCGCTGTTCCTGCTACTTGGCATGTCCATCATCCTAAGGCTCGTGCCGCTGTTCACAATCAGTGGCTATGACGAGATCGTCGAGCTCTTGTTCATCTGGATCGTGATCTTGGCGACGGTAACGCTTTGGCGCGATGGTCTGCTTTATCGCGTCGCAATCGTGGAAGGCATGTTGCCGCCCCGCGCGAAGTTTGCTCTCGCGGTTTGCATCAATCTGCTGATGTTCGGTTTCGCTATGATGCTGACCTATTACGGCTGGCTTTTCGCCGCAGCTTCTGGCGAGACGACGCCGTTCCTGCGTCTGGACAAAACATACTGGTACGCGGCGATCCCGGCGGGTGGGTTCCTGATGGCCATTTACAGCCTGGTCTGGCTCTTTCGCATCATCTGGCTGCGCCAAGATCCTTCCCAGGAAATCACCCTGCTTAGCTAAGTTATACAAATGGAGAAAACGATGGGACGTACAGAAGGCAGAGTCGCGATTGTGACCGGCGGAGCCGGGGGCATCGGTTCGGCAATCGGTAAATTGCTGTGCGGTGAAGGCGCATCGGTGCTGCTGGTCGATTCAGACAAGGCCGCGCTGGCCGAAGTCGAAACGACACTTCGCGCGGAACAGAAAGACATCAAACTTTCAACGCTGGTCGCCGATGTCGGCGAAGAAGCCAGTGCCAAACACATAGCGGATCAGGCCCGGGCCGATTTTGGGCCGGTCGACACTCTGGTCAACTGTGCTGGCATGCGGTCCTACGAAGCATTGGCCGAAGCCCGCACCAAAACATGGGATAAAATCTTCGCCGTCAACCTGCTGAGCTATGCTTGGCTGACGCAGGAAGTCATCGGTGATCTGCGCGCATCCGGGCGCGGCAGTGTCGTCAATATCTCGTCGACCCATGCGGTCAATCCACGCGCAGGAATGGGGCAATATGACGTCACCAAAGCCGGGATCGTGTCGATGACCAAAACGCTTGCCTTTGAAGAGGCAAAGCACGGAATTCGCGTTAACAGCGTTTGCCCGGGCCTGACCTTTACGCCGTTCCACCGTCGGCGGGCAGAAGAAGCAGGACGTTCGCAGGCAGACATTGATCTTGAGGCGCAGGGCGGTTGCCTGATGGGCCGTTGGGCTGATCCAATGGAAGTTGCCTATCCCGTTCTTTGGTTGGCCTCTGATGAAGCCTCTTATGTCACCGCATCAGTCCTGATGGTTGATGGCGGGCGGTTCGTACTCTAGCCCATGACAACACAAAACATATATGGAATGACCCTGCGAGCTTGGTTGCTTGCAGCGGTCGAAAACCTGTTGATTGCAGGCTTCGTCGTGATGATCGCAATGGTCTTCGGAAATGTCGTGCTGCGCTATGGATTCAATTCCGGCATCACGATTTCTGAAGAAGTCTCGCGGATGATTTTTGTCTGGCTGACCTTCGGCGGCGCGTTTCTGGTGGCACGTGAGGACGGGCATCTTGGGATGTCGGCCGTGGTCAACATGATGCACCCAAAGGCGCGATTGATGTCACGGATCAGTGTCGAACTGGCCAGCCTGTTCTGCATGTCCTTGCTGGTAATTGGTTGCTGGGCGCAGGCGAAGATCAACATGACCAACTATTCCCCGGTCTCGGGGATACCTCTGGGCGTGACCTATGTTGCCGGAATCGCCTGCGGTCTGAGCATTGCCGGACTGAACTTGCAAAAGCTGCTCCGCCTGTTGACCGGGCGGTTCATCGAACCGCTACCGATGGCAGTCGATGAATTGCTTGCGCAGAGTGCTTCGAACAAGGAGCCGCGTTCTTAATGTTATTCGTTTTTCTCGGTTCGCTTCTTGGCTCGATGGCCCTTGGCGCACCTGTAGCTATCGCTTTGCTCATCTGCGGTGTTGCACTGATGTTGCATCTGGACATGTTCGATGCCCAGATTCTCGCACAGAATCTCATCGGTGGTGCGGACAGCTTTCCATTGATGGCCGTACCATTTTTCATGCTTGCCGGTGAGCTTATGAATGCGGGCGGCTTGTCGCGCCGTATCATCAATCTTGCGGTGGCCTTTGTGGGCCACAAGCGCGGCGGGCTTGGCTATGTGACCATCGTCGCCGCCCTTATCATGGCCAGCATTTCGGGATCTGCCGTTGCAGACACTGCGGCACTGGCGTCGATCCTTATCCCGATGATGCGCAAGGTCGGATATAATGTCCCACGCGCCGCAGGGTTGATTGCTGCGGGCGGGATCATCGCGCCGATCATTCCACCGTCTATCGGATTTGTCGTCTTCGGCGTCGCCGCCGGTGTTTCGATCACGCAGCTTTTCATGGCTGGCATTGTACCGGGCATTCTTATGGCCCTTTCACTGACCTTCACTTGGTGGCTGATCGCCGGTGACGAACCAGTGGCCCGTGAAGGCAAGGCTGATCGCCGCGAAGTGCGCAAAGCCTTGGTGGACAGCCTTTGGGCCTTGGGAATGCCCCTGCTGATTGTTGGTGGGATGCGGATGGGCGTGTTCACGCCAACCGAAGCCGCCGTGGTTGCAGCCGTCTATGCCGCCTTTGTCGGAGGCTTTATCTATCGCGAGCTTAAGCTGTCAGAGATGCGGGAACTCATGCTTTCTGCGCTGAAAACCTCGGCTGCGGTCATGTTTCTGGTTGCTGCGGCCATGGTTTCGGCATGGCTTATCACGATTGCCGACGTTCCGGGCGAAGTGGCCCGGCTTCTTGGGCCGGTCATGGACAACAAGACCTTGCTTCTGCTTGTCATGGTGCTTTTGGTCCTGCTGATCGGGATGGTTCTGGATTTCATTCCGACCATCCTGATCCTCACGCCGGTGTTCATGCCACTTGTCAAACAGGCAGGCATTAACCCGGTATATTTCGGTGTGCTTTTCATCATGGCCACCGCAATCGGGCTGCTGACGCCTCCGGTCGGGACCGTTATCAACGTGACCTGCGCCGTTAGTAAAACGCCCATGGAACAGGTCATCCGCAATGTCCTGCCCTTCCTGCTGTCGCAGGTTCTTGTCCTAATTCTGCTGATCCTTGTTCCTGAATTGATAACCGTTCCGACGGCTTGGTTCATGGGTCGCTGATCTTTCTGCAAACTTTTAAACTCGGGAGAAAACTATGAAGCTTACTCGCAGAACCGCCCTTACCAGCGCTGCCGCCGGTGTCGCACTGTTCTCTATTGGCAGCCCCGCCGCAGCCAAAGCAACTCGGATGCGCTTTGCACACCCGCACCCGACTTCGGACAGCTGGCAGGCCGCCGCGCTGCAATTTGCCGATCGCATCAAGACCGACACAGACGGCGAATACGAAGTCCAGGTGTTCCCCAATGGCGGACTTGGATCGGATCAGCAGATCATCGGTGCCGTTCGTGGGGGATCCATCGACTTTTGCATCACCGGCAACCCATACTTTACCGGTCTTGCACCTGTCCTGAACGTACTTGATTTGCCGTTTCTGTTCCAAAGCCGCAATCATGTGGCCGCTGTCATGGATGGCCCGATCGGCGACGGAATGCGGTCAGAGCTTGAAGGATCCAACATCAAAGCCCTGTCCACTTGGGATATTGGCTGGCGGAACCTGACCAACGATCGGCGCGCCGTCGCAACTCCCGACGACATTCGCGGCCTAAAGCTGAGAACCACTCCGAACCCCGCGCATATCAAGGCTTTCCAACTTCTTGGCGCGTCTCCGACACCGATGGCATTCACCGAGTTGTTCACCGCTTTGGAAACTGGAACGGTCGATGGGCAGGAAAACCCCGTCACACTTATCTTGAATGCCCGTTTCTACGAAGTGCAAAAGCACCTTTCACTGACCCGGCACGCCTTTACCACCGCCCCTCTTTGCATGAACAACGACAAGTTCGCGGCCTATCCCGCGGCCTTGCAAGACGTTCTGCTCGGTGCTGCGCGTGACATGGCAGTGACGCAAAGGCAGATGAACGAAGACGCCGAAGCAACAAGCCTTGCTGAGCTGAAAACAGCAGGCATGGAAGTTGTGGAAGAACCTGATCGCGCAGCTTTCGCAGAAATTGTGACCGAAGCGGTTGAACAAGACTTTGTGGCAACCTTTGGCACCGATCTGTTGGATCAGATCAAAGGAGCCGCCAGCTAATGCGGATCGTTGATCTTAGCATGATGATCGAGCCGCATTTGCGCTGGCCGGTCGATCTGGAAGTCAAAGGCGATATCGCGGCGGGGGACGAATTCAGGGTCTCCCGCCTGGCTACCACCTGTCACGGGTTCACGCATGTCGATGCGCAGGCCCACTTTATCGCAGGTGCGCCAACGATAGAGGCGACACCGCTTGCACATGTCGTTGGCCGTTGTCGGATTCTGAACCTGCGTGACGTCAAACCGAACGAGGCAATCGACGCCGAAAGGCTTGAACGCGCTGATCCGGGCGGAGCAGAGGGTGAGATCCTTTTGCTGTCGTCCGGTTGGGATCTTCAACGGGACTATCGCGATCGCACGTTCTGGACCGATGCACCCTATCTGACCCGCGACGCTGCAGAATGGCTTGCTGCGCGCAAACCGACGGCAATTGCTGTCGATTTTCCGCAGGACTATGCCATCCGCCTGTTGCTGGATGGTGTCATGGCTCCGACAGAAGAGCATGTGACCCACGACGTCTGTCTGCGGGCCGGAATCACGCTGATCGAATATGTCGTGAACACGTCAAGCCTGTCAGGATCGCACTGCTTCCTCAGTGCGGCACCGCTGAAACTGCCACGCGCAGACGGCTCACCTACGCGTGTCTATGCAATCGAAGGGTTGACCCCCGAGAGCCCACTCTGAGCCTCGTAAAACCGAACTGGGTTTTATTGCGGTGCCTGCCATCAATTCGACGGGATGGCAGGCACCAAAAGCTGGACAGTGACGCTGTCAGAACAAACCGGCCCAGGCCGGAAGGAGCGGTCTTGAAGCGTCTGAGGATGAGCAAGCGCATCTTCAGACGCCTCGGAACCGCCCCGAAATCGTTCAGATAGCTGCAATGCTGTACGTTGATCTTTCTTACCCATGACGACCCAAAGCCGGACAAGGATGCGTAAACCCCTAGCCTCAACTTCCCAGACTGCCCATGCGTATTCCGGAGCATTCGCCCACCCATTCCGACAACACGCGCCCACCTGTTCCGGGATATTCGCCCACCTGTGCCGCGTTGCCCTGAGGCAGCGGATTTCAGGTATCAGGTTTGGGGCGTTTCGCCGTCATCCATTTTGGCGATGGTTTTCTGCATAGATTGCCGCTCCAGCTCGATGCGGTAGGCGTTGTGAACGATGCGATCGAGAATGGCGTCGGCAAATGTCGGCTCGCCGATGACGTCATGCCACGCTTTGATGGGCAACTGGCTGGTGATCATGATTGAGCTGCGACCGTATCGCTCCTCGACGATCTCCATCAGATTGCGGCGCTGCGTGGCGGTAAGCCGGTCCGGCCCCCAATCATCGAGGATCATCAGCTGGGTTTTCGTGATGCTGCGAAACAACCGGGGGAAGCGACCGTCTCCATGGGCCAGTTCCAGATCTTCGAAGAGGCGCAGCATTCGCTGGTAGACCACGGTGACACCGTCGCGACAGGCTGCTTGTGCCAGGGCGCAGCCGAGCCAGGTTTTGCCGACCCCACAGGGGTCGGTGAGGATCAGACCGCGCTTGTCGGTGATCCATTTGCCGGTGAGTAGACTTTGGAACAGCGCCTTGTCGAGGCCGCGCCGCGCGCGGCAATCGACATCTTCTGGGCAAGCACCCACATGGCGCAACCTGGCGGAGCGCATCCGGGCTTCAAAGCGCTTGGTTTCTCGGCTTGCGACTTCGCGATCGACCAGCAGACCAAGCCATTCGGCGTGGCTGAGATCGGCGGCACCATCTTGGGCCTGAAGGTCCGCTAAGGCTTCGGCCATGCGGTCCAGTCGCATTGCCTTCAGGTGATCGAGGGTTGGATGAGGGAGCTTGTCGGGTCCTTTCAATGGAAGTATTCGGCGCCACGGATGTTGGTGTGGGTGATGGCAGGCTCCTCCGTGGCGCGGTTACGAGGTTTGCTTTCCCGCCCATTCTTCAGAATGGACTGGACCGATGAGTAGGACCTGGCATTGATCTCAAGCGCCCTTCGGCAGGCAGCAGCGAGGCGGTCTCGACCGAACCTGTCAGCCAGCCGGATCACGCCCAGACAGGTGCGATAGCCTTGTTCACAGTGCTTGCGGTCGCGCATAACGACCTCTGCGAAGATCGCGACGTTCGGCCCGACACGGGCGGCCCAGGCCTGGAGGCGCTGCGGCGTCCAATCTTCGCGGAACCTGTGGTGTGCCGGCATGTGGTCGCGCTGCGTGGAATGCTGCCCGTTGCCGGAAGTGCGCACATGCGAGGCCACGCGTCTGCCGATATGGAAGACTTCGACCGTCCGGGCGGTGATACGCGCCCACAGCTCTTTCTTCAGCAACTGATAGGGCACCGAATAATAATGCCTGTCGATCGCGATGTGGTAATCGAGCCCGGCGCGGCACTTCTTCCATTCGGCGTAGACATAAGGCGCCACCGGCAGTGGCTTCAGGACGGGCTTGTCCAACCGCTCGAACAGCTGCCTGCGGCTGGCCCCGAGATGGCGTGAGACCTTGTCGTTGAGCCGGTCCAGCAGCGGGCGAATGGCAGCGTTCACGTCCCCAAAGCTGAAGAATTATTGATTACGCAGCCGCGCCAGGATCCAGCGCTCAACCAATAAAACCGCGGCCTCGACCTTTGCTTTATCCTTGGGTTTGTGCGGCCGCGCAGGCACCACGGCCGTGCCGTAATGGGTAGCCATATCCGCATAGGTCCGGTTGATTGCAGGGTCATAGAAGCAGGCCTTTGTGACCCCGACCTTCAGATTGCCGGACACAATCTGGGCCATACACCTCCGAGGAAGCCAAAGGCGCGCACATGGCTCGCGATCCAATCTGGCAGGGATTGCGTCCAGGCCGCCTCCGCAAAGATGTAGCTTGAGGCCCCGAGCGCCGCGACGAACAGCTGTGCAGGGCGCACCTCGCCGGTCTGGGGATCAATCACATCGATCGTGTGCCCCGCGTGATCGACAAACAGCCACTCGCCGGCCGCCCTCTCGGTGAATGCAAGCATTCACCTGCCGGGTAACAGATGGCGCTGACGCATCACCGGCGACAGCTTGCCTTCCCACCGCGTGTAAAGGTCGCAGAACCGGGAGTAGCCATAGCTCTGAGGGTAATTGGCGCGATATTCCTCCCACAGCAGGGACCACGTCACGCCCTTGCGGCGCAGCTCACGGTGGATATACGCCCAGTCAGGCTGGGTCGCACGGTTCGAAACGTCCCGCGCTGTCCGCGGATAGATCAGTCGGTCGAGGTCGGTGTCGGACAAAATCATCTGGCGGTGGCCATCCCATCTCGGCAGCGCGAGCGCGATCCAGATAGCCCCGAAGGTATAGATGTCCACGCAGAAGTGAGCCGGTTAGGTGTTTGATCCCGGACTTTGATGGTGCAATCTTTTCGTTGGACTGGAAGGAGGCACTATGGGCCAGATTTTTCACGGCAGCGCCACGACGACTGAGGCAATCCGTCGAGCAATACAAAATAGTGAAGAGAGCCTGAGGGCGCTTTCGGCGCGCTACGGGATCAATCAGAAGGCGTGGCCAAGTAGTGCAAGCGGACGTCGGTTGCCGATCTGCCGACCGGGCCGAAGGACGCGAAATCCACGGTGCTGACGCTCGATGAGGAGGCGATCATCGTAGCATTCCGGCGGCATTTTCCTTCGTCAGGGATTTTGGGCCATTTGGCTGCCTGATTTAAGGGAGGCTCTGGCTCATCTAGTCCATGCGATTATGCGGCGGATTTTCGGTGAAGCAAGCGCCGGGTTTCGGTGGTCTTTTGTTTGATCCTTTCCCGTTGTTTCAGAATGATCTGGCCGCGCTCGGAGTAGGCGTCAGCTGGCGTGAGGCTCTGTAGGCTCTGGTAGTGGGACTGTTGCGTTGTCGGGTCTCGGCCCATCGCATCGCGCGGCTCGGCCTCACTCACCCCTTCCTTCGACTTTTCTGCAGTGCACGGAGGCGCGCAGCCGCAACCGCAACAATGCTGATGGTCAGGTCATTGAGCAACGGCATCGTCAAGTTGCGGGCGGACGCACGTGGCGGTCGGTTTTCTTATGACCACCCAAGCAACCTGGTGCCTTCTTAGGCCACGGTTTCCCACCAGAGATTATCGCATACCCTGTCTGGGCCTATCACCGATTCCCCATGAGCTTGCGCGATGCCGAGGACCTGTTGGCCGCGCGCAGAATTGTGGTCAGCTACGAGTCAATCCGCTCGTGGGTTGCGAAATTCGGGCTGAAATATGCGCAAGCAATCCGCCGGGATCGTCCCGCAACGGCGGACAAATGGCACTTAGACGAAGTCGTTATTCCGATAAACAGCAAGAAATATTGGCTCTGGCGCGCCGTCGATAGCCGTGGCGATGTGCTCGACATCCTCGTGCAGCCTCGGCGCAACAAACGGGCGGCAAGTCGCTTTTTCCGCAGGCTATTCAAAGCATTTGGTGCGCCCCGGGTGATCGTCACTGATAAACTCCGAAGCTACGGGGCTGCCTTGAAAAAGCCTCCTGCGGGAATAGAGCATCGCAGCCACAAAGGTCTCAACAATCGATGCGAAGGGTCACACAGGCCGACACGGCGGCGAGAAAAGATCATCGGTCGTTTCAAATCTCCCCGCCAAGCCCAGCGGTTCTTGTCCGTCCATGATCAGGTCCAAAACATCTTCCGGCCGCGCCGACACACCCTTTCAGCCGCTACTTACAGACAATCCAGAGCCGACGCCCATTGGATCTGGGACGACATCACTCGTGAGCTAAACGCTGTTTGAGATCCGGCGTCCCGACTTTCGCTGCCAAGATCGCCGATAACTTGACTATCCCCGTGACTGTCATTGCAAATCAGGGCGTGCGTGCGCTGAACGCTCGATCTGGTTTCCCCAAGGGTCGATCGCATAAAATTTTCTTTCGTTGGCATTGAGAGTCAGGATTCGGGCCCGGCCGATAACGACGCGGCGCGCGGATTTTGGGGGCAAGTCATACCCTGCCCCCAAGATGATTTGTCGTGGAGTTTATTCTCCGAAGTAGCGCGTATTATTTGCTTTTTCGCTTTCGGCCTTGAGGAAGTCTACCAGCGCGATCGCATCCTCGCCGTGGGTTTCGAGCATAAACTTGTCAAACGCCGCGCCCGTTACTTCACGCATCTCAGTACGATCTTTAGGTGACTTTGCTGTGATTGTAATCTTGTCCGCCAGTCCGGCCAGACCACGATCCGAGGCTTCAATGATATGGGAAATGCCGTAGGCCGCTGCTTCGCAGGATTGCGCTGCGGTTTGGATAAAATCCCTTTGATCCTCGGTCAAATCTTCATAGAATGTCTTGTTAAAGAGCATCGTGAATGGCAATTAAAGGTGGTTGGTCAACGTGAGATAGCTCTGCACTTCATCAAGCTTGGCGGAAACCAAGATCGGGATCAGATTCATCTGCCCATCGATTACGCCGGTTTGAAGCCCCTAATAGACTTCGGAGAAGGCTAGCGGATAAGCCTCCATGCCGAGGGACTTCATGATCGCCTGATGTGACGGCAGCGTCATGGTACCCATGCGAATTCCCTTCATTTCTTCGAGCGTGGAGATTTCCCTTTTCGAGTTCGAAATCACGAACAAGC
This sequence comes from Oceaniovalibus sp. ACAM 378, assembly GCF_008085915.1. GTDB lineage: Bacteria > Pseudomonadota > Alphaproteobacteria > Rhodobacterales > Rhodobacteraceae > Oceaniglobus. The sequence continues at coordinate 38,037 of NZ_VSJK01000020.1, read as the reverse complement.
CGCCAGTATCCGGATAGCCCACAACCAAGACATCGCCCAAGCTTGCCTCGATATCTTTTGCCAGCGCATTACCGAACGGGCCATTAAAAGTCATATCGGCTGCGCCATTGCTGGCGAAGGCAAAGGGCAGGTTCAGAACGTCGATGCGTGGATAATAAGGCGCGAGGGCTCCTATCGAGGCATTGGTCACTTCGATCACACCATCGTGCACCATCTGGACTGCTTCGCCGATTGTGCCAAGTTGACCGCCGGGATAAATCTCAACCTTCAGTGCACGTTGCTTCCGGTGTTCACAATACCGGCAAAGACCGATGCGCAGGCATGGTTTGGATTGTCGTATATGTTACCATTGCTGTCATGCACGAAACGCAGGATTTTTTTCCTGCGCATAGGATTGCGTGCCCAACAATGCGATTGCCAAGGCGGTAGGCCAATATCCCTGCGTTTGGTTTTCAAGTCTTTCCCTGCTTTCCCAGTTAAGTTTCTATTTTGTGGCTCTTTTTGAAGCTGATGCGGCCTTGTTGCGCAAAGCCTGCTTGGGATTCACCACAGGAATCCAATGTGGTAGCTTAGCGGCATGAGGATATCTGCAAAGACAGTCTACAAGACCACGAACTGGCATGACTACAACCTCGCGCTGAAACAGCGTGGATCGCTGAGCGTCTGGTTCGATCCGGATATGGTGTGGGAGGCTGCACCGACGGGCAAACGCGGCCGCCAACCGATCTATACGGATGCGGCCATTCAGGCCTGCCTTACGCTCAAGGTCCTCTTCGGCATGGCGCTTCGGCAAACGACTGGGTTTGTCGCGAGCCTGCTGAAGCTCGCCGGGTTCGACGGGTCCGTGCCAATTTTCAGCACGCTGGGCCGCCGGCAAAAGACCTTGAACGTGGCTGTCCCGTATCGCGGATCGAAGGGGCCATTGCACCTCTTGACCCCCTCGCGTCGCTGCAAGCAGCGACTGCCGGGCAGTGGACAGCACCGGCATCAAGGTTGAAGGTGAGTGGCACGCGCGCAAGCATCCCTCTCATCGAAACTTCGTTTCGACTGCCGGGCAATGGGCGGCCCGAAGCGGCGGGTTTGGCGCAAAATCCACCTCGGGATCGACGAGGAAACACTGGAGATATCCGGGCGGTGGAGGTCACCACCAGCAATGTCGGAGATGCACCGATGCTGCCAGAATTGCTCGACCAGATTGACCCGGAGCAAGAGATCGCAACCGTCACCGCCGATGGCGCCTTTGATACGCTGAAGTGCCACAATGCCATCCACTGCCAGGCAGTGCATGTTTACATGCACGAGAGGGTCCGACCACGGTGCGGCCGCAATCATCCCGCCACGCCGGAACGACATGCCGTGGAAGCCGACCACTGCCGGAGCCAGGGCCCGCAACGAGGCGCTCTGGGCCTCAACATATCTCGGCCGATCACTGTGGCGGCGTTGGACCGAGTATCACCCACGAAGTCGAGTTGAGACGAAGATGAACTGTGTGAAGGGGCTTGGTCAGCGCCTCCCTCTCATCGCTGCAAGCGCGACTGCCGGGCAATGCATGGCGCGTGACTTTGACCGCCAAGTTGCCGAGGTTCAGATCCGCGCTGCGGTGCTGAACCGTTTCACGGCACTCGGCATACCCGTCACAATGGCCGTAGGATAAGTGTCTCCGGCGAAAGGGGCATTGCGGCCTTTGCCCGATTTGCGCAACAGCGCCGCCCTGACGCGTTTTATTACGCCATTGGGAAGAGTTCTTCGAACGTGATGGCGAACTGGCTTTTGACAGCGTGCCATTCTCGCACGGAGCGCCTACACTTATTGGATGTAGCATTGAGCGCCAGATAAATCAATTTCGCTGCCGCCTCATCGATTGGGGAGTGGCCTCGAGTGCGAAGAACTCGGCCAGCGCGGCCTCTGCCGCTCCGGCGTCCAAGGCCGTGTAGACCGCCTTCAGCGCTGTCGCCACGGCCTTGCGATCCTTGTAGCTGGCAAAGCTCATGGAGTGGCGCAGCAGATGGACGATGTACGTCTGGACCTGAGTTTTTGGAAAGGCCGCCTCAATGGCCTGGGGAAAGCCCTTGAGGCCGTCGACCACAGCAATGAGGATGCCTTGGACACCGCGATTGCGGAGATCGTTTAGCACCTTTGCCCAAAACTTGGCGCCCTCGTTGGCCTGAAACCACAGGCCCAGGACGTCACGCGTGCGGTCCGGCAGGATCGCCAGGGCCACGAAGACCGCCTTGTTGCAGACCGCCCCGTTGCTGCGGATATTGACCCGGATCGCGTCCATCAACACTACCGGGTAACAGGGTTCCAGTCCCGCTCGGGTCAGCTTACCGTTGAATGCCTAGGGTAGACATGTCGCGATCCAGCGTCCCTGCAAGATCCTCGATAGAATCGTACAGCAATTCCAATGCGTAATGCGGATTATGCGCATAGGCACCGGGATCTGCCGTCACGAATTTCCAGTTATAGGTGGCCTTCAACAGGCGCGGTGTCCACGCCCTGTAGGCGGTCGGGTTGTCGCCGGACATGTCGGCACGGCCATCGCCGTTCACATCGGCAAAGAAATACGGATAGCGGTGTCCGTCATAAACCATCGAAATACCGACAACTTTGGTCGCGTAGTCCGCCAGCATCTGTTTCAACACACCCGCATTGGCAGCGATATCGGCGCTGATCCCTTTCGTCAGATCTCCGCTGCCGTCATAGCTGAGCCGTGATAGTCGGATATCCTTCGCCGCCGGTTCCTCGTGACAGGTCATGCAGGATTGCTCGACCACCTTCAGTGTATGAGGCTCGTGGCAGGACGCGCAGCTGGCGACGGGGCGGGCGTGGAAAAAGCGGCCTGAATACGCCTTGCCGGGATAATGATACCCCGACCCGCCGTAACCGCCCAGCCATGTCGCCGCGGCGACCGCATAGTGCGGGTTGATGAAACCCAGCTCCGGGTTCGGCGTATCGTCGGCCATCTCGGCCACCGCCTTCTCCACCGTGGTCCCGGCTGCACGGCCTTGATGGCAGGTCAGGCACGATGCCTCTCCGGGTTCGACGGGGTGCATCAAACCGCTGGGAAAGCGCACTTCCTTGACTTCCAACAGGCCCGGATTGTGGCAAGTTTCGCAATCGACGACCCCACCCGTCGGGACGGGATGTTCGGCCAGCCCGGGCGCGCTACCGTCCAAGCCATAAAACGTACGAAAGCCAGCTCCGGCATGGCAAGTCGCGCAGACCGGCGGGATCTCGCCTTCATCGTTCCAGTGTGAAAAGGATTCCGATGACGCATTGGCATGGGCCGATCCTGCCCAAGCTGAGATGGCCGCTGCCTGCCCGATGGCAATCTGATCAGGACGGAACGGCCCAGACCTTGGCATGACATAGGGTTTCAGCGCCTCTTCGAGCTGTTCAATCTCGTTCTTTTCCGGCGTGGTGGACTCTGCCTGCTGCGCCCAGACGCTCGGGGCCGAAAATGCGGTCAGAGTGGCGCAAAGCGCAAGCGCAAGCACCGGATAATGTTTGCTTTTGAAAGACATGGGTTCTCGCCTCGATCAATTCGTTCTAGACTGCCCGCATTTGACACGATGCTAACAACATTAATCGTTCCGGCCAAGCCGCTGATTGGGTAACAGGCCAGGAATGGATCGGAGCATGATGTTCGATCGCTTCTTTTCCGCAGGTCTTCGGCTGCCCGCTGTCGCAATGGCTGCGCCCGGGAAATGCCCGGTGGTGTTGACTGAAGAGGCCGCGATCACGGCAGATCGCAACGAAGAACTGAGGGTCGAACCTTTGGTAGACGAGGAAGCTCTGGTCGCCCAGGGCCAGCCGCTGCTGCGGTTGCGTGCCGATCCGACAATCGCACTGGTTTCACCGATGGCGGGTCGTGTGGCGCGGATCGAACTGGCGCCCGGACGCCGTCTTCTGCGGCTGGTGTTGTTTCGCGAAGGCGACGACCGCCATGAGTATGCGCACGCACCGCTGGACGAAACCGCGCTGCGTGCTTTGATGCAGGGTGCGGGTCTATGGCGAAACCTGCGCAGCCGTCCGTTCGGGCGGATGCCTGCCAGCGGTGAACGTCCCGCCGCAATCTTCGTGATGGCCACCGATACGCGCCCGGGCGCGCCCGATCCGCAGTTGGCTCTGACAGGGGGAGAGGATGATTTCGCCGCCGGTCTTGAAGCGTTGCAAAAGCTCACGGCAGGTCAGATCTGGCTTTGCGAGGGCAAGGTGAGCGATCTGCCGGTCCCGGTTGGCGTTCGCCGGATTCTTTGCGGCGCGTTGCATCCCCAAGGCCTGCCCGGAATCCAGATCCACCGCCATCACCCGGCTCGCATAGACGCCCCCGTTTGGGATATCCATGCCGAAGACGTGGCCGGTCTCGGTTCCTTTTTGGCCACCGGGCTTGTCCCCGACACGCGTCTGGTCAGCGTCACCGGGGCGGGACTGCGCGAGCCGCGTCTGCTGCGCTGTCAGCCAGGGGCAGATCTGCGCGGTCTGGTCCATGGTGTCCTGCGCCCCGGTCCGCACCGATTGCTTAGCGGCGCGGCGCTGGATGGCCAGCAGGCTCATTGGTTGGCCCCCCGCGACCGGCAAGTGACGGTCCTGCCCGGTGCAACTGGTGCCGATCATCGCCATTGGTTTGGAGCCGCATTACGCCGCGCTGCCCGACCGATGCCGGTCATTCCCACTGCGGCGCTGGAACAGGCCTTGGGCGGTGACATTCCCGCCCACGCCCTAATCCGCGCACTGGGTTCGGGCGATCCCGAAAGCGCGATCCGTCTTGGCGCGCTGTCGCTGCTGGAGGAGGATCTTGCGCTGGCCGATTACGTCACCGGGGCCGTCCCACGCGTCTCTGGACAACTGCGCACAGTACTGGACCTCATCGCCACCGAAGAGGCCGCTCCGTGACCCGGGGATTGTGGGATCGCGAGATGGTCGCATTGGTGTTGCTGGCGGCGGTAATGCCCATGGCACTGGCGTGGCTTTGGTATGGTGGCAGCGCGGCTTTGGTCCGGTTGCTTCTGACACTTCTGTTGTCGGGGTTCTGGCATCTGGTTTTCATGCTGGTCCGCGCCCAACCGCCCTCCTTCGCCGGGGCGCTGACCGCGTTGGCGGTGGCAATGCTGGCGCCTCCGGACCTGAGCCTGTTCCAGCTCGTTCTGGGGATCAGTTTCGGCTCGGTCATGGCGGAACTGGTGATGGGAGGTTGGGGTCGCAATGTCCTGAACCCGGCGACGGTGACGCTTGCGTTTCTCGGCTTTGGCTTTCCTGCCGCCCCTTGGGCCGACCTGCCGCTACCGGTGGCATGGGCGGCGATTCCGGCGGCGTTGATCGCCATGGTGGCCGGGGTGATCCCTGCGCGCACGGTGCTGGCTGCGACGCTGGTCGGGGGGCTGGCGCACTGGGCCGGGCTGCCGGTGGGGCCAGTGCTGCCAGCCGCAGGCATTGTGCTGGTGCTGCTGGTCGCCGATCCAGTGGCCAGCGCGTCGACCCGCTTGGGCGGCTGGCTGAACGGGGTGCTTTACGGCGCGCTGATGGTCCTGTTCGCGGTGCAGTGGCAACTCGCCGCGCCCCTGCAGATGGCTGTGTCCGCAGCGCTTCTAATATCGTTGGTGGCCCCTCTGCTTGACGAAATCGCCATTGCAACATGGCTTGCACGAAGGAAACGACGGCATGGTTGATTTGAATCCGATCAACCTATGGCGCCGCCTTCTGGCCTTGCCCAACGAAAGCCGCACAAAGACGGTGGCGATGGCCTTTCTTGTCTCGGGGATCTGCGCGCTGATGGTCAGTGGTGCGACCGTACTTTTGCGGCCGATCCAGACCGCGAACCGCGCCGCAGAACAGCAGGCCCGGCTTGAAGCGCTGGTGGCGGGAATCCCCGGCATGTCGACGCTGCTGGAACAGTCAGGCGGCAGCCTTGGCACTGTTGTTATTGATCTGGCGCGCGGGGCCGCCGCCGTCGATGTCACGCCCGAAACCCTGCCGGGCGCTTTGGATGATACGGCGAGTTGGACCGGGCTGGAGCCGTCCACCGATCTGGCCGGGTTGGGCAGTCGCCCGAACTATGCGCAGATCTATCTGCTGCGCGACGACAGCGGCGATGTTTCGCTGGCGATTCTGCCAATCAGCGGGTCGGGATACAACGGGCCGATCGACGCCATCCTCGCACTGGAGGACGACATGACCACCATCGCGGGCCTTGCCATCACCGAACAATCCGAAACCCCCGGTCTGGGCGCACGGATCGAGGAACCCGCATGGCTGTCGCAATTTCGCGGCACCAAAGTCTCCGATGCCTCGGGCGACATCCGCTTTGCCGTGGCGCGCGGGATGTCGGGCAACGAATATGAGGTGGACGGCATCACCGGGGCGACCCGCACCAGCAACGCGATCACGCGGATGGTGCGGTTCTGGCTGGGGCCGCAGGGCTATGGCCCGTTGATTGCCGCCATCCAGCGCGGTGAGTTCTAGGGGATGGCTCGCCCTGCCCTCTGGTCCGTTCTGACCGATCCGCTGGTCCGCCAGAATCCGGTGACGCTGCAGATCCTCGGCATCTGTTCGGCACTGGCGGTGACGACATCGGTGGCGACGGCGCTGACCATGTCGGCGGCGCTGACCGCGGTCGTGGTCATGGGGGCCGGTCTCATCAGCTTGATCCGGCACCACATTCCGAGCGCGATCCGGCTGATCATCCAGATCGTGATCATCGCTTCGCTGGTCATCGTGATCGATCAAGTCCTTCAGGCCTTTCTGCCCGAGATCAGTCGCAAGCTCTCGGTGTTCGTCAGCCTGATCACCACCAACTGTCTTGTTCTGGGGCGCAGCGAAAGTTTCGCGCGCCTGAACCCGCCGGTTCCGGCGATGGTCGACGCGCTTGGCAACGGGTTGGGCTATTCGCTAGTGCTGATCGTGATCGGCTCGATCCGCGAATTGTTCGGCGCCGGTTCGCTGCTGGGCTATCAGATCCTTCCGACGGTGGATCAAGGTGGCTGGTTCACGCCGCTGAACCTGATGCTGCTGGCCCCCAGTGCGTTTTTCCTGTTGGGCGGTCTGGTCTGGGCCGTGCGCAGCGTACTGCCCGCACAGGTCGAAGCGCCCGAGCACACGCCGCCCGACAGCGCAGGTGAGCGGACATGAGTGATCTGGCCACCCTGTTCCTGCACGCCGCCTTTGTCGAGAACATGCCGCTGACGTTCTTTTTGGGGCTATGTACCTTCATTGCGCTGTCGCGGCGGCCCGCCTCGGCAGTGGGGCTGGGCGTGGCGATGATTGCAGTTCTGGGCGTAACGGTGCCGTTGAACCATCTGATCTATGCGGCCCTGCTTGCGCCCGGCGCGTTGGGCTGGGCCGGGATGCCCGCGCTGGATCTGTCCTATTTGTCGCTGATCGCCTTCATCGGAGTGATCGCTGCCGTGGTGCAATTGCTGGAAATGGTGTTGGATCGGTTCTTTCCGGCGATCTACACCGCCTTCGGGGTGTTCCTGCCGCTGCTCACGGTGCAATGCGCGATCCTTGGCGGCAGCCTGTTCATGGTCGAACGCAGGTATGATCTGGCCGAGTCTGCCGTCTTCGGGCTGGGCGCAGGCACCGGGTTTGCCGTCGCGGTGATCATGCTGGGCGCGATCCGCGCGCGGTTGGCATACGCCGATCTGCCGGACGGGTTGCGCGGGCTTGGCATCACCTTTGTCATTGCCGGGATGATGTCGCTTGGGTTTTCGGCCTTCGCGCAGATGGTAGCGTCATGACCGAAATCGCGATCGGCACTGTCCTGATGATCCTGTTGATCCTTGCGCTGACGTTGGCGCTGTTGGCCACGCGGCGGCGGTTGATCCCGGCCGAGGCGCTGATGGTCACGGTCAACGACACCACGATGATCGAGGCGTCGCGCGGCGACCGCCTGCTTGAGGTATTGCAGGGTGCCGGAATCGGCATTCCGGCGGCCTGCGGCGGGTCGGGCACCTGCGGGTTGTGCCGCGTCACGGTCGAAGGGGAAGGCGCGGGTCAGGCGCAGGCCACCGAAAAGGGCGTGCTCTCGGCGGCCGAGCGCAAGGCGAATCTGCGGCTGGCCTGCCAGACCGTGCTGCGCGGTCCCTGCGCGGTCACCGTGCCGCAGGATTTCATGGACGCCTCAGGTTTTGCCTGCACCGTCGTTTCGAACCGCCAGCTTGCGCCGCTGATCCGTGAACTGGTGCTGGAATTGCCCGAGGGTCAGCCGTTCGAGTTCCGCGCCGGGGGGTTCATGCAGCTGACTGCGCCGGCGTATGGTCTGGCGTTTCGCGATATCGAGGTGGACGCGCCGTTTCGCGACGCCTGGCGCAATGCCGGTTGGCAGGACATGGTCGCATCTTCCGACGCGCCAGTCACCCGCGCCTATTCCATCGCCAGCCGCCCCGAGGATGGGCGGCGCGCAGTGTTCAACATCCGCCTTGCGGTGCCGCCGGCGGGACAAGAACGTGAAATTCCGCCCGGCGTCGTTTCCAGTTGGCTGTTCGCGCTGCAACCCGGCGCATCGGTCGAGACCTCCGGCCCCTTCGGTGATTTCCACGTTCAGCCCACGGACCGCGAAATGATCTTTATCGGTGGCGGCGTCGGTATGGCGCCCCTGCGGGCGATGATCCACGAACAGATTGGTCAGGGTACGGCGCGCAGGATGCGCTATTTCTATGGTGCGCGCACCGCCGCCGATCTGTTCTATACGCAGGAGTTCGACGCGATCGCCGCCGCCCATAGCAATTTCAGCTGGACCCCCGCCCTGTCCGACCCCGCCCCCGGCGACCGTTGGACCGGGGCAACCGGATTCATCCACGAGACCGTGCGTACCGCTCTGAGCGGCCACCCGACCCCCGAGGATTGCGAATACTATTTGTGCGGCCCGCCGGTGATGATCTCGGCCGTTCTGGCCATGCTGGCGCGGCTGGGAGTCGAGCCGCAATCCATTTTCAACGACGATTTCGGAGTGTGACTCGATGAGCAGATCTTCCCCCAATCTGACCCGCCGCTGCCTTCTGGCGATGACCGGTGCCACGCTGATCTGTGCCCCCGCCGTCCTGCATGGCGCGCCGGCGGTCCAGCATATCAACGGGGCCGCCTTTGGCAGCACGTGGCGCGTCACCCTGCCCGATCTGACCGGCACCGAAACTCTGCGCCCCGCACTGGCAAAGCTTCTGGCTGACATCGACCGCCTGATGTCGCCCTGGCGCGGTGATAGCGAAATCTCCGCCTTCAACCGAGCCTCGGGGCCCACCGCCCTGTCGGGCGAAACGACGCGTGTCGTCGCTGCGGCGCTGGACATTGCGCAGGCGAGCGATGGCTGGTTTGATCCCACCGTCGGCCCTCAGGTCCGGAAACTGGGATTTGGACCCATTGAGGGGGCCAACGGACGTTGGACAGGCCTGCACATGCAAGACAATCACCTGTCTAAAGATGACGCCAGATTGACGATGGACCCTTGCGGTATTGCCAAGGGACACGCGCTGGATCTGATGCGCGATGCGTTGATCGCCGCCGGTTGCCGGCATTTCCTGATCGACCTTGGCGGCGAACTGGCTGCGTATGGTCATCACCCGTCTGGCCGCGGCTGGCAGATCGCGATCGAAGATCCGCGCCCGGATGTGGTCAGTGGGTCGGCAGTGATGCAGCTTGGCGACCTGGCGGTGGCAACTTCGGGCAACCGTGCGCAGGGTTTTGACCATGGTGGGCACCGCCAAGGCCACATAATTGATCCGCACCGCGCGCGCCCCGCCCTCGGAACGCTGGCGTCAGTTTCCGTCCTGTCAGACAGCGCCATGATCGCCGATGGTTGGGCCACAGCATTGATGGCAGCCGGGGATACCGGTCCTGACCTCGCGCGACGCAAAGGCATTTCTGCGTTGTTCCTCTTCGCCAAGGCGGATGGGCTTCGGCGGGTGATGACAGCCGATTTTGACCGGCACATGCTCTAGGAGGCACGCGATGGAAATACTTCTGGTTCTGGTGATTTTCCTTCTGGCGGTCGGCGGTCTTGCACTGGGATTGGTGCTGGGGCGGGGGCCGCTGCGCGGATCGTGCGGTGGCATGTCCTGCATGAAGGACATTGCCTGCGAAGGTTGCCCGCGCCGCGCCCCCGAGCCCCGGTCGTGACCGTCGGGCGCATCGACCTGCTGGTCGCGACTGATCCCCTGATCCTGCGGCCCGACACGCCGATCCGTCGCGGCGCAGCACAATTGGCAGACACAGGCACCGCGGCCGCGCCGATCACCGACGACAGCGGGATACTGTTGGGAGTGCTGACACAGAAGGATTGCTTCCGGCCTGTTCTGCTTGCCAGCTATTATGGCGAATGGAACGGCTGCGTGGGCGATTTCATGAGCACGAATCCGGTCACCCTGGACCTAGGCACCGATCTGGTATCGGCAGCCGAAGCATTTCTGGAGCATCCATACCGGAGCTTTCCAGTCGTGGAAAAGGACCGGTTGATCGGAATTTTGCATCGCGAGAGCGTTTTCCGGGCGCTGATCCAAGCGGGGTGACCTCGCCGCGATCCGGGAGCACGCTCTTTCAACTTGAGAACGGATTAGCGACTTTTGTGATTGCCGCGCTCTCCAAACCGCTCTCGCCAGTCCAGTCGCAACCGTCAGATCCCGAAGATGAGGTGTGCGCGGTCCATCCTGTCCGCTGTATCAAGTTGTGACAGCGCGTTACCATAGGCCAGCCATCCGCCAATGGTGTTTTCCTCGCCCTGTTCCACCCGATCGGGACCTTGCCGGGCTTCGTCAGCCAGCGCCGCGCGCATCCCGGTAACCCCATCCTCAAGCCCTTCACGGGTCAGTGTGGAGATGCCCTTGCGGTGCGGATCGGCGGCGGGTGCCTCTTGATCGGGTTTTGATCCAGCCCCGATATTGGCGGTGTTCATGGTCGCCGTGGTGCCGTGCTTGGTGGTATGGGTACGGGGTTCCTCACTGCGGATATCCGTAGTCCCTTCGTTTCGCCACTTGGCTACCGTTTTATCATCAACCGCACCATGCCGCGCGATCTCACGATTAGACCACGCGGACCACTTCGGGTCATTCAGCAGCACCATGACAGCGCGCCGCTTGTCGGCATTCGTCCGGCGCAGGCCCTGCGAAGCGTTTGCCCCGACGCAGAAAATGATCGCGTCACGCCGCGCACCTTGCCGAACATCCACCGGCACCTCAAGAGCGACAGCGCGGCGTACTTCATAGTCGCGAGTCATTCGGACACTGGGAGAGGGGGGCGCCAAAGGGGGGATCGGGCTTTGCCGCGATTTTAACCCCTTGGCCGTATAGTCATAACAGCCCGACAGGGGTGGTTATGGCTAGTAGTGCCTGGCGGAGTGATTTGAAACGACCGATGATCTTTTCTCGCCGCCGTGTCGGCCTGTGTGTCCCTTCGCATCGATTGTTGAGACCTTTGTGGCTACGATGCTCTGTTCCCGCAGGACGCTCTTTCAAGGCAGCCCCGTAGCTTCGGAGTTTATCTGTGACGATCACCCGCGGCGCACCAAATGCCTTGAATAACCTGCGGAAAAAGCGACTTGCGGCGCGTTTGTTGCGCCGAGGCTGCACGAGGATGTCGAGCACATCGGCACGGCTATCGACGGCGCGCCAGAGCCAATATTTCTTGCCGTTTATCGGAATAACGACTTCGTCCAAGTGCCATTTGTCCGCCGCTGCCGGACGACCCCGGCGGATTACTTGGGCATATTTCAGCCCGAATTTCGCAACTCAAGAGCGGATTGACTCGTAGCTGACCACAATTCCGCGCGCGGCCAACAGGTCCTCGACATCGCGCAAGCTCATGGGGAATCGGTGATAGGCCCAGACAGCGTATGCGATAATCTCAGGTGGGAAACGATGGCCTAAGAAGGCACCAGGTTGCTTGGGTGGTCATAAGAAAACCGACCGCCACGTGCGTCCCCCCGCAACTTGACGATGCCGGCGGGATCTATCGGTTAGGAGAACAATGGTATCCGGTTTGCGCGGGAGATGCGATCTGGATGGCGCCCTGTTGCCCAAAATTGTTCGGCGCGCTCGGCCGCGGGAACGCACGATATTTGATATATAAGGACTGGAATCGCGATCCGCTTCGTTGAACCGGGTGGCGGTTACATCATCAGTTGCTAGGGGATGCCAACATCAAGTTGGCCAAAAGCGCGGTTCGCTGTGCAACGCTTTGAGGGTAAATGCATTCCACGTGAGTATGCGCACCCTCTCCATCTGGTCCTAACCCATCAAGCGTGGGAATACCCAGTGCACCTGTAAAGTTACCGTCAGAACCGCCACCGCTCGACATTCCGATTAATGAATATCCCAATGATTGGGCCATATCTGCGGCATAGGAAAACAGCTGATCTCCTGCCTCAGACCTCGCAAATGCTGGGCGGGTCAATCCGCCTTCGATCTGAACCTCAATATCCGGCTCAGTTGATTGCAAGGCTTCGATCTGAGGGATGACCCATTCGGTTGCGGCGGCGTCTGGCAATCGAACATCCAGTTGAAATCGGCATTCCGCTGGAATCGTATTGCGCGTTGTGCCGCCAGTTATCGTTCCGACGGAGACTCCGATCCCGTTAGCCAAATCGTTCATATCTTCTAATTGCAGCACAAGCTTGGATGCTGCGCGTATGGCACTGCGCCCCTTTTGCGAATTTGTTCCCGCATGGGCCGCGCGGCCCTTGACCGCAATCTCATAAATCGCGGAGCCGCGACGCGCAGTCACAACTTTTCCGCCATCGCGTGCCGGTTCCACAACCAAAACGCAAAACGCATTCTTTGCTTCTGCCTCGGTCGTTGCGCGCGATGCCCGACTGCCGGTTTCTTCATCTGCAACAAACAGGATCGTAACGGGGCATTTCGGGCCGTCGCCACAGCCCCGCGCCAGTTTAAGAGCCTCTAGAGCCATCAACGCACCGGATTTCATGTCATAGATACCAGGCCCGTAAATTCGGCTGCCTTCTTCCTTCCAAGGCAACGGCCCGGTTAGGGTCCCAATGGGATGAACCGTATCCAGATGCGCCAAAATCAGAATGCCTTTTTGATCTGGGTTGGGCGATGGGCCATGGCGCACGGTAAGGATATCCCCCCGCCCTAATGTTCCAGGAGCACGCGAAACGGCAAAGCCTGCGGTTTTTGCCAGGGTCTCTACGTGGTCAACCATGCGGTTCACGGCATCGGCATCGGCGGTGGGGCTTTCGATATCCACCCATTTGCGCAGTTCGTTCAAAAACGCGGGAAGATCCAGATCTTGGGCAGTGATTGGCAAGGGGCTGCTATCGCTCATTCATCCAATCCTTCGCTGTGAAGAAGGCTGTTTGCCTGTCTCAGGTCGGACAAAATCCGGTTTGCACAGCGTATGGCCATACCATTGTGAAGATGAAACGCGGTTGGATTTTGCGGTGGGGTTGAAAGACAGCGCAGGGGTTCCAGGCTTGGCCATTTGGGCAGTGGCAATGCCTGATCGTGGCGGTGCCGATCCCCTTTGGTATAGTCGAGTGGCACTAAATAGCGTGACACGCACATCAAGGTTCTGTCGCGGCGCACGCGGGCATGCGCATCTTGTGGCGTCTTACCCTGAAACACCGACAGAGCTGCTTTCAAGGTTTCAGCCTCTGCAATCAGGGCTTTGAGGGGAACAGTGCTTTCTGATGGCAGTGTGATTTCATTCAGTTGCGTGACCAAATCCCCAACCTGGGCGGACACATCAAGCGGAAGGAGATCTTCAAAGAGCAACCGGCCCAGAATGTGGGAATACACCCTGGTATCACGCAGTAATAATTCGGGATCGATATGTTCGATCTTATCGTGTGGTGTGTGCCACCACCATCCCAGGGCATTGCGCACACCGGGGGTTTCAACGGGTTGGCAGCTTAATATCCCGAATATAGATGGAATTCCGATACCCCAAAAGGACTGATCAGAGTTCCGTGCAGAGCGGGCACCATGGTGTTCTTGACCAGAATGCACTGAAATCGCCTCGCCCGCGAGTGCGCAGAGTTCTGTTGCAGCCGGGGCCAAGCTGAGCAGGGTGTTGCCTTTGCCGCCAGTGGAATCCACGTTGACATGAACCGCACAATCGCGCTCCAATTCATGCCAGTGGTGATCGGCAAACCAGGCAGAGCCGGAATACCGCCCTTGGGAATGGCCCGACCAGAAACACAGACGAAGATGCCGCTGCATTTCGCTGAGATGTGGGATAAGGCAACGCGCGATTTCAAGCATGGTCGCATTGGCGCTGCCGTTGTCCATTACGCCTTCATACCAAGTGTCGTGATGCCCGGAAAACATAACAAATGGCGCGTCTTTGGCTGCATTCTCTGCCCTTAGGTCAGCAACCAGTATGGGGGTTTTTCGCCATCCCGTATCAACCTTGGCATGAATAGTCGCCTCAAGTTCGGGTTGTTTGGACAGCTGCGCACGGATTGCCTGTCCATCTTCGTTTGACACGGTTATGGCGCATGTCGTCGGAAGTTCCTGCGTGGTTTCAACGTCTGGATTGCCCCAAACCGGTGACAGGCACATTTCGTGAAGGTTGTGGTTCGTGCTGATGTGGATTTGTCCGGCTGCACCCGCAAGGCGGCACCGTTTGGCCATTTCCGGCGTGGCCATCCCGTTGATCAAAGCGATTTTATCACGCAGGTCTACGGCATCAAAATCCGCCTGTGTTGCCTTGCCAAGATCGATGATCGTGCGAGTTAATCCCGCCTCTGGCGATGGTATGGCCATGGAATGGGTGATCGCGGTGATCCGTTTTCCATTAAAGTCGAGGCTGGCCTTTTCGGGCAGGCTGATGAAGGCGTCGTGATGCAGAAGCGTTGTTTTCAAACCGTATTCATCAAGTTGCTGACGAACATATTCAAGACTGGTCGCTTCCTCTACGGTTCCTGCCAGTTTCTGCCAGCGCGAAAACTCGGTCAGGTGCTTCATCATCGGCTCGACCGCGATATCGGATGCCAAGCGCGAAAGGAAATCTGTTTTTATATTCATGATGTTACATCGCTTAGGGCTGCAAATGTTGTGGCACCTACCTCGCGGCGGCCTGCTTCGACATCTTCAACAAGTTCGATCAAACGATCCATAAGGGGCGTGGCAATCCCATGGCGCGCCGCAATCATGCGGATCGGATTCAACTGGGCGACCACATCCGTCTGACGTTTGCGTTTCACCAGATCGCGCCATACCCCGCTATGGGTCTTGGTCGAGAGCGCGTTATAGGCCCGCAAGGCCTCTAGCGATTTGGCAATGCCCGTCGTGTCATTGGCCAGGAACACTGCGGGCTCAAACCCGTTGAAGGACTTTGGCAACACGCACTCGGCCTGTGCGGCGGTCAAAACTTCTTGGATCATCCCCAACAGCACACTGCGATAGGTTTCGCCGGTGATATAATCAACGATTGAGGCATCCGCGATTGCAGAGGTTTTAAGTAAGGTGCCATAGGCCGCTTTGCCCCAAAGATAGCCGAAAATATCGTCGGTCAGCACCGCGTCAGGTTCGAACAGCTTGAGCGTTTCGTAAATTTCACTGACCCGTTTCGATTGTGTTCCGTCGATTTCACCGACGACCACGGCGCCGCGGCCACCATAGAGGATTTTGCCCGGTTCGATGTAGTCGGCCAGAAAATTGACAAAGGCACCAATCACCCGGTCAGGCCCGACAATATCGGAAATCACGGGTTCGTTCATTCCGTTCTGACAGGACACAACCGCGCCATCGCTGCGCAGAAATGGTAACAACTGTCGTGTTGCGGCTTCGGTGTGGTGCGCCTTTACGGCCAATAAGATCAAGGGCCACTGGCCCGTCATCTCGTCTGGGGTCAAGGCATTAGTCTGGCAGGAGAAGTTATCGATCGGCCCTTCAATACACAGCCCGTCTGATCGCATCCGTTCCACGTGATCCTTGCTGACGTCAACGAACAGAACGTCCCGCCCCGCGCGCACCAATGCGGCACCTATCGTGCCGCCGATGGCGCCGCTGCCCCAGATCACAACCGGTGTTGCGCCGCTGTCATCCTGCCCGCGTTGAAGACTCTGTTCGACCATTTCCAAACCCCCAAATCAATCATTTTGCGGCCTCGCCGCGCCCTGACAAAGCACAGCGTCACCATGTCAGCGTACAATTTCTACGTTATCGTATGATAATTGGTTTGACAATTGTCTGACGATCTTTCACATTTTGACATATGAAATACGCATCGAACCAGACCGAGCCCCAGGAAACCGCCCTGGATCACCCCGATTCAGCGCGTGAACCCGGTGCCAGCGAGTTGGCCGCCGCACGCATCCGACAGGGGATTGTTGCGGGCGAGTTTCGCCCCGGTGAACATCTTAGCGAACGCGAATTGTGTGAAGTGACGGGCGTCAGCCGTACCGCTGTGCGCGAAGCTATACAGACACTCGCGTCGGAAGGTTTGATCACGGTTGTGCGCTATCGCGGGCCGATCGTGACGCAACTGACCGAAAAGGAAGTGCGCGATCTTTATGACATGCGCGCGGTTCTTGAAGGGCATTGTGCATCCCTGTTCGTGCAGCGCGCTTCGGATGAACAGGTCGCAGCCCTAGATGCCTCGATTCAGGACATCGGGCGCGGCCATGAAGAGCGTAACATGGTCGGCGTCATCGAAGCCTCGAGCCGGTATTATGACATTCTGGCCGAAGGCGCAGACAATGGCGCGATCAACAAGGCGCTTGAAACCCTCCGCAATCGCATGGCGCTGTTTCGGTTTTCTTCAACGCGTTGGCCGGGGCGTGCGGAACGCAGCATGGCCGAGCTTTGCGAGATCGGAGAAGCCGTAAAAGCACGCGATCAAGACGCCGCAGCAACAGCGGCCCGTATCCATGTGGAACGCGCAGGCGAAATGGCCCTGCTGATCATTGCCGAACATGCTCGCGCAACAGGCGGATCGCGCGGCTCTGCCGGAGGCCGGTCATAATGCTAGAGCTGCAAGAAAATCACCCATCGCCACATCATCGCACCGCGATGGTGACCGGGGCAGCGACCGGATTTGGAAAAGCTATTGTAGAAACTTTTCTGAAAAAGGGTGTGCAGGTCTGCGCCGTGGATCGTGATGCCGTTGGTCTTGCCGCTGCGTGCTTCCCAACTGATCAAACTCTTCTCTGTACCCTTGATCTGACAGATCGTGCGGCTGTTGCTGCAACAATACCGCAGATGATCGCGAAACTGGGTTCTGTTGAATGTCTTGTGAACAATGCCGGTGGTGTCGTTGGCCGCAAAGCGGCAGCGATTGAGGATCTTGATCTTGATGATTGGGATGCCGTCATGGCCGCCAATTTGGGCAGCGCATTAATGATGAGCCGCCTTGTCACCCCTTCAATGAAGGCCGCGCACCATGGCCGGATTATCAATATCACCTCTGGGGCTGGATTTCGTGCGTCGCGCACGGGGGTTCAGGCCTATACCACAGCGAAACATGCCCTTCATGGGCTGACCCGCCAGTTGGCAGGCGAACTTGGCCCCTTTGGCATTACAGTAAACGCCGTTGCACCAGGCCTGCAGCCGGTTTCGCCCGGCACGCGCAGCCAATGGGACAGCTATAGCCCCGAAAAACAGCACGCGATCATCGAGAATATCCCAATGCGCAGCCTTGGAACTGCCGATGACGTGGCCGAGGCGGTGGCGTTTTTGGGGATGGGTCCGGCAGGCTACATCACAGGTCAGATATTGCCCGTGAATGGGGGGGCTTTCTGATGTTGGTACACCTGCATGATGGGGATGTGGCCGCCGGTGTGGCGCGCAAACTTGCAGAAGCGGCGGCGCATTATCAGACGCCGGCCGACTCTGCCTTGATCCAATCGGCGCGGTTGGCGGTTTTGGACACGGTTGGATGCATGATTGCCGGGGCCAGCGATGAGGCCACTGTCGGAGTGGCCGCCCTTACCCACGCTGGGGGTGGAAAATGCACGGTTTTCGGGCAGGAATGGTTGCGCTCGGCACCGGATGCCGCGCTGATCAACGGAACGGCGGCGCATGCGCTGGATTTCGACGATGCCTGCACGACGGCGCTTGGCCATACCTCAGCAGTTCTGGTCCCGGCCCTTATCGCCGTGGCCGAAGCAGAGGATCTGTCTGGGGCCGCTTTGGTTGATGCCTTTATTGTTGGCGTCGAAGTGCAAGATCGGCTTGGGCGTCTGTTCAACCCCGAACACTATGCTGCTGGGTGGCATTCGACATCGACCCTTTGTGCGATTGGCGCCGCCGCGGGATGCGCCCATCTTCTGGGCCTTGGGGCTGACGGTATTTTGGCGGCGATCAGTAATTGCTTCAGCATGGCGGGGGGCAGCAAAAAACAAATCGGCAGCGAGATGAAACCCATTCACGCCGGATTGGCTGCCCGCGCTGGCGTTGAGGCGGCGTTGTTGGCCCGTGCCGGCATTTCGGGGGATGAGGAACCGCTTGCCGGGGATTGGGGCATGTTGCGCCAATTCAACGCCAATCCGGACGCAAAGCGGGTCGCGCAAGTGATGGTCGATTTGCGCATGGGAAATGCGCTGCGCGAAGGCGTTCTTCAGATGAAGCGGTTCCCCTGCTGCGCTGCAACGCACAAATCCCTGGATGGGGTGATGGAGTTGCTTGGCGATCAAGGCGTCGATCCTGCATCGGTCGCGTTGATCGAAACCTGGGTGCCAGCAGATCTTGCCGCGAACCTTCGCTATCACCATCCCAAAAACATCATCGAGGCGCGGTTTAGCATGGCCTATTGCGCGACCCGTATTTTGGATACTGGCGGGCTAAAACTGAGTGATTTTACCGCCCCTGCCCTGGCCCAGTTCGCCACACCGGAAAACCTGTCAAAAGTAAAAATGTACGGCCTGGAAAATGGCGATGATCCCATGGGCGTTCCTGTGCGCACCAGAATGACACTGACCTCGGGCGCGCTGATCGAAACCACCGTTGTACATACACGGGGCAGCACAGAGCGCCCGCTGACCTCGGACGAGGTTTTTGAGAAATTTGTGGATTGCTGCGTCCATGCCGGATGCGACGCGAAAGTGGCGGCCCTTTGGGGTGATCTCCTCAACTCACTGCCCCATGCCACCAAAACTCAAGAAGTGATGGCGGGCCTACGGTCGGCCTAAGACCGGGTAAAATAAAGATTAATAGGGGTGAAATCGCCCAACAAACCGAAAACCAAACAGGGAAATCACGATGAATAAAACAACA
This sequence comes from Oceaniovalibus sp. ACAM 378, assembly GCF_008085915.1. Classification (GTDB taxonomy): domain Bacteria; phylum Pseudomonadota; class Alphaproteobacteria; order Rhodobacterales; family Rhodobacteraceae; genus Oceaniglobus. The sequence continues at coordinate 18,874 of NZ_VSJK01000020.1, read as the reverse complement.
GATAATAAAAGAACCGGTCACAACCGCCGCGATGTTCTTGGCTATGGTATTGCGGGCCTGATCGCGACTGCTGGATTGTCGCTGGGCTCGAAAGCGACGGCACAACTGGCGGGAACGCTGCGCATCGGGTTGAATGCCCGCGATATGGGCGTTCTTCATCCCCATGTGGCGACCGGCGGTGCAGATGTGTCGATTATCGCATCCGTCTTCAGTGGCTTGGTCCGCTATGAACCAACACGCGTTAATATAACTGCGATCCAGCCCGATCTTGCTGAAAAGTGGGAAATGTCGGACGACTTCATGACCCACACCTTCTATCTGCGCAAAGGCGCGCAGTGGCAGAAGGGTTATGGCGAAGTCACATCAGCCGATGTTGCCTTTTCCCTAAGCAATGTGCGCGATAATGAGCAATCGACGTTCCGCCCACTGTACGGAAACATCGACACAGTCGAAACACCGGACGCCTATACCGTTGTTATCCATCTTAAAAAGGCTGATCCAACCTTTGTAACCGCGATGGCCAACTGGCAGGGTGGTTTTGTGATCTGCAAAAAGGCGTCCGATGAAATGGGCGACCGTTACCGCACAGAGCCTGTCGGATCTGGCCCGTTTCAGTTTGACAGCTATACACCACAGGACAATGTGATCGTTACTGCACATGCCGATTACTATGGCGGAACGCCTAAGCTTGAGCGTGTGGTTTATTCCTATGTGCCAGACGAAACCAGCCGCCGGTTTGCCTTTGTCCAACAGGAATTGGACATCATCCAAGGTGCCTCAAATCAGGATTGGCTGGCCGAGGTGATTAAATCGACCCCAGGCAACCCAACTGTTGATCTGCTTGGGCCTGAGCGCTCGGTCAACCTGCACATGAAGGCAACAGAAGAGCCTTTGGGCAATCCTCTTGTCCGTCAGGCCATTGCCCATGCGATCAATCGTGATGACTTTGAACAGTACTATGGTCCTGTTTTCAAAGGCACCCACTCTTCGATCCCGCCCAGCTATTTCGGTGGTCTCAAAACCGAAGACATCCCAGAAGAGCTGAAATACAGCTTTGATCCTGAAAAATCACGGGCCCTGTTGGCCGAGGCCGGTCTGCCCGATGGTTTTGAGATCAGCACTGTTGTCAGCGAACGTGGCGATTACCTTGCCTTGGCGCAGATCGTTCAGGAACGCCTTGCCGGGGTCGGAATTACGCTGAAGCTGGATATCCTTGACCACGGGTCTTGGGTTGCTGCTATCATCAAGGAAAAGCGCGGGACGTTGGTTTGGTCCATCAGTTCGCGTTATCCCAGCGCCGAATATCTGATGCGCGAATTCTTCCTGTGTGGCGCTCGTGTCAGTCAGCCAGGCGGCGTTCAAGGTTTCGCCGAATACTGCAACGAGGAATTCGACGAAGCCTATGCCGAGGCGATTGCCAGCGCTGATCCAGAAGTCAGAGCTGCGGGTTTTGCCAAAGCGCAGATCACGGCACTGACCGATCTGCCGGTGGTTCCACTGGGCGCAATGTCGACACCTGTCCTGCGTCAGGATTACGTCGATTTGGGTTATGAAATTGCTGATGGCGAAGATGTCACCAGCCTGCCGTACCTTTACCACGTCACCCCAGCAACCACAGTTTAAGCGTGTTTTCCGGCTGCCAGGCTTTGCCTAGCGGTCGGATCCGCAGTCTGCGTTTTTAGGGATATGAACTGCTCATGGCGCGAATGATATTCACCCGTCTTCTGCTTATGTTCATGGCGATGTTTGTCGTTGTGACGGCAATGTTTTTTGGCATCCGCCTTGGCGGCACCGATCCGGCCATCGCCATTCAGGGCAGTTATGCGACCGCTGAAAGTATCGCATTTTTGCGCGCCTCTCTGGGGTTGGATGAGCCGCTTTGGCAACAATACGTCATGTACATGACCGGCGTTCTGACTGGCGATCTTGGCGTTTCGCTTCAGAATGGGCGCCCGGTGCTGGAACAGATTTTACTGGTTCTGCCCAATACCTTTGATCTCACGTTTTGGGGCATGATTATTGGTGTGGTTGTTGGCGTGCCTCTTGGCTTTGCTTCGGCGATCAAGCGAAACACGTTCTGGGATCAGGTGATCCGCGTCGGTACGTTGGCAAGCATTTCAATGCCGCCCTTTATTATCGCTTATCTGCTACTGATCATTTTTGCGATTACGTTCAGCATGTTCCCCGTCAACGGCGGTGGCGACATGGATATTCTGTCAAGCCGCGCCAGCCACCTCTTCCTGCCTGCTATGGCGCTTGGGCTGGCGGTTGCGGCATATATCGCCCGTCTGACTCGCACCTCGATCCTTGAGATCCTGTCCAAGGATTTTATCCGCACAGCCCGTGCCAAGGGCGTCAGCGAATTTCGTGTTATGACGCGTCATGTTCTGAAACTGTCGTGGGTCGGCATCGTGACCCTGATCGGCATTTATTCGGCCGTGAGCGTCGGCGGCTCGGTTGCGATTGAGCTTGTCTTCGGGCGTCCCGGTGTGGGCCGTCTTGTCATTGGGGCAATTTCACAGGGTGATTTTACAATGCTCCAAGGCGCGATCATCTTTTACGCCGCATTTGTGAGCCTCGTGAACATCATTGTCGATGTCACATATACCTTCCTTGATCCGAGGATCCGTTACACATGATCAGCTCGCAAAACCTTAATTACGATGTGCCTGCGCCAAAATCTGGGCTGCTGGCACTTCCGATCAAATTTTACAAACGGGTCCGCAGCCTGCCAATGAGTGGCCAGATCGGCGTTTTGATCCTGATATTTGTTTTGGGTACAGCATTGATTGGGCCGCTTTTGGTGCCCCATGATCCAGTCTCGCAATCGCTAATCAACCGCAACAAAGGTTTTTCGGCTGAACACTGGTTTGGCACCGATGCTTTTGGCCGCGATGTGTTCAGTCGGCTGGTTGTGGGCACCCGGCACACGATCCTGCTGACCTCCTCCGCGCTTTTGCTGTCTGCCGGGCTTGGCATTCTGATTGGTCTTGTTGCCGCCTATAACCGCAGCAACTGGGTTGATTCACTGATCTGCTGGACCATGGACATCCTGTTGACCTTTCCGATGGTCATCATGGGCGTTGTGGTGGTCGCAATCCTCGGCCAAGGCACGTTGAATGTGGGCATCGCCATTGCCGTCGCCTTCCTGCCGCGAATGGTGCGCATGTCGCGCGGTGTTGCATTGACCCTGGTCACCAGCGAATTCGTTGAGGCGGCGCGCGCCATTGGCGCCAGCCCGTCACGCATCGTGATACGGCATCTGTTGCCCAATGTGATGATCGAGATGTCATCAATTTCAACACTGTGGTTGGCAACCGCGATCAAGACGGAAACAAGCCTGAGTTTCCTTGGTCTGGGTGTGCAGCCACCAACGCCCAGTTGGGGGTTGATGGTGCGCGAGGGGCTCTCGACGCTCTACATCAACGCATGGCCCTCTCTTTTGCCGGTCATCGCGATCTTTATCACCATTATCGGGCTGAACCTCGTGGTGGATGGCACGCAGGATTCGCTTAATCCGCATACCAAGGACCACTGACATGAGCGTATCACAAGACGTGCCCCCCACCCCACTGTCGAAAGAAACGCCTGTGCTGGAAGTCGAAGGGCTGACAACGCAGTTTAAATCGAAATCCCGCACGGTGACGGCTGTCGACAATGTGTCGTTTTCCTTGATGCCGGGTGAAACGCTGGCCATCGTCGGAGAGTCAGGATCGGGTAAGAGCGTCACGGCGATGTCTCTGATCCGACTGCTAAGCGAGCCACCGGCAAAGATATATGCGAAACGTATTCAGTTCGGTGACACCGACCTTCTGAGCCTGGATGCCGATGAATGGCGGCGTATTCGCGGCAATCGCATTGCGATGATTTTTCAGGACCCGATGTCGTCTTTGCACCCGATCCGGCGGATTGGAGATCAAATCGCCGAGGTGCTGGAAACGCACACCGATATGAACCGGGAACAACGCACGGCGCGTGTGATCGAGTTGTTAGAACTTGTCCGTATTCCCGAGCCTAAGCAGCGGATGCAAGAGTATCCCCACAATCTGTCAGGCGGGATGAAACAGCGGGTGATGATCGCCATTGCTCTGGCCTGTAATCCGCAACTGTTGATTGCGGATGAACCAACCACGGCGCTGGACGTGACCATTCAGGCGCAAATCCTGAACCTGTTGAAAGATTTGCAGAAACGCCTGGGCATGGCGGTGATTTTTATCACCCATGACATGGGCGTGGTGGCCGAAACTGCCGACCGCGTTTTGGTTTTATATGCCGGGCGTGTGGCCGAAACCGCATCGGTGACGGACTTGTTTCAAAAAACCCGGCACCCTTATACCGCCGGATTGATTGGTGCGATACCCAAGATTGATTTCGCGGCCTTGCACGGCGCCGATCGTCTGCAGGAAATTCCCGGCGTCGTTCCCGCGCTTTGGGATCTGCCCGAGGGATGTGCCTTTGCCGCCCGGTGCAAATACGCCACCGATGATTGCATCGCCGGTCGCCCGCCCCTGGTTGAAATTGCCCCCGGCCAATTTGTGGCCTGTATCCGCGCCGACACTCTGGGAGAGCTGAATCAATGACAAGCACCGAAATCAAAGGCGCACCGATCCTGGAATCCACCGACTTGAAAAAGCATTTTGCGGTTCGCAAAGGGTTTTTCCAACGTGTCACAGGCCAGGTTCAGGCGGTAGATGGTGTTTCCCTTTCTGTTGCCCCGGGTGAGACATTGGGCATCGTGGGGGAAAGCGGCTGTGGGAAATCCACTGTTGGCCGGATGTTAACCCGGCTCTTGGACCCCACCGCAGGAGAGGTTCGCCTGCGTGGTGTAAACGTTGCCGATGTCCAAGAGGACAATCTGCGCCGTGATGTACAAATCATTTTCCAAGACCCCTACTCATCATTGAATCCGCGCATGACCGCGGGTGAGATTGTGATAGAGCCGCTGATCATTCACAAGATCGGCACACCCGAGGAACGTAAAGCGCGGACCGAAGATTTGTTTCGTCGTGTTGGCTTGCGCGCTTCGGACATCAGCAAGCTGCCTTCTGAGTTCTCGGGTGGGCAACGCCAAAGGATCGGGATTGCCCGCGCGCTTGCCCTTAATCCATCGGTGATTATATGCGACGAGCCGGTTTCTGCCTTGGATGCATCTATCCAGGCACAGGTGGTTAACCTTTTGATGGATTTGCAAAAAGAACTGGGCATCGCCTATGTCTTTATCGCCCATGATCTTTCGATTGTTTATCATATCAGTCACCGGGTGGCCGTTATGTATTTGGGGAAAATCGTTGAGCTGGCCGATCGCGCGTCGCTGTATTCAAACCCAAAACATCCCTACACTCAGGCGCTTTTATCTGCCGTTCCTCTGCCCGATCCGACCCGCGAACGGGGCGAAAGAACCTTGCTTGAAGGCGATCTGCCCAGCCCCGTGAACCCGCCCTCGGGCTGTCGTTTCCACACCCGATGCCCTGTTGCGGTAAGCCGCTGCAAGACGGACGTTCCAGAGTTCAGAGACGCAGGCAAAGGGCACATGGTTGCTTGCCATCTTGCGTGACGAAAAGAAGGTTGCGTGGTGTTTCTAAGGGGGGGCTCTATCGATTTGGCTGAACTCCAAGACGGCGTAGTAGAGCTATGCCGGAATTTGGGTGATGGCGTCCTGGGAAGGGCGGCGTATCGTGGCGGGTGTTGAGTCTGCCAGAACCTCCAGGAAAGGAGCGATACGCCATGAAAGACGATACCACGATCCTCCCGTTTCACCAGCCGGATTCGGTCACGGACCCGCTGACCGAGATCGCGCGGGAAGGTGCGCGGCGCATGTTGGCCGAGGCCCTGAAGGCGGAGGCCGATGCCTTCGTCGCCAGTTTCGCCGACGAGACGTTGCCTGACGGGCGCCGACGAGTGGTCAGGCATCGACACGGCCCCGAGCGATCCATCCAGACGGGGATCGGTGCGCTCGACATTCAGCGCCCAAAAGTGCGAGACCGATCTGGGAATACGACGGATGAAGACAGGGTGCGCTTCACCTCGAACATCCTGCCAAAATGGGCCCGGCGCTCGCGCAGCCTTGATGCGCTGCTGCCTGTGCTTTACCTGCGCGGCCTCTCCGGTAGTGTCGCAAAGTTTCGGATTTCAGTTGTGTTGCCGGGCGTGTCGAGCCAGACCCCGCACGTTCCCGAGACCCAGTCAGGATTGAACAGTTGATCAATTTCAAAGGGTAGCGTCCGCCAAGCTGGTCATAATAGGTGGCAGGAGCGATTGGCAGCATGTCGCAGATCGGTTCGACCCCATGTTCACCCCGATGGTCGTCGATGAACTTGACCATCCCTTCGAGCGGCGGTCGACTCCACCATCGCAAAATACGCTGATGCCTTCCGAAGGATCTCGTTCGCCTGGCCCAGTTCACGGTTCTCGCGTTCCAAGGCCTTCATGCGTTCGGCCATCTCGCTGGAGACGCCCGGACGCTTGCCGCTATCGACTTCGGCCTGCTTGACCCAGTCGTTCAAAATCTGTGGTGCGCAGCCGATCTTCGCAGAAATCGACAGGACCGCATTCCAACGCGATCCGTGCTGACCCTCATTGTCGAGGACCAACCGTACGCCACGTTCGCGCACTTCAGGGGAAAACTTGTTCGTTGTCTTGCTCATGATGCTCCATCCTACTCAGAAGTTGGAGCCTCCGGCATCCCCGGCGCGGTTCAAACCACCGGGGATGCCCTCTTCGCTGTCGCCTGCAGTTACGGTCACAACATCCGCATGACCCTCAGGCATCTGAGGGACTTTTTGCGCCACATACTTTGGCTGATCATCAACCTTTGTCAGCTCATCCGCGTGCCAACAGCATCTACCAGAGCAGGGCAGAACGCCCGACAGGCCGCCTGATGCCGGTGTTCAACTCGGACTAACATAGGGAGGCAGGGAGGCGCGAGCGCAGTTGACGTCAAAAGGCCACGCGCCCAGATGAAGCGACGCAATTGTGAATCGCTCTGCAACCGCGACAGTTGGCCCAGTGCCCCTGTTCCGCCAGTGCCCGCTGCAGGTTCTTTCCACATTGTCGAAAACAACAAGCCAGCGGCGATCTGCAGCGTCTCAAAACCGGCAAAAGCACCCTACAGCATGTGCCGCCCGCTATTCGGCGGCGCGCGCCGGCATGTGCTCGAATGCCCATTCGTTGTACCCTTCAAGCCCCCGATACCATGGCACAACCTCGCCCGGCATTTCGTCATGGTTCCAGCGCTGACCAACGCCCTGCTCCATCGCTTCGAGGATCAACAACCTGCGGTGTCGGCTCTCGCCGATCTGCTGCCAAAGGGCATCGTTGTCCCATTTCTGCCGCGCCTCGGTGGCAAAGCGGTCGAGAGTTTCGGCGTGTTCGCGATGGCCTGCAAGGTTCTCACGTTCATCCGGGTCAGATTCCACATCGAACAAGAGCACCGGGTCCACCTCCGAGTGGACATATTTGAACCGGCCACGCCGGATCATCAGGATCGGGGCCGGGGTCGCCTCGGCCAGGTATTCGGCATAGACCGCGCGATCTTCGGGGATTTCCTTATCGTCGAGATAGGGCGTCAGATCGTCTCCGGCGAGCGTCTCGACAGGACTGCTCCAACCCGGTCCTTCGGCGAGACCCATGAAGGTCGGCAGCAGATCGACGAGCGAGGCCAGCCCCGCCACGCGTTTCGCCGCCCGGCCCGGCGCCGCAATGATCAGGGGCACCCGCAGGGAAGGTTCGTAAAAGTGCTTTTTGAACCACATGCCCCGCTCGCCCAGCATTTCGCCGTGATCCGAGGTGAACACGATGGCGGTGTTGTCTGCCTGCCCGGTCGCTTTCAGAACTTCCATCAACTTGCCCACCATCTCGTCCACATAACTTATCGAGCCATAATAGGCCCGACGGGCGCGGATGATCTCTTCGGGTGTAAATTCCACCCCCAACATGGAAAAGTTATCCAACAGGCGCGCCGCGTGAACGTCGTGTTCCTCCTTGGACAGCGCGCCGGTGCGCGGCATCGGAATGTCCTTGTCTTCGTAAAGCGCCCAGTGTTCCGGTTTGCACAAATAGGGATCGTGGGGGTGGGTCCAGGACACCTGAAGGAAGAAGGGCCGGGTGTCTTCCGTGTCGCGGGCCACGTCATAAAGATACTGCACCGCTTCAAAGGTCGCGCGGTCATCGAAATCCATCTGCACCGTGCGTTCGGCCTGACCTGATACAGTCACGCCTCGGGTGTCGTTGGTTTCGCTTTTCTTCATGCCGGTTTCCCGCGGCACCCATGAAAAATCGGCGGGATAAACGTCAGGCGTCAAACGCCGCTCAAACCCATGAAACTGATCCGGTCCGATGAAGTGCATCTTGCCCGACAGGGCCGTGCGATAGCCCGCGCCGCGTAGATAGTGGGCATAGGTCGGAATTGACGCGGGCAGTTCGGCGGCATTGTCGTAGGCCCCGATCGTTGAGCATAGCTGCCCAGCCGCCATTGAGGCGCGCGAGGGCGCACAGAGCGGATAGTTGCAATAGGCCCGCTCAAACACCGCGCCGCGCGCGGCAAGCCGGTCGAGATTGGGGGCGTGGCAAACTGTGTTGCCATATGCACCCAACGCCTCAGCCATTAACTGATCTACTTGGATAAAAAGGATATTCGGTTTGTCAGTCATGCCTGTGTCTTTCCGGTTTTCTTAGAGTCTGGCGGGGTATCCGCCGTATTTTTATAGGAGGTCGCAGGTGAGGCGCGGCTAACAAAAAGGCCGGTAACCACCCCAACAGGGCCAGTCCGATACCAGCGCTTGTGGCCCCGCTCACGCGAGGGCTGGCCCAGGCTTTGGCTGATCCGGTCAATCATGATGGCAAGGAAGACAATCCCCAGCCCCCCGACTGACGCCAACCCCATGTCGAGCCGACCAATTCCGCGCAGCACCATTTGCCCCAGCCCGGTGACCGAAATCATCGAGGCGACAACAACCATGGACAGCGCCATCATGATGGTCTGGTTCACACCCGCCATGATCGTCGGCATGGCCAACGGCAGTTCGATCTTCCACAGGGTTTGTTGTTTCGTTGCGCCAAACGCACGCGCCGCCTCTACCATGTCGGGGCGCACCTGACGGATGCCCAGATTGGTCAGCCGCACAAGGGGCGGCAGGGCATAGATGAACGTAACGATCACGCCCGAAACATTACCGATGGAAAATAGCATCACCACCGGCACGAGATAGACAAACGACGGAATGGTCTGCATCAGATCCAGCGCAGGACGGACCCAGTTCCAAACCCGGTCAGACCTTGCCGAGGCAATCCCAAGTGGAAGGCCCGCAAGCGCACAGAAGAACACGCAGGTCAGCACGATAGAAAGCGTCGTCATGCTTTCTTCCCACGCCCCCATCAGCCCGATGGAAAGCATCGACAGCGTGGCAACCGTTGCCACTCGCCGCCCGCCCGCCTGCCATGCGATGAGTGTGATTATAACAAGCATCAAAAGATCCGGCACGCCGGTCAGCCCGTCCTCGAGCGCGGAAAGAACGATGTCGAAAGGTACTTTGATGGCCTGAAAGACAAAGCGGTAATCGGACACCAGCCAATTCAGCACTTGATCTATCCACGTGCCCACAGGCACCCATTCGGTGTCGAAAATATTCCAGATATCCATTCAGGAGCCCTCTTTCCCGCCAAGCGCCTGAAGCGCATCACCAACAGTCACACGACCGAGGGTGTCACCGTCCTGTTCGACGGCAAGTGGCGTTTGATCCTCTGCGAATGTCGCCAGGATATCGTCCAGTGGCATGCCGGGTTCGATACTGCGATCCAATTTCGTGCCGTCAACGGGTTCCATGATTTGGCTGGCCGTGACGAAGCCGCCCTTGGGGACGTTTTCGACAAAAGCCGCCACATAATCGTTGGCAGGCGCGGTGACGATCTCTTCCGCTGTTCCGGTCTGCACGATCACGCCATCCTTCATGATGGCAATCCGGTCGCCCATCCGGATCGCTTCATCCAGATCATGGGTAATAAATATCGTTGTCTTGCCCAGCTTGCGCGACAGATCCAGAAACTGATCCTGCAATTGCCGCCGGATCAGCGGATCAAGGGCCGAAAACGGTTCGTCCATAAGCAGAATGTCAGGATCGGCGGCCAGCGCACGCGCCAGTCCGACCCGTTGCTGCATGCCTCCCGAAAGCTCGTCAGGATAGCTGTCGACCCAATCGCCAAGCTCCATGTCACTCAGCGCGGCAATTGCCCGCTTGCGGCGTTCGGCCTTGGGCACACCGCGTACTTCCAACCCGAAGGCGACAGTTTCGGCCAATGTGCGATGGGGCCAAAGCGCCATGTGCTGAAATACCATGCCGATCTTTTCAGAGCGCAGCGCGTTGAGCGACGCTTCGTCCATAGTATCCACCCTGTCGCCCGCAACGTGAATTTCACCCGCTGTGGGGTCAATCAAACGATTGATATGGCGGACAAGCGTTGACTTGCCCGAGCCGGAGAGGCCCATGATGCAAAAAATCTCGCCCTCATAGACCTCAAAGCTGGCATCACGCACACCAAGCACGCAGTCAAAACGCTCGCGTATTTCGTCCTTGGACAGGTTTTCAGCGCGCGCAGCTTCCAATGCTTCGTCAGCGCGGTCACCGAAAAGTTTCCAAACCCCTTTGCAAGCGACGCGGGCGATCTTTGACCGCTCGCCCGCATTTGTTTCTTGGTTCAACTCGCTCACTTTGCTGCCGCCCGCGCCTTTTCCAGCCAGCCGTCAACCGTATCGCGATTGTCATCGATCCAAGTTTGCGCTTGGTTCAGGAAATCCTCGGCTTTATCGGCACCATCGCGAATTTGAACCTGCACGGCATTCACGTCGGACAGCGGAATTCTCACTTGTTCCATGAATGTCGCTGCAGCCGGGTTCTCGTCATAGAACTCACGGTTGGCCAGAATATAGATTTCGTTCATGACAAAGCCGGGGTTTGAACCGTCTGGCATTTCGGTATCTACATCGGGATCACCCGGCATCGACGAATAGGGCACATTCAGCGGCGTGGTGTTTTCACCCGGCACCAGCACGTCACCCACCCAGTTGGGGGTCCAAGTATAATACAGGATCGGCTCGCCATTTTCATGCCGGGTCAGCACATCGGCAATGATCGCGTAATAGCTGCCCTGATCGTGATGGACAGTATCGCGAAGGCCGAATTCGTCCAACTGATGCTCGATGACACCCTCACAGCCCCAACCGGGATTGCAGCCTGCCAGGTTCGCCTTGCCATCACCGTTGCTGTCAAACAGCGCGGCGATCTCGGGGTCTTTCAACTGTCCAAGATTGGTGATCCCGTATTCATCGGCGGTGGCCTTGTCGATGTAGTACCCTTGTCCGGCTCCGGTGGTGATCGGACCAACACGCACCATTGTATCGTCGCCCCCGGCACGGTCAAAATAGGCATCATGCAGCGGCTTCCAGTTGTTGGCGGTGAAATCGGCGTCGCCCTGACCGACGGCCAGATGCAGGACCGGAAAGTCGGCCTCGCGGATTTCGGCCACGTCATAGCCAAGTTCTTCGAGACCCAGCGCGACAACTTGGTTCCACAGCCAAGCATTAACCGGTGTAGCCTTGATGGCCTGCACCGACACGCCATCACCGGGCATGTCCTGCGCGATTGCAGTCGTGGCAAGAAGAAGGCTGGCCGTCAGCGCACCAGCATTTAGGATCGGACGGAACATAGGGAACCACCGTTGTTTGTTTCAGAATTTTTCAGATGTCGGAAAGATAGGGTTACCGAAACGATGCTTCCAGTTGCTATTTGCGTAGCGCTTCGTTAACCATATCGTTATGGCAAAACCCCGAGAGCACGCGCATCTGCTAAGGCATCTCGTCGTTTTCGTGACCGCCTGCCGGACGGAAAATTTCACCCGCGCCGCCGAAGAACTAGGCGTGTCACGGGTCGCTGTCAGCCGCCAGATCGGCGAGCTTGAGGCGCATCTCGACACCCGCCTATTTGAACGTGGTCACCGTCAGGTCCACCCCACCCATGCCGGCGCCGAGCTTGACTCGGTGGTGACCCCTGCACTGGCGGCGATCACCGAAGCGCTCGACCGGATGCGCGAACCCGCCCCGGTGCGCCGGCTAAAGGTCACGGCCACGGCGGCCTTTGCGAACCTCTGGCTGATGCCCCGGCTGGCCTCTTTCATCACCGGCCATCCTTCGATCGAAATCGACCTGATCGTGTCCGACCGCAATCTCGACCTCGACGACGACGGCATTGACGTCGCGATCCGCTATGGCCCCGAAGCAGCGCCCGGCGGGGTGCGGCTGACCCAGGAATTCATCGCCCCGGTCTGGAGCACGACCTACGAAGCGCAGACTGCCCTGCGCGCGCCCGAGGATCTGCTCTCTGAGCGGTTATTGCAACTCAGCGGAAAGTATCGCCCCCAGGCCCGTTGGGAACACTGGTTCACCCAATGCGGTCTGGCCTTTCCGGGCGCAGCAAAGGGCATCCAGTTCGACAGCTACACCACCATGCTTCAGGCCGCGATCGAGGGTCAGGGTGTTGCGCTTGCCGGAAATCCGCTGGTTGACGCCTACCTGGCCGATGGGCGGCTGGTACGGATGGAAACCCCGCCGTTGCCGCGCGATGTCTACTGGTTGGTGGTGCGGGCCCACGACAGCCCCGAAGCTGCCGCCTTTGCCGCATGGATCGCAACGTTCTTTTCCGGGAGCGCCCCTTAAAGGACTTGTGGACCAGATGGCGGGAATATCACCGACGGTGTCGGACAGCCCGTTTCCTGACTGGCGGGCTGTCCCCGCTGTGGCAATCCATACTATGATCGCAGATGCTGGCTACGAGAGCAAAGGACTGTTCCTAGACCTGAAGGATCAAAACGGCTGGAAGCTGACGATCGTCAAGCGCAAGGAACAAGCGTTCAAGATCGCCGGGCTTAACTGGATCGTCGAACGCAGTTTCGCTTGGCTTGGTCGGCAGCGCCGCATGTCGAAGGATTACGAGTATCGGGTGCAGACGTCCGAAACACTCATCAGGATTGCCGCATGCGCCCTGATGGTCCGCCGGATCGCGCCATGATGACTTCTCACACAACCTCTTAGAGGTCCTTTCACAACCATAATCCCAAACACTCGGCAGTTAATGCAACAGTCCCCATGGAATTACCCCAGCAAACGGCTCTGATGATGTGCCCCCCGACGGCATTGATGTGCCAAGGCCGGTCCGCAACGATCCACAAAGTAGAGCGGTCACATCATCCGAGTCTATCGCGCCGGCCCGGTTGTCAGTTGATCCTGGCAATTCGCGCCGCATCCGCGATATAATGCTGCACGCTTTGGCCCCAGCTTGACGGCAGCCAAAGTGAAGGCCAGGTAGCTGGATCTAGACGGGCTGGGTTGGTAGAGCCGGGCGGGGTATTGCCAAGTTGATTGCCCCGGACTGTGAAGGGTTGGAAAAGGATGGATTATGCGGCCCTTTCGGCGGCGTAACCTGCCCAGAGGCTGAAGGCATCGGAGCGGGCGTGGCGGTATGAGGCTGCTGAAAGTTGGTAGCGGTGCTGGCGGAAGATCAGGTTGATCTGGTCATGTGCAGACAGAAACCTCTGAGCTTGCCGGTAAGATTTGAATCGGCCAAGTATCCTCTCTTTTTAGAGTCGGCCGATGCGATACTTTGATCGCGTTGTTTAGACCCTTGTGGGCACGGTGGTCAGCGTCCGGGGCTACTGTTTTAATCGGGTTGATGTAGCTGCGTAGTTTGTCGGTGATGACGACCCCCGTTTGGCCAAACTTTGCAACCAGCCTTTTGAAAAACCGCTTTGCTGCCTTAGCATTTCGGCGTGTTTGCACGAGGATATCGAGGACGTTGCCATTTGCGTCGATTGCGCGCCAGAGCCAGTGCTTCTCGCCACGGACCGAGATCACGACTTCGTCCAGGTGCCACTTGTCGTTCGGCCGTGGTCGATCCCGGCGGAGGGTCAATCGCTGCTCTTGATGCCAAGCTGTCTTACGAATTTGACCTTGCGTTCGATAGGTCACGCCAACTTCCAATTCAGAGCAGCGACCCTAAATCCGACCCAACGCTTGGATAGACGGCGGTCATCGACTTGAGCTGTTTTGCGGTCAGCCCCAGTTTGATCGCCAGCCCGAAAAAGTTGATCAGCTCACCGTATTCAGGGCCGAACAGGTGCGCGCCAAGTATCTTGTCATCTAACTTGTCCACCAGCACCTTCGCGGCGGCGGATTTTTCACCGATCCGGTAGTTTGAATACCAGCCGCCCGTGTCGGTGAAACGGACATCAACATCGTGACCGGCCTCCCTGGCCTCGGCCTCTAACATCCCGACGCGCGCCAGTTCAGGAACCGTGAACACCGCCGTTGGGATACCAACGTAGTCCGGGGCCGTCTGGGCATCCTTGAGCATGTTGGAGGCCGCAACCTTGCCCTCGATCACGGCAACGGGCGTCAGCGGCATACCCTTGGTATCAGCAGAGTCCCCGGCGGCAAAAACCGCGCTGTTGGTCGTGCTTTGCAGATGCGGAGCCACGGCGATGCCCTTATCGCCATACGCGACATCGGCTGCCTCAAGGTTGAGATCGGCAAGGGCCGCGATGCGGCCAGCGCCATGCACGACCAGATCGGTCTCGATGGTTCTAGTCTCGCCGCTCGACTTCACCTCGACCATGAATACGCCATCTGTCTCCATGATCGAGACGATCTCGGTTTCGCGGCGCAGTTCCACACCGACACCGGCGCTGCGCTCAATCAGCATCTCGACCAGATCGGGATCAAAGGCGTTCAACGGTCGGGCTCCGCGATCCACGATGACCGGCGCGGCACCGGCCCGCGCCGCGATATGCGCGAACTCGAAAGATACGAAGCCGCCGCCGACAAACAGGATACGCTTGGGCAAAGCCTCAAGATTGAGAAAATCCGTGCTGTCGATCATCAGATCGGCACCGGCGAAGGTGACAGGTCTCGGGATCGCTCCAGCAGCGACGAGAAAGCGGCGCGACTCGTAGGCGTTCCCGTCAACTTCGAGCGTATTGGGTCCGGTGAACTGCGCGGTACCATGCAGCGTCTCGACACCATTCCCCGTCAGACCCTTTTCCATCTTGTCTGGCACCGGGTCGGTAAAGCCGCGCTTGTGGGCCATCAGATCGGACCAATTAATCGACAGTCCGTCCGGGTCGATCCCCTTGCCGTCCATCAGCCGCGCGGCATCGACGATTTCCGCGCCGCGCCGAAGGATCTTCTTCGGATCGCACCCCCGCAGGGCGCAGGTGCCGCCATAGGGCAGCGCATCGACAATCGCCACGCGCCAGCCCGCCGCGCCGCATTTGTTCGCCGCCGCAACCCCGGCCATACCTGCCCCGATAACGATCAGGTCATACGTCTCACTCATATTCTCGTCCTTCGTTTGTGCCTTCATCCGGCGCAGCAGCTGAGCTTTGCCACGTCCATATCGAAAGTCTGCGCGGCCAATTTCAGCCCCTCCACAGTGGTCAAGTAGGGGAAGATCGTTTCTCCCAAAGCTTTGGTCGTCATGCCAAACTTCAGCGCCATGACCAGTGTCTGGATTGTGTCGGACCCTTCGGGTGCGATGATCTGGCCACCAAGCAGTTTGTCGGTGGTCTTGTCCGCGACAAGCTTGATCAATCCACGCGTGTCACGGGCGGCAAGAGCGCGGGGCACCTGATCAAGCGGCACGACAGAAGTCTTCACGTCGAACCCTGCGTCCCTCGCCTGTTGTTCGCTCAGGCCAACCCCGGCGACCTGTGGATCGGAGAACACGACCCAGGGCATGACATAATTGTCATAGCGCTGATCATCATCCAGAATGGCGTTTTTCACAGCCAGTTTCGCCCCGTAGGCTGCCATATAAACGAACTGGTCTCGGTCGGTCACGTCGCCCGCCGCAAAGATGCCAGGCACCGACGTCTGCATGTCGTCGCTGATGACGATGGACCCGCGCGTGTCGGTCTCTATGCCGGCTTCCTCCAAACCCATACCGTCGGTATTGGCACGCCGACCTGAGGTCGAAACAAGATGATCCGCCGTAACCTCGACCGGCTCGCCGTCTTGCATGACCCGCAAGGTCACGCCCGCCGCGTCACGTCTGACACTCTCATAGCTCAGCCCGGTCAACAGGGTGATCCCTTCGACCATGAACGCGTCTGCCAAAGCCTCGGACACTTCCGGTTCGGCACCGGGCAGCAGGTGTGATCGTGCAACCAGGGTGACCTTCACACCCATCCGGCTCATCATCTGGGCCAGTTCCGCCCCGATGTAGCCCGCCCCGATGAAAATCAGGCTTTCCGGCAGGGTTTCGAGTTCCAGCAGACTGGTGCTGTCGAGTGCACCGATCTCCTCGATGCCGTCAATCGTCGGTAGGACCGGATGACCTCCGGTTGCGATGATCATCTTCGGTGCGGTCAGGGTGCGCCCACCGACAATGACGCCACCCTCGATCAGCCGCGCGGGACCGGCGTCGATATAATCGACCCCGGGATATTCCGGCAGCAAGTCGGCGTATTTCTTCTGCCGCAGGGTTGCTACCAGATCGTCCTTGGACTGGATCAAGGTGTGCCAGTCGTCGACCTGGGCGTGACCGGACAGACCGGGAAACCGCTTTGCCGCATGTGCGCCATGGATTGCCTCTGCCGCACGTATCATCACCTTGGACGGCACACAGCCGACGTTAACGCAGGTTCCGCCGATGGTGCCATGCCCGACAAGTGCAACACGTTTTCCCGCGTCAGCAGCCGTGATCGCAGCGGAGAACCCCGCCGATCCGGCCCCGATGACGATCAGGTCATAGCCGCCGTTTCCGTCGTCGTTCTTGTTGATGTCTTTCATTTCAGCGCGCCTCGTGCAGATCAGAATTTTTTCGTTTTGCCACGATCAAATAGATGACCGCACCAATGGCTATGAGCGGTATCAGCATGCCAAGCATTCCGAAGAACATGCCGACTCCTGTGCAAGATCCCATCATCATTGCGTTGCTCCTTTTGATTTTATTCGATTGAGGACAAAGGCGTAGACGCCAATAGCCATGAAAGCGCCGACCGTGATGCGCAGGGCAAAGCGGAACTCGATCCAAATGATGAACGCCGACATCAGAGTCGCGAGTGCTGTCGCCCAGATTTTCGGACTTGGCCCCTGCCGTCCAGCGCGCAACCAGAGCGCCTGCGCCACGATGGCAAGGCTGAAGAACAGCAGGGGGAACAGCGCGTAGTCGAGCCAGCCGGTCAAAGCCGTCAGACCAACGCCAGCAACGACGACGACCAGAAGGGGTGTGAAGCAGCACAGGGCTGCGAACAGCGCGCCGCCCAGCCCCCATTTCAGCAAGAGGTCGGGATCTTGGGTATCTTGGGTCAACGTGCAAACTTTCTATTTGAAGTCGGAACTGCGTCTGAGTGGCGTGAGAGAGATGACGACAGCGCGTCACCTCTTGCCCCGTCCACAGTCAGGATCCGGTTTTGGGCAAGACCTGAGCGGGATAGCCATTCGCGGTCACGGCGGCGATCAGGCCATCCACGCTGGTTTCGGTATCGTCGAAGGTGACGCTGTAAACGCCTTGCCCATACTCGTGGCCGTCTGCGAAGCTTTCGATCTGAACCGATGGGACGCCGCGCATGGAACTGGCAACGATGAAGGAGCAGGAGGGACAGGTCAGTTCACTGACCGCGATCTCGACCCTACGCTCTTCCGCGAGGGCCGCTGAGGATAGCGCGGCAAGGGCCAGCGCCGAAGACAACAGTATCTTTTTCATGGTTTTGATCCTTGCTCAGAGTTTCAGGATGAACGGCGTGATGTAGGGAAAGACCATCGCTACAGCGACAATTGCGGTAGCGGTCCAGAGCGTCGCCCGCATGACCTTGCGGTTGATCGGACGGGCACAGGTGCCATCGGCGCAAGCGCCCGGACTCACCGGCTTGTAGGCCTTGTAGAACCCGTATCCGAGGAACGCGGCACTCAGCGTGAAAGTATACCATTTGTAGGCGTAGAGCGCGCCGAGCTGCGCGATGAACACGCCTGTCACGCCAAAGCTCACCAGCACGAGCGGCAGAATGCAGCACGAAGTCATTGCCAATGCACCTAGAACACCAAAGCCGGTCGCGCCCCATCCTTTCGCCGTTTCATCGCTGACTTGGCGTGTTTGATCGGGCGTCTGTGCCGTGAAGCTCTGTTCCATGGAATCGCCCTTGCTCAGATATTTCCACAGCTCTACGGTCTGTAGTTGATACAGGCTCAAGGGATTTCTGCGAAAAATGGATAACAGAAGCGTGACAGCACTCCGGCGCGTTGATCTGGCGCGCGCCACGGGCTGCAATCTCGAAACCATCCGTTACTACGAGACGGTCGGCATCATGCCGGACCCGCCCCGCACCGCAAAAGGATATCGAAGCTATGACGATGCTCATGTCAGACGGTTGAAATTCGTCATGCGGTCCCGCGATCTTGGCTTCTCACTGGAAGAAATTCGCGGTCTGCTCGGGTTGGTCGATGACCGATCCCAGACCTGCGCTCAGGTTCAGGCCGTTGCCGAGGCGCATCTTGAAGATGTGCAGGCGAAAATCGCCGATCTCACGCGGATTGAACGTGTCCTGTCGGAGACCGTCGCCCGATGCACAGGCGACGCCGCCCCAGAATGCGCGGTTATCGATGCCCTGCTGGAAGCATAAATTTCGCCGAAGATTTTTAGGAAGTCAGGTCGCTCGAACAAAAGCAGCCATTCGTTGCACCGTAGAAAATCGGTAAAGAGGGCTCGAGCACTAAATCGCTCCGCGATAGGGCGCTTGTTTCTGCCTATGTGCTGAGCTGGGATTTGTTTCGCGTTTTGTGATGTTGGGTGTGTGCTGTTGATCGAGGTGATTTTGCCTCGATTGACAGAGGACA
>NZ_VSJK01000001.1 GCF_008085915.1 Oceaniovalibus sp. ACAM 378 | reverse complement strand
TTGCCAAGTCGACACCGATAATAGTAACTTCGGACATGGATGCTCCTTCCTTTTGTGATGGCTTTAACACTCACCACAATGGCACATTGCGATGCCGTCGGGAGGGGCATCCACGCCATCAACAGAGCCCAGATTACCTACAACAGTGCCACTGCTTTGTCGCACGATCAACCATCATCCAAAACGCGGCATGAATGCGCTTTTCGGTCTCTGCGGCGTGGGTGAGGTGGTTTCGTGCCTGTTGTGCACCTGGTCGGACAATTGAGTCGGTGGGGCACGGAGCCCGTGGGTCGCTACCGGTATGCAATGGAACAGAACGCCGCCGACGCCAACCTTCTCAGCGGGCGCGTCTAAGTGACTTGGTGAAGTCCGAGACGGCAAACAACCTGCGGGATCGTTTGATCATTCGGGTTGTAACCTGGTCTCGGTCTTGGGAACCCGATCAGGCCTCTGGCAATCCCGGCTATCTCAGAGATATGAAAATTGCGAAAACCTTCTTCACTGTTTCCTTGGAGCTGCCACGCGCTGAGCGTCAGTTTGCCTCTAAAGTCGTATCCCAGCAGGTGAGGCTCAACTTCACGACGCACGCCTTTATACATGAAGGAGATCCGCGTGCGTCGCTGAATGGCTTTGCAAATCAACTCTTCCATGTCGCACTCCGTCAAGTGATGCAGGGACTGCCTTATCCATTCTCAGGCCCTTCGCCGGCCATGTAAGGCTTCCCATCGCTCTTTCCATGGCGCCGGGCACATCAGTTCGCTTTCCGTGGGGGGATATTGGGCAGAAGCGAGGCAAAACATGTGGCTAAACGCCGCTCATGCAATGCCAAGAATAAGACAGTTTCCGCCGAGACATGATGGCGAGATCCATCGTCCAAGTGTCGTCATGATTGCCCTGCATTTGGCAATCAGTCCACACGGAAAGGTGGCGACATGAGTGGCAGATCAACCAACGAAACGGCAAGCTCGATCTCCCGACTTCGTAGTGAAGGGGGGTCAAGCTGCAAGCGCGAAATATTTCCGCCGTTACTGGATCAAGCGGAGATCGATGACGCTGGCCGATACGGTCTTTTCAAAGCGGTCGAGCGGTGGATATGGGGCCGATGAGTCGCACCGGGTCATTGTTACCGATCGTTGCGGGTTGTTTCGACGGGCAGGGTGATGTCCCAGCCGTTCCCAAACTCCCTGTTTGTTCACAAATTGTCCCGCTTTGTTCACGCTTGCTGTGGGAACAAATGATCACGGAGAAACAGGTGGATAGGTTTGATTGCACTTCGTTTACACCGAAAATTTCGGCGGTTCGAGCCCGTCACGACCCACCATAAACCCATGACATACGGGTATTTCGCCATCGGCGTTCCATATTTCTGCAACATGCGCACGGATTCGGTGCGATGGCGATCAGGGGCACCCTCGGCCTCTGCCCTGCATATCTTTCGTCCGGACATGCGTCCTGCCAACCCAACCTCCCGCACAAAAGTGTCGCTTTGGCCCATCGAGATCAGCTTGAAACTCGTCGAGAAGCGGTGGTATGAGGTTCCTGTCGCGGGTGTAGCTCAATGGTAGAGCTTTTGCTTCCCAAGCAAGTGACGAGGGTTCGATTCCCTTCACCCGCTCCAGCTTTCAGTGCTAAAAACCGGAACAACATCACCTGATCGGGATGCAGCACCGCGCACCGGTCGGCCTGGTCCGGAGCCTGTTCTCCGGGAGGTCGCGATGCGCCGGGCGCTGGTATTTCGCGATAAACGATATCCTGCCGTTCGCGCATCACATACCCGGGTCATGCCGATCCTCGTCTTCCGACCACTCTCATGGCGAGAGGATGGTTTTTGTATCCAGAGATGCGAGTATTAACCGGCAATCCGGTCTAACACCGCGAAATTTGGATGCAGGGTCAGCCCAACCAGCCGGGCTCCATCCCTTTGGCATCGGTGCGCATCGCCGCAATCGCATGGCCAATTTCGGATTCCGAGATGACCAGATCAAACGGGCCCGCCATCAACGCATGAACGTCTTTGCCCGCCCTTGGTACGGTGCCCAAAGGCAGCCCCGCCGCCTGTGCCACGCCGATGACATGAGCGATAGATTTCTCCACATCCGGGTGGTTGGTTTCGCCCAGCACGCCATGGGTGCCGGACAGGTCGTAGGGACCGATGAAAATCATGTCGATGCCTTCGACCTTGGCGATTTCTTCGGCGTTGTTCACGCCCTCGATGGATTCGATCTGCAGCATCAGGAACAACCGGTCCTTGGCCGCCCCGGGGTAGGCGCTGTCGGTGCCATAGCGGCTGGCACGGATTTCGCCCGCAAAGCCCCGCAGCCCGTGGGGGGGGTAGCGGCAGGCGGCCACTGCCGCGCCGGCGTCTTCGGCGGTGTGGATCGACGGGATCATGATGGATTCAAGCCCCAGTTCCATCGTGCGCTTGATCACCAAGGGATCGTGGCCCGGCACCCGCACCATGGCATGCCCGCCAGCAGCATTGATCGCGCGCAGCATATGCGCCGTCGTCTCATTGCCCGCCGGTCCGTGTTCGTTGTCGATCAAGACGTGGCGAAACCCGGAATACACCGCCGCCTCGGCCATGTCGGGCGACCCGGTTTCAAGCCAAAGCGCGCGGGTTTTCTGTCCGGCCACGATCCGGTTCTTCAAGGCGTTGCTCACGTTATGCTCCTGCATTTTCGGGTGTTTTCGGGGACCGCCACAGCGACCCCGAGATCAGATAGGTCCAGAGCGCCGGTGTGGCGATACCCAGAACCGCGGCGACCGGGCGGTCAAAAAGTCCCGGAAAATCGCCCTGTGTCTTTGTCATCATGTTTAAAAAGTTCTTTTCGATCGCCTTGCCCAATCCGCTAAGGATCGCCGGGGCGTTGAGGATTTCGTTTTCCTCCATGAAACAGGCAAGCAGCCCCAGAACCAACATGACCCAAACGGAGAACGCCGTGGTGTCGACGGTAAAGGAACCGATGATACAGAAGATCAGGATCACCGGCATCTCCCAGTGGAACACGAGACGGAGCACCTCAGCTGCACCATCGGAACAATCACGTCTCAGGCGGGCGACGCGGCAGAGGCACCCGCGCCGCCGTTCAGGGGCTTCGTCCGGGGCTTACCCCAACATGGCCAACAGCGCGGGCGAGGGTGTGCCGGTGGCTGCCAATCCGCGAGACGCCTGAAAAGCGGTGATCGCAGCGGTGCTTTTCGGGCCGATCACCCCATCGGTGCCGTCGGTGTCGAACCCTGACGCCGTCAGGCGGCTTTGCAATCTTTGGCGGTCGACCTTGGTCAGACCATTTGCATCGGGCGGAAACGCGCCCTGAATCGGCCCGCGCCCAAGGATGCGATCCGACAGATGCCCGACCCCGATCGCATAGCTGTCCGAGTTGTTATAGCGTTTGATCACATCGAAATTCCGCCCCACGACAAAGACTGGCCCACCGGGTTGGGGCTGCAACTGCCGCCCGCCAACTTGCGCGCCGGGGGATCCGACCTCGCCGCCCCAGGATTGCCCGCTGACCCAACCCGAGCGTTTCAGATAGGCGGCGGTGCTGGCCAAAGCGTCGGACGGATCGTCGGCCCAGATGTCGCGCCGTCCGTCACCGGTAAAATCAACGGCATAGGCAAGGTATGACGTGGGAATGAACTGGGTGTGCCCCATGGCGCCCGCCCAGCTTCCGGTCATATTGGCCGGGGTGGTGTCGCCATTTTGCAGGATCTTCAGCGCCGCGATCAGCTGGCTTTCGAAAAACGCGCCGCGCCGGCCGTCAAAGGCCAGCGTGGAGAGCGCGCTGACCACCGGCACGGTGCCGCGCCGTTCGCCGAAAAAGCTCTCAAGCCCCCAGACAGCGGCGACCACATGGCCCTCGACCCCGTATTGCCGTTGAATCGCGTCCAGTGTGCCCTTGTGACGGGCATAGGCGGCGCGCCCCTTGGACACCCGCTCATCACTGGCCGCGATGCCAAGGTAATCTTCCAGACTGCGTTTGAATTCGGTCTGGTTCTGGTCACGATCGATCACGTCGGGCAGGAAACCGGCACCGACAAAGGCGCGCTGGATCGTGCCCGAGTTGATCCCCTGCGATGCCGCGCGCGCCTTGAACCCTGAAACCCAGGAATCCCAACCTGTATTCGGAACGGCGCGAAATACCGTTTCGGCCCGCGTCGAGGGAGTGGCGGAAAACCGTGCTGCGCCGCTGCTGCACCCTGAAAGAAGTGTTGCAAGGGCCCCAAAGGCAAAGACCCGCCTGTTTGTCTGCATCTGCTCACCCGATTGTTCGTGTTTGTTGTTGGGCGGTACCCTAACGGATCGCCAAGCGCGCGCAACGGGTGTTGGCGGCAGATTGCCGAGAGCAGGGGCGACTTTGAACGGCATCAAAACGCGCTGGAAGTTCGGGTGCTTTTTCGGTCCGAGCGTTTGTCGGTTCTGAGCGTTTTTTCAAGTAATGTCACCTCACCCTAGAACCCATCGGGCAGACGGTGCGCGCCCGGTGTCGCCTCCAACTCCGCCGTCAGGGTGGCACAGAAGGCGGCGGCCGGGCGGGAAAGCGGGTGTTCGCCGTGCCCCAGAAGATGCAGATCGAACGGAATTTCGGGCGCGAACGGAACGGTTGTCAAAGTGGTTGGACCGAAAAGTCGCGGCGTGAACGGGTCGACAATGGCCGCGCCCAACCCCTGAGCGACCAGCGCACAGGCGGAATAGGACGGCTGACTTTCCACCACGATATCCGGCGATACCCCTGCGGCGGCAAAGCGCTCGCTTACATATCCTGCCGTCACGCTTTGATGGGCCAGCGCGACCATCGCCACCCCATCAAGATCGCGGGGCGTCAGCACGCTGTGCCGGGCCAGAGGATGCCCAAAAGGCAGCGCAACGACACAGGCTGTGCGCCAGGACGCGATGCGCCTGACATCCCTGCGCCCGACGGCAATCTGCGCCACACCGATATCGGCCTGACCCGCGGCCACCAGATCGGCCACGCGGGGCGAGGTGTGAACATTATGAGTGACCCGCAAGCCACTGTATTCACCAAGAAAGCGGGCCAGTGCCCGGGGCAGGACATGAAGGCTGACCATGGGCAGGGTGGCCACCGACAGCACCCCCTGCCGCATGCCGCGCAAATCCCGGGCGAACCGTTCCAGCCGGGCCATGCCGTGGAACATCCGCTCCACCTCACCGGCCAGGCCGCGCGCCTCGGGCGTGGGGAACAGCTTGCCCGCCCGTCGCTCGAACAGGGCGAACCCCAGATCCGCCTCAAGATCGGCAATCAGACGGCTGACGGCGGGCTGACTGACCGACAAAGCGCGCGCCGCCGCCGTGACCGATCCAAGCCGCATGACATGGCGAAACGCGTTGACCTGACGCTCTTTCATAACCGACCCTATACCAAAAACGTATGGACACCCCCGGGAATTCTATTTGATTTTATCACAGTGGCGAGTCCCAATACCGTCGAACCGGTCACACATTGGAGGTCTACCCATGCACCTGTCCCGTCGTTCCGCTTTCGCCCTGTCCCTGTCCACCGCGATGCTCGCCGCATCCGGCGCCTGGGCGGCAGATTACAACCTGCGCATTCACACGCTGGTGCAGTCGCCGCATCCGTACAATGACATGGCGGTCTTCGTAAAAGAGGAACTGGAAACAAAGTCTGATGGCGCGATCGCCGTCACGGTTTTCGACTCGGGCCAGTTGGGACAGGATCCTGCAGTGATCGGCGAAGTCGGGCTTGGCACCATCGACATGATGATTTCGACCGCATCCAATGCTGCGGGCGAAGTGCCGGAACTGTCGATCTTCACCATGCCCTATCTTTTCGAGAGCATGGACGACGCGATGGCAAAACTGGCGGTCGGCACCCCCGCTTTTGACCATTTCGCCAACGCCTTCATCGACCGGGGTACGGGGGTCAAGTTGCTGGCTCTGGGCGCCTCCGGCGCGCGCAATCTGTCTTCGGTCAATGTCTCGGTTACGACGCCTGACGATCTGGCGGGGCTGAAGATGCGCACGACGCAATCGCCGATGGACTCCGAAACCTGGGCGGCTTTGGGCATGTTGCCGGTTTCGGTCGCCTGGGGCGAACTTTACGCTGCCATGCAGACCGGTGTGGCCGACGCAATGGAAAGCTCGCTGCCCGGATATTCCGGTTCCAAGCTTTATGAGGTCGCGCCGAACCTTTCCCTGACCGAGCATCAGATCCAGATCACCCACACCTCGATTTCCCAGCGGACATTCGACAAACTGCCCGAGGACTTGCAAAAGCTGGTGGTCGAAACCGCTGCTGCCGCCAACGAACTGGGCACGCAAAAGGCCAAGGGATACGACGCCAATCTGGTTGAAACCCTGAAGACCGACCATGGTGTGACGGTGTCCCAGCCCGACAAGGCTGCCTTTATTGCCAGATTGGAGCCGATCCAGATGGACCTTGCCGCCCGTCTGAGCCTTGAGCCTGAATACAAGCTGTTGAAGGGTAAGTGATCCCACAGTTCCCGGCCCCTGTGGGCCGGGGCCGCAACCGGATCCAGGGATTATGTACTCAAAAATCTGTCATGGGCTGATGCGGGGTGTCGAAACCGTGCTCGGCGTGCTGTTCCTTGGTCTGATCGTCTCGGTTGCGCTTCAGGTTATTGCGCGCAATGTGCTGCATATTCCGCTGTTGTGGACCAGCGACATGGCGCAGCTGCTGTTCTCGTGGCTGATCTTTATCGGTGCCGCTGTCGGGCTGCGGCAGGGGGCGCATTACTTTGTCGATATCCTGCCCGAAGGCGATGGGATGCTTGGTCGCGCGGTGACTTGGTTCGGGGTTCTGGCCGGTGCTGCCGTCGTCTGGATCCTGATCTTCAACGGCTGGGCGCTGACCATGGCGCGGGCGCGCGGTGAAATTCAAAGCATCGGGATATCGCGCATGTGGCTGTACCTGCCGATTCCGCTGAGCGGGGTGATGATGGGGCTCTTTCTGGTGGAAATCGCGATGAAGGAATGGCGCGGAACCCCGCCCGATACATCGCAGGAGCGTTCGCAGTGAACCCGCTGGTTGTTCTTTTGGGCAGTTTCTTTGTGCTGATCGCCTTGCGGGTGAACATCGGGTTTGCGCTGATCCTTTCATCGTCCGTCGTGATCGTGATGGAGGATCTGCCGCTGACCAGTGTGGTCAATCAGATGTATGCCGGGATCGACAGTTTTACCCTGCTGGCCGTGCCGTTCTTCATGCTGTTGGGGCGTATCCTGAACGCCGGGTCGATCACCACGCGGCTGTTGGCCGTGGCCGATGCGACGGTGGGCCATGTGCGCGGCGGCTTGGGTCATGTGAACGTCTTTGTGTCGATGATTTTCGCGTCGCTGTCGGGCTCGGCGGCAGCGGACACGGCCAGTGTCGGCAGCATCCTTATTCCGGCGATGAAGAAGGCGGGATACGATCCGGCCTTTACCGTCGCGTTGACCGCCGCCAGTTCGACCCTCGGCGTGATCATTCCGCCATCAATCATCCTGATCGTCTATGGCGCCTTCGGCAACGTCAGCATCGGCGCGCTGTTTCTGGGCGGAGTGGGGCCCGGCATCTGTGTCGCGCTGTTCATGATGGGCTATACCTATGTGCTGGCATTGCGCCACGGATACCCGGCCAACCCGTTTCCCGGTGTGCGCGGAATGACCGTCGCAGTCGCCCGTGGCTCGGCACCGTTGATGATTCCGGTGCTGGTGCTGGGAGGGATCGTCGGCGGGTTCTTCACGCCGACCGAAGGCGGGATCATTGCCGTTCTCTGGGCGTTGTTCCTGACATTCGTGGTCTATCGCGACATCCCGGTGCGGATGTTGCCAGCAGTTCTTCAGGCCGCGGTGGTGGATTTCGCCATACCGATGTTCACGGTCGCCTCGGCGGGGATCTTTGGCTGGATGATCGCCTATCTGGGCGCCGCGCAGATCGTGGTGGATTTCATCCTTGGCGTCACCGCCAACCGCTATGGCATCATGCTGTTGCTGATGGGCTTTCTGCTGCTGGTCGGCATGGTGCTGAACCCGATTTCCGCCACGCTGATCTTTCTGCCGATCATTCAGGGGCTGGGCACGACCGCCGGGATGGACCCGGTGCATCTGGGCGTTCTCTCCACGGTTATCCTGTCGGTTGGCCTTATAACGCCGCCCTACGGTATCTGTTTGCTGATCGCGGCGCGCATCGGTGATGTGCCACTGGGCCGCGCGATGTGGGCGGCGGCGCCGATCTGTGCACTGACGGTCTCGGTTGGTGTGCTGTCGCTCTGGGTGCCGGGCATCATGCTGTGGCTGCCAAAACTTCTTGTTCCGCAATTATTCTGAGGAGGGTTCCATGACACATATCAAACCGAAGGGATCGTTCGTCGCCCTTGTCACGCCGATGAACGAAGATGGCAGCGTGGATTTCGAGGGGTTTCGCACCCTGCTGAACTGGCACGCAGAGAACGGCACCGAGGCGGTGCTGATCATGGGGTCGACCGGCGAAGTGTCGATGCTGTCCCATGATGAGCGGCGGGCGATCATTTCCCAGACGGCCAAGATGAAGCCGGGCAAAATGTTGATGTATTACGGCTGCACCGGCAACAACACCGAAACCACCATCGACTATGTCCGCTATGCCAAGGGTGAAGGGGCCGACGGCGCGATCATCGCCGCACCCGCCTATATCTGCGCCGACCGCCCGGCGATCACGGCCTATGCAAGCGAGGTTCTGGATTCCTGCGATTTTGCCATGGGGTTCTATAACAACCCGCCACGGGTCAGCACCGATCTGCATTGGGACGATCTGCTGAAACTGGCGAAACACGACAATATGGTGGTGCTGAAGGAAAGCACGACACGCGTGGGGCAGGTGGCACAGGTTTGCGCCGCCAAGCCGGATATGTCGATCATGTGCTGCTGCTCGCCCAACCTTGGCCTTGTGGTACCGACGATGGCTTTGGGCGGACATGGCACGGCAAACATGACCGGCAATATCATCCCGCGTGAAATGGCCGTGATCTCCAAGCCGTGGGAAACCGGCGATGATGCGTTCAACCACCGCGCGGCATGGCTCGACAACCTTGATATGCTGCATTTCGCCTATGCTGCGGTGAACCCGGTGTCGATCAAGACGCTGATGCGGGCAGTGGGGCTGCCTTCGGGGCCGCTGCGCAAACCTTTGCAACCGGCATCGCCCGTCGTGCTGGCACAGGGGCTGGCGGCGTTCGATAAACTGGGACTGGCGGACAAGTATGGCCTGAGCCGACCTTCGCTCGCCGCCGAGTGATGGCGCCGGGTCGGCCCGTTTCCCTGTGCCATTGGGGCGCGTTCGAGGCGGTCGTGGAAAACGGCCGCCTTGTTGCCGCGCTTCCGTGGAACAACAGCGGAGCCGACCCGGTGATGATCGGCAAATGGCCGGATCTGGTCTATTCCGATACAAGGATCACCCAGCCCCATGTCCGGCGCGGCTGGCGTGACGGCACCGGGCGGCGCGGCGATGATGATTTCGAACCGGTTGATTGGGACACCGCGCTGGACCTTGCGGCGGGCGAACTGGCGCGGGTTCACCACGAACACGGGCCCGCATCGGTGTTTGGCGGCAGCTATGGCTGGTCCAGCGCGGGCCGGTTCCACCATGCGCGCACGCAGGTCCGCCGGTTTCTGGCGGCGGCGGGCGGGTTTACCGATGTGGCGGGAAACTATTCCTGGGCGGCGGCGCAATTCCTGCTGCCCCATGTTCTGGGCGATGACAGCGCGGTGTCCCAGGCTGCGACGGATTGGGCGACAGTGGCCGACCATGCCGATCAGGTGGTCGCCTTTGGTGGGCTGAACGCCAAGAACTGGCGTGTGACGTCGGGCGGGGCAGGATCGTACCGCATACCGGAAACGATTCAAAAGGCGGCGGCGCGGGGCGTGCGGTTTACCGTCGTTTCGCCGCTGGCCGACGATTGCCCGCCGGGCATCGACACGACCCGTATCAGCGCCCGCCCGGGCAGTGATACGGCGATCATGCTTGCCCTGTGTCACCGCGCTGTGGCGACGGGCCGGGCCGATCGCGGGTTCCTGAACCGGTTCACCACGGGCGCGGACCAGTTCATCGCCTATCTGAACGGCAATGACGGCACGGTAAAAACGCTCGACTGGGCCGCTGCCCTTGCGGATGTACCGGTCGCCGAACTGCACGCTCTGTGGGACAGTATCGCCACCGGTCGCGTGATGCTGACGGCAAGCTGGTCGTTGCAGCGCGGCGATCATGGGGAGCAGCCGTTTTGGGCGCTGATCGCACTGGCGGCGATGCTGGGGCAGATCGGTCTGCCGGGGGGCGGGTTCTGTTTTGGCTATGGCTCGATGAACGGGGTCGGGGCGACGGGGCGGCGTGGGTACGTGCCGATGATGCCTTCGCTGCCTAATCCGGTTACGCAATCGCTCCCGGTCGCCTGCTTTGCTGAGGCTTTGGCGCATCCCGGGCGGGTATTTGATTTCAATGGCACCAAGGTCACCGCGCCCGATATCAGGCTGGTCTGGTGGGCGGGGGGCAATCCATTTCACCACGCACAGGATCTGAACGCGCTGGAACAGGCGTGGCAACGTCCCGAAACGGTGATTGTGAACGAGCCGTGGTGGACGCCGACCGCGTTGCGCGCCGATATCGTGTTCCCCTCCACCACGACGGTGGAGCGGGCAGACATCGGCGGATCATCCCGCGATTTGTGGGTGTTTCCTGTGCCCAAGGTGATCGAGCCGGTGGGGCAGGCGCGCAATGATTTCGACACGTTCTGCGCGCTGGCTGACCGGCTGGGATGTCGCGCCGCCTTTGACGAAGGCCGCGACGAGGCCGCATGGCTGCGCCATTTGTGGGGGCGCAGCATGGCACGGGGGCGGGCCGAAGGCGTCGGGGTGCCGGATTATGACACCCTCGTCGCCCATGGCCCCTGGCCGGTGCCGCCCGACAGACGCGCCGAGGTTCTGTTGCAGGATTTCCGCGACGATCCCGACGCCCATCGGCTGGCCACGCCTTCGGGACGGATCGAACTGTATTCGGAAACCGTGGCGGGATTCGGATATGCCGATTGCCCGGGCCACCCGGCTTGGTTGCCGCCCGATGAATGGTTGGGAACCGCCGCGCCGGGCGAATTGCATCTGGTCACCACCCAACCTGCGCGCCAGTTGCACAGTCAGCTGTGGCAGGTCGCCGACCGGCGCCCCGAACCGGTGCGGATCAATTCTGCCGATGCGACTGGTCGAGGGATCGCCGAGGGTGATCCGGTGATCCTGTTGAACGCCCGTGGCCGCTGCCGCGCCCTTGCGCAGATCGATCCGGGGGTCCGGTCCGGTGTGCTGATCATGGCGACCGGCGCATGGTTTCACCCGGGTGCGGATGGCACCGAACTTAACGGCAACCCGAACGTGTTGACCGCGTGGCGGCAGACCTCGGCCTTGGCTCAGGGCTGTGCTGCGCTCAGCACTTTGGTGACTTTGGAAAGGGAATGATATGGATCTGGGACTGACCGGCAAACGCGCATTGCTGACCGGCGCGAGCAAGGGGATGGGCCGCGCCTGTGCCACCGCATTGGCCCGCGAAGGTGTGGCGGTGACCATCGTTGCGCGCACCGTTGAAACGCTTGAGACGACCGCGCAGGCGATCCGCGATGAAACCGGCGCATCGGTCACCGCCGTTGCCGCCGATATCACCACGGCTGAGGGCCGCGCCGCCGCGCTGGCGGCCTGTTCCGACCCCGATATCCTGCTGAACAATGCGGGGGGTGCCGCACCGGGCAATTTCCGCGACTGGGACGAAGAGATCTGGATGGCCGCCCTCAATCAGATGATGTTGCCGCCGATTCTGATGATGCGCGAGGTCGTGGACGGCATGATGCAACGCAAATGGGGCCGGATCGTCAATATCGCGTCGCGCAGCGTCAAGATCGCGCAGCCCGAACTCGGGTTGTCCAATGGAGCGCGATCAGGGCTTGTGGGGTTCACCGCAGGGATTGCGCGTCAGACGATTGCCCATGGTGTCACGATCAACAACCTGCTGCCGGGGATCTTCGATTCCGACGGTCAGCGTGAACATATCGCCGGGATGCTGCGGCCCGATCAGACCTTCGACCAAGTCTGGCAGGCCCGTGCAGATGGGAACCCCGCCGGGCGTTATGGCCGGACCGAAGAAATCGGCGCTTATTTCGCCTTTTTGTGCAGTCAGCACGCCGGATTCGTCACGGGACAGAACCTGCTGATCGACGGCGGCAGCTATCCCGGAACATATTGATCGCGGATGCTAAGGGTTCTTCAACAGATTTCGCGCAACATGATCTCCGGCTAGACCGATGCGCAGTGCGGAACGGAAAGGAAGCATAGCTTGACGCAATACAGGCAGCCTGCCGAAGGGCTGATCGCGCTTGAGCGGCGGTGGGCCGATGACCTTGCCTGTCTCGGGTTTGCCGACGGAACGGCTCACGATGCGGATTGGCCGGGCCTGCGCGCCTATGACCAACCCGAACTGAGCGGCGATGAATGGCTGGTCACGCCATTGCCCGCTGCCCCTGCTCAAAAGGAGCCCGCCCCATGACCAATACTGCATTTGCCCTCTCGGGTGCCGCAAATGCTGCGCCCCCTCTGGTTGCCGCTTTGGAAATGCGCGCAAATATCCTCGATCTGACGCAACAGGCCGAAGACGCGGTTCTGCGGCCCGACGATCCCGGGGGTTGGTCCCATGCCCAAAGGGCCGCCATGGCGGCGCGGATTGCCCGGCTGAACGACGATACCGCGCTGGCCGATCACTATGGCGGGGCTGTAGACGCGGCACCCATGGCCGATCCCGGATGGCAGGGCGAAGATAAGCGGACCCGCGCCGCACTGCGGTTCATGGATGCCATGGCCCGCGATCCACGCGACATGGAGGCCGGTGATATCGCACGGCTTTTGCAGGCCGGGATCGACGATGCCGATATCGTGCGCCTGTCCGAGCTGAACGCATTTCTCGCCTATCAGCTGCGGCTTGTGGCCGGGCTGCGTCTGTTGACAGGTGCTCTATGAGCGAGGTTTTGAAAAAGTTCACCAAGACGGTGCCCCATTGGCGCCCCCGCGTCACCCCTGTGCGGCTTGAGGATGCGAGTGCGGCGCAGCTTGAGGCGTTGCAGGTCACGCCGTCGAACACAAAAGTCAGCGAATATGTTCTGGTGCTGGCCCATGACGTTGAAACGCTGAAGGTCCGCTCACCGCTGTTCAACGCCGTGATGTACGACGCGGCAGGGTTGAACCGTGCGGACCGCGAATTGGGCGCAATCGGCGCGTCGATGGTGAACCGCTGTATTTATTGCGCTGCCATGCATGCAACGCGCCATATTCAGGCAAGCAAGAGCGACGAGGTGGTCGACGCGATCTTTGCCCGGGGCGCTGACGCCGATCTTGCTCCGCGCGAACGGGCGATTTTCGATTTTGCCCGCCACCTGTCGGACGCCCCGCCGCGCGCCGATGCCGAAGACGTGCAGAACCTGCGCGAGGCCGGTCTGGATGACGCAGAAATCCTTGACCTTATCCTGTCCACGGCGCTGTTCGGCTGGGCGAACCGGTTGATGCATGTGCTGGGAGATCCGGTGCGCCGGGGCTGATCCCGTATGCCATGGCGCGCGGGCGTCAGACGTTCAGTTGCCGGATCGCTTCGCTCAGATCGATGGCTCCATCATACAGCGCGCGGCCTGAAATCGCGCCCGATATCACCCCGGTGTCGCGCAGCGCCACAAGATCGGTCATCGACGATACGCCGCCGCTGGCGATCACCGGAATATCGGTGGTGCGCGCCAGATCGGCGGTTGCAGTAACGTTCGGCCCCTGCATCGCGCCGTCTCGGTCGATGTCGGTATAGATGATCGCCGCCACTCCGGCGTCCTGAAACCGCAACGCCAGATCGCCTGCCATCACATCGGTTTCGGTCGCCCAGCCCTTGGTCGCCACACGTCCGGCCCGCGCATCGATGCCCACCGCCACCTGCCCGGGGAAGGCGCGCGCCGCACGGCGCACAAGATCGGGATCTTCGACCGCCACGGTGCCCAGAATGACCCGCGCCAGCCCCTTGTTTAGCCAGGATTCGATGGTGGCCATATCGCGGATGCCGCCGCCGAGTTGCGCCGGGACATCGATCGCGGCGAGGATGGCATCCACCGCCGCGCCATTGACCGGAGCTCCGGCAAATGCGCCGTTCAGATCAACCAGATGCAACCACTGGCACCCGGCATCCTGAAACGCCCTTGCCTGCGCTGCGGGATCGTCACCGAACACTGTGGCTTTCTCCATGTCGCCTTTCAGCAGACGCACGCATTGGCCGTCTTTCAGGTCGATGGCGGGGTAAAGGATCATCGCGACGCTCCGTTCGTTGTTTGCGCTCTTTTGCACCGGTGACGCTGCGGGCTCAACCCCGCGACCCCGCGTCAGTGTTGCCGGCTCGCCCACTGGGGTGTGCAATTCAGGCATACTGGGGAGGAGACCGAGATGAAACAAATGATCCTTGCGGCATCGATCGCGATTTCAACCACCGGTATGGCATTGGCCGATCCGCTTGTGCTCAAAAGAGACGTGGCAACGGGTAAAGTGAACGGGGTTTGACCGCAGCAACCGCCGGGCGCTCAAGGCAGATGCTGCGCCGCCTCGCGCCGCGCAAAGGGCTTCATCCGCTCGCCATGGGCGTCAAGGAAAGCGCGGGTGCGGGCTGGATCGTGGCGCGACAGATCGCGCAACCACCAGGCCACGGCTTTCTGGATGAATTGATCAGAATCACCGGCATAAAGCGCTGCCCAACCCAAAATTCGCTCCCGCGCCGCGGATTCCTGAGGTTTCGGGTGGTTCTGTTTCGTCCATGGCAGCGTCATCACCAGCGCGGCCCGGCGGGTCCACATATGATCCGAGACGGTCCATGTTTCGACCTCATCCAGACGGGCGGGATCGGCCACCAGCCGCTTTTGTCCGGCAATCGCCGCGTGATCGGCAATCGCCCAGGCATCGAATCCGGGCACCCAGGACGCGATCAGCGCCCATGTCTCATTATCGGGCCGGATCCGCGCCTGGGTCAAAAGTTTGGCCGCCGCAATCCGGCCTTCATGGACGTTGCTGTCCCACAGATCGGCGGCAAGGGTCAGCCGCCCGTCAAGCGTCAGCGCCTCGCGCCATTCTCGTGTCAGACCATCGAGCACCGGATTCGCAGTTCCCAGATAGGGCCGGTCGGCCTTGTGATAAGCCGCCATTTCAGCCGGTTTTCCGGGCAGGGCATGGGTGGCGATTGCCGCCAGAGCTGCATCGGGCGTCATTCGACCGTCACCGATTTCGCAAGGTTGCGCGGCTGGTCCACATCAGTGCCCTTGGCAATGGCGGTGTGATAGGCCAGCAGTTGCGCTGGAATGGCATAGAGGATCGGTGCGAAAACCGACGACACGGCGGGCATGGTGATCAGTTCCCAGGTCCCGCTTGCCGCTTCGGCTGCACCGGCGGAATCGGTGACCAGCAGCACCTTGCCAGCCCGCGCCATCACTTCTTGCATGTTGCTGACGGTTTTTTCGAACAGTGAATCGCGGGGTGCCAGAACAATGATCGGCACATGTTTGTCGACCAGCGCAATTGGTCCGTGCTTCAGTTCACCTGATGCATAACCTTCAGCGTGTATATAGCTGATTTCTTTCAGTTTAAGAGCGCCTTCCAGCGCGAGGGGATACATCGCGCCGCGCCCCAAAAACAAGATATCCTGCGCTTCGGCGAGTTTGCGGGCAATGTCGCGGATGTGCGGCTCGCAGGCCATCGCCTGACTGATCAGCGCGGGCAGGCCGCGTAAATCGGAGAGATGCGTCGCCAGAGTTTCAGGCGGCAGCGTCGAGCGGTCGCCCGCCGCCCGCAGCGCGAGCAGCGCCAGCACGGTCAGCTGACAGGTGAATGCCTTGGTCGAGGCGACGCCGATCTCGCGCCCGGCCATGATCGGCAGCGCGACATCGCTTTCACGGGCGATGCTGCTTTCGGGGACGTTGACCACCGCCAATATCGCTGCCTTGTCGCGGCAATATCGCAGAGCGGCCAGCGTATCGGCTGTCTCGCCCGACTGGCTGACGAAAATCGCCAGCGTATTGGCGGTGATCGGCGGTTCGCGGTACCGGAATTCAGAGGCCACATCGACTTCGACAGGAATGCGCGCCAGTTGCTCGAACCAGTATTTGGCGGTCAGACAGGCATAGAAGGCGGTCCCGCAGGCGACCATGATAATTCGGTCAATCCCTTTGAAATCAGGGAGTTCGGCTGGCATCTGAATGTCGTTTCCACTGACGTAATGGGTCAGGGCGTCGGCCAGAACGACAGGCTGTTCGGCGATCTCTTTCGCCATCCAGTGCCGGTGCCCGCCCTTTTCCACCCGGGTCTGATCCGCATCAAGCGTTTTCATTGCGCGGATCGCGGGCCGTCCTTCAGAATCGAAAATTTCCACCCCGGCACGGGTCAGAACCGCGCGATCGCCCTCTTCAAGATAGGTGATGCGGTTGGTCATCGGTGCCAGTGCAATTGCATCGCTGCCAACATACATTTCGCCGTCGCCATGTCCGATGGCCAGCGGTGATCCTTTGCGTGCGGCGATCATCAGATCGTCTTCGCCCTGAAACAGAAAGGCGAGCGCAAAGGCGCCCTCAAGCCGCTCTAGCGTCAGGCGTGTCGCCTCGCGCGGGTCGTGGCCTTCGTCGATGTGTTTCCGGGTCAAAAGCGCGATGACCTCGGTGTCTGTTTCGCTCTGGAATGCGTAGCCTGCCACCTCAAGTTCGGTCCGCAAGGCTTTGAAATTCTCAATAATTCCGTTGTGTACCACCGCCACCGGCCCGGCTTGATGCGGGTGCGCATTGCCCACCGTCGGACCGCCGTGGGTGGCCCAGCGTGTGTGACCGATGCCAGATTTTCCCGCCAGCGGATTGTGCACCAGATGATCGGACAGGTTTACCAGTTTGCCCACCGCGCGGCGGCGGTCCAGCACGCCATCGCTGACGGTCGCTATTCCTGCGCTGTCATAGCCGCGATATTCCAGCCGCTTCAACGCTTCGACGATGATCGGCGCCACTTCGTGGGTGCCCAGCACCCCGACAATTCCGCACATTATCCGTCCGCCTTCTGGCCATTTGCCTTAAGTTTCTTTAATTTTTCAAACATTCGCGTGGCAAATTCCGGTATCAACATCTGCCGGGCGCGGCCAATGCCGAGCGCGCCTTCGGGCACCTCTTGCGTTATAACCGAACCGCTGGCCGTCATCGCGTGTGCCCCCACTGTCACCGGGGCGACCAACATTGTGTTCGAGCCGATAAAGGCGTGGGCGCCAATGACCGTGCGATGCTTGAAGACGCCGTCATAGTTGCAGGTTACCGTGCCCGCACCCAGATTGGCGTGATCGCCAATATCCGCGTCGCCGACATAGGACAGGTGGTTCACCTTGGCCCCATCGCCCAGCATCGCGTTCTTGATCTCGACGAAATTCCCGACCTTGACGTCATTGGACAGTTCGGCGCCGATGCGCAGACGTGCAAACGGCCCGACAACCGCGCGGGCGCCCACATGGCAGCCCTCAAGGTGCGAGAAGGACCGGATCTGCGCCTCGGATTCAATTGTGACACCGGGGCCGAAGATCACGTTGGCCTCGATCACCGCATCACGGCCGATCATCGTGTCATGGCTGAAAAATACCGTGTCCGGTGCGGTCATGGTCACGCCGTTGTCAAGAGCTTCGGCGCGCATCCGGGCCTGAAACAACGCTTCTGCCCGGGCCAGTTCGGCGCGGGTATTAATGCCCAGAGTTTCGGCTTCGTCACAGGTGACGGCCGTCGCATTCAGCCCCCGGGCCCGAGCGATGCCGACGATGTCGGTCAGATAATATTCGCCCGCGGCATTGTCGTTTCCCACGGCATCAAGCATATCGAACAGAACAGAGGCGTCGGCACAGACTACGCCGCTATTGCAGAGGGTTATCGACCGTTCTTCATCCGTTGCGTCCTTGAATTCGACGATCCGTTCCAGCGTGTCTCCCGCCATCACCAACCGACCGTACCGGCCGGGGTCGGCGGCCTGAAATCCCAACACGACGACATCATGGGTTGCCCGCGCCGCGGCCATCCGTTCCAGCGTCTCACCCGTCACAAAAGGGGTGTCGCCATAAAGAACGAAGACATCGCCCACCGCGTCCGCCAATGCCTCGCGCGCGCAAAGCACCGCATGGGCGGTGCCAAGCTGTTCGGACTGTTCGGCCACCGCGATTTCGGGGTCATATGCCGCCGCGCGGCGCACCAGATCACCGCCGTGGCCGACGACCAGCACCCGGCGGTCAGGCTCCAGCGCGGCGCCGGCGTTCAGGGCATGGACGAACAATGGCGCTCCGCCCAAACGGTGAAGCACTTTGGGCAGGTCCGACAACATGCGCGACCCCTGTCCGGCGGCCAGTACGATGAGATGTGTTGGCATGAGAGCTCTTTCTTTTCTGCCTGCGCCGTTTTACCGCTTGGTGGCCAGTCGACAAGGGGCAGCATGGTCAATAATTCTTGCACGGCGTTACAAAATCGATGTTTCTCTCTGAAAGGGGCTTCATGCGTACGGTCATATTCGATTTGGACGGGACATTGGCCGATACCGGCGCCGATCTGATTGCAGCGGCGAACGCCTGTTTCCGCGATCTGGGGCATGGTGATCTGCTGGTTCCCGGGCCTGACACCGGCACGGCGCTGAAGGGCGGGCGGGCGATGCTGCGCCTAGGGTATTCGCGTGTCGGCGAAATAGACGAGACGGTGGTGGATGCGCAGTATCCTCGGCTACTGGCGCATTACGGTGAGAATATCGACACGCATACGGTACTGTATCCCGGAGTCGAGCGGGCGGTAAGGGGGCTGTCGGACACTGGCTATGCCGTGGGTATCTGCACCAACAAACCCGCGGGGCTGGCCGAAACTCTGATGACGCGGCTGGGTGCGCGGGACTGGTTCGGATCGCTGATCGGTGCCGATACGCTGCCGGTGAGAAAACCCGACCCCGAGCCGTTTTATGAAGCGGTGCGCCGGGCGGGCGGCGATCCGGCGCAGGCCCTGTTGGTCGGGGACACGCTGACCGATCTGGCCACGGCGCGCAACGCGGGCGCGCCCTGCATTCTGGTCACCTTTGGTCCCGATGGGGAAACCGTGCGGAGCATGACGGCCGACGGATTTCTGGCGCATTTCGACGATCTGGGCGATGCGGTGCGAGCGCTGATTGGATGACGAGCGGTGAGATCTTTACCGGCAGCTTTACCCAGCAAGAGCCAATTCCCGATGACGCGATCACAGCCGCGCTTG
Organism: Oceaniovalibus sp. ACAM 378; assembly: GCF_008085915.1. Taxonomy (GTDB): domain Bacteria; phylum Pseudomonadota; class Alphaproteobacteria; order Rhodobacterales; family Rhodobacteraceae; genus Oceaniglobus. The sequence goes on along the minus strand of NZ_VSJK01000001.1, from coordinate 410,891 downwards.
GCGTGCTGCGCCATGGGCGGTTGCACCGGTACAATCTTGTGCCCGGCGAACTCGGCGAAACTGCATTGCTGGAGCAGGAGTTCGCGGCGCTGACCGGTGCGCGCTATTGTCTGGCTGTTGCGTCGGGCGGCTATGCTATGGCGACGGCTTTGCGGGCGCTGGGGGTTGGGCCGGGCGACAAGGTGCTGTCGAACGCATTCACGCTGGCCCCGGTGCCGGGCGCGATTGCCAGCATCGGCGCGGTGCCGGTGTTCGTCGGTGTGACCGACGCCTTGCGCATCGATCTGGATGATCTGGAGTCCAAGGCAGGATGCGGCGCGCGCGTTTTGCTGCTGTCGCACATGCGCGGGCATATCTGCGACATGGACCGGCTGATGGCGATCTGCGACGCCGCCGGAATCGCGGTGATCGAGGATTGCGCCCACACCATGGGTGCGACCTGGAACGGCATACCCTCGGGGCGGTTCGGCGTCATGGGATGCTTTTCGGCGCAGACCTACAAACATGTGAACGCGGGCGAGGGCGGGTTTCTCATCGGAGATGACGCCGAGACGATGGCGCGGGCGGTGCTGCTGTCGGGGTCGTACATGTTATATGAACGCCACGCTGCGGCCCCGCCGCCTGAGGTTTTCGAGCGGGTGAAATATGACACGCCGAACATTTCCGGACGGATGGACAACCTGCGCGCAGCGATCCTGCGCCCCCAACTGACCCGCTTGCCGCAACAATGCGCGGCGTGGAATCTGCGCTATGCCCGCGTTGATCAAGGGCTTGCCGGGGTGCCCGGACTGTCGTTGATCGAGCGCCCAAAGGCCGAGGGCTATGTTGGTTCGTCGATCCAGTTCCTGTTGCCCGGCTGGCCCGGCGATGCGGTTGCCGCCCTTGTCGCGCGCTGCAGGGAACGGGGGGTCGAGCTGAAATGGTTCGGCGCGCCGGATCCTTTGGGGTTCACCTCGACCTATCGGCACTGGCGCTATGCCGCATCCGATCCGATGCCAGAAAGCGACCGTGTGCTGGCCGGGCTGATCGACATGCGCCTGCCGCTGACATTCTCGCCCGAGGATTGCGACCAGATCGCGCGGATTATCCGCGCCGAAGTCATTGCGGGCGCAGATCGCACCGGGCCTGATCGGGCCTGATGGCGTCGGAATCGTTGGCCGGGCCTGATTTTTGGCCACTGCCGCACCTGTGGCAGAGATTGTCCGCCGACCGGAACCGGGACAGGGGCTGGTCCATTGAGACCTGACGCTATACTCCACACCCCACCTTAGGGCGAATCCGGGATACCGAAATGATCACCCTGCATCACTGTCACCAGACGCGATCCATGCGCGTACTCTGGCTGCTCCACGAACTGGACGTCGAATTTTCGCTGCGTGTCCATCCTTTCGACCGGACTCTGCGCACACCGGAATTCCTGTCCTACAATCCGGCGGGTCGGGTGCCCGCGCTTGAACTCGACGGTGATGTGCTGTGGGAAAGCGGCGCGATCATCGAGATTCTGAGCGAACGTTTTCCCGAGCGCGGTCTTGGCCGCCTGCCGGGTGAAATCGATCGTCCCGATTTTCTGGTCTGGCTGAATTTTGCCGAAACCGTCACCCAGCACACCGCAGCACTGACCCAGCAGCATATCATGCTCTACGAAGACGAAATGCGCTCGCCCATCGTGATGAAGCTGGAAACAGCGCGGCTTGCGCGGTGTTTCGACGCCATCGAGTCGCGCCTGTCAACTCCGGTGGAAAACCGCGATCACCTGCTGACCAGCGGTTTTTCCGCCGCCGATATCGCCGTCGGGCAGGCGGTGTATATGGCGCGGCATTTCTTGCGGACCGATGATTATCCTTCGCTGACCGACTGGTATGATCGGGTCACTGACCGATCGGCATTTCGCAATTCGCTGCCCCCCGAGGGTGCCGAACTCCTGTTTGCCCGCGACTTTTATCCCGTCTGGCCACTGCCCGACCCGCAGTAATCACCAGACGCCCCGGTTGACCCTGCCAAGGCGCGGCCATAAACAGACAAGCAGCACCGTCCCGCTCCATCTGGCGTGGACAAAGGAGATGCGAACGTGGACGATTTCCTGAGAGAATACCTGCCGATCCTGATTTTTCTGGCTCTGGCCATCGCGCTTGGCCTGATCCTGATCCTTGCAGCGGTGGTGATTGCCGTGCGCAATCCCGATCCCGAGAAGGTTTCGGCCTATGAATGCGGATTCAACGCCTTTGATGATGCGCGGATGAAATTCGACGTGCGGTTCTATCTGGTGGCGATCCTGTTCATCATTTTCGACCTTGAAATCGCCTTTCTGTTCCCTTGGGCCGTGGCGTTCAAGGACGTGAGCGATGTGGGCTTCTGGTCGATGATGGTGTTCCTGGGCGTTCTGACCATCGGATTCGCCTATGAATGGAAGAAGGGGGCGCTGGAATGGCAATGACGGGCACCAACACTGCCGGTTTCGATCCGGAAGTCGCAACCGGAACGCTGAACCGCGAGCTGCAGGACAAGGGGTTTCTTGTCACCAGCGCCGAGGGTCTGGTGAACTGGGCGCGGACCGGCTCGCTTCACTGGATGACCTTCGGGCTGGCCTGTTGTGCGGTCGAAATGATGCACACCTCGATGCCCCGGTATGACGCCGAGCGATTCGGCATCGCGCCCCGTGCATCGCCCCGGCAGTCCGACGTGATGATCGTCGCCGGCACCCTGACCAACAAGATGGCTCCGGCGCTGCGCAAGGTCTATGACCAGATGCCCGAGCCGCGCTATGTGATCTCGATGGGGTCCTGCGCCAACGGCGGCGGATATTATCACTACAGCTATTCCGTCGTGCGCGGCTGTGACCGGATCGTTCCGGTCGATATCTATGTGCCCGGTTGCCCGCCAACGGCCGAGGCGCTGCTGTACGGAATCCTGCAACTGCAACGCAAGATCCGGCGTACCGGCACGATCGCGAGGTAGGGTGATGAACGAACAACTGAACGAACTCGGCGCCCATATCGAGGCAAAGCGCCCGGACTGTGTGGTGGCCTTTTCCGTCACCCATGGCGAGCTGACGATCGAGGTGGCCCCCTCGTCTCTGGTGTCCTTCGTCGATTTTCTCAAGACCGACCGCACCTGTCGGTTCTCGACGCTGATCGACATCACCGCCGTCGACTATCCGGCGCGCGAGGCGCGGTTCGACGTCGTGTATCACTTTCTCAGCATGTATCAAAACCAACGCATCCGCCTGAGGGTGGCTGCGCGCGAACAGGATATGTTGCCGTCGATCATTTCGGTCCACCCCTCGGCCAACTGGTTCGAACGCGAGGTGTTCGATATGTTCGGCCTGCTGTTCACCGGCCACCCGGATCTGCGCCGCATCCTGACGGATTACGGGTTTCGCGGACACCCGCTGCGCAAGGACTTCCCGACCACCGGCTATACCGAAGTCCGCTATGACGAGGCGCTGAAGCGCGTGGTCTATGAACCGGTGAAGCTGGTTCAGGAATACCGGCAATTCGATTTCATGAGCCCCTGGGAAGGGGCCGAATACATCCTGCCGGGTGACGACAAGGCCGGGGCGCAAAAGGAATGATCGCCGACGGCTTGGCGCGGTGTCTGCCGTTCGCGGCGGGCGTCATCCTGTCGCGGACCGTCATGTTCGGCAGTCGTCTCGCCGCTTGCGCAAAGGGCTGAACGTGGCCGCCCCCACTCTTTTCTTCTGCGTCGGGGCGACCAAGGCGGGCACCTCCTGGCTGCACGAGGCTTTGAGCGATCACCCCGAATGCCGGTTCCGCAGCATCAAGGAACTGCACTATTTTGACGCGCTGGAACATGGCCGCATTGCTGCACAGGTGTCGCAGATCACCGCGCGGCGCGATGATCTGGCGGCGCGGATCGATGGCGCGCCGGTGCTGAAGGCCGCCGAACTGGCGGTCCGGGTGCAGGATCGCAATGATTGGCTGTCGGTGCTGGCAAAGGGCGAAGATATCGATGCTTACCAGGCCTATGTCATGGCCGGGGCAGGGGAGGCGCGTGTCGTGGGCGATGTGACCCCGGCCTATGCCCTGCTGCCCGAACAGCGGTTGCAGCAGATGGCGGGGCTGAGCGGCGACGTGCGGTTTCTGTACTTGCTGCGCGATCCCATCGCCCGGTTGTGGAGCCATGTCAGAATGATGGCGGCGCGGCGTGGTCCCGACGGCAAGGTCGATCCGCAACGCGCGCAGAACATCCTGAACCGCACATTGCGCGGCGACGAGCATGAGATCGAGATCCGCGGCGATTATGCCGCCGCGCTGACCCGTCTGCGCGCGGTGATTCCGTCGGATCGGCTTTTGTGCGTATACTACGAAGATCTGTTCGACGGTGACGGAATGGCGCAGATCTGCGACTTCCTGTCGATCAGCCGGATATCCGGCGACGGGGCGCGACGGGTTCACGCAGGGGCGGTGCTGGACATGCCCGCGCCCTTGCGCGAAAAGGCGGGTGCGTGGCTGGTGCCGCAATATGAATTTGTGGCCCGGACGCTGGGCCGTCTGCCGCTGGCGTGGCAGGCAAACATGCAAGGGGTCTGAAGATGAAGGACGGACAATTCGAAGACGCCCGCACGGGCGAACAGAAGATCCGCAATTTCAACATCAACTTTGGCCCGCAGCATCCGGCGGCCCACGGCGTTCTGCGTCTGGTGCTGGAACTTGACGGCGAAATTGTCGAGCGTTGCGATCCACATATCGGCCTGCTGCACCGGGGCACTGAAAAGTTGATGGAGTCGCGGACCTATCTGCAGAACCTGCCGTATTTCGACCGGCTGGATTATGTCGCGCCGATGAATCAGGAACATGCCTGGTGTCTGGCCATCGAAAAGCTGACCGGCACACCGGTGCCGCGCCGTGCCTCGCTGATCCGGGTGCTGTACTCGGAAATCGGCCGTGTGCTGAACCATCTGCTGAACGTGACGACTCAGGCCATGGACGTGGGCGCACTCACCCCGCCGCTCTGGGGCTTCGAAGAGCGTGAAAAGCTGATGATCTTCTATGAACGGGCCAGTGGCGCGCGCCTGCACGCCGCCTATTTCCGTCCCGGTGGCGTGCATCAGGATCTGCCCCCGGCGCTGATCGAAGATATCGACGCCTGGTGCGATCCGTTTCTGAAGGTGCTCGACGATATCGATGAGTTGCTGGCCGAAAACCGGATCTTCAAACAGCGCAACTGCGACATCGGCGTGGTGACCGAGCAAGAGGCGCTGGATTGGGGCTTTTCCGGCGTCATGATCCGTGGGTCGGGCATGGCCTGGGATTTGCGGCGCGCGCAGCCCTATGAATGCTATGACGAATTCGATTTCGGCATTCCGGTGGGCAAGAACGGCGACTGCTATGACCGCTATCTGGTGCGCATGCAGGAAATGCGCGAATCAACCAAGATCATCCGCCAGGCCTGTGAAAAGCTGCGCCGCGAACCGGGGCCGGTGATCGCGCGCGGAAAGATCTCGCCGCCGACCCGTGGCGACATGAAGACTTCGATGGAGGCGCTGATCCATCACTTCAAGCTTTATACCGAAGGGTTCCACGTTCCCGCAGGCGAAGTCTATGCGGCTGTCGAAGCGCCCAAGGGCGAATTCGGCGTCTACCTCGTGGCCGACGGCACCAACAAGCCGTACCGCGCTAAAATCCGCGCCCCGGGCTTCCTCCATCTTCAGGCCATGGACCATGTGGCAAGCGGTCACCAACTGGCTGATGTCGCCGCAATTCTCGGCTCCATGGATGTGGTGTTCGGCGAAATCGACAGATAGGCGCCATATGCTTCTTCTTTGCAAAAATACTCCCGCCGGAGGCTCCGCCCTCCGCCAAGATCACAGGGATCCGACCTGATGCTCCGCCGTCTTCACCCAGAACAACCCGACTCTTTTGCTTTCACCGGGGCCAATATGGCCTGGGCTGAAGGCCAGATATCGAAATACCCCGAAGGCCGTCAGGCCAGTGCGGTGATCCCGTTGCTGTGGCGCGCTCAGGAACAGGAAGGCTGGCTGTCGCGCCCGGCGATCGAATACGTCGGGCGGATGCTCGACATGGCCTATATCCGGGTGCTTGAGGTCGCGACCTTCTATTTCATGTTCAAACTGGCGCCCGTGGGCAGCGTTGCGCATGTTCAGGTCTGCGGCACGACGTCCTGCATGATTTGCGGCGCCGAGGATCTGATCGCGGTCTGCCGCGCAAAGATCGCACCAAATCCGCTTCAGCTGAGCGAGGACGGCAGGTTTTCCTGGGAAGAGGTGGAATGTCTGGGTGCCTGTGCAAACGCGCCCATGGCCCAGATCGGCAAGGATTATTACGAGGATCTGACCACTGAAATCCTCGTGTCGCTGCTCGATGACATGGCCGCGGGCAAGGTGCCTGTTCCCGGGCCGCAGAACGGTCGGTACGCCGCCGAACCGGCCAGCGGTCTGACCAGTCTGACTGAATATTTCGACGACCGCGCCAAATACAATGCAAGCGCCGGTCTGGCCACGGATCTTGGCGATACGCTGAAACGGATCGATGGCACCGAGGTGCCGCTGCTCATGCCGTGGCGCGCGGCCCACAACGAGGCTGCATCGCAGGATGCGGATCGGGACGATCTGATGCCGCCGTCCGGGCAAGGGGACAAGCCCACTCCGGGGCCGAAACCTTCGCGCGACAAACCGATGGATGAAACCGGGATCACCCAACAGGAAGCCACCGAAGAAACGATCGGCCATCCCGAAGCTGAAGCGCCCGCCGAAGAGACCGCAAATCCCGCCGACATGAAACTGGCGGCTGGCGGCCGGACGGTGACGACGCCCTCAACAGATACGAGCCTGGCGACAGATGCCGCCCCGATGACAGATGCGGGCCCGGCGACAGATGCAGTCTCGGAGTCCACCCCGCTCGCCACATCGGAAACAGCCCCGGCACAATCCGAGGCCAGCCGCGCTGCCGGCGATATCGCCGATGCCGACACCATGCGCCCGGCGCCTATGGACGGTCCGCGTGATGGCAAGGCGGACGATCTCAAGGCGATCAAGGGCGTCGGTCCCAAACTTGAGGAATTGCTCCACTCGCTTGGCTTCTATCATTTCGATCAGATCGCGGGTTGGTCGCCGGCTGAAATCGCCTGGGTCGACCGCAATCTGGACGGGTTCCGGGGCCGGGTGATTCGCGATGACTGGGTTGCTCAGGCCACCCTGCTGGCGACGGGACAGGAGACAGAATTCTCGAAACGCGCTAAGTATTGAAACCGGGGGGTGATATTTTCGTCACCCGGACAGGGAGATCGAAGCGATGCCACAGGACAACAGAAATACCTGGCTGATTGCCGGCGCTGTCGGCTTTGTGGTCTTTCTTATTCTCATGGCTCTGCTCGGTTTCGGTTTCGGGTCGGCATTTTTGACCGGCCTTGTCGTGGCGGTGGTTATGGCACTGTACCAATTGTTCGGCGGGGGCGGCAGGACGGATGTCGCGCCAATGGCGCAGGGTGTGCGCGGGCCGGCGCCTGTGGCTGATCTGTCGGCGGCGCGTCAGGATACGCCCGTCGCCCCATCGCCAGCCGCGGATCTATCGCAGGGCGATGCAGAACCCACGCCCAGCCCGGTCTCTCCCTTGCCCGTGGCCTCTGTGACGGCCGAACCCGGCGATTCCGCGTCACCGATCCCGCCTGAGGTTAAGCCGGCCATGGCCGAACCGGTGGATCAGGTAGCAGCCAATGCCCCGGAGCATGGTGTGGTTGCCGGGGCCCGGCCCGCCGCGCTGGAGGGGCCGCGTGATGGCAAGTCAGACGATCTCAAGCGGATCAAGGGGATAGGTCCCAAACTGGAGCAGCAGTGCAACAGCCTGGGCTTTTACCACTTTGATCAGATTGCCGCATGGGACAGTGACGAAGTGGCCTGGGTCGATGCCAATCTTGAAGGGTTCAAGGGGCGCGTCAGCCGTGATACCTGGGTCGAACAGGCGCAGTTGCTTGCCGAAGACGGCAAAATCAGGACTTAGACAAAGGTCGGCGGTGGGTGGATTTACTGACCCGCACCCGACGCAACAACGGCCCCGCGCCACCGGAGTGACAGATGGACGATCCGACCCCCAGCGAAGACTCGCTTGCCCGTCAGCAGCGCGCTGCGGGTTTCGTGATCGCCGGCGCCATGGTGGGGTGGATGGGGGTGCAGTTTTTGGGCTCACAGGGCATGATCACTGAACGTGTGATGTTCCTGTTCGATTTCGCCGCGCTGGCCGCTATGGTCTGGGCGTTGGTGGTGGTTTACGGGGTCTGGCGCAAACGCCGGGCAAACCCGCGCAAGTAGGAAGATGACGATGCTGAAAGACCAGGACCGGATTTTCACCAACCTTTACGGCATGCATGACCGCACGCTGGCGGGGGCGCAAAAGCGTGGCCATTGGGATGGCACCGCCGGGATCATCGACAAGGGACGCGACTGGATCGTGGACCAGATGAAGGCATCCGGTCTGCGTGGCCGGGGCGGGGCGGGTTTTCCGACCGGCCTGAAGTGGTCGTTCATGCCTAAGGAAAGCGACGGGCGTCCGTCCTACCTCGTGGTCAATGCGGATGAATCCGAGCCGGGCACCTGCAAGGACCGCGAGATCATGCGCCACGATCCGCACACCCTGATCGAGGGGAGCCTGATCGCATCCTTCGCGATGCAGGCCCATGCCTGTTATATCTACCTTCGCGGCGAATATATCCGCGAGCGTGAGGCTTTGCAGGCCGCGATCGACGAATGTTACGACGCCGGTTTGCTGGGCCGCAATGCATGCGGAACAGGGTGGGATTTTGACGTCTACCTGCACCACGGTGCTGGCGCCTATATCTGCGGCGAAGAAACCGCATTGCTCGAATCGCTCGAGGGCAAAAAAGGCATGCCGCGGATGAAACCGCCGTTTCCGGCGGGGGCGGGGCTGTATGGATGCCCCACCACGGTGAACAACGTCGAATCGATTGCTGTTGTGCCGACGATCCTGCGGCGCGGTCCCGAATGGTTCGCCGGGTTCGGACGGCCAAACAACGCAGGAACCAAACTGTTCGCGATCTCGGGTCATGTGAACAACCCTTGTGTGGTCGAAGAGGCGATGTCGATCAGCTTTGAAGAACTGATCGAGCGTCACTGCGGCGGTATTCGTGGCGGGTGGTCGAACCTCAAGGCGGTGATTCCCGGTGGCAGTTCAGTCCCCCTGCTGCCCGGCAAGATCATGAAGGAAGAGGCGATCATGGACTTCGACTGGCTGCGTGACCAGAAGTCGGGTCTTGGCACTGCCGCCGTGATCGTGATGGACAACAGCACCGATGTGATCAAGGCGATCTGGCGGCTTGCGGCATTCTATAAGCATGAAAGCTGCGGCCAGTGCACGCCTTGCCGCGAAGGCACCGGCTGGATGATGCGGGTTATGGAGCGCCTTGTGAGGGGCGATGCGGAACCCGAAGAGATCGACATGCTGCTGGACGTCTCCAAGCAGGTCGAGGGGCATACGATCTGCGCCCTCGGCGATGCCGCGGCCTGGCCGATTCAGGGTCTGATCCGCCATTTCCGCGACGAGATCGAGGACCGGATCAAACACAAGCGATCAGGACGGGTCAGCGCGGTGGCGGCAGAGTAGGCAATCAGTGACAGTCGCACCTGTGATGCAACGCCGGTCGGGTGACGTAGTCCTTCGGACCGATGCAACGCAGGGCGGCAGGTTGCCTGAATCTGCAACCACGGCTATGGCTGGTGCGACAACAGGCAGGGGCGCGGGCAGAATATGACACGACGAGTTAATCCGACATTGGTGCGCGCGCTTGTACTTGTATGTGCCAGCGCTGTTGTCTCTGCCTGCGGCGTGCCCGAACGGCTCGGCTTGGGCAGATCCGCCGAACCTGAGGCGGTGCTGCCATTTGCCGCCAAACTGACTGAGGGCGACCAGCCGCGGCAGTTTTTGGTTCGGGTCAACGCCGGGGGTGCCGGATTGGCCGAGGTGCGGGAAAGCGCGCGATTCCCGGCCACAGCCCATTGCCTGCTGGATTTTGGCGGCTCGGACATCGACTGGAACACCGGTGCCGATGGTGACTGGCTGGTGGCGCGCGATGACGCCGATCTGATTGTATCGGGTGCCTGCGCTTCGCGGTGATCGGGGCCTGGCGGCCCAAACCTCTTGCAATTCAGCGGTGCCGTGGGCACCTTGGCGGAACCGGACGTGAAACCCCGGTGTTTTGGAGTGTGCGGACACCTGAAACCTCCCTATGGAGACCGAAATGACCAGATTGACCGTTGCCGCCCTGTTCGGGCTTACCGTTTTTGCCGCTGCACCTGCTGCGGCTCTGGTGCCGTTGCACCAGAATGAACGGGTGGTGAATTCCTTCTATGCCATTGGATTGGCCGATGAGGTGCGCAAGAACTGCCCGTCGATTTCACCAAGGCTGCTGCGCGCCTATAACTATTTGAAATCGATAGAAAGCTATGCGCGCAATGCGGGTTATTCCGATGCGCAGATCGAGGATTTGACCGAGAATAAGGCCGAGAAAGAAAAGTTACGCGCTAAGGTGCGTGCCGATTTGGTCCGGCGTGGAGCGAAACCGGGGTCGCCCGAGGGATATTGCTCTGTCGGACGGGAAGAAATTAAAAATGATACGGCAAGTGGGCGGCTTTTGAAGGAGAATTGAAAATGGGACGGATGGCATTTTTTGGCGCGGCGGCGTTGACTGTGGCATTGGCCACAGCCGCCCCTGCCCATGACATCGCAGGTTTGCACGATCACGTTCTTTTGGCCCCCGGCGCGTATAATGATGCGCAACCGGGGCGAGAATATCTGGGGCATTTCATTCACGGCAGGGTGCACCATGGCACCGCGCACCACGGCGACGGGCATCTGAACGCGGGTGCGTTGTACAAGACAAGCGCCGGCGTGTTCTATTCAGGGGCCGGTCGCAGCTTTGCGATTTTTGTTTCGCCCAATCTGGTGAGCGAGGCGACAGCACGCCGCACCGCCACCGAAGCTGCGCTCGCCCACTGCCGAAGCGTCCCGGGCACGACGCGGGTCGCCTTTGACAAAGTGACGCGCCACGCGCCTGATTTGATCTCGGCATGGCTGTTTCAGGGAAGTTGCCGCTGAAATCGGTCTCGAACTGCGCGTCATGGTGATGCAACTGTGCGGATCGCCGTTGCAGTCGGGCGCGATGTGTTCCAAATGTGAGGCAACGAGGAACGTCTGGGTCAGGTAGGCACCTGATTGCCCGGTCGTCGGACCAGAGCGAACAGGACACGAGCCATGGCCGATCTGCGAAAGATCAAAATCGACGGCAATGAGATCGAGGTCGATCCTGCCCTGACCCTTATTCAGGCCTGTGAACTGGCCGGGATCGAAATTCCCCGATTCTGTTACCACGAACGGCTGTCGATCGCCGGAAACTGCCGGATGTGCCTTGTCGAGGTTGTCGGCGGTCCGCCAAAGCCCGCCGCAAGCTGTGCCATGCAAGTGCGCGATCTGCGCCCGGGGCCGGAAGGCGCACCGCCCGAGGTCCGGACCAACAGCCCGATGGTCAAGAAGGCCCGCGAGGGCGTGATGGAATTTCTGCTGATCAACCATCCGCTGGACTGTCCGATCTGCGATCAGGGCGGCGAATGCGATCTTCAGGATCAGGCGATGGCTTACGGCGTTGATTTCAGCCGTTTCCGCGAACCCAAACGTGCCAATGCCGATATGGATCTGGGGCCACTGGTCGGCACCCATATGACGCGCTGCATTTCCTGCACCCGCTGTGTGCGCTTCATCACCGAAGTGGCCGGTATCCCCGAGCTTGGGCAGACGGGCCGGGGCGAAGATTCCGAGATCACCTCCTATCTGGGCAAAACGCTCGATTCCGAGTTGCAGGGCAATATCATCGACCTGTGCCCGGTTGGGGCGCTGACCTCCAAGCCCTATGCCTTTACTGCGCGTCCTTGGGAGCTGTCTAAGACCGAAACCATTGACGTGATGGATGCGCTTGGGTCGAACATCCGGGTCGATACAAAGGGGCGCGAGGTCATGCGCCTGCTGCCCCGCAACCATGATGGCATCAATGAGGAATGGCTGAGCGACAAGTCGCGCTTTGTCTGGGACGGATTGCGCCGCCAGCGGCTGGATCAGCCCTATGTCCGCGTCGATGGCAGGCTGAAGCCGGTTACCTGGCCCGAAGCGCTGAAGGCCGCAGCCGAGGCGATGCAGGGCAAGAAAGTCGCCGGTCTCATCGGCGATCTGGCCCCGGTTGAGGCAGTGTTTGCCCTGAAGCAACTGCTTGAAGGGCAGGGCGGTCATGTCGAGTGCCGCACGGACGGAGCGAAACTGCCTGCGGGCAACCGATCCGGCTATGTCGGGACGGCGACAATCGAAGATATCGATAATGCCAAATTTATCCAACTGATCGGCACCAATCCGCGCGTCGAAGCGCCGGTTCTCAACGCCCGTATCCGCAAGGCCTGGCTGCGCGGTGCCGAAGTCGGTCTGATCGGCGAAGCGGTCGATCTGACCTATGACTATGCCCACGTTGGCACTGCGCCCGCCGATCTGGCAAAGCTGCTGGACGGTGACTTCGGCAAGGTGCTGGACCAGCCGTCGCTGGTGATTGTTGGACAGGGCGCCCTGTGCCGCGAAGACGGTGCGGCGCTTCTGGCCCAAGCGATGGCGCTGGCCGAGAAAACCGATTCGCGATTGCTGATTCTGCACACCGCCGCGGGGCGCGTCGGTGCTATGGACGTCGGGGCCGTGACCGAAGGCGGCATCACCGCCGCGCTGGACGGGGCCGAGGTCGTGTATAATCTGGGCGCTGATGAGGGCGATATTCCCCCCGGCCCCTTGGTGATTTATCAGGGCAGCCATGGTGACAGGGGTGCACATCGCGCCGACATCATCCTGCCTGCCGCCGTCTGGACCGAGGAACAGGGGTTGTTCGTCAACACCGAAGGCCGCCCGCAACTGGCGTTGCGTGCCTCGTTCCCTCCGGGTGAGGCCAAGGAAAACTGGGCGATCCTGCGTGCCCTGTCTGCCGAAATGGGGGCAACCCTGCCGTATGATTCGCTGGCCGCGCTGCGCCGCGCCCTGATCAACGCGGTTCCGCATCTGGGACTGATCGACGATGTGCCGGTCAACGATTGGCAGGCGGTCGAATCAGGCGACACCGGCGATGCGGCATTCCGCCCCGCCATCGCCGACCACTATTTGACCAACCCGATCGCCCGGGCCAGCGTGCTGATGGCAGAACTCAGCGCAAACGCCCGTGCACGCAAGTCTCCTCCCCTCGCGGCGGAGTAGGGTGCGATGGGCCGCAGTGGCGGATTGGCCATCACCTGCGTGTTGTTGGCAGGCTGTGAACCGGTGAATCCGACGGTCGATCAGTTGGGGCTCGTTCCGGATTATGTCGGGGTGCAGACGCGACTGCTGGACGGCGATCTGGTGAATTTTCTGGTCGAGGCCCGGGGGGCCTTGCAGCCATCGGACGTGGCGCGTTATGCCGAGTGTGCTGCGGCGCAGTATGCGCTGATCCGTGGCTATGGGTTTGCGCGCCATGTGCGCACGAATGTGGATGAAGAGGGTGGCCTTTGGCGCGGCGATGCTGTTTACACCATTTCGCCAGCGTTGCCTCAGGGGGTCAGGACGATCGACGCCGAAGTCGTGGTCGATCGTTGTCGCGAAAGCGGCATACCCACTGTGTGAAAAGATCGGATCGAAGGGCGGGACATGGTTGAGTTTTTCACAGAGACGTCTCTGGGCATCGCGCTGCTGATTCTGGCGCAATGCCTGTTGATCGTTGTTCCGCTGCTTCTGGCGCTTGCGTTCCTGATGTATGCTGACCGCAAGATCTGGGCGGCGGTGCAGATGCGCCGTGGCCCGAACGTGGTGGGTGTCTTCGGTGTGCTTCAGTCCTTTGCGGACTTCCTGAAATACATCGTGAAAGAAATTGTCGTGCCTGCAGGGGCCGACCGCGTCGTGTTCTTTCTCGCACCCCTTATTGCCTTTGTTTTACCGGTGATCACCTGGTCGGTGATTCCGTTCAATGACGGCTGGGTTCTGTCGGACATCAACGTCGCGATCCTGTTCATCTTTGCCGTCTCGTCGCTTGAGGTATACGGCGTGATCATGGGCGGATGGGCCAGCAACTCGAAATATCCGTTTCTGGGCAGCCTGCGGTCCGCCGCGCAGATGATTTCATACGAGGTCAGCCTTGGTCTGATCATCATCGGCGTCATCATCTCGACCGGCTCGATGAACTTTGGCGATATCGTGCGCGCACAGGACGGCGATCTCGGGCTGTTGAATTGGTACTGGATACCGCACTTTCCGATGGTGTTCCTGTTCTTCATCTCGGCGCTGGCTGAAACCAACCGCCCGCCGTTTGACCTGCCCGAGGCCGAATCAGAATTGGTCGCCGGCTATCAGGTGGAGTACTCGAGCACGCCGTTCCTGTTGTTCATGATCGGCGAGCTGATGGCCGTCGTGCTGATGTGTGCACTGGTGTCGCTGTTGTTCTTTGGTGGCTGGTTGTCGCCTCTGCCGTTCCTGCCCGATGGAATGTTCTGGATGGTGCTGAAGATGACCATGGTTTTCTTCATGTTCTCCATGGTGAAGGCGATCGTGCCTCGCTACCGCTATGACCAGCTCATGCGCCTTGGATGGAAAGTGTTCCTGCCGTTCTCGCTGTTCTGGGTGGTTCTGGTGTCGTTCTTCGCACATTTCGGAGCCTTTGGCGGCGCCTATGCCCGCTGGGCCGTGGGGGGCTGAGCAATGGCTGGAAACCTTGAATACGATGTTGCCGGGGCGCCAAAGACATTACCCCAGGGGATGAATCCGGGGCTGGCAGGGCGCACACGCGCTGTCGGCACGCCGGTTGCCCAGATCAAGACAATGCCGGGGAGCGCACAATGAGCAAGTTCGACTATGTCCGCGCAGGCAAGTATTTCCTGCTGGTCGATATTCTTATCGGCTTCAAACTTGGGTTCAAATATTTCTTCGCGCCGAAGGTCACGCTGAACTATCCCCATGAAAAGGGGCCGCTGTCGCCCCGGTTCCGCGGCGAACATGCGCTGCGCCGCTATCCCAATGGCGAAGAGCGTTGTATTGCTTGCAAACTGTGCGAGGCGATCTGTCCCGCTCAGGCGATCACTATTGACGCCGAACCGCGCGACGACGGCAGCCGCCGCACCACGCGCTATGACATCGATATGACGAAATGCATTTATTGTGGCTTCTGCCAAGAGGCCTGCCCGGTGGATGCCATCGTCGAGGGGCCGAACTTTGAATTCGCGACCGAAACACGCGAAGAACTCTACTATGACAAGACCAAGCTGCTTGAGAACGGCGACCGCTGGGAAGCCGAGATCGCGCGCAATCTTGAAATCGACGCGCCATACCGGTGAATGACATGAGCGACACCCAAACCATGCAGAGACCGGGGCGGCTGAGCCGTCCCAACCTGCCCGAGGCATTCGACATTCGGGCCGGGACGTGGCAGATCCCCGAGTTCACGCGCGGGGCCATGCTGCGCAAGTCAAAGGTTAATCCGGTCGCGCTCCGGTTCGATTCATGCGAGGAGACAAGATGACCGTCGCCGTATTCGCCTTTTACATGTTCGCGATCATAACTGTCGCGGCTGGCCTGTTGGTCGTGATCAGCCGGAATCCGGTGCATTCGGTGCTGTGGCTGATTCTCGCGTTTCTGTCCTCTGCGGGCCTGTTCGTGCTGCTGGGCGCCGAGTTCGTCGCCATGCTGCTGATCATTGTCTATGTGGGCGCCGTGGCGGTTCTGTTCCTGTTTGTCGTGATGATGCTGGATGTGGATTTCGCCGAAATGCGGGCCGAGATGTCGCAGTATATGCCGCTGGCACTGCTGATTGGCGTCGTGATCCTGATGCAACTGGGCATCGCATTCGGCGTCTGGGAAGCAAGCGAGCAAGCGGTCGGACTGCGGGAAGCCGTGGCCGCCGATTTCGATGGCGCCGACAATACCACGATGCTGGGTATGTTGATTTATGACCGCTATATTCTGCAATTCCAACTGGCTGGACTGGTCCTGCTGGTGGCGATGATCGGAGCGATCGTGCTGACCCTGCGGCACCGCACGGACGTCAAACGTCAGGACGTTATCGCTCAGATGATGCGCGATCCCGCTGTGGCGATGGAAGTGCGCGATGTGAAACCGGGGCAGGGACTTTGACAGGAGGGAATACCGATGTCGACCAATACAATCGTCGTACTTGTCGTCGTGCTGATCGTACTTTTCGGCGGATACTCATTTCTGGGCTGACTTGCCCGAACGAACAAAACGGATGAACCGATGATCGGAATCGAACATTATCTGACTGTTGCGGGCACGCTGTTCGTGATCGGCATCTTCGGCATATTCCTGAATCGCAAGAACGTGATCGTGATCCTGATGAGCATCGAACTGATGCTGCTGGCGGTGAACATCAACTTCGTCGCCTTTTCGTCATTCCTTGGCGATCTGGTGGGGCAGGTCTTCACGATGTTCGTCCTGACCGTGGCCGCAGCAGAAGCGGCGATCGGGCTTGCGATTCTTGTCTGTTTCTTCCGCAACCGTGGAACCATCGACGTTGAAGACGTCAACGTGATGAAAGGCTGATCGCAGTGGAAACCATCATCCTTTTCGCCCCGCTTGTCGGTGCCCTGATCTGTGGTTTCGGTTGGAAACTGATCGGTGAAAAGCCGGCACAGTGGACAGCGACCGGACTGCTGTTCTTTGCGGCGCTGCTGTCGTGGATCGTGTTCCTGTCATTCGACGGCGAAACCCGGCAGATCCCGATTCTGAACTGGATCGAGTCGGGCAGTCTTGTCGCCGACTGGGCGATCCGGATGGACCGGCTGACCGCCATCATGCTGATCGTGGTGACAACGGTATCGTCGCTGGTTCACCTGTATTCGTTCGGCTACATGGCCCATGACGTGAACTTCCGCGAAGGCGAAAGCTACCGCCCGCGCTTTTTTGCCTATCTGTCGTTCTTCACCTTCACGATGTTGATGCTGGTGACGGCAGACAACCTGTTGCAGATGTTTTTCGGCTGGGAGGGCGTGGGTGTCGCGTCCTATCTGCTGATTGGGTTCTACTACCGCAAACCCAGCGCGAATGCGGCGGCGATCAAGGCGTTTGTGGTCAACCGGGTGGGCGATTTCGCCTTTCTGCTGGGGATCTTCGCCATCTATATGGTGTTTGACAGCACCCAGTTTGCGACGATCTTTGCCGAAGTTCCCGGCAAGAGCGACGAGAGCCTGCGGTTCCTCTGGGCCGACTGGAACGCGATCGAGGTGATTTGCCTGCTGCTGTTCATCGGTGCCATGGGCAAATCGGCGCAACTGTTCCTGCACACCTGGTTGCCCGACGCGATGGAAGGCCCGACGCCGGTTTCGGCCCTGATCCACGCGGCCACCATGGTGACGGCGGGTGTGTTCCTTGTCTGCCGCATGTCGCCGCTGATGGAGTTCGCGCCCAATGCGACAATGTTCATCACTGTGATCGGCGCGACGACGGCGTTCTTTGCCGCCACCGTCGGACTGGTGCAGAACGACATCAAGCGGGTGATCGCTTATTCGACCTGTTCACAGCTCGGCTATATGTTCGTGGCTGCCGGTGTCGGGGTCTATTCCGTGGCGATGTTCCACCTGTTCACCCATGCCTTCTTCAAGGCGATGCTGTTCCTCGGGGCCGGTTCGGTCATTCACGGAATGCACCACGAACAGGACATGCGGAACTATGGCGGGCTGCGTAAAAAGATGCCCTATACGTTTTGGGCAATGATGATCGGCACATTGGCGATCACCGGTGTCGGTGTCCCGCTGACCCATATCGGTTTCGCCGGTTTCCTGTCCAAGGACGCGGTGATCGAAAGCGCGTGGGCCGGCGGCACCGGCTATGCCTTCTGGCTGCTGGTCATCGCGGCGATGTTCACCAGTTTCTATTCCTGGCGCCTGATGTTCATGACGTTCTTCGGTGAATCGCGCGGCGACAAGAAAACCCACGATCACGCCCACGAGAGCCCCACGGTGATGCTGGTGCCGCTTGGCGTGCTGGCCGTCGGGGCGGTGTTGTCCGGGATGGTCTGGTTCAATCCGTTCTTCGGCGACCACGACAGCGTCAACCGCTTCTTCGGCATGGACAAGGGGGCGGTGCATGCGAGCGCCGCGCCATCAGGCGAAGAGGGTGCGCATGCAACCGATGAGCCTTCGGCCGAGGGACAGCCAACCGAAGAACACGCTCCGGTACCGGGGCAGGGCGCAATCTATATGTCACCCGACAATCATGTCATGGAAGACGCGCATAATGCGCCGGTCTGGGTCAAGGTCAGCCCATTCATCGCCATGATGATCGGTCTTGTCACCGCCTGGCTGTTCTATATCCGCGACACGACGCTGCCGGCGCGTCTGGCCGAGAATCAACCGCTGATCTATCGGTTCCTGCTGAACAAATGGTACTTCGACGAACTTTACGATCTGATTTTCATTCGTCCTGCCAAGGCGTTTGGGCGGTTCCTGTGGAAAAAGGGTGACGGCAAGGTGATCGATGGCGGCATCAACGGCCTGGCCATGGGGATCATTCCGTTCTTCACCCGCATGGCGGGGCGGGCACAGTCGGGATACCTGTTCCATTACGCTTTCGCGATGGTGCTCGGCATTACGATCCTGATCACTTTGATGTCGATCAAGGGATGAGGGATGTATATCGAACACCGCGCCATCACCGGCATCTGCGTTGCAGCCACGGGGCTTTCGGCCCTTCCGCTGCCGGGCGAGGCCTTGCGCAATCTGTCAGCCGCCGCCGCGGGGCGGTCAACGAGCCGTCGATTCCGGTTTTTGCGGGCGGCAGCATGATTAATCTTGTTTCCATCGTTGCCCCGGTGACGATCTCTCCGGAGTTCCGGCATGGATAACCTTCTTTCCATCGTCACGTTCATTCCCGCATTGGGCGCGCTGATCCTTGCGCTGTTCCTGCGCGGTGATGATGAGGCGGCCCAGGGCAACGCAAAATGGCTGGCGCTGATCGCGACCTCTGCGACCTTCCTTGTGTCGCTGTTTGTCCTGTTCGGCTTTGATCCAACCGACACGGGCTTCCAGTTCGTTGAAGAGCGAGACTGGATGATGGGGCTGAAATACAAGCTTGGCGTCGATGGCATTTCGGTGCTGTTCGTCATGCTGACGACGTTCCTGATGCCGATCACCATTCTGGCTTGCTGGGATGTGAAACACCGTGTCAAAGATTACATGATCGCTTTCCTGCTGCTGGAAACGATGATGCTGGGCGTGTTCGTCGCGCTGGATCTGATACTGTTCTATTTGTTCTTCGAGGCCGGCCTGATCCCGATGTTCCTGATCATCGGGATCTGGGGCGGGGCCGAGCGGATTTATGCGTCGTTCAAGTTCTTCCTCTATACCTTCTTCGGCTCGGTTCTGATGCTGGTGGCGATGGTGGCGATGTTCGTCGATGCGGGCAGTACCGACATTCCGACCCTTCTAGCCCATAATTTCGGATCGTCGACCTTCAGTCTGCTGGGAATTCAGGTTGTCGGCGGCATGCAGACCGTGATGTGGCTGGCGTTCTTTGCGTCCTTCGCGGTGAAACTGCCCATGTGGCCGGTGCACACCTGGCTGCCGGACGCTCACGTGCAGGCACCCACGGCCGGATCGGTTGTTCTGGCCGCGATCCTGTTGAAACTGGGCGGATACGGATTTTTACGGTTCAGCCTGCCGATGTTTCCTGTCGCATCCGAAATCATGGCGCCGCTGGTGCTGTGGCTCAGCGCCATTGCGATCGTCTATACCTCGCTTGTGGCGCTGGCGCAGACGGATATGAAGAAATTGATCGCCTATTCCTCGGTCGCCCATATGGGATATGTCACTGCGGGTATTTTCTCGATGAACCAGCAGGGGATCGACGGCGCCATCTTCCAGATGCTCAGCCACGGCTTCATCTCGGGCGCGTTGTTCCTGTGTGTCGGCGTGATCTATGACCGGATGCACACCCGCGAAATCGACGCCTATGGCGGTTTGGTGAACCGGATGCCCGCCTATGCGATGATCTTCATGCTGTTCACCATGGCCAACGTCGGACTGCCGGGCACCAGCGGGTTCGTCGGTGAATTCCTGACGCTTGTGGGCGTGTTTCAGGCGAACACCTGGGTGGCCGTCGTCGCCACCTCTGGCGTGGTCCTGTCGGCGGCCTATGCGCTTTGGCTGTACCGCCGGGTGGTCATGGGCGATCTGATCAAGGAAAGCCTGAGGTCGATCACCGACATGACCACCCGCGAGCGGGCGATATTCGCGCCGCTTGTGGTGATGACAATCCTGCTGGGGATCTTTCCAGGGCTTGTCCTCGATATTATCAGCCCGTCCGTCGGACATCTGATCGGCGGAGTTGAAACCGCACAGGGGGCGTTCCACGCCGCCAGCCAGACCGCGCAGAACTAGGGATTTCAGAGAATGACAAACGATCTTTTCCAGATCCTGCCTGAAATCCTGCTGTCAGTCTTTGCCATGCTGGGGCTTCTTGCAGGGGCGTATTTCGGCAAGGACGCATTGGCGCGGCCGCTGCTTTGGCTGACGGCTGCGGTTATGGCGCTGCTGGGTGTGGCCATCGCCACGGGTGCTGAAACATCAACATCCGCGTTCCACGGCATGTTCGTCAACGATGCTTTTGCGCGCTTCGCCAAGACGCTGATCCTGCTGTCCGCCGCCGGAATTCTGGTCATGAGCGAGCAGTACATGACCCGCCGCAATCTGTTGCGGTTCGAATACCCGCTGCTGATCTCGCTCAGCGCCGTGGGTATGATGGTGATGGTCAGCGCGGGCGATCTGATGACGCTTTACATGGGGCTCGAGCTGCAATCGCTCGCGCTCTACATTGTAGCATCCTTGCGGAGGGACAGTCTGAAATCGACCGAGGCGGGGCTGAAGTACTTTGTTCTTGGGGCGCTGTCTTCGGGTCTGCTGCTTTATGGCTGTTCGCTGACCTATGGCTTTTCCGGAACCACGCTGTTCTCGGGGATTATCGCTGCGGTCGGCGACAGTCAGCCGTCTGTCGGACTGCTGTTCGGCCTGGTCTTTGTGATTTCGGGAATGGCATTCAAGATTTCGGCGGTTCCGTTTCATATGTGGACGCCGGATGTGTATGAAGGGTCGCCAACCCCGGTCACCGCGTTCTTTGCCACGGCACCCAAAGTGGCCGCGATGGGGCTGTTTGCCCGCGTGGTGCACGACGCCTATGGCGGCATCGTTGGCGACTGGCAGCAAATCATCGTTTTGCTGTCCGTGGCTTCCATGCTTTTGGGGGCGGTCGGCGGCATCGGCCAAAGGGACATCAAGCGTCTGATGGCCTATTCCTCGATCTCGCACATGGGCTATGCCCTGATCGGGCTAGCCGCGGGTACGGCTTTCGGGGTCCAGTCGATGCTCGTCTACATGTCGATCTATGTCGCGATGAACATCGGCACGTTCGCCTTTATCCTGTCGATGGAAAAAGACGGACAGCCGGTAACGGACATCGGATCGCTGAGCCAATATTCGAAACGCGAACCCCTGCGCGCGCTGGCGGTTATGGTGCTGATGTTCAGCCTTGCGGGCGTGCCGCCGATGCTGGGTTTCTTTGCCAAGCTGAATGTCTGGCAGGCCGGGCTTGACGCCGATCTCTTTTGGTTGGTGGTTGTCTCGGCCGTCGCATCGGCGATCGGTGCATTCTATTACCTCAGGATCGTGTTCCTGATGTACTTCGGCAAGGACGACCAAGGGCTTGAGGCTGGCGCTTCGCCTGTGCTCTGGGGGTTCCTCATGGCTTCTGCGGCGGCAATGATTCTGGGCGTGGTGAACCTGTTCGGGATCGAGGGCGCGGCGGCTGCCGCGGCAGCGACCCTTGTCAACTGACCCCGGCGCGATCTGGCCCGAAGGCTATCGCCGGATCGTTCTGGACGAGGTTGACAGCACAAACGCCGAGGCGTCGCGGATTGCCGCCGATCTGGATCGTCCGACCTGGATCATGGCCCATCGCCAGACCGCCGCGCGGGGGCGACGTGGCCGGGCTTGGAACATGGCGCCGGGCAATTTTGCCGCCACACTTCTGATGCGGCCCGGCGGCGTGCCAGCCTGGGCGGCGCTGCGGTCTTTTCTGGCGGCCAATGCAGTGTTCGAAACTCTGGCGCTGCATGTGGACCGGACGCGATTGTCGAACAAATGGCCGAACGATGTGCTGCTGGATGGTGGCAAGGTCGCGGGAATTCTGCTGGAAAGCGCTGGCAAGGGCGGACAGATCGATTGGCTGTCGATCGGGATCGGAGTGAACCTGACGAGTGCGCCGGTGCTGCGCGACAGTCTCTTTCCGCCGGTATCGCTTGCCGAACAGGGTGGGGCAAATGTGACTGCGGAGACCTTCCTGACCGAGCTTGCCGGTTTTTATGCGTCCGAGGAATCGATCCTTGAACAGTTGGGTTTTGCGCCGATCCGTGAAAAATGGCTGCAAAATGCCGCGCGCGTCGGCGAAGTGATTACCGCCCGCACGGCGGATGGCGAACATACCGGCACCTTTGAAACTGTGGACGATGCCGGGCAACTGGTGCTGATAACATCCAACGGGCCTATGACCATTCCTGCCGCCGACGTATATTTCTGAAGGGCGCGATATGCTGCTGGCCATCGACTGCGGAAACACCAACACCGTCTTTTCCATCTGGAACGGAACGGAATTCATCGCAACCTGGCGGACCAGTACCGAATGGCGCCGGACGGCGGATCAGTACTATGTCTGGCTCTCGACCCTGATGAAATTCCGCGACGTAGAGGCGGTGATCACCGAAGTGATCGTCAGCGCGACCGTGCCACGCGTGGTCTTTAATCTGCGTGTGCTTGCGGACCGCTATTTCAATTGCCGGGCTCTGGTCGTAGGCAAACCCGACTGCCTGCTGCCGGTCGATGTCCGGGTCGATCTTGGCACCGCTGTGGGGCCGGATCGTCTGGTCAATACCGTGGCGGGACACGATATGTTTGGCGGCGATCTGATCGTCGTTGATTTCGGCACTGCGACGACTTTTGATGTGGTGGCTGGCGACGGTGCCTATATCGGTGGGGTGATTGCCCCCGGCGTGAATCTGAGCCTCGAGGCGCTGCACAATGCGGCTGCGGCGCTGCCTCACGTGGACATTTCTAAGCCGCTTAAGGTGGTCGGTACGAATACCGTCGCCTGCATGCAGTCGGGTATCTTCTGGGGCTATCTGGGCCTTGTGAAAGAGATCTGCGCACGGATCAAGGCCGAGCGTGATCGCCCGATGCGCATAATTGCAACCGGGGGGCTGGCCCCGCTGTTCCAGCAGACAGAACCAATATTTGACGTCTGGGAAGACAATCTCACGATGCACGGTCTGACCGTGATTCATCGGTACAACAAGGATATACAAGCTCGATGAGCAAATCACACCTGATCTACATGCCCCTCGGCGGCGCCGGGGAAATTGGCATGAACTGTTATGTTTATGGCTATGGCCCGAAAGGCAAAGAACGTTTCATCATCGTCGATCTGGGGGTCACATTCCCCGATATGGACGGATCGCCCGGCGTCGATCTGATCTTTCCCGATATTTCGTGGATCGCGGACCGTGCTGACCGGTTGGACGGCATATTCATCACCCACGCCCACGAGGATCACATCGGCGCCCTGGGCCTGCTTTGGGCACGGCTGAGGGCGCCGGTGTATTGCCGCGCCTTCACCTCGATCCACGCACGTCGCAAGATGGAAGAGCAGGGACAGGATGCGTCCCATGTGAAGGTCACCTCGCCTTGGCCCGAAACCGTGCAGGCCGGGCCGTTTTCGGTCGGGTTCCTGCCGATCTCGCATTCGATCCCCGAAAGCAGCGGTCTGGTCATCGACACACCTGAAGGCCGGGTCTTGCACACGGGCGATTTCAAGCTCGACAAGACACCGCTGGTTGGCGAGGCATATGACCCGGAATTGTGGGCGTCGGTGGCGCGCAGCGGCGTAAAGGCTCTGGTCTGCGATTCGACCAATGTGTTTTCGAAACATCCTGGCCGCTCCGAGGCAAGCCTTGGCGACAACATAACCGCCCTGATTGCACAGCAGCCGGGTATGGTGTTGGCAACGACTTTTGCCTCGAACGTGGCACGGTTGCGCACTTTGGCTGTGGCCGGGGTCAAGGCCGGGCGCACCGTCTGTCTGCTTGGGCGGGCGATGCAGCGCATGGTCGACGCGTCAGAGCGATCTGGCGTGCTGACCGATTTTCCGGCAACCGTCCCGGTCGAAGAGGCGCGCGACCTGCCGCGCAACAGTCTGATGCTGATCGTGACCGGATCTCAGGGTGAGCGCCGGGCGGCCAGTGCGCAATTGGCCCGCGGCAAGTATCTGGGCATGAAGATGAAGGATGGTGATACCTTCCTGATGTCGTCCAAGATCATCCCGGGCAATGAGCGCGGTGTGTTCCGGATCGTTAACGCCTATTCCGAAATGGGCGTGGATGTGATCGACGACAACGATGGGCTGTACCATGTATCCGGCCATGCCAACCGTCCCGATCTGCTGGAGTTGCAGAATCTGGTGAATCCGCAAATCGTGGTGCCGATGCATGGCGAACACCGCCACCTGCGCGAACACTGCAAGATGACGGAAGCCGCTGGCCGCACCTCGGTTCTGGCGCCGAACGGCACCTGCATTTCGCTGTCGTTTGATGTGCCGCAAGTGGTGGAATACGTCGAAACTGGCCGGACCTATCTGGATGGATCGGTGCAGATCGGTGCCTTGGACGGAGTTGTGCGCGATCGTATCCGCATGGCGCTGAACGGCCATGCCGTCGTGACGCTGATCATGGATGAAAACGACGATCCGCTGGGCGATCCATGGGTCGAAACCATGGGGCTGCCGGAAACCGGACGTTCGGGCAGTCCGCTGACCGAAGTGCTGGAAGCCGATCTTGCGAAGGCTGTTGGACGGCTGCCCGACAAGATTCTGACCGATGATGCGAAGCTGGACGAAGCACTTCGCAAGGCCATTCGCCAGAGCGCCAATGACGAAGTCGGGCGCAAGCCCGAAGTGACGGTTGTGGTCAGCCGACTGAGTTGACCGGACCGGGACGTGCGTGTGACTATGTGCGTTAGGAACCGGGCCTGGCCATCGGCTGGCTAGGGTTCACGGAACGCAAAAATCATTGAACAATGCCCGGGTCAGGGCGTTGTTCGGTGAATGGTTCTCTAACAGAAAAGCAAAGGACACCACATGATCAAGAAAAGCGGTTCCGCAAAATGGTCGGGCGGTCTGAAGGATGGCAAGGGCCATGTGTCGACTGAATCCGGCGTGCTGAGCGATCAGCCCTATGGATTCAACACCCGTTTCGAAGGTGCCAAGGGCACCAATCCGGAAGAACTGATCGGCGCCGCCCATGCTGCCTGTTTTTCCATGGCGTTCAGCCTGATCTTGGGCAACCATGATCTGGTCGCCGACGAAATCGCCACCAAAGCGACTGTGGCGCTCGAGGAAAAGGATGGCGGCTTTGCGATCACCAAAGTGCATCTGGATGTGACGGCAAAAATCCCCGGCGCGTCACAGGAAAAGTTCATGGAGGTCGCCAACGCGGCCAAGTCCGGTTGTCCGGTCAGCAAACTGCTGACGGCCGAAATCACGATGGACGCAAAACTGGTCTGACGGCGGTGCGTTATGAAACGATGGACACCCCGGCGGGTTCGCTGGGGTGTTCGCTTATTCGCTACAGACGTAGACGGCGCTGCCGACAGCCACCACGGTGACCGCTGTCGCAGCCAGCACCGCAGGGGCCGACAGGGCCGTCGCCAGCCCTGATCCTATGGTGCCAAGGGTGCTGGCAATATAACTACCTGACCCTGTCAGGATCGCTGCGCCCGAACTGTGCAACAGTGATCTGTCCGGGCCGGTCCCAAGCGCGGTATCGGCAATGGCGCGGGCGGCGGCGCTGCCCACGGCCAGGCTGGTGTCTTTTGTCGCATTCACCCTTTCGCAGGCGGTTGCACTGCACCGGCCACGGTAATTTCGCGTGCCCGGGACCAGAAGAAACCCGTCCTCTGCCTGTTCGCTTAGGCAATAGCCGTCGATGTCGTCAGCGGGCACTTGTTGACCCAGAAAAACGATCAGAGTGCGGCTGTCACATTCGGGATCCCGGTCGCGCAGGGCATCAATCCGACGACCCGGCCAGGTCAGCAAACGCTCGCGTCGGCCCGCCTTTTCGCCGTCCTTCAGGAAAGTCTCCCGGTCGATCCGCACCAATTCGCCGTTCACGACAGAGGCACAGATGTTCTGCGCCGCCGCCCCATGGGCGCCGAATATCGCGGCCATCGCGATCAGTGCAAAACTGAACCGTCGGCAGCGACGATCTTGACGCTGTCTCAGGCCGGCACCGGGCCTGATCACTCGGCGCGCCGTTCGTCAAAGCTCATCGCGATGAAGCCGGGCAGATGGTCGCCCAAGCCGACGACAACTCCCTTGTCGCCGTTGTCGTTATGGCGCGAAGAGCGGCCCCGGTCAGAGGATTGGCGACGCTCGCCCTTGTCATGGGCGGGCTGGCGTTTTCTGTCGGTGTTTTCCGAGGCTTCAGGAGCCGAAGTTCGGGCTGTGACCGGGGCAGGGGCCAGAGCTGGTGTTGGAGCGGGTGCAGTTTCGCGTACCGGTTCTGCCCGGGCGATTTCGCTGCGCGCTTCGGGTTTGGCTTCGGGTTTGACGTCAGTCTTGTCCGTCGCAGGTTTACGGGTCCGTGACCGCGTGCGCCGCTCCGGGCGGGGCGCGGCGTCTTCGCCGGTGGCGTCGGTCGGCGCGGGTGTGGCTGCGACTGCGGCAGGTGCGGCGGCAGTTTTGCCCAAAGGGTTGTCCAGACGGGGGATCGGTTTGCCAAGCAGCCGTTCGATGTCTTCGAGGTTTTTCTCATCCGACGGCACGCAGATCATCATCGCCTTGCCATCGCGCCCGGCGCGGCCCGTGCGCCCGATCCGGTGAACATAGTCTTCGGCGTGGCTGGAGACATCAAAGTTGAACACATGGCTGACACTGGGCACATCCAGTCCGCGCGCCGCGACATCCGAGGCAACAAGGAACCGCAATTTGCCTTCGCGGAACAGATCCAAAGTGCGCGTGCGCTGGGACTGGTCCAGATCGCCGTGGATCGGCGCCGCGTCATAGCCGTCTTTCTTCAATGATTTCGACACGATATCCACGTCGGTCTTACGGTTGCAAAAGATGATCGCGTTGGTGCACTTGTCACCTTCGTTGTCGATCATCGTCCGCAGGATATTTCGCTTTTCGCTAGCCTGACGGTCCTTTCGCGTTGGCTGGAACATCACGACACCCTGTTCAATGGTTTCCGATGCGGTCGCCTGACGCGCCACTTCGATCTTGACCGGGTTGGACAGGAAGGTGTTGGTGATCCGCTCGATCTCGGGCGCCATTGTCGCCGAGAAGAACAGGGTCTGGCGGGTAAACGGCACAAGGCCGAAGATGCGTTCGATATCGGGAATGAACCCCATGTCGAGCATCCGGTCGGCTTCGTCCACCACCATGATCTTGACGTCGTTCAGGATCAGTTTGCCACGCTCCTGGTGGTCCAGAAGACGGCCGGGCGTGGCGATCAGCACATCGACGCCCTTGTCGATCAGCAGATCCTGTTCCTTGAACGAAACGCCGCCGATCAGCAGTGCCTTGGTCAGTTTGACGTATTTCGAGTAGGTGTCGAAGTTTTCGGCCACCTGCGCGGCCAGTTCCCGCGTCGGGCAAAGCACCAGCGAACGCGGCATCCGTGCCTTGGCCCGCCCGCGCGCAAGGGCGTGGATCATGGGCAGGACGAAACCGGCGGTCTTGCCGGTGCCGGTCTGGGCGATGCCCAAAACATCGCGGCCCTGAAGCGCCGCGGGAATTGCGCCTTCCTGGATCGGAGTGGGGGTCGTGTACCCCGCCTCGACGATTGCTTTCAGGATTTTTGCATCAAGGTTCAGGTCTGAGAATTGTGTCATGCGGTTCCGATGGTTGTCGGACCGATTTATGGCCCGAGCGTCAAATGTGCGCGGGCCCGGATGGCCACCCCTGCCAGAAATGGCAACGCGCTGCGCCGCTGCTAGTACAACTGCGCCGAAAGGTCAACGTGACAAGGCGATAGAGCGGCAATTGGGCGCGGGTTTTGCCTCTGCCGCGGCATCAAACCATCATTTCCTTGGTCGCAGTCAGTTTGACCTGCGGGTGGTCACGTTCGATCCGGTCGATATCCCATTGCAGTCGGGTCAGGAATACCGTGTCGCCGTCATTGTCCGTGGCGATATGGCTTTTGTTGACGTTAATCAGTTTATCAATCGCGGCGTCGGGGCCCGAGGCCCAGCGGGCGCTGGTGAATTGCGACTGTTCGAATCGCACGGGCAGGCCATATTCCAGCTCGATCCGCGAGGCCAGCACTTCGAACTGCAGCGGGCCGACGACACCAACAATGAACCCGCCGCCCAGCATCGGCTTGAACACTTTTGCCGCGCCTTCTTCGGCGAATTGCATCAATGCCTTTTCCAGGTGCTTGGATTTCAACGGATCGCCCGCCCGACAGTTTTGCAGCAACTCGGGTGCAAAGGACGGGATGCCGGTGACGCGCAGCGCCTCACCTTCGGTCAATGTGTCGCCGATCCGCAGCTGGCCGTGGTTCGGGATGCCGATGATGTCTCCGGCCCAGGCCTCTTCTGCCAGCTCCCGGTCGGAGGCGAGAAACATCACCGGATTGCTGATCGACATGATCTTTTTGCTGCGTACATGGGTCAGTTTCATGCCGCGTTCGAAATGCCCCGAGGCAAGCCGCACAAAGGCCACCCGGTCACGGTGCTTCGGGTCCATGTTCGCCTGAACCTTGAAGACAAAGCCGGTGACCTTTGTTTCGTCAGGGGAAATTTGCCGTGGCACGGCGCGCTGTGGCTGTGGTTCAGGGCCGAATTCGGCGATCCCCTCCATCAATTCCTTGACGCCGAAACTGTTGATCGCGCTGCCGAACCAGATTGGCGTCAGCGTTCCTTCAAGCAGGGCCTCCCGGTCGAAGGCGGGAAGCAGTTCGCGCGCCATCGCCACCTCCTCGCGCAGGGTGGCCAATTGCGCGGGAGGCACATGTTCGGCCAGTTTCGGGTCGTCCAGCCCGTTCAGCCTGATCGATTCGCCGATCTTGTTGCGGTCGGCACGGTCCATCAGTTCAAGCCGGTCGTGCAGCATGTCGTAGCAGCCCAGAAAATCGCGCCCCATGCCGATTGGCCAACTGGCCGGGGTAACGTCGATGGCCAGATTTTCCTGAATTTCGTCGATGATCTCAAAGGTATCGCGGCTTTCGCGGTCCATCTTGTTACAAAACGTCAGGATCGGCAGATCGCGCAGGCGGCAGACCTCAAACAGTTTTTGCGTCTGGGATTCAACACCTTTGGCGCCGTCGATCACCATCACTGCCGCATCCACTGCCGTGAGGGTGCGATAGGTATCCTCGGAAAAGTCGCTGTGCCCGGGGGTGTCCACTAGATTGAACCGGAAGTGCTTGAAATCAAAGGACATCGCCGAGGCAGACACAGAGATTCCGCGGTCCTTTTCCATCTGCATGAAGTCCGACCTTGTGCGCCGCGCCTCGCCTTTGGCGCGGACCTGTCCGGCCATCTGGATGGCACCGCCGAACAGCAGGAATTTCTCGGTCAGCGTGGTCTTGCCCGCATCCGGGTGGCTGATGATGGCAAAGGTCCGGCGCCGGGCAATTTCCGGCGGCAGGGCGGGCGCGTTTGAGGTTTTGTCAAGCATGGGCGGGATATAGACGCGCGGGCAGGCAGGCGCAATCGGTCGCGCATCCGATCCCGGCGTCATTCCACTAGGGCCGACCCCTAGCCGCCGGTATGGCTCATGTGGCGGGTCATCTGCCCATCGGCGCGTTGACGGGAATAGTCGAAATCGTGTCCCTTGGGCTTATGCGCGATGGCGTTCCGGATCGCCTCTTCCAGCGCGGTGTCATCTTCGGACACCCGAAGTGGCGCGCGCAGATCGGCCATGTCTTCCTGCCCCAGACACATGTACAATTCACCGGTGCAGGTCAGCCGAACCCGGTTGCAGCTTTCGCAGAAATTATGGGTCAGTGGGGTGATGAAGCCGATCTTCTGCCCGGTTTGTTCCAGTTGCACATATCGCGCCGGACCGCCCGTGCGTTCGGCCAGATCAATCAGCGTATAACGTTCGGCCAACCGGGCGCGCAGATCGTCCAGTGACCAATATTGATCCAGCCGGTCCTCGTTGCCGAGATCGCCCATGGGCATGACTTCGATCCAGGTCATGTCGCAGTCACGGGCGGCGCACCATTCGGCCAGAGTGAACAACTCGTCCTCGTTAAAACCCTTCAGCGCGACGGCGTTGATCTTGACCCGCAGACCGGCGGCCTGTGCCGCGTCGATGCCATTCATGACCTGCGCCAGACGGCCCCAGCGGGTGACGCGGGCAAATTTCGCCTCGTCCAGCGTGTCAAGCGACACGTTGATCCGCCGCACCCCGGCCGCCGCCAGATCGGCAGCGAATCGCGACAGTTGCGACCCGTTGGTCGTCAGCGTCAACTCGTCCAGATCGCCGGATTCAAGATGCCGTGACATGGCGCGGAAAAACGTCATGATGTCGCGCCGCACCAAAGGTTCGCCGCCGGTGATCCGCAATTTGCGTACGCCAAGCCGGATGAAGGTCGAACACATGCGGTCCAGTTCTTCGAGCGTCAAAAGCTCTTTCTTGGGCAGAAACGTCATGTTTTCCGACATGCAGTACAGGCAGCGGAAATCGCACCGGTCGGTGACGGACACCCGAAGGTAAGAGATGGCGCGCTGGAAGGGATCGATCAATGGTGCATTCATGACTCGAGACTATGCACGGCGACCCTTCGCTGCAAGGGCGATTGACCGTTGAACCGGCAGGCGGTCACCACTATTCTCAAACGATGAACAATATATTTCCCTTGGGGTTCGCCGCGTTGCTCGCCGTTTCGGCCTGTTCGCAAGATCAGGTTCCGGCGTTTCTGCGCCCCGGCGAAAAGCCGCCCGCTGGCGGTTCCGCGCCGCTGGATCCGACCCGTCAGGTCCAGCCCGGCAGTGCAGACCTGAGCGATGAGGTGCGTGCCGTGGTCAGTGCGCCAACTCCGCCAAGCGCCGCCCGCACCGCCGAGGAATTTGACACAACCACTTCTGATCAGCGGACGGCGGCCAAAGCGGCGGCGGCGGCAGATGGAGGCGAAACCCGGTTGGGCGAAACCGTGGCGTCGCTCGGCGATCCGACCAAGTCAGGGTTTTGGATCAAGTCACCTCTGGTCACCAAGGCCGGGCAGGGGCGGATCGAGTATCCTGCGACCGGAAAATCGGCACTGGTCGAACTGATCCCGCTGGTTGGTCCAGCATCGGGGGGCAGTCAGGTGTCGCTGGCGGCGCTGCGTCTGGTCGAGGCGCCGATCACCGATTTGCCCACGCTGGTGATCTACGCCCGATAGCAGGGTGCGACGCACTGGCGGTCAGGGCCGCCAGTGCAGGAAGTTCGCGATCAGACGCAATCCGGCCGCCTGACTTTTCTCAGGGTGAAACTGGGTGCCGACGCAGTTTTCATGCGCCACGACAGCCGTGATCGGCCCGCCGTAATCGCAATGGGCGATTCGTTGAACGGGGTCGGCCATCGCCATGTGATACCCGTGAACGAAATAGGCGTGGTCGCCCGTCGCCAGCCCCGCAAGCACCGGATGCGGACGGTCGATCACCAGATCGTTCCATCCCATGTGCGGCACCTTCAGGGATGTATCGGCGGGATCGATTGCCACGACATCGCCGGTAATCCAGCCCAGACCTGCGGTTTCGCGATACTCGAACCCGCGAGACGCCATCAGTTGCATTCCAACACAGATGCCCAGAAACGGACGGGCCCGCACTTCAACCGCGTCAATCAGTGCGGCGTAGAGTGCGGCGTGATCCTCCATCAACGCGTCACGGCAGGCCGGAAAAGCGCCATCGCCGGGCAGGACAATCCGGTCGGCGCGGGCCACATCGCGCGGATCGGCCGACACGATAACCTCACCGGCGTCGGTTTCGGCTGCCATCCGCTGAAACGCCTTCAGGGCCGAGTGCAGGTTGCCGCTGTCATAATCAATCAGAACTGTCAGCATCTCGTCACAGCGCGCCTTTTGTCGACGGCAGGATATCGCCCATGCGCAGGTCGGGTTCCACCGCCTGACGCAGAGCGCGGGCAACCGCCTTGAACGTGGCCTCGGCGATGTGGTGACTGTTGAACCCGTGCAACCGGTCGATGTGCAGGGTGATGCCGCCATGGGTGCTGAACGCCTGAAAGAACTCACGCAGCAGTTCGGTATCGAAGGTGCCGATCTTTTCGGTCGGCAAATCGACGTTCCAGATCAGAAATGGCCGCCCCGACAGATCCAGCGCACAGGCCACCTGCGCGTCGTCCATCGCCAACCGGCAATCGCCATAACGACGGATGCCGCGCTTGTCGCCCAACGCCTGTGCCAGCGCCTGACCCAGCGCGATTCCGGTGTCTTCGACCGTATGATGGTCGTCGATATGCAGATCGCCCTTGGCGCGCACCGTCATGTCAATCAGCGCGTGGCGCGACAACTGGTCCAGCATGTGATCGAAGAACCCGACACCGGTGGAATTGTCGTACTGCCCGGTACCGTCGAGATTGATCTCGACTGTGATCTGGGTTTCCGCAGTCTGGCGGGTTATAGTGGCCTTGCGCATCGGATGTCCTCGGGTTTGGTAGGTGGTGTTTAGCCGGGGCGCGCATGGCTTGGAAGGGAAATGGAAGGTCTCTTGCCACAACGCAGGTATCGTGTTCCTTATGAAGGGGAATAGTCTGCAATAGCCGGAGTCGGGAGGGAAGACGCCAGGATTGCATAGCCGCGTTGCGTGATCGCGTGGTGTCGTCGCGTCAAGGCCTCCGATATGGAAGCGACAGTTCGTAAAAAATAGACCGAATAACGTCGGAGGAGACAAGATGGGACGTGTGGCACTTGTAACCGGAGGAACCCGGGGAATCGGCGCGGCAATTTCTGTGGCGCTGAAAGACGCCGGATACACCGTTGCGGCAAACTATGCCGGCAATGATGAAGCGGCGAAGAAGTTTACCGGCGAAACCGGAATCAAAACATATAAGTGGTCGGTCGCCGACTATGATGCCTGTACCGCGGGCATTGCACAGGTCGAAGCAGATCTTGGCCCGGTCGAGGTTCTGGTAAACAATGCCGGAATCACCCGTGACGCGATGTTTCACCGCATGACGCCGCAACAGTGGCGTGAAGTGATCGATACCAATCTGTCGGGCGTGTTCAACATGACCCATCCAGTCTGGCCCGGGATGCGGGAGCGCAAGTTTGGCCGCGTGATCAACATCAGTTCAATCAATGGCCAGAAGGGGCAGGCGGGGCAGGCGAACTATTCCGCGGCCAAGGCCGGCGATCTGGGCATCACCAAGGCGCTGGCCCAAGAAGGTGCGCGTGTCGGAATCACCGTGAACGCAATCTGTCCCGGCTATATCGGCACGGAAATGGTGCTCGCCATTGATGAGAAGGTGTTGAACGAAAAGATCATTCCGCAGATTCCCGTTGGCCGTCTTGGCGAACCTTCGGAAATTGCCCGTTGTGTGGTGTTTCTGGCAGCCGATGATGCCGGTTTCATTTCAGGCAGTACGGTCAGTGCCAATGGCGCACAGTTCTTCGTATAATTCTTGAAAATCCCGATGCATTATCCTGCTACGATGCGCCCTGAGAAGGAGACGTAAATGAAAGACGGTACCCCCGACATCGATCCGGTCGAATCCCAGGAGTGGCAAGAGGCGATCGAAGATGTGATTGCCCGCGATGGTGCGAACCGCGCCCATTTCCTGTTGGACAAAGCCGTGCAACAGGCCCGCGCGGCCGGTGCAAACCTGCCGTTCAGTGCGACGACGCCCTATCAGAACACGATACCTTCTGACGAACTGCTGGAATTGCCCGGCGATCAGGCCATGGAGTGGCGGATTCGCACGATCAACCGCTGGAACGCCATGGCCGTGGTTGTGCGCCGCAACAAGGAATCGTCGGAATACGGCGGCCATATTGCATCTTTCGCCAGTTCGGCGGTGATGTATGACATCGGGCTGAACCATTTCTGGCGCGCCAAATCGGCGACCCATGGTGGCGATCTGGTGTTCTTTCAGGGCCATATCGTGCCGGGCATCTATGCCCGCTCGTTCATGGAGGGGCGGTTCTCGGAAGAGCAGATGGAGAATTTCCGCTCTGAAGTCGCCGGAAGCGGTCTGTCGTCCTATCCGCACCCTTGGCTGATGCCCGATTACTGGCAGTTCCCGACCGTCTCGATGGGGCTTGGCCCGCTGATGGCGATCTATCAGGCGCGGTTCATGAAATACATGCACAACCGGGGCCTTATCGACATGGCCGACCGCAAGGTGTGGTGTTTCCTTGGCGACGGCGAGATGGACGAACCGGAATCATTGGGTGCCATTGCTCTGGCGGCGCGTGAAAAGCTCGACAACCTGATCTTCGTCGTCAACTGCAACCTGCAACGGCTCGACGGGCCGGTGCGCGGCAACTCGAAGATCGTGCAGGAGCTTGAGGGTCATTTCCGCGGCGCGGGCTGGGAAGTGCTCAAGGTGCTGTGGGGCAAGGGTTGGGACGAACTGCTTGAAGTGGACGTCACCGGACGACTGCGCCAGCTGATGGATGAAACCGTCGATGGTGATTACCAGACGTTCAAATCCAAAGACGGCGCTTATATCCGCAAACATTTCTTCGGCAAATACCCTGAAACGGCGGCGCTGGTCGAAGACTGGACTGACGATCAGATCTGGGCGCTGCGCCGTGGCGGACACGATCCGCAAAAGGTGTATACCGCGTTCAAACGTGCCACCGAAGTTAAGGGTCAGCCGACCTGCCTGTTGGTCAAGACCATCAAGGGTTATGGCATGGGCAAGGCCGGTGAGGGGATGAACACCTCGCACCAGCAAAAGAAGATGGTCGAGGAACAGCTGCGCGCGATGCGCGACCGGTTCGATATCCCGGTCAGCGACGAAGATCTGCCGAACGCGCCTCTGGTCAAGTTGAACAATGCGCAAAAGGCCTATCTGGTCGACCGGCGCAACGAACTCGGCGGAGAATTCCCCAAGCGTTACACAGGTGCGCCCGCGCTTGAAATCCCGCCGTTGGAGAGCTTCAAGGCACAGTTGCAGGGAAGCGGCGAGCGTGAAATCTCGACGACCATGGCCTTTGTGCGCATCCTGACCACACTGTTACGCGACAAGAAGATCGGCAAGCAGATCGTGCCGATCGTGCCGGATGAATCGCGTACCTTCGGGATGGAGGGGCTGTTCCGCAGCATCGGCATCTATAATCCGCTGGGGCAAAACTATACCCCCGAGGACGCCGAGCAGATGATGTTCTATAAGGAAACGACCGACGGTCAGGTCCTTCAGGAAGGCATCAACGAAGCGGGTGCCATGGCAGACTGGATCGCGGCGGCAACGTCGTATTCCAACCACGGCGTCCCGATGATTCCGTTCTATATTTACTATTCGATGTTTGGCTTTCAGCGGATCGGCGATCTGGCCTGGGCGGCGGGCGATTCCCGTGCGCGCGGGTTCATGTTGGGCGGTACGGCAGGGCGCACAACGCTGAACGGCGAAGGATTGCAGCACGAGGACGGGCATTCGCACATCCTTGCGTCCACCATCCCGAACTGCATCACCTATGACCCGACGTTCCAGCATGAAGTCGCGGTGATCATCCAGCACGGCATGCAGAAGATGTACGGCGAAAATCAGGATGTTTACTATTACCTGACCCTGATGAACGAGAACTATATCCATCCCGAGATGCCCATGGGCTCGGAGGAAGGTATAATCAAAGGGTTGTATGCCCTGTCGCGTGAAAAGAAGCCCGGCAAGAAGCACGTCAACCTGATGGGGTCGGGGACGATCCTTGTGCAGGCAATGAAGGCGGCCGAAATGCTCAAGGCCGATTTCGGAGTGACCTCTGACATCTGGTCGGCGACCAGTTTCAACGAACTGGCCCGTGACGGTCAGGATTGTGCCCGCCACAACCGGTTGAACCCACTCGCCGAGCAGAAGGTGCCCTATATCACCAAGACGCTGGCAGGGGCCAAGGGGCCGGTGGTGATCGCGACCGACTATATGAAGAACTATGGCGAACAGGTGCGGGGGTTCATTGAACAACCCCTCAGCATCCTCGGTACCGATGGCTATGGCCGCTCGGACAGCCGGGTCAACCTGCGCCGTTTCTTCGAAGTCGATCCGAACCATATTGCCGCCGCTGCCATGGTCGAACTTTACAAGCTCAAGGCAGTGACCAAGGCCGATCTGGAAAAAGCACTGAAGAAATATGACATCGACGGCGGGAAACCCAACCCGCGTCTGGTGTAAGCCGAATATCAGGAGAAAAACATGAGCATCGAAGTTAAGGTTCCCGATATCGGCGATTTTTCGGATGTGCCGGTCGTCACCGTTCTGGTCGCAGTGGGCGACACGGTGGCCAAGGAAGATCCGCTTGTCGAACTTGAATCCGACAAGGCGACGCTGGAGGTGCCGTCCCCGGCAGCCGGCAAGGTGAAAGAGATCAAGGTGTCCGAGGGCGATAAGGTCTCGGAAGGCTCGCTGATCCTTGTGCTGGAAGGCGAGGCGGCAGAAGAATCGTTGGGGGATGACGCGTCCGCCCCCAAGGAAGAAGCGGAAAAACCTGTCGAACAGGCGTCGCAAACATCGGCACCGGCACCCGCCACGCCTGCAACGCCCGCGGCCGCCGTGATGGACACCGGATTTTCCAAGGCGCATGCCTCGCCCTCGGTGCGTGCTTTCGCCCGCAATCTTGGGGTTGATCTGTCACGGGTGAACGGGTCGGGCCGCAAGGGCCGCATTCTGCGCGAAGACATCACCGCAACGTTCAAGACAACCGGCCCGGCTACCTCTGCCGCTTCGACCCAAGGCTCGGGAATCCCACCAATCCCGCCGGTCGATTTCAGCAAGTTCGGCCCGGTCGAAAACGTGGACATGTCGCGGATCAAAAAGCTGTCTGGCCCCGCGCTGCATCGCTCGTGGCTGAACATTCCCCATGTGACCCACAACGAAGAGGCCGACATCACCGACCTCGACAAGTACCGCAAAGAGCTGGACACAGCGGCCAAGGCCGAAGGCTATCGGGTGACTTTGCTGTCCTTCCTCGTCAAGGCCAGCGTTTCGGCGTTGAAAAAGCATTGGGAATTCAACAGCTCGATCCATCCCGACGGTGACAAGCTGATCAAGAAGGATTTCTTCAACATCGGTTTCGCCGCCGATACGCCGAATGGTCTGATGGTTCCGGTGATCAAGGATGCCGACCGAAAAGGGATCGTCGAGATCAGCAAAGAACTTGGCGATCTTTCGGCACAGGCCCGCGACGGCAAGTTGAAAAGCGCGGATATGCAGGGCGCGACCTTCACCATCTCGTCCCTTGGCGGGATCGGCGGTACGTCTTTCACGCCGATCGTCAACGCGCCCGAAGTTGCTATTCTGGGCCTGACGCGCAGCAAGATGGCACCGGTCTGGGATGGCGAAACATTCATCGCGCGCAATATGCTGCCGATGTCGCTGTCATATGATCACCGTGCCGTGGACGGCGCACTGGCGGCGCGGTTCTGCGTCCATCTGAAATATCTGCTGGGCGATGCCCGGCGGTTGATGCTGTAAGGGGGGGGCGACATTATGGAAGTCAAAGTACCCGATATCGGCGATTTCAAGGACGTTCCGGTCGTCACCATCCTCGTGGCGGTGGGTGATACGGTCGCCAAGGAAGACCCGCTGATCGAACTCGAATCCGACAAGGCGACGCTGGAAGTTCCCAGCCCCGCCGCCGGAAAGATCAGCGAAATCAAGATCAAGGAAGGCGACAAAGTCTCGGAAGGCTCGCTGATCCTCGTGATGGAAGGCGCCGAGGCCAAAACCGGCGAGGAGGGCGCGAAAGCGTCCGAGGAGCCCACCGCACCTGCACCCGCATCCGCGCCCGAGACGCCCAAACCCGTCGCCGCAACAGGCAGCGCGACCGGCAAGGGCGATCAGCACGCCGAAGTGGTCGTGCTTGGCTCCGGCCCCGGTGGCTATACCGCCGCATTCCGTGCTGCCGATCTGGGCAAATCCGTCATCCTGATCGAAAAATACGCCACTTTGGGCGGAGTTTGCCTGAACGTCGGCTGTATCCCGTCCAAGGCGCTTTTGCATGCCGCCAAGACCGTCAGCGAAGCGGATGACATGGGCGACCATGGCATTACCTTCGGCAAGCCCAAGATCGATCTGGACAAGCTGCGCGGCTGGAAAGATGGTGTCGTCAACCAGTTGACCGGTGGCCTGAAAGGGCTGGCCAAGGCGCGCAAGGTGACGACCGTGCAAGGATACGGCAAGTTCACTGGCCCCAATATGATCTCGGTCGATACCGGCGAGGGCACCACCACCATCAGTTTCGATCAATGTGTGATCGCTGCCGGGTCGGAATCGGTAAAGCTGCCGTTCATCCCCCATGATGATCCCCGCGTTGTCGATTCGACCGGTGCGCTTGAACTCGCTGACATTCCGAAACGGATGCTGGTTCTGGGCGGCGGAATCATCGGTCTTGAAATGGCGACGGTCTACGAGGCGCTTGGGTCAAAGATCACCATTGTCGAGCTGATGGACCAGATTATTCCGGGCTGTGACAAGGACATTGTCAAGCCGCTGCACTCCCGCATTTCCAAGCGTTACGAGAATATCCTGCTCAAGACCAAGGTCACGGGTATTGAGGCGCAGAATAGCGGGCTCAAGGTCACCTTCGAAGATGACAAGGGGAAGACCAGCACCGATACCTTCGACAAGGTGCTGGTGGCCGTCGGGCGTCGTCCGAACGGCAAGCTGATCGATGCCGAAAAGGCCGGTGTCGCCGTGGACGAACGCGGTTTCATTGCCGTGGACAATCAGCAGCGCACCGGTGTGCCGCATATTTTTGCCATTGGCGATGTGGTCGGACAGCCGATGCTGGCGCATAAGGCGGTGCATGAGGGCAAGGTCGCAGCCGAGGTTGCGGCGGGGCACAAACGCTTCTTTGACGCGCGTGTGATCCCCTCGGTCGCATACACTGACCCAGAGGTCGCTTGGGTCGGCGTCACGGAAAACGAGGCGAAGGCTAAGGGGATTAAATACGCCAAGGGTGTGTTCCCATGGGCCGCTTCGGGCCGTTCGTTGGCAAACGGGCGAAGTGAGGGTATCACCAAGCTGCTGTTTGATCCTGCTGACGACCGGATCATCGGCGCG
Organism: Oceaniovalibus sp. ACAM 378; assembly: GCF_008085915.1. GTDB lineage: Bacteria > Pseudomonadota > Alphaproteobacteria > Rhodobacterales > Rhodobacteraceae > Oceaniglobus. The sequence goes on along the minus strand of NZ_VSJK01000001.1, from coordinate 371,586 downwards.
GCCATCGTCGGAACCAGTGCCGGAGATCTGATCTCCGAGGTTGCGCTGGCCATCGAGATGGGGGCGGATGCCGTCGATCTGAGCCACACGATCCACCCGCACCCGACACTGAGCGAAACGGTGAATTTTGCCGCTGAAATGTACGAGGGTACGATCACCGATCTGATGCCACCGAAGAAACGCCACTGAAAAGGAGCCCGCAATGGCCCAGAAGAACCCGTTCGATATGTCCGAGATGTTCAAGGCGTTCGATCCCGCCGAGATGACAAAGATGTTTCAACCGCAGAACATGTTCGCCATGTTCCAACCCCAAACGCCGCAGATGTTCGACATGGAAGGCATCATGAAAGCCAACCAGCGCAATTTCGACGCGCTGGGTGAGGCGAACAAGGCTGCAGCCAGCGCCTATAAGGATATGCTGGACAAGCAGATGGATGTCTTTGGTCAGATGACCAATGCGGTGCGCGAACAATATCAGTGGGCCGAAGACAACGTCGGCCCCGATACTCTGAAAGCCAAGCAGCAGTCGATGAACGAAGCTGTCGAAGAGGCGCTTTCGATGATGAAGAAACTGGCCGACGCCAGTCGCGAGGCGAACGAGAAAGCCTTTACTGACCTCAAGGGTCAGGTGTCAGAAGCCGTTGACGGTATGAAGAAGAAAAAGTGACTGTCGCTTGACGCTAGGAAAGTGCGCGGGCATGAACGTCCGAGATAATTTCAGGGAGTTTGTTCATGCTGATTGGGACACCAAAAGAGCTGTTTGAGGGCGAGCGACGAGTCGCTCTGACACCTGACAGCGCCCGCGCATTGGCCAAACTTGGTCATTCCGCCATTGTTGAATCCGGCGCGGGCGACGCGGCCGGGTTCAACGATGAGGCTTACCGCGAGGCGGGTGTCGAAGTCGGGTCGGCCGCCGATGTCTGGTCACGCGCCGATGTCGTGACCAAGGTTCGTCCGCCAAAAACCGACGAAGTGTCACAACTGCACGATGGGCAGTTGCTGATCTCGTTCTTCAACCCGGCGGGCAACGCCGAGTTGATGGAACAGGCACGCGGCACGGGGGCTTCGGTCATCGCCATGGAAATGGTGCCCCGGATCAGCCGTGCGCAAAAGATGGATGCGCTGTCCTCCATGGCCAATATCGCCGGTTATCGCGCGGTGATCGAGGCTGGCAATAACTTTGGCCGTTTCTTCACCGGGCAGGTGACCGCAGCGGGCAAGGTGCCACCGGCCAAGGTGCTGGTGATCGGGGCAGGGGTCGCCGGACTGGCCGCCATCGGTACGGCAACCAGCCTTGGCGCGATTACCTATGCCTTTGACGTGCGCCCCGAAGTGGCCGAACAGATCGAATCCATGGGCGCCCAGTTCGTCTATCTCGATTTTGAGGAAACGTCGCAGAACAGCGCCGCCACCGGCGGCTATGCCGCGCCGTCTTCCCCGGAATTCCGCGAGAAGCAACTCGACAAATTCCGCGAGATGGCGCCCGACATCGACATCGTCATCTGCACCGCCCTGATCCCCAACCGTGAAGCGCCCGAGTTGTGGACGCCCGACATGGTTGAGGCGATGAAGCCCGGATCGGTGATCATCGATCTCGCGGCAGAGCGCGGCGGCAACTGCAAACTGACCGTCCCTGACGAAAAGATCGTCACCGACAATGGCGTGACCATCGTTGGCTATACCGATTTCCCGTCGCGTATGGCGGCGCAGGCATCGACGCTTTATTCCAACAACATCCGTCACATGCTGACCGATCTGACCCCCGAAAAGGACGGTACGATCGTCGTCAACATGGAGGATGACGTGATCCGCGGGTCAACCGTTGCCCATAAGGGTGAGATCACCTGGCCGCCACCGCCACCGAAGATCAATGCAATCGCCGCCGCTCCGAAAAAGGAGAAGCCGCGCGAGTTGACGGTTGAGGAAAAGCGCGCTCAGGAAGTTGCGGCATTCCGCGCTGCAACCAAATCTCAGGTCGGGCTGCTGCTGGTCGGTGGATTGCTGATGGCGATCGTTGGCGCATACGCTCCGGCGTCGTTCATGCAGCACTTCATCGTTTTTGCGCTGGCCTGTTTCATCGGCTTCCAGGTGATCTGGGGCGTCGCCCATTCGCTGCACACGCCGCTGATGGCGGTGACCAATGCGATTTCCGGCATCGTGATTGTCGGCGCATTGTTGCAGATCGGCTCGGGCAGCTATCTTGTCGTGCTGCTGTCGGTGATCTCGGTTCTGATTGCATCCATCAACATCGTTGGCGGTTTTCTGGTGACACGCCGGATGCTTGCCATGTTCCAGAAATCCTGAGGAGACGATGATGATGAGCATCGGAATTCAATCCGCGGCCTATATTGCCGCATCGATCCTGTTCATCCTGTCTCTGGGTGGGCTGAAAAATCAGGAAAGCGCCAAACGCGCCATCTGGTACGGCATCGTGGGCATGGCGCTGGCCGTGTTCGCCACGGTGTTCGGACCGGGGGTGCAGAACCTGTTCCTGATCCTGCTCGCCATCGCGGTGGGGTCTTTGGCCGGGTATTACATCGCCGCCAAGGTGCAGATGACCGACATGCCGCAGCTTGTCGCGGCATTGCACAGTTTCGTCGGACTTGCGGCAGTGTTCATCGGTCTCAACGCCGACATCATGCTGTCTGGGGTCACCGCCATGCGTGACAGCGGCGTGTCGCTGGCCGATGCCGACCTGACCGGGTTTGGCGAACTGCTGTGGCACAAGAACTCGGTGGAAGTCGCCATTCTGAAGGTCGAGGTGTTCCTTGGCATCTTCATTGGCGCGATCACCTTCACCGGCTCTGTCGTTGCCTTTGGCAAGCTGGCGGGGCGGATCTCGGGTGCGCCGAAGAAACTGCCGGGCGGTCATATGCTGAACGCCGGAACACTGGCGCTCTGCGTGATCCTGGGGCTGATGTATTTCAACGGCGCCGGTATCTGGACAATGTTCCTGGTGACCCTGATCGCAGGCTTCATCGGCTGGCACCTGATCATGGGCATCGGCGGCGCGGATATGCCCGTCGTGGTTTCCATGCTCAACAGCTATTCCGGCTGGGCGGCGGCGGCGATCGGCTTTACGCTCGGCAACGATCTGCTGATCGTGACGGGCGCGCTGGTCGGGTCAAGCGGCGCGATCCTGTCCTATATCATGTGTCGTGCGATGAACCGAAAGTTTGTCAGCGTCATCCTTGGCGGCTTTGGCGGCACCACCGGCCCGGCGATGGCGGTCGAGGGTGAACAGATCGCCATCGACGCCGACGGCGTGGCAGCCGCGCTCGAGGATGCGGACAGCATCATCATCATCCCCGGTTACGGCATGGCCGTGGCACAGGCTCAGCAATCGGTCAGCGAGTTGACCAAGCGCTTGCGTGCCAAGGGAAAAGAAGTGCGGTTTGCGATCCATCCGGTCGCCGGGCGTCTGCCGGGGCACATGAACGTGCTGCTGGCCGAGGCGCGTGTGCCCTATGACATCGTGCTGGAAATGGACGAGATCAACGACGATTTCCCGAAAACCGACGTGGCCATCGTGATCGGGAGCAACGACATCGTGAACCCGGCGGCGCAGGATGATCCCAACAGCCCCATCGCCGGTATGCCGGTTCTGGAGTGCTGGAAGGCGAAACAGGTGTTTGTGTCCAAGCGCGGGCAGGGCACCGGATATTCGGGCATCGAAAATCCGTTGTTCTACAAGGAAAACACACGGATGTTCTATGGCGATGCGAAGAAGTCGCTGGACGAATTGCTGACGAAAATCAGCTGACGTCCGGCCAGAGCGTGCTCCGGCATGCTCTGGCGGCTGATGTCCAGCACAGGCGGCGCGGGGAAACTGCGCCGCAATGAGACTGGAACGACCGGCCCTTGGGCTGCGCGATCCAGCAGCTAGAAGGAATTCCAACCGTGCGTTTCACAAATACTCTTGGCCAGTCGCAAGAAAACGAACTGTTGCTCAACCCGCAGGCCGATTCGCTGGCGGTCTATGGCCCAGAGCAATCGGCAGTTCTGAACGACAATGCCTTCGCCAATGCCAAGGCGACGATCACGGCATGGCCCGGATATGCGCAAACGCCATTGGTGCCCCTGGCGAATCTGGCAGCACAGATCGGCGTTGCCAGCCTCCATTTCAAGGACGAGGGATCGCGCTTTGGTCTGGGCAGTTTCAAGGCGCTTGGCGGAGCCTATGCGGTTTCGCAACTGCTGCGCCGCGAAGTGGCCCGGATCAAGGGAATCGAGATCCCTGCCACCAGTGAAATTATCGACGGAACTCACGCCGACGTCATTGCCGACATAACGGTGTGCTGTGCCACCGATGGCAACCATGGGCGCTCGGTCGCATGGGGCGCGCAGACCTTTGGCTGCAAATGCGTGATCTTCATTCACGCCACGGTCAGCCAAGCCCGTAAACAGGCGATTGAATCCTTTGGCGCAAAGGTCGTTCGCACGGCAGGCAACTATGACGACAGCGTCCGCGCCGCGCAGGAAACCGCGACGCGTGAAGGCTGGTTCGTTGTCTCCGACACATCCTATCCTGGCTATACCGACGTGCCCAAGGACGTGATGCAGGGTTATGAAATCATGGCCGCCGAGGCTTGCGACCAACTGGGTGCGGCCCCGACGCATATCTTTTTGCAAACCGGCGTTGGCGGCATGGCCGCAGCGGTCGCGGCCCATGTCAAACGCCGATACGGTGCTGAGCGGCCAAAGATCGTTCTGGCCGACCCCGACAAATCGGCCTGCTGGGTTGAAACGATCCGGGCAGGTGCGCCCACGGCCGTTCACGGCGATCTTGATACCCTGATGGCGGGTCTCGCCTGTGGAGAAATCAGCCTGATTGCCTGGGACATCCTGCGCGAATCCGCCGATGCGGTCATGTCGGTTGCCGATGACGATGCAGTTGCGATGATGCGCCTGCTGGCCGATCCCTCGACCGGCGATCCGTTGATCGTGGCGGGTGAATCCGCCGTTGCGGGGTTGGCTGCGCTGATCGCGGCAACTGGGCATGACGCGGCACGCAAGGCGCTGGGGCTGGATGCAGATTCGCGCGTGCTGGTGTTCGGAACCGAGGGTGACACCGATGCCGAACTCTATTTACAGCTGATCGGGCGCAGCGGCGATGACGTACGCCGCAGAGCATGACTGCCCGGATCGGTGCCTCCGGTTACAGAGGATCCGGCAGGCTGACCTGCTACAAGGTCGGTCCGTGAGACGGAACGAGGGTGCAAAGCAATGAAGGCTGATTCAGCCTGATTATCAGCGCAATCGGCGGATGCTTCAAAGCACCGGGCCGATTGTTGCGACAACGTTGTTCCAGATCCGCCTGTGCCAACGCCATGCAAGAACAGCGGGCAATGCAACCGCGTCACTGCGGCCGATATAGTCCTGTTGCCGCTCAAAAACCGCCCGCGCCGTGCCTTCGTCCTGAATAAGGATGTTATTCTCATAGTTCAGATCGAAACTGCGCAGGTCGAGATTTGATGACCCGACCAGACAGATCTTTCGGTCAATGGTCAGGGTCTTGGCATGCAGCAGCCCGTCCCGGAATTCATGGATCACACAGCCCGCATCCAGCAATTTGTGATAATAGCTGCGGCTGGCAGCGGCGACGATCCAGCTGTCGTTCATCTGGGGATAGATCAGCGTGACGGTGACCCCGCGATGGGCTGCGGCGCAAAGTGCGTCCATCAGCGTCGTATCGGGCACAAAATAGGGCGTGGAAATCGTCAGATCACTTTGGGCGCAGGCAATGAGGTTGGCAAAAAGCTGAGGCGTGGCACCGCGACGTTCGGTAGGGCCGACACCCATGACCTGCGCCGGAAATCCGCCTGCAACCGGCTCGGCCACCAGTTCAATTCCGTCCAGCGTGTTGCCCGTCGCATGCATCCAGTCACTGGCGAACAGCAGTTGGTTCTGCGCCACGACCGGCCCGGTCAAGCGCAGCATGATATCGACCCAGGGTGCATATTTTGCTTTTGGCAGAAACTCGGCATCGGCGGAATTCCGACTGCCGCAATAGGTAATGCGCGAGTCGATCACGGTGATCTTGCGGTGATTACGCAGGTCGATACGGCTGGTCAGAAGAACGCGGAAAACGTTCCTGAACGACAGCGCCACGGCAAGTTCGACCCCGGCGTCACCCATACGTTTCCACAGCGCCGATCTGATCAGGGAACGCGATCCAAGCCCGTCCGCCATCGCGCGGCAGGTCACCCCACGCCCGGTGGCGCGGATCAGCGCCTCGGCAACATCGGTGCCGGTGTTGTCGGCCAGCCAGATGTAATAGAGCACATGCACATGATCGGTGGCAGCGTCGATATCCGCCACCAGCCTTGCGCGAGTCGCGTCGCCGTCCGCCATCAGTTCAGCGGCATTTCCACCGACCGGGTGAAAGCCGTTGATCGACCCTGCGTATCGGAACGCCGGGCGATAAACCGGGTCAATCAGGTGATCGGTTTCGTCAGCGTCGCCCATGAATTCAAACGCTTTTGCCCTGATCTCATCAAAGATTTCCTTGTGCCGTCGGTTTGCACGGCTGCCGATATCGATCTCGCCGAACAGAAAATAGACGATGCTTCCGAAGTAGGGCAGCAGGTTCAGCACAATGAACCAGGCCAACCGGGCGGGGGGCGACAGGTCGTCGCGCAGCAGGATGCGCACCGTAAGTGTGGCGACCAGAAGCGCGTGTAAAACCAGCAGAAATGTCATCGTGCCACCTTTGCAAATTCAACGCGGCTTGTCATCGGTCGGTCACGCGGTTGCAGACGGCCGTGGACTGAATTCGCAGATGAAGCTGCGCTGTGACAGGGTGCGATTGCGGGTCTTGATGGGACCGGGGCGCAAAAAAAGTCCTCCCCCCCGGCAACGGGAGGAAGGACAGTTTTTTCAATCGTCAGGTGAAAGCGGATCGCAGGATCAGCCTTCGCGCACGCCTTTTTCAATCCGCTCGCCGAGCGTCCTGTCGACGTTGCGCCAGTATTCCAATGCCCGTTGCAGCACCGGTTCTGACACGCCGCCTTTCAGGTGGCCGACGATGTTGCTGACCAGACGGTCACGCGCACCGTCGTCCATCACGTCACGCACCAGGGTTCCGGCCTGGCCCCAGTCGTCATCATCGGGGCGCAGGGTGTATGCCTTGCGCACCATGTCGCCGTCGGCATACCACAGCCCGCCGTCGTCACTGAGCGATGGATCGGCCTTTGGTCCGCCATAGGAATTCGGCGCATAGACCGGATCCGAGACGTTATCGACGCGCATCCCACCGTCTTTGCTATAGCTGTTGACCGGCGATATTGGCCGGTTCACCGGGATCTGCTTGTAGTTGACGCCAAGGCGCGCGCGATGGGCATCGGCATAGGAGAAACCACGACCCAACAGCATCTTGTCCGGGCTCAGACCGATACCGCGCACCAGATTGTTCGGCTCGAAAGCGGCCTGTTCGATCTCGGTGTGGAAATCGGTCGGGTTGCGATCAAGCGTCAGTTTGCCGACCTCGATCAGCGGGTAATCCGCGTGCGGCCAGACCTTGGTCAGATCGAAGGGGTTGAAGCGATAGGTGCGCGCCTCTTCGAACGGCATGATCTGCATGTGCAATGTCCAGCTTGGGAAATTGCCATCGCGGATCGAGTTGAACAGATCGCGGCGATGATAATCGGCATCTTCGCCCGCCTTTTTGTCGGCCTCGGCCTGTGTCAGGGTTTCGATGCCCTGATCGGTCTTGAAGTGGTATTTGACCCAGAACTTTTCGCCACCTTCGTTGATCCACATATAGGTATGGCTGGAAAAGCCATCCATGTGACGCCATGTTTTGGGGATGCCGCGATCACCCATCAGCCATGTGACCTGATGCGCCGATTCAGGGGACAGCGACCAGAAATCCCACTGCATGTCATGATCGCGCAAGCCATTGTCGGCACGGCGTTTTTGCGAGCGGATGAAGTGCTGGAACTTCATCGGGTCACGCAGGAAAAAGATCGGGGTGTTGTTGCCGACCATGTCGTAATTGCCTTCGCTGGTATAGAATTTCAGCGAAAAGCCGCGCGGATCGCGCCAGGTGTCGGGGCTGCCACTTTCGCCCGCCACGGTCGAGAACCGAATCAGCGTGTCGGTTTTGGTGCCCGGCTGAAACAATGCCGCCCGGGTGTATCTGCTGACGTCCTGCGTCACCTCGAAGCGACCGAAAGCGCCGGCACCCTTGGCGTGGGGCTGACGCTCGGGGATACGCTCGCGGTTGAAATTGGCCATTTGCTCGATCAGATAGTGATCGTTCAATACGATGGGCCCGTCCGCGCCGATGGTCAGCGAATGCTCGTCGCTGGCGACGGGGATCCCTGCGTCGGTGGTTGTGGGTTTACTCTTGTCAGACGTCATGGTCGTTCTCCTTGTAATTACTGCGCAGTCAGATCCCCGCGCTCGGGTTCGTGGACTTGGCTTTGCTGGCCAACAGCGGCCTCTGAATATCATTCCCGCTGTGTCGACTTCGAACCCGTTTTCTTCGCCCGCTGTGAGAAATGGGCGGACCCCGATCCTGCCGCAAATGCGGTCGGCAGACAAGCTGATGATCGATCCGGCAGCGGCGTGCAAGTCGGGAGGGCAGGCCGTCGCCACCACCGTCAATCGGAGTTTGCAATGCCAGTTGGCGCGATCTATATTAGGCATTAGTAATACCTAATAAATAATGCCCATGCCTGTGCATCTCACTTCCGGCAGCGCGCTGCGGATTCCGAGGTTACGAATTTCGGGAAAGCCGCGGCCCCAAGGAAAAGGAGCCCCCATGCCCGAAATTGAAATCGGCCCCGACCGGATCCAGATTGACGCAGAGATTGTCGCGAGGGCCCTGAAAATTGCGCCGCAAGACCTGCGCGACAGAATGCGCGACGGCACAGTGACAAGCATGTTCGAACGCGGAGAGGGCGAAGATACCGGGCGCTTGCGGCTGACCTTTTTCTCTGAAACCCGCCGCGCAAGGATCACTGCAACTGAAACCGGCGCGGTTCTGACCTGCACCGGGGTCGATTACCGCCGGGCGTCAGTGACGTCGAAGAAAGCAACAAATCCCGATACTGCGCAAAATGCCACAGATCGCCACCGGCTTGACGCGCTTCTTGATGCGGCGCTGGAAGAAACCTTTCCGGCCAGCGATCCGATCGCCGTCAGCTTCGACAACAGGCGCAGTTTCACAAGAAACGATTGACCCGTTTGCGATCCGAAAGCAGGCGGCGGGCGCGTAACAGGCGGTGCTAAACCGGAGATCACCATGCTCGTCGAAAAGATATTGCCAGACATTCGCAAGCGCCTGCTGTGCATCAAACCGCATGAAACGCTGCTTCAGGCGGCGGGGCTTCTGGATAATGGCAGCGATATGCTGCTGGTCTGTGATGATGCAAGGCAACTGGCCGGGATCATTACAAAGACTGACGTTGTGCGGATGATCCGCCGCTGCTCGGGGGCGAGCTGCACAGCGCCCGTCACCGATGCAATGACCCGTGACGCGCTGACCACGACTCCCAAGGCCTGGTTGCATGAGGCTTGGAAACTGATGCGCGTAAAGGGTCTGAAGAACCTCCCGGTTCTTGATGTGGACGGTTCAGTTCTTGGCATTCTGAATGCCCGTGACGCGCTGCAGACCCTGTTGCAGGAGACGCGCAACGAAGAGGAACTGCTGCGCGATTACGCAATGAACATCGGTTATCGCTGAGCCATATGAGAGGAAGGACCATGCCGGACAATCTGTATCCCACGAACACCCACGCGCTCGCGAAGCGCCGCAAAGAGCTTTCACCGGACGCGTCAGCGGCGTTTGAAGCCTTCAGCCATGCGGTCTTTGCCGATGGTGCGCTGGACGCAAAGACCAAGCAGTTGATCGCCGTTGCTGTCGCACATGTCACCCAATGCCCCTATTGTATCAAGGGCCATACCAAGGCGGCGCTGCGCCACGACGCGTCCGAGGCGGAGATCATGGAGGCGATCTGGGTTGCGGCTGAAATGCGTGCCGGTGGTGCCTTTGCCCATTCGGTGCTGGCGCTTGACGAAATGGAGAAGGCAGCCACAAGAGCTTGAAGGCAGGCGGCTGAAATCGAGCGGTCTGGATAAAGTCAGGCGCCTGCGGCAGCGGGATAGATCACCTTTCCCGCCGCTATCCGGTCCGCGCCGGGTGTCGGTTTCGCCGGGTCTTCGCGCCCGTTGCCCATCAAGTGAATCACATCATAGCCGTTCAGGATAAGGTAATCCGTGATGATCCGGCGATGGCAGCGCCACCAGACGGCCTCGGAACACATCATTGCGATAATCTGCTGCTCTCCAAGCTCGACCAAGGCGCGATAAGCTTGGGCGAATTGTTCACTCATCGCGTAGTCTGCATAGTTGTGAAAGCTTCGGTTGCGCCAGAACGCATTCACGTCATCGGGTATGTCGTGCTGTATGTTTCGTCGCCCGCCCAGATCGGGAAAGTGACGATACCCGATCTGATATCGTTCAAGCTCTTTCGGCAGGCTGTCGATATTGAACCACGGGTTGGTGCGCGATCTGGGAAAGCTGCGAACGTCGCAAACTGTCTGCACACGCGCCCGTTGCAGGATATCGACAAATTCGGCCAAGCTCCGGTTTGAGTGGCCGACAGTGCGGAATCCGGTTGCCATCAGTCGATCTTTGTCAGCGCATCTTCCTTGTGGGCCGCCACATGATCGGTCTTGTCGCTTTCGATCTCGTATTGTGGATCATCCTTCGATGCGCGCCGCAGATGCCCTTTATAGTCGAAATCGCTGGTGTGGATCTTGGAGATCTTGCCCGTCACATGACCCGCTTCCGAATTCCATTTCACATGGTCGCCAATTTTGAATTTGGCCATCTCACATCCTCCTTTTCTGGATCAACCGCTGTTGTCGCGTGAAAGTTCCGACCGGAAAATTGGCGGTCACGTGCCGTGTATGATGGGTCGCCCGGTAAGAACGAGGATTGTCATGCCGATAACCGCCGAGAAGATCGAGCCGAGCAGAATGGCAAGTTTGATCGTGTCGAGTTGTGGTCCTTCAAACGCTGCCGATCCAATGAAAATCGACATGGTAAACCCGACACCGGCAAGGAACCCCGCGCCAATGAACTGTTGCCAGCTGACCTCGGACGAGAGTTGTGCCCAGCCCAGACGGATCGCCACCCAACAGGCCAGGACAATGCCAAGCGGCTTGCCAATCACAAGGCCCAGCATCACGCCCATGGCTTCGGGGGCGAGCGGGGTGAAGGTTGAACCGATCAGCAGCACCCCGGTGTTGAAGAACGCAAACAGCGGCAGGATCAGGAAATTGGTCCAATTCTCCAGCGCATGTTGCAGGTGATATCCGGGTTCACGCAACCTTGTGATCGCGTTCTCCAATGCGCCAAGGGTAAATTCCGCGATGTTTTCGCGGGCGGTGTCACCCTCAGGCTCGACCGCTTCGGCGATTGCGGTGGCCTGTGCCGCCACTTCAGTGACATTGGCGGGACGGCGTGCGGGAATAAGCATCGCCGTCAGAACCCCTGCCAATGTCGCGTGCAGGCCCGATGCATGAACGAACATCCACAGAATGAACCCGAGGATCAGATAGGGCAGCAGCGCATAGACCCGCACCCGCCCAAGCAGGAACATCACCGCGATACAGCCAAGCGCACCCAGCATCGGCGCGACACTCAGCCCATGTCCGTAAAACAGCGCGATCACGACAATGGCGCCAAGATCATCGGCAATCGCCAGCGCCGCGACGAATATCTTGAGCGAGTTTGGCACCTGCCGCCCCAGCACCGCCATCAGCCCCAATGTAAACGCGATGTCCGTCGCCATCGGAACGCCCCAGCCATGGGCAGCCGGACCGCCAAAGTTGAAAGCAGTATAGATCAGCGCAGGGGCCACCATGCCACCGGCGGCACCAATGATCGGCAGCATCGCACTTGATAGATCCGATAACTCGCCCGACACGACCTCGCGTTTGATCTCGATCCCGACGATCAGGAAAAATATCGTCATCAGGCAGTCGTTGATCCACGCCTCGACCGATAACGCAAACCGGGCGTCACCGAACTCGAGCGCGAACACGGTCTGGCGCAGGTGTTCATAGACGTCATGAAGGCCGGTATTTGCCACGATCAACGCGGCAAGGGTTGCGAGGATCAGCAGCAGGCCGCCCGACGCCGCCCAGCCAAAGAACCGCTGACTTGCCCGCTCGACGCGAAACCCCAGCGGGCGCTCGATCGCGTCGATGATCGACAATTCATCCCAGGCGCCGAAATACGGCTCTCCTGCGATGAACAGGGCTGGCGTGTGCAGGACATTTGCCTGTTCGGCCAGATCCCGGTCCTGCCTCAGGTGCGTTTCAACCCGGTCCGATGACAGGTCACCCGAGAATTGCGTGACATCCAGTTCGATTTCTTCGGCAAGGTTTGCAATGTCCTCTGCCGTGAACCTCGCGCCTCGGCGAAACAGCACCTGATGCATCTCCCAGAACTTTCCCTGACGCCCTGCGGCAATGGCGGCCCGCGCCGCCCGTTCTGCATCGGCATTTCCGGGTGCGGGGTGCTGACGATAGATATAGACGATCCTGCCATTGCGGCGGTCGGCGATCCTTCGCAGAATATCGCGAAGTCGGCGGCAGGCGTTGGATGTGTAATCGCCGTAAAGCACGACGGTACGCCCCAGATCCGGTTCGCCGAGAAAGAAATCTCGAGCGGCGTCGAAATCCTGGGTTTCCGTGTGGGTCATGGCGGCAAGATTTCCCCGAGTCGGGCATTGCCCCGATTTCCGGCCTTTTCCCGGACAATGCAAGGAAACAATTCCCCGTCGCAGTCCGGTTCCAGTGTTGTCCTGAGATTGGGACGCATGGCAGACGAAACTTTGAAGAAACCGGGAACCTTTCTGCTCCCCTTGCATCCAATGCTTCAGACACGCCGATTTGGGCATGTCTCTGGATACAAGAGAGGACTACAAGATGACCCGTTTTCTGACCGCTTTTGCGGCTTCGGCCCTTGTTGCGGGCGGCGCAGCCTTTGCGCAGGGGGCTTCGGATACCGTCGCGACCAATCCCCCCGAAGCGCCATTTCAAAAGGTGAGCGATCTGGTGAAACTGCCCGATTTTCTGCCCGGCATCGGCGAGTTGTTCGTTGATCCGGCAACACTGCCCGCCGGTCCCTTCGTGGCCTATGACCATGATGGCCGGCTGGTCAGCACGGTCTATATGATCCCGATTTCGCAGATGAATGCCGATACCAGTTTCAACGACCTGTCCGCGCCGGGCGGCAATGTCGATCACGTGGATGTCTATTTCAACGCGGGCCACCCCGGTGTTGAAGAGCCGCACCAGCATATCGTGCTTTGGCATGTGCCTGCCGCCGATGAAGCCAGCGTGGCCGAGTAAGATGCAACGCAGAGGTTTCCTCTGGGGGGGCGGCAGCCTGGCTGCCGCTTTCTCCCTCTCGCCCGGGCTGGCCATTGGCGGCTCGGTGGTCGAGATCACCATGTCGGGCCGACCCGATGGCTCGAAAGTCTGGTTTGATCCCTACGGCGTGCTGATCCAACCGGGGCAGACCGTCCGCTGGACCAACCGTGACAAAAGCAACGCGCACACCGCCACGGCCTATGCGCCACAGAACGACGAGCACCCGCGCCGTATTCCGGAAGGTGCGGCGGCTTTCGACAGCGATTACCTGCTGCCGGACGAAAGCTTTGAAGTGACGTTCGAGGTGCCCGGGGTCTATGACTATTACTGCATTCCCCATGAAATGTCGGGTATGGTCGGGCGGATCATCGTGGCAGGTCCGGATCAGACCGGGTTCAACGATTATCCCGATGGCGATCTGCCCGATGAGATTCTTGATGGGTTTCCACTGATTGCGGACATTTTGAAACAGGGCCGCATCCAAAAGGACAACTGACATGCGATCTGACCCGGATCCACTCCGCAACCCATGCACGGCGCTCAGCGAGGCCGAGTTGGTGACGCAGGCGCGCGGTGGCAGTGATGCCGCCGTTCGTGTGCTGGTGCGGGACAACAATCAGAAACTGTTCCGTATCGCACGGGGCATCCTGCGCAATGACGCAGAAGCCGAGGGCGCGGTGCAGGCCGCCTATGTGACCGCCTTCACCAAGCTTGAGTCGTTTCGCGGCGAGGCGGCATTTTCCACCTGGTTGACCCGGATCGTGATGAACGAGGCCTATGGCCGCCTGCGCCGCCAACGCCCGGTTGTCGATCTTGCCGAATATCGTGAAGGGACGCGCAATCGCCTGGATGGAGAATTTTCCGATCCAATGACATTCTCACCCTCAAACCCCGAATCCGAGCTTGGCCGTGCAGAAGTACGCAAGTTTCTTGAAGCGGCAATCGACGCACTGCCTGAACCTTTCCGCCTCACCTATGTGCTGCGCGATGTTCAGGAGATGACAACGCGGCAGGTGGCAGCACTGCTTAATATCAATGTTGTCACGGTGAAAACCCGGTTGTTCCGGGCCCGGCGTCTTTTACGTTCGGAGTTGCAAAAGAATATCTCGGGCGGGTTCTCGGGGATTTTTCCATTCGATGGCGCGCGCTGCGCCGGAATGGCCGACCGGGTGATCCGCGCGCTGGCCGGGCGTCAGGAAGGCTGAAAAACCGTCTGGCGTGTCAGTTTTACCGTTTTGCGGGGGCAGGGCGCGGGCCACTTGAAATTCCCGGTGCAGGTTTTGCGCAATGCTGTCCTGTCCGGCGCGATCGGCCCGGGAATGTGGCAAAGCTCAGCTGAGCTAATAGTCCCGATTGCCTCTGTCCGTTCAAGCGATCGGGGCATTCCCGGTTCCGCCTCGTCAAACGCGCAGGCCCTCGGCGTCAAAGAAAATCTGGTCAGCTCCGGCCCAGTCCAGATGCACCGCGTCGCCCTCAACGGGAAGGGGCGCGCTGGCGTCTTGGCGAACGGTGATTTGCGGCCCTTTCGGCAGGTCGATATGGACCAGCGTTTCAGCGCCCAAGGCTTCGGTATAGACCACCTTGCCGGTGATCCGTGCAGGCGACGCGACGACCCGCAGGTTTTCGGGCCGGATGCCCAGTTTCGCTGCCCGGCTGGGTGGGTCTTGCGACAGATCGGCGGCAAGGAAGTTCATTGGCGGTGAGCCGATAAAGCCCGCGACAAATTCGGTCTGTGGATTGGCATAGACCTCAAGCGGCGCACCAATCTGATCGGCGCGTCCGGCGTTCATCACGATCATCCGGTCGGCCAGCGTCATTGCCTCGACCTGATCATGGGTCACGTAAAGCGATGTGACCCCCAGACGACGCTGCAATTGCTTGATCTCCAGCCGCATCTGCACGCGCAGTTTCGCATCGAGGTTGGACAATGGTTCGTCGAACAGAAAAACCGAAGGCTTGCGCACGATGGCCCGCCCCATGGCGACGCGCTGTCGCTGACCGCCTGAGAGTTCACGGGGGCGGCGTTTCAGGTAGGGTTCCAGTTGCAGCAGTTTCGCTGCCTCATTCACCCGCTCGGCAATCTCGGCCTTGGGTTTGCCCGCGATTTTCAGGCCATAGGCCATGTTTTCGAACACCGACATATGCGGGTAAAGTGCATAGTTCTGGAACACCATCGCGATGTCACGTTCCATCGGTTCGCGGTCGTTGACGCGCTCTCCTCCGATCTGAACCTCGCCGCTGGTTACGGTTTCCAGTCCTGCCACCATCCGCAGCAAGGTTGATTTACCACAGCCGGACGGGCCGACGATCACGATGAATTCGCCGTCCTTTATATCCACGTCGATGCCGTGGATCACCTGGGTTTTGCCAAAGGACTTTTTGATATCCTTGAGGGTGACTGTCGCCATTGATTATTTCTCGCTGTCTACAAGGCCGCGGATGAACAGCTTTTGCATGCTGATCACGACGATGACGGGCGGGATCATCGCAAGGATCGATGTCGCCATGATCACCGGCCAATCCGCCGTATCGTCGCCCGAGGGAAACATTTGCTTGATGCCCATGACGATGGTGTTCATCGACGGGTCCGTGGTGATCAGCAGCGGCCAGAGGTATTGGTTCCAGCCATAGATGAACAGGATCACAAACAGCGCCGCGATGTTGGTCCGGCTCATCGGCAGCAGGATGTCCCAGAAGAACCGCATCGGCCCTGCACCATCGACGCGCGCCGCCTCGGCGAGTTCATCGGGCACAGTCATGAAGAACTGGCGGAACAGGAAGGTCGCCGTGGCCGAAGCGATAAGGGGGAAGATCAGGCCGGAATAACTGTTGAGCATGCCGAAATTCGCCGCCACCTGATAGGTCGGCACGATGCGCACCTCGACAGGCAACATCAGTGTCATGAAAATTAGCCAAAAGAACAGCCGCCGCCCGGGAAACTTGAAATACACGATGGCAAAGGCCGAAAGCAGTGAGATCACGATCTTGCCCAAGGCAATGCCCAAGGCCATGATCATCGAGTTCATCATCATCATCGCCACCGGCGCATTGACGCCAGCCACCAGTGCCTTGCGATAGTTCGTGAAGAACTGGTCACCCGGCAAAAGCGGCATCGGCGGGCGGACAATCTCGGGCTGCGTCACGGTCGAGGCGACGAAGGCCAGCCAGATTGGGAAGAAGATGAAGAGCAGCCCGATGATCAGCCCCAAATGGGTCATCCAGTGGCCAAGACCACGTCGCTCGACCATACCCGAGGAACCGGCCATCAGTAGTGCACCCGTCGTTCGATGAATTTGAATTGCACGATGGTCAGGAAACCGACGATCACCAACAGGATCACCGACTGCGCGGCGGAAGACCCAAGATCCTGCCCGACGAACCCGTCCGAAAACACTTTATAGACAAGGATCGTCGTTGATTGCTGCGGCCCGCCGCTGGTGATGGTGTGGATCACGCCGAAGGTTTCGAAGAACGCGTAAACGATGTTCACGACTAGCAGGAAAAACGTGACCGGCGACAGCAGGGGCCAGACGATGGTGCGAAACCGGGTCCAGAACCGCGCGCCGTCGATTGCGGCGGCTTCGATCACGCTACGCGGAATCGCCTGTAACCCGGCAAGGAAAAACAGAAAGTTATAGCTGATCCGCCCCCATGCCGAAGCGACCACGACAAGGCCCATCGCCTCATCGCCGTTCAGCACATGGTTCCAGTCATAGCCAAGCTGTCCCAGATACCATGTGACCACGCCAACGCGGGTGTTGAACATGAACAGCCACAGCACCCCCGCGACAGCCGGGGCCACCGCATAGGGCCAGATCAGCAATGTGCGATAGACGCCCGACCCTTTGATCAGCCGGTCCGCCAGCACTGCGAGGTAAAGCGCGACGCCCATCGACACCACGGTCACCAGAATCGAGAACACGGCGGTAGTGATAAACGATGCGCGATAATAGGAATTGGACAGCAGGTATTCGAAGTTCCCCAAGCCGACATATTTCATCGACAGCCCGAACGGGTCGGGAATGAACAGCGATTGCCAGACCGCCTGCCCGGCGGGGTAAAAGAAAAAGACAGCCGTCACCACCAACTGCGGCAAGACCAGCAGCAGAGGCAACCAGAGGCCTTTGAAGGTGACGCGCTTTTCCATCGATCAGACCACGCCCCGATCAGGACCGGGGCGTGGCTTTGTCCTTAGCGGTTGGCTTGTTCGAAGCGGCGCAGCAATTCATCGCCCCGCTTCTTCGCCGAATCCAGTGCGGCCTGCGCATCCTTGTCACCGGTCCAGACCGCCTCGAGCTCTTCATCGATGATGGTGCGGATCTGGTCGTAAGATCCCAGACGAATGCCCTTGGAATTTTCGGTCGGTGCTTTGGCTGTCATCTGCTTGACGGCAATATCCGTGCCGGGGTTCGCTTCGTAGAACCCTTGTTCCGCTGTCAGATCGGCAGCCGCCTGCGTGCTTGGAAGATAGCCGGTGTCCTGATGCCACTTCGCCTGAATCTCGGGCGAGCTGAGGAAGTTGAGGAATTCGGCAACGCCTTTGTATTCCTCATCCGACTGTCCGGCCATGACCCAGAGCGATGCGCCACCGATGATGGTGTTCTGCGGCGCGCCCTCGACATCCGACCAATAGGGCAGGGGACGCACGTCGAATTCAAACTGTGCTTCGTCCTTGATCCCGGCATAGCCTGCCGAGCTTTCTGTAAAGAGCGCACATTCGCCGCTGCGGAAGTTTGCGCCGCTTTCGTTGCGCCGTCCGGTGTAGACGAATTTGCCGTCCTTGGCCCATTCACCCATGGTCTGGATATGCTTGACCTGAAGCGGGCCGTTTATCTCCAGCTCCGTATCGAACCCGCCAAAACCATTGGATTTGGTGGCGAACGGGACGTTGTGATAGGCGGACAGGTTTTCCAGCTGGATCCAGCTTTGCCATGCGGTGACCAGCGGGCAGGAATGTCCGGCCTCTTTGAGGTCGCCCAACACGTCGCCGACCTGTTCCCATGTCGTCAGATCGACATCGGGGTCGATGCCCGCACCCGAAAGCGCATCACGGTTGACCCACAGCACCGGTGTCGAAGCGTTATACGGCAACGACAGCATTTTCCCGTCGCTGGTGGTATAATATCCGTTGATCGAGGAGATGTAATCGTCCGGATTGAAGTCGGCGCCTGCGTCGGCCATCACTTCATAGACCGGCTTGATCGCGCCTTTGGCGGCCATCATCGTGGCGGTGCCAACTTCGAACACCATCAGGATATCAGGCTGTTCGCCGGCACGGAACGCCGCGATCCCGGCATTCAACGTCTCGGAATAGTTCCCCTTGTGCGATGCAGTCACCTTATAGTCGGATTGCGATGCGTTGAAGGTTTCAACCTGCTCGGCCACCAGTTCGCCCAAGCGACCGGTAAAGGCGTGCCAGAAGTCCACTTCGGTCTGCGCCAGTGCCGGGGCTGCCGTCGCCATGACCGCAACACCGCTTAACAACATATTTCTGATCATCATCTGACATTTCCCCCTGATCGATTTCCCACATAGCGTAGGAGCGATTGCCATGTGCTTGCAACTGTTCTTTGTCTTCCCGCCACAACGGCCGAAAGTGGGCATTCGTTTGCTCTGCATTTGGCGCTGAAAAAGATCCTGCGAACTATTCGGCGTCGTCTCCGGTTGGCAACGTCTCGATCAGGCGTGTTTCAAGCAGCTGCCCACCCCGATACAGGATGGGGTAAGCAACCGATGCCACCAAGCTGTTGAACTCTCTGAAAGAACGGCTTGTTTCAAGATGGATATCGCTGGATTCGAAACTGTTTACCGTACCGTCGCTTAGCCGTCTGAGGTGTTTTTTGCGGCTGTTGCGTTCCATCTTGGCCATTTCCGCCTTTTCTTCAAGCAGCAGACGGGCGCTGGCCAGATCATCGGAAACCAGCACATTGGACGCCAATTTCAGGTTGTCGAGAATCCGTTCATGCATCGCCACAAGTTCGTCCTGTCCGGCATTCGAAAACCGGATGTTTCGGGACTCTTTTTCCTGCGCAAGCGGCAGCAGCGTCTTGACGATGATGTCGCCCGCCGATTCCAGCGCGATGGCGTATTCGGTCAACTCGCGCGCTTGCTTGTGATCTCGCCTACGCATTTCCGCAGGGGGAATCGTGGTGACATAGTGTCGGATACTGTCAAGCGCGCGGTTCACCGCCGCTTCTTCGCTGCGCAGCGCAACGGCCCGGTTTTTGTCGAAGGTCGTATAAAGATCCATCACCGGCAGCATCATGCCTTCGACGATCTGGCTCATTCGCATGACTTCACGCTTGAGCGCCGCAAGGGCAAGCGCCGGAGAGTCGGGCGGATTGTTGTCCAGAACGCTGCGATGGATCAGCGGCGTATCGGTGTCCATCGACGTGACATCCGGCAAGAACCGGGCCAGCGGAGCCTGAAGGAGCCCACATAGCGGCAGCGCGGCAAGTTGCATCAGGTTGAAGGCGATATGCACATTTACCAGCGTCTGCCCCGCGCCACCTGTGGTCAGCCAGGGCAGAACCGCAAAGGTGTTCACCAGAACCACTGCAATGATCGCCCAGCTTCCGCGGATGAGCAAATTGGCAAGGGGGACACGCCTGCCAACCGGCGGCATCGATCGGCTGAGCCAGACGGGAATGACCGCCGATCCCAGATTTGCCCCCAGCACCAGCGACACGCCCGCCGTCACCGGAAAGGCCTGCAACCCGACCAACGTGACACACATCAGCACCACGGCAAGCGATGAGTGCATGACCAGCGCAAGCACGGCCCCAACGATGAAGGCCGTCACATAATCCTGCGCAAGGTAACCTGCCACGGCAGGCAGGAAATCACTGTCTCGGATCGGGTCCATCGTCTCGCGTAGAAAGCGCAGAGAGATAAGGATGAAAGCCACCCCAAGGATGATCCGCCCGGTTTGTTTTGCATTGCGGCCCGTCGAGCGGATGAACGTCACCCCGCCCACCGCCAGCAACAGCGGAACCAGCCAATCCAGCGGGAATGACAGGATCTGAATCAGCAGTGCCGAGCCAAGATCCGCCCCAAGCGTCATCGCCAGCCCCGGACCGAAAGCCAGCGCCCCGGTGCCCGCAAACCCGGCAACCAAAAGTCCGACAGCAGCCGAGCTTTGCAGGATGACCGCCAGGACCAGACCCGTAAAGGACGCCCGCACGACGTTCGAACTCCGGGTCATCACACGGCGAAACGACGCGCCAAACGCCCGCTCGATTCCCGTGCGCACCATGCGTACTGCATAAAGCAGCAGCATCGTTGCCCCGGTGAGGTGAACAATGAAGGAAAGGATCGTCACGGCGATTTCCCGAACAGCAGGATCGTCGACGAAAATTCGCGGGAGGTAATCAGTCTCACTCCTTTGGTGCGGGGGCGGGTCAAGGCGCTCAATGTCCTACAGTTATCATCGAATGGGAAGAGAGCTTGCGAGACATGTCCATAGGGTCCACGCCCCGGCGGATAATGTTGAGCAATCAATGTCTCAGATGGCTCGCAACGTGGCTCGATGAACGTGGCCGGGCGACGTGACACAGCCTGCACGCGTCCGAGATCATGCCGGACCATGTGAGGGTTAAGGCCCGGAAAGCCACGTTCTGCTGCACAAAGCTGACTACCAAGACTTAGACACGGCGTAACACAACGACGCGTCGACTTTGACAATCTCTGGCAAGAGTAATCGTTTTTGCCTTCGTTGGAAAACAATCGGCGGATGATCTGTTCGTACCACCGGCGCATCTCCATGCCGCGTAGCTTGCTCTTGGCCAAAATTGACGCATAAATTCAGTTTCGATTGTTAACTTCGCCGCTGGGACGGTGCAAATTCCGTCCTCAGATTTCGCCATCATACACGGGGCAAAGCCATATCCCTCCTCGTCCATCAGGGTTTCGCCACCCGCGTCACGGCGCACCATAAACCGCCCGATACCTTGTCGGCGTCGCACGGACTTTGCCTACCTGAACGTGGTCATCGACCTCAATTCTCGCCGTGTGGTCGGATGGTCCACGCAAAGCTGGCGCACAACCAACGTCGTATTGTGTGGGTTACTCATGGCCATCTGGCGAGGTGCTGATCTACTCGGACCACGACAGCCAGTTCACCAGCATGGACCGCACAGCATTCCTGGGGCTGTTCAAATGTTTCCCGAACCCAGTGCCATTCGGGTCCTCTCAATGCCATTTTGAAAGGATTTTGTCCTCTACGGGAAAATCTGAAAAAGGGGCTCTTTCGCCTTGCAATCACTATGTTTGCTTGGATATACGCGTCGGTGGAGATGTGGCCGAGTGGTCGAAGGCGCTCCCCTGCTAAGGGAGTAGGCCCGGAAGGGTCTCGAGGGTTCGAATCCCTTCGTCTCCGCCACCATCATATTCGTTCCTTTGTTTTCAGGGCTTTGTGAGGTGACTTGGCGAACCTAAGATTTTTGTCGTCAATTCTCGTTCGGCTTTAGTTCTATCCCAGCCTCGTGATAGCTTTATCGTCAAGCATCGAGCGATTTGCGTCCCTTGCATAGCGAGTCACCTCTGCCAAGGTAGCATGGCCAGTGACGGCCATGATCTCATGAGGAGAAGCGCTGGCCTCCGCAAAACGTCTTGCAAAGGCTTTTCTCAAGCCATGAGAGGTGCATTTTGGGAGATCGGCTGCGTCGCACCAGCCTCGCATTCAGTTTCCGAGTTCGTTCGCTGAGCGACTTTTTCCAGCTATTGTTGCAAGGAAAGTAAATCCTTTGGTCGGGCAGTCGTCCAACGCCGCGCGAAGTACGGGGTGGAAAGGGATGGCGATGAGAACACCACCGTGATCCTCAGTTTTTGCCGTCGGCAGAGCAAGCGCTCCCCGTTTATGTTACTCCAGCCCAATTTCACAGCGTCCGCACGCGCAGCACCAGTGCAGAGCATTAAGGTCATGCAGACGTGCGCGGTTGATCCAACCATGTGAACAAAATTGCACCGTATTATCCACCAAACGAAGCTTGGACCGAACGCACTAACCGTATGGCGGCCTTGCTGACAAAGCACCACATTGCCGAGGTTCCCCGGATGGCGACTTTTGATAGTAAAGGCTATCGCGCTCGGCTGGATATAATGATTAGATCAAGTTCTGTCCCGCAGAGGATAGAGCGCCCCGCTGCGCCATCATACGCCGCCAACCCAACCCTTCAAATAGAGCTTCGAGCGGCGCCCGTGACAGCCGCATCGATCCGTCCTGCACCTTTGGCCAAGCCAAGTTGCCCTGCTCCAACACCATGTAGATCATGCCCGTGCCGTCCCACACCAAAATCTTCAACCGGTTCGCGCGCTTTGATCGGCAGCACCACTAAATTCGCTTACGTTGAGTTGTACGCGAAAGCCGGGAAAATGGCTGCCACCGCGTTTCTACGCAACTTGATCGCTGCCGTGCCTTACTGGATCCACATCGTGCTGACCGATAATGGAATCCAGTCCACCAACCGCGAAGGGCACCTTCACGCCTTGGAACACATCTTCGACCGGGTCTGCGGCGAGCGTCAGATCGACCACCGGTATATCAAGATCAAACATCCCTGGCGTAACGAGGATCAGAAAACGATCGGGCGGCTCGTTTTCCCGAGTGGCGGCCAGGTCGAACGCGTGAACCGCACGATCAAAGAGGCAATCGTCAAACGTTTCCATTATGACGACCACGAACAGTTTCGTGCCAATCTCGCTAATTTCCTCACCGCATGCAGCTTCGGGCGAAGGCTCAAGACCCTCAAAGGCCTCACGCCCTACGAGTTCATCTGCAAACAATCGGCAACTGAACCCGAATGGTTCACCCTGAACTCAATCCGCCAAATGCCGAGGCTGAACACCTAAGCGACTGACCTTAATAACTTTAAGGGCGATTGCCGGCGGGAGTATTTTTACAAAGAAGAAGCCTGAGTCAGACGCCAATTTTCGGGCCGAGGCACAGCATGGGTTCACTGCTTTGTTTTGCCTCGTACAATTCACCACCCGGTTCATCGTCCTGAAACCGCGCCCGCAGCCCGTCCGCGCTTTGAAAAAAGGTCCAGCATTGCGGGCCGGTGCCGTCGTCGTATTCGAAACAGATTTGTTCGCCCGATGCGTACCAGGAGCCTTCCTTGCACTCGCCGTCCAGAAACGCCCAGCGTACGCGGCGGTTGGGCAGGTATTCCTCGACCCCGTAGGACACGCCACCGGAATTGAAATACAGCGTTTTTCCCTGGGTATAGCCGTCAAATTCCACCGCACTCATGGCGGTTTGCGCATGGGCGGGCAGGCCGGTGGTCAACAGGCCGATGGTCAAAAGGGCGGCAAGGGTCATCTTGGCGTTCATCGGGGAAGGTTGGCACAGGAGCGCGCGGCATGAAAGAGCCCGCGTGTCACATCCCTGTCAGGCGGCAGTCTTGTGCCGGGACGCCTCGGCCCATTTTGCCACGCGTCGGTCCATCACCCGGCGCCAAAGCGGCGGCCAAAGCGCAATAACGGCCATGACGGGCAGGGCGCGGGGCAACATTGGCAAGGCGCCGGACAGTTCCAGAGACGGATAGGGTTTGGCGGGGTTCATGTGGTGATCGGAATGGCGCGGCGCATTCAGCATCAGCGCGCCTGACCAGGCATGCGGCGCGTTCCAGCTGTGGGCCAGGCCCACCGGCTCGAGCCGGCCGGGGGCAATTTCGCGACGTTTCAATCCGTAATGCTGCACATAATCCGATAGCAGCAGTTGCATTTGCGCAAATCCGCACAGGGCGACATACCACAGCAGGCCAGCCCAGCCGCCGATTGCAAAAGCCAGACCCAGACAGGCCAGCGCGCCGATGCAATAGAGAACATAGGGGTTGGACAGCAGGGCGCGGTGCCGGGGCATGTCGCGCCGCAGGGCGGATTCGGCTGTATATCCCGAACGGAACGACCCGATCCAAGCGCGGATTGCAAAGGCGGGAAATGATTCGCCCAATCGCGCGGTGTTGGGGTCAAGATCACTGCCGACGTACCGGTGATGCACCCGCGTGTGGGCAGACGTGTGGTGCCCGAACAGCAGCGAAACGAACAGCCAGCGCCCCAGCCGGAACTGCAACCGGTCGGGACGGTGAATCAGCTCGTGGGCATTCGAATTGCCGACCTGACCGAGCCACAGCCCGACCCCGGCAAAGATCCCGGCATGTTCCGCCGCCGTCAGGGTTGCGTGCCCCAGCCCGAAGACCGCGGCCGACAACAAAAGGATATGCGCCCCAAACAACCCGAGAGAAAGGGTTTCACCAGATGGGAACTCTTGATCAACTGTGGGCACGGCTGCGACAATCCGGTCCATCGCGCTGACCAGCAGGGTCATTGTGACCAGCCCTACCCATACCGCAGGCCCGCCCAACAGCGCACCGAGCAGCAGGGGTAAAACCGGCGTCAGCGTGGCCAGCGCAAAGAGATATGTCGCAGACAGCGTTTTCATCCCGATGACTTAGCACGAAATTCTGACCGGATCATGAC
Organism: Oceaniovalibus sp. ACAM 378; assembly: GCF_008085915.1. Taxonomy (GTDB): domain Bacteria; phylum Pseudomonadota; class Alphaproteobacteria; order Rhodobacterales; family Rhodobacteraceae; genus Oceaniglobus. Next base: position 346,714 of record NZ_VSJK01000001.1, on the reverse strand, counting down.
CCTGGCTGTCCAAATCCGGTGTTCGACCGGTGATGGCGTCGCTGAGGATAGCGGTAAAAACTCTCCATCTGTCCTTTGGCTCTTTCCTGCTTGCAGACTAGGGCGCCGAAAACGTGGCAAGGGTGACAGGTATTGCCTTGAACTCATTTGCCTTTCCGTCTTTTTGCCATTGGGCGGGTTTTGTCACCCAATCGATCCAGCGCATACGGCGGCACCAGCGTTGCGCGAGTTGCCAGATCCCGGCGGAATCGCTGGCCCGATAGGCTGCGATGGCCGTCTGCATCTCGGGCGTCATTCCGCGCCCCACGGCCAGACCGTTGAACACGAACATGATCACGTCCATTGCGTGACCTTTAGGGGTGTTGCGATGGTCGGCATACCGTTCGAGATCAATGAAGGTGATCCGCGCGCCGTCCCAGCAGACATCCTTGAGCGACGGGCGCCCGTGACTGAGCCCCATGCCGTGCAACCCGGCCAGCGCCCGCCCGGCGGCGGTAAAGGCGGTCATCTGATCGGGCAGGGCGCGGGTGCCATCCGTCAACAACGTGGACAGCGGGCGCCCGCTGTCGGGTATGGCAAAGAAATTGTCACCTTCGGCAAGGATCGGCGGCACGGGGGCGTCCCGTTCGGCAAGCCGGTGCAGGGCCGAACGCTCGGATGCAAAGGCGGTTGACGGGTTGCCTTTTTGCAGCCGACGCAACCCGCGCAGAGTCTCGCGGCGCTTGATCCACAGAACCTGTCCGTCATGGGTCAGCCGCTGAACGCGGGCCGGATTGCGGGCCAGCGCCGCGGTGATTGCCGCGTTCAGGGCATTCTGCTCTGTTATGCTGTTCTGCTCTGTCATCGCGTCGGTATAGGGCTGCATTGGACCGGTTACAAATCCGCTGCCCTTCCATCCCGGCGCGACTTGCCCTAACTGGATATGATGCAAGGCAAGGGGGCGGGCGATGTCATTCTTCAACAAGCTGAAGGACCGGCTGTTCAAAAGTTCGTCGCGGCTGGAGCAGGGCGTGGATGCCATCGTCGACGATGGCGGCACGGCCGAGCCTGAGGTTGCGCCCGAACCGGCGATCACGCCCGAACTGGCGGCGCCGCCGCGCGGGGCTGATCCCGAATCGATACCGCTGCCCGCCGCGCCGATACCACCCGAGCCTGAACCTGTTTCCGACCCCAAGCCAACCACCACTGTGGCCCGACCGGGTCTGTTGGACAGGCTGGCTGGGCGCAAAACGCCCGATGCGCCGGTCATGCGCCGCGCCCTTGACGACGATATGCTGGAACAGCTTGAAGAGTTGCTGATCGCCGCCGACATGGGGGTGTCGACCGCCGCCCGCGTCACCGCCAACCTGGCCGAAGGCCGCTTTGGCAAACGTGTGTCCTCGGGCGAAATTCGCGCCCTTCTGGCCGATGAGATTGCCCGCATCATGGAGCCTGTGGCCCGGCCCATGCCGCTGTACCCGAACCGCCCGCAAGTGGTTCTGGTTGTGGGGGTCAACGGATCCGGCAAGACGACGACCATCGGCAAGCTGGCGTCGCAGTTCCGCGCCGCGGGTAAGACCGTGGTGATTGCGGCGGGCGATACGTTTCGCGCCGCCGCCGTCGAACAGCTTCAGGTCTGGGGCGAACGCGCTGGCGTGCCGGTGCTGACGGCCCCCGAAGGCTCGGACCCGGCGTCGCTGGCCTTTGACGCGATGACCAAGGCCGCAGAAACCGGTGCCGATCTGTTGCTGATCGATACCGCAGGGCGGCTGCACAACCGCGCCGATCTGATGGAGGAACTGTCGAAGATCATTCGCGTCATCCGCAAGAAAGATCCGACTGCGCCGCATAACACCTTGCTGGTGCTGGATGCGACCACCGGGCAGAACGCCTTGCAACAAGTTGAAATATTTCAAAAGCTCGCCGATGTCAGCGGGCTGGTGATGACCAAGCTGGACGGAACGGCGCGTGGCGGTGTTCTGGTTGCGCTGGCTGACCGGTTCGGGTTGCCGATCCATGCGATCGGTGTGGGCGAACAGATCGACGACCTGTCGCCCTTCGACCCCGAAGAATTCGCCGCAGCCCTGACCGCCAGGGCCCTGTGATGGCATCACAGGGATGAGCGATTGGCTTTTGTCGCTGGAAGGCACCGAGGCGGGGCACCGCGCGGCGTTGATCCTGGCCTTGTCGGCGGCGTTCCTGCACGCGGTTTTCGGCGCATTGCAGAAGGGGGCGCATGATCCCTGGTTGACGCGTGGCGCGGTCGATCTGTTCATGTTCTGGCTTGCGCTTCCGGTTGCTCTGTTCGTCGTGCCCTGGCCCGAGGGGTCACAGTGGGGCCTGCTTCTGGGCGCGCTTGCGATCCATTTCGTCTATAAGGTTGGGATGGCGCTGGCCTATTCCCGGGGGGCGTTCACCGTGGTTTACCCGGTGGTGCGCGGCACCGGGCCGCTGTTCACCGTGATCGGCGCCTGGGCGATCTTTGGCGAAACCTTCGCGCCGATGCAGTGGGTGGGGGTGGCGGTCCTGCTGGTCGGAATTTTTGGGCTCGCGGTATATAATCTGATCTTCATCGAGGTGCAGCGCGAATCATTGGTGCCGGCGCTTTGGATCGCTTTGGCGACCGGGGGACTGGTGGCGGTCTATACCACCTGGGACGCCATGGGCATTCGCGCCACACCGAACCCGTTTACCTTTCTCGCATGGTTTTTTGTTATTACAGCGGTCGACTTTCCGGTGATCGCCTATGTTCGCTGGCGCCGCATGGACGCGCCGCCCCCCTTGGCACCTTTGTTGAAGCGCGGATTTCTGGGCGCGTTCATCGCATTTGGCAGCTTTGGTTCGATCATGATGGCAACCCGGCTTGATAAGGTCGGCGAGGCGGCGGTGCTGCGCGAAACCTCGACCGTGTTCGCGGCGCTGATCGGCTGGCTTGTGCTCGGTGAAACGGTCGGGCCGCGCAGAATGGCGCTCATGGCATTGATCGCGCTGGGCGCTGTGATAGTTGAGTTCAGCGGCTGAAACGGAGAATGACATGACTGAAAAACCCATCGCCCCTTGGGTGAAAACGGCGCTTGAGATGGGGCCGATCGTGCTGTTCTTCATCGGCTATCTTTGGCTGCGTGACCGGACATTCACGTTTTCAGGCACCGAATATTCCGGATTTATCGTGGTTACAGCGGCTTTTGTGCCGCTGATCGCCCTGTCCACCTTGGCGCTTTGGCGGCTGACCGGCAAGGTGAGCAAGATGCAACTGGTCACGCTGGTGCTGGTCGTCGTGTTCGGCGGGCTGACCGTCTGGTTCAACGACGAACGGTTCTTCAAGATGAAGCCGACGCTGATCTATTTGATCTTCGGCGGCATTCTGGGCTTTGGTCTGTTGCGTGGGAAATCCTATCTGCGGATCGTGATGGACGAGATGATCCCTCTGACGCCTGAGGGCTGGATGATCCTGACCCGGCGGTTCACGGCGTTCTTCTTTGCGCTGGCCTTGGCGAACGAGGTGATCTGGCGCACGATGTCGACCGGCGCTTGGGTGAATTTCAAGACCTTCGGCCTGACCCTCGCGATTTTTGGCTTTTTCCTGTTGCAGGGTCGTCTGTTCGAAGCGCACAGCACCCGCAAGGATGACGGTGCCTGACCCAGGGGAAAGTACCGAACCTCCGCCGCAGATCTGACGCGGCGGCGGTTCAGTTCGATTGAGGCGAGGCGATGACCGAGAGATAGCGGATCGGAAGTTTGACCATGACTTCGGGTCCGTGCGGGGCATCGGCATCGAAGTGCAGCGTATCGCCCGGTCTGAGCGAAAACACTTTGTTGCCATGACGATAGTCGACTTCGCCTTCCAGCATATACATCGTTTCAATACCGTCGTGTTGGAAAACCGGATAGACGTCGGGGACCTCGGTCAGCGTGATCAGATAGGGCTCGACCACCACGCCGCTGGCGTTGGAGCCGATATGGCCCAGCAGATGATACTGATGTCCCGCCCTTGTGCCACGGCGCGCGGTCTCTGCACCTTCACCGGCCCGGGTCAGCACCGCACACCGGCTTTCCTCAAACCCGCGAAAGAACGCGGTCAGAGGCACGCTCAGGGCATGGGAAAGCGCCTGCAGGGTTGTAAGCGACGGCGACGTGTTGCCGTTTTCGATCTTTGACAACATCCCGATGGAAAGCCCGGTCGCCTCGGCAAGGGCAAAGACCGTCATCTTTTGCTGGGTGCGAAACGCGCGAAGCTCTTTGCCGATTGCGACTTCCAGCACTTTCTCGCGGGCGCCCCTGACCTTGAACGGCTCCTGTTCAGGCACCTTTGACGTTGCCCCGGGCGAGCGTTTTTCCTGATTCATCCTGTTAAGCCCTTACCTGCGATCTTTGCGGGCGCCATAAGCTTTGGTGAAAAATGCAGCAACCGCAGAGCGGAGAGGCGCAAAAGTTCCTTGGCAAGACCCATCACGGTAATAATTGATGAATAGCGGGAATAAATCAACGACCTTGCAGTCTGATTTTTCCGGGGTCCATGGCCTGTCTCGCAACGGTGATCAGGCTGCTGCGTGCAATCAGTAAAATCGCCATCCTCTTGTGTCAATTCCGCGCGTCGCCGACGGGCGACGTCACGCAGAACCCTTTGATCCGACCGGCTCAGACGACGCTGGTCGCTGCAACGGTGAGCGCGTGGTAAAGCGAGCCTGCCGACGACCGTGGGCCGATAACGCTGAAATGGCTGTTCTTGGTGCGGCAGATCAGAAAACACCCCAGATGTTCCAGCCGCGTCCGCGTGACCTGACCCTGTGCCATCACGCGGGTGTCGGCATTGCACAGCCGTTCCAGCACGTCATGGCAGCGTTCGCCCTGCAAATCGAAACGGCACCAGCCGTCGGTTTGTTCAGTGATCGACGCGGCGTCGCCGACGGCGGCTTTCAGCTGTGCGGCCAGATCTTCGTGACGGTCATGGGGCGCCTCGATCATCCATTGCTGCGGCCCGGTCCAGAAGGCGGTGAAAGCCCCCGCGGTGGCACAAGTAGCGACATCAGGCAGGGGGATGCCAAGGAATTTTTCGGCCGCCGTCGCCGTGTCACCCTCGCGATTGCGCCGCGCCGCGAGGGATGCCAGTGCCCAGTCGGGACATTCCGATATCTGCAATCCCTTGAACCTGTCGATCTGCGCGGTGGTGCGGCCAAGCGGGGTGATTGGGATCAGATCATGCACGGAGCCGGTCTCCTTTTGGATCGACAAAATGGGCGCTGACGACTTCGACGTCGACATCCGCCCCGGTCAGGGGCGTCGTGAGGGTCAGGATTTCACCAAACCGATTGCCACCGTCCCGAAGAAACCCGAGTCCGATGGATGAATTGAGGCTGGGGGAAAAGGCGGCAGAGGTGACATATCCCTGATCGTGTTTCGCATCCACCGGCGTTCCCTTGGTCATCAGATGCCCGCCCGCGGTGACTTTATGCGTGCTATCGACCGGTTTGAACCCGACCAGCATCAACGCATCCGGCTTATTCAGCCCCTCGCGCTGGGACAGGGTTGATCCGATACTGTCCTTCGTTCTGGACACCATGCGCCCCATGCCAAGGTTCAGCGCGGTACTCGTTCCGTTCAACTCACTGCCTGCCGCATGGCCCTTTTCGATACGCATGACACCCAACGCCTCGGTGCCATAGGGAACCACATCGAATTCGCGACCGGCCTCCATGATCCGGCGGAACATTGCATCGCCATATCGGGTTGGCACGGCGATCTCATAGGCCAGCTCGCCAGAGAACGAGATGCGGAACAGCCGGGCGCGCAGACCGCCGCAGACCGTAATCTCGCGGCAGGCCATGAATTCGAACCCTTCGTTCGTAATGTCGACATCCGGATCGACGATCTTTTGCAACAGCTTGCGCGAATTCGGACCGGCGACGGCGTATTGCGCCCATGCCTCGGTGGTCGAGATCAGTTGCACATCCATATCGGGGAACAGGCACTGGCGGACGAACTCCAGGTGTCGGTAAACACCCACGGCATTGGCGGTGGTGGTGGTCATTACGAAATGATCCTCGCTCAGACGCGCGGCAGTGCCGTCATCCATCGCCATGCCGTCTTCGCGCAGCATCAGACCATAGCGGGTCTTGCCGACGGCCAGTTTGGCAAATCCATTGGCATAGACCTTGTTCAGAAACCCGGCCGCATCGGTCCCTTGCACGTCGATCTTGCCCAGAGTGGTGACATCGCACACGCCGACCGATCCACGCACCGCGCGCACCTCCCGGTCGACACTTTCGCGCCAATGGACCTCGCCGGGTTGGGTAAACCATTGCGCCCGCAGCCAGTTGCCGACTTCGACGAAACTGGCGTTATGCTCGACGGAAAACCGGTGGCTGGGGGTTTCACGGGTGGGGTGAAAGTTCTTGCCACGCGCCCGCCCGCCAAATGTGCCAATCGGCACGGGGGTATAGGGTGGACGGAACATCGTCGTGCCGACCTCGGGGATCGATTTTCCGGCCAGTTCCGCCATGATGGCAAGGCCGCCCATGTTGGAGGTCTTGCCCTGATCGGTGGCCATGCCAAGCGTGGTGTAACGTTTGAGATGTTCGACCGAGCGGAAGTTTTCCTGATGCGCAAGCGTCACATCCTTGACGGTCACATCGTTCTGCTGATCCAGCCAGGCGCGCCCCTTGCCGCCCTGAACATACCAGAACGGCTGCAGGTTGATCGGTGCATCCTCAGCCTGCGGCAGATCGAGCGCGGGCGCGTCGATGTCCAGATCACGCAACGCGGCGGCAGCCTGATCGCTGCCGGTTCGCAAGGCGGCGGCAGTCGAAAAATCCCCATTGGCGGCACCGGCCACGGTCAGGCCCGGCGTGCCGGACTCACCCGGCACAAAGGCGGCGATTTCAGCGTTCCAGACCGGGCGCCCGCGTTGATGACAGGTCATGTGGACATTGGGGTTCCAGCCGCCTGATACGCCCAGAGCGCCGCATTCGATATTGCGCTCAGAGCCATCGCCAAGCCGCACGTGGATATAACTCAAGCCCAGCCGCCCCGTGGTGTCGGTCACTTGAGCATCCGGGAGCAGTTCGCAATCGGCAATGCGCGGCGCATCGGCGCGCGTGTCGATTACCGCCATCACCTTGACACCCTTGGCCAAAAGATCGGCGGCTGTGCGATGCCCGTCATCGTTGTTGGTGAAGATCGCAACGCGCTTGGCTGCCGTCACCGCCCAGCGGTTGGCATAGGCGCGCATGGAACCCGCCAGCATGATGCCCGGGCGATCGTTATTTTCAAAGGCGATGGGCCGTTCGATGGCACCGGCACACAGAAGCGCGCGTTTGGAATAGATCCGCCAGAGGATCTGCCGTGGCTTGCCAGCGGGTGTCACGGCAAGATGGTCACTGACACGTTCGACTGCGCTGTAAATCCCATGATCGAAGGCGCCGACAATTGTCGTTCTGGTCATGCAACGCACATTCGGCAGCGACTGAAGTTCCGCCATTGTCGCAGCGGCCCATGCCTGACCGGTCTGCATGCCCACGGCAAAGGTCTCGGCGTTCAGACGCCCGCCAAAGATGTAATCCTCATCCGCAAGGATCACACTTGCCCCCGCGCGCCCGGCGCGCAGCGCAGCGGCAAGCCCGGCAGGGCCACCGCCGATGATCAGCAGGTCGCAATGCAGGAAACCCTTGTCATAGCCATCGGGATCGTCCTGCAGGGAAAGTGAGCCAAGCCCCGCAGCCTTGCGAATGATCGGTTCATACAGTTTTTCCCAGAACGCAGCGGGCCACATGAAGGTCTTGTAATAGAACCCGGCGGTCAGGAAATTTGAAAACCTGTCGTTGATCGCCATTGCGTCGAATTTCAGCGACGGAAGCCGGTTCTGGCTTTTCGCCACCAGCCCGTCGAACAGCTCGGCAGTGGTCGCGCGGGTGTTCGGTTCTTGCCGCGCACCGCTGCGCAATTCGACCAGCGCGTTCGGCTCTTCGCTACCCGCGCTCAAAACGCCGCGCGGCCGGTGATATTTGAAAGAACGCCCCATCAGCCGCACGCCATTGGCCAGGAGCGCCGAGGACAGCGTATCGCCGGGATGGCCTGCATAGCTTTTGCCGTCAAAGGTGAATCTAATGGTCCGCGACCGGTCGATTGCGCCACCGGCAAGCCGGTTGTCCTGAGCTGCCCGGATCATTTGCTGCGCCCTTTGCTGCGGGCCACATCGCGGGCCATTTCAACACTGGTGATTTCATGGGTCAGCGTGTTGCGCGTGACGACCAGCCAACTGCGGTCGCCGATCTCGTGAAACCACAATTCGCGGTGTTCGCCCGCCGGATTATCGCGCAGATAGGCATATTCATAGAATTGTTCCTGCGCATCAGCGGCTTCCCAATCGGGGCGGTCGATCAGTGAGGCATCTCCGAGATAGGTGAACTCTTGCGCGTCGCGCGGGCCGAGAAGCGGGTGATTGATGATCATTCTTTCAGGCTCCTCAATGCAGGTTGGGCTGTGCGCCCACGCCTTTTTCATCGATCATATATCCGCGGCGGAAGCGGTCGAACCGATAGGCGGTGGCGTATTCATGCGGAATGTCGCGGGCCAGCAGATGCGCATAGCACATCCCCGAGGCCGGGGTCGCCTTGAAGCCGCCATAACACCAGCCGCCGTTGAAATAGAGCCCTTCAATCTCGGTGCGGTCGATGATCGGCGAACCATCCATCGACATGTCCATGAGGCCGCCCCACATCCGTAGCACGCGCGCCCGCCCCAATGCAGGGATCAGGGCCATGCCGCTTTCCATCACACCCTCGACCACGGGCAGATTGCCGCGCTGTGCATAGGTGTTATAGCCATCGGGATCGCCGCCAAAAACCAGCCCGCCCTTGTCCGACTGGCTGCAATAAAAGTGCCCCGCACCAAAGGTGATGACCCCCGGCAGAACCGGTTTCAGACCCTCGGTCACAAACGCCTGCAACACAGTGCTTTCGATCGGTAGTCGCATGCCGGCCTTTGCCATCAGGCGCGAGGATGACCCGGCGACGCAACTTGCCACCTTGCCCGCGCCAATGAAACCGCGCGATGTTTCGACACCCTTGCAAACACCGTTCTCAATGCGGAAACCGGTGACCTCACAATTCTGAATGATATCGACCCCCAGATTGTCGGCACCCCTCGCATAGCCCCATGCAACCGCATCATGGCGCACGGTCCCGCCGCGATGCTGGGCCAGACCGCCCTTGATCGGAAAGCGCGCGTCGTTGAAGTTCAGAAACGGATAGCGCGCCCTGATCTGTTCGACGCCAAGCATTTCGGCGTCTGCACCGTTCAGGATCATCGCATTCCCGCGCCGGGTGAAGGCAGTGCGCTGTGCATCGGTGTGGATCAGGTTGAGAATCCCGCGTTGGCTGACCATCGCGTTATAGTTCAACTCCTGCTCCAGCCCCTCCCACAGCTTCAGCGCGTATTCGTAGAAAGGCCCGTTGCCTTCCAACAGGTAGTTCGAGCGGATGATCGTGGTGTTGCGGCCCACGTTGCCGCCGCCGATCCAGCCCTTTTCCAGCACCGCGATGCGTTTTTTGCCAAAGGTGCTGGCCAGATAATATGCCGTTGCCAACCCATGCCCGCCGCCGCCGATGATGACAAAGTCATAGGCCGGTTGCGGTTCGGGATCACGCCATGCAGGTTTCCAGCCCTTGTTCCCCGTCAAGGCTTCCTTGATGATCCGCAGACCGGAATAGCGCATGAATGACCTCGTTCTTATTGCGTCAGGATGGGGGATGGGCAGGGCGGAGTTCAGGCAGTTGATCGGATGTCCATCGGTCAAGATCCGCCATAACAGCCATTTTCCGTTTCAGATTGCAAGGTTGGGCAAAAACCACTCTGGGCCGGGTCCTGCGATAAAGTGGTTCGTCTGACTGGATCACACCGTCGGGCGACCCAACAAGGCTAACGGCGCAGCTCTGCCGCCAGGGCCCGCGCCGCGATCACACCGGGTCTGCCCCCGACCAGATCAAGCCATCGGGCAAGGTGGGGCTTGTCGTACAGAGTCTGCTGCTGGCCTTCCCTAAGGGACGCCCAACCCCAGATCGCCAAGTCGGCGATGGAATAAAAATTGCCCGCAACAGTATTCGTTCTGCGTCAACTGACGATCAAGCACCCCATAAAGCCGTGCGGTTTCGCTGCGATAACGGTCCTTGGCATGGGGCAGGTCGATGGGATGTTGTTCAAGGCTGGAAACATCTGGTTGTAGGCGAAAACCAGTAGCCGTGAGTCATGATGATGACCGGTGCCTCCGCCGGCAGTGCGCGAAATATTGCGATCAGCGTGGCGGTGTCGTCAATCGCGCCGGTGTGACGAAGCATTGGCATCGTCGCGTTCCGTCTTCCTGTCGCACAGGATTGCGGCATCAGGGGAAAAGCACGGTTACATCATCGTGAGGGTGCTTGACCGATTGGGCTCACGGGTTTAATCGGCAAGTCAGGAAACGTGGCGATTTGTTCACCGGATTGCGGGCCACGTCGGTGTTTTTTCGTCCGGACCATCGGTCCGACCGGCAAGACCCCGGAAAAGAAACCGCTAAAGAGGTCGGGGCAAATGCCCCCGGCGTCCGTGACGGTGGGGGTTTTTGTTGGAAAGGACACCCCATGAGCGACAAGTGGAACACCCGCACCCGGGCTGTGCATGCAGGCACGCGCCGCAGCCAGTACGGCGAGGTCTCCGAGGCGATCTTTCTGACTCAGGGGTTCGTTTACGACACCGCTGAGCAGGCAGAAGAACGGTTTTTGCAACCGGGTGACGATGAATTCATCTATGCCCGTTATGGCAACCCAACCGTCCGCATGTTCGAAGATCGGATTGCAGCGATTGAAGGGGCCGAAGATGCCTTTGCCACCGCCAGCGGCATGGCGGCGGTCAATGGCGCGCTGACCTCGCTGTTGAAAGCGGGCGATCATGTGGTCAGCTCGCGCGCTTTGTTCGGGTCGTGCCTTTATATCCTCGATGATGTGCTGAAACGGTTCGGGGTCGATGTGACCTTTGTCGATGGCACCGATATCGATGCCTGGCGGGCCGCCATGCGCCCCGACACCCGCGCAGTGTTTCTGGAATCGATCAGCAACCCGACGCTTGAGGTGATTGATCTGAAGGCAGTGGCCGAGATTGCCCATTCAGTCGGTGCCACGGTGGTTGTCGACAACGTCTTCGCCTCGCCGGTCTGGTCGCGGGCGCTGGAGCTTGGGGCTGATGTCGTCGTCTATTCCGCCACCAAACACATTGACGGGCAGGGGCGGTGTCTGGGCGGCGTGGTTCTGGGCACCCGCGAATACATCCGCAAGACGCTGGAACCCTATCTGAAACACACCGGTGGCGCGATGTCGCCGTTCAACGCCTGGGTGATGCTGAAAGGTATGGAGACGCTCGATCTGCGGGTCCGGGCGATGACCGACAGCGCCACGCAGATCGCCGAAGCGCTGGAAGGTGACGCGCGCCTTGCCCGGGTTATCTTTCCCCATCTCGCCAGCCACCCGCAGGTCGAAGTGGCAAAGCGGATGATGGAGCGGGGCGGCACGGTTCTGTCGATTGATCTGAAGGGCGGGCAGGCGGCGGCGTTCCGGTTTTTGAACGCGCTTGAGATCATGACAATCTCGAACAACCTTGGCGATGCGAAGTCTATCGTCACTCACCCCGCCACAACCACCCATCAACGGCTCAGTGTCGATCAGCGGGCCATTCTGGGAATCACCCCCGGGCTGGTGCGGATCTCGGTCGGGCTTGAGGATTGCGGCGATCTGTTGAACGATATCCAACAGGCGCTGGAGGCGGTTTAGCGCGAGATGACCTTACTGGGGGTCTGCATGACTGCAAACCCTCCGGAGGCGCGGCGTTTTCCGATATCGCATCGTCGACCCCGGCTTCTGACGCGGTCGCCGGGGCGGTAAAACGGTGCAGGCCGCCCTATATGTTACTCACGATTGCATGAAAGGGACGATGCCATGACCCGTCTTGCCACCGAATTTGACCGCACGCCCGACCGGGATCAGGCAGCCGCCGCCCTGCGCCTGTTGCAGGATTGGGTTGCACAGGCCGGGGCCAAGGACATCGCGGCGCTTGATCCCGTTCTCGCCCGGCTGCTGCCCGGTCAACCGCCTGAAACCTGCGCCAAGCTGTCGCGCAGCTATCCCGATGAATTTGTTGTTGATGCCGATTATCGCGCCACACTGCCCGATCTGCAGAATGGGTCGCACACCCTGATCAAGGGATCGAAACGCCAGATTCAGCATGTGGGAATCAGCAATTTCCGCCTGCCGATCCGCTATCACACCCGCGACGGCGCCGACCTTGTGCTGGAAACCAGCGTCACCGGCACCGTGTCGCTTGAGGCCGAAAAAAAGGGCATAAACATGTCCCGGATCATGCGCACATTCTATCGCCACGCCGAAGCAACCTTCAGCTTTGAGGTGATCGAGGCGGCGCTGGATGATTACAAAACCGATCTGGAGAGTTTTGACGCAAGGATCCAGATGCGCCTGTCGTTCCCAATGAAGATGGACAGCCTGCGCTCGGGCCTCTCGGGGTATCAATACTATGATATCGCGTTGGAACTGGTGGAAATTGACGGGGTACGGCGCAAGATCCTGCATCTCGACTATGTCTATTCGTCGACCTGTCCCTGTTCGCTCGAACTGTCCGAACATGCGCGCGAGGCCCGTGGGCAGCTGGCCACGCCGCATTCGCAACGTTCGGTCGCGCGGCTGTCTATGGCGCTGACCCCCGATGCGCCCTGTCTGTGGTTCGAGGATCTGGTGGATCTGTGCCGCGCCGCAGTTCCGACGGAAACGCAGGTGATGGTCAAGCGCGAGGATGAACAGGCTTTTGCCGAGCTGAACGCCGCCAACCCGATCTTTGTCGAGGACGCGGCCCGGCTGTTTGCGGGGCGGTTGCAGGACGATCCACGGATCGGAGATTTCCGCGTGGTGGCCAGCCATCAGGAAAGCCTGCACAGTCACGATGCGGTTTCGGTGCTGACCGAAGGCGACACCTTTGCACAGGCCAGCCTTGACCCGCGCCTGTTTGCCACACTGTTTCATGTCGGCTGATAACCGGATCGCCGCGCCGGTGTTGTGCCCGGCGCGTCAACTCAGGCGGCACCCCGCTTGACACCGCGCGGCGGCCCGGCCAAGCCTGCGCAATGATCGACCCGCGCCCCGTTGGATATGTGATCGGCCTGCTTGTGGCTGCCCTCGGGCTGACCATGTTTGTACCGATGTTCGTCGATCTGGCCGCGGGCAATCCGCACTGGGCGACCTTTCTGGAAAGCGGTGTGGTCACCACACTGACCGGCGGGTTGATCGCGCTGGCCTGCTCCAATGGTCTGGCTGACCGAATCTCGATCCAACAGACATTCCTGCTGACCACCGGGGTCTGGGTCATGCTGCCGGTGTTCGGCGCGATTCCCTTTGTGCTAGGCGCGACCGAGGCCAGTGTGACCGATGCAATCTTTGAATCCATGTCGGGGCTGACCACCACCGGGTCCACCGTTTTCACCGGGCTGGAGAAATTGCCCCGGGGCCTGTTGTTGTGGCGGTCGATGCTGCAATGGTTCGGCGGCATCGGTGTGATTGTCATGGCGATGGTGTTTCTGCCTGAACTGCGCGTCGGCGGGATGCAGGTGTTCCGCTCGGAAGCCTTTGACACGATGGGCAAGATCCTTCCCCGCGCCGCCGAGATCGCAGCGCAGATCAGTTGGATCTATGTCGCGCTGACCTTTGTGTGTTTCCTGGGGTATCTCGGGCTCGGGATGCCAAGCTTCGAAGCGATCAATCACGCGCTCACCACCCTGTCCACCGGCGGTTTCTCAACCTCGGATCAGTCGTTTGCAGTGTTTCAGGGGGCTCCGGAATACCTCGCTTCGGTGTTCATGATTTTGGCCAGCCTGCCGTTCGTCCGCTATATCCAGCTGATCGCCGGCACCGCAAAGCCAATGTGGCGCGATTCGCAGATTCGCGGCTTTCTGGCCATCGTTGTGACTGTTGCGGTGGGCTTGAGCTTCTTTCAGGTTCTGATGCTGGATCGCGGCATCGAAGAAAGCTTTCGCGAGGCATTGTTCAATGCCACCTCGGTCATGTCGGGCACCGGATATGCCAGCGTCGATTATCAGCTGTGGGGCACGTTCTCGATGGTCGTGTTCTTTCTGATCGGGTTGATCGGTGGTTGCGCCGGTTCGACCTGCTGTTCGGTCAAGATCTTCCGCTATCAGATCCTGATTTCGGCCATCGTCGCCCAGATCCGCCGGATCCATTCACCCCATGGGATATTCACCCCACGCTATGACGGTCGCCCGGTCACCGAAGACGTTCTGAATTCAGTCATGGCGTTTCTGGTGCTGTTCGTCGTGTCGCTGGGGGGGCTGTCGGTGCTTTTGGCGATGACCGGGCTGGATTTCGTCACCTCGCTGTCGGGGGCGGCAACGGCGATTGCAAATATCGGGCCGGGGCTGGGACCGATCATCGGTCCGGTGGGCAACTTTGCCCCCCTGAACGACGTGGCCAAATGGCTGTTGGTTGGCGGGATGCTGATCGGGCGGCTGGAACTGATGGCGGTCTATGTTCTGTTCACCTCGTTCTTCTGGCGGACTGCCTGACGAACCTTGGGTGCGATGCCGGTCCGGGCCGTGGATAACGCCTGTACTGGCCGATGTCCGGGGTCTGGATTGCCCAAAGCCGGGGCGTTCGGGCCGAAGGGGCGGGTCTTGGCGGGCGGCTCTAGCACGCCCGCCAATGGACTGTCTGAACCGTTACCAGCAACTGACCAGCACTGTCATGTCGGTTGCCGTCTCGGTCAGAACCCCAGACTTCAAAGGGCCCGAGCGTTCGGCGGCGCTGGCCGACAGACCGTTGGCAGACATGAAATCGGCGATGGTTTCGACGTCCACGGCAAAGGACACGGCATCGGGCAGGGTGCGTCCGTCGCGATCGACGTTGGGCATCAGCATGCCCAGAACCGCACCGCTGACATCAAGGACAGGACCGCCCGCATCGCCGGGTTGTGCGGTCAGATCCAGCCGTTTGATCGACTCGTTGCCGTCCAGCCCGCGCAGATCGGCCAGTGTGCCAAAGGTCAGCGTCGGCGCACCCAGAATCCCCTCATAGGAGTATCCGGCCAGCACAACCGTTGATTGCAGCCGGGGCACGGCAGGCTGGAACCGGGCAAAGGCGCGGGGCGCAAGCGCCTGGCTCGGCGTCAGCAGGGCCAGACCGGTTTTTGCATCGCTGGCCTGCAGCGTCGCCTCGATTTCTTCGTTCAGGGTGATGCGCGAACAATTCTGCACCGCCGTTGCTGTCGTCAGCACAGTGCCGCGCGCATCGACATAAAACCCCGAACGTGACGAATCGGGTCGGCGGATTTCCAGCCCGGCCAAAAGATCGATTCGCTGATCCTCGGTCGGGTCGCCGACCAGATCGTTCATCACCCGGTCGGGCAGGGCGGCAAAGCTGCCGGTCATTTCGTCAATCACCCGCTGGCGGCGCTTTTCGTCGCCCGTGGGCCAGATCAGGGTGAACCCCTTGACCGCGCCGTCGCGCGCCACCGCTTCGGTATGGCTGATGAAGTCCGGGCCTTCGCCGATCAGGGTGAAACTGTTATTGCGCTTTTCTCGCGCGCCGTTCTCAGGAACGATTTCAAGGGTCTGCATGATATCGAACAAGCCGAACAAGGTATCGGTATCGCCTTTTTGGCTGATCAGCAGCACCTTGGGAAACCGGTCGGTGTCGTTGTGCGGACCATAGTGTGCAAAGGGCGGTTCATAGCTGTCGAAACCGATCAGCTCGAGCGGCATCATGATTTCGATACCGGCGGTTTCGTCCCGCACCATCTCCAGCCCAAGACCTGCCAGAATGGCATTATAAGCGGTCAGAAGTTCGCGCCGTTGGCGGGTCGTCAGGATGCCGGTTGCCGCGTATCCCTTGGCGACCTGCCATTCGCCCATGCTGTTCCGGGTGCCACGGCCAAATGCGCCGTCGATGGCGGCCTCGTAGAAACCTTCCCATTGCAGGGCAATCTGCAACTGCTTGCGTTCGTCGGCTGACAATTGCGCCTCGGATTGGCGGGCCTCGGCCGGAGTTTCATCCGTCACCGGGGCCGGGACCGGATCGGTTTCAGGGATCGGCGTGGCCACAATGGGCGCGTCGGGATGGGCCGGGGCAGAGGTTGGCGGCGTGTCCGGCGCGGCGACCGCAGCACCGCCGATCGGCCAGAACTGCGAGGTGAAACTGGACCCGTCGGTCGAGAAACTGTCGTTCGGAATCAGCCCCTGACTGCGCAGGGTTGACCGCAGGGATGCGGTTTCGCTCTCACCTTGGGGGCCGACGACCACCGCATACCAGTTCGTTGATCCAAGCCGGTATCCGGCGACATTCCGGATCGCGCCGGCATAATCGGCGGCCCGTTCCTGTGCCCGTTCCAAGCTGGGCTGGGCCTCGATCTGCAACCAGGTTGATTGTTGGGCGGTGACCGCGCCGCCGAAGTTGGTGGCAATCACCACCAGAAACACCCTGAAATTACCGAACATTATAAAGTATCTTACCCTTGCTGCACCCGCCGCTGTTTTCGGCGCCGTGCCATCAGAGACAGATCCGGCTCGAGGTCAAGAAACATTGGCGCGAGGCCGCCGTGCAATTGACCCTTGTTGCCCTTCTGCCTATGCAACGCTCATCTTTGCAGGAACCTGCAACGAAAAAAAACACGAGGCGCCCATTGGATACCCCCCGTTCGTTTCAGGAGATCATCCTGCGGTTGCAAACCTATTGGGCCGGTCAGGGCTGTGCGGTTCTGCAACCCTATGACATGGAGGTCGGCGCGGGCACGTTTCACCCGGCCACGACCCTGCGTGCGCTGGGTCCGGTGCCCTGGGCCGCCGCCTATGTCCAGCCGTCACGCCGCCCGACCGACGGGCGTTATGGCGAAAACCCCAACCGGTTTCAGCATTACTACCAGTTTCAGGTGCTGATCAAACCCTCCCCGCCTGACCTGCAAGAGCTTTACCTCGGCTCGCTCGCTGCCATCGGGATCGACGCCGGTATCCACGATATCCGTTTTGTCGAGGACGATTGGGAATCGCCGACGCTGGGGGCATGGGGGCTGGGCTGGGAGGTCTGGTGCGATGGCATGGAAGTGTCGCAGTTCACCTATTTCCAGCAGATGGGCGGGCATGATTGCCGCCCCGTATCGGGCGAGCTCACCTATGGGCTGGAGCGGTTGGCGATGTATGTTCTGGGCGTCGATCACGTCATGGATATGCCGTTCAATGATCCGAAATCACCCATCCCGCTGAAATACGGCGACGTGTTCCTCCAGACCGAGCGTGAATATTCACGTTGGAACTTTGATGTGGCCGACACCGAAACACTGTTGCAGCATTTCAAGGATGCCGAGGCGGAATGTGCCCGCACCCTTGCCGCCCCCGCCGAGGATCCGAAAACCGGCAAACGCATCGTGATGGCCCATCCGGCCTATGACCAGTGCATCAAGGCGTCCCATGTGTTCAACCTGCTGGATGCCCGCGGGGTGATTTCGGTTACCGAACGGCAGGCCTATATCGGCAGGGTGCGCGCATTGGCCAAGGCCTGTGCCGATGCCTACCTGATGACCGAACAGGGCGGATGGTCAGCATGAAACGGGGCACAGGGACGGTGACGGGCACGGTGCAGACCGCCCGAAACCTCCAGGAGGCGACACAATGAACGGCAAGTTCATCGGAGGGTTTATCGTGATCACTGCGCTTGTTGCCGGGGCGGCGATGTATTGGCTTCAGGTCTATGGCTTTTACGATACGGTCGATTACCAGCCCGACAGCGTGGTTCTGACCGTGCTTGCCACCGAAACGCCCGAGCCGATTCTGGCCGAGAATTTTCAGGGCATCGATGCCGACAGCTCGCCGCTGCGGTTTCGCGCCTGTTTCACCACTCCGATGAGTCAGGCCATGCTGACCGAAACCTATGTCACCTATCCGGTCGCCGACCCCCTAGTTGCGCCCAGTTGGTTCAAGTGTTTCGACGCCGCCGCGATCGGTGCCGCGCTGGAAACCGGGGAAGCGATTGCGTTTCTCGGGCAGGCCAACATCGAATACGGAGTCGACCGGGTGGTCGCGGTGTTCGACGATGGCCGCGCCTTTGTCTGGCACCAGCTGAACAATTGCGGCGATACCCTGTATGATGGCAGCGCAGCTGGCCCGGCTTGTCCCACGCGCGACGGGGGCTGACACCCGTACCATCTTTTTGCCGCCCGCCGATCCTGAATTACGCCTTGCCCAGAATGAGCCCCAAATGCCCGACCTGCTGATCGAACTGTTGTCCGAGGAAATCCCCGCCCGCATGCAGGCCCGTGCCGCAGCGGACCTGAAAGAGCGTGTGACGAACGGGCTGGTCGACGCCGGTTTGACCTATGCCAGTGCGGGCGCGTTTGCGACGCCCCGCCGTCTGACGCTGTCGGTCGAGGGACTGCTGGCGGGCTCGCCCCCCCAGCGCGAAGAGCGCAAGGGACCGCGCGTCGATGCGCCAGAAAAGGCGCTTGCGGGGTTCCTGCGCTCGGCAGGGGTGGCGCGTGAAGATTTGCAGATCGTCGATGACAAGAAGGGTCAGGTGTTCATCGCAGTGATCGAACGTCCGGGACGCCCCGCCGCCGAAATCGTGGCCGAGGTTCTGGAACGGGTGGTGCGCGATTTCCCATGGCCGAAATCCATGCGCTGGGGCACCGGTGATCTGCGCTGGGTGCGGCCTTTGCACTCGATCCTCTGCATCCTGTCGGACGAGGCTGGGCATACCGTGGTGCCGCTCGACATCGACGGCCATGTTGCGGGCGACAGGACGCGCGGCCACCGGTTCATGGCCCCGGCGGAATTTTCTGTAACCGGGTTCGATGATTACGCGGCGAAGTTGAAGCGTGCCAATGTCGTGCTCTCTGCCGCTGACCGCGCCGAGATAATCCGTGCCGACGCCGAAACCCAGGCTTTCGCTCTGGGGCTTGAGGTGGTCGAAGATCCCGGTTTGCTGGCCGAGGTGGCGGGGCTTGTCGAATGGCCCGTTGTGCTGTCCGGTGACATCGGCGCCGAATTCCTGCACCTGCCACCCGAGGTTTTGCAGACTTCGATGAAGGAGCATCAGAAGTTTTTCAGCGTCCGTGATCCGAAATCCGGCCGCATTGTCCGCTTTGTGACTGTCGCCAACCGCGATACCGCAGATGAAGGCGCGACGATTCTGGCCGGCAACCGCAAGGTGCTGTCGGCCCGCCTGTCGGATGCGCTGTTCTTCTGGGACAACGACCTGCGCGTGGCGACGAATGACATTGGCGTCTGGGTCAAGGCGCTGGACAATGTGACCTTCCATAACAAACTCGGCACCGTGGGCGAGCGGGTAAACCGCGTTGCCGCCCTTGCCCGCGAGATTGCGCCGCTGGTGGGTGCCGATCCCGACCGCGCCGAACAGGCAGCGCGTCTGGCCAAGGCCGATCTGTCGTCCGAAATGGTCTATGAATTCCCGGAACTTCAAGGGGTTATGGGGCGATATTACATCGAGGCGTCGGGATTGGATGCCGATATCGCCGCCGTCGCCCAAGAACACTATTCCCCCCTCGGCCCGTCAGATTCCGTGCCCACAGCGCCCTTGTCGGTGGCCGTGGCGCTGGCTGACAAGATAGATGTGCTCGCCGGGTTCTGGTTGATTGATGAGAAGCCGACCGGGAGCAAGGATCCTTTTGCTTTGAGGCGGGCGGCTCTGGGGGTGATCCGGTTGGTATTGGATCAAAAGCTTTCTGTTCGGCTCCTGAAACTGATTGTTGCTCACATTACTAGAGTTTTTTCAGAGAGCTACTTTCGATCTCAGGCATCGTTACTTCAGAAAATTGACCCTGATCTTCCCGACGATATTCGTGAAGAAGCGCAATTGGCGATTGAGGGCCGAACCAAAGTCATTGATTCTGATACTCCCGAGGATGTTGAATATTTCTTTCCCGTTAGTGCACTTGCAGCAGACCTCCTCGCCTTCATCCACGACCGTCTCAAGGTCTATCTGCGTGACCGCGACATCCGGCACGACATCATCGACGCTTGCCTTGCCATGCCCGGCAATGACGACCTGACTCTGCTGGTCAACCGCGCCGAGGCGCTGAGCGCGGTTTTGAAAACCGAAGACGGTGAAAACCTGCTGCAGGGCTTCAAGCGGGCCAACAATATCCTGTCTCAGGCCGAAGCCAAGGATGGCGTTGAATATTCCTATGGCGCCGATGTGAAATACGCCGAAACTGACGCGGAACGCACCCTGTTCGCCGCGCTGGATCAGGCCGAGACGCTCATCACTCCGGCGATGGAGGCGCAGGATTTCGAGACGGCAATGGCCGCCATGGCCACCCTGCGCGCGCCGATCGACGGATTTTTCGAAGCGGTGCAGGTGAATGCCGACAGTGGCGTGATCCGGCGCAACCGTCTGAACCTGTTGTCGCGCATCCGAACCCTGTGTCTGTCCGTCGCCGATCTGACCCGAATCGAGGGTTAAGCCCGGCAAGGTAAACCTTGCCAGACACATGCAGGGGCGTATGCTGCGCGCGAACCATCGGAGCGCTGCAGTGCAGAAACATGCCGACATCGCGGCTTTTACCCCGATCACACCTACCGCGCCGATAACGGAATCGGTGCATGGTGGCCGGGCGAAGTGTCTGCAACGGTTGCTGCGCATGCACCTTCCGGTGCCCGAAACCGTCGCCCTGTCGTTTGAAACCGTGCGCCGGATTGCCGGCGGCGACGTCCCGGATCTGCGCCCTTTGCTGGCCACGCTGGGGAACCGCCTCGTGTCGGTCCGGCCCTCGGGGCAGGTGGCCGATTGGGGCGGGCCGGGTGCGATTCTGAACATCGGGATGAATGATGCGCAGCACCGGCACCTGACCGGGCTGATCGGGCAGGCGGCGGCGGATGCGCTGTATGTCGGGTTTATCCAATCCTATGCCGTGCATGTCGCCCGGTTGGAGCCGGACATGTTCGAAATCTCTCATCCGGTCACCTCTGATACGATTCAGACCCTGCTCCACACCTATGAAACCGAGATCGACGAACCGTTTCCGCAAGCGCCCGACCGGCAACTTGCCGATGTGCTCCGCTCCATGGCCCGCGCGTGGGAGGGGACGTCAGCCCGCCTGTTGCGACAGGCCAAGGGCGCGCCCGCCGATGCCGGGCTTGGGCTTGTGGTTCAGGTGATGGCGCTGGGGGTCGGCACCGGGCCGGGCTTTGAGCACGGGTCGGGTGTGGTTCAGTTTGTCGATCCGCGCACCGGTGCGCGTCAGGTCACTGGCCGATACCTGAGCCAGAGTCAGGGTCGTGCCGCATTGGTGGCAGATGCGGGCGCGATCTTTCTGACGCGGGATCAACGCGGTGCCTCGCTTGAGGATCTCTGCCCCGAGGTGTTTGCCGAATTGGTCGCTTGTGGTGAATTGTGCCGCCAGCGCTTGCGCGAGGAAATGCAGGTCGAATTTACCATCGAGGCGGGGCACCTGCATGTGCTCGACGCCGTGCGTGTGCCGCGACAGGCACGCGCATCGGTGCGGATCGCCGTGGCGCTGGCGCAAGATGGGATCATCCCCGAAGCCGAAGCGGTTTTGCGCGTCGATCCTGCCTCGCTTTCCGATCTGCTGCACCGGCAGGTCGATCCGGAGGGGCCACGCGACAGTTTCGCCCGCGGCATTCCGGCCAGTCCGGGTGCGGCCACCGGTCGGCTGGTCTTCACTTCGCGGGCGGCACAGGAATCCTTTGCGCGGGAAGAACCCTGTATTCTTGTGCGTCAGGAAACCAAGCCCGACGATGTGCGCGGCATGCATGCGGCCGTCGCCGTTCTGACCCAGAAAGGCGGCGTGACCAGCCATGCGGCGGTCATTGCGCGCGGGTTGGGGTTGCCCTGTGTCGTCGGGGCCTCGGGAATTCAGATCGACGGGCGGGCGCGTACCCTGACCGGCGATCATGGCCGGGTGTTCAGCGAAGGCGATATCGTCACCGTCGATGGTACGCGCGGCATGGCTCTGGTCGGTGCGGCGCTGCTGCTTGAACCCGCGCTGGACGATGCGTTTCAGTGCCTGCTGGATTGGGCCGACGAACATCGCGATATCGGCGTGCGGGCCAACGTCGATACCCCCGCCGAGGCCGAGGTTGCGCTGCGGTTCAACGCCGAGGGTGTGGGCCTGTGCCGCACCGAACATATGTTTTTCGATCACGACCGCCTGACCGTAATGCGCGAGATGATCTTTGCCGAACGCCCCGAAGACCGGGCGGCGGCCCTTGAACAGCTGTTACCGGTGCAACGTGCCGATTTTACCGAACTTTTCCGCATCATGGCGGTATTGCCGGTGTGCATTCGTCTGCTTGATCCACCGTTGCACGAATTTTTGCCGACCGGCCGCGAGGGGCAACTGGATCTGGCGGCGGCGCTTGATATGCCGCTGGCGCAGGTCACGGCGCGGGTCGATTCGCTGCGTGAATTCAATCCGATGCTGGGCATGCGCGGGGTTCGGCTGGGAATTGCTGTGCCCGAAATCTATGACATGCAGGCCCGTGCGATATTCGAGGCGACGGTGGCTGTGGGCGGCACGGTGGTGCCCGAAGTGATGATTCCGCTGGTTTCAGCCAAGCGCGAGGTGGAACTGGTGCGCGGCCGAATCGATCAGGTTGCGGCAGCGGTGCGCGCCGAAACCGGAGTCGATTTCACCTATCGCCTTGGGGTGATGGTGGAGACGCCGCGCGCCGCGCTGCGGGCCGGTGAAATCGCTGAACAGTCGGCGTTCCTGTCGTTTGGTACCAATGATCTGACCCAGATGACCTATGGTCTGTCGCGCGATGATGCGGGACGGTTCATGGGCGCCTATGTCGGGCAGGGCGTGTTCCCCGAGGATCCCTTTTTGCGGCTGGATGTGGACGGAGTGGGCGAATTGCTGACCATCGGCGCCGAACGGGGGCGTATCGGCAACCCCGATATCGTGCTGTCGGTCTGTGGCGAACATGGCGGCGACCCCGACAGCATCGCCTTTTGTCGCGCGGCGGGATTCGACTATGTGTCCTGTTCGCCGTTCCGGGTACCGATGGCCCGACTGGCCGCAGCGCAGCTGGCAATTCGGGGCGGACGGGCGAAAATTTCACCGGTCTGATCCGCAAACGGCTGGCGGGAAACCGCCCAGATGCAGGCGCAATCGCCCTCGACTTTTACAAAACGCCCGTTTTCGCTTATCGGACAGTTTGCTTGTGCGCGTTTGCCCGGTTTTTCCACCGTGCCGCGACAAAGAAATAACACCCGGAGGTGATATGAAATTCCCGCGTTTTGCGCGGCTGGTGACGGCTTGTGCCACCTTGGCCGTCATTGCCACCGCCACCTCCGCCGATATCGTCATCAGCCAATCGAATGATCCGTCTGTCGCTTTGCAGCGCAACCTTGGCGGGCTTCTGGGCTCGGACAGTGCGCAAATTCGCCCTGAGCGCGGCAATCTGATGGCCCCGATGTTCGCCCGCCCCCAAGCCCCGGCCAATCCTTCATTCGACCAGATCAGCTATTCGCGCGGCTTTCTGGAGACCCTGCCGATACAAAAGGGCGGTGCGCAGTGGCAATGTCTGACCGAAGCGCTGTATTTCGAATCACGGGGCGAGCCGGTCAAGGGCATCTTTGCCGTGGCCGAAGTGATCCTGAACCGGGTCGACAGCGGCAGCTATCCGAATTCGGTCTGTGGTGTGGTCAATCAGGGGACGGGGCGCAAATATCAGTGTCAGTTCACCTATTCCTGCGATGGCTATCCTGATGTCATCCGCGAACGCGCGGCCTGGAAAAAGGTTGGCAAGGTGGCCAGGGTGATGCTGGACGGCGCGCCCCGCGCCCTGACCGACGGCGCGACACATTACCACACGCGTGCGGTTCGCCCGCGATGGAGCCAGGTTTTCGCCCGCACGGCCAGCATCGGCGTACACCATTTTTATCGCAAGGGCTGAGTCGCGCGGGGCATCCCCCGCACGCCGAGCGATTGACGGGTTTTGCATCGGGTCTTGGTGCGCTATCGCTGCAACCGTGCCGAATGCGGAGCCCTGCGATGACCACTGACCTGCTGCACGCCTTCGGGCATCCCCATTTGCGGGCCGGGGCGACGGCGCCTGACCGGCTCGCCGACCGGATCTCGCTTCGCGATCATATCGCCGAGATCGAGATTGGCGCCTTTCAACAAGAGCGCGGCACGACCCAGCGGATCCGGTTCAATCTGGTGGTCGAGGTGGCGCGCCATGACACCGGCACCGACGATGACGTCGACAAGATCCTGTCCTATGACACCCTGACCGAGGCGATCGCCCACGAGCTGACCGCCGAGCGGTTGAACCTGCTCGAAACGCTTGCCGAACGTGTGGCGCTGCGGGTGCTTGCCGCGCCGCAAGCGCTGCGGTGTTTTGTGCGAATCGAAAAGCTCGATCGCGGTCCGGGCGCGCTTGGGGTCGAAATCGTGCGCGACCGGGACGATCTTCCGGGGGCGGTGGCCGATGATGCGCCCCAGCCGCATGTGGTATTCCTGTCCAACGGCGCGCTGAAGTCACCCCTGCTTGGCGGATGGATCGATCAATTGGTCGCCGGCAGTCCGGCGATCCTGTGTGTCGATCTGCCCGAGACAGTGCCGCCGGTTTCGGAAAACTTAATGGCGCAAAGGCGGATCAATCTGTTGGCGATGGATCAGAACGCCTGGGTGCTGGCGGGGCAGGACCGGCGCTGTGTCGTTGTGGGCAGCCGTACGGAAATTGACTGGGCGCTGAAACATGACGTGCTGACGGTCTGGGCGCCGTCGAAAATCGTGCTCGATTCCGTTGATCCGCCGTCCGAGGGCAAGCGCTCCGGTCCCGCGCTGGCCCTGTGGTTTGCGGAGCAGGTGGGGGCGACATCGCTGCTCTGTATCGGCGGGGACGGGCCGGGCGAGCCAACCCTGCCGGATGCGACCGTTTCCGTGACCCTGCGACCGGTGGATGCAGCGCAGCTGCTGGACGTCTGATGGCCGAGTATTTCCGCCCGCTTGTCATCTGTGACCCGGTGCGCCCGCGCGATGCTGTGGGTCTGGCCGGCGGTTGGGGCTGGTTCACCCATGCCGAAGTCCTGAGCCGGAATCGCTCCGGGCGGGTGATCCCCGCCGCCGACATTCCCGCCGGGGTTTTGTCGCGCCTGACTGGGCCGCGCGCCGATATTGCCGGGCTGTCCATGGAGCACCCGCGTTTGATGGGCATTTTGAATGTCACCCCTGACAGTTTTTCGGATGGCGGACGGTTCTTGCAAAAGGATGCAGCGCTGGCGCAGGCGGGTGCTATGGGGTCTGCGGATATGCTGGATATCGGCGGTGAATCCACGCGCCCGGGTTCGGCGCCGGTCTTGGTTCCCGAAGAAATCGCCAGAACCGCCCCGGTTATCGCAGCCCTTCGCCAGAGTTTCGCGGGAGTGATCAGCATCGACACCCGCAAGTCCGAGGTCGCCCGGGCCGCGCTTGAGTCCGGGGCGACGATGCTGAATGACGTCTCGGCGATGGAGTATGACGCAGGCATGGCGCCGCTTGCCGCCGAGCGGGATGTGCCGATCTGCCTGATGCACGCACAGGGCACGCCCGAGACGATGCAGGCCGATCCGCAGTACGACAATGTGTTGCTTGATGTTTACGATGCGTTGGCCGGATGGGTTGACCGTGCCGTTGCCGCCGGGATCGACCGGTCGCGGATCGTGATCGACCCCGGAATCGGCTTTGGCAAGACGATGCAGCACAATTTGACCCTGCTGGCCGGTCTGTCGCTGTTTCACGGGTTGGGCTGTCCGATACTGCTTGGTGCTTCGCGCAAGCGGTTCATCGGGACTCTGGGGAATGCACCCGATGCGGATGACCGAATGCCGGGCAGCATTGCCGTGGCGCTTGCGGGTGTCGCGCAGGGGGTGCAGATCCTCCGGGTGCATGATATTTCGCAAACACGGCAGGCTCTGACCCTTTGGCGGGCCGCGACAAGAGGGACGACACCATAATGCGCAAGCTTTTCGGCACCGACGGGGTGCGTGGCACCGCCAACACCCATCCGATGACCGCCGATCTGGCACTGCGTCTTGGCGCGGCTGCCGGGCGTTATTTCCGCCGCGACGCGCAGCGCGCGCACCGGGTTGTCATTGGCAAGGACACGCGGCTGTCGGGCTATATGTTTGAAAACGCGCTGACCGCCGGGTTCACCAGCACGGGGATGAACGTCTTTCTTCTGGGCCCGGTTCCGACACCTGCCGTGGGGATGATTACCACATCCATGCGCGCCGATGTTGGGGTGATGATCTCGGCCAGCCACAACCCCGCCGTCGACAACGGGATCAAGTTCTTCGGTCCCGATGGTTTCAAGCTGAGCGATGATGCAGAGGCCGAGATCGAGGCTTTGGTCGAGGCCGGGGTCGAACCGGCCCGCGCGATGAACATCGGCCGCGCAAAACGGATTGATGATGGGCGGTTCCGCTATAGCGAACGCGTCAAGGCGACGTTCCCTTTGGGGATGCGGCTGGACGGCGTCAAAGTCGTCGTCGATTGCGCCAATGGGGCGGCCTATAAGACCGCGCCGGAAGTGTTGTGGGAACTTGGCGCCGAGGTGATCCCGATTGGCGTATCGCCGAACGGGCACAACATCAACGATGGCTGCGGCTCGACCAACACGCGTGCGGCGGCGGAAACCGTGGTGGCCCATGGCGCGGATGTGGGGATCTGTCTGGACGGCGATGCTGACCGGGTGATGATTCTCGACGAGACCGGGCAAGTGGCCGACGGCGATCAGATCATGGCGCTGTTCGCCGCCCGCTGGGCTGACGAGGGGCGTTTGGCCGGGGGCGCTCTGGTTGCCACGGTGATGAGCAATCTGGGGCTTGAGCGGTATCTGGACGGGAAGGGCATTGGATTGCACCGCACGGCCGTTGGTGACCGCTATGTTGTCGAAGCGATGCGCGCGGGCGGTTTCAATCTGGGCGGTGAACAGTCGGGGCATATTGTGATGACAGACTATGCCACCACCGGTGACGGTCTGTTGGCCGGGTTGCAGTTTCTGGCCGCGATGATTGGCACGGGGAAACCGGCGTCCGCGTTGATGCGGCAGTTCGAACCGGTGCCGCAGATGCTGAAGAATGTGCGCTTTGCCGCTGGGGCAGATCCGCTGGGCTCGGCGCGGGTCAAGGCGGCGATCGCCGAGGCCGAGGCGGATCTTGTCGGCAAGGGGCGTCTGTTGATCCGCAAATCGGGGACCGAACCGCTGATCCGCGTGATGGCCGAATGCGAAGATCCGGCGATGCTGGAAAAGATCGTGGACGGTATTGTCGCCCGGGTGGCGGAAAGCGCCTAGCGTGAGGCGACTTTCCAGGAAGGTATCAGAACGAGATTCGCCCGGACGTTGGGCGGATCTCGGTGCGCTTGATGGTCAGTTCGCCTTGCCCGCCAGCCGTTTCAACAATGCCCATTGGCTGATCGCCAGCCCGGTGAGGATCAACATCAGCGCCGCGAAAAACCGCAAGGGCAGCACTTCACCCAGAACCAGCGCGCCAAACACCATCGACCACAGGGGCACCTGGTAATTCACCAGCGACATGAACACTGAACCGGCGCTGCGGATGACAATCACCCGCAGGACAGTCGCCGCTGCGGTGGGCACAAACCCCAGCACCAGAATGGCCCAACCGGAAATGCCGGGTTGCCAGACCGGCACACCTTCGACCCACAGC
Organism: Oceaniovalibus sp. ACAM 378; assembly: GCF_008085915.1. Lineage (GTDB taxonomy): Bacteria > Pseudomonadota > Alphaproteobacteria > Rhodobacterales > Rhodobacteraceae > Oceaniglobus. The sequence goes on along the minus strand of NZ_VSJK01000001.1, from coordinate 319,007 downwards.
ATCGCGGGCATGAGGAACAACGCGCCCGCCGCAAGCGACAATGCCGACAGCACCACCGGATCGACCGGTGGACATCGCCGCGTCAGAACTGATGCGACGGCATAGCAGACCGAGGCGCCGATACAGGCCGCTTGTCCCAGCGCGACCAGCGATCCGCCGCCCAATCCGCGCAACCCCGGACCCATCAACACCAGAGCCCCGGCGAATCCGACGATCATCCCGATACTTTTGCGCGGGTCCATCCGTTCGTCCGTGAAGAAATGCGCCATGGGCAGCATGACCAGCGGCAAGGCGGCCATGGCCAGCCCGGCAAAGGCCGACGCTACATATTGTTGCCCCCATGCCAGCAAAAAGAACGGCAGCGCCGAGGAAAAGATGCCCAAAGGCACGGCGAGCATCCAGACACGTGGATCGCGCGGAAACGGCCGCCCGATGGCCAGCGCCACAGCAATCAGGGAAATGGCACCCAAGCTCGTGCGCGCCGCCGCAACCGTCAGCGGCCCGTATCCGCGCAAAGCCAGCGCGATCACCATAAAGGTGCCGCCCCACACCACCCCAAGAATCAGGATCGTCAGCCAGTTTGCCCATGTCGGCTCGGAACCGACGGGCGCTGTCGCGGGTTTACCTGACAGACGGGTCATCCGGAGATATCGCATGGACAGCACCTTAATCGCAGCATTTTTGACGGTGGTTGGCGGGTTTGTATATTTCGCAGCCGCAATGACGAGCAGATCAAAACAGAAGGTCCGTATTTCGGATCGTCCCTCGCCGCGGGCACGCACGAGCCTCAACGATTGATTTGAAAGGATTAGCCGCTGGCACACGGCATGTCAGCGGATGGATCAAAAAAGGCACCGCCAGTCTGGCGGTGCCTTCGCTATTGTCTGACCAGTTGGATCAGTTCTTTTCTTTGTCGACCATGCGGCCTTCGGAAATCCACGGCATCATCGCGCGCAGCTTTTCTCCGACCGCTTCGATCTGATGTTCGTCGTTCAACCGGCGCGTGGCCTTGAACATCGGCTGGCCGACAGAGTTCTCCTGCATGAAATCGCGCACGAACTTGCCCGACTGGATGTCTTTCAGGACTGCTTTCATCCGCGCCTTGGTCTCGTCATAGGGCAGGATGCGCGGGCCGCTGACGTATTCACCGTATTCTGCGGTGTTGCTGATTGAATAATTCATGTTGGCGATACCGCCTTCATAGATCAGATCGACGATCAGCTTTACCTCATGCAGACACTCGAAATAGGCCATTTCCGGCTCATACCCGGCTTCGACCAGTGTTTCGAAACCCATGCGGATCAGCTCGACCAGACCACCACAAAGCACGGCTTGTTCGCCGAACAGGTCGGTTTCGCATTCCTGACGGAAGTTGGTTTCGATGATCCCGGAACGCCCGCCACCGATGGCCGAGCAATAGGACAGGCCGATTTCCAGCGCCTTGCCGGATGCGTCATTGTCGACGGCAACAAGACAGGGCACGCCGCCGCCCTTGGTATATTCGCCGCGCACGGTATGGCCGGGGCCCTTGGGCGCCATCATGATCACGTCGACGCCCTTTTTCGGCTCGATCAGACCAAAATGCACGTTCAGACCATGGGCAAAGGCAATCGCGGCGCCTTCTTTCAGGTTGTCGTGGACGTATTTCTTATAGGTTTCGGCCTGCATTTCGTCGGGCATGGTGAACATGATCAGATCACACCAGGCGGCAGCCTCGGCGATGCCCATGACCTTGAGCCCCTGACCTTCGGCTTTTTTGGCCGAGGCCGAGCCTTCGCGTAGGGCGACGACAAGGTTTTTTGCGCCGGAATCGCGCAGGTTGAGGGCGTGGGCGTGGCCTTGGGAGCCATAGCCCAGGATCGCGACCTTCTTGTCCTTGATCAGGTTGATGTCGCAATCACGGTCATAATACACGCGCATGTCAGTTCTCCTTGCTCAGCGGTTGGCGCAGACCATAGGCGGCGTATCCGCCAAGCGCGAGGGGGGTTTTGAGGGAAGATCGTTCGTGTTAGAGTGAAATCATTCGCGTATTGACCATGAGACAAAGAAATCATGCTTGATGACATTGACCGCCGCCTGCTGCGGCATCTTCTGGCCGATCCCGCGCTTGGCGTCAGCGCTCTGGCCGTCCGCGCACAGGTCACCGGCGCCGTCGCCGCCCGGCGGATGGACCGTCTGCGCGCTGCGGGTGTTCTGAAAGGCATCCATGCGGTGATCGACTGGGCGGCTCTGGGCTGGACGGTCGAGGTTTCATTGCGGTTCACACTGGACAAGACGGTGGCAAATGCATTCGACGAATTCCTTGCCGCCGCCCGCGAGGTGCCCGAGGTGCTGGATATCCAGACCTTTCTGGGCCGGGTTGATGTCCGGCTTTCGGTGATTGCCCGCGACATGGCGCACTATCAACAGATCTATCGCAACCGAATCCTGCGACTGCCGCATATCGCGGATATCGAGGCGCTGGTCGAAGTCGCGCAAATCAAATCGGCGGGAAACCTTCCCCTATGACACCCGATGCCACCGACCGGGCGCTGCTGCGCCTTCTGGAGCAGGACGCAACCCGGCCCGCCAGCAGTCTGGGCCGCGCTCTGGGTCTGTCGCAGCCCGCCACATGGCGCCGGATTCAACGGCTGGAAGCGGCAGGTGTGATCACCGGGCGACGGCTGGATCTCGATCTGGAGAAGCTGGGATTTGGGGTGACGGTGTTTCTGGGCGTGAAACTCGCGACCAAGGGGCGCGTCAGTCTGGAAGATTTCGAACGCGCGGTGAATGCGATCCCCGAGGTGCAGGCGGTCAGTCTTGTTCTCGGGCTCTATGACTACCGCCTGCGGGTGGTCGCCCGCGATCTGACGGATTTCGAGAGAGTGTTGCGGCGGCGGATCATGGCCCTGCCGGGTGTGGGTGATGTTGAGGCGAACGTCCTGCTGAGCGAAGAGCGTCGCCCAGGTCCGATCGACCTGTTGTAAGGTCGGTCAATCCCGATATGGTGGGATGAAATTGCCAAGGAGCCGCTCAATGACCGCACTTTTGTCCGACATCGATCCCGATGGCCTGCTGGAATATTCCGTCGTCTTTACCGATCGGTCGCTGAACCATATGTCGGCGCAGTTTCAGGGGGTGATGCGCGACATCTCTGCCATGCTGCGTGAGGTATACAATGCCGATGCGGTGGCGTTGATCCCGGGCGGTGGCACCTATGCGATGGAGGCGGTTGCGCGGCAACTGGCCACCGATGCGAAAGCGATGGTGATCCGCAACGGCTGGTTCTCGTACCGCTGGACACAGATATTCGAAGCGGGCGTCACCCCGTCGGAAGAAATTGTGATGCTGGCACGGCGCACCGGCAATGCGCCCGATGCCCCCTTCGTTCCGGCCCCGATTGACGAGGTGGTGAACCGGATCGCCGCGGATCGCCCCGATGTGGTGTTCGCGGCCCATGTGGAAACCTCGTCGGGGATGATCCTGCCTGACGATTATCTGCGCGCGGTGGCCGATGCGGTTCATGCGGTCGGCGGGTTGTTCGTGCTGGACTGTATCGCCTCGGGCTGTGTCTGGGTCGACATGAAGGCGACGGGGGTCGATGTTCTGATCTCGGCACCGCAAAAGGGCTGGTCGGCTTCGCCCTCGGCCGGTTGCGTCATGCTGAACGCGGCGGCGGTCGAGCGGGTGAAAGCGCGCAAATCCACATCCTTTGCCGTCGATCTGGGGAAATGGCTGTCGATCATGGAGGCCTATGAGAACGGCGGTCATGCCTATCACGCGACAATGCCCACGGATGCCCTGGTCGGGTTCCGCGATGCGATGGCCGAAACCAAGGCCATCGGGTTTGACAAATTGTCAGACGCGCAGTGGGAGCAGGGCAATGCCGTGCGCGCCGCATTGGCCAAGCGCGGCGTGAAATCGGTCGCCGCCGAAGGTTTCGGCGCGCCCGGTGTCGTGGTGTCGTACACGGACCGGGACGATGTGCAGAACGGCAAGGCCTTTGGCGCGCTGGGGATGCAGATTGCCGCCGGGGTGCCGTTGCAGGTGGGCGAGGGGCCGGAGTTCAAGACCTTCCGCCTTGGGCTGTTCGGTCTGGACAAACTGGCTGATGTGCCTGCCTCGGTGGCCCGGCTAGAAACGGCTTTGGATCAGGTTTTTTGATCCGCGACTGAGCGTCGACATGTCGACAAGCCGACGCTCCTCGCTCCCTGGCGGTCGCTCCTCGCGAGGAGGGACGTCAGGACCGAGGAGCGTCTGGCAGTACCCCGGGCACATCGCGCCCCATTCCGGCCTGCATCACCTGTTTGCGCAACGGCGCCATGTCATGCACCGCCCGCAATCCCGCCAGCCGCAGCGCCTGAACTGCCGCAAGATCGGACTGACACACCCGGTTGAAAAGATCGATCGCCGATGCCCGCGCCGCCACGTCTCGCAACCGGTCTGCCGAATATCGCTCCAACCCTGCCGGCGCGCCGGGATCGTCTTCCAATCTGTCAAGCAATGCGGCCACATCCTGTAGCGAGGTATTCAACCCCTGCGCTCCGATGGGTGGCAGGACATGGGCCGCCTCGGCAATCAGCGCCACGCGCCGGGCGATCATCCGGTCCGCCGTCTGGGTCACCACCGGCCAGACCTGAACCGGAGTGATCCGGCGCATGTCCCCCAGCAGATGCACCGCGCGGGCCGACATTTCCGCGTCAAAGCGCGCCCCGTCATCCCGGGCCATCCCGGCAAGGTCCAGCGCCCTTGGACCGTCCTGCATCCAGACGATGGCCGATGCCGGTTCACCCTGATGATCGGCCAGCGGAACGGTGGTAAAGGCGCCGCCTGAATTATAGATTTCGCTGGATACATCCTCATGGGGCAGATCATGCGCAGCGGCAAAGCTCAGCGCCTTTTGGCCGTAACGGCGCACCCGCACTCCGATTCCGGCAGCCTGCCGCACCGAAGAGGCGCGCCCGTCGGCACCGATCACCAGACGGGCGGCGATGGAGGTGCCGTCGCTCAGCACGACCCTTGCCCCGGCGTCGCGGGTCAGCATCGACACGAACCCGACCCCAAGCCGCAGATCCACCCCGGGTAGGCTTGCAAGATGGGTCGCCAGAATCGCCCGACAACGCCAGTTCGGCAAATTCCAGCCAAACAGTTCTGACTCCACGTCCGAAGGGCTGAACATCCGCCGCGCGCGTTCGACCGGTGGCGTTCCATGGGTGTCGATCACCTGAAGGGCTGCAAGCGGTTGTGCCTCGGGCTTCAGCGCGTCCCACAAGCCAAGACGTGCGAGCAGCGCCTGTGCCGGTCGCAGATATGCGGTCGAGCGCAGGTCAGACCCGGCCTGTGCCACATCATCGACCGGTGGCGCGGGGTCGACGATACAGACGCGAAACCCCCGCTGCGCCAGCCCAGCCGCAGCGACAAGCCCGGCAATTCCGGCGCCGGAAATCAGGATGTCAGTTTGTTCCATACTGGTCTAACCTTCACCGGACAGCGCCCCGGGGCAAGGGGCCGCGAGGTCGCAGGCGGATGTATTGGGTCTGGTGGTTAAATCAGGCGCGGACCAGTGTGGAGAGGAATTGCGCAAGATCGGCGGTGTGATGGTGGATGTGATCGGCGGGCGCTGCCATGGGGGCAACGTGGATTGTGCCCATTCCCATGGCATGGGGTTCGATCAGATTGCGCGTGTCGTCCTCGAACATTGCGGCGCGGGACGGATCGACCCGGTCCAGGGCGAACACCGCGTCAAATGCTGCCTTTTCGGGTTTCGGCAGGAAGCCCGCGTGTTCGACGCCATAAACCGCATCGAAAAGACCCGCCAGACCGCGCGCCTCAAGCACCTTTTCAGCATAGGGCGCGCAGCCGTTGGTATAGACGATGCGCCTCCCGGGCAGGGCGGCGATATGCGCGCGCAACCCGGGATCGGGGGTCAGCACGGTGAAATCGATATTGTGCACATCATCCAGATATGGCCCTGGATCGACACCGTGTTCGCGCATCAGCCCCGCCAAAGTGGTGCCATACTGGCGCCAATACAGCGCGCGCAGACGGTCGGCCTCGGGCTCGGACACGTTCAGGGCCGTCATCACCCAGCGGGTCATGCGGATTTCGATTTGGTCGAACAGCCGCATTTCTGGCGGATACAACGTATTGTCCAGGTCAAAAACCCAGTGGCTTACATGATCGAGGTTTGTCATGCTCGGATCCCTAGCGGCGCTTGCCGAAGCATGCAAGATGGCAGACTTTATAGGGGCGGCCTTGAAAGTTGCGGGGCCGGGCGGCTAGGGTTCGCGCCAAGTCTCGGAGCCGGACGCCGGCGTCGGACTTTCGCGCCGAGCGCAGCGGTCCGGGCGCAAGGTCCGGGCATGGGAGAAGAACATGGCGGAAACGCGCAATGGACAGCCGGACGCCTATCAGCTGATCCTCGAGGCGATGGATACCGGCATTTTCCGTCCGGGTGATCGATTGGTGGAAAGCGAATTGGCCGAAAGGTTCGGCGTGTCGCGCACTCCGATCCGCGAGGCGTTGCAGCGGCTGGAAACTCAATCGATGCTGACGCGCGATGGGCGGTCGCTGATGGTGGCATCGCTGGACCATAACCAGTTGGCGGAACTCTATGTCGTGCGCGCCGAGCTTGAGGGGCTGGCGGCGCGGCTGGCGGCGCGCCATGCCACCGCCGAAGAGGTGCGCGTGTTGCGCGCCATGGTCGAGGAAGACCGCGCATTGCTGGGTGATCCGGGCGCGCTGGCACGGGCGAACCGGCGGTTTCACAAGCAGATCCACCTTGCGTCGCATAACCGGTATCTGGTGCAGCAATTGGATCTGGTACATCGGTTCATGGCGTTGCTCGCGACGACATCGCTTGCGGTGGAGGGACGGGGCGAAAAGGCATTGGCCGAACATGGAGCCATCGTTTCAGCGATCGAAGCGGGCGATGGAACCGCTGCGCATGATGCATTGAAATACCATATCTCAATGGCTTACGAGACGCGGCTTATGGCGGTGGCGGGACAGGTGGGCAGGGGAGACTGACCGGGCCGGACAGATGGCCATGGCTGGTCTTGTCCCAGAAAAACGGTTTCCACAGGATTTCCAACGCCGCCTTGCAGATCGCCGCGGTGCCCAGCATGTGATAGACCACAAGCGTCGGCACCCAGACCAGCAGGCTCTTGTCGCCGCGGCTGTGCGTGCCGATGGCCCAGACTGCGCAGTGGATCAACGTCGCAAGCCCCAGCCCCCAGGCGATCGCGGTATCGACCATCGGCCCAAGCTGCCTGGTCAACGGATGCGCCACACCAAACCAGAGCAACGCCGTCGCCCACAGGAACGGGGCCAAAAACGTTCCCAGCAGCCCGCCCAGCATCAGCACCTGCACCCCCCAGAACCGTCGCGCACCCAGATCGCGCCACAGAGCCACCGGGTCAGACATATGGACAAGCCAGGTCAGGGCATAGCCCTTGTTCCACCGTGAGCGTTGCCGCACCCAGGCCCAGGGCCGGCAATTCGCCTCTTCCATCGTCGTGCTGTCCAGCAGTTCGGTGCGAAACCCCTGCCGCGCCAGCCTGAGCCCCAGATCGGCGTCTTCGGTCACATTGTGCGAATCCCAACCGCCCAGCGAGACCAGCGCTGATTTGCGAAAGAACAGCGTTGTCCCCCCAAGCGGCAGCACCAGACCCAACCGTGCAAGACCCGGCAACATGACGCGGAACCACGTGGCGTATTCGATGGTGAAACAGCGCGCCATCCAGTTGGCATGGGCGTTGTAATAATCCAGCCGTCCCTGCAGGCAGGCGACCTGAGGCGCCGACCGCTGGAACTGTCCGACCACCAGCGCGATTTGTGCCGCGTCCGGCGCATCCTCGGCGTCATAGATGCCGACGATGCTGCCGCGGCAAAAGTCCAAAGCAAAATTCAACGCCCGTGGTTTCGTCTGCACGACGCCGCGCGGCACGGTGACGCATCGCATGGTGGCAGGCAGGGCACAGGCGGCAAGGGTGTCGCGGGTGACGTGATCGTCTTCTTCAACCACCAGCAGGATCTCCAGCATTCCTGCGGGATAGTCCAACTGCGACAGCCGCTGAATCAACCGTTCGGCAATCTGTTTTTCACGAAACAGCGGCACCATGACCGTCACCGGCACAAAGCGCAGCGGCGCGCGCGGCAGAGCCGGTTTTTCGCGCCGTCGGGCCACAACATGGACTACGCCCATTGTCGCCGCGAAGGCAGTGTTGATCAGAAGCACGAAAAGCGCGAGCCCGGTCAGCCCGACAATTAGCGCGCTGGGCGCCAGAGCAAGACAGCTCAGTAATGTCAGCGCAAAAATTAATGAACTGGTCACAATCGCAGGCGAGGAGAGGCCGCGGCAACTGTAGCGCTTCGCGACCCGCCGCTCGGACTCGCGGGCCAGATGACGCTTGCGCAGGTCGAGCAGGATGTCGCGCAATTCCGCCTCGGCACCCACGGCCATGGCGACCGGGCCCAGCCTATCCTCCAGAAACGGACGGACCAGGTTGAAAAGTTCGGGGCTGGACGTGGCCACAAGGGTCAGCGCACCGGAACGCGCCAATGGCAAGATGCCATGCACGGCACAGAACCGGGCGCCCACGGCATCAATCAGCGGCAAGTCCGGTGGCAGGGCCCGTGGATCAACCCGCGCCGCCTTGAACTGCAACGCCAAAGCATCCGCCAGCACCGCATCGTCGATATCGCCACGCAGACGCAGGATACGGCCCAGCGGTGCAGGCTGTTCCGCCTGATGGACCAGCGCAAGGTGCAGCGCCTTGGCGCTGAGCGCGCCCGAGCCGACAAGGATACTGCCAAGGCGCGGGACGGGTCCCGTATCGACGGAATCGCCGGGCAGAAAATCATGGCTCGACTGCAAGACCATTCACAAACCCATACGGAGACTGTTCCAACAGGTTTGATCGCTGATTCAGGTTAACCGGTGGTTAACGTCCTCAGTCTGCCTCGGCCATCGCCTTGGCGAAACGTTCGAACAGATAAAAGCTGTCTTGCGGGCCGGGGCTTGCCTCGGGGTGATATTGTACCGACCAGACCGGGCGATCATTGGCGCGGATACCGCAGTTGCTGCCATCGAACAGCGAGACATGGGTTTCGATAACATCGGCGGGCAGAGATTGACTGTCGACCGTAAAGCCATGGTTCATCGAGGTAATTTCGACCTTACCGGTTTCCAGATCCTTGACCGGATGGTTCGCGCCGTGATGGCCGTGGTTCATTTTGACCGTCCGCGCACCCAACGCCAGCGCCAGCATCTGATGCCCAAGGCAGACCCCAAAGACCGGCATCCGCGTGTCATCCAAAATCTTGCGAATCATCGGCACGGCATATTCACCTGTCGCCGCCGGATCGCCCGGACCGTTGGACAGGAACAGGCCGTCAGGCTTCAGCGCCAGCACATCTTCGGCGGTCGCGCTTGCAGGTAAAACAGTGACGTCGCAGCCAGCACTCGCCAGACAGCGCAGGATATTGCGTTTCGCGCCATAATCGATGGCGACCACCCGGTGCCCGGGGCCGGTGCGCGGAAGATACCCCTCGGGCCAGGCCCAGCGCATTTCATCCCAGCGATAGGATTGCAGGCAGGTCACATCGCGGGCCAGATCGCGGCCCTCAAGCCCCGGAAAGGCGCGGGCCGCGGCAATCAGCGCCTCGATATCGAAATTGCCCGAAGGATCATGGGCCAGCGCGACATGGGGCGCACCCTGTTGCCGGATTGCCCGGGTCAGCCGGCGCGTGTCGAGCCCGCCGATGGCGATGCGACCGCGCCGTTCCAGCCAATGGGACAGGGTGTCGGTGGTGCGCCAGTTGCTTGGCTGGGTCGGATCCCATTTCACCACCATGCCCGCCGCGGCAGGATCGGCCGCTTCGTCGTCCTCGGGCGTGACGCCGGTGTTGCCGATGTGGGGAAAGGTGAAGGTGACGATCTGACCGGCATAGGACGGATCGGTCATTATCTCCTGATATCCGGTCATCGCGGTGTTGAAACACAGCTCAGCCGTCGTCTGGCCCGTCGCACCAAATCCATGGCCGTAGAACAAGGTTCCATCGGCCAGCGCAAGGCAGGCGGTTGGGCGGGAAGAATGGGCGCGGTCGGTCATGGCAGACACTCCGGACGGGTCGGGGGCAGGGAGGATTGCATAAATCCGCCGCAATCTAAGAGCCGCCGACAGGGCGGTCAAGGGGGGCTGTAAAATGATAAACCGTTGTAATACAGTGCATTAGGACGCTAGAGCCCGGTTGCTCATGCAGCTGGGATCGACTATGGTGCCCGGCTTATTCCATTGGATGACCACAGGTGGATCATGGACCTTCGCACGCAAATCTCGACTGAACTCAAATCGGCGATGAAGAACAGAGAGGCAGAGCGTCTGTCGACCCTTCGTTTGATCACCGCGGCCATCAAGGATCGCGATATCGCGTCCCGGGGCGAAGACGGTGAAAACACTGGTGTTGGCGATCCCGAGGTGTTGCAGATCCTCGGCAAAATGGTGAAACAGCGGCAGGAAAGTGCGCGCGCCTATGAAGAGGGCGGGCGTCTGGAGCTGGCCGACCGCGAACGTTCGGAAATCACCGTGATCGAAGACTTTCTGCCCCGCCAGCTGACGGACGCCGAAGTTGAAACCGTCGTCTCGGCGGCAATCGCGGAAACCGGCGCGACCTCGATTCGCGACATGGGGCGGGTCATGGGACTGCTCAAGGGAAAGTATACCGGGCAGATCGATTTCGGTGCGGTCGGACCGATGATCAAGGCGCGGCTGGGATAACACCCGGGGCATCCGAATCCCGCGATATCGTTATCTGGGGTGATGGGCAGGGCGTTCTGCATCCGTCGCCCCGATTCGGCCAAAATTCATAAAATCACTGCGTGTTGCAGTTGCCAAACAACATGGTGCGCCTTTTTCGGTCGATAGGCGCGCTGTTCCCCATTCCGATGTGACAGCCGCGCCCGCTCAGCGGGACAGACGGTGCAGCAAGGCGTCGAGATCGGTGTACAGGTGTTCGCGTTCTTTTGGCGACAGGAACGCGCCCAGTTCAACCTCGCGCCCCGATCCTGACAGGGTGAGATAGTTGTCTACCGGTCCGCCGGTCTGTTTCAGCGCAAGGCGAACCCAGAACGGATTGGCCGACCAGCGTTGTACCGGCCCCTTCGGGTTGGTGCGTACAATTTCGATTCGGTCGGACCATAGCGCGAGATCCTCGCGCATAAGCCCGCTGGAATAGGACTTTTCAAGCATCACCCACAGCAGCCAGACCGCGCCGAGTGCAAAAGGCAACAGCCCCCACACCACAGGCGAGCCGAGCAGCGGCAGCACAGGGATCAGTACGGCCGCAAAGGCGAATCCCAGAATTCCGACCATGCCGCGGCGCGGCAAGGACCGATAGGGCCAGAGTACGGCACGGGCGAGCGCAGGATCGCCGGAACCATGCAGGAACGTGCCCGATTCGATGGGCGGCCCCTTCGGGTCAGTGTCCCATTTCACAGGCATCTGACGGCTCCCACCGGCGCGGCGGCTTTAACAGCGCAGGCGAGTGACGGATTGTGGCGATTCGTATCCATGTTGGCTCGGTCGGATGCTGACGTGAAAAGGGCCCCGGCGCATTGCGGGGCCCTTGCCGTCGTATGGTTCGGGCGGATCATGCGCCCTAGTGCGAGTGGCTCTTGTCCCAATCGCTCTGCTTGGGAAGCTGCTCGAACGTGTGTTCGGGCGGCGGGCTTGGCAGAGTCCATTCCAGCGTATCGGCGTATTCGTTCCAGGGGTTCGCCGGTGCGGTGCGCGGCGCTTTGATCAGCACCCAGAACAGCACGACGATGAAGAACAGGAACGATGCAAAGGACAGGAAGGCGCCCATCGAGCTGACAAAGTTCCACTGCGCGAATGCCTCGGGATAGTCGATATAGCGGCGCGGCATCCCCTGACGACCCAGAAAGTGCTGGGGGAAGAAGGTGAGGTTGGTGCCGATAAAGAAGGTCCAGAAGTGAATCCGGCCCGCCCATTCAGGAAGCATCTTGCCCGACATCTTGGGGAAGTAGAAATATATCCCTGCAAAGATAGCAAAGACGGCGCCCAGCGACATCACATAGTGAAAGTGCGCCACGACATAATAGGTGTCATGATACGCGCGGTCGATACCTGCCTGAGACAGGACAACGCCCGTTACGCCGCCCAGTGTGAACAGGAACAGGAACCCGAACGCCCAGAGCATCGGCGTCTTGAACTCTACCGATCCGCCCCACATCGTTGCGATCCAGCTGAAGATCTTGATGCCGGTCGGCACCGCGATCACCATCGTGGCCAGCATGAAATAGGACTGCTGGGTTAACGACAGGCCGACCGTGTACATGTGGTGTGCCCAGACCAGAAAGCCCAGTGCGCCAATGGCGATCAGTGCCCAGACCATCGGCAGATATCCGAAGATCGGCTTCTTCGAAAAGGTCGAGATGACGTGGCTGATGATGCCAAAGCCCGGCAGGATAACGATGTAAACTTCCGGATGGCCGAAGAACCACAGGATATGCTGGTACAACACCGGATCGCCGCCACCGGCAGGATCAAAGAAGGTGGTACCGAAGTTCCGGTCGGTCAGCAGCATCGTGATGGCACCGGCCAAAACCGGCAGGGCCAGCAGAATCATCCACGCGGTTACAAAGATCGACCACGAGAACAGCGGCACCTTGAACAGGGTCATCCCCGGCGCGCGCATGTTAAGGAACGTGGTGATCATGTTGATCGCGCCCAGAATCGAACTGGCGCCCGAAACGTGAACCGCGAAAATCGCGAGGTCGGTGGAAAAACCGCCTTCGGTCGTCGACAGGGGCGGATAAAGCACCCAACCGATCCCTGAACCGGCCTGATCGTTGCCGCCCGGCGCCAAGACTGCGGCGATGGCCAGCGCCGAACCGGCAACGAACAGCCAGAACGACAGGTTGTTCATCCGCGGGAACGCCATATCGGGGGCGCCGATCTGCAACGGCATGAAGTAGTTGCCGAAGCCGCCGAAAAGCGCGGGAATCACCACGAAGAACATCATCAGGATGCCGTGACCGGTAATCAGCACGTTCCACAAATGGCCGTTGGGGGTGCATTCACCGGCCGCCGCAGCGGTCAGGCGGGCGCCTTCCATACACATGAACTGCACACCGGGGTGCATCAGTTCCATACGCATGTAGATCGTAAAGGCCACCGAAATGAAGCCGATGAAGCCGGCTACAAAAAGGTAAAGAATACCGATGTCTTTATGGTTCGTGGACATGAACCAGCGGGTAAAGAAAGTCCGCTCGTCGTGTCCGTCGTGGCCATGAACGGCTGCGTCCGCCATGTGGTGCCTCCTGGTTTCCCGAAATCCTACGCCCCCGTCGGGTTGGTCCGGCGGGGTTTCAAGCCCTTACTAATGCCAATCCGGGGGCAGGGGCAATGTTGCAACCGGTCGCAGGGACGGAAAATATGTCGCGGGGGGCGAGAGCGGTGCTGACGGTCAGATCAACGCGATGGTTCCTGCGACCATTCCAAGGGCAAGGCAGGACCAGAAAATGGATTTGGCATATATGGCAGCGCTCCGACAGTTGAGATGTCAGGTGTCGCAGTCAGATGCTAATGTCTGGTTAACGCGCCGCCGATACCGGATTTCTTTTTCTCGGAATCAGCCAAACACCTGATCGAAACCGCGCCGCAATGCGACATCCACATCATTCATGCCGACGGGCAGGCCAAGATCGACAAGGCTGGTCACGCCGTGGTCGCGGATCCCGCAGGGCACGATTCCGTCGAAGTGTGAAAGATCCGGGTCGACATTAATCGAAAGCCCGTGAAACGACACCCATTTGCGCAACCGGATGCCGATCGCGGCGATTTTGTCTTCGGACAGTTCGCCGTTGGGTCCGAGCGGTTTGTCGGGGCGTTGCACCCAGACACCGACGCGGCCCTCGCGCACCTCGCCCGTGACGTTGAACTCAGCCAGCGTCGCGATCACCCAAGCCTCAAGATTATGGACAAACCGGCGTACATCCCGTCCGCGTGCGGCGACGTCGAGCATGACATAGGCCACCCGCTGACCCGGCCCGTGATAGGTGTATTGCCCACCGCGCCGCGCCTCGAAAACCGGAAACCGGTCGGGATCAACCAGATCGGCCCGGTCCGCGCTTGTTCCCGCTGTATAAAGCGGCGGGTGTTCCAGCAGCCAGACGGTTTCGCCGTGGGTGCCTGCGCGGATCCCCTCGGCGATCCTCTCCATCCGGGCCAGCGAATCGGGGTAGGAAACCGGCGCATCGGAGATCTGCCAATCGATCATCAGGTATCCAATTCAGTGGTTATCAACGGAAACGGTCTGGTAATCCCTACCATTGTCGAAACAAATTTCTGGTCTGGCAGGCCGAAAATCATGTTATGTTCCATTATAGAGAGAAATAAATTTATTGCGGAGCCAAAGCATGATCAAGACATCCCTTTTATTGACCACTCTTGCGGCCTCGGTTGCCGTGATTCCTGCCACGCGGGCCTCTGCCGACGCGGGCGATTTTGTGGCCGGCGCGATCGTCGGCGCCATCGTGAACCATGCGGCGCGCAACGCACCGCGCAGAAAGGTCTATACCACCACCAAGCGGCGGACCTATGTCCAGAAACGTCCTTCGATTCCCGCCACCCAGACGGGGCGGCAGATCCAGTCGTCGCTGAACTATTTCGGGTTCAACGCGGGATCGGTGGACGGACAATTGGGCAGCCGAACAAGACAGGCCGTTTCGCAGTATCAGGCCTATCTTGGGTATCCGGTTACCGGACAGCTTTCCAGCTTTGAACAGGACCTTTTGATCAATTCTTATAACCGCGCCCAGGCAGGGGGCAGCGTCACGATGCAGCGCGTGGCCGCCAATCCCGAGGGCACGCGCGGTCTGCTAAAGGATTTCCGCACCGAAATGGCCGGAGGAGTGCCCGGTTATGGTGGTGCAGTAGCGCCGCAGACCACAGTCGTCATGGCCCCCGCCGCCGCATTGCCGGTGGTTACGGCGGCCCCCGCGACAACGACGACAACGACAACCACCACCATACTCGCCCCCGAAACGACCGAGGCGGGCGCATCCAGCGGCGCCTTGCCCGATCTGTTCGGCGGCGCGACAACCCAAGCCTCGCTCGCCTCCCATTGCAATACGGTCAGCCTGCTGACCAGCACCAACGGTGGGTTCACGACGGTCGGCACCATGACCGATCCCAACATTGCGCTGAATGAACAGTTCTGCCTGGCACGTACCTATGCGATTTCGGCCGGGGAACAGCTTGCGCAGGGGTTGGGTGTGACGGCCGAACAGATCGCCTCGCATTGTGATGCCTACGGCGAGCAGATGAAGCCGCATGTCGTGGCTCTGTCATTGAAAGACCGCGATGAGGTGATTCGCGATGTCTCGGGCTTTGTGCTGGGAACGGGCATCGCGCCACAGAACCTGGCCGCGACCGCCAAGGTCTGCCTTTCGGTCGGTTATCGCACTGATAATATGGACGAGGCGCTGGGATCGGCCCTGATCCTGACCACGCTCGGCGAAAAGGGATATGGCGAACTGATGGGACACCACCTGTATCAGGGGTTTGGCGTCTCGAAACGCTCGGATCTGGCATGGGAGTGGTATGATACAGGGATCGAGGCGGCGACGACCAAGGCCGTGTTTGCCCCCGGGCAGGGCGAGCGTGTCCCGCTGCTGCGGGCCGCTACGCTGACCCTGCGTGACGGCGTACAGCCACACACCCCCATACCCGCAGCCCAGAAAGCGGCGACGTTGCCGTCCTTTTCAGTTAGCCAATAGGCCCAGACGCAATTTACCACTTCACATTGGCGGCGGCTTTGACTAGACCGCCGCCATGCTAGGATCGTGCGGTCGTGGCGGAATGGTAGACGCGCAGCGTTGAGGTCGCTGTGGGGTAACACCCGTGGAAGTTCGAGTCTTCTCGACCGCACCAATTCTTGCTCAGGGGCCTTCGCGCTCTGTCTCGCCAAAACAGGATGATCATTTTACTGATCGGTCCACTTCGTGCTCCCGTCGGGATCGCGAAAATTCGCACAGCCGGCATTATCAAGAATTTGAAATGAAGGCGCTGCGGCAGAGCAGATCCCTGTGCCGCCGTCAGGCGCGGCCTTTTCCCATGCGCCGCGATACCGCGATCAGCCGTTCAAAGAAAATCCTGATGATCTTGCCGTGAAACAGCAGCCCGGGACCAAAGGCGATCCCGAGATTGTTCAGGTTCTCGATGGTCAGGCCCTTGGCCGCCTTGGCGAATCCGCCGATCTGTTGTTCTTCGAGACAGCCGTTCACCAGCAACGTATCGAATCCGAACGTGTTGGTGAACATGAACCAGAGCGATTCCGAATGCATTGACAGGTCCGCCGGTTCGTCGGTTTCGACAAATTCGGGCTTGGCGATATCCACGCGGAAGGTGCGGCCCAAATCATCCAGCCGGATGACCACCGGCTGAAACACCCGGATCGGGCTAATTCGCTGGAATAGCCGCATCATTGTGGCATTGTTGTTGGCAAACACCCGGCGCGTATAGGTGGTGAAGGACTGTTCCAAAGTGGCGACATCCTGCGTTTCAAACTTTTGCAGCGGCATGTCGGGCATCTGGGCAAAGACCGCGCGCCAAAAGGCCAAGGCGCGTTCCGTTTGCGCCGTATCAATTGCGACATCGGGGGCGCAGTCGAACACATCGCCCGGTTTCATCGGCACAATTCGGCTTTCGGCGGTGCGGAAATTTTCCATCACCACGTCAGGGGTGTTCGCCGCATCGTTCAGATAAACGTTCTTTTCGTTTGAAAACGCGACGAAACTTGCAAACGGGATGGTGACGCGCGGTTTCATGACCACCATCTGCACCGCCATATTGTCGAGCTTCTGGCGTGCGGCCTCTTCCCGCCAAGCGGTGTTTTCGGGTCCGCCTTTCCAAGCGGCATAGCTGAACTGCGTCAGCAGAATGTCGCAGGTGCCGACAGCGCGCCGGATCTCTTCGGCTCGCTGCCGGGTCGCCACAGCACAGTCATTCAGGTTGAGAATATGCGTGTCGCCCGCGCGGATCGACAACGCCGAATCATAAAACTCGTCCTTGAGACAGGTCACCGAAAACCCATCAGCCACCGTAAACGGCCGTTTGAAGTCAATTTCCTGGACTGCGATCTTCTGCCCAAGCAAAAAGTCTGCAACGCGCCTGTCGTCGATCCTTTGGAACAGCACCGGGATGCCGCGCTCGCGCAGGATATCGCCATAGCGACGAAAGAACGGCACCGAGAAGTGGTCAGGATGTTCGTGCGACAGCCAGATATGCGTCGTGCGGTCCAGAACATCGCGGATTTCCGCATCGGGCGTTTCGATCAGCAACGACCAGCCCTTGTGAAACGCCGGGCCAAAATACCACGGATCGCTGAGCAGGCCGACCGTGCCATGTCGGATCAGAACCGAGGCATGGTTCACGAATTCAATCGTCGGCGCGGTCATCAGAATGTCGTTTCTCCGGGCTGTTGTTGCCAGGGCTGCACCAGATTGCCAAAGCGTGTGAACCGGCCCTCAAAGGACAGATCCACGCTGCCGATGGGGCCGTGGCGCTGTTTGCCGATGACGACTTCGGCGCGGCCATGCAGACGCTCCATTTCATCTTGCCATGCGGCGACTTTTTCCAATTCGTTGTCGCCGGGTTTTTCGCGCTCTTTGTAATATTCCTCGCGGAAGACGAACATCACGACATCGGCGTCCTGCTCGATCGAGCCGGATTCGCGAAGGTCGGACAACTGCGGGCGTTTGTCCTCGCGGTTTTCCACCTGGCGCGAAAGCTGTGACAGGGCGATCACGGGAATGTCTAATTCCTTGGCAATCGCCTTAAGCCCCATGGTGATCTCGGAAATCTCGTTCACGCGGTTTTCGGATCGTCCGGTTCCGCGCACCAACTGCAGGTAGTCGACGAACAGCGCATCCAGCCCGTGGGTACGTTTCAACCGCCGCGCCCGCGCCGCAAGCTGTGCAATGGGCAGGGCGGGCGTGTCGTCGATGAACAGAGGACAGGCCTCAAGATCCTTTGCCGCCTGCACGAACCGGCGGAACTCGACCTCGTTCATGTCGCCCCGGCGGATCTGTTCGCTGGGCACTTCGCTGGCTTCCGACAGGATACGCGCGGCAAGCTGTTCGGCGCTCATCTCAAGCGAAAAGAACCCGACGACACCGCCGTCTATCGCGCCGTCAGACCCGTCGGGCAACTGTCCGCGCTTATAGGCTTTGGCGATGTTGAACGCGATGTTTGTGGCCAGCGATGTCTTGCCCATGGAGGGGCGCCCGGCGAGGATCAACAAGTCGGATTTGTGCAGCCCGCCCAATTTCTTGTCCAGATCAATCAGCCCGGTTGAGACGCCCGACATGCCGCCTTCGCGCTGATAGGCCGCGTTTGCCACATTAACTGCGTCGGTTACCGCTTTGAGAAAGCTCTGGAATCCCTGATTTGTCTGTCCGGCCTCGCCCAGTTTGTACAGGCGCTGTTCGGCTTCGACGATCTGTTCCCTCGGTTCGGAATCGACATCGACCTTGGCGGCCCTGTCGCTGATGTCGCGCCCCAGCGCGATCAATTCGCGCCGGATCGCCAGATCGTGGATCATCTGTGCATAGTCACGCGCCGCAAATGACGAAATCGCCGCGCCGGCCAATCGCATCAGATAGGACGGACCGCCCAGTTCTTTCAGTCCTGCGTCGTCTTCAAGGAAGGCTTTGAGCGTGACCGGGCTGGCCAGTGCGTTCTTGGCGATACGCGCCGCCGCCACCTCATAGATGCGGGCGTGAACCGGATCATAGAAATGCGAGTCGTTGATGATGCTGGCAACGCGGTCAAAAATGTCGTTGTTGGTCAGGATCGCGCCCAGCAACTGCTGTTCGGCCTCGATATTGTGAGGCAGCAGATCCTGCATCTCGCCGTGTTTGTCTAACTGTCCGCTGCGGATCGTTGCGATCTCGTTCATCTTTGTCCCCGAATCTGCCCGGCCTCATGCCTTGGCTGTCATACGATTGCCCGCGCGTTGCTGGCAAATTGTATGTTTTGTGTATAACCTGCGGACGTACCGCATATTGCGCTGTGCGGGGTGGGTGGGTCAACATCTGGCTTTGCCAGCTGTTCAGTCGGCGGTCAGTCGCCGCGTGCTGCCTGCCAGGCCCGGGGCGCACGCAGGAAAGATTCAACCTCGCGCAGGGTTTCCACGTCAAAGGCTTCGCGTGTTCGCGCCTCGGCCAGAACATCCCACCAGGTACAAAGATGGTGCAGTTTCACGCCATGGCCGTGCAGGGTTTCCAGCGTGCCGGGGAAGATACCGTAATAGAAGATCACCGCAGTATTGCCGCAGGTTGCCCCGGTTTCACGAATCGCATCGACGAATGACAGCTTGCTGCCCCCATCGGTCGCCAGATCCTCGACCAGCAGCACCCGCTGACCCTCGGACATCACGCCCTCGATCCGTGCATTGCGCCCGTAACCTTTGGGTTTCTTGCGAACATAGGTCATCGGCAGCGCCATCCGCTCTGCCACAAGGGCGCCGAACGGAATTCCGGCAGTTTCGCCGCCCGCGATATTGTCGAACGCCTCCAGCCCCGCTTCGCGCATGACGGTGACGGTCAGGAAATCCATCAGCACCGACCGGATCCGCGGAAACGAGATCAGCTTGCGACAGTCGATATAGACCGGCGCTTTCAGGCCTGAGGCAAAGGTAAACGGTTCGGCGGCGTTGAAATGCACGGCCTGAATATCCAGAAGCATGCCGGCCGTCAGCCGTGCCATATCGTCCTTGGCTGGAAATCCACTGGGAATCATCGCGCCGTACCTTTCATCTTTGGTCTAAATTTTCCCCGTCGGGGGCGTCAGTCCTCGACACGCCAGTGCAGCGGCATATCCGGATCAAAAACGGTGACGAAGTCGTCGCCCGCCGCGATCGACGCCGGATACGTCACCGGATCGCCCTTGACCAGCGTCAGTGTGCCCGCATTCGGCGGCAGACGATAGAACGCCGCGCCATATACCGAGATGAACCCCTCAAGCCGGTCCAGCGCATCTTCGGACTCGAACAATTCGGCAAGGACCGACATTGTATTGGTCGCAGTGAAACAGCCCGCACAGCCACATGGCAACAGTTTTGCAGCATCCGCGTGTGGCGCGCTGTCGGTCCCGAGAAAGAATGCGGCCTCGCCCGAGATGGCGGCGCTGACCAGAGCCAGCCGGTGAGTTTCCCGTTTCGCCACGGGCAGGCAATAATAATGTGGCTTTATGCCCCCGGCCAGGATGTGATTGCGGTTGATGACCAGATGGTGCGTCGTGATCGTTGCGGCCAGATCTTCCCCCCCGTCGCGCACATAGGCTACGGCGTCGGATGTCGTGATATGTTCCATCACCACGCGCAGACCGGGAACATCGCGGCGGATCGGATCAAGCACGCGGTCGATGAAAACGGCTTCGCGGTCGAAGATGTCCACGGTGGGATCCGTCACCTCGCCGTGCACACAGAGGGGCAGGCCGATCCGGGCCATTTCCTCGAGTACCGGTTTCACCTTGGTGAAATCCGCAACGCCGCTGGCCGAATTTGTCGTCGCGCCCGCCGGATACAGTTTGACCGCAGTGATCAGCCCGGACTCGAACGCCGCGCGCATGTCATGCACATCGGTGTCTTCGGTCAGGTACAGCGTCATCAGAGGGCGAAAATCCGACCCCTGCGGTTTGGCCGCAAGAATGCGGTCACGGTATGCAGTGGCCTCGCGCCCGGTGACCACGGGGGGCACAAGATTGGGCATCACCAGAGCGCGGCTAAAATGCCGCGCGGTTTCGGGCAACACCGCGCGCAGCATTTCGCCATCGCGCAGGTGCAGGTGCATGTCGTCGGGGCGGCGTATTGTCAGCTTGTCCATGGCGCAGTCCGTACTGTGAACCGCGCATGGTTTCCAGTGGGCAATTCATCTGCCGATGCTCGGATATGAAACAGTGCGCTTGTCGTCGGTCATATTGCAACCGGGCGGTGGGCGTCGATCGGTGCCGTGATTGCAGTCCGTGCGGCTGTTCCTTTTGCCCGGATTTGTTAAGATCAACGGCATTGGCAAGGGGCATGGCCCGGGCCTCAAATGGCGAATCGTGCTGTCCGCCGGTCTGGCGTCATAGGGCCGAAATAGCACCTGTCGCGCCTTGGATGGAGACGGATGATGCGATTCATGCTTTGTGTTCTGGCAATCTTGCCCCTGCCGCTTATGGCTCAGACCACCGCCCAATCCGCGCAGTTCGTTGATTGTGCGCGGGCCCAAACGCAGGTGGATCTCAACTTTTGTGCCGCGCAGGATTGGCGTGAAGCCGATGTCATGCTGAACGATCTCTGGCCGCTGGCGATGAATATGGCGCGCAGTCTGGGCAGTACAAATGGCATTGCGGCGTCTGATCTGTTGCGCGACGCCCAGCGCGCCTGGATCGTATATCGCGATGCCGCTTGTGCAGCCGAATCGCAGTTGGTCGCGGGCGGTTCGATGATGGGGCAGGTTGCCGGTGAATGTCTGGCGCGGATAACCCGCGCACGGTCCGCCGAACTGCGCCTGTTTCTGCCTGACCGCTGAAACCCCCCGGTCTCAACCGGATATACGGCCACAAACACGGCTGATTGACCGCGCGTTTTTCCGGCATCGTTTGCCTGCCCTGCGTTTGCTGCATTGCAGCATTGCATAATCAAGCCTGCAAGAGGCTACCACTTGGCCCTATCTAGGAGGCAACGAGCAAAGACAGACCAAAGCGCGAAAAGGCAAAAAAATGACTACGGTACAGACGAATACGCATTCTCCGAACGCCACGTTCCACGTTGAGGCCGGAGCGGCCCGGCGTGTTGCAGCATGGTTCATGATGATAGTTACCGCCTATGGAAAGGCGAATATTGCGGCGCGCGAATTCGATATACGCCAGACTCGCATTGCCAAGCTGGAAGCCGCAAGTGACAGCGAACTGGCCAAACTGGGAATCACGCGGGACCGGATCCTGCATCATGTCTATCGCGATCTTCTGGCGAGCTGACCCTGCGCCGCCATTACTTCTGACGATGTGATTTCCATCCGCTACAATCTGTGAACCGCCGCTGCGGAACGCGCGCGGCGGTTCACTGTTAATGGATCAGTTCACGGGCTGGCCGATAATCACCGTGCGACCGCCGATTTGCTGAATCGAGACGCCGGGGATTTTTGCGGCTTCGACAGCCATCGCGCTGCGCGACACGCTGGCCCCCGAGGTTTCTGCACAGGCGGCCAAAGCGAGTAGGCCAAGCGGTATAAGTTTCTTCATTATCGGTCCTTCGGTTTTCAATTTTCGGGTCTGGGTGGATAGAACGTCGTCTGTCCAAGGCGTATTGCAGGAACAGGGCCGAGAAGTGTCGCGAACGCGCAAAAACTGTTGTTTAAGCGGAGGATTGTATGTTTTCCGGTGACGGGTGCGCGGTTCGGCGCTGTTGCTTTGGCGGGTGCAGTCGGTGGCAAAACACCGCCGCCGCGATGGGCTGAAACGACGGCAGCCCGCCTGTTTTCGCACCACCCGATCAGGCGGACAAAAACCGGCAGACAGAATCATGTGCGCAGAATGAGGCGGGTAGAATCGGGCGGGCAGAATCAGGTAGGTCGGAGGGATATCTGCTTTCGACTAACCGCGCTTTTCGGGAATTGAAACTCCCTTGGCCGCCAATTCGTCCTTGATCTGTTCAAAGCGTTTGGTGAACCGATGCCGTCCCGTGCGCTGCGCCACGTTGCGCACCGCCAACGCCTCAAGAACGGGGCGGTCGGCGTCGATCAGGCGACCGATCAGACGGCGCAACCAGGCCGGATTGTCGCGCCGGGCGCGCAGGGCGCGATAGAACGACGTTTCTTCCAGATCACCGTCCAGGGCACGCACGACCAATTCTTCAAGCAGTCCCAACTCGCTCAGGCCGTCCTCGATCCGTGATCCCATGTGGCGACACAGCAGGGGCGTTACAGTGGGTGCGGCCAAAGCGGCGGCATGGGCCCTGTCGGCGGCATCAGCCGGATCGTGCAACAGCAGCGCCGACTTGACCACCGACAGATTATCGGGCGTGGGAGCATAGCGGGCGCTGAAATCGATGTTTGCGGGGGGCTGGAACCGGTCATCCTGCGGCGCGCCCGGAATGCCAAAGCCGAAATGCGGCGCAAGCGCCATGACCCGCGAGCCGGGCGCGGTGAGCGCAAAGGACATTGCGGCGTGCCCGGCCGCCCCCTGACCATAGAACAGCACATCATCAAACTGGTCCAGAAGCGTACCGTCGACCAGGGCATCGAAGAACTGAATCACCTCGGGTGCGCGAAACCACGTCAAACCCCGGGAGACCAACGTCAGCGACGACCAATTCATGTCCTCGGCCAGATCCGCGAACCGCGACATGCGTGATTCCAGCGGCTGATTCCCTGATTCGATTTCGAAACTGATGATCATGGCGGCACCGCGCCGCTTGAACCGGATAAAATGGTCGGCGTTCAGCGGATAGGCGAATTCACCCAGCGATGTGATGTCCATATCATCGTCATCATCCTCGTCGTCGAATTCGCCGGGCGCGATCTTGTCCATGGCTTTCATCGTTGCTGCACCTTTCTGGCCGTCCCCGGGTCACATCGCTCGTCGTAACCTTAACCGTGTGATTAGACAGGATTTGTGCAAGATTATGGTTTTTTCGCGAACTGTTGAAAGAAACCGACTGCACCGGCGGATCATGGCCGAACCTGGGTGCGCAATCGGCGGAAAATCGGTGTTAAATCCAGTCGAGATTCACATGGGTCGGTGAAAACCGCTCGCTCACCGCTGTGCGCAGGGCGTGAAACCGCGGGCGCAGATCGCGGAATTTACGTTCATGAGTTTCCGCGACCAGTGTTCGCACCTGCCCGAACAGATCACGCGCCAACATGGTTTCAAGGATGTCGAGCTCGGCGCCTTCGATGTCCATTTTGACGAAGGCGACAGGTCCGTATTCGTCCAGCAGATCGGGAAATGACAATGCCTGAACCTCGATCGCGCTGTCCCCGTTGATCTGCCGTCCACCCTCCAGAATCGTCGATTTGACCGAGGCTCCTTCGGGGTTTGCATCGAAATTCTCGGCCCGCATCAGCCGCACGGTGCCGGGCAGGGCGGCGACGGCGGCGTTGAACAGGGTGACATTTGGGACGTCGGCGAATCGCGCCGTCAACCGTTCGAATGCAAAGGGATCGGGTTCATAGGCCAGAACATTTGCCCCAGTCGCGGCCAGTTGCGCGGTCACGACGCCCATGTTGGCGCCGCAATCCATCACCGTGTCACCCGGGCGCAACTGTGCGCAGATGCCCGAGAGGAAACCTTCGGCCCAGGCCTTCCGCATATTGCGTTTTTGCCTGCGGATGAGCTTTTCCGCTCGCAATTCGACCTTTGATTTCTGTGGAATATCGGGTGTGTCAGACATAGTGTCCCTGTATCGGTGGTGCATAGGCGGGCGCGTTTAACGGTTTGCCGCAGGCATATAGCAGCATTTGCGGTACCTCGAGAAACCTCTCGCCGCCGCATGGTTGGCCGGTTGGGTCGGCGACGGTGACGGATTTGCGCGCGATCACCGATAACTCGATCATCTCGCATGATGAAAGTATCGCCCAAAAATGATGGGTCCGGCCCGCGTTAACTCCTTGTTTCTGGGTGATATCCTCGCGCGGCAGGATGTGGTCACTGGCGTTCAGCAGGGACAGAAACCGTGTCTTCCGCCGCTCAGGCTTGTGGATCTTCAGCCGCCCGAGGATCAGACCGTTCCTTGCGCCACGGGCGTTCCCGGCATGACGGGCCATTACCAGACCGGGGATCAGCGAAATCCCCATCAGCCTACTTTTTTCCGCAGGTTGCCTTCGGTCAGGCGGCGCACAAAGGGTACGCCCGTTTTGTCCTGCAACATTGCGCGTGCGGTCCCGAGAAGGCCGGATTCCTTCAACACCCCGTTGTGGCGGTAATGCACGGTATAAACCTTGGGCTCGTCGGGCAGGGGTTGGCCGCGCAGCTTGCCTCCCATGATGAAATGTTGCTGTTCGGGCAGGATATTCCAGTTCAGACCAGCGCGGCGAATGGCCAGAGGCAGGCTCATCTGATCGAGGTAGGGGCGGCGATTGTCGAGCGTTTCGATCCGGTCGATGATGCGGGCCGTGTCGTACCAGATGTCGGGAAACCGCTGCGGGCCGGATTCGGGAAACACCACCAGCCCGGCGCTGAAATACGGGATCACCGGGCCGACCGGGCGGCGCATATATTCAATCCGTTCCTCGGGGATTGGCAGGTCGAAGGCGGCATGGATCGGCCCCCAGATTTCCTGCCCCGCCCAAGTCATCGAGGCGGCGACCGAACAGGACACATGCCCGTCCCTCACCAGATTGTCGGGGCTGTTTTCAGCCAGGAACAGTACGTCGGAATCCACAAACGCCGAAAATTCGGTATCGCGCGGCTGCATCGCGGCGATAATCTTGTTTCCGTGGGGATATTCGGTGTCCCACATGCCCTGTGTTCGCATCGGACGGATTTCGGCCCCCAGCATTTCGTGTGCCTTGAACACGGCTGGGTGCAGTTCGTCCATCCGGTGTTCGGGGCAATATCCCACCGCCGCCACGTCATCGCCAAACTGCGTGCGGATGCTGGCCAGCAGGGTGCAGGCGAAAATCTGATACTCAGGCGGTTCGACGATATAGACGAAGGTCAGGCGTGGTTTCATCAATCTTCCAGCGCCTGTTTCGGATCCACACCGATCTGCTTGCACATCCTCCATGCGTATGAATTCTTCAGCGGCGCATTCTTGCGCCACCAGGGCCGGGTGCCGTTGGTATAAAGATGAACCGACAGGGTATCGTCGGTGAACCAGCCCTCTACGTTGCCATGCGGATCAAAGAACACATCGTTCAACTGAAACGGCACGGGATACAGCACGTCCGGAGTCATCGCGCGGGCGTAATCGCCAGTCTGTTGTGCAAACCAGGTGAACGCCTGCGGGCCAAAAGCGGTGCGTTCGGCGCGGTAAATTCTGACAGCGTGCGGCAGGGATTCATCCTGCCGCGCCAGCCTGCGTTTCTGGCGGTCATTAAACCATGGCGGAGCAGGCGGCAGGTTGTCGTAATAGTCCAGCAACGCTTCGATCAACGCCCCCGTTTGCGGAATCTTGACCACACCGCAGTTCAGCGCGCCGCGCATTCCGTGCCCGGCATAGATGTGTTCGATCTCGTCAGGAAACGGTCTGTGACAGAATGCATCGCAATCGATCCATATTTCATCGGTCTTCTGAATCATCCGATAGCGAAACACGTTGGACAGGAACGAAGCGCTGGTCTCAGCTACAATATCCATCGGAATCGTCATGATGTCTGTCGCGGGTCGCACCGTTACCCCATCGGGCACATTGCTGACTTTATCGGTGCAATACAGCGTCGTCGGGTGCCCCTGCTGCACATGGGACATCAGGCATAACTGATTGATGTATTGTAGTTTATCGCCAATCCAAAGTGACGCGACGGGTCGCCTGTCCATGCCTGCCTCAAGTTCTACGCATAGTGAAGCGGAAATAATTTCGCAACATTACCCGTGTTTTTACCATTTTCGACACATGACAGAGCCGATTCGCCCTGTCCAGATCGCCGCAGTTGTGCGGGTGACTGACCACGGGGTATAATTCAGAAAAGTGAAGATTTCGCGGCGAAGATCGGGAAAATCAAAAATACTCGGGGCAGGGCAAGTGAACGCAAACCGGAAGATAAGTGACACCGGGCAAAAGCCGGGTATTCCGCAGAAAAACGTCAGCCGCCATGGCAAACTGACGGCCGTCTCGATGATGAAGGACGAAGGGCCGTACCTTCTGGAATGGGTCGCCCATCACATCGCCGTCGGATTTACCGATCTGGTGGTCTATACGAATGATTGTAGCGATGGCACCGACGACATGCTGATCCGGCTGCAGGAATTGGGGCTGGTGCAGCATCGCCGCAACGATATTCCCGAGGGGATGAAACCCCAGCCATCGGCGCTGAAATATGCGCAAAACGAACCCGAGGTCGGCAACAGCGACTGGATCATGGTGTTCGATGCCGACGAATTTCTGTGCATCCGCCCGGGTGGCGGCACGCTCGACACCTTGATCGACGGGATCAAGGCCGCGGGGGCCAACGGCATGGTCATCACCTGGCGGATTTTCGGTTCGGGCGGGGTGGTCAACTGGTCGCGCGATCCGGTCAGCGAGCAATATCTGATGGCCGCGCCGCAGATGTGGAACAAGGGCTGGGGGGTCAAAACGCTGTTTCAGTTCGATCCCGACAAGTGGAACCTTGGCATTCACCGCCCCAAGTTGAAAAACAAGGTTCTCGACACCGGATTTCCCGAGACCGTCATATGGCTGAACGGGTCAGGTCGCGAGATGGAGGAATATTTCAAGTTTCGCGGCTGGCGCTCGATCGTGCGGACCATCGGGTATGACTGGGCGCAGATCAATCATTACGCTGTGAAATCAGTGGATTCCTATGCGATCCGCAAGTTTCGCGGCAACGTCAACAACAAGGCCGACAAGTACAACGATGACTATTGGTCACTGCAGGATCGCAATGAAGTGCGTGACGACACCATGCTGCGATATTCGGCGCGGCGGAGTGAGATTGTGGCGGGATTGTTGAGTGACCAAGCCCTGAACCGGCTGCACTTTGCGGCACTTGAGCGGGCCGAGGCGCGGCTGAAAAGCTTTAAGTCCACATCGGAATATGCGGAATTCGCTCAGAAACTTTCCATCGCCTCCGCAGTGCCTATCTCACAGGTCGAGGCAAAACCGCCCAAGGCGCGCGACCCCGCCGGAATCGCCACAAAGATGGGCGATGTCGAAAAACGGACCGGTGACAAGCGCCTGCAACAACAGGCGAAACCGCCGCAGGACCGCGTGGTATTGCCTCTCGACAATCTGGTACGGGGTGCGGTCGATACCTCTGCGGAGGTGCCGCTTGAATGGCACGCGAACCACGCTCTGAGCCTGCCCGCCGATCCGCGCATTTTCACGCCGCCCGCATTACTGAGCATCGAGGCAGGCAAATACGACCGGAATCTGGCGCGCAATGCTGCGGCGCTGCTCGGGCGCGGGGCACGGTATCTTGAACTGGGCGCGACCACGGGGTTTCTGGCCGGGCAAGTGATGCGCGTCCGCCCCGATGCTGAGATCACACTGGTGCAGAGCGATCCGGGCTGGCAGGATGCAGTGCGGATGATCCTGCGCTACAATGGCATTGAGTTACCGGTACAGGGAGGCATTGCCGACATGGCTGCCATCCGTCCCGATCTGTTGGTGATCGGCGATGCGGCGATCACCCCAGATCACTTGAAGAACATCATGCAAGCTCATATTCCACATACCATTATTCTGACCGGACTGTTGTGGAGCGAACGGCACAGTGAGCTTGATGCCTTTGCCCGGGTCGCGGCGGATGCGGGTCTGACGCTGCGCCTGCCACTTGATCCGCAACTGTCGGCGGCATTCAGGGCGGGGTTTGACGATGCGTGATCCGGTTTCGGTCTTCTTTATCGCCGAGGGCGACCATTTGACGGCGCAGGCGCTCCTGCTTGCGGCCAGCCTTCGGTTTCACAATGGCCCCGAACCGCGCCTCATCGCTTATGTCCCCGAGGGATCCGATCCAGTGCCCGATCCCGCCCGCGCGGCCTTTGATGTCTTGGCGGTCGATCTGCGCCCTCTGCCAATCGAGAATGGATTCTGGAAATCCGGATATCCCCATGGAAACAAACTGTTTGCCTGTGCTGCGCCACGCGATCCGGGGCTGCAAATATTCATGGACAGCGATATGGTCTGTGTTGCGTCGTTGTCCTTTGGCGATCTCGCGCCGTTTGGAAGTGTTGCCGTGGTGCCCGAGGGCACGCCGACATGGGGCAAGACAGGGGATCGGTGGGCGCGGCTCTATGCCCATTTCGACCTGCCGCTGCCCGAAGATCGCGTGCATCTGGTGCGGCGGCGCAGAATCGAATTCCTGCCTTATTTCAATGCCGGATTCGTCGCCTTTCGCACCGGTGCCGGGCAGGAGGAAAGGCGGTTTCCCGACCTTTGGCTTGAGACAGCGCGGGAAATCGACTGGAATGCGCCGGTCGGATCGAAACGCCCGTGGCTTGACCAGATCTCCCTGCCAGTCACCCTGAAACGGTTTGGTTTAGAGTATCAATCATTGCCTGATGTCTGGAATTTCTCGATCTCGGATCGGGCGTTCGAACCCGACGCCAGACCGCGCGTCATCCACTATCATTCATTCCGTTTCGCATCTGTCTGGCCACAGGTGCGCGCCGAAATCGCGCGGATGTCGCATCGGTTGGGGCCCGCTTTGATGGCCGATCTCACACCGCTTTATGGCGGTCACTGGTATCGCCTCCCCGAGCCTGCAGCGTGACGCCACGCATTCTGATTGTTGCGACCATGCGCGATGAAGCTCCGCATCTGGTGGAATGGGTGGCCCATAATCGCGCTGCCGGGGCCGATGATATCCTTGTCTTTTCAAATGATTGCACAGACGGAACCGATGATCTTCTGGATGCGATGCAGGCGGTCGGCGCGCTGACCCATGTGCGCAACGCTGTTCCGGAAGGTCGCACGCCGCAATGGGCGGCACTGAAACAGGCGGCGGATCATCCTCTGACGCGCCGTGCCGATTGGATCGCGGTTCTGGACGCGGATGAATTCGTCAACCTGCGCGCGCCGCTGACCACGTTGCACGATTTGGTCACGGCCATCCCGGGGGCTGATGCCGTGGTGTTGCCATGGCGGTTGTTTGGCAATGCCGGCCATGTGGAGCGCCCGCAGGCCTTGACCATCGATGCCTATACCCGGGCGATTGCGCCAGATGCGCTCTATCCGCCATTATCACGTTTTTTCAAGACGTTGTACCGCAAAGCTGTGATGCAAAAGCCAGGTGTGCACCGACCTAAGCAAAGGGCCGGTCCGCCCCCCGTTTGGGTCGATGGATCGGGTCGCGCACTGCCTGCGGCTTTGGCGGCTGACGACACGCGCATTCTTTATTGGGGTGCACCTCTGGCGACGGATGTGGTGCAGTTGAACCATTATTCCGTCCGCTCGGCACAGGATTTTCTGTTGAAGCGCGGGCGGGGCCTGCCCAATCATACGGAAAAAGGGATTGATCTGACCTATTGGGTCGAGCGGAATTTCAACACCGTGGCTGACGACAGTATCACACGCATGGCCCTGGCAACCCGTGCCGAATACGCAAGGCTGCTGGCGATGCCTGAGGTGGGGCGGGCGCAGGCGAGGTCGGATGTTCTGACCCGCGCGACGCTTGCCCGCATGCTGAACGATCCGGAAACCGTGCAGCTCTACGGGCGGTTGTGTCTCTCCAATGGCAGCGAACCGCCGGATGCTGCCCTGTCGCAGCATTTGGTCCGTCTGTACCGGACTGCAACAGGCGGGCAAAGTTGATGTGATCTATCAACTTTGCCCGGCACATGACTGTTAAGTCAAAAGAAAGCCTGTAAACCTGTCTGCGCCCGCCCAAGGATCAGCGCGTGCACATCATGGGTGCCTTCATAGGTGTTGACGGTCTCAAGGTTCACCATATGGCGGATCACCTGATATTCCTCGGAAATGCCGTTGCCACCGTGCATGTCACGCGCCATCCGGGCGATATCCAGCGCCTTGCCACAGTTGTTGCGCTTGAGCATCGAGACCATCTCAGGCGCTGCGCGGCCCTGATCCATCAACCGGCCCAGACGCAACGATCCTTGCAGCCCCAGTGTGATCTCGGTCTGCATGTCCGCCAGTTTCTTCTGGAAAAGCTGCGTTTGCGCCAGTGGTTTGCCAAACTGTTTGCGGTCCAGCCCGTATTGCCGCGCGCCGTGCCAGCAGAATTCGGCAGCACCCATGACGCCCCATGAAATGCCGTAACGCGCCCGGTTCAGACAGCCAAACGGACCTTTCAGCCCTTCGACGTTGGGCAAAAGCGCATCTTCGCCCACCTCGACACCGTCCATCACGATTTCGCCTGTGGTGCTGGCCCGCAGGGACAGTTTGCCGCCGATCTTGGGTGCACTCAGCCCTTTCATCCCTTTCTCAAGGATGAACCCGCGGATCTTGCCGCCATGGGCCTCGGATTTCGCCCAGACGACAAAGACATCGGCAAACGGGCTGTTGGAGATCCACATCTTCGAGCCGGAAATCACATATCCGGCGCCCGATTTCTTTGCCACGGTTTTCATCCCGCCCGGGTCGGATCCGGCATCGGGTTCGGTCAGCCCAAAGCAGCCAATCAATTCACCCGAGCACAGGCCCGGCAAGTACTTGCGACGCTGTTCTTCCGAGCCGTAGGCATAGATCGGATAGATCACCAACGACGACTGGACCGACATCATCGAGCGGTATCCGGAATCGACACGCTCCACTTCCCGCGCAATCAACCCATAGGTGACATATCCCGCGCCAAGCCCGCCGTATTCTTCGGGCAGGGTGGCCCCCAGCAGTCCGGCATCGCCCATCTGGCGGAACAGGTCCGGATCGGACAACTCCTCGCGGTAAGCGGCGACCACCTTGGGTTGCAGCACGTCCTGCGAAAACGCGCGGGCTGCGTCGCGCAACATCCGCTCGTCCTCGTCCAGCTGATCGTCGAGCAACAGCGCGTCGTCCCAGGTGAAACTTGCCATCTCGGGCGCATCTTTGGCGGAAATCGGGGGGGTGGCGTTCATCGCAGTTGCTCCTGTGCCGGTTGAATCTGGTCTACGCCGGTCCGGGCGAAAGGGCAATTACCGCGCGCCCTTGACGTGCCCGTCCGCAGATGCAGCATTGCAGCGCAGGCAGGGAGTGAAGATGGCAAACGTACCGGACAGTATCGATGGGGTTCAAACCCTTCTTGCGGCGCAGAATTATGTCTGTGACCGACCCCTTGCCGTTATAACTTTTCTGGCGCTGAAACTGGGGCGACCGCTGTTTCTGGAGGGCGAGGCAGGCGTCGGCAAGACCGAAATCGCCAAGGCCATCGCGGCGGGCTTGGGGCGCGATCTGATCCGCCTGCAATGTTACGAGGGGCTGGATGCCGCCAGCGCGGTATATGAGTGGAATTTTGCCGAACAGATGATCGCCATCCGCACCGCCGAAGCCACCGGGGGCGCCGATCGTACCGCCCTGAAAACCGAGCTGTTTTCCGAGGAATATCTGATTGCCCGCCCGCTGCTTCAGGCGATGCGGCCGCACCCGAACGGCCCACCCGTCCTGCTGATCGATGAGTTGGACCGCACCGATGAACCGTTCGAGGCTTTCCTGCTCGAAGCGCTGTCGGATTTCGCCGTTACGATCCCCGAATTGGGGCGGATCGCCGCCCCCGAACCGCCGATTGTGATCCTGACGTCGAACCGCACGCGCGAGGTTCACGATGCCCTGAAACGCCGCTGTCTTTACCACTGGGTCGATTATCCGACGTTTGATCGCGAAATGGCGATCCTGAACGCCCGCGCACCCGAGGCGTCAGAAACGCTCAGCCGGGAAATCGTCGCCTTCATTCAGGCCCTGCGCACCGAAGATCTGTTCAAGAAACCCGGCGTTGCCGAAACCATCGACTGGGCCAAATGCCTGTTGGCGCTGGACACGATCGAGCTGTCGCCGCAAGTGATCGCCGACACTCTGGGCGCAATTTTGAAGTATCAGGATGACATCCAGAAACTTCAGGGCTCCGAGGCCGCGCGCCTGCTTGACGCCATCCGTGCCACGCCTGTGGCGGGATGAATTTTTTAGGTGAACAGGCAATCTCGGGCGCCACGCGTGCGACCGGACGCACGACGCTCGTTTTTTCAGGCACACTCGTCTTTGGAGCTTTGGGTTGGATTCAGCTTGCTGAAACATCGATCATTGGGCTGAAGTTTGAACAGGGGAAGTTTTTACCGGTGCTTGCCGTCCTCGTCGTGATTTCGGCAATCGCGCACTTCGTTCAATGGTATTCTGATCTGGCTTCCTATCGTGGTTGGAACATCCATGGTCAGAGTAAGTGGGCGGGTCGAGCTAGCGCGGCGCACAATAAAAGATTTCATGGTCTCGTGGAAGACTTGATAAGCGCTGTAGAGGAACTCGGACAAGACGAGTATGCGATTGAAGATATGGTTTCGCAGATACTTCCCGAGCTGAAGCTATTTAATACCAGCCTCCGCAACTACGGAAGATTTGCGGAACTATACGTTTACGGCTGGCATTTCGCTGTACCCATCCTTGCGGCACTCATTGCGTTAGGGATGTACTTTCACAATGGCTGATCTGCCCGCGCTGGACCTGCCCGATAATCCGCGTCTGACGCGCAATATCACATGGTTTGCCCGGGCGTTGCGCGCGGCGGGTCTGCCGATCGGGACGGGGCGGGTGCTGGATGCGATCCGCGCTGTTGCCGCTGCCGGGTTCAGCGACCGGCGGGATTTTTATTGGACGTTGCACGCCTGTTTCGTCAGCCGACCGGAACATCGCGTCGTGTTCGATCAGATCTTCCGGCTGTACTGGCGCGATCCGCGATACCTTGAACATATGATGTCACTGCTGGCCCCGGCGATCCGGGGTGTGCAGGAAGAACGGCTTGCGAAACCGGGGGAAAAGCGCGCCGCCGAATCCCTGCTTGATGGGGTGGATCGCGCGCTTCCCGATATGCCCGAACAGGACGGCAGCGAGATCGAGATTGATGCCACCCGGACCACGACATCGCAGGAGCGGTTGCGCAATCTTGACTTTGAACAGATGTCGAATGCCGAAATGGCCGAGGCAAAACGCATGCTGGCGCGTCTGCGACTGCCGGTGAAACCGATCGTCAGCCGCCGCACTCTTGCCGATAATTCAGGGCGCCTGCCGGACGGGCGCGCGACCCTGCGCGCGGCAATGCGCCGTGGTGGTGAAATCAGCCAGATCGCCAAACGGTCGCGCCGCGAACGATTCCCCAACCTTGTCGCGCTCTGCGATATCTCGGGGTCGATGAGCCATTATTCCCGCGCTGTGCTGCATTTTCTGCATGCGGTCAGCAATCAGCAGGGCGCGGGCTGGGCAAAGGTGCATGCCTTTACCTTTGGCACCCGGCTGACCAACATCACCCGCCATATGGCGCGGCGCGATGTGGATGCGGCCCTTGCGGCGGCGGGGGCGGAGGCGCAGGATTGGGAGGGCGGCACGCGGATTGGTGCCTGTCTGCGAGAGTTCAACCGCGACTGGTCGCGCCGGGTGCTGGGGCAGGGCGCTGTTGTGCTGCTGATCACCGACGGGCTTGAGCGGGATGATCCCGAGACCCTGCGCCGTGAAACGGAGCGGTTGCATCTTTCGGCGCGACAGTTGATCTGGCTGAACCCGTTGTTGCGCTGGGATGGGTTTGCGGCCCGCGCGCAGGGGGTGCAGGCGATTCTGCCCCATGTGGACACGCTGCGCGCAGGACACTCGATTGCAACGCTGGAAGGCTTGGCGCAGGCCCTGTCGCATCCCGGTGACAATGGCGAAAAGGCGCGACTTCTTGCCGGTATCGCGAATAGGTGATTCAAAGAAGTGAACTTTCCGGCGCGCCGCGTGTTGTCGGCGCAAGCCACAGTTTTCAAAGTGACATCAAAGGAATCGATAATGCGCAATTCGCTGAAGACAACAACCGCGCTGCTTGCCTCTCTGGCGTTGGTCGTCCCGTCTGTTCTTCCCGCTCAACAGAACGGAGCGGTCTCTTCGACCGAACAGGCTGCGACAGACCTAACTGAAGCAGTTGATTGCCCCGAAGGCGTCGAACCGCCGTGCGGCGAAGCCGAAGCCGCGACAGATGATGCGGCCAAGATGACCAAGGAAGAGCGTAAAGCCGCTAAAAAGGACGAGCGCGCGAACGAAAAAGACGCCGAAAAAGAGGCTGCAAAAGCGGCAAAGCAGGCCGAAAAGGCAGCTGATAAAGCGACCAAAACGCAGGCCCCTGCCGAAGCGGACGCACCTGTCGAACCCAGATCTTCCGCCGACGCTCCTGCTGCTAATGTCGTAGAGCCGACCGCGGATAAGGCCGCGCCTGCTGCCGAAGCGATGACCGACGATGCGATCAAGAAAAAGCTTGGGGCGAATGACGCCCCCGAAGCGAAAGCGGCGGACCAGGCACAATCCAGTTCGGACGCAAAGGCCGAAAAGGCTGAGGCCAAGGCGGACAAGAAGGCCGAAGAGAAAGCTGCAGCACAGGCCGAGAAAGACAAAGACGCCGAAAAGGCCGCCCGTCAGGCCGAGAAAAAAGCCGACAAGAAGGCCGAACGCGCCGAGGCCAATGACGAAGCCGTAGATACTTCGGCAAAGCCAAAGCGCCGCCCGAAAGACGACGTAGTTGAGGTTGTGCCCGCACCTGCCGCTGCTGCATCTGCCGAAGAGGGTTCTACCGATGCCGAGGTCACAAACGAAACGCTGACCGAAGAAAACTCGCGTTCCTCGGACGAGGATTTTGAAGGCAAGATCGAAGCGACAGCCGGTGCCGCGCCCGCAAAGGACAATGGTCTGTCGAATCTTGAAAAGGCGTTGTTGCTCGGCGCAGGCGCTCTAGTCGTCGGCGCGGTGATTAAGGGCAACCGCGAAGTGGTCAGCACATCGCAGGACCGTCTGGTCGTCACCAACAAGGACGGCGGCATGGAGGTGATCAAGGACGATAACGCCTTGCTGCGCCGCCCGGGCAGCAATGTCGAGACGCAGACATTCTCTGACGGATCGACCCGGACGGTCACCACCCGTGAAGATGGAACCAGTGTGGTTACCATCCGTGACGCTGACCTGCGGGTTCTGCGCCGTGCGCTGGTGCGGGCCGATGGCACTCAGGTCTTGTTGATCGACGATACCGTCACCTTTGAACCGGTCGATGTCACGACACTTCCGGCGGCTGCGGCACCGGTTGCACAGACCAACAATGCAGAGGAGCTGCGCGCCGCTCTGGAACGCGATGGCGTATACGACCGCCGCTTCTCGCTGGGTCAGATCCGGCAGATCTCTGAGGTTCGCAAATTGGCGCCGTCGATCGAGGTGGATACCATCACGTTTGAAACCGGCTCTGCTGCGATCCGCCCGACCGAGGCGGAAAAACTGGGTGATCTCGGCCGGCAGATTGCCGCAATGATCGACCGCAACCCGAATGAGATATTTCTGGTTGAGGGTCATACCGATGCCGTGGGCGCAGCGGGCACCAACCTGATCCTGTCGGATCGCCGGGCGGAATCGCTTGCTCTGGCCTTGACCGAGTATTTCGGCGTGCCGCCGGAAAATCTGGTCGTGCAGGGCTATGGCGAATCCGACCTGAAGGTTGAAGTGGACAGCGCTGAACGTGCCAACCGTCGGGCCGGACTGCGCCGGATCACCGGATTGATGCAGGTCGCATCGCTGAACTGATCACTTGCCCCTGAGAGTGTTTATCTCGGGTAAAGATCGCAATATGAACCGCCCCCTGACCGGGGCGGTTTTTTATTGCAAAGGGCTCACCTTCTACCGCGTTCCACCTGCCGGACCCGGTGAACACTCTGCGTGCGTCACGCGTCGGCGGTGACTGGACTATGCCCCGCGCCTGACCGATGATCGTGCAGAGGAGGGCCGATCATGACACCCGCATTTGACGATATCCCCGAAATCGCGCTGGCTTGGCACCGGGACGGCAAGGGGGCTGCTCTGGCAACCGTGGTCGAAACCTGGGGCTCGGCGCCGCGCCCCACGGGCAGCCAGCTGGCGATATCCGGCGCAGGGGAAATCGCGGGCTCTGTTTCGGGCGGCTGTGTCGAAGGCGCTGTGGTGGTCGAAGCACAGGAAGCGGTTGAGACCGGTGGCGCGCGCCTGCTTGAATTCGGCGTCAGCGACGACACGGCTTTTGCTGTCGGTCTGGCCTGTGGCGGGCGGATCCGTGTGTTGGTCGAACCGGTGGGCCGTGACCTCCCCGAGGCAATGCTGGCGGAATTGGTGGCGACGCGGGCGGAACGGCGGCAGGTCGGATATGTGGTGAACACCGCCGACTGGACTCGCCGCCTGACCGGGGCCGAGGAATTTCCCGAACGGTTCCGGCTTGACCGGTCGGGGTTCGAGCCGGACGGCGAAACCTTTGTCGCCATCCACAATCCACCATTGCGTATGGTGGTGGTCGGCGGCGTGCATATTGCGCAACCGCTGATGCAGATAGCGCGGATGACGGGGTATGACGCGGTTCTGGTCGACCCGCGTGAGGCTTTCGCAAGTGCGGCGCGGTTCCCGGAGGAAACCCTGATCCACGACTGGCCGGATGCGGCGCTGACCGCCCATGGGCTGGATCCGCGCACGGCAGTTGTGACCCTGACCCATGACCCGAAGATCGACGATCCGGCCATCGTGACGGCGTTGAAATCCGATGTTTTCTATCTCGGGTGCCTTGGGTCCAGTCGGACCCATGCAAAACGGGTGGAACGGTTGCGCGAACAAGGGTTCGGCGACGCCGATATCGCGCGAATTCATGCGCCGGTCGGGCTGGATATCGGATCGCGCAGCCCGGCGGAAATCGCCCTCTCGGTGATGGCCCAGATCACCCAATCCCTGAGGCGCGGCTGATGTGGTTCGGCGAGGTTCCTGTGGCCCGGGCAGAGGGCACGATTCTGGCCCATTCGGTGCAGGTCGGCGAGCGGCGTTTGCGCAAGGGTGTCGTGCTTGACGCCGACCATATCAAGGCGCTTGCAGGGGCCGGCGTGAACAGCGTGACTGTCGCCCGCGCCGAACCCGGCGACGTGACCGAAAATGACGCGGCGACCCGGCTGGCGGCAGCTCTGGTTGCGGGGGAAACCGGGTTGCGGGCTTCGGTTGCGGCAACCGGGCGGGTGAACCTTTATGCGACAGAGCGCGGTGTGGCGCGGATCGACCGCGAGCGGATCGACGCGGTGAACCGGATCGACCCCGGAATCACGGTCGCCACGGTCCGTGAATGGGCGCCTCTGGCCGCGAACGATATGGCCGCGACGATAAAGATCATCACCTATGCCGTGCCGGGTGCGGCACTGGAAAGCGCCGAAACCGCGGCAGCGGGCGGGTTTTCGGTCGCGCCCGTGTCGATATCCACGGCCACGCTGATCGAAACCGTGATTGCCGGAACGGGTGACGGCAAGGGCCCAAGGGCGATGGCTGCCCGTCTTGAAACCCTGGGAATTGACCTGAAACCTGTGGTTTGCGTGCGCCATGACGCGGGTCTGCTGGCCCAGGCATTGCGCGCGGCAACAGCCGACGCCGCCACAGGTGCGGGTGCCGATCTGTTGCTGATCCTGACAGGCTCGGCGACATCCGACCTGCATGATGTCGCGCCGCAGGCGGTGCGCATGGCCGGGGGCACGGTGCATCACTTTGGGATGCCGGTCGATCCGGGAAACCTGTTGTTTCTGGGCGAACTGGCCGGACGGCCGGTGATCGGCCTGCCAAGCTGTGCCCGGTCGCCGGCTCTGAATGGTGCCGACTGGGTACTGGAGCGGATCGTCTGCGGCGTTCCCGTCAGTGCGCAAGACATCATGGGCATGGGCGTCGGCGGGTTGTTGAAGGAAATCCCGACCCGGCCGCGCCCGCGGGAAAGCCGCTGATGAGCGGCGCGCCAGCCGTGGGGATTTACACAACCTTATTCACAACTTGCCTGCTGCGCTGCGGCATGGCGGAATGTGGCAGCGGGAACAAATCGGTGGTTCTCAAACCCTGCCCGGCATGATTAACTTGCCCCAAAGACGATCAACGGAGGATGCGATGTCTAAGGTTTCCATGCGCGTGAATGGGCGCGCGACAAGTGGCGAGATCGAGGGGCGCACCCTGCTGGTCGAATATCTGCGCGATACGCTGTCGCTGACCGGCACCCATGTGGGATGCGACACCAGTCAGTGTGGCGCTTGTGTGGTGCATGTGGACGGACAGGCGATCAAGGCCTGCACGATGTTTGCCGCCGAAGCCGAGGGCGCCGAGGTGACGACGATTGAAGGCATGGCCAATGCCGACGGATCGCTGAACACGATTCAACAGGCGTTTCAGGATCATCACGGGCTTCAGTGCGGGTTCTGCACGCCGGGCATGGTGATGTCGGCCGCCGCGCTGCTGAAGGACAACCCGCGGCCCAGCGAACATGAGGTGCGCCAGTATCTTGAGGGCAACATCTGCCGCTGCACGGGATACCACAACATCGTCAAGGCAATCCTGGCGGCCAGCGGTCAGGACGTGAGTGCCATCGCCGCCGAATAGACACCCGGCAGGCGTTTTTTTGAGTATTTATACAAAGAAGAAGCCCGGGCCGCATTTCCGGCCCCGGCGGGTGTGAAGGGGGATAACCCCTCGCTTTCTGGGAGGAAAAGCTATGCCGAAGGATCATGGTATCGGGGCCAGCCCCAAACGGCGCGAGGATATCCGGTTTCTGACCGGTGACGGTCGATATACGGATGATATCAACCTTGCCGGGCAGGCCTATGTGCATTTCCTGCGCTCGGATGTGGCCCATGGACGGATCAGATCGATTGATATGGCGGCGGCGGCGGGAATGCCGGGGGTCGTGCGTATTTTCACCGGCGAGGATTTCGCCGACATCGGCGGGCTGCCTTGCGGATGGTGCGTGACCGACCGGCACGGCAATCCGATGCAAGAGCCGAAACACCCGGTTCTGGCCCATGGAAAGGTCCGCCATGTGGGCGATCCGATCTGCGCTGTGGTGGCTGAAACCCTGTCACAGGCGCGCGATGCCGCCGAGGCCATCGTGGTGGACATCGAAGAACTGCCCGCCGTGATCGACATGAAGAAGGCGGTCCAGGACGGCGCGATCAAGGTGCACGACGATCTGGCGTCGAACCTTTGTTATGACTGGGGCTTTATCGAAGACAACAAGGCGGCGGTGGATGAGGCGTTCAAGGCAGCGCACCACGTCACCACTCTGGAGCTGGTCAACAACCGGCTGATCGCCAACCCGATGGAGCCTCGCGTTGCCGTAGGCCAGTGGGAAAAGGGCACGGGCGATTACACACTGTATACCACGTCGCAGAACCCGCATGTGATCCGGCTTTTGATGGGCGCCTTTGTGCTCGGTATTCCCGAGCACAAGCTGCGCGTCGTCTCGCCCGATGTGGGTGGCGGGTTCGGCACCAAGATTTTCCACTATGCCGAAGAGGCATTCTGTACCTTTGCCGCCAAGGCTTGCCGGCGTCCGGTCAAATGGACGTCGTCGCGATCCGAAGCGTTCATGTCCGACGCCCATGGGCGCGACCATGTCAGCAAGATCGAACTGGCCATGGACGCCGAGGGGATGTTTACCGCCCTGCGCACCGATACCTATGCGAACATGGGCGCATACCTGTCGACCTTTGCGCCGTCGGTGCCCACTTGGCTGCATGGCATCCTGATGGCAGGAAACTATAAAACGCCGCTGATCTATGTGAACGTGAAAGCGGTGTTCACCAATACCGTTCCAGTCGACGCCTATCGCGGCGCTGGCCGACCTGAGGCGACCTATCAACTTGAGCGGGTGATCGACAAGGCGGCGCGCGAAACCGGGCGTGACCCGATCGCACTGCGCCGACAGAATTTCATCACCGAATTCCCCTATGCCACCCCGGTGGCGGTGGAATATGACACCGGCGATTATCATGCCACGATGGACAAGCTGATCGAGATTGCCGATCTGGCCGGGTTCGACGCACGGCTTGCCGAAAGCAAGACACGTGGCAAGCTGCGCGGGCTGGGCGTCAACTGCTATATCGAGGCTTGCGGGATCGCCCCGTCGAACCTTGTGGGTCAGTTGGGCGCACGCGCGGGGTTGTATGAATCGGCGACGGTGCGGGTGAATGCCACCGGCGGGCTGGTGGTGATGACCGGCAGCCACAGCCACGGGCAGGGGCACGAAACCGCGTTCCCGCAGGTGGTGGCCGACATGATCGGCATCCCCGAGGATATGATCGAGATCGTCCACGGCGACACGGCGAATGCGCCAATGGGCATGGGCACCTATGGCTCACGCTCGCTTGCCGTTGGCGGATCGGCAATGGTGCGGGCGACGGAAAAGATCATCGCCAAGGCGAAGAAGATCGCCGCGCACATCATGGAAGCCTCGGATCAGGATATCGAACTGAAAGACGGCAAATTCACGGTCGCCGGAACCGACAAATCACTGGCTTGGGGGGATGTGACGCTGGCGGCCTATGTACCGCACAACTATCCGCTGAAGGATCTGGAGCCGGGGCTGGAGGAAACCGCATTTTATGATCCCAACAACTTTACCTATCCGTCCGGCGCCTATTGCTGCGAGGTCGAGGTGGATCCGGATACCGGCAAGGTCACCATTGAGCGTTTCGCCGCCGCCGATGATTTTGGCAACATCATCAACCCGATGATTGTTGACGGACAGGTGCATGGCGGAATCGCGCAGGGGATCGGGCAAGCACTGTTGGAAGCCTGTGCCTATGACGAGAACGGGCAGCTGATTTCGGCGTCCTATATGGATTATGCCATGCCGCGCGCCGATGACATGCCGATGTTTACGGTGGATCATTCGTGCCAGACGCCCTGCACCCACAATCCCTTGGGCGTCAAAGGCTGTGGCGAGGCGGGGGCAATCGGATCGCCCCCCGCCGTGGTCAATGCGGTCTGCGATGCGTTGCAAAGGGCAGGCAAAAACGTCACACACATCGACATGCCGCTCAGCCCTGCGCGGGTCTGGGCCGCGATGAACGATGCGACGGCAAACGAAGGTGCGGCACAGCCCGCGGCCCGCTCCAGTGGTTCGGCCGAGGGCCGGTCGCTGGGCGGTCAAGCATAAGGAACGACAGAATGTATGCATTCGAAATGGAACGGCCCGAAACCCTTGCGGATGCCGTTGCCGCGCTGAAAGACGAAGAAGCACAGGCGCTGGGCGGTGGTCAGACCCTGATCCCGACGATGAAACAGCGGCTGGCACAGCCCGGGCGGCTGATCAGCCTCGCCGGAATTGCCGAGATGAAGGGCATCGACAGCGATGACGACGGGCGGCTGTGCATCGGCGGCGGCACCACCCACGGCGCCATTGCAGCACAGAGCGATTATCCGGCGCTGGCGGCACTTGCGTCACGGATCGGCGATCCGGCGGTCAGGAACCGCGGGACCATCGGCGGATCGGTGGCCAACAACGACCCTTCGGCCTGTTATCCTGCGGCCTGTCTTGCCAGCAACGCGACCATCGTGACCAACGCCCGCGAAATTGCCGCCGACGATTTCTTTCTTGGCATGTTCACCACGGCGCTTGAGGAAGGCGAGATCGTGACCGAGGTTCGGTTTCCGGTGCCCGAGGCGGCGAATTATCAGAAGTTCGCACAGCCGGCGTCGCGCTTTCCGCTGGTCGGGGTGTTCGTTGCCAAATTCTCGGACGGGGTGCGTGTCGCGGTGACCGGCGCATCCGAGGGCGGTGTGTTCCGCTGGTCCGAGGCGGAAACTGCGCTGTCGGACAATTTCAGCGCGGCGGCTTTGGACGATCTGAACGTATCGGCGGACGGGATGATTTCCGACCTGCACGGCAGCGGCGCTTACCGCGCACATCTGATCAAGGTGATGACCGGACGTGCGGTAACGGCGGCGGGCTGAACACCTTTACCGATCCAATGAAAGGGCCGCCCGATCCGGGCGGCCCTTTCCGTTTGTCAAACCTGTACCGCATTGCGCTTCGAACAGCGCGCAGCCGGTGCGGCGCGGCTTACTTCGGCAAAAGCACACCGTTGACCACATGGATCACGCCATTCGATTGCATCACGTCGGCGGTCGTCACCTCGAAGGCATTGCCGCTTTCGTCAAACACATAGACTTTGCCGCTGGCGGTTTTCTGCACCGACAGGGCATCGCCCGAAACGGTTTCCAGATTGTTGAACTGCTTGCCCGTCAATCCGTTGGTCAGATCGGCGGCAGTCATCCGGCCCGGCACGACATGGGCGGTCAGGATCTTCGTCAGCATGTCCTTGTTTTCGGGCTTCAGCAGAGTTTCGACGGTGCCTGCGGGCAGGGCTTCAAAGGCGGCATTGGTCGGTGCGAACACCGTGAACGGGCCGTCGCCTTTCAGGGTTTCGACCAGACCGGCAGCCTTGACCGCGGCGACCAGCGTGGTGTGATCGGCGCTGTTCACGGCGTTGTCGATGATGTCCTTGTCGGCGAACATTGCCGCGCCGCCGACCATCGGGTTGTCACCCATGGGCGTTTCGGCCTTCGTCTCCATCGCGTCTTTGTTCATCGTGTCTTTATTCATCGTGTCTTTATTCATCGTGTCGGGCTTTTTCATTGCATCGGCCTTTTCGGCGCCGGGCAACAGAACTGTGTCGATCACGTGGATAACGCCGTTTGACTGCTTCACATCGGCGATGGTCACGGTGGCGGTGCCGCCGGTCTCATCAGTCAGGGTGATCATCTCGCCGTCCATCTTGGCCATCAGGGTGCATCCGCCAACAGTGGGCACGGGATGGGCGCCGTTGTCGTCGGCGATCATGCCGATGATGGCGTCCGACATGGCATCGGCAGCAACCACATGGCAGGTCAGGATCTTGGTCAGCATCGCCTTGTTTTCAGGCTTCAAAAGCGTCTCGACGGTGCCTGCGGGCAGGGCTTCAAAGGCGGCATTGGTGGGGGCAAAGACGGTGAACGGGCCGGGGCCACTCAGGGTTTCGACCAGACCAGCAGCCTTGACCGCGGCAACCAGCGTGGTGTGATCGGCCGAATTCAGGGCGTTTTCGATGATGTTCATATCGGCCATCATCGCGGCGCCGCCGACCATTGGGTTGCCGGTCTCGGCATGGCTTGCGGCGAACCCCGGGCCAGCGGCCAAGGCGATGAAGAGGGTCGTGGTTTTCAGGATCGAGCGCATGGTAGTCCTCCGGTGACTGACAGTGTTTCTGCCTTCTGGTCGAACCCACGGCGGCGCGGCGTTCAGAGTTTCAGGACTGGCGAAATAAATTTTGCGGCACGGGCGCGGCGTGCCCTATGCTGAGGGGATGGACCCTGCCTTTTTTGACCCGCGGGTTGCCGCTGTTTTCGCTGCTTTTCCGAAAGCGGTGCGTGCCGATCTTATGGCGTTGCGCAGGCTGATCTTTGCAACGGCGGCGCGGACCCCGGGGGTGGGGCCGTTGGACGAGACGTTGAAATGGGGGCAGCCGGCCTATCTGACATCATCCACAAAGGCCGGATCGACAATTCGGCTGGGGGTGGCAAAGACAGGTGAATGCGCGCTGTACGTCCATTGCCAGACAACGATCCTGTCAGAGTTTCGGGCCATATTACCCGATCTCTTTCGTTATGACGGCAACCGGGCCGTCCTGTTCGACGCGCCGCCGGATCACGACGCGCTGGCGATCCTGATCACCGGCGCGCTGACCTGGCACCTGCGCAAGCGCGGCCCCTGAGCGTTAGCTGCGCCGACGGCGGCGGCGTCCGTCGGGGCCATCGCCACTGGTGTTGAACAGCATATCGGGCAGGGTCACGACCTTGCGCAGTTCGGGGAAAAGGTCGGTGGCATGGGGCAGGGCGTTGGCGTTCACGAAATGCTCCTGAAACCGGGGGGCGATGGCGGTTTCCACCTTGGTGATCCTGCCAACCGT
Source organism: Oceaniovalibus sp. ACAM 378 (assembly GCF_008085915.1). Classification (GTDB taxonomy): domain Bacteria; phylum Pseudomonadota; class Alphaproteobacteria; order Rhodobacterales; family Rhodobacteraceae; genus Oceaniglobus. Next base: position 274,452 of record NZ_VSJK01000001.1, on the reverse strand, counting down.
TTCTTCGATCTCGCTGCGCGAGGCGCGGTTCAACAGGGCGATACGCGCGCCGGTGCCAGCAGCGTTGCCCGCGCTGCGCACATGATCAAGCGGCGCGTCGGGGATCATCCCCAGCACCATCGCGTGTTTCGGGCTGATATGCGCGCCAAAGGCTCCGGCCAGCACGACGCGGTCCACCCGTTCGGCTCCGAATTCATCCATCAACAGCCGCGCCCCGGCGTAGAGCGCCGATTTGGCCAGTTGGATCGCGCGGATATCACCCTGGGTCACGGCAATCATTTGCCCGCCGGTCGCAGTGGCGTCATGCAGGACGTAGGAGTGCGTGCGCCCCTCGGGGATCATGCGGGCGGTGCCGGTCTGTTCCGCCGATCCGTTCAGACCCTTGGAATCCACCAGCCCTGCCATGCGCATTTCGGCAATCGCTTCGATAATTCCCGATCCGCAAATCCCGGTGATACCGGTCGCGACGGTTGCCTCGGCGAAAGCCGGATCGTCGGACCACAGATCACAGCCGATGACGCGAAAGCGGGGTTCCCGGGTGACCGGATCGATCTCGACCCGCTCGATGGCGCCGGGTGCGGCGCGCTGGCCATTGGAAATCTGCGCGCCCTCAAAGGCCGGACCGGTGGGCGACGAACAGGCCAGAACCCGGGTGCGGTTGCCCAGCAACAGTTCGGCATTGGTGCCCACATCGACGATCAATGTCAGATCGTCCTGCTTTCCCGGTTCCTCGCTGAGAGCGACGGCGGCGCAATCGGCGCCGACATGGCCCGCGATACAGGGCAGAATATAGATGCGGCCCGAGGTGTTCATCGCCCTCAAATCCAACTCGTGCGAGTCCAGCGACAGCGCGCCCGAAATGGCCAGCGCAAAGGGCGCCTGACCCAGTTCGACAGGGTCGATCCCCAGCAGCAGGTGGTGCATCACCGGATTGCAGACAATGACCGCCTCGACGATGGCGGCCGAGTCGATCTCGGCGTCACGCGCCAGTTCCACGACAAGTCGATTCAGCGCCTCACGAACAACGCGGGTCATTTCTTCTTCGCCGCCCGGGTTCATCATCACATAACTGACCCGGCTCATCAGATCTTCACCGAACCGGATTTGCGGGTTCATCACGCCAGCCGAGCCCAGAACGCGCCCGTCCGTCAGATCGCACAAATGTGCGGCAATCGTGGTGGAGCCAAGATCAATGGCGAGCCCGAACAACCCGGCTTCGTACAACCCGGGCCAGATATCCATGACCCGCGCCACCTGATCGTGGTGGCCCTGATGCAGCGCGACGGTGACTTGCCAATTGCCCTTGCGCAGGGTGGGTTGCAGTTTCTTCAGCACCGCCAACGGTGCGGTGATCGGGCCAGTCTCCCATTGCGCCTCAAGCGCTGCGGCCAGACGCTCGAAATCGCCTGAGGGTTCGTGCATGTCGGGTTCGTCCACCTCAACGAACAGCAGGCGCGTTGCCGGGTCCATGATGATGTCGCGGGCGGTGACTTCCTTGCGCACCACCTGCTTGTGCACCTGGGATTCGGGCGGCACATCGATCACCACATCGCCCTGAACCGTCGCCTGACAGCCAAGCCGCCGCCCGTCGAGCATTCCGCGGATCGACTTGTAGCGTTCCTCGACCGTGTTCCAGTCGGACAGGGCGGTCTGGGCCGAGGTTACGCCATGTTTGGGAAACTCTCCGAACTGGGGCGCGATCTGACATTTCGAACAGATGCCCCGCCCGCCGCAGACAGAATCGAGATCGACGCCAAGTTTGCGTGCTGCCGACAGGATCGGCGTGCCGACAGCGAACCGGCCACGTTTGCCCGAGGGAGTGAAGATGACAAGCGGGTCGGTCATGGTTTTTCGGATCCGTGAAAAGGAATGCAGGGGGTCACAGGACGGCAATGGCGCGTGTGCCAAACAGCCAGACGGCGAGCGGAACAGGCGCGGTCGCGATCAGCAGCGTCACCAGCATCGCGCGCCATCCGAACAGACCGGTCATGCCCGCGATCAGCGCAATGCCGCCGCCGCCGCCGATGATCGTGCTGCCGGGAATGTTGAACAGCACCGCCAGCGAGACATAGCGGAACCGGACAGCCCAGCCCCCCAGCCGCCCGGGCAATTTTCGGCGTATCAGCGCCAGACGTCGGGTGCGCGACAGTGGCGCGACCTCGTCCAGCAGCCGACAGGCACCGCGCAACCGCAGATCGGCAAAAAATTGACGCAGCGTGGCGTGTGGCAGGAACCGCCCGGCTAGATAAGCCAGCATCAGCCCGGTCACTGTGCAGAGATAGACCGCAGGTGCAATTACGGCGCCGCTCAGCATCATCAAGCCGATGCCGATTTCCACACCCGGAACGAAAGGCAGCGCAATCAGCAGGGCGTAAAGCGCAAGCATCGCAAGGATCACACCGGTCCGGGCCGAGCCCTGGGCCTCCTGGGGCAGCATCGCCACGGCATCCATTGCAAGGCTCATCAGCCAGTGCGCGCCCCAGATCAGCACCCCCAGCAGCAGAATCCGCAACGCCATACGCCACAGCGATTGGCGCAGCGGCGGCGTGTCCATCGGTGTGGGCAAAGGTGGGGCTCCCCGGGGCCGCTGTGGCCCGTTCATGATAGCTCAACCACAAACCCGGAGCGGCGCAAAGGGCCAGACCACCGCCCTCCATCATCGACGACGGCGGCGACCGCCGCGTCCAGCGCCCGAGTCCGCAGATGCCTGCGATGCCTCGGCGAAGGACGTGCCGGATTCGACCGCGTCCATGATGCGGGAAAAGGCGATCCACTGGGCGCCGTTCGGGTCATGGTTCATCAGGAAGTTGGCGGCGCGGATCGCCTCCATTTCCGCCACACGCAGGGGATTCATGATCGCGCTGGTCATGCCTGCCGTGATCGCCATGGGCAGGAAGGCGGCGTTGATGCCGTGGCGGTGGGGCAGGCCAAAGCTGATGTTGGACGCGCCGCAGGTGGTGTTCACCCCCAGTTCGTCGCGCAACCGGCGCACCAGTGCCCAGACCTGTTGCCCGGCAGACCCCATGGCGCCAATCGGCATGACCAGCGGATCGACGACAATGTCATGGGCGGGGATGCCGAAATCGGCGGCGCGTTCGACAATCTTTTTCGCCACGGCAAAGCGCACATCGGGGTCTTCCGAGATGCCTGTGTCGTCGTTGGAAATTGCCACGACCGGCACATTGTATTTCTTGACCAGCGGTAGGACCAGTTCCAGACGCTCTTCCTCGCCGGTGACCGAGTTCAGCAGGGGGCGGCCCTCGGCGGCCTCAAGCCCGTTCTTCAACGCACCGGGGACCGAGCTGTCGATACACAGCGGCACGTCGACCAGAGCCTGAATTCGGGTGATCATCTCGCGCATCAGCGGCGGTTCGACAAAGTTGTTGTCTGCGTATCGCGGATCTTCGGCCATCTTGTTGGTGAACACCGCGCCCGAATTCACGTCGAGCACCATTGCGCCACAGGCAACCTGCATCAGCGCGTCTTTTTCGATGGTGCTGAACTCCCCGGCCTCAAGTTCGGCGGCCAGTTTCTTGCGCCCTGTCGGATTGATCCGTTCGCCGATGACACAGAACGGTTCGTCAAAGCCGATCACCACAGTCTTGGATTTACTCTCGATCACGGTGCGGGTCATTGGTCGGCTCCTGTCAGGCGGTCCAGTTGTATCTGAACAGCGGTATCGTTGAAATCACTGATCGTTTCATCCGCGCCCGCGCCGATCAGCGCATCGGACGTCAGGCTGGACATGATGCCCAGCGTGTAAATTCCTGCGGCCCGTGCCGCGACAATGCCCGAGGGGCTGTCCTCGACCGCAAAGGCCTGGTCGGGTGCCACTCCGAGGTTGGCCAGACCGGTGGTATAGGGCAGCGGATCGGGCTTGCCCCGGGCACATTCGTCGCCGATCACCAGCGTGGCGAACCTGTCGGAGAGTCCCAGCGCCGAAAGCACGGCGTCGGCATTCAGGCGGGGGGCGTTGGTGACAAGGCCCACAGGGATACCGGCGGCTGCGGCGCGATCCAGCAACCCCGGCAGGCCGGCGATGGGGCGGGCGTCAATCGCGGCAAGACGGGCGCGATACATCGCCTCTTTCATCTCGGACATGGCCTGTGGGTCTTCGCCGGGCAGGAGTTCGGTGAAGATGTCGACATTCTGGCGACCGTGAACATCGGTAAAGTAAAATGCCTCGTCCACCTGCCGCCCGTATTTGGCCAGCAGTTCGACGAAGACAGCCGCATGAAGCGGATCGGAATCGATGATCGTTCCGTCAAGATCCAGAAGTATCGCGCGTGTCATGAAAATCCTCAGCCCGCCATTGTCTGTGCGGGTATACCGTGAATGCCGCCATGGGTTCGGGCCCAATTGGCGCTGGCCATTATTCCGCCCAACGGGAAGAAATGCACCTGTTCGATGTTGAATCCGGGGGTCGCCGCCTTGTGTGCCGCCAGATCGGCGATGAAATCAGTCGGCTCATATGGCAGCAACAGTTTGGTAACGTCCATCGCGCGTTTCTGAAGCACCCGCAGCGATGGGCCGACGCCGCAGGTGATGGCGAACCGGATCAATGTCTGAAGTTTCGCCGGACCGGCAACGCCGATGTGAATCGGCAGGTCGATGCCCGCATCCTTGATCGCAGTGGCCCATGAAATCACCGGGGCGGACTCAAAGCAGAACTGCGTTGTCAGCGCCATCTTTGCATCGGTGCGTTGCGAGAATTTCTGTTTCCAGACAAGGGCCTGTTCGACGTTCTTCATGCTGCCGTCGGGGTCGATATCGCGGTTGCCTTCGGGGTGGCCCGCGACATGCAAACGGGTAAAGCCGTCGAAAGCGCCGCTTTCAATCAGTTGCATGGAGGAATGATAGTCGCCAACCGGTTGTGCCACGCCGCCGCCCAGCAACAGCGCCTGATCCACACCCGCCTCGCCTTTATACCGTGCGATCCAGTCGGTCAGGGTCGCCTTGTCAGCGATGATACGGGCCGGAAAATGCGGCATGACGACAAATCCGTCGCGCGCCAGACGGCGGGCGGTCGCCACCATTTCGCCAATTGGTGTGCCGTCGATATGGGCGATATAGACCCGGGTGCCCAAGGGGAGCAGGGCGCGGAAATCCGCGATCTTTTCAGCCGTGCGCGGCATCACCTCGATCGAGTATCCCTCAAGGAAAGCCTCGGTCCCTGCCGTCGGTTTCGGAGCGTTCTTGCGGCGGAAATTCAACAACGACATCGCGGCCTCCCATATTCCGGCCAAAGTCACGCCCGGAGCCATAATCCGGCCGGGGTCATGCCCGGCCGTGGTTTTCGATCAGTTCCCTGATCCTCACCGCGTCGTATTCTGCTTCCAGCCGCGACGCTTCGGCGTTTGCGACCTCTGTATCGTCACCTTCGACATGCACCGGCGCGCTCTTGCGCCATTCGGCCAGATAATCGTCGGTTCCCCGGGCGCCCGACTTCATCGCGGCGCGGTCGATGGCCTGTTCAAACCGTTCAGGCAGTTGCACCTTGGCGGCGCGGCGGCCTCGGCCAACGATGACCTGTGCTGGAATATCGCGCCAATAGACGATGGTAACTTCGGCCATATTGCCTCCGGGTGGTCGTTTTCAGCCTGAAAAGGCGGGATGCGCGGTGCGGTCTGGCTGTGGCAGATGGGCACCGAATTGATGCGCTTTCTATCCTGTCACCGGGCGCGTGACCACAGGGGAGAATCCCCAAAGTTCTCAGTATCATCATGAGGCCGCCGCGACGCGCATCTTGCGCGGAACTGTCCCGACAGTTAGGTATGAAGTAACCTAATGGAGGGCGACATGATGGCGCCCCTGCGTCCCAATGGTGCGGGCAGGTTCCCCATGCCGGTCGAGCCGCCGCGCACCGCAAGACCCGATCCCGCTGCGCTTTATGCAGCTCTGGATCTGGGAACAAACAGCTGTCGCATGCTGATTGCCCAACCCAGGGGCACACAGTTTCATGTGGTCGACAGCTTTTCGAAATCCGTGCAACTGGGCGCGGGGCTTGAATCGTCTGGCCGGCTGTCGCGCGCGTCGATGGCCCGTACGGTTCAGGCGCTGCGTATCTGCGGCAAAAAGCTGAACAAACATCGCGTGACCAACATGCGCCTTATCGCCACCGAGGCGTGTCGGCGCGCCACCAATGCCGCGGATTTCATTTCCTATGTGAAACGCGAAACCGGTCTGCCGCTGGAAATCATCCAGCCCGAGGAAGAGGCGCGGCTTGCGGTGATTTCCTGTGCGCCGCTGGTCAGCACGATGACCGAGCAACTGCTGGTGGTCGACATCGGTGGCGGTTCCACCGAACTGGTCTGGATCGATCTGTCCCGTGTTCCGAAGATCGAAAGGCCCAAGTCGATCATGCGGCTGCATTCCGGGTTTGCGCCTGATCGGGCCTCGCCCTTTGCCGCTGCACGGGTTGTCGACTGGATCTCGGTGCCTTTGGGTGTCGCCACCCTGCGTGATCAGTTCGACGATGTTAAATCCGACGCGGCACGCTTTGCCTTGATGAGCTGGTTCTTCGAAGAGAACCTTTTGGATTTCTCGCCCTATGCATTGAAGCAGAAAATCGACGGCTTTCAGATCATCGGCACCTCGGGGACGGTGACGACGGTTGCCGCGTCTCACCTTGGGCTGAAACGCTATGATCGCAACCGGGTGGACGGATTGCGCATGACCTCGGGGCAGATTGACAAGGTCATCCGCGAATATCTGGTCCTGGGCCCGGAGGGGCGGCGCACTGACCCGCGGATCGGACGCGACCGTCATGCGCTGATCATGTCGGGCGCTGCGATCCTTCAGGCCTTGCTGCGAATCTGGCCGACGAATCGTCTGTCCGTCGCCGACCGGGGTCTGCGCGAAGGGTTGCTGTACGCCCAGATGTCCGCCGATGGCGTTCTGGAGGACGGGCCTTATTGACGGACCGCTGATTCCACCGTGCTTTAAAAACTGGTCGGGCCCTGAAAAACCCTTTGATGACGTTGCGTTACAGTTTCCAAACGCGCGGACGGGCCAAACACCGCCGAATTTCCCCACTTTTGTGGGCGGAAAGTCGCAGGGATCTGAAACACTCGAAACCGTGATTGGTGAAGGGGGAACAATTCCGCTCTTGGGGGCTTATCTAACCGAGACGCCGGAGAACGCCCGGTGCCTATAATTATGGAGCAGACAAAATGAAGACCCTTGCATTTGCAACCGCCGCCGCCAGCCTGATTGCCCTTCCGGTTCTTGCCGGTAACCTGGCACCCGTCGTCACTGAGCCCTACATCCAGCCCGCACCCCAGATCGCCCCTGCCTTCACCGGCACCGACTGGACCGGCGGATACGTTGGTGCCAACATCGGTTATGGTAACCTGGGCGGAGACGAAGATGGAAGCGGCGCCGTAGGCGGCCTGCAAGCCGGATACCTGTATGATTTCGGCACCTTTGTTCTTGGTGGCGAACTTGGGCTGAACGCAGCCAACCTGGATTTCGACAGCGGCAATGGCCAAATCGACAGCCTGACCACGCTCAAGATGAAGGCGGGCTATGACGCCGGCCGTACGCTGGTCTATGGTACGCTGGGTGCGGCCTATGCAGACGGCGAAGTCGCTGGTGTCAGCGCGAACGACACCGGATATCTGGTTGGCGCCGGGTTTGATTACCTGCTGACAGACAGCGTCACCGTCGGTGGCGAAGTCAACTATAACAAGTTCGACAACTTCGACGGCACCGGTCTTGATCTGGATGCGACGACTGTTGGCGTTAACGTCAACTACCGTTTCTGATCGAATGAATACTGGCGCCTCGGGTCACCATCGGCCCGAGGCGCCACCCCCCGACGAACTGCCACCCCCGAACGACGAGTCATCTGAAGATTTCTGGGTGATCGTATAAGACGAATGGTCGCTGTATTCGCAGTAGGCGCAATTAACAGTGCGCAGACCTTGTCCGATTTCTTCTTCTGTAGCCTCACGTGTAACTTCGCGGCTGGCCCTTAGACCGCGCCTGCCGCAGCTCGGGCAGGCCCGAAATCCGGTGAACCAGTCACTCAGCCGACGTCGCGCAATCAGCAGCGCGATAAGCCCGATGACCGCAGCAAAAATTACCAGTGAATTGTCCTCATCGTCGGCGGTTTCAGCCTGATCACCGTCAATAAAGCGGCGGGCGATGCTTGCGATGGTCTGATCCATCCCGGTCAGGATACCACGGGCATAGTTGTCAGCGCGAAATGACGGTAGAAAATAATCCTCGATCACCAACAGGGCGGCGCGATTCCATGTGCCATCGTACCCCGTTCCCAGTTCGATCCGCATTTCCCGGTCTTCTCGTGCCACCAGCACTAGAATGCCGTCGTTGCGCGAGGCATCTCCGATCCCCCAGTTGTTGACCAGTCCGGTGGCAAAGCTCTCGATGCTGTCGGACTTGCCGTAATCGGCACGGCGCAGGATCGTCACCAGCGTCATTTCCACACCGGCGTCGTCGCGCAGGAGTTTCAGCCGTGAAGTCAGCGCCGCCTCGTCTTCGTCCGACAGAAGATCGGCGAAATCGTTGACAAACGGGCTGATCGGTGGCGGAAAGTCCTGCGCGAGGGTTGCCGTGGCAAAAATTAGGCTCAGGCAGGCCAGAGCGACGCGCAGATGTCGGATCATGCCGATAGTTCCCGGACCACTTCCGCGACCATCATCACATCGTCGCGGGTGCAGTCGAACTGCCCGACCTGCACGCGGATCACATACCGCCCAAGGTGGCGCGTCTGGGTCAGATATATCCGTCCGTCCGCGTTGATCCGTTCCAGCAGGGATTGCGTGGCTGCATCGTCGCGGGCGGCAAAGGTAAACAGGGACAGGGCAGGCGGCGTTGTGATCTCCAGCCCCGGCAATTCCGCGATCACATCGGCCAGCTCTCCGGCCCATTCCACATGATTGCGGATCCGGTTGCGCAACCCGTCCAACCCATAGGCGCGCAGGGTGAACCACAGCTTCAACGCGCGAAACCGGCGGCCAAGCGGCACGGTCCAGTCGCTGTAATCGGTGACCGGACCGCCTGTGGTCAAAAGATAGTCCGGCTTGATCGTCAGCGTTCGCAGCTGCGCCGTGGGATCGGCCAGAAACTGCACCGCACAGTCGAACTGTGCCCCAAGCCATTTGTGCGGGTTGAACACGATGCTGTCGGCGCCTTCGATCCCTTGCCACAGGGGGCGGAATTCGGGGCAGATCATCGCTGATCCGGCCCATGCGGCATCCACATGAACCGGGAGTTCGTGCGATTTGGCAACGGCGATACAGGCGGCGATCGGATCACTTGCGCCGATCGACGTGCCGCCGACGCACAGCACCACGCCACAAGGCAGATGCCCGGCGTCAAGATCGGCGCGGATCGCGGCGTCAAGTGCGGCGGGGTCCATGGCAAAGCGGCTATCAAGCGCCACCTTGACCAGATTGTCCTGCCCGATGCCGGCGATCCGCACCGCCTTGTCCACTGATGAATGGGTCTGCTCGCTGGCATAAAGCCGCAGGCGGGGCTGCACCGACAGTCCAGTGACGTTGCTTCGGAACGCCAGCGCGGTTTCCCGCATGGTCAGCACCGCCGACAGGGTCGCCGTGGTGGCGCTGTCGTGGATCGTGCCGGTCATCGCCGAAGGCAGGCCCATGGCATCGCGCAGCCAGACGACCATCACGCCCTCGATCTCGGTCGCGGCGGGGGCGGTCTGCCACAACATGCCTTGCCCGGCCATCGCATTGGCCAGTTGTTCGGCCAGCATTGAGGCCGGGCTGGCGTTGGCGGGGAAATAGGCGAAAAACCGGGGATGTTGCCAATGAGTCGTGGCACCCGGCACGATCGCTTCGAAATCGGCGAATATGGTTTCCATCGGCTCGGCGTGCTCGGGGGCGGCGGCGGGCAGTTGCGCCGCCACCGCGCCTGGGGTCACGTCCGGGCGCACGGGTCGATCACGCAGCCCGGCGTGATAGGCCGTCGCCCAATCCGCCGCGCGTTTCGACCAGTGGTTCAGATCGTCATGGTTCATTCGTCTTGTCCTTCAGATAACCGTCAACCTCGGCCGCGCTCAGCCCGTTCGCCATGGGCGAAAAATCCCCCGCGCCGAACATCGCCTTGCCCGCATCGCGGATGACACGATGGGTGGCGCGGGCAAGGGAGGAGCCCAGCGATATGCGTGCCACCCCGATGGCGGCGAAATCGGCGCGATTGTGCGACAGGAACGGCCCCGCCGCCAGCGCGTTCACCGGCTTGTCCGTGGCTGCCACCACGGCCGCAAGATCGGCCAGCGTGCCGGGGGCGGGCACATAGACGCCATCGGCTCCGGCCTTGTCATATCCGCGCACCCGCGCCAGCGCTTCGGACAGGTCATATCCGTCGGTCAGACAGCCATCGGCGCGGGCCACCAGAAAGAAATCGCGGGGCAAGGCGCGGGCGGCTGCGGCGGCGGCGCAGATCCGCTCGACGGCGAGTGCGCGGTCATAAGGGGCCTGTCCGGGCAGCACCGTATCTTCGATACAGATACCGGCCAGCCCGATTTCAGCAGCCAGCCGCACGGTTTCGGCCACGGTATCGGGGTCATCGCCCCAGCCATTTTCGAAATCGCCCTGCACCGGAACATTCACGGCGGCGACCAAAGTTTCGGCGTGGCTCAGCGCGAGGTCGCGCGTCACCGTGCCGTCGGGCAGGCCCAGCGTGAATCCATGGGCGGCAGAGGACGTGGCGATGGCCTTTGCCCCCAGCGCCACCAGCATCTTTGCCGATCCGATGTCCCAGGCATTGGCCAGAATAAACGGATCGCCCTTTTTGTGCATGTCGCGGAATGTCATGTCAGCCCTTTCGCTAGATAGAGGTGTTGCAGCGCGATGATGAGCTGGGGTCGTCCAGGGTCACGCGGCTTTTCGGGTATATTTCACCGTTGCTCACCGAACCGAGGTTGGTCCCTCGTGAAAACTGCATCTGCGCCTCGTGTCACTGCCGCTCAAGACAACCTTGGGGCACGGGGCAAGGCGGATTGTCAAACCACTTGGGGCGGATATGTCCGGCGTTTGCGGTGATCGGCCGCGTCAGGCTTTGCGATCCGGCCAGTCTTCGGGAAATGCAGCCAGCGCCGCCTGTGCCTTTTTCGTCAGCCCTGCGCGGATCAAACGATACGAATTCTCGATCCTGTGGCGCAACACCGTCTCATCCGCCCCCCAGGGCACATGGATCCATGAGCGGTGAAAATACGGCGCGCGTTCACCTTCTCCGGCATCGATCAGCATGGCGGCAGTTTCGATATCGGGGCATTTCACCGACATGCCAGTGTCCATCGTACCGATAGAGACGAACATTTTTCCGCCCACCTTCCACACGTCATGGCCACCGCCCCAAGGGTCACAGCATTCTGCACCGGGCAAGGTGGCGCACAGACGGTTGACGTAAGCGTGGCTCATGGCGGCGAGAGTGTCGCGCGGAGGTCCGCTGGGCAAGATTAAATCGCCAAGATCCGCCCGATAACCCTGCAATGACACGCGCGCGAAGACCTGCCGCGCCGCCTTCGCACCCCGATTGCGCCCGCCGCCCGACGCTGTTAGATGGGGCGGATGAACGCACCGGCACATATCACGCGCTGTATTATCCGCTGACATCGTCACGCGGGCCGGTCTTCGACGTTTCCAAACTTTGCCGAAGTTGTTAAGCCCGCCGCGGGGTCGCGCGTGTCCGGAATGTCCGGGCCACCGGGGGTTCGAGAACAGGGCAAGGTACATGACCGAGATCAGACTGCACAACACCAAGACCCGCACGCGCGAGGTTTTCACCCCGCTCGATCCTGAAAACGTGCGGATGTATGTCTGCGGGCCCACGGTTTATGACCGCGCCCATATGGGCAATGCGCGCCCGGCCATCGTGTTCGATGTGCTGTACCGCCTGCTGCGCCACACTTACGGCGCGGATCACGTCACCTATGTGCGCAACATCACTGACGTGGATGACAAGATCAACGCGCGGGCCGCCGAGACGGGCCGCTCGATCCGCGAGATCACGGATGAGACGGCGGCGTGGTACATCGAAGACATGGCCGCGCTGGGCAACCTGACACCCGACCATTCGCCGCGCGCCACTGAATATATCGCACAAATGGTGACGATGATCGAAGGTCTGATCGCATCGGGCAACGCCTATGCCGCCGATGGGCATGTGTTATTCTCGGTTGCGAGTTATCCCGAGTATGGCGCGCTGTCGGGACGGACTGTCGATGATATGATCGCCGGTGCGCGGGTCGAAGTGGCACCATACAAGCGTGATCCGATGGATTTCGTATTGTGGAAGCCGTCGGATGACGGGCAGCCCGGGTGGGACTCGCCCTGGGGCACCGGGCGTCCCGGCTGGCATATCGAATGTTCCGCCATGGCGGGCGCGCTGCTGGGAGAGTCGTTTGACATCCATGGCGGTGGCAACGATCTGATGTTCCCGCACCACGAGAACGAGATCGCCCAAAGCGCCTGTGCCCATCCCGAGCATGAGATGGCGCAGATCTGGCTGCACAATGAAATGCTGCTGGTCGAGGGACGGAAGATGTCCAAGAGTCTTGGCAACTTCTTCACCGTGCGCGATCTGCTGGATCAGGGCGTCCCGGGTGAGGTGATCCGCTTTGTCTTTCTGTCGACGCATTATCGCAAGCCGATGGATTGGACCGAGGACAAGCGGCGCGAGGCCGAGGCGACGCTGACAGGCTGGCTCTCGGTACTGCGCAAACATGGCTATTCCCCCGGGATGGTGGCCAAGCTGAAAGCCAGCGGCGACTGGACTGCCGATCACGAGGTCATCGGCAATCTGTCCAGTGATATGAACACGCCGGGGGTGATGGCGCGCCTGCATCTGCTGTCCAAGGCCAAGACGGCCTATGGGCTGGTCGGGCTGGCGTATGCGTTGGAAATGCTGGGTTTGGTCAGGGATTGGGACGTTCTCGAACTGTCGACATCGCAGGGTGATGCACTGCCTGACTGGGTGGGGCCGGTGGTCGACGACATTCTTGTCCAGCGGCAAAAAGCGCGCGAGGCCAAGGATTGGGCCGAGGCGGACCGGTTGCGCGAAGTGCTGAACGCTTCAGGCGTGCAGGTCGCGGACGTGAAGGGGGCGGTGACATGGGTGCCGGGACCAAACTTCGACATCGCGCAGCTTGAGTCGTTCAAGTGATCACAACACTGGCAGCTCTCGCCCGGCTTCTGTTTCACCCGTGGCGGCGGGCTGCCTTTTGTTGTTCTGAATCGTATCTGGAGTCGCCCCATGACTGAACGCCTCTATCTCTACGACACCACCCTGCGCGATGGTCAGCAGACGCAGGGGGTGCAGTTCTCCACCGGCGAGAAACACACCATCGCGCAGATGCTGGATGGGTTGGGTGTCGACTATGTCGAAGGCGGCTGGCCCGGCGCAAACCCCACGGATTCAGCGTTTTTCGAGGCTCCGCCACAGTTGCGCGCCACATTTTGCGCCTTTGGCATGACCAAACGGGTCGGGCGCAGCGCGGACAACGACGAAGTGCTGGCGGCGGTCCTGAACGCAAACACGCCCGCCGTCTGTCTGGTGGGCAAAACCCATGTGTTCCATGTGGAAACCGCGCTGGGCATCACCCAAGACGAGAACCTTGAGAATATCCGCGCCTCCGTCGCACATCTGGTCGCTCAGGGACGCGAGGCGCTGTTCGATGCCGAGCATTTCTTTGACGGATATGGCGCCGATCCTGACTATGCGCTGGCCTGTCTGCAGGCGGCGAAGGATGCAGGCGCGCGCTGGATCGTGCTTTGTGACACCAACGGCGGCACTTTGCCCGGCGACATCGGGCGGATCGTGGCGGCGGTGATCGCGGCAGGGATTCCCGGCGACCGGCTGGGCATTCACACCCATGACGATACCGGCAACGCCGTGGCCGGAACGCTGGCGGCGATCGATGCGGGCGCGCGGCAGGTGCAGGGGACGCTGAACGGGTTGGGCGAGCGGTGCGGCAATGCCGACCTGACGACGCTGATCCCGACGCTGATGTTGAAGGAACCCTATCGCAGCCGGTTTACCATCGGCGTGGATGAAACCGCGCTGGCCGGGCTGACGCGGGTGTCACGGCGGCTTGATGATATCCTGAACCGGGTGCCGGTGCGTGGCGCGCCCTATGTTGGGGCCAGCGCCTTTGCGCACAAGGCCGGGCTGCATGCCAGCGCGATCCTCAAAGACCCCACGACCTATGAACATATCGATCCCGCCGTGGTGGGCAATGCGCGCATTGTCCCGATGAGCAATCAGGCCGGGCAAAGCAATCTGCGCGCCCGGCTGGCCGACATGGGGCTGACTGTGCCCGCAGGCGATCCGGCGCTGGGGCGGATTCTGGACGCGGTGAAGGAGCGCGAGGATGCGGGATATTCCTTTGACACCGCGCAGGCCAGTTTCGAGCTGATCGCGCGCCACGAGCTGGGCCTGTTGCCGGCATTTTTCGAAGTAAAACGGTACCGCGTCACGATCGAGCGGCGAAAGAACAAATATAACAAGATGATCAGCCTGTCCGAGGCGGTCGTCGTGGTCAAGATCGGCGACACCAAAATGCTGTCGGTCAGTGAATCCATGGACGACAGCGGCAGCGACCGCGGCCCGGTCAACGCGCTCTCCAAGGCGCTGTCCAAGGATCTGGGGCCCTATCAGGCGATGATCGACGACATGCGGCTGGTGGATTTCAAGGTGCGCATCACTCAGGGCGGCACCGAGGCCGTGACCCGCGTGATCATCGACAGCGAGGATTCACAGGGCCGCCGCTGGTCGACGGTGGGCGTGTCGCCCAATATCGTCGACGCCAGTTTCGAGGCGCTGCTTGATGCGATCAACTGGAAACTCGTGCGCGATACGGGCGAGGGTGCAACATGAGGCCGTTCATGCAGCCAGACGCAGATTTGCTGGGCGTGAGATCGGGTTTGCGCCGCGACATTCAACTGACGGGGCAGCCCGAATGACCCTGCAAGCCTGCGCCGAGATGGTCAAAAAGGGCGATCCTGACCGGTTTCTGGCGGTCATGGCGGCGCCCCCGGCGGCGCGTGCTGTGCTGTTTCCGATCTATGCGTTCAACGTCGAGGTGGCGCGGGCGCCATGGGTGACGAAAGAATCGATGATCGCCGAAATGCGCCTGCAATGGTGGCGCGATGCGCTGGAAGAAATCGCGGCAGGAGGCGTGTTGCGGCGCCACGAGGTTGTTGTGCCTTTGGCGCATTCACTGGCAGGGCTGGCGGCGGACGAGGGCACCGGGCGGCTTGATCGTTTGATTGTCGCGCGCCGGTCGGACATCGACAGTGACCCGTTTGAAAACGCGGCGGCAATCGACTCGTACCTGTCGGATACGGGTGGGGGGCTGATGCGGGTGGCGGCCAGTGCGCTGGGCGCTGGCGCTGAGGAACACGAACAAGCGCAGGCGCTTGGATCGGTCGGCGCTTTCGCCAACTATCTTCTGGCGGTGCCTGCGCTGATCGCGGCGGGCAAGCAGCCTTTGCCGCAGGACGCAGAGCCATGGATCGCCGAACAATCCGACATCTATTTGAAACGGTTCGAGAGTAACCGCAAGGCTCAGTCAGGCGCGCTGCGCCATGCGGCGCTGTCGGTCTGGCGGGCGCGGGGTATTCTGCGCCACTCTCTGCGTGATCCGGCAGCGGTGATTGAAGGGCGGTTGCAAGGGGCGGAATTTGCCCGCCGTGCCGGTCTGTTGCGCGCGCAACTCTTCGGAGTTTAGGGCCGGGGGACCATGGAATGAACCGAAAGCCGCCCCAAGATCAGGCGCGTTTCGGCTCGGCCGTTTTCAGGTCACGATCCGGCTTCAGATCGCAACGTTGCGCCGCTTGTGCAGCGCCAGCCAGATCAACGCACCACCGGCCAGAACCAAAAACGGCACCATGGCATAGTTCACGGAGCTCCACCCGGCCTCGGGGGTGCCGCCGGAACAGTTCATCAACCCGCCCGAAGCCAGCGATGCGATGGTGACACAACCGAACACGATCATGTCGTTCATCCCCTGCACCCGACCACGCTCGGCCGGGGAATGCGCACCGGCCAGCATTGTGGTGGCGCCGATAAAGCCGAAATTCCAGCCGATCCCGAGCAGCATCAGAGCCGCAAAGAAGTTCGGCAATTCGACCCCCGAAAGCCCCACGACTCCGGCGGCGGCCAGAATGGCAAGTCCAAGGCCAACCACCCGTTCGACCCCAAAGCGGGCGATCACATGGCCGGTAAAGAAGGACGGCAGGAACATGGCGATCACATGGGCCGACACGATATCTGCGGCGTCGTTCTTGGTATATCCGCAGCCAACCACCGCCAGCGGCGTCGACGTCATCACCAGATTCATCAACGCATAGCTGACCATGGCGCAGATGATCGCGACCGCGATACGCGGCGTGGTCAGCAGTTGCCAACGGGTCCGCCCCAGCGATTCGCCCGCAACAGGCGAGGGCGGTTTGGGGATCTTCAGACCAAGGAACAGGGCCGATCCGACTACGTTCAGCGCAATCACCGCAAGATAGCTGCCAAGAAACGGCACGACCATCGCATCCGCTGTCAGTTTGACCAGTTGCGGGCCGATGAACGCGGAAAACAGCCCCCCCGCCATGACATAGGAAATCGCCTTGGGCCGGAATTCGTCATCGGCGCTGTCGGCGGCGGCAAAGCGGTAAAAACCCTGCGCCGACATATAGATACCGGTAAGCAGTGATCCAATGAGGAACACCGTAAAGCTGGAGATATACAGCCCATAAGCGCCAGTTGCCGCGCCTAGAGATCCGCCCGCCGTGCCCAACCAGAACCCGGCACGCCGCCCGTATTTCTGCATGAAGGCGGAAATCGGCGTGGCACAAATCATATTGCCCAGCACGATCATCGAAATCGGCAGGGTGGCGAAACAGATATTGCTGGCCAGTGATTGTCCGGCAAGCCCGCCAATGGTGAAAATTATCGGCATCTGCGCCCCGAGAATCGCCTGTGCGGCGACCAGGATCCAGACGTTGCGGCGGGCGTTCTGTTTCGTGCTCATAACTTGGCCATACTCGCGACGCAGAAGGAAGAAAAGAGGCCAGGCAGCCACACAGGACGTCCTGACACCGCCTGTGACGGCCTCCGACGATCGGTGTCTGTCACTGTCCCGCAATAGAGACCCGTGGGCAGCAAGAGTTCAAGACGTCACGTTCCTTTGCCCTGAGGGGCAGGGGCGGCAAACCCTGTCTGCCACATTGCAGGCGGCAGGTGCGGCGGCGTAGGATGGCTGTCATGACGCCGCCGATCAGAAAGCTGCGCCGGGGCTTGACCTTGGGCGCCAATGCCAGTGCTTCTGCCGCAAGGCGGGCGGCGCGGCTGTGGGTCTTCGCATCTGACGATTGGGTGCCCATGGTGCAGCCCCGGAACAAAGCACCGACCCCGGATAGGACGCGCGACGGTATCGACCTCAGAGGCGTCTGCGACCATTGCGCAAAGTCTCGGGCGGTGTCCGGATGATGCGCCTGCTGCTGCTTGCCGGTACGACCGAGGCGCGCGAAATCGCTGCGGCGCTGGCGGGAAATCCGCGCATTGAGGTGATCGTCTCGCTCGCCTCGGGCACGCGTATGGCGCGCCCCTTGGGGGTCACAACGCGGATCGGCGGGTTCGGCGGCAGTGACGGTTTCACGGCATATCTTGCGCGCGAGGGGATCGATGCCGTTCTGGACGCGACCCATCCCTTTGCCGTGGAAATGTCCCATCGCACCCGGGATCTGTGCAGCAAACTGGGTCTGCCCTGCGCTCAGGTCCTGCGTCCCGGCTGGACCCCCGGGCCGGGCGATCGCTGGACCACACTGAACGACGAATCCGAGGCCGCACAGCACATTCCCCCCGGCGCGCAGGTCTTCGTCGCCACTGGCCGGCAAACTCTGGAACGATACATCGGAATGGGCGACCGGATGATGATTTGTCGGCAGATCGACGCTTCGTCCGGGCCATTTCCTCTGCCGCAGGGGTATTTCCTGCCGGGGCGTCCGCCGTTTACGGTGGCGCAGGAGGTCGCCCTGTTCCGAAGACTGTCCATCGACTGGCTGATCGTGAAAAATGCCGGCGGTGATGCCAGCCGGACAAAGCTGGATGCGGCGCGGCAACTGAACCTGCCCGTCGCGATGATCCGCCGCCCGTCACAGCCCTTGGGGGTGCAACTGGAAACGGTGGCGGATGCGCTTGGCTGGGTGAAGGGATTGCAGTGTCCGGTTTCGCCATGAAAGAGATCGGGCGGCTGATCGAGACTGATGCGGATGTGGCCGAGGGTGCCGCTTGGCTGGGCCGGATCGAGCCGCGGTTCGCCGATGTCTGGGCTGTGACCGGCCCATGGCCCCTGCGCCGCCGTTCGGGCGGTTTCGAGGCGCTGTTGCAGGCAATCGCTGGGCAACAGATCAGCACCGCCTCGGCCTCGGCCTTCTGGGCGCGGTGCGTTGCAACCGGGCTGACCAATCCCGCAACGCTGTTGGCGGCCGATGACGAGACGTTGAAACATGCCGGATTCTCGCGGCAAAAGGCGCGCTATGCCCGGGCGCTGGCGGTGGCGGCGCTGGATTACGGCGCGCTGGAGACACTGCCCGACGACCGGGTGATCGCGCTGTTGACCGCGCAGCTTGGCATCGGACGCTGGACTGCCGATATCTATGCCGCCTTTGCGCTGGGGCGGGCGGATATCATGCCGGCGGGCGATCTGGCCGTGGTCGAGGCCGCGCGCCTGCTGTTCGATCTGCCCGAGCGTCCGACCGAAACCCAGATGCGCGCCTTGGCCGGGCCCTGGGCGCCGTGGCGGGCCGTTGCGGCGCGGGGGCTTTGGGCATACTACGCCCACGTCAAGAAACGAGAGGGGGCGTTGTGACACGCACATTGGAACACAGGCGCGCGGGTGCGCCAAAGGGCGAGGCAACGGCACTGGTTGTGCTTTTGCATGGCTATGGCGCGGACGGGGCCGATCTTTTGGGGCTGGCCGATCCGCTGGGCCCGCATATGCCGGGGGTTGCCTTTGTTGCACCCGACGCGCCGGAACGCTGCACCGGAAACCCCATGGGGTTTCAGTGGTTTCCGATTCCCTGGATTGACGGTTCGTCCGAGGAAGAAGCCGAAACCGGCATGGCCGCTGCCGTCGCCGATCTCGATGCCTGGCTGGACACTCTGCTGGCCGAAGAGGGGCTGAGTGCCGACCGCCTGATCCTGTTTGGATTTTCTCAAGGGACGATGATGGCGCTGCATGTTGCCCCACGCCGCGCCAAAGCGATTGCCGGGATCGTCGGGTTTTCCGGTCGTCTGCTGCAACCCGAGGCGCTGGCTGACGAAATTGTGAACCGTCCGCCTGTATTGCTGGTGCATGGCGATGCCGATGATGTCGTGCCGCCTGACAGTCTGCCGGCCGCCGCAGCTGCGTTGCAAGAGGCGGGCGTCGATGTCTATGTCCACATAATGAAGGGCACGGGGCATGGTATTGCGCCCGACGGTCTGTCGGTTGCGCTGGCGTTTATGCGTGATCGCCTTGGAATACCGCAGGACTGACGCGCACTGAAACGACCCGCCGCCACTTCAGACCCCGCCGCTACGCCGCATTGCGGCGGGGCTTGCCAGCAGCGCGTCGCCGGATATATTTAGTCTTATCCGGGACGCATGGGTGCATTCCCACGATGCAGTATCCGCGCCCCCGGCGGGGAGACGACATAGGATGAACGTCGAATTCAGAACGAGCTTTGTGCGCGAGCCGAGCAATCTCAAACATTGCCCGGCCCTTGTGCTGAACGCGGATTATCGTCCGCTCAGTTATTATCCCCTGTCACTCTGGCCCTGGCAGGATGCGATAAAGGCGGCTTTTCTTGACCGGGTGGATATTGTCGCAGAGTACGA
Source organism: Oceaniovalibus sp. ACAM 378 (assembly GCF_008085915.1). Lineage (GTDB taxonomy): Bacteria > Pseudomonadota > Alphaproteobacteria > Rhodobacterales > Rhodobacteraceae > Oceaniglobus. Next base: position 254,589 of record NZ_VSJK01000001.1, on the reverse strand, counting down.
TCAGGTGGTCCGCTCGCCTTCGGTTGAAATCCGCATTCCGTCGGTTGTGGTGCTGAAGGATTTTGTCAAGCCGGTGAAGCGGGTCGCCTTCACCCGGTTCAACCTGTTCCTGCGCGATGAATTCTGCTGCCAATATTGTGGCGCGCGAGGCGATCTGACCTTTGATCACGTTATTCCCCGGGCGCGTGGCGGGATCACCAGTTGGCAAAATGTCGTTGCGGCATGTTCAACCTGCAACCTGCGCAAAGGCGCGAAAACCCTGCGCGATTCCGGCCTGTCGCTGATCAAACCGGCCCGTCAGCCGGGCACCGAAGAGCTGAAAAACATGGGCCGCCGTTTCCCCCCCAACCACCTGCACGCGACCTGGACTGATTACCTGTACTGGGACGCCGAACTTGAGGCCTAGGCCGGTTATCGCTGAAGATCAGTCCGACCTATGCAAAAAAACCGTCGGATCGAGCCGCAGCGGCGAAGGCCTGCCGTCACCACGATATGGTTTTCCCGTGCTGGTCGAAAAACCCACCGCTGTCGCTTGATTTGAGTTGCTCAATCACTGTCAGCAGTCGCGCCGCTGCCGTTGCGGGTGTATCCGCCTGTGAGGCAGCGCGAAATGGCTGGGTAAGGGGTGTCTCGACCGTGCCGGGGTGCAATGCCACCAGGATGGCACCCGGGTGGGTGCGGGCCAGTTCGATCGCGGCGGTATGGATGATCTGGTTCTGTGCCGATTTGGCGGCCCGGTAACTGATCCATCCCCCGAGCCGATTGTCACCGATAGAGGCCAGTCGAGCCGAGAGCGAGACAAACACCGACCGACCCGGTGCCAGAAGTGCCGCCCCATTCTTGATAAGCAACGCGACGGCTGTCGCGTTCAGTGCAAAATGCGCCGCCATGTTTTGCGGGTCGAGTGCGCCAAGTGACTTTTCCGGAGGAGCATCGTTCAGGATCAATCCGCCGGTCGCGTTGATGATCAGGTCAAAGCGTTTGGGCGCCAAACCCGCGAAGGCCTTGCGGATCGCGGTCTCGTCCGTCACATCCAGCCCGTCGTGCCGCCGTGACAGGCTGACAACGTCCGTCCCGCGCTGCTTCAGGGCGTCGACCATGGCGGCTCCGATACCCCCCGATGCGCCGATGACAAGGGCATGATGGATCATGACTTCACCACTGCGTTTGCCGCGTTGTGATTCGCGGTTCGTCGCAGAAAGTATCTGCCCAGGGATTTGCCTGCTGCGTTCATATCAGGGGATCATGCGCCCATTGCAGAAGCGCCTGTCGCTGGCGCGGTCTGCAAAACACATCGCCCGTATGGCAGTTCGCCCGGATTTGCCCGGCATGTCTGGCAAAGCCCCGCCACCTTGAAATCTGGGTTTTGTCGATATCGCCCAGACGCCGCCCAAGATAGTATCGGCAATACCATTGAAACCAGCCCCGGGGATCGGGGCCATAGATCCAGCCTTTCTGTTGCCAGACACTTAACGGCTGGCGGCTCTTGATGCCAAAATAGTTCAGTTCCGGGTCTGGTTGCGGGCTGATCTTTGCGTTCTCGTACCAGTCGGACGGAAATTCATCGACGCAATCGTTGATGTAGCGACCCTCAAAAACGCCCATCTCAAGCATTTCTTTCGGAGAGTGGTGCGGCGTGAACCCGGCGGCAAACTCTGCGCCGGTTGGTGCGGTCAACTCATAGCAATAGCCGGTTTGCATGCGATCGTTGACGATGATTTCAGTTTTATTTGACATGGATAGGCCTGATGACTGGGGTCTTTGATAGGTTGTAAAAGGCAGGCAAGCGTCGTGGCACAGGCCGTCAGATCCGAAACAGCGGTTGCAACAGCCGTGGTACAAGAGAATTGAAACGCAGCGGTGCATCTGTGGCCGCAAGGCAGATGCACGGGGCTCCGGGATCGGCGATTGGCTGGTGGTCAAGATCAGAGCCCGCAACCTCCAGATCACCCACAGCAAAGCGTCCGGATTTGTCGCTGAAACTGCCTTGCAGCACCAGTGTCAGCTCCAGTCCGTTGTGGCTATGGTCCGGCACCGCACGCCCCGGCGGAATATAAAGTAACCGAACCGAGCCGTTTCGATCTGCCGTCAGAATACTTTGCCGAATCCCGCCGCCCAGCATTTTCCAGCGTGGTGGCTTGCCTTTCAGCGCCTCCATCACCGGACCGGGAAAGATACCCGAGCGGGTAGGGCGCGGGACTATTGCGACGGGTCTGTCGAGTTGGTCAAAGATCGCCGAGCGCAGACCGTCGGACAGTTCAGACTGCTCTGCCGCTTCCAGAACCGCACCGCCCATGGCGCAATGGGCTTCCATCGCAGCACGGCAATCGAGACAAAGCGAGACATGCGTGGCAACCACCAGCGCGAATGGGTGCGCAAGGTTGCCGCTGACATAGGCCGCGAGCAAGCCATCCGGAACATGGTGCGTGATTGCGGACATCTTAGCGCATTCCCTTCAGTTCGTGCCGTAATCGCTCCAGCCCAAGACGGATACGCGATTTTATCGTGCCCAGCGGCAGCCCGATCTGGGCGCTCAGTTCGCTGTGTGTCAGCTCACCGAGATAGGCCTTTTCGATGGCTTCCCGCTGGGTCGGCTTGAGCCCGGCAAGTGCCTTTGCCAACTGTCTGCCCTCCTGCTCCACAGCCAAAATCTGGCCGGCATCGGACTCGGTGCTGATCTCTGCTCCAAACTCATCGGGGACCGGGCGGCGTTCTTTTCGGATCATGTCGATATGTCGGTTCCGGGTGATCTGGTAAATCCATGCAGAAACCTGTGCGCGTTGAGGATCAAACAGCGCGGCCTTGTGCCAGATCGTCAGCATGACATCCTGAACCACCTCCTCTGCCTGAGCAGCAGGCAGGCCGGATCGCATGACGAACCCTTTCAGACGGGGCGCAAAATGATCGTAGAGCCGGGCAAAGGCCTGGCGGTCGCGTTGGTCACGAACCGCAAGCATCCAAGTGGTCTGCGATGAAATTTCGGCGACTGGTGGAACTGACACCTTTTCCATGCCCTTCAGCAATACTCCGGGTCGCGGCCTTCTCGGGCCGCTCCCTTTGGTATGTTCGATGTGAAGGCTTGCTGCAAACATAACTCTTCTACGCAGCCGAATGAGATCTGGATCATTTTTTTGATCCAGTTGATCTGCCCGGCCGTAATCCTATTGAAATAACGACTGGATCCGAGATGTCTTTTGAAGCCGCCCCCATCTGTCCGCAACGTATCGCCATCATTGGCGGCGGCATATCCGGTCTTGCCGCCGCCTATCGGATGGAGTCCCATCACGCGGTCACGGTCTATGAGGCTGCACCGCGTCTGGGCGGACATGCCCGCACGGTCATGGCGGGGCTGAAGGGCGATCAGCCTGTCGATACAGGATTTATCGTCTTCAACTATGCCAACTATCCGCATCTGACCCGGATGTTTCAGGATCTGGATGTACCGGTCGTCAAAAGTGACATGAGTTTTGGCGTCTCGATCAACGACGGTGAAATCGAATACGCGCTGCGCAACCTTCGGTCCCTGACGGCGCAAAAACGGAACCTGATCCGCCCCGGCTTTGTACGGATGCTACGGGACATCCAGAAATTCAACGCCAGCGCCGAGTCGGTGAACCGGGGCGGCGACGCCACCATCGGCGAAGTAATGAAAGAGCTGCAGCTTGGCCCTTGGTTCCAGGATTACTATCTGATGCCATTGTGCGGGGCGATCTGGTCGACGCCGCCAGAGCAGATCCGCGACTTTCCCGCCCGTGCCATCATTCAGTTTTTCCGCAACCACGCATTGCTGAGCGCTTCGGCGCAACATCAGTGGTGGACGGTGGATGGCGGAAGCACACAATATCTGAACCGGCTTGAACACCACCTGCGCGGACGCGGCGTGGCGATCCGCACCGGAACGCCGGTACAGTCTGTCCGCCGTAGTGGCGGCCAGAGCATTGTGAGCAGCACCGGGGGGGAACAGGCCACGTTTGACCACGTTATTTTTGCCTGCCACGCCGATCAGGCATTGCACCTGCTGGCCCAACCAACACCGCAGGAACGCGCAGCGCTTTCAGCGGTCAGATTTCAGGACAACGTCATGGTCCTGCATCGCGACACCGCCATGATGCCAAAGCGAAAGGCGGTCTGGTCAAGCTGGGTCTACAACACAGACACCACCGGCCCGGACACCGCGATTGGTGTGACCTATTGGATGAACCGCCTGCAAAACATTCCCGAGACTGATCCGCTCTTTGTCTCGCTCAATCCGGCCCGGCCGGTGGCGGAGCATCTGATCTATGACCAGACGACTTTTCGGCATCCGGTGTTTGATACCGGTGCACTGGCGGCGCAGGAACAGATCTCGCAGATTCAGGGGCAGAATAACACATGGTTCGCCGGGGCGTGGCTGCGGCACGGATTTCACGAAGACGGTTTTGCCAGCGCCGTGCGTATTGACCGCCTGATGAAGCGGCAATTTGCATGAGCCATCGCGCGGAACATATTGCGGGCGTGACCACCCATAAACGACTGGGAAAGGTCAGTCATGGCTTCAGCTATGGTGTGGATTACGTACTGATCGACCCCGAGATCGAAGCCGCGCGCCCGGGTTTGTTTTCGCGCAACCGGTTCAATCTGATGACGGTGCACGATTGCGACCACGGCGGACAGCCTGGACAGGGGCGGGGGGCAACCTGGGTGCGCGAGGTTCTGGCGGCAAAGGGATTGGGGCAGCGCAAACTGCGCCTGCTTCTGCTCACCCAACCGCGGTTTCTGGGCTATGTCTTCAATCCGGTCAGTTTCTGGCTGGTGATGGAGGATACCGCGCTTGTCGCCGTGATTGCCGAGGTTTCGACCCCCTTCGGAGATCGCCATTCGTATTTCTGTCACAACCCGGATTTTGCCACCATTACCAAGCAGTCCCGGATCGAAACGCCAAAATCGCTGCATGTCTCACCGTTTCAAGACGTTGCAGGGACATATGAATTCAGCTTTGACATATCATTGGATCGGATTTCGATCCGCATCCTGCACCGCAACGGCCCGGAGGGTGTGATCGCCACGCTGTCCGGGCCCCGCTTGCCAATGACCAACGCGGGCTTGCTCAACGCCAGCCTGCGCCGCCCTTTGGGCGCATTGCGCACGATCCTTTTGATTTACTGGCAGGCCCTGTGTCTGAAACTGAAAGGGGCGCGATACCGCGCCCATCCCAAACCCCCGAATTCGGAGATTACCTGATGTCGTTTCTCGACAAACGTTTAAAAAGTAAACTCTTGGAGACGTGCGAACGCATCCAGACCGGCAGCCTGAGGTTGCGTGATCCTGACGGCGGGGTCCATGATTTCGGGGCGGGCGAACCGGCCGCCGAGATGCAGATCAACGATTGGGCGGCGGTTCAGGCAATCGCCGCGCGCGGCAACATCGGGCTTGGGGAAACCTATGTCGCGGGTCTTTGGGATACGCCCTCGATCGAGACCCTGATGAAGGTCGGGTTGCTTAACCTCGATCTGTTTCAGGATTACGACTATGCGAACTTCTGGAACAATCTGCAGTTTCGCCTGATAAACCGCCTGACGCGCGCCAATTCCCTGCGCGGGGCGGCGCGGAACATCCGCGCGCATTACGATGTCGGCAACGAGTTCTATCAACTTTGGCTTGATGAAAGCATGACTTATTCGTCAGGCATGTTCGCCCCCGGTGATGACGATCTCACCCGCGCACAGAACCGAAAATACGACCGCATTCTGGATCGAATGGGTGGCGACGAGCGTGTTCTGGAGATCGGCTGCGGCTGGGGCGGGTTTGCCGCACGCGCGGCCGATGGCGGGCGTCATGTCACCGGTTTGACAATCTCACCCAGCCAGAAAGGCTATGCCGACGCCTTGCTGGACGGGCGGGGCGAAATACGGCTTCAGGACTATCGCAAATGCGGCGGCCAATTCGACAACATCGTTTCGATCGAGATGGTCGAGGCCGTCGGGCAGCGATATTGGCCGACGTATTTCGCCACGCTCAAGGCGCGACTGGCCGAGCAGGGACGCGCGATGATTCAAGCGATCACCGTGGCGGACGCCGATTTTGACATCTACCGGCGCAGTTCAGACTATATCCGACAGTATACCTTTCCCGGCGGTATGCTTCTGTCGGACGCGATCATCGCCGATCAGGCGCGGCAGGTCGGGCTCAGGGTCAAAAGCAGCCATGCCTTCGGGCCTGACTACGCCCGCACCTGCGCAATCTGGGCCGATCGCCTGAACAGCCAGTCGCAGCGGATTCGCAAACTGGGCCATGATGAGGGATTTTTGCGCAACTGGCGGTTCTACCTTGAATCCAGCGCCGCCTGTTTCGCGGTTGGCCAGACCAATGTCGTTCAGGTGGAGCTGACCCATGCCTGAGGCTGGAAACAACCGGACCGTCGGGGCGAGAGAAGGCATCGCGGCGGCCTTGGCGCGCGCTGGGGCAGGGTGCGGCGCGCGAATGATCGGCTCCGGAGGTTTCGAACCCGGCATGGCCCGGCTTGATATGCCCAAGAAGCACCGGACAATCCGCAGTTGGCCTGAATACCGTGTCAAAGTGCAATTTCGGCGATGCGCAACCTGTGGATCAAGGTTGCTGAAAACATTGCCCTGTCGGGCAGCCCCGCCACTTATCCGCCGCGTTACGCGCTGAAAGGACTGTCATGAACTCCAGAGCTCCTGCCCTCGTCGTGCTGATTGCCACACTGACCTTTGCACTCTCGCCGTTGGTCACACCCGGCTTCAGCGGTTTCACCCCGGATCAGTTTCCGGTCCCGCAGATTGACCCACCCGTGCAACCTGCGGGCTATGCGTTCTCAATCTGGGGTCTGATTTACCTCTGGTTGATCGTCGGCGCGGTTTTCGGAGTCTGGCAGGCCGCGAATGATCCGGGTTGGCGTGCCATGCGGCTGCCGCTCGCGATCAGTCTGATTATCGGCACCTTCTGGGTCGCGGTTGCAAACGTTGCGCCGGTCTGGGCCACGCTCATGATCGTGGTGATGGCCGCCACCGCGATTGCGGCCATGCTGCGCGCTGGCCCTGACCGGCCATGGTTGCAGGTGAGGCCGGTCGCGCTCTATGCGGGTTGGCTGACCGCCGCGACCGGAGTCGCCATCGGCGTCGTTCTTGGTGGGTATGCGATCCTTTCGGAACAGAATGCTGCGATCCTGTGCCTGTTTGCGGTGCTGTTGGTCGCTTTGGCCGTTCAGACGGCCCGCCCGCGCGAGTGGGGCTATCCAGCCGCCGTTGTCTGGGGGCTGATTGGCGTGATTGTCACGAATTTTCCAAATGCGAACTGGCTGGTGATCGGGCTGGCGGCCATTGGCGCCCTGATCCTCACGTTTCGCGCAGTTCTATCCGTCATGAAAGGTTCGGCACGATGAAAATTCTGATCCTCTATGGGGCAACAACGATCATCTTTTTTGCTCTGGATGCATTTGGATTGCGGTTGCTGATAAAGCCTGTGTTCGACCGTCATATCGCCCACCTCTATGCAGACCCCTTTCGCATCGTTCCGGCGGCGTTGTTTTATCTGGGATATGTCGCTGGCGTGCTGTGGTTTGTCTCTGTTCCCGCGTTGCAAAGGGGCGATCCGATGGCAGCCTTGATCGGCGGCGTGCTGCTTGGGCTGATGGCCTATGGCACCTATGAATTTACCAATTACGCAACCCTGCGCGACTGGTCGATGAGCCAGGTTGCCACCGACATGCTTTGGGGCGGTGCCTTGACCGGTGTTTCGGCCTGGGCCGGAGTGCTGATTGCCCGCACTCTGGGATGACGCGCGATCAATCTCTCCATGTTGCAAGGTGGCGGTTGAAGGGAATGGTGGTGCGTCCCTTTGGCCAAGGCTGTGCGACTGGGTGAACCGGCAGCGCGCGACAGATACGACCGCCACAAATACCCAGTGACGACCAGATGCCTGATGACAGCAAAATGCGTCAGGGAGAGGAATATCCGGACACTGGCCAGTTGGTCATCCCGCGACAACAGCAGCACAAAAACCAATGTGCAGAAAATCCGCAGTTTTAGAAGATTGGATGGTGCCCCCAGTACGACTCGAACGCACGACCTACTGATTACAAATCAGTTGCTCTACCAGCTGAGCTATAGGGGCACGTCGATGTGACTAGGCTCAAAACCGCCGCATGTAAAGCCATGAAAGTACACGACGTTGCCGGTATTGTTTCGCAAGCAACATCAGAACCTAGCTGTGCAAAAATGCGGGTCCAATCAGCGCTTTATCAGACGTTGTGGAGACACGAAGCGCAGCTCAGACTGTCGGAGAACTCCGCCGAGGTGAAGCCTTCGATCTTTCGAATCGCGTTTGGACGGAGGGACCATTGCGGCGGTGCAGATCGGCATCGTTGTCCTGTGCGATCAGGGCTTTCGCGCGGCGCCTTTGGCTTGCTGAAGGCAAAAAGCGCATCCTGACAGGGTGATAAGCCGAGCCAAGTCGCCGGTCGGGCTCTCGGGATCGATCAGTTGGGTATGCCGCTCATGATACGTTAAAGACTCTCGTTTACGTCTCGACCAGAAAGCCAGTTCCGATGCCCCTTTATCCTGCATTGCCGACTTCTTTTGACCGGTGCCGTTGCGGTGGTTTCAGGGCCAAACCCAGGACAAATCCCAGCATCAGCGCGATTGCATGGCCACCGTCAGCCAACGGATCCGGGTCAATGTTGAACTTGGCCAGAATGGCCAGCAGTATCGCTGCGAAAACCAACCATTTGCCGCGCCAGCCGGCGAGGGCCAATCCGATCAGACCGAACCCGCCGATGGACATGCCGACATCGTAATGCGAGGTCAGATCGGCAATTCCGACGGCCCAGCCGACACATGCGAGCAGGATCAGCGTTCCGACAATATCGAGGCCGAAAAAGAACGCCGCAGTCCGCACGCCGCCGCGTTGCAACTCGGTGTGGCCGATAACGAGGGCTGCAAAAATGATTTGTCGCACGAACATATCTGGATCATGGGACAGGAAGGTGCCGGTGATCAGACGGAAAAGATCTCCCGACAGCACCGGGTCGAACCCGATCCCCCAAGCGGCAAGCAGCCGGTGGGGAAGTGGCTGCCAAAGCGTTCCGGCCAGCAGATTGGCGATCACCATCACCGCCAGAAACAGCGCCGTGAAACGCAGGCGTACCACCGTCGCCATGATTTTGGCACCAGCGCGTGTGAGTCCCGGTGCCTCAGCCGACATGAATCGCAAAACTCCCCAGCAACAGAAACAGCGCACCGATCAGAATCAGCAGAAACGCTTCGGCCGGTACGGAATCGTCGGGCAGGCGATCCGCGCTGTCGATACGCTTGCGAACGTGTTGCATCCTTGCCCAGGCAATCACGATCACGGCGGCCCCGACGCCAAGCATCAGCATTTCGGACCAGGGCGGCGATGGACGATTCTCCAGCCGCGCTGCCGCCAGTCCAAAGCCGACAATCGCGACCACGGTCCGCACCCAGGCCAGAAATGTGCGTTCATTCGATGCGTGAGTTTCAAAATTGACGATCATGGCGCCTCTCTATCTTACCAACCCGCGAAGCCCGCCCGAAACCAGAACGTTGACCTCATAAAGGATCTGCGGCGCGGCCAGCCCGCCGGGGCAGGCCAGATAATTCGGTCGCCATTCAGGGCCAAACTTTTCCTTGAACGCGCGCAACCCTTCGAAATTGTAGAAGTGTTCGCCATGTTCGTAAACAAATCCACCAATGCGGTTCCAGATCGGAGCGAGTTGACGGTTTTCGATCCCCGAAAACGGTGCCGCCCCAAGTGAGAACCAGCGGTATCCCTGCGCCGCACCCCAAAGCATGATTTCAGCGAGCAATGCGTCCATGGCAAAGCTGGGCCCGTGTGGCCGATAGCGCATCAGATCAAGCGAAAGCTCGTGCAGGTTCGCGCCTTTGAACAGGTTCGCGAAGGCGACGATTTCATTACCACCAGCGCGCAGGACAGCGACGTCAAAGTTGGCGATATAGCTCTCTTCGAACGCGCCCAGAGCAAAGCCTTTTTCTTCGCCTTGCTTGCTTTCAAGCCATGCGTCCGAAATCGCGCGCAGTTCGGGCATAGCGGCGGCAAGTTCCGACGCCGGGAGGACCGCGAAGTTGCAACCGTCGCGCGCGGCGCGGTTGCGCGCCTGGCGCAGATCCTTGCGAGGCGCACCGTCAAGCGTGAAGCGGTTCAGATCGACACGCGCCACTTCGCCGATCTTGAGAATCGACAGGCCAAGGTCGAGATAGGTCGGAAGATACGCCGGAGAAACCGCATAGAAGGCGCAGCGGCGGCCCTTTTGGTCGGCCAGTTCGCGCAGTTGCCAGATCAGTTTTGCACCTGATTTCGGATCTCCGACAGGATCTCCTTTGGCAATCAGCGAACGCCCGGTATCGGCATAGGCAATAAAGGCGCATGCGTCATCGGAAACGAGAAACGCCTTGTCTCCCATCAGCGCGATCCCCGCTTCCGGATCCTCGCTTTGCGCGACCAGCGCGCGCACCACATCCGGGATGGGCTGGGGTTGTGCTCTGCCGGTCTTGCCGGTCATCAGCGAGTTGAACGCGATCACACCAAGAACAATCGCCCCGGCAAGACTGGAACGCAGAAACCGCGAGGCGTCCCCGTGCCAGCTGAATTCCCACCACAGCGTGTTGCCGTAGGGGACATGGGAATGGGCGAAAAGCCCAACCCAGAACGCCGCAGCCAGCAGCGCCAGGATGCTATTCAGCCATCGCCCGTTCAGCCGGAGCACGGATGCGCCATCGGCGCGATAGAATGCCGGGCGAAACAGACCCAAAACCGCAAGAGTCCCCAGCATCGACAGGGATTCCTTCCAATCGAGCCCTTTCAGCAATGATGCCACCAGACCCACGGCGAGCAATCCCATTGCCACGACCCAAGCGCGATAGAGTTTGCGATAAAGGCCGCGCGCCACGACGATCAGCAATACTCCGGCAATACTGCCCGCAAGGTGTGAAGCTTCGATGAACGACAGCGGCAGAATTTCCCGAAGCACGCCAAGGCGCGACTCTTCGGCGGGCAGGTTGCCCGAGATCAGCAAAAGGAGCCCGGCAAGCAGCGCGATACCTGCGGCGAAAGGCGGAATCAGCGGCCGGAAGGCGCGCCAGACCAATTGCGCGCCGCCGCTCAGTTGCCGCCGCCGCGACATGCCCATGATCACGCCAAGCCCGGTGGCGGCGATGACAAATGGCAGGATCGTATAGATCACGCGGTACGTCAGAAGCGCGGCCAGAACATCCGACTGCCCCGAAGCGCCAAGCCCGGCGATGATTGTCGCCTCGAACACACCCAACCCGCCGGGAGAATGGCTGAGGATTCCCAAACCCACCGCGCCAAAGAAGATCGTGAAGAAATAGGGCAGGCTTTGCACCGCATCGCCGGGCATCAGGACATAAAGCGTCATCGCGGCCCCGGTAAGATCCAGCACACCCGCGCCCGCAAGGGCGGCGCCAATCGGAAAGTTCGGCAGCGACAAAGCAAATCCGCCCGCTTTCAGGTCGCGGCGACCGGTAGCCAACCACAAAAGGTAGGCGCCAAAACCCAAAAGAATGGCGATCCCGAACCCTGTCTCGGCGGATGGCGGAATTGGCAGCACCGCGCTGAGCCCGTCGGGGTGAAAGACAAAAAGGCCGCCGAAAATCAGCGCCAGACCGGTCAGAAAACCGCTCCATGACACTGCGATGACGCCGGCAACCGCCGCAAGATCAAGGCCAAACGCCGAATAGACGCGAAACCGTACGGCCGTACCGGTCAGATAGGAGACGCCCAATAAGCCGGTTACCGCATAGCCCGCTGCGCCAGTCAGGCCGGCAATCGGCAAGGGAACCTTGCCCGGAGTGGCCGATCGGACAGCCAGCGCATCATAGAATGAAATGCCCAGAAAACTGAGCACGGTGAAACCCAAGCCCTTGATCAGCGCGATCGGTGACGCAGCGGCAAGATCAACCTTCACATCGGTCCATTTGACGTGAGAGGCCAGCTTGTGCAGCACGAAAAACGCGATTGCCACGATGATCAGCGGGACAGCGATTTTGACAACCGTGTGTTCGACGATCCGCAACAGCCTGCCGTGGGGCGCAACGATCTCAGCGACGGCCATTCGTGCGTTCCTCCTGCAATCCGGCCAACCTCTGTCACTGAAACGCAAGCGGGCAGGTTTTGCCACCTATATCGCAGGCCGAGCCTGACGAACCTGCTGATAACGCAGATCCGCGCCTGCGCCGCGTGGAGCAAATCGTGGCCGCAGATCCGATCACCGGGTCATTAAAACCGGCGTGACGGCATTTTGACAGCACGTCAACCACCCGTGCCGCGCGGTCAGTTCATGTACCGGCCGTGGCTGACGACAAGAGATCCCGCCCCATTGTCCACCACAGTGGCGACGCCCTTGGCCACGCGGTCATCGTCGATCTGAAAAATGCACAGTAAATCGGCGCCCGGGTTTTCCATCACATATTGCAGCGGCGCACCGATCGGGGTGCCGGCGACCCAATCAACGTCGAATCCATCCTTGCCCAACGTCTGAAATACACCTGCCTGATAGGCAACCAACGCACCGCCGCCCTGCAACACCAGAACGTTCTGTTCCGCCTTGGCCATCTCCCTCATACCGATGTCGTTCGTTGAGGAAAGATAGGCAGGCGAGCGGACGTGGTTATTGCCCGAAGTTTACAAATGCGACAGGTTCGCTGAGGCAAGCGGCGCATAGAGCGGCGGCAAGACGGCGCGGCGGGGCAGGGGCGACCGCCCGTCAAAGCGCCTGTCGGTGGCACGAATGGCTTTCAAAAAACCGGCTGCGTCCCATGCGCCGCTCGCTTCACCTGCAAACACGCGGGTTTCCAGATCCTGCCAGCGGCTGCGAAGATCGGGAAAGGCGGCAAGGCGGGCGCTCAGGCCCAATTCGCCGCAGCGGGCTGCGAGCTGCGACCACGCCACTGTCGCCCCATAGGCGGCGGCAGGATCGCCGGCGGCGCAGGCGGTTTCGATCCGGACCATGGACGCGCGCCGTTTCGCCGCCTGCAACGCACTGCCCTGCAATCTGCGAGATCGGCGCCATAGAAAGATCACCCCTGCCATGGCGACAAAGGTCAGACCGATGACCCAGAGCCAGATCGTGTGCTGGCGCCTGTGACCGGTGTCGGTGATTGCAGGCGCAGGCAGGGCAGCGCCGGTTTGCGCGTTCGGGGCAGGGGTCACCGGACCATCAACCCTCAAAGTCTCGGCAGGAAGTATCGCCACGCGGGAGGTTTCGCTGGCGGTGTCGAACCATTGCACTGTCACTTCGGGCAGGGTGAGCGTGCCACCCGAGGTCGGCACGATGGAATAGCTGAAATCGCGCACCGCAGCAGGGCCGTCGGGCGTATTGATCGTGCCCAGATCGGATCGGTCCAGATAGACCCGCGCGCCCGCCGCGTCGGGCAGGGCCAGATCGGGCAGTTGCACGCCGGTGGCGCCAAGGGCTGTGATCCGGACGTGGCGCAGCACCGCCTCGCCCACGCGGAACGCTGGGGTTTCCGGATCCCAGCGGGCCGAAAGACTGACGTCCCTGGCGGGCAGGAACCAGTCCGCCGAGGCGTTGGGTTTCGCCTTGATCTCCACCGTCAGGGGCGCGCTGCGCAGGGTGACCGGGCGACCGGGCGCCAGCATCCGCGCAAAGGGCGATCCGGCCCCGTCGAACAAGCTGGCAAAGGGATCACGCCGGGGCGCAGAGATCGGCGATATGTCGTCTGCCGTGCCGCGAAGGGTGAAGGGCGCGACGGTCAGCGTGCCGCTTTTCTGCGGGCGCAACAGATAGTCGCGTTCGATCACCGTCAGCGCCCCGCCGTTTTGTTCCGAACGGCTGACCCGATCCTCGCCGCGCTGTTCCAGAACAAAGTCCGGGCTTTGCGGAGCTTCGATCGCGCCGTCGCGAAACCCCGGGGCGATGGTGATCTGTACCGTCAGCGGCATCTCTTGTTGAACATAATATGCGCCCGGTTTCAGATCGACAGTGATCCCACTCGCGCCCGGCAGATTTGAGACTGGCGGCAGGTTCGCGGCATCGGCCACATCGAGGGTCAGCGCGTCGCTACTCGCCGCTCCGGCGTTTAAGGACGGGATCGTCAGGTGGCCCGGCGTTCGCGGCGCAAGCGTGATGATCCAGGCGACAGTTTCCGAGCGTGCCCCGTTGATGACGCGGGTCTGCATCGATTTCGACGTGCCCAGAATATCGAAATCCCTATTCAGCGCCGAGATGTCTGGCGCCGCTGTCAGCTCTGCGGGATCGGCGCTGAGCGTGAGCTGAAAGCTGTCGCCCATGGCCACACTGTCGGAACTTATGCGCGCGCTCAGCCCATCGGCAAATGCCGTCGGTGCCAGTGTCGTCAGCGTCAGCAGGGCGAGGGCGGAAAGGCTGTGTCTGATCATCGTCTTATCCTCACTGACCGGCCGCGCGCAGGCGGGCATAGTGTTGACGGATCCGGGCGCGCAAAAGACCCGATGGATCGTCCGGTACCGCACGCAATTGCTGTTCTGCGGCCTGATCCAAGGCCTGACCACTGGCTTGTGCCGTCGGGCGTTCTTCCTCTGTGGCGGGCGTTCCGTCTCCGTCCAACGCCTGATCCATCCGGTTCTTCAGATCTTTTGCAGCCTGATCGCCGCGTGATCCGTCACCACTGGTCTGCGGTGTCTGGGTTTGATCCGTGCCATCCGGTGCGGGTTGGCCGGGCTTCCCATCGCTGGCGGAGGGGTCCGATGACTGCGCGCCGTCCTGCGGTTCGAGGTCAGTCCCGGCGGCAGCGGGTTCGCCGCTTTTATCCTCGGGTTTTGCAGTGGCCGCTTCGGATTCCTGCGGTTCGCCCTGTTGTCCGTCAGCCGCGTCGCCCGATTGCTGATCCTGTCCTTGCGCACCATCCTGAGGCTGCGCAGCTTTCTGACCCTCAGATTCTGATTCACCGCCCGGTTGCGATTGCTGATCTTTCTTCTGATCCTCGGATGTTTGGTTCTCTTGTTTCTGTTGCTCCAGCAACCGGGCCACCAGATCGCGGTTGAACCTTGCATCCGCATCGTCGGGCGTTTCGTTCAGCGCCCCGTCGTAGGCGGCAAGGGCCTTTTCAAACTGGCCTGCCTTGGCCAGCGCATTGCCCAGATTATAGCGGTCCGGCCCAGTCATCCGTTCCGATGCGCCATAAAGCGCTGCCGCCGCCTCGAAATCTTCGGCGCGATACAGGGCGGCGGCCTTGTGATCGGCGCTGCGAAACGCCTGTGCTGCGATTGCGTATTGGCCCGCGTCAAAGGCGCTTTGCCCCTGTTGATCGGGGGTTTGCACCAGATCGCGCCACCCCTCGGCCCGCGCGCCACCCGGAGCCATGCCAAACCCGACCAACAGCAGCGGCAGGAGAAAAAACAGCCCTCGGCGGAAGGCGAAGGGGGCAAGCAGGACCGGGACGATCAGCAACAGGTAACCGACATCGTGCCAGCTGTCCGTGACCAGATTGCTGTTCCGCCCCGGCGCGGTGAACTCGGACGGCGGGGCGGGCAGCAGACTGACAATATCGGCATCACCGGGCGTTACAGTTGAAAACTGCCCGCCGCCCGCCTGCGCCAAAGCCGTCAGCCCGGCGACATCGAGCCGCGCAATGACCGACTGCCCGTCAGAGCCCGTGATCGCGCGGCCATCAGCGGTTTGCAATTCTGCGCCCTCAACAGTGCCAACGCCCAGCACGTTCACCGCATAGCCCGCGCGTTGTGCTGCTCTGGCCGCGCTCACACTGGCGGGTGGGTTCAGCCCGGCGTCGTCAGCGATCACCACAATGCGGCCCCTTGACGCTTGGGCGCGCGATAAAAGCCCCTGTGCCTCGGTGATGGCCAGATCCAGACGGTTGCCCAGCACTGGCATCAGGTCTGTCGATAGATCGGGCAGCATCTGGCGGATCACTTCGGCATCTGCGGTCAGCGGGGCGGCCACGAAGGGGCGGTCGGCAAAGATCACCAGCCCGATATCACCCCCTTTTTCACGGGTCAGTATATCACGCAGCTTGTGCACCGCGCGGGTCAGGCGGCTGGGCACCAGATCGGTTCCGTTCATCGACTGAGCGAGGCTGAGGACGATAATCGTCGGATCAGCCCCGCCATGGACCGGCACGGGCAGGCGTTCCCAGGTTGGCCCGGCCATCGCCAGAACCGACGCGATCAGGGCAGCGCAAAGGGCCGCGATCCAGCCGCGCGATCCGCGCCGCGCCGCGCCGGGAACTGTCAGGTGCGGCATCAGATGGGCATCGACCAATCCGCTCCAGCCATCGCTTTGACCATGGCGTATCCTGCGGATCACCAGCGCAACGATCAAGGCCACCGCAACAAGCGCCAACAGCCATTCGGGGCGCAGGAAATGAAATGCCGTCGGTGTCATGTCGTCACCTCTTTGGTCCGGCTGCGGTTCGCGCCCCGCCGAAAGCCGAGCGATCCAAGCGCCAAGAGCGCGAACAGCGCCAGTGCGCCACCGAGGGGCCAATAGAACAGGGAAACGGTGGGCCGCATGAACAGCGGATCGTCCGCGACAGGCTCCAGCTTGTCGATCTCGCGGTAAATGCCCGCCAGACCGTCAATGTCGGTCGCGCGGAAATAAAGCCCGCCGGTGGTCTCAGCGATCCCGGTCAGCGTGGCCTCGTCCAGATCCTGCGAAGGATCGACAATCTGTCTGCCGAATGCGGTATCTATCTCCATCCGTTCCGCGCCGACACCAATGGTATAGATCTTGACGCCCAGCGTCCGGGCCAGTTCGGCGGCGGCCAAGGGTGTCATCACGCCCGCATTGCTTGCGCCATCGGTCAGCAGGACCAGCACCCGTTCGTTTGCAGGGCGATCCTTCAGCCGTTTGACGGCAATGGCGATGGCATCTCCGATGGCGGTTTCGGTGCCGGTCAGCCCGACCTCGGCCTGATCGAGAAGCTGGCGCACCACATCGCGATCAAAAGTCAGCGGCGTCTGAAGATAGGCACGCTCGGAAAACAGCACCAGCCCGATCCGGTCACCCCTGCGGCGGGCGATGAAATCGTCGGCGGTTTGTTTCACAACGCCCAGCCGCGTGGTGACCTGTCGGTTCAGCGCGAAATCCTCGCGCCCCATACTCCCGAAAGGTCAATCGCCATCATGATATCGCGCCCTTCAGCGGGCAGAGGCATTGCAGGGCCGACCATGGCAGGGCGGGCCAGTGCCGTGACCAGCAGGATGCAGATCACCACTGCCGCCGCCAGCCGCAGCCAGCTTTGCAACCGTCTGTGCGTGCCGGTGGTGCCCTGCCGCCGCAGCGTCGAAAAGAACGGCACACGCACCGCCCCTGAGGGCGATTGCGGCAGCGGTTTCATCGCCAATCGCACCAGCATTGGGGCGGGCAGGGTGAGAAAGGCGAGGGGCCAGAGAAAGGAGATGGGAAAGATCATCGCGCGCGCCTCCTGATCCAGACCTCGGCCTCGTCCATGGTATGGCGCAGGTCGATGCCGGGTTGCGCCGGTGCATAGGGGGCATTGGCGATGAGGGTGGCAGCAGAGCGCGAAAAGCCACCGGGCTCACGGCGCAGTTCGCTGGCCCAGTCTGCCCCGCTCAGCGGGCCAAGCCTGCGCGCTTCGGGGCCGGTCAGAACGACGCGGCGCAACAGGACGGCAAGATCGGTCGCAAGGTGCGGTCTGTCGGCGTCATCGCTCAACCGCGCTTTCAGCCCGGCAAGTTCGCGCAGCGCCGCGTATTGCACGGTTCTGCGGTGGCGGACGGCAACGACGAGCGCGGCAATAACCCCCAGCGCCGCCAGCACGATCAAAGCCCACCAACCGGGCGCCAGCGGCCACCATCCAATCGGGTCCGGCAGGCGGATGTCGTGCAGCTTTGCCAGTTCGGCCTGAATATCGGGCGACAGGGGCGGGGTCATGCGGCGTTCCTTCGCGACGTTCGGGCCGTTGGTGTGGTGCGGCGTGGGCGCAGCAGCGTCTTGGGATCGCCCGCGGTGCCGATCTCGTGCCAGACCATGCCGGTCTGACGGGACAGAAGTTGCAGCGCCGCCTGACGGTCGGAAAAAGCGCGGGCGTGGGCGGCCAGATCGGCGCGGCTCATCGCGCCGATGGCGAGCACTGATGCGCCGTCGCTCAGCCGTCCGCCGCGCGGCGGCAGATGGGCGTCAAGCGGATCATGGACCGATATCAGCGTGATATGGGCGCGGTGAGACAGGCGGCGCAACTCCTGTTCAACGCCCGGCCCATGATCGGCAAAGTCGCTGATCACAAACACCAGAGTGCCGGGGCGGCAGACATGGCGCAGCTTGCGCATGGCCTCGTGCAGCGGCGGTTCCGTGCCGGTGGGATGGTCCAACCGGGTCGCCTCGCTTGCCGCATGCAGAAAGGCGAGTATGGCGCGGCGGGTGCGGGCGGCCGGAAATTCCAGCAGTCCGGCCCGCGTCAGGATGAAACCCCCAACACGGTCACCACCGTCAAGCCCGACCCATGCCAGCATCGCCGCAATTTCGGCGGCCAGATGTGCCTTGAACCGGACCCTTGTGCCGAACTGCATCATCGCCCGCAGATCGAGCAGCAGATAGACTGGACGTTCGCGTTCTTCGTGAAACAGCTTGGTATGCACCGTGGTGCTGCGTGCCGTCAGACGCCAGTCGATGCTGCGAATCTCGTCGCCCGGCTGATAGGCGCGGGATTCGGCATATTCCATGCCCCGCCCGTGAAAGATCGACCGGTTCGCGCCCCACATATGGGTGGCAACGCGCCCGCCGGGGGCAAAGCCGGTGACGGCGCGGTCGGGGCGGGCGCGGATCAGCGCGCTTGGGGCGATCTCGATTCCGGGGATGAACGTTTGGGCGGCAGGCATGGAAAACCTCCTCAACTCACCGGGACAGAGGCGATCAGATCGTCAATCAGCCCGTCGCGGGTTATGCCATCGGCCTCGGCCTCGAAGGTCAGGATCAGACGGTGGCGCAGCACATCATGGATGACCGCCTGCACGTCCAGTGGTGTGGCAAAGTCGGCGCCGCGCATCCAGGCATGAACCCGGGTGCAGCGGTCCAGCGCGATGGTGCCCCGGGGGCTTGCACCCCAGGCGATCTTGTCCGCGACACTGCCGCCCGCACCCGTGCCCGCGGGGCTGCGCGTGGCAAAGATCAGGTGCAGCATGTAGTCTTCCAGCGCGTCAGAGACATGGACTTGCAAGGCCTCGCGCCGTGCCGCATGGATCATCTCTTCTGTCACGGCGGCGACCGGTGCGGGGGCTTCGCCCATCGCCTCGCCGCGGACGATTTTCAGGATGGTCCGTTCGGCGGCCGGATCGGGAAAGCCGATGCGCAGATGCATCAGGAACCGGTCAAGCTGTGCTTCGGGCAGGGGATAGGTGCCCTCCTGTTCGATCGGATTCTGGGTGGCCATGACCATGAACAGACGCGGCAACGGATAGGTCGTGCCGCCGACGGTGATCTGGCGTTCCGCCATCGCCTCGAGCAGGGCAGATTGCACCTTGGCGGGGGCGCGGTTGATCTCGTCGGCCAGAATCAGGTTGTGGAACAGCGGACCGCGCTGAAATGTGAAGGTGCCGTGTTCGGGGCGATAGACCTCGGTCCCGGTCAGATCGCCGGGCAACAGGTCTGGCGTGAACTGGATGCGCTTTTCGTCGCAGGCAATGGCGCGGGACAGCGTGGTGATCGCCTTGGTCTTGGCCAATCCGGGCGCGCCTTCGACCAAAATGTGACCATCGGCGAACAGCGCCAGCTGCAGCCGGTCGACAAAGGCCGTCTGCCCGACGATTGCGCCGTTCAGATGAGTGCGCAGCCTTTCGACAACGCCATGGGCCGTGGCGGCCTGCGGTGGGGTCTCGATGTTCATCACAGCCTCACTTGTTGGTATTGGGTGTGGGGAAGGTTCACGGCCCCTCTTGCGATGGGCCGTGGAACGGCGCGGCGGTTCAGCCCGCGTTGCCCTGTACCGGGATCGCATTGATGCCAAACGTCCGCACGATCACCGAATCCTCGATGGCTTTCAGTTCAAGGTTCGCACCAAAGAAATTCTTGCCGTCGATCATTTCGGCGGCCTTCTTCAGGCTCGCGGCGCTGGGCGTGTCGGGCAGCAATGCCGCCGAGATATTCAGATCAACCGAGGCAACACGCAGGACTTCAATTGCATTGTCCTTGTCGCCACTCTGCATCAGACTTCCTGCCTTTTGCAGCGCTTCCTTGTTTTCTGCGGTCGGTTGGAAATTGTCGGTCAGCATCATCGACATATCGAAAGGCAGGTATTCGGCCTTGCCGTCAGTCTTGTCGGTATCGGCGACATGCAGGGCCTTCAGGTCAGCCTCGCCTTCGGTCAGCGCCTTTGTCGCCTTGGCAAGATCGGTTTTGGCAGTTTCGATGTCGTTGTTGAACAGCGCCTTACGGGCCGAGCGGACATTCGTCAGGGTCGCCAATGCGGCATCAGCGGTCTTCAGCAGCTCTTTCTGCGTTGCATAGGATGATGTTGCGTCAGCGGCTGTCTTGGTAACCACTGCCGTATTTTCCGGCACCGTGGTTTCGGTTCCTGCCGCGAAGGCGGTCACCCCCAACGATGCCGCGGTCATCAGACCGGCTATGGCCGCCACAGCGCGTTTGTTCAGGGTTTTCATCGGAGTCTTCCTTTCCAGAGTGAAACTTGATGGCTTCAATCTGGATGGGATTCTTTTCCACAGCCTTTGGGAAAGTTTAACTATCCGACAAGTTCGCTTGCCGGGCTGACAGGTCGGGCCGGTGGGAAGGTCAGGCGCACACGCAGGCCGGGGGCATTGTCGGCAAGATCTATTGCGATGTCGTGACGCTGTGCGATTGCCTTGACCAAGGCCAGCCCCAGACCACCGCCGCCCCCTGACCGGCTGCTGTCAAGCCGGTAGAACGCTTCGAACACCCTTGCACGTTCGTCCTGCGGAATGCCGGGGCCGTGATCCGCGATATCAACGATGCACCGCCCGTCCACCTGTTGCAGCTCAATGATGATCAAGTTGCCAGTCGCGCCGTGGCGGATTGCGTTCTGGATCAGGTTGACGATCATTTGCCGGACCATGCGTTCGTCGCCAAATACCAAGGACACGGGCGTGCCGGGCAGCGAAAGCTTCAGGGATTGCCCGTCTTCTTCGGCCATGGGGGCAAAGGTTTCGGCAAGGTCGATCAACAACGGCGGCAAGGCGAAACTGCGGAACTCGGCATCTTGCGGCGCGGTTTCGATCCGCGAGATGCGCAGTATGGTGTCGAAAATCCGGTTCAACCGTTCCAGCTCGGCTTCGGTCTTTTCCAATGCATCACGGGGATCCTGCCCATCGTCGATGCGCGAAAACGCCGTTTGCAGCGACAGATGGGCGCGCGACAGCGGGGTTTTCAGGTCGTGGGCGATGGCAATCGCGGTGGACCGCGTTGTTACCATCAGGCTGGACAGACGGTCGAGATGCGTGTTGACCCGGTGTGAAATGCGGTCGATCTGATCGTTCTCACCGGTCACTGGCACGCGGATTTCCGAGTTTCCCTGTGAGACGTGATCCAGTGTGGTTTCAAGATCGTTCAGCTTTTGCAGACTTTTGCGGCTGGCGGCATAGCCGATCAACAGGATGACGCCGCCTGCCAGAAGACCCGAGCAGATAAGTGCTGCCAGCAGCCGTCGCTCTGTCGCCGCGATCAGCGAAAGATCATGACCGATGACCAGAACAATCCGGTCAAACAGGATGCTGTGGACATAAAACGGAAGCGGCACATCGCCGGTCCCCTCAAGCGTCAGGGTGGTGCGGTGAAAACTGCCGCGGCTGGGCAGACCGGAAATGTTCCCGGCAAGTTTCAATCCGTCCGGCCCGAAAACCCCGATCGCATGCAGCGACGGAACGACCGGATTGTTGATCTCGGCAATCGTGCGGATCAGCGCGGTTTCACCACCCTTTTCATAGATCTCGCGCAGCATGACCTGTTCGTCCAGGATCTGCCGTTCGATTTCACGCTCAAGGGTCTGCTGCACGAATACGAAAGCTCCGGCGCCGGTCACGATCAGAACTGCCAGAACCGCGATCACCGCATAGACGGCTGTTCGAAAGGCGGTGCCGGACAGGATGCTAGCGCGGTCCATGCATCATATATCCGGAATTTCGCAGGGTATGGATCAGCGGCGTGTCAAAGGGCCTGTCGATCTTGGCGCGCAACCGGCTGACGTGGGTTTCGACGACGGTTGAGCCGGGCTCAAAGTTGAAATCCCACACCCGCTCCAACAGCATCGTGCGTGTGACGACGCGACCAGCGTTGCGCATCAGGACTTCGAGAAGCGCGAATTCCTTCGATTGCAGCTCGATCACCTTGCCCTGACGGTGGGCGCTGCGACCCAGCAGATCAAGACGAAGATCGTGAACCTCAAGCGTGGTGACCTCGGCCGAACCTGTGCGGCGTCGTGTCAGTGCAGCGATCCGGGCCATCAGTTCGGACATATGAAACGGCTTGGTCAGGTAGTCGTCGGCCCCGGCACCCAGGCCCGCCACCCGGTCTTCGACATCGCCCAATGCGGTCAGAAATATGACCGGCAGTTCATTGCGCGCCGCACGCAGCGCCTTGACCACCGACAATCCATCCATTCCGGGCATCATCCGGTCAAAGACTGCAAGATCGCAGGTGTTATACAGGCAATAACTGAGCGCATCGCGGCCATCGCCAACCCTGTCGACGCTGTGACCCGCCTCGGAGAGACCGTTGACGATGAAACTGGCGACCTGCTCGTCGTCTTCAGCCAGAAGAATCTTCATTGAAACGCCGTTCGGGTTTGATGACCGTATCGGGACAGCTTTGCGACACCGAAAGAAGGATACGTCGTGTAATGCCGCGTGACCACCGATGAATGGAGGCTGCGCCATTGCCGCGCAGTGAATGTTCATCGGGTGAAATCTGACCGCTCATCCGTCGTCAGCGCGGGAGCGGCCCCGCTAGATTGGTCAGGGGAGCCAGTTGCGCCATCGAACAGGAAACCCCGCATGGGTGCGAATGACCGGCGGCTAAAAGCAAAACCGACCGCGCAAAACGCCATGAATTCTTTGCCGAATTCCGTTGCAAGTGTTTTGACCCGTCCATGGCCGCTTGATACTGTGTCGCAACAGGCGCGGCGAGCGGTCCGCGTCACGGGGGGAGATTGGTGATGAATAAATTGGCAGGCCTCGGCGCGGTCGGCGGCGTGATGGCAGGAGTTTTCGCCATTGCGGTGCTTTCGCTGGGCGGTCTGCTGATTTTACGCTCCCCTCAGACCGCGCCAATATCCGGCGCGCCCGATCCGCAGGTGGCGACGCCTGACTCCGCTGTCGGGGACAAGTCGGCGGGGGCAGCCGTGGTGAATTTGCAAGCCGCTGATAGTGAAAGCGAAAATCCGGATAAAGGTGTCGCGGATGCATCGCCTGATATGCCCGGAGCGCCACCCGCTGCGACGCGCTCTGACCCTCCGGTTGCGGGGGCCGTGGTCATTCCCAGCTTTGATGTGGTGAGGGCCGAGCTGGACGGTCGCACCCTGATCGCCGGACGGGCGGGCGCAAAGATGCGTGTCACGATCCTGTTGGACGGATTGGATTTTGCCGCCGATGTGGCGGATTCGGCGGGGAATTTTGTCACCTTTGTTACTGTCCCGACAGGACCGCGTCCGCGCACTCTTTCGTTGCGGGCTGAGAATGCAGGTGGCGAGGAGGCGGTTTCGCTGCAAACGGTGATACTGGCGCCAAGCGCGGATATATTGCTGGCCGATGCGGGTCGGGCGGATTGGGACGGTCAATCCCAAGCACCGGAGCGTTCGCCGCAGACTGAGGGCGCAGCACGGTCTGCCGGGGCGGATCTGCCCGGTGCGCAGCCCGAACCGGTCGATTTGAACGGACCTGTCGCCGTTGGCGTGCGTGCGGCCGGGCCGAGTGACGCCGTGCCGCTGCCGTCAGAAATAGACGCAGGACTGAAGGCGGATGCGCTCTTGGCCGATGGAGCGCCGGGTGTGCGGCAGATGGCAGAGGAGACGCCTGTTGGGTCTGTGGGACGGGGCGAAGATGGCGAACCCGCTGACGAAGCTCTGCGACAATCCCGGGCAGTTGCGACAACGGGCCAAGCGCCCGAACCGCCGGTCCGGCCTGTAGGGTCTGATACCGCTCCGGTGTCGATCATCTCGGACAATGGGGCGGCGATGACGGCGCGCGGACCATCCGGCGCTTCGGCTGGGGGCAATCCGGCCCCCGAAAATGCCCGTGTTCAGCAGGGTGCAGCCGTACCGGGCGAACCGACAAACGGGGCAGCCGTGCCTGAAGGTCCAACGCCCGCCAATGTGGTTGTGGCAGACGCGTCGCCCGATGAACGGATCGCCCTGCCGCCCCGTGTTCTGATGGCCGACAACCAGGGAATCCGCGTGATCCAATCGCCCGGCGATGCGCCCGACGTTCTGCACAGCGTCGCCATCGACTCGATCAGCTATGACGCGCTGGGCGGGGTGGTTCTGGCGGGTCGGGGATCGTCGGATCGCCGGGGCGGCGACGATCCTGCCTCTGCCGATCATATCCGGATCTATCTGGACAATGCGCCGGTGCAGACCGTCGCGGTCGGCCCGGATGGCCAATGGCGTGCCGATCTGCCGGAGATTGACGCAAGGGTCTATACCCTGCGCGTCGATGAGATCGGCGGTGACGGCAAGGTCGTGTCGCGCGCCGAAACGCCGTTCAAACCCGAACCCGCCGAAACGGTGGCGGCTTTGGCCGCTGCCGGCGTCGGTGAAGCGGCGGATCAGCGGGCCGGGAATCGCCAAATCGCGCCGGGCGGGGCGTCTCTGGCGCTTGTCACTGTGCAGCCCGGCTTTACCCTCTGGCGGATCGCGCGGGAGAATTACGGTGAAGGGTTGCTGTATGTCCGGGTGTTCGAGGCGAATGCAGACAAGATCCGCGATCCCGATCTGATCTATCCGGGTCAGATTTTCACCGTTCCGCAATAAGGCGCGCGCGACAGCCCCGCTCTTGTGATCGCCCCTATGGCCATTTCATGTGCCGCGCCATAAGTTCGCCATCTCTCAACTGCGAAATTCAGAGGTGTCATGTCCGACAATACCGATCGCGCTGACCCTCCGCCCGGTGGCGGGATGTCGGTGATCCGCCGCGTGGCGCCCTACCTCTGGCCCGATGACCACCCTTGGGTGAAACGCCGGGTGGTTCTGGCGCTGCTTGTGCTGTTCGTGTCCAAGCTGGTCGCAGTGGGCACGCCGTTCTTTTACAAGGCGGCGGTCGATACTTTGTCGGGCGAGGGCGCGTTGGATGCGGCCTGGACGCTGGGCCTTGGCGCTGTGGGGCTGACCGTGGCCTACGGAGTTGCGCGGCTGATGAACGTCGGCATGCAGCAGTTGCGCGATGTGATCTTTGCCGCTGTCGGACAGCGCGCCTTGCGGCAATTGGCGCTTGAAACCTTCACCCACATCCACCGCCTGTCCATGCGTTATCACATTACCCGCAAGACCGGCGGGCTGAGCCGGATCATCGAGCGCGGCGTCAAGGGTGTCGATTTCCTGTTGCGGTTCCTGATATTCTCCATCGGCCCGCTGGTGCTTGAGCTATTGATGATCGCGGTGATCCTGGCCGTGGTATTCGACATCTGGTATCTGGTTGTGGTTTTCGTGACCATCGCGTTTTACACGTGGTTCACCTTTGCTGTGACTGAGTGGCGGGTAAAGATCCGCCGGATCATGAACGAACAGGACACCGACGCCAACCAAAAGGCCATCGACAGCCTGCTGAATTTCGAGACGGTAAAATATTTCGGCGCAGAGCAGCGCGAGGCAGAACGCTATGACGGCGCGATGGAAAAATATGTCGCCGCCGCATTGTCCACATCCTATTCGCTGGCCTTCCTGAACTTTGGTCAGGCGCTGTTGATCACCATCGGTCTGGTGGTGGTGATGGTGATGGCCGCCGTGGGAGTGGGCAACGGCACGCTGAGCGTTGGCGATTTTGTCATGGTCAACGCCTATATGATCCAGATCACCCTGCCGCTGAACTTTCTTGGCTCGGTGTACCGGGAAATCCGTCAGGCGCTGATCGACATGGCCGATATGTTCGGCCTGTTGGAGCAACCGGCCGAGGTGCAGGACAAGCCGGATGCAAAGCCGCTTGCGGTGACGGGCGGCGCGATCTCGCTGCGCGATGTGCGCTTTGGCTATGATGCCGCGCGCCCGATCCTGAAGGGCATTTCGCTTGAGGTTCCGGCAGGGCAGACTGTGGCAATCGTCGGCTCGTCCGGCTCGGGCAAGTCGACCATCGGGCGGCTTTTGTTCCGGTTCTATGACGTCAACGGCGGCGCTTTGTCGATCGACGGACAGGATGTGCGCGACGTGACCCAGGACAGCCTGCACATGCAGATCGGTGTCGTGCCGCAGGATACGGTGCTGTTCAACGATACGATCATGTACAACATTGCCTATGGTCGCCCCGAGGCGCCATTCTCCGAGATAGAGGCGGCGGCCAAGGCGGCCAAGATCCACGATTTCATCCTCGATCTGCCGGACGGATATGAAACGACAGTGGGCGAACGCGGGCTCAAGCTTTCGGGCGGTGAAAAACAGCGGGTGGGGATCGCGCGCACGCTGCTGAAGAACCCGCCGATCCTGTTGCTGGACGAAGCAACAAGCGCGCTGGACACCGAAACCGAACAGAACATCCAAACCGAGTTGAAAGGGCTGGGCCGGGGGCGCACCGTTCTTGTCATCGCGCACCGCTTGTCCACGATTGCCGATGCCGACCAGATCGTCGTGCTTGAGGCGGGCGAGATCGTCGAGCGCGGCTCTCATGATGAATTGCTTGCCCGGCAGGGGCGTTATGCGTCGCTGTGGTATCGTCAGGAAAGCGAAGAAGCCGCATGATCATCACTTGGTGACTTTTGCGTAAAGTTCTGTCAACGTGACGTAACGTCACCCGGCGCGGAGGCGCAACAGAACGCAGGGGAAGCGGCATGTATGTCAATGGAAGCGCACTGAGCGTTGGAGATGTGGTCTTCGGCTGGAAAGATCCGAATGGAAACAAATGTCCCTATCACCACCCGTTTTTGATCATCAAGGCCACGACGACCGAGGTTCAGATGCGCAATTGCACGTCGCACACGTCGGCCAGCTTTTCCACCACCAAGATCGCGGCCGGTGACAAGACCGGCGAGCATAAATGGACCTGCAAGGACAGTCATATGGTAACGGATGGCCCGTTGGAGACCGGCCTGATGTCGATGCCATTCTATGACTATAGCCAGCAAGTACCGGTCTTGATGGAAGGTCCACCGCAGTTCATGCAGTTTGCCAACGGCGACGGAACGGTGTCGTTCAAGGAGATGAAACCGCAGTGGGTGGAGTTTTACCCGCTGATCGTAAGGCCAGCGGACCCGATCATGTATGACAAGATCGGAACGGTCAAGGAACCGGCCCTGTCGGCATTGCTGGCGTAATTTCCGACATTGGCCAGCCCTAACTTGTAAATCGGCCTCTTGCCCCAGAACCCGCCTGTCACGATCACCGGGCACCTATTTCCGGCTCGGCTCATTTGGCTCGGGCCGATGGGTTGGGTGCAGTCAATCCGCTGATCCAAGCCGTCATTCAGATCCGGTCATTCCGCCGCGCGCAGGGTCGACTTCGGGGTATCCTCGATTTCCGGTGACGGATCGGACCCCGGTTCGGATGATGTGTCCCAGATGATTTCCGGCGCGTGCACCTTGCGGGCGGCGCGGGTGATGGCCAGATCGCGTGCCGCAGTGCCTCCGGCCAGCGCGCGCAACCCCAGACCCGAGCGATAGGCCCCCCGCGAAAACCACACCCGCAGCGCCAGCGCCGAGGGGGTGAACACCAGCGTCAGAACCGTGGCAATTCCCAGCCCGAACACCACCGCCGTCGCCAGTTGTTTCCACCAAAGCGCCGTGGGGCTGTCGATGGAATAGCCACCGCCAATGAAATCCAGCGACAGGCCAAACATCATCGGCGCAAGACCGGCCATGGTGGTGATCGTGGTCAAAAGAACCGGGCGGATGCGGTCCTCGGCGGTGCGGACAATCGCCTCGATCCGGGGCATATAGCGGCTGTAGTCCTGATAGGTGTCGATCAGCACGATATTGTTATTCACCACGATCCCCGCCAGCGCAACGATGCCTGTGCCGGTCATGATGATGCTGAATGGCTGGCCCATCACCAACATTCCGATCAGGCAGCCGGTGGTCGACAGGACCACTGCGGTCAGCACAAGCGCCGCGTTGTAAAAGCTGTTGAATTGCGCCAGCAGAATAATGAACATCAGCCCCAGCGCACCGGCAAAGGCCTTCATCAGGAAGGCGCCGGATTCCTCTTGTTCCTCTTGGTCGCCGGTCCATTCCCATGTGACCGACGCGGGCAGCGCTCCGTCGGTTTCCAGCCATTTTGTCAGTTCACCGATCCGTTCATTGGCGTTGATCGGTATTTTGCCGCCATCGACCCCGGATTTCGTCAGCCCCGAGGCCACATCAGCTTTGACATCGAAATACCGCTGTTGGCCCACCCGGTCGATCTGGCCCAGCTTGGCCACCGGTTTGCGCGAAATGAAATTGCTCAGCGGGATCAGCCCATCGCGGGTGCGCACCTTGAGATCGTCCAGCGTGCTGAGCACCCTGTCCTGTTCGGGCAGGCGCACCCGGATCTCGATTTCCTCGTCCGAGGAAGGCACCCGCATGGTATCGAGCAATATGCCCCGCGTCACCAGTTGCACCATACCGCCCACGGTGACCACATCGGCGCCGTAACGCCCGGCCTTTTCCACATCGACGTCGATCTGCCAGTCGATGCCGGGCAGGGGGCGGCTGTCCTCGATATCGGTCAGGCCCTCAGTATTCTCAAACCTGGCCCGGGCTGTGGCGGTGGCGGCCTGCAACTGCTCCCAGTTGTTGCCCTTCAGACGCAAATGCACCGGTTTGCCCGAGGCTGGCCCCATGGCAAGGTTCAGAACCTCGGTCCGGATCCCCGGAATGGTGGCAAGCCGCTGTTGCAGATCGGCGATCACCGCATCACCGTCCAGTTGGTCCAGCGTCACCTCGCCCGGGTGGTCGCGGGCATAGGCGGGGCGATCCTCCCATGGGATCAGCTCGATCTGGAGCTGGCCGATGGCATCCAGCGGCGCCTGACTGCCGCCGGTGTTGGAATTCAACCCGCCGTCGCCGGCAAAGCCAAAGGCGTTGTCGATGCCCTTGGTGGCCAGTGTGATATCCTCGACCTGACGCAGCAGGGCATCCTTTTCCACCAGCGAAAGGTTGCCCCGCGCACGGACATAGATGATCGCCTGTTCCGGTTCGGATTCGACAAAGAACTCGACCCCGTTGTTGTTGGCGCCGAAATATCCGAACACCGAAAATACGAAAAACAACACGGCGCCGATTGACACAAAGGGCATCACCGGATTGCCTACGATCAGCCGGATTGCCTGACCAAACAGCGAGCGTTTGCGATGGGCATTGATCCGTTGCGCCGCACGGTGGATCTTGACCGATCCCAGAGTAATCGCGAGCAAGGTGGTTCCAAGCAGGAACAGACCCGCCCCCGGCGCGATCCGCAGGGCGGCGGGCAGGGGCGATTGGCCGGGAAAGATATAATCGGGGTTCAGCATCTGCATCGCCGCGACGAACACCAGCATTCCAGCAGGCACCACAAGCGCCGCACGCACCACCCACGGCAGCAGCGCGCGCAGCCAGTTGGATGCGCCCTGAAAGCTACGGCTCATCCGGCCCGCAACGCCGCCCATGACCGGCAGATACACCAGCGCCACCAGCAGCGACGCCAGCAGCACATTGATCAGCGTGACGGGCAGCATCCCCATGAATTCACCCGCCACCCCGGGCCAGAAGAGCATGGGCAGGAACGCGCACAGGGTCGTGGCAGTGGATGAAACGATCGGCCAGAACATCCGCTTGGCCGCTTCGGTAAAGGCGGTCATCGGCCCTGCGCCTTCGTCGATCCGGCGGTCGGCGTATTCAACGACCACAATGGCCCCGTCGACCAGCATTCCAACCGCAAGGATCAGCCCGAACATGACGATGTTGGAAATCGTGATGCCCATCACCCCGAGCAACACAAAACACAGCAGGAAAGACGTCGGGATGGCAAAGCCGACCAACAGGGCCGAGCGGATGCCAAGCGCTCCCAATATCACGATCATCACCAGTGCAATGGCGGTCAGGACCGACCCCTCAAGTTGTGACACCATGGAGCCGACCTGCCGGGATTGGTCGTTGCTGGTGCCGACCGTAATGGCGTTGCGCAATTCGGCGGGCCATGCGGCACGCGCTGCCGCGACCTCGGTGCGGACCAGTTCGGAGGTGTCAATCAGGTTGAAACCCTTGCGCTTGACCACCTGCAAAGCCACCGTGGTTTCGCCATTGAACCGCGCGGTGCCCGTGCGGTCCTCAAAGGTCAGGCGGATGTCGGCCAGTTCGCCGAGCGTAACCACCCGGTCGCCGTCCACCTTGACCGGCAGATTGTAAATATCCTGCTGATCGCTGAAGGAGGACGGGATCTTGACCGCAAACGTGCCCGTGTCGGTTTCGACTTCGCCCGCCGCGATCAGTTGATTGTTGTTCTGGACCACGCCGATCAGCTCGTCCGCGGTGACGTTGTAGGCCTCAAGCCGCAGGGGGTTGATGATCACTTCGACCATTTCGTCGCGGTGACCCGCCAGCGCCGCCTCAAGCACCGGATCAAGCCCTTCAAGCCGGTCCTGCAAATCCTTGGCCACCTTCAGCAAAGTGCGTTCGGGCAGGGCGCCGGTCAGGTTGACGATGATGATCGGGAATTCGGAAAAATTGATCTCTTTGATCGTGTATTTGTCGGCACCGGCGGGGAAATTGGCCTCGACCGTATTCATTCGGTCGCGCACATCGGCCAGTACTCTGGACTTGTCCCAGCCGAATTCGAATTCCAGCGCGACACCCGCATAGCCTTCTGAGGCGGTGCCGGAAATCTTCTTCAGCCCATCCAGATCGGACAGCTTGGTTTCCATCGGCTTGACCAGCAGTTTTTCGCTGTCTTCTGCCGAGATGCCGGGAAACGGTACCGAAACGAACAGCGCCGGGATTTCGATATCCGGCTCACCCTCTTTTGGCAGCGAAGCATAGGCCAGAGCGCCCGCCACCACGGAAAGGACGATAAACGCAATGACCATTCGCGCCCGTGACGCGGCCCAGTCGACGATTGCGGTCATCGGCCGGACTCCACGCTCGCCGAATCGTTGTCAGCATCGCGATATGTGGGGGTCACGGGCACGCCGTCGATGACATATTCCTGCCCGACGACGATCACCGACACCACATCGTCCAGCCCGGTCAGCCAGATGCCCTGTGCAGTATCGCGCTGCACCGTCACCGGCGCGAACAGCGCGGTGTCATCGGCGCTGACCAGCCGCACGCCCAGATCTCCGTTGTCGTTCAGGGTCAGCGCGGATTGCGGCAGCAGATGCGCGGTGCGCCCGTCGGACTGGATCAGGATTTCCGCTGTCTGCCCGTCACGAATGGCCAGATCGCCATTCGCCACCTCGACTTCGGTGCGAAAGGTGCGGGTGTTCGGATCGGCCGAGCGGGACAGGAACGTCACCCGTCCCGTCACCTCTTCGCCCGAGGCAAGCCGCGCGCCCGCCATGGCCCCCACAGTGACCCGCGACACTGCCGTCTCGGGGACGAAACCAATCAGCTTGATCGGATCAAGCTGGATGACCGTGGCACAGAGCGCGCCGGGCTGCATCAAAGTTCCCAGTTCGGCGGAATCGGTTTCCAGCAATCCTGAAAATGGCGCGGCAATGGTCAGTTTCTCAATCTCGCGCATCGCCCCGGCAAGTGCCGCTTCGGCTGCCTGAACGCCGGATGAGGCGGATTCGAGCCCTGATTTCGCCGCCTGCACCGCCGCGCGTGCCGCTTCCATCGCCGCCGCTGTCGAGGCGACCCGGCTTTGCGATGCGTAACCGTCCTTGGACAGTTTGCTGGCGGCGTTGTCGTTGATTTCCGCCTCGGTCAGCCGCGCCTCGGCCTCGGCGATACGGGCTTGCGCTTCGGGGCCGCGGGCGCGGGCCTCGGTCAGACGCGCCTCGGACTCGGCCAGTTGTGCCTCGCGGGTGCCGGGGTCGAGTTGGCACAGGGTCTGGCCCTCAGAGACGAAGGTGCCCTTGCGCAGCGGGGGTGAAACAATGCGCCCGCTGGTTTCGGCGCTGACCGTCACGGTGCGCGCCGCCTCAGTCTGGCCGCGCAGCAAAACCGCGGTATCGATTCGCTGTGCCGTGGATTTCACCGCAACCACGGCGACGCTTTGCAGGCCGGTGGCGTCACCGCTCACCGTTGCGGTATTTTCCTTGGTGACGGTCTTTTCGGCCGCTGCAATGGTCAAAAGGGCAGGGCGTTCGAAAACCAGCATATACAGCGATGCCGTCACGACAAGCGCCGTCAGGATGGAGAAGATACGCATGGTTGCCTCGCGGATATGCGGCGTCGTTCGGATACGGTCATCAAAAGCGCGACCGGTCGGGCATAGTTTGCATAAGATCCCGATCGAAACTTCTACACTGAACCAATCGGTTCAGAATAGACGTTTTCTCCGATCGTCGCAACTTTTCTTGGGGATAGGGACGCAGCACTCCTGACCGCGCTCTTGGCATCGGGCGCGAAGGCAGGGTAAGAGAGGCGCGACAATGGAGAACGCACCGTGAGCAATAGCGATACTTTCATCGACGAAGTGACCGAAGAAGTCCGGCGCGACCGGTTGTTCGCGCTGATGCGCCGATATGGCTGGATTGCGGTCACGGCCGTGGTCTTGCTGGTCGCCGCAGCCGCCTGGAATGAATGGCAAAAGGCCCAGTCCGCGGCACAGGCCGAGGCGTTCGGTGATACCCTGATCGCGGCGCTGGACAAACCCGATGCAACCGCGCGTGCCGCGGCTCTGGACGGTGTCGGTGACACGCCGGAAAAACGCGCCATCGTCGCGATGTTTGCCGCCGATCAGGCCGAGGGCGCGGCAGCGGCACAGGCGCTTGAGGCGCTGTCGCAGAATGCGGATCTGCCGCAGGTGTATCGCGACCTTGCACTGTTGAAGTTCCTGATGCGTGACGATGCCGGGCTGACAGCCGATGTCCGGCTTTCCCGGCTGGAGCCGTTGACCATCCCCGGTGCGCCCTATCGCCTTTTGGCGTTGGAGCAATCTGCTCTGGCGCAGGTGGCGCTGGGTGAAACCGACACGGCGCTGACGGTGCTTAACGGAATCCTCTCCGAGGATCGGGTGAGCGAAGGCTTGCGCCGCCGCGTTTCTCAGTTGATTGTGGCGCTGGGCGGATCGCTGGACGCGGCCTGAACCTGTTGAAAAGAGTGCGGGTCCGGCAAGGGCGCGTAAATAAATTGCCCGGGCGGGAAAACAGACGAGATGGCACAGGCGACATGAAAATGACCGGGACACGCAGCGAGATTCTGACCGGACTTTCGAACCGTACATCTCTGGTGGCGGTCGCGGCGCTGGCACTTCTGGCCGCCTGCACCGAGCCGCAGTTGATTTTGACCGGTGAGCGGCTTGATCTCAGGGCCGATACCGACACTGCGGCACAGGATGCCACGCCGTCGGTGTCGCGTGCCATCGACCTGCCGGGACAGACGGCCAATGCGGCCTGGACGCATAAGGCCGGATCGGCGACCCATTCCTTGACACATCCCGCGCTGGGCACCGGTCTGACCCGGGTCTGGAGCGCCAGCATCGGGCAGGGCAACGACCGCCGTCACCGCATCAGCGCCGACCCCGTCATTGCGGACGGGCGGATCTTCACCGTCGACAGCCGTGCATCGGTATCGGCGCATTCGACCTCGGGCGCGCTGCTGTGGACCGCCGATCTGACCCCGGCAGGCGAAAGCCCCGACGCCGCATCAGGTGCGGGTCTGGCCATCGCGGGCAACCGCCTGTTTGTCAGCACCGGGTTCGGCGATCTGATTGCCCTTGATGCAGCCACGGGAAATCGTATTTGGGTGCAAGAACTTAACGCCTCGGCCGCAGGTGCGCCAACGGTAGTGGGTGATCTGGTCTATCTGGTGACGCGTGACGCGCTGGCCTGGGCTGTGAATGTCGATGACGGGCGGGTCGCCTGGACGCTGCCCGGCACCCCCAGCTCGTCTGGCGTCGTCGGCGGCGCGGCCCCGGTGGTCAATGACCGGCTGGCGATCTTTCCCTTTGCCAACGGCGAATTGGTCGCCGCCCTGCGCGAAGGCGGCACCCGGATCTGGAGCAGCCATGTCGCCGGTCAGCGGCGCGGGCGCGTCTATGCACGGATTTCCGATATTTCGGGCGATCCGGTGATTCACGGCGACCGGATCTATGCCGGCAGCCCCGCCGGGCGGACCGTAGCGATCGATCTGAGCAGCGGTGACACAATCTGGAACGCGCGCGAAGGCGCGATGAGCCCGGTTGTCGTGGCGGGCGGATCGGTGTTCACCGTGTCCGATCAGGCCGAACTGGTTCGGCTGGACGCCGAAACCGGTTCCCGAATCTGGGGCACCGAACTTTCATTTTTCGTGAATGAAACCGCAAAAAAGCGCAAGGCAGTCTATAGCAACTTTGGGCCGTTGCTGGCCGGGGGCCAGTTGTTCGTGGCATCGAGCGACGGCAGCCTGCGGGCCTTCGATCCTGAATCCGGCGTGCAGAGCGGCACCGCTCCGCTGCCCGGTGGCGCGGCGAGCAATCCGGTGGTGGCGGGGCGCACGCTCTATGTTGTGTCAGGTGATGGGCAGCTTCACGCTTTCCGTTGACGCCAAACAGGTGTAAGCGACCTGATTGATCTTCAACGCACCGCATCCGAGGACGCCATGACCTTTACTCTTGCCATCGTCGGACGCCCGAACGTGGGCAAATCCACATTATTCAACCGGCTGGTGGGGAAACGCCTCGCTCTGGTCGACGATCAGCCCGGTGTCACCCGCGATCTGCGCGAAGGTGCAGCACGATTGGGCGATCTGCGCTTTACCGTGATCGATTCCGCCGGTCTGGAGGAAGCGACAGATGATTCGCTTGAAGGCCGGATGCGACGTCTGACTGAACGGGCGGTCGAGATGGCGGATGTCTGCCTGTTCATGATCGATGCGCGCGCCGGTGTCCTGCCAACGGACGAAGTGTTCGCCGACATCCTGCGCCGCAAGAACTCGAACGTCATCCTTGCCGCCAACAAGGCCGAAGGCCGCGCGGCCGATGGTGGCGTGATCGAGGCCTATTCGCTTGGCTTGGGCGATCCGATCCGCCTGTCTGCCGAACATGGCGAGGGTCTGAGCGAACTTTACGAACTTTTACGCCCGCTGGCCGATGGTTTCGCCGAACGCGCCGTCGATCATGCCCCGGAAACCGATGTAGACGTCAGCGACGATGACGATGACGCACCGCGCGTGCCGACCCGTGCAAAGCCTCTGCAAGTGGCGATCATCGGACGCCCGAACGCGGGCAAATCGACGCTGGTAAACCAATTTCTGGGCGAAGAGCGTCTGTTGACCGGCCCCGAAGCGGGAATCACCCGCGATGCGATTTCGGTCAACATGGACTGGCCGAGCGAAAATGGCCCGGTTCCCGTGCGCCTGTTCGACACTGCGGGGATGCGCAAGAAGGCCAAGATTCAGGAAAAACTGGAAAAACTGTCGGTTAGTGACGGGCTGCGTGCGGTCAAATTTGCCGAAGTCGTGGTTGTCCTGCTGGATGTGGCCGTGCCGTTCGAGCAACAGGATCTGCGCATTGCCGACCTGGCCGAACGTGAAGGCCGCGCCGTGGTTCTGGCCGTGAACAAATGGGACTTAGAGGAAGACAAGAACGCCAAGATCAAGGTGCTGCGCGAATCCTTTGAACGCCTGCTGCCACAGTTGCGCGGCGCACCTTTGGTCACGGTTTCGGCCAAGACCGGCAAGGGGCTGGACAAGTTGCAAGCGGCGGTGATCAAGGCGCATGAGGTTTGGAACCGCCGGGTGACCACAGCACAACTTAACCGTTGGCTGGTCGGCATGTTGGAACAGCACCCGCCCCCCGCACCGGGCGGGCGGCGAATCAAGCTGCGCTATATGACTCAGGCCAAGACGCGGCCCCCCGGATTCGTGGTCATGTGTTCCTATCCCGACAGAATGCCAGAAAGCTATTCCCGCTATCTGGTCAATGGGTTGCGGGTGGATTTTGATATGCCGGGCACACCGATCCGGCTGTGGTTTCGCGGGCAGGGTGAAGACAATCCCTATAAGAACCGCACGAAATCGACGCCATCGCGGCTGCGTAAACATCTGGGCAAAGGCCGCGCCGACGACTGAGCGGCCATCCTGCTCTGCGGCGCCAGATCAGCGTTCATGCCGGGCGGGAACATCGGCGCGGGTGACATTCGCACACGACCGTTAGATCCTGCGCCGCGAGCCCACCGCGCGGGGTTGACCCCGACCCGGCCATTGCCCCTTATCGGCGGGGCAAGGCAGGGGGCATGAATGGCACAAGCAGGCAGAATCCGTCTGGGCGCCGACATCGGCGGCACATTCACCGACGTTGTTCTGGATACCGGACAGGCACGGTTTTCAGCCAAGGTGCTGACAACCCACGATGCGCCCGAGGTCGGTCTGGTCGACGGGATGACACAGGTTTGCGCCCGGGCCGGTGTGGCACCTGATCGGATCGGGCAGATCATCCATGGCACCACATTGGCCACCAACGCGTTGATCGAACGGCGCGGGGCAAAAACCGCGCTGATCACCACCAGCGGTTTCCGTGACGTGATCGAAATGCGTACGGAAAGCCGGTTTGAACAATACGATCTGAATCTTGTCCTGCCCCAGCCGCTGCTGGCACGCAATCGCCGCCATGTGGTGCGCGAACGCATGGATGCGCAGGGCAATGTGCTGATTCCACTGGACCGGGCCGAGGTTGAGACGCTGGCAGATACTCTGGCGCTGGCCGGATATGAAAGCGTCGCGGTAGGGCTGCTGCATTCCTATGTCAACGATGCCCATGAACGCCTGATCGCCGAGGTTCTGGCCGAGCGTATGCCGGATGCCATGGTGTCGCTGTCGTCGCGGGTTTCACCGCAGATGCGCGAATATGAACGGTTCAACACCACCGTCGCCAATGCCTATATCCAGCCGCTGATGAAATCCTATCTCGACCGGCTTCGTGACCGTTTGCAAGAGGCGGGCGCGGGGTGTCCGGTGTTCCTGATGCACTCGGGTGGCGGGATCATGTCGCTGGAAAGTGCGGCCGAATTTCCCGTGCGTCTGGTGGAAAGCGGCCCGGCGGGCGGGGCGATCTTTGCCGCCGACATTGCCGCGCGGCACGGGCTGGACCGGGTGTTGTCCTTCGATATGGGCGGCACGACCGCCAAGATCTGCCTGATCCGCGATGCGACGCCGAAGACCGCGAGGGTGTTCGAGGTGGCGCGATCTTACCGGTTCAAAAAAGGCTCGGGCATGCCGATCTCGATTCCGGTGATCGACATGGTTGAAATCGGCGCGGGCGGTGGCAGTCTGGCCCATGTGGACGGGATGAATCAGATCCGCGTCGGCCCGGAAAGTGCCGGCTCTGAACCCGGTCCTGCCTGTTACGGGCGCGGCGGCGAACGGCCTGCCGTGACCGACGCCGACCTTATTCTCGGGCGGCTTGACCCGACCGGGTTTGCGGGGGGTACGATCCCGCTTTCGCCAGAACAGGCGGCACAGGCGATGGCGTTGCATCTGGGTGATCCGCTGTCGATGTCGGTGCAGGAGGCGGCATGGGGTGTGGCCGAAGTTGTCGACGAAAACATGGCCAATGCCGCCCGGGTTCATGCGGTGGAAAACGGCGAGGATCTGAGCGGGTACACCATGATCGCCTTTGGCGGCGCGGCCCCGTTGCATGCGGCGCGGCTGTGCGAAAAGCTCGGGATCGGGCGGTGTCTTGTGCCGGTCGGGGCCGGTGTCGGTTCGGCCATCGGGTTTTTGCGTGCGCCGTTCAGTTTCGAATCGAATCGCTCGGTGTTCATGGGGATGAACGGTTTCGATGCGCCACGGGTGCGCGCCCTGTTCACCGAGATGAAGGACGAGGCCTCGGCCTTTGTGCGCTCTTGCGACGCCGATGCCGATATCCGGGTCGAGCATAAGGTTTATATGCGATACGCCGGGCAGGGCTGGGAAATTCCTGTCGTGCTCTCGCCAAAGCTGGCGCAGGCGCCTGACGCCGCCGCAATCCTTGCGCTGTTCGAGGCCGAATATGCCCGGCTGTTCGGGCGCACTGTTGACGGAATGGAGGCCGAGGCGACCGTCTGGTCGGTCAATGCCACCACTCCGGCGCCCTCGGCCCCGCCGATCGAAGCGTCTGACGGGCCGGGCGCGATTGTGCCAAAAGGTGAAACCCGGGCGCTGTTTGATCCGGCCCTTGGCAGGGTTGTCGCGGCGCAGGCGGTTGCGCGCGCCGGTCTTGCCCCCGGTGCCCGGCTGAACGGCCCTGCTGTGGTGACCGAGGATGAAACGACTGTGATCGTGCCCTCCAGCCGCCGGATTGCGGTTCTGGATGATGGTTGTCTCGACATCCTGCCTTGTGAGCGGGCACAAGGCACTGGCGACACCACTGACGGTGGGACTCAGGAACTTTCGCGGGTGGCGCATCAGGTGATGTGGAACCGGCTGATCTCGGTGGTCGAGGAACAGGCGCAGGCGCTGGTGCGCACCGCGTTTTCCACCTCGGTCCGCGAGGCGGGCGATCTCTCGGCAGGGGTCTATGACGGGATGGGGCGAATGCTGGCGCAGGCGGTGACCGGCACGCCGGGCCATGTCAACGCCATGGCCGATGCCGTGCCGCATTTCATTCGCCGCATCGGGCGCGAAAATATGGTGCCCGGCGACGTCTATATCACCAATGACCCATGGGAGGGGACAGGCCACCTGCATGATATCACCGTGGTCACGCCATCTTTTCACGAGGGGCGGCTGATCGGGTTTTTCGCCTGTACTGCCCATGTGACGGATATTGGCGGGCGCGGGTTTGGCGCGGATGGCCAATCGGTGTTCGAGGAAGGGCTGTATATTCCGATCATGCGGTTCGCCGCGGCCGGGGTTGTCGATACTACGCTGGTGGCGATGATCCGGGGCAATGTGCGCACTCCGGATCAGTTGATCGGTGATATCCACGCCCTTGCCGCCTGTAACGAGGTCGGGGATCGCCGTCTTGCAGATATGGTGGCGGAATTCGGTCTGAGTGACCTGCAGGGCGTGTCTGATTTCATCCTGTCCCATTCGCGCGACGCGACACTGGCGCGGATCGCCGCGCTGAAACCCGGCACAGCCAGCGGTCACATGCGGATCGATGGATACGACCGGCCCATCGACCTGCATGTCACCGTCACAATTGAATCCGACCGGATGATTTGCGACTGGACCGGAACATCGGGGATCGACGCCAAGGGGATCAACGTGCCGCTGGTCTATACCAAGGCCTATGCCTGTTATGCGCTGAAATGTGCCGTGGCGCCCGAAATCCCGAACAACGCGGGATCGCTTGCGCCGTTCGAGATCACCGCGCCCGCCGACACAATCGTCAATGCCCGGCACCCGGCACCCGTGGCGCTGCGCCATGTCATCGGTCATATGGTGCCGGACACGGTTTACGGCGCGCTGGATCAACTGTTGCCCCATACGGTTCCCGCCGAAGGGGCAGGGTGCCTGTGCAGTTTTCATGCGTCACTGCGTCCGCGAACCGATGTGCCCGCCCCGGAGGGTGCGCGCCATGCCGAGGTTTTGACCTTCAACTCGGGCGGATCTGGCGCACGCCCCACCCTTGACGGGATGAGCGCGACGGCCTTTCCGTCGGGGGTGATGACCATGCCCGTCGAGGTGACGGAACAGGTCGGGCCGCTGATTATCTGGCGCAAGGAACTGCGCGTCGATTCCGGCGGGGCGGGGGCCAGCCGTGGCGGTCTGGGCCAGTTGATGGAGGTCGGCGCCTGCGACGGCTATGAATTCGACCTTCAGGCGATGTTCGACCGGGTGAACCACCCCGCGCTTGGCCGCAACGGCGGGCAGGCTGGCGCGCCGACAACCCTTACGCTGGACGATGGCACAAAGATGCGCGGCAAAGGTAAACAGTTTGTGCCACACGGGCGGCGCGTGCTGATGGCGTTTCCGGGCGGCGCTGGCTATGGCGATCCGGCCTTGCGGGACCGGGCGGCGGTGATCCGCGATCTGGCGCTGGGGTATATTTCTGCTGAAACGGCTCGTGACCTTTACGGGCTGGACGACGCCGGAATTGATGTGGCGCAGGCGCAGGCACGACAGGGCGATCCGGTTTGACTCAGCACGCCCTGACCTGAGCCCGCCGGAACAACCCGCCGATCTTCTGGCGGGCAACCCGTTCCGTCAGGACCAGCGCCAGGGCCAGCCCGGTGGTGACGGCGGTTGCAATGCCCAGCCAGACGCCGAAATATCCCATGTCAAACAGCCGAACGAAGATCCAGCCGAACAGAGCCACTCCGACGCCCTGACGATAGATCCCGATCCACAGCGTTACACCCGGTCTGCGAAAGGCCTGAAGCAGTGAATTGATCGCAAACAGCATGACATAGACGGGCAGGATGAAACCGTCGACATGCAGGTAGCTTTTGCCAATCTCGATCACGTCGGCATCATCGGTGAACACCGAAAGCGCCGGCCCGGCAGCGAACCACAGCACGCAGGACGCGCCCAGCATCAGGACAATGCCGGATTTGAAACAGAACATCGCCGCCTCGCGCACCCGATCGAAATTCCTTGCTC
Organism: Oceaniovalibus sp. ACAM 378; assembly: GCF_008085915.1. Classification (GTDB taxonomy): domain Bacteria; phylum Pseudomonadota; class Alphaproteobacteria; order Rhodobacterales; family Rhodobacteraceae; genus Oceaniglobus. The sequence continues at coordinate 213,827 of NZ_VSJK01000001.1, read as the reverse complement.
CCATGTTCTGCGATGCGATGGGCAATAACGCTCCGGTCAACCCAAAGGCAGGCAGCAGCAGCAGTTGTTCGATCCGCAGCGCGATCCCGTAGGCCGCAACCGCCGCGCCGCCGAAGCTTTTCAGGAAATATTGCACCACGAAACCGGCAATCATCATCACCATCATTGCGAAACTGGCCGGAAACGCCTGACCGGCGATTTGGCCCATCATCGCAAGATCGGGGGCGAAATGGCGCTTGCCCTGCATCACCTCCGAGGCGAACACGCGCCACAGGATGAAGGCTGCGACCCCGCTCTGGCTGACCAGTGTCGACAGCGCGATCCCGTTGAAGCCGATCCCGTCCCATGGTCCCAGACCGAAGATGAACAGCGGATTCAGCGCGACATTGGCAAAAAACGCGCCGATATTGGCATAAAGCATCGATTTCGTATCGCCCTGCGCGGTCAGGATACCGTTCGCGCCATAGGCGATCAGGAACGCGGGCGCGGCAAAGATCAGCACCCCCAGATAGGCGTTGGCCGCGTCGCGGTATGCCCCGGGTTCCGAGATCAGCGCAATCAAGGGTGGCGCGGCAAACCAGCCCAGAACGATGCCAAGCCCTGACACCACGGCGGCAAAGACCAACCCCTGACAGGAAGTCAGCGTTTCATCCCCCGAACCTTCGCCCAATGCGTTGCCGACCAGTGCCGACATCGCCGTGGACAGGCCAAACCCAACCGCGATCAGGACAAAGAACACCTGAAACGAAATCGCCAGCCCGGCCTGCGCATCAGTGGTCAGCATCCCGGCGTAATAGACATCGACGACGTTATACAGCGTGGTGAAAACAAGGCCGATGGCCGTGGGAATGGCGAGCGCCCGGAAATGCCCGGCAATCGATCCCGTCGTAAGGTCGCGTCTGGCCATTTTCTGCCCTTGTTGTGCGCGCCACACCCTAACCGCAGCGACTGGAATTGACAGGCCTTTCCCGCCCACCGACAATCGAGCCATCGTAACGCAGCGGCGTGCCCGTCGATGAATTGGTGTTGCTGCAGTGCAGCATTTTCGCGTCGCCTGCCAGAGAGACGCGGCGTATAGTGCGAAAACTCTGTCCAAAGCGGTTGCAAGGCTGTCCGGTTTGGAAAATAACTGCGGCTTGCGGTTACCGCCAACACGCTCCCGTTTGAGGGGGAAGAAAGGATATCCGATGTCCGCCAAGGATTCAGCGTCAGATTTTGCCGATGCCATCGCCCGCCACTTGACCTATTCGATGGGCAAGGATCCGATCCATGCCCAGTTGACGGATTGGCGGCTTGCATTGTCACTGACCGTGCGCGACCGGATTGTCGATCCTTGGTTCGCCAGCACCCGCGCCACCTATAACGGACAGCACAAGCGGGTGTATTACCTGTCGATGGAGTTTCTGATCGGGCGGTTGCTTGAGGATGCGGTCGTCAACCTTGGCCTGCTCGAAACGGCCGATGCGGCCTTGCGTGCCCATGGAACCGATCTGGCGACCGTGGTTGAGGATGAGCCGGACGCGGCATTGGGCAATGGCGGGCTGGGGCGGCTGGCGGCGTGTTTCCTTGAGTCCCTGTCGACAATCGGCTGCCCCGCCTATGGCTATGGCATTCGTTATGAACATGGGCTGTTCAAACAGAGCTTTGAGAACGGCGTACAGAAAGAAGCGCCCGAGGACTGGTTGCAGCAGAGCCATGCCTGGGAGTTTGAGCGGCCCGAGGCTTGCTATACCATTGATTTTGGCGGCGATGTGGCGACGCAGGGCAAGACGGCGGTCTGGACCCCTGGCGAATCCGTGATTGCCAAGGCCCATGACACGCCGATCATCGGCTGGAAGGGGCGGTGGGCGAACACCCTGCGGCTGTGGGAATCCCTGCCGACGAAACTGTTCGATCTCGACCGGTTCAATGCTGGCGATTATTACGGTGCAGCCGAGCCCGAGGCGCTGGCGCGCACGATTTCCCGCGTGCTGTATCCTGACGACAGCACCCCCGAAGGCAAGCGCCTGCGCCTGAAACAAGAGTTCTTTTTCACCGCCGCCTCTCTGCGCGACATCCTGCGCCGGTTCGACAGCGAATACGACAATCTGACATTGTTGCCGTCGAAAGTGGCGATTCAGCTGAATGATACGCATCCGGCCATCGCAGGCCCCGAACTGGTGCGCATCCTGCACGATGAAAAGGGCATGGAGCTGGCCGACGCGATCGAAACAGCGCGCGGCTGCCTGTCCTACACCAACCACACCCTGTTGCCCGAGGCGCTGGAACGCTGGAGCGAAGACCTGATGTCGGATCTGCTGCCGCGCCATATGCAGTTGATCGAGGCGATTGACGATGCCCACGCCAAGGCCAATCCGACCCGCAACATCACCCTGCGCGAGGGGGGCGAGGTCAAGATGGGCGAAATCGCCTTTACTATGGCGCATAAGGTCAACGGCGTGTCGGCGCTGCATACCGGGCTGATGAAGGAGACCGTGTTCAAGGATCTGCACGCGCTGCATCCCGACCGGATCGTCAATGAAACCAACGGTGTGACCCCGCGCCGCTGGGTTTTATCGGCCAACCCGCGCCTGTCTTCCCTGATCACCGAGGCAATCGGCGACGGTTGGATTGAAGATCTTGAGCAGTTGCAAGGGCTTGAGGCGCGCGTGGATGACGCCGGGTTTTTGACCGATTATGCGGCGGCAAAGCGTGACAACAAGATGGAGCTGTCGAACTGGTTCGCCGGGACGCAGGGCATCTCGCTGGACCCGCAGGCCATGTTCGACGTCCAGATTAAGCGGATTCACGAATACAAACGCCAGCACCTGAACATCCTCGAAACCATCGCCCTGTGGCAGGAGATTCGCGATAATCCGAACGGCAACTGGACACCAAGGGTCAAGATTTTTGGTGGCAAGGCGGCACCGGGCTATGTGTTTGCGAAGCAGATAATCCATCTTATCAACAATGTGGCGGATATACTTAATGCGGATCCGGTGACGTCGAAATGGCTCAAGGTGGTCTATCCGCCGAACTATAACGTCACGCTTGCCGAGCGGTTGATTCCGGCATCGGACCTTTCGGAACAGATCAGCACTGCCGGTAAAGAGGCATCGGGCACCGGCAACATGAAATTCGCACTGAACGGCGCGCTGACGGTGGGCACGCTGGACGGGGCGAACGTTGAAATCCGCGAACATGTGGGGGCCGACAATTTTTTCCTGTTCGGCATGACGGCAGACGAAGTCGTCGCGCGCCGCGAGGTGGATGGCCATGCGGCACAGGCCGTGGCCGCCGATCCGCGTCTGGCCCGCGCGGCAGACGCCATTCGCAAGGGTGTATTCTCGCGGGACGATCCGACGCTGTTCCATGCGATCACCGACAACCTGACGGGGCCGGACTATTTTCTGGTGGCTTCGGACTTCACCGATTATTGGCGCGCACAGCGCGAAGTGGACGCGGTTTTTGCCGATCAGGAGCGCTGGACCCGGATGGCGCTGTTGAATACGGCGCGCTCGGGTTGGTTTTCTTCGGACCGCACGATCCGTGGCTATATGCAGGATATATGGGGTGCGCGGGCGGTTGTAGCGGCGGAATAAGGCCACATTCAAAGCGGGCAAACACGATAATCGCTTGAGAAACACCTCAAACGGCCTAACGTGGGAGTCATGAAGACACCTAAAACACCCGCAAAGACATCCGGCGCCAAAACCAACGCCGAACCCGTGACCAAACCCGCCGTGGGCCACCCAAAGCCCGGGGCAAAAGGCGCGACCAAGCCACCCAAAGACCGGGCAGCACCGGCGAAACCCGCGGCTGCGCGCAAGCCTGCAAGTGCCGCCCCGCCCGTCACGGTCGAGACGGCGCAGGCGCTGCATGACGGGCGGCACGGCGATCCGTTCGCGGTTCTGGGCCCGCATGTCACAGGGGGCGAGACATGGATCACGGCCATGGATCCCGGTGCTGCGACACTGGCGGCAGTCGTTCACGGCAAGGATCATCCGCTGACCCGGGTGGCCGAGGGTTTGTCGGTGTTCACCGGCAAAATTCCAGACGGCGAACCCTATACCCTGAAGGGTGGCGACGGGGCCGGTAATTTCTGGGATTTTCAGGACGCCTTCCGCTTTGGCCCGGTGATCGGCGAGATTGACGAATACCTGTTGGGCGAAGGCACGCACCAGCGGATCTGGACCGTTCTGGGTGCGCATGTGATGACCCACGAGGGAACAGCGGGCACCCATTTCGCCGTCTGGGCGCCCAATGCCCAAAGGGTCAGCGTCGTCGGCGGCTTCAACCACTGGGACGGCCGGCGCCATCCCATGCGGCGGCGCGGCGGCACCGGGGTCTGGGAGATTTTCGTGCCGGCTGTGGCCGACAAAGAAGTCTACAAATACGAGATCATTGGCGCCGACGGTACTCTGCAACCGCTCAAGGCCGATCCGGTTGGCTTTGGCTCGCAACACCCACCGCTGAACGCCAGCATGGTGCGCGATATTCGCGGTTTTGGCTGGAACGATGCCGCATGGATGGATTACCGCGCCGAAAACAACGCCCGCACCGCGCCGATTTCGGTGTACGAGGTGCATCTGGGATCGTGGCGTCGTGTCGCCGAGGATGGCAATCGCCCGCTGTCCTATGTCGAGGCGGCAGAGCAGCTGATCGATTATGTCGTCGACATGGGGTTCACCCATATCGAACTGATGCCGATCAGCGAATATCCCTTTGACGGCTCATGGGGGTATCAGCCGGTCGGCCTGTTCGCGCCCACCGTGCGTCACGGCCCGCCGCACGAATTCCGCAATCTGGTCGAGGCGGCGCATATTCGGGGCATCGGCGTGATCCTCGATTGGGTTCCCGGCCATTTCCCCGCGGATGCTCATGGGTTGTGCAAGTTCGATGGCACGCATCTTTATGAACACGCCGACCCACGCGAGGGGTTTCATCAGGACTGGAACACCCTGATTTATAACTATGGCCGCTCTGAGGTGGCGAATTTTCTGGTATCCAACGCCCTGTATTGGCTTGAGGAATACCATGTCGACGGGCTGCGCGTGGATGCGGTGGCGTCAATGTTGTACCGTGATTATTCGCGCAAACATGATGAATGGGTGCCCAACAAGGACGGCGGGCGCGAAAATTATGAAGCGATCGCCATGCTGCGCGACACCAATACCATCGTCTATGGCCAGCAGCCGGGGATCATGACCGTGGCCGAGGAAAGCACGTCATTTCCCGGCGTGTCTCAGCCGGTGGATGCCGGAGGGCTTGGGTTTGGATACAAGTGGAACATGGGGTGGATGAACGACACCCTGAGTTACATGGAGCGGGATCCGATCTATCGCCGCCACCATCATCATCAGATGACCTTTGGCATACACTATGCGTTCACCGAGAATTTCATCCTGCCGATCAGCCATGACGAGGTTGTGCATGGCAAGGGCTCCATGCTGGACAAGATGCCCGGCAACACTTGGGAGAAATTCGCCAATCTGCGCGCCTATTACGGGTTCATGTGGGGGCATCCGGGCAAAAAGCTGTTGTTCATGGGGCAGGAGTTCGCCCAGCCGGGCGAATGGAACCACGACGCCGAACTGACATGGGGCGTTCTGAACGATCCGGCGCACCGGGGCATGCAAAATCTCGTGCGTGATCTGAATGGGCTGTACCGCGAACACCCGTCGCTGCACGTCAAAGACTGCGATCCGACGGGTTTCCAATGGATTGAGGTCAACGATGCCGAAAATTCGATCCTGTCCTGGGTCAGGCGTGGCGGCGAGGACGATGCCGAAATCGTCGTGGTGTGCAATCTTACGCCGGTCGAACGCACTGATTACCGGATGGGCCTGCCCCATGCGGGCCGCTGGCGCGAGCTGCTGAATACCGACGCGGGCGTCTATGGGGGCGGAAATCGTGGAAACATGGGCGCGGTCGATGCATCGGATGCGCCGCATCAGGGGCAACCGGGATCGGCGCTTGTGGTGCTCCCGCCCCTGTCCACGCTGATCTTTATCAAGGATTGATTGTTGTAAAAACCGCCGCCGCGCGGATTCAGCCCAAGCGGCGCGCCAAATAAAACAGGGCAAATGCCCGCAACGGGAGGGGAAACCATGGCGGAACCGAATGCGAGACTGTCTAGCCGCAGCATGGCCTTTGTACTGGCCGGGGGACGGGGCAGCCGGCTGAAGGAACTGACGGACACCCGCGCAAAACCCGCCGTCTATTTTGGCGGCAAGACCCGGATCATTGATTTCGCCCTGTCAAACGCGCTGAACTCGGGCATCAAGAAAATGGCCATCGCCACCCAATACAAGGCGCATTCGCTGATCCGCCATTGCCAGCGCGGTTGGTCGTTCTTTCGCGCCGAACGGAACGAATATCTTGATATCCTGCCGGCATCGCAGCGTGTTTCGGAAAATAAATGGTATCTGGGCACCGCCGACGCCGTGACTCAGAACATCGATATTGTCGACAGTTACGGTGTGGATTACGTTCTGATCCTTGCCGGTGATCATATCTACAAGATGGATTACGAGCTGATGCTGCGTCAGCATGTAGACACCGACGCCGACGTCACCATCGGCTGCCTGACCGTGCCGCGCTCCGAGGCTTCGGCCTTTGGGGTCATGGACATCGACGCCAGCGACCGGATCACCTCGTTTCTGGAAAAGCCCAAGGATCCACCGGGAACGCCGGACGACCCGGATATCACGCTGGCCTCGATGGGGATCTATGTCTTCAGATGGTCGTTCCTGCGCGATCTGCTGATCCGCGACTCGGAGAATCCGAATTCAAGCCATGATTTTGGCAGCGACCTGATTCCCGATATCGTAAAAAACGGCAAGGCGATGGCGCATCGGTTCGAGGAAAGCTGTGTGCGCCACACCCCCGAAGCGCCGGCATACTGGCGCGATGTGGGCACGATCGATGCGTTCTGGAAGGCGAACATCGATCTGTGCGGCTTTACCCCCGATCTTGACCTATGGGATCACGAATGGCCAATCTGGACCTATTCTGAATCCGTGCCCCCCGCAAAATTCGTCCATGACGCGCCGGACCGGCGCGGCGTCGCCCTGTCGTCTCTTGTTGCCGGGGGATGCATCATCTCGGGCACCGAGATCCGGGAATCACTGTTGTTTACGCAGGTTCATACGAATTCCTATGCCACGCTCGAACAGGCGGTCGTGCTGCCCTATGTCAACATCGGACGGAAGGCCAAGCTGAAAAAGGTGGTGATCGACCGGGGCGTCAGGATTCCCGAAGGGATGCGCGCCGGGTTCGATGTGGAGGAAGACAGGGCCAACGGGTTCCGCGTCTCTGAGGGTGGCGTAACGCTGATCACCCAGTCAATGATGGATGCGAGGGCGGCCAAGTGACGACACGGGTGCTGTCGGTTGCGTCGGAATGCGCGCCACTGGTCAAGACCGGCGGTCTGGCCGATGTGGTGGGCGCGCTTCCCGCCGCGCTGGCCGGGCAGGGGTGCGAGATGCGTACCCTGTTGCCCGGCTATCCGGCGGTTCTGTCACAGATCGGTGCGGGCAAAGTGGTGTTGGCCGAGGATGACCTGTTTGGTGGCAGGGTCGAGGTGGTGGCGGGAAGGGCTGCGGGGCTTGACCTGTTGATCCTGCGCGCGCCGCACCTGTTTGACCGCCCCGGATCGATCTATCTCAATGCGGGCGGGCAGGACTGGACAGACAATCCTGAACGGTTCGCGGCACTGTCATGGATGGCGGCGCGGATCGGTGCCGAAGGTGTGGCGGGTTGGCGACCCGATATCCTCCATTGTCACGATTGGCAGGCGGGCCTGACGCCGTTGTATCTGCGCGAAAACGGCGCGGCGACGCAGGTGAAAACCGTGATGACGATCCATAACATCGCCTTTCACGGGCTGGCCCCGGCCTCCAGTCTGGATGCGCTGCGCCTGCCGCGTTGGGCGTTTACACCTGATGGCGCCGAATTCTGGGGACGGATTTCGGCGCTGAAGGCCGGTCTGATGTTCGCCGACCGGCTGACCACGGTTTCACCCGGCTATGCGCGCGAATTGATGACGCCGGAGTTCGGCATGGGGCTGGATGGTGTGATGCGGGCGCGGGCGGGCGTGCTGTCGGGTATCCTGAACGGGATCGATACCGAGGCATGGAACCCGGCCACTGACAGCGCCATAGTCGCCTATGACGCGCCACCCGGCAAGGCGGCGAACAAGGCCCGGCTGGTGCAGGAGTTCGGATTGCCCGCGGGCGACGGGCCGCTGGCCATCGTGATTTCGCGCCTGTCCGAGCAAAAAGGGTTGGACCTGCTGATCGGGGCTCTGCCGCAGTTTCTGGAACAGGGCGGACGCTTGGCCTTGCTGGGCAGTGGCGATCCGGGGTTGGAACGGGCATTTCTTGATCTGGCCGAGCGGCATGACGGCGTGGGGGTGCGGATCGGATATGACGAGACGCTGAGCCATCGGATGATGGCGGGCGGAGATGCGATTCTGGTGCCGTCGCGTTTTGAACCCTGCGGTCTGACACAGCTTTACGGGCTTCGATATGGCACCATCCCGGTCGTGTCGCTGACTGGCGGTCTGACCGACACGGTGATTTCTGCCAACGACGCGGCACTGCGCGCGGGCGTTGCAACCGGAGTACAGTTCACCCCGGTGAGCGTTCCTGCGCTGTCTGATGCTCTGGACCGGTTGATTGCGCTTTACGCCATGCCAGATGTGTGGCGGAAGATGCGGCTCAATGCTATGGCGCACCCGGTCGGTTGGGAAACTTCGGCCGCAGATTATGCCGCCCTGTATCAAAGGTTGATGACCGACGGATGAGCACCCCATTTGTGATGACCGCAGGTCGCGCCGCCCCGCTTGGCGCGACATTCGACGGCGACGGCGTGAATTTCGCCGTCTTTTCCGAACACGCGCAGCGGATGGTTCTGTGCCTGTTTTCCGAAGATGGCAAACACGAGATTGAACGGCTTGACCTGCCTGAACGCGATGGCGATGTCTGGCACGGTTTTGTGTCGGGCATGCGTCCGGGGCAGCAATACGGGCTGCGCGCCCACGGGCCATTCGCGCCGCAGGAAGGCCACCGGTTCAACCCAAACAAGCTGTTGATCGATCCCTATGCCAAACGGCTGACCGGGCATCCGATCTGGGATGACGCGCTGATGGGCTATACCGTCGGCGCCGATGACGCCGACCTGAGTTTTGACAAACGCGACAGCGCGCCTTTCATGCCCCGTTCGGTGGTCGAGGACCCTTCGTTCTCGTGGGGTCGCGACAAGCCGCCGCTGACCCCCGTGACGGAATCCGTGGTCTATGAGGCGCATGTCAAAGGGTTGACCGCGCTGCACCCGGGGGTTGAATTGCCGGGCACGTTCCTTGGCATGGCGTCCGATCCGATGCTGGATTACCTGACGGATCTCGGGATCACCGCGATCGAGCTGTTGCCCGCGCAGGCGTTTCTGAACGACCGGTTTCTGGTGGAAAAGAAGCTGACGAATTACTGGGGTTATCAGACGCTTGGATTTTTCGCGCCCGAGCCGCGATACCTGCACCGGGCGCAGATTTCCGAGTTTCAGCAGATGGTTGCACGGTTCCATTCCGCAGGCATCGAGGTGCTGATGGATGTGGTTTACAATCACACCTGCGAAGGCAATGAAATGGGCCCGACGCTGGCGTTCCGCGGGCTGGACAACCTGTCATATTATCGGCTGGCCGAGGATGCGCGGTTCTATCACAACGACACCGGCACCGGAAACACGGTGAATGTGGATCATCCGATGGTCCTGCGGATGGTGATGGATTCCCTGCGTTATTGGGTCGAAGTGATGCATGTGGACGGATTTCGGTTCGATCTGTGCTCGACGCTGGGGCGCACCGATCAGGGGTTCGACCGGGGTGCTGCGTTTTTCGATGCGATCCGGCAAGACCCCGTGCTGTCGGGCGTAAAACTGATCGCCGAACCTTGGGATATCGGGCCGGGGGGGTATCAACTGGGTGCTTTCCCGCCGCCCTTTATGGAGTGGAATGACAAGTACCGCGACACCGTGCGCCGGTTCTGGCGCTTGGATCCCGGCATGGCACCCGGGCTGGCCGACCGTCTGACCGGATCGGCATTGCAGTTCGACCATTCCGGCCGCCCGGCGACAAGTTCGGTCAACCTGATCACCGCCCATGATGGTTTCACCTTGCAAGACGTTGTTTCCTATAACGAGAAACACAACGAGGCGAACGGCGAAGACGGCAATGACGGCCACGGCGAGAATTATTCCGACAACATGGGGGCTGAGGGACCGACAGAAGAGGCCTCTATCCTGTCGGCCCGCGCGCAAAGGCGGCGCAACCTGATGGCGACGCTGTTTTTGTCACAGGGCACGCCGATGCTGCTGGCGGGCGACGAAATGGGCCATTCGCAACAGGGCAATAACAACGCCTATTGCCAAGACAGCGCGATAAGCTGGATCGACTGGTCCCGGGCCGAGCCGGATTTTCACGCCTTCACCCGCCGCCTGATCGCGTTTCGCCGGGATCGGGCGATCCTGCGGCAGAAACTGTTCCTGCATTCCCATGAACGCGCGATCGACGGCAAGGTCGATCTGTTCTGGACAACCGCCGATGGCACCCCAATCTCGGAATCCGGCTGGGAGGATCCGGCGCTGGATTGCATCTGCGCCGAGATGCGCACGGCGTCGGGCAGCCCCAGCTATGGCGAAACCGAAACAGCCGTGTTTGCCGTGTATAATTCGGGCGAGGGGCGCGAGGCAGTCTTGCCCGAACCGCCCGAGGGCAGCGCGTGGGTGTTGGAGATTGACACCGCCGACCCCGATGCCGCACCACGCACCCTGACCGGCACCGCTCTGGAGGTGGGCGCGCATTCTGTCGTCGCGTTGGTGCTGGAGCCGCTGGAGTGAGCGACCCGTTGACCGTTCTGGCCGGGCGGCTGGGGATTTTGCCGCGATTTCAGGATCAGACCGGCATCTGGCACGACACCACGCCTGAAACCCGCGCTGCGCTGATCACCGCCATGGGGTTCGATCCGACCCGTGCGCAAGCCGAGTTGGAGCAGCTCAGGGCGCGGGAAGAGGCGCGGGTGCTGCCGGATTGGCTGGTTTGTGTCGCAGATCAGGCTGGCCCGGTGCTGCCCCATCGCTGGACCTTGACGACCGAGGACGGCGCAAAGACCGAAGGGCGCGGCGCGCTGCCGGTGCTGCCGTTGGGGCGTCACCAACTCGAGATCGCAGGCCACACCACCTGGTTGCTTTGCGCGCCAGAAACCTTGCCCGAACCGCCGCGATGCTGGGGACTGACGCTGCCACTTTACGGGTTGCGTCGCGCCGAAGACGGCGGCGTGGGAAGTTATGGTGATCTGGCCGAGGTGGCAGCCGGGCTGGGCGGGCTTGGCGCTGCCTTTGTCGGCATCAACCCGGTCCACGCGGGATTTCCTTGCGATGCCATGGCCTTCAGCCCCTATGCACCGTCCAGTCGGCGGCGGTTTTCGACATTGCACATCGAAGCGGGCGCGCAGGTCGGGCCATCGGATCTCGTCGATTACTCTGCGTTCACGGCGGCACAATCCGCCGCGCTGCGGGCATTATACGCCACAACCGGTGCCGATCCTGCAATCGACCGTTGGATCGCGACCGAGGGTCAGGCGCTGCGCCGGTTTGCGTTGCATCAGGCGCTGTCGGATGAATTTGGTGCCTATTGGCCCGACTGGCCCGCCGGGTTTCATTCGCCAGACACGCCCGAAGTCGAGGATTTTGCAGATCTTAACCCCGACGCGCTGCGCTTTCACGGCTGGTGCCAATGGCTTGCCGAGCAGCAGTTGGCTGGGGTGGCAAAGGCCTGCGACGGCATGGCACTGGGGCTGTATCTTGACCTTGCGGTTGGCACGCATCCCCATGGGGCCGAGACTTGGGGCGATCCCGATCTGTTCGCACCGGGCTGTTCCCTGGGTGCGCCGCCGGATGCCTTCTCAAGGGGTGGACAGACCTGGAACCTCGCGCCGATGCGTCCGCTGCATCTGGCAGCGACCGGATTTGCCGCGCTCGGCGATATTCTGCGCGCACAGTTGCGTTTCGCCCGGGTCCTGCGGATCGATCACATTCTGGGGTTTGATCGGGCGTTCTGGGTGCCGGACGGTGGGCCGGGGGCCTATGTCCAGATGCCCAAGGCAGCGCTTTTGGCGGTTGCACGGATCGAGGCAGCGCGCGTTGGCGCGGTGATTGTAGGTGAGGATCTTGGAAACATTCCCAAGGGCTTGCAGGCCGATCTTGAAGCGTCTGGCATCCTTGGCTGTCGGGTGGCAATGTTCGAGAGGGATTGGAGTGCCGCCGTGCCGGTGTTCAGCCCCGCCGGCACCTATCCCCGCCGCGCGCTGAGTTCGGTCGCCACCCATGATCTGCCCACCCATGCGGGATGGCGGGTGGGTCGCGATATTGACTGGCGGCGCGACACCGGCGCGCTGGATGGTGCGGAACATGCTTTGGCAATTGCACTCCGGATGGTCGAGGTGGCGGCGTTTGACGCGATGGTCGGCGGACCGACCGGCGACAATGCGCACGGGTTCCTTGCCGCAACCCCATCGCGGCTTGTCGCGGTTCAGGCCGAGGATGCCTTGGGTCTGATCGAACAACCAAACCTGCCCGGAACCGTGTACGATCATCCCAACTGGCGCCGCCGTCTGGGTGTGTCCGCTGGCGATCTGGCGCGACACACCGGTGTTGTCGCCGCAGCTGAAACCATGAAGAAAAGGGAATGATATGACCCCGACCACCGTGAAAACCGCTCCGATTCCGGGGCAGAAACCCGGCACCAGCGGGCTGCGCAAGAAAACCCGCGTGTTCATGGAGCCGCATTACCTTGAGAATTTCATCCAGTCGATCTGGAACGCGATTGGCGGACTGTCGGGCAAGACGCTGGTGCTGGGCGGTGACGGGCGGTATTTCAATGACCGTGCGGCGCAGGTGATCTTGCGTATGGCCGCCGCGTCGGGGGCTGCAAAGGTGATCGTCGGGCAAGGCGCGCTGCTCTCAACTCCAGCCGCCAGCAATCTGATAAGACAGCGAAAAACCGATGGCGGCATCATCATGTCGGCCAGCCATAACCCCGGCGGCCCGGACGAAGATTTCGGCGTCAAGTTCAACATGCCCAACGGCGGCCCCGCCCCCGAGGATGCCACCGACCGCATGGTCAAGGCCACGCAGGAGATCACCGAGTATCACATTCTTGAGGCGCAGGATGTCGATCTTTCCACCCTTGGCGTGTCAACTCTGGGCGAGATGCAGGTCGAGGTGGTCGATCCCGTTGCCGATTATGCCGCGCTGATGGAGAAGCTTTTCGATTTCAATGCGATACGCGCGATGTTCAAGGCTGGATTCACGGTGCGCTTTGATGCGATGCATGCAATCACCGGCCCCTATGCCACGGCGATCCTTGAAGAAACTCTTGGCGCCGCGAAAGGCAGCGTGGTCAACGGCGTGCCCAGCCCGGATTTCGGCGGCGGTCACCCCGACCCCAATCCGATCTGGGCGAAAGACCTGATGGATGTGATGATGGCCGGTTCTGCACCTGACCTTGGTGCCGCATCCGACGGCGACGGCGACCGCAACATGATCGTCGGCCGCGGCTGTTACGTCGGCCCGTCCGATAGTCTGGCAGTCTTGGCGGCCAACGCGCATTTGACACCGGCCTTCTCGGGCGGGTTGAAGGGGGTGGCGCGGTCGATGCCAACCTCGCGCGCCCTTGACCGGGTGGCGGAGAAGCGCGGGCTTGATTGTTATGAAACGCCGACGGGATGGAAGTTCTTTGGCAACCTTCTGGACGACGGGCGGATTTCCCTGTGCGGCGAAGAATCCGCAGGCACCGGCAGCGACCATGTGCGTGAAAAGGATGGGCTTTGGGCTGTGCTTTTGTGGCTGAACATCCTCGCCGTCACCGGCAAATCTGTGCAGCAGACGATGACGGACCACTGGGCCGAATTCGGGCGCAATTTCTATTCCCGTCACGACTACGAGGCGGTGGATACCGACCGCGCGAATGCGATGATCGAGGCCCTGCGCGCAAAACTTCCCAAGCTGCCGGGAACCGAGATCCTGGGACGCACGGTGGAATCCGCCGATGAATTCGCCTATGACGATCCGGTTGACGGTTCACGCAGCGAAGGACAGGGGTTGCGCGTGTCGTTCAATGGCGGAGGTCGAATAGTATATCGATTGTCGGGCACAGGCACTGTCGGAGCCACCCTGCGCGTCTATATCGAAGATGCCAGTGACGATCCGTCAACCTTTTTGAGCGAAACACAACATGCGCTTTCCGAAATGATTTCGATTGCCGATCACCTGGCGGGAATCGCCGAAAACACCGGTCGCACCGCCCCTGACGTGCGCACCTGATCTGAGAGGACACGAAATGCTGCGGACCCGCGATCTGATCCGTTTTACCACCTTCGCCCTTGCGATCCTGCTGTTCGTTCTCTCTGTGATCCTGCTGACGTGGTCGGCGTGGTGGTGGATCGGCGTCATCATTTTTGGCGGTGCGGCGCTGTCGGGGGTCCGCGATCTGGTGCAAAAGCGCCATTCGGTCCTGCGCAACTATCCGGTTCTGGGGCAGATTCGGTTCTTCTTTGAAACCATCCGTCCAGAAATCCGCCAGTACCTGATCGAAGGTGACAACGAGGAAGAACCGTTTTCGCGTGAAGAACGCTCAATCGTCTATCAGCGTGCCAAGGGCGAAGAGGCCGCGCGCCCCTTTGGCACGAAACAGAAGATTTATGACCCGGGGTATCAGTGGCTGACCCATTCGGTGAACCCGGTTCACAACGACAACCCCAACATGCGAGTGGTGATCGGCGGGCCGGATTGCAAGCAACCCTACAGCGCGTCGCTTTACAACATATCGGCGATGTCGTTCGGCTCGCTTTCGGCCAACGCGATTTCGGCGCTGAACCGCGGTGCCAAGGCGGGCGATTTCGCCCATGACACGGGTGAGGGTGGAATTTCGCGCTATCACAAGGCTGGTGGTGGCGATCTGATCTGGGAAATCGGATCGGGCTATTTCGGCTGCCGCAGTGAGGACGGATCGTTCAACGCCGAAAAGTTCGCCGAGAGTGCGGCGCTTGATCAGGTCAAGATGATCGAGATTAAACTGTCGCAAGGGGCCAAGCCGGGGCATGGCGGCATTCTGCCCGGCAAAAAGGTCTCCGAGGAGATCGCTGAGGCGCGGGGCGTGCGGGTCGGTCAGGATTGTATCTCGCCCGCAGGTCATTCCGCGTTTACCACTCCGGTCGAGCTTTGCGAATTCATCGCCCACCTGCGCGAATTGGCAAAGGGCAAACCGGTGGGGTTGAAGATGTGCCTTGGCCACCGGCGCGAATTCATGTGCATGGTCAAGGCGATGCTGCAAACCGGGATCAAACCGGATTTCATCGTCGTTGATGGCAAAGAGGGCGGAACCGGCGCCGCACCGCTGGAATTTGCCAACCACATCGGCATGCCGCTGACCGAGGGATTGACCTTTGTTCACAACACATTGCGCGGCGCGGGTGTGCGCGACGACATCAAATTGGGTGCGTCCGGCAAGTTGATCCATGCGTTCGACATCGCGCGGGCCTTTGCCCTTGGCGCCGACTGGGCCAATTCGGCGCGCGGGTTCATGTTTTCGATCGGTTGCATTCAGGCACAGGTTTGCCACACCAATCACTGCCCCGTGGGCGTGACGACTCAGGATCCCCTGCGCCAGCGCGCGCTGGTGGTCACCGACAAGGCCAAGCGGGTCGAGAATTTTCACCGCAACACGATGAAGGCTCTGGTGGAAATGGCCGGGGCGGCCGGGCTTTCGGACCCGCGCACATTCTTGCCGCACCATTTCATGCAGCGGGATGCGGCGGGTGAGATGGTAACGGGCGATACCGTCTGGCCCTACAAGCCTGAGGGGTTTCTTCTGCGCGGCGAGGAAGTCGGTCACGGTTATCTGATGCGCTGGAACCGTGCCGATGCGTCAAGTTTCTCGCCCATGGGCGAATATGTCTGAGGAGAATACAATGACCGACACCGCCCGCACCGTCATCGTTCGCGATTTTGGTGGACCCGAAGCGATGGAGATCGAACAGCGCCCCGTCGGAGCCCCCGCCAAGGGAGAGATCCGCATCCGCCATCACGCCTGCGGGTTAAACTTCATTGATGTTTACCAGCGCAATGGACTGTACAAGCAACCGCTCCCCGTCTCTTTGGGCATGGAGGCCGCCGGCGTGATCGAGGCGGTGGGAGAGGGTGTGACACACCTGAAACCCGGCGACCGCGCTGCCTATGCCGCGGTGCCATCGGGTGCCTATTGCGATGCACGGGTGATGCCCGCCGCGCAGGTTTGCCCGTTGCCCGACGCTGTATCCTTCGAACAGGGCGCGGCGATGATGTTGAAAGGGCTGACAACGCAGTATCTGTTCCGCCGCACCGTGCCGATCACCAAGGGCGATACCGTGTTGTTTCATGCGGCGGCGGGGGGTGTGGGCCTGATCGCCTGTCAATGGGCCCGCAGCGAAGGCATCACCCTGATCGGCACCGCGGGCACCGATGAGAAATGCGCGCTGGCGCTGGAGCATGGCGCGACCCATTGCATCAACTATAACTCGGCCGATTTTGTCGAAGAGGTGAAAAAGCTCACGGGTGGCAAGGGCGTGAATGTGGTGATGGACGGGGTGGGCAAAGACACTTTCGCAGGCTCGCTTGATTGCCTGAAACCACTGGGGATGATGATTTCTTTTGGCAATTCCTCGGGGCCGGTGCCGCCATTCGATCTGGCCGTCCTCGCGCCAAAGGGATCGCTGAAGATCACCCGCCCGACGCTGTTCACCCATATCGCCGATCACGCGGTCTGTCAGCAGATGGCCGCAGAACTGTTCGAAAAGGTGGTGTCGGGTGACGTGACCCTGCGCATCGATCAACGGTTTGCGCTGGAACAGGTCGCCGATGCCCATCGGGCGCTTGAAGGGCGCAAGACGACCGGGGCAACTGTTCTTACCCTGTGATCGTCAGGTCAAAGGATTTGTAACAGGCGAATGCGGCGCGTGATATTTCGCGCGCGGCATTGCGGGCTCTGGGTCAGGTGAGGCCATCAAGATGACAGGCACAACCCGTCAGGGCGGCATAGTCATCTTCGACAACCGAGACCGCGAACTGGTCCATGAACCCGGCGAACCGCCCCTTGTCGCGGAACGCATCACCAAAGCCGAACTGACCCAAGTATGGCGCGAACGCGCGCGCGACACCCCCGACCAGATAGATGCCGCCGAAGGGCAGGCATTGCAGCGCCAGATTTCCGGTCACAGTCCCGAGCATCCGCACAAAGGCCCGCGCCGCGTCCTGTGCCAGGGGGGCAGAGCTTGACGCCAGCGCCTCCATGATCGCCGACGGGGGCAGATCGCGCGGCGTACCCGCTTCGGACGACACCCAAGCATAGATCCGTGACAAGCCGCGCCCCGACAAAACATCCTCGACCGAGGAGAACCCCTGTGTGGCTTCGACAAAGCGCGACAGGCGCAAATCATCGTCACTGCGGATCGGCAGATTGCCATGGCCCGCTTCGGCCGGGGGCACATAGCGACCGGTTTCGGTGTTATAGACCGGCGCGGCGTTGAACCCCGTTCCGACCCCGATCACCAGTTTCGCCGCATGCGTGCCCCCATGATCACCCGACAGGACAGGGCGCAGATTGCCCGGATCGATATGGTCGAGCGCATGGCCCTGCGCCTGCAGATCGTTCAGGATCGCCACGGTTTTTGCTTTTGTCGCCATCGCAACCGTTTCGCGGTCGATGGTCCAGTCCAGATTGGTCAATGTCGCGCAGCCGTCATGCACCGGCCCGGCCACGGCGACGCAGGCACCGGCACAGGCGACATTGCCATGGGACGCCAGATATTCGTCCAGCACCGCGCCCAACCCGGACCGTTCGGCATTGGCAAAACGGCGGATCGTGTCGGGCAGGATCGCGGTGCCCCGGGCCAGTGCCACGCGGGTATTGGTGCCGCCGATATCGGCGACCAGCGAAACCGTGTCGTTGGCGAGTGCGGTCATGGGGGCTCCGATGTCAGCGCGCCAGTGCGGCGGCCAGCGCGTGATAGGATGCTTTCGGGGTGCGCTGCAAGCTGTCGAAGTCGACGTGAACCAACCCGAACCGGGGGTCATATCCCAGCGCCCATTCGTAATTGTCCATCAGTGACCAGACGAAATACCCTTTGACCGGGATGCCATCGTCGCAGGCGCGTTTCACCCGCGCCATGTGTTCATTCAGATATTCGATCCGCGCCGCGTCGTTTACCTGACCGTCCACCAAGCGGTCGGCGTGGGCCATGCCGTTTTCCGTGACATAGAGCGGCAGCCCACGGGTATAACCTTCGTGGGTGCGTTTCAAAAAGGCATACAGCCCGTCGGGAAATATCTCCCATCCCACTTGCGTCTTGGGCAGCGGCCCGGGCACCTCGTGGTGGTGGGGCCAGGGGCCAGAGTCGGGCGCGATGATCTTGCGGGTGTAATAGTTCAACCCGACCCAATCGACCGGTTCAGAGATCGTGTCGAAATCATCCTGCCATCCGTTTGGCATATGCGGTCCGAGCCCCTTCATCACGTTCTCAGGATAGCTGCGGTTGAATACGCCCGACAGAAAAAAGCGGTTGTAATATCCGTCATACAGCGCGGCGGCCTCGGCGGCCTCGGGGGTGGCATCCGCGGGAGTGACGTATTCAAAGTTGAACACTGCCCCGAGATTTTTCATGCCAAGGCCGCGCATCACCTGAATGCTGCGGCCATGCGCCAACAGGATGTGATGCATGGCGCGTGCGGTGGCGCGGATATCGCGCATGCCGGGAGCGTGGTGGCCCAGAAAATGCGACAGCCAGCCGACGCACCAGGGTTCGTTGATCGGCGCAGCGCTCCACAGCCTGTCGCCGATGCGGGACATGACGACTTCGGTGAAATCGGCAAACCAATTCGCGATGTCGCGATTGCGCCAGCCGCCAAGATCGGCAAGCTGTGAGGGCAGTTCCCAGTGATACAGTGTCGCGGCAGGTTTCAATCCGCGTTCGAGCAACCCATCGACCAGCCGTTCATAGAAATCCAGCCCCTCGGCGTTCACCGCGCCGCGCCCTTCGGGCATCACCCGAGCCCAGCTTGTGGAAAATCGGTAAACGTCGAAGTTTCCGTCCTTCAGCAGGTCCAGATCCTCATCCATCCTGTTCAGGTGGTCGCAGGCCCGGTCGCCGTTTTCCGCCCGAACCACATTTCCCGGCGTGGCCGCGAAATTGTCCCAGTGGGTCTTGCCTGCGCCGCCCTGAGCGTGGCCTTCGATCTGATAGGATGACGTCGCTGCACCAAACAGGAAATCGGCAGGGAAATCGCGGCGGGTCAGGTTCATGCGGTGCTGCTTCATCGGGCGCTCCTGTATGTATTCGGCGTTCTATTTACTGGCGTGGCGGGCATCGCGCAGCGGATTGGAGCGCGTGGCAGCCACGGGTCCGGTTGAAAGGCCAACGTTAAAATCCGCCTCGAGCAACTCGTGCAGCGGCGCGCAACCCGGATCGCCAATCACCCGCAGCAGCATTGCCGCCGCCCGCCGCCCGTGATCACGCACCGGTGAACGGAGCGAGGTGAAATCAGGTTCCGCCCGCCCGTTGTGAAAATATGAGAGTTCGTCGTCATGGGTGATCAGCGAGATATCGCGGCCAAGCGTCATTCCGCGTTCGTTACAGGCCCGGCGCACGCCCATGGCGGTAATCAGCGATGAGGTGAGCAGAGCGGTGGGCGGGTCGTCCCGGTCAAGAAGGGTAAGACAGTGACCGTGGCCCTGATGCTCGGTCATTTCGTCCGAAATCATTAATTCGGGCGCAGGCGCGATGCCGCGTATGGCCAGAGCCTCGCAATATCCGTCCCGGCGGCGGGCGGCGAAATCCATCGATTCCAGCCCGTTGATCAGCCCGATCCGCCGATGCCCCAGATCGAGCAGGAAAGACGTGGCCCGGGCAAAGGCGCGCCGGTTGTTCATGTCGAGCCAGTTATAGCCGGATGTGTCGCCGCCAAACCTGCCGTGCACCACAAAGGGCAGGCCGATCTCCTGCAACAATGCCTGTCGCGAATCGTCCAGTCTGGGGGCGTGGACGATGATCCCATCGACCGAACGGCGCGCCGCAAGATCGCGGTATATGTTTTCTTCCTTCCGGTGCCCCGCCATGGACAGCATCATGTCGTATCCGTGCGCCGCATAGGTTTCACCGGCACCGGCGATGAAATCGGCAAAGACCGGATTCACCATTTCATGATGCGACGACACCGGAATCACATGGGCAATCGCCATGGCGCGCCCTGTGGCCAGCCCCTTTGCCCGGGTATTGGGGCGATAATTGTGCAGGCGCGCCGCCGCCGCCACACGCTGGCGAGTCGCCTCGCTAACTTCGGGATAACCGTTCAGCGCGCGGCTGACCGTGGTCTGGGACAGCCCCAGAACCTTGGAAAGTTCGCGAAGGTTCATCGGTTCATGGTCACAGTATTGTTCTCAAAGCGCTTTGAGGTTCCGGTTGACCATAGCCAATCAAGCCAGCGCCGTCAAAGGGGCAGGGGATGCTGCGGCGCGGCATGGCGGATTTGCATTTGGCCCATATTTCCTTATCGTTACCGTCAACGTCTCAGCTGCGTGACTGATTGACTTTGAGACGTCTATGGGTGACGGTCAATGCATTCAAAGCGCTTTGGATATGATGGGCGCCGGACTGTAATTCAAGCGCGAAAGCGCGAATATTCGGGAGGATACAACATGAAAAAGATGCTGATTGCCGGGGCGGCCACCGTTGCCCTGAGTTCCGGAATCGCGCTGGCCGATGCCCATCTGCCCTTTGCCGTGGGCGAGGGCGATTTTAGCTGGGACAGTCTTGAACCGATTAAAGAGATTGACCTTTCCGGGCAGCAATTGACCGTGTTTGGTCCGTGGTTGGGGCCGGATCAGGGTTTTGCCGAAAACGTGCTGGCCTATTTTGCCGATGCGACGGGTGCGGATGTGCGCTATGTCGGGTCGGACAGTTTCGAGCAGCAGATCATGGTTGATGCCGAGGCCGGATCGGCCCCCAATGTCGCCGTGTTTCCGCAGCCGGGTCTGGCCGCTGACATGGCGAGGCGCGGTTTCCTGACCCCATTGGGCAGCGATACGGGGGACTGGATCAAGGAAAACTATGCCGCCGGGCAATCATGGGTCGATCTGGGCACCTATGCCAACGAGGACGGCAATGACGAACTGTTCGGGTTTTTCTATAAGGTCGATGTGAAATCTCTGGTCTGGTACAGCCCCGAAAACTTCGAGGATGCGGGTTACGACGTGCCCGAAACCATGGAAGATCTGAAGGCGCTGACCCAGCAGATCGTCGATGACGGCGAGACACCCTGGTGCATTGGTCTCGGGAGCGGTGGCGCAACTGGCTGGCCCGCGACAGACTGGGTCGAGGACATGATGCTGCGCACGCAGTCGCCCCGGGACTATGACAAATGGGTGACGAATGAGTTGAAATTCGATGATCCCGAAGTGGTCGGGGCAATCGAGGAATTCGGCTGGTTCGCGCGCAATGATGCTTTCGTCGCCGGGGGTGCGGGCGCCGTGGCCAGCACCGATTTCCGTGACAGCCCCAAGGGTTTGTTCAGCAGCCCGCCGCAGTGCTACATGCACCGTCAGGCGAGCTTTATCCCCGCCTTCTTCCCCGAAGGCACCGTGGTCGGGGATGACGCCGATTTCTTCTATTTCCCCGCCTATGAGGAAAAGGATCTGGGCAAGCCGGTTCTTGGTGCGGGCACGCTCTGGGCGATCACCAAGGACAGCCCGGCGGCGCATGCGCTGATCGACTTCCTCCAGACCCCCATCGCGCACGAACTGTGGATGGCGCAGTCGGGGTTCCTGACGCCGCACAAGACCGCAAACACCGACGTGTTCGCCGATGACAGCCAGCGGGCACTGAATGATATCCTGCTGAATGCGACCACGTTCCGCTTTGACGGGTCCGACCTGATGCCGGGTGGCGTGGGCGCGGGTGCCTTCTGGACCGGTATGGTCGATTATACCGGTGGCAAGGACGCGAAAGAGGTGGCAACCGCGATCCAGAACAGCTGGGACGCGCTGAAGTAAACCGCGCGGCAGATGCAAATGGTGAACCCGTCGCTTTTCGGGCGGGTTCATCCCCGGAAACGGGTTTAGGCCCGTGTCGGGAAAACGATAAACGCAGGGCGAAATTGCCCGCACATCAGTCATTTTGGGGGGAAGGATGCATCCAGCATTCCAGGGACTTCTGACGATCATTGTCGGTGTCGGCGGCTGCGTTGCCTATTATTACTTCTCAAATCAATTTCTGGACCGGGTATTGTGCCCGGCCCGTGGCAAACACGCCGGGCGCAATATCAACCGCGCCAACATGATCCGGCCATGGCTGTTCCTGATGCCTGCGCTGATCGCGCTGGGGCTCTACCTTGCCTATCCCGTCTTTGAGACCCTGCGTCTGTCGCTGACCGACCGCTCACAGGGCGGCGCCTTTGTCGGGCTGGCGAATTATCAGCAGATGGCAAGCGAGCCGAAGTTCTGGGAGGCGCTGACCAACAATTTCCTGTGGCTGCTGATCGTGCCGGCCTTTTCCACCATGTTCGGCCTGCTGGCGGCGCAACTGACCGACAGGATTGGCTGGGGCGCGATTGCCAAATCGCTGATCTTCATGCCGATGGCAATTTCCTTTGTCGGGGCGGCGGTGATCTGGAAACTGGTCTATGACACCCGGCCCCTGGGACAGGATCAGATCGGTGTGATGAACGCGGTCTATCTGAGCCTGGGTGGCGACGAGCCGCAGCAATGGCTGACCATACCATTCTGGAACTCGATCCTTTTGATGGTGGTGCTGATCTGGATTCAGACCGGTTTTGCCATGGTGATCCTGTCCGCTGCCCTGCGTGGCATTCCCGAAGAAACCATCGAGGCGGCGATTGTCGATGGCGCCAACCCGTTTCAGGTGTTTTTCCAGATCAAGATGCCACAGATTTCCAGCACCATCGTTGTGGTCTGGACGACGATTACCATCGTCGTGCTGAAAGTCTTCGACATCGTCTTCGCGATGACCAACGGCCAGTGGGAGACGCAGGTTCTGGCGAATTACATGTATGACAAACTGTTCCGGGCCAATGACTGGGGCGTCGGCTCGGCCAGTGCCATGGTCATTATGCTGCTGGTGTCGCCGATCCTCGTGTGGAACGTCTATAACGCCCGCAAGGAGATGCGCTGAGATGGCTCGCCGCCGCACAGAAGCAGATCCGCGCAACCGCACGGGAGCGTATCATGGATAACATCGCCGGGACCAAATCATCGCTGACCTGGGCAGTTCACCTGTCGGTCGCCCTGCTGGTGGCGCTTTGGCTGTTTCCCACGGTTGGCTTGCTGGTCAGTTCGTTCCGCACCGCCGATCAGATTGCCACATCGGGCTGGTGGAAATCAATGTTTCCGGCCGTTCAGAACCTGACCCTGCGCACCGCCGCGCCGTCGGATCAGGTGCAAGAGGGCACACTCTATGTCCTGCAGGGCAACCTGTTCGAGGTCGATGGCAATCCGCGCCCCGAGGCCACGATCTCGGTCTGGGGCACCTCGTCGCGAAATATCGACGCTTATGAGGCCGGACAGACCGCCGACATGGGCGAAGATGGCCGGTTGACTGTGCAGGAGAACGGCCAATACCGGCTTGAAGGCGACACCGAATTCACCGACCGGCGCGGTGAGCGGGTGTTTGTGACGGCCGAAACCCCGCCGGAGTTCACCTGGCGGAACTATCAGAACGTGCTGTTCGACCCGACCAATCGCGAAGGCATGACAAAGGCGTTTTTCAACACGCTGACGGTGACGATTCCAGCAACGATCATCCCGATCCTTGTCGCGGCCTTTGCCGCCTATGCCTTGGCGTGGATGGATTTTCCGGGCCGCGCATTGCTGATCGCCGCAGTTGTCGGGCTGTTGGTGGTGCCGCTGCAACTGGCGCTGATCCCGCTTTTGCGGCTGCACAATGAACTTGGCATCGGCAAGGGATATCTCGGGGCGTGGATGGCGCACACCGGGTTCGGGCTGCCTCTGGCGATCTATCTGTTACGAAACTATATGGTTGGATTGCCCAAGGATATCATTGAGAACGCCCGGGTTGACGGTGCGTCAGAGTTCCAGATTTTCGTCAAGATCATCCTGCCCCTGTCGTTTCCCGCCTTGGCCAGTTTCGCGATTTTTCAATTTCTGTGGACGTGGAACGACCTTTTGGTCGCGCTGGTGTTCCTGATCGATTCAACCGGCGAAACCACGGTGATGACGAAGCAGATCGTCGAGCTTTTGGGCACAAGGGGCGGCAACTGGGAAATCCTTGCCACGTCGGCCTTTGTGTCGATCGCGGTGCCGCTGATGGTGTTCTTTGTGATGCAGAAATATCTGGTGCGCGGCCTTCTGGCCGGCTCGGTCAAATAGGGTATATCAATGGTTTTTATCGATCCGCAAATCGCCCGCCCCGGTGCTGGCGCGCCGGTGGACAAGGACTGGTGGCGGGGGGCTGTGATCTATCAGATCTATCCCCGCAGCTTTCAGGACAGCAATGGCGACGGTATCGGTGACCTTGCCGGGATCATCCACAGATTGCCCCATGTGGCATCTCTGGGGGTCGATGCGATCTGGATATCGCCATTTTTTCGCTCGCCCATGCTCGACTTTGGCTATGACGTTTCCGATTACCGCGATGTCGATCCGATGTTCGGCACATTGGGGGATTTCGACGCGCTGATTCAGCGGGCGCATGATCTGGGTCTCAAGGTGCTGATCGATCTGGTGCTGTCCCATACCAGCGCGCAGCATCCGTGGTTCAAGGAAAGCCGCGCCAGTCACGACAACGCCAAGCACGATTGGTACGTCTGGGCTGATCCGAAACCTGACGGCACGCCGCCCAACAACTGGCTGTCGATTTTTGGCGGTTCGGCGTGGGAGTGGGACGGCGAGAGGATGCAGTATTATCTGCACAACTTTCTGGCCGAGCAGCCTGACCTGAATTTTCACTGTGCTTCGGTTCAGGATGAGCTTTTGGAGGTGGCGCGATTCTGGCTGCAACGCGGGGTGGACGGGTTCCGGCTGGATACGGTCAATTTCTATTTCCACGACAGGCAGTTGCGCGACAATCCACCACTGCCCGAGGCGGATCGCAACGACAACACCGCGCCCAAGGTGAACCCGTATAACTTTCAGGATCACCTTTATGACAAGACACAGCCCGAGAACCTGGAATTCCTGCGCCGTCTGCGCGCGGTGATGGAGGAGTTTCCCGCAGTCACCTCGGTTGGCGAGGTCGGGGAAAGCCAGCGGGGCATGCAGACCCAGCGCGACTATACCGCTGGCGATGACCTGCTGCACATGGCCTATGACTTTGATTTCCTGTCGAACGTCTATCCTTCCGGGTCGCGTATCCGCGAGGTGCTGGAACGGTTCGACCGGATCGTGACCGAGGGCTGGGCCTGCTGGGCGTTTTCCAACCACGATGTTGAACGTCATCCCAGCCGCTGGGGGTTCTCCGAACCCGCACGCCGCCTCTATGCGGCACTGTTGCTCAGCATGAAGGGCACGATCTGTCTGTATCAAGGCGAAGAACTGGGCCTGACCGAAGCCTATGTCGCTTATGAGGATTTACAGGATCCCTATGGCAAGCGGTTCTGGCCAAAATTCAAAGGCCGCGATGGCTGCCGCACGCCGATTCCATGGGTGCGCGACAATGCCAATGGCGGGTTTTCGGACGGTAAACCGTGGCTGCCGATGGCCGTTGAACATCTGGACCGCGCGGTTTCGGTGCAGGACGGTGCACAGGATTCAACGCTGGAATTCTATCGCGCGATGCTGAATTTCCGCAAAGGTCACGCGCCGCTGATCAAGGGCAACCTGAAGGTGGTGCAGGCCAGCGACGACATGCTGGTGATGATCCGCACGCTGGACGGGCACAGCATCCTGTGCGCCTTCAACCTTACCGGGGAAGATCAGCGGCTGATCCTGCCGCCGGGCGGTTGGCGTCACGACCGCAGCGCACCCTTTGACGTCACTGCAGACGGGGACGATTGGCTGTTGCCGCCCTGGCAGGCATTCTTTGCGGTGGCCGACCACGCCGGAACAACGGAATAAACAGGAGCGAACCGATGGCCGATCTGCTTTTGACCGATATCGCCAAGACCTATGGCGGAACGGTGGACGTTCTCAAGAATATCAACCTCGACATTCGGACGGGCGAGTTGATTGTCTTTGTCGGGCCATCGGGCTGTGGCAAATCCACCCTGCTGCGAATGATTGCGGGGCTGGAGAAAATCACCTCCGGCGAACTCAGGATCGACGGACAGGTGGTGAACGACGTGCCCCCGGCGCAACGCGGCATCGCCATGGTGTTTCAATCCTATGCCCTCTACCCGCATATGACCGTGCGCGACAACATGGCGTTTGCGCTGAAAATCGCCAAGAAAAGCAAGGCAGAGATCAACGAAGCCATCGAAAAGGCCAGCAAGATCCTGCAACTCGAACCCTATCTCGACCGGCTTCCGAAGGCGCTGTCGGGCGGTCAACGGCAGCGAGTGGCGATCGGTCGGTCGATCGTGCGCGACCCCAAGGTCTATCTGTTCGACGAACCGCTTTCCAACCTCGATGCCGCCCTGCGGGTCGCCACGCGGATTGAGATCGCCCAGCTGAAAGAGGCGATGCCCGACAGCACGATGATCTATGTGACCCATGATCAGGTCGAGGCGATGACACTGGCCACGCGGATCGTGGTGCTGGCCGGTGGCGGTATCGCTCAGGTGGGCAGCCCGTTGACCCTGTATGAAAAGCCAGAGAACGAGTTCGTCGCGCAATTCATCGGATCGCCGTCAATGAACCTGTTGCCCGGCAAGATCACGGGCACCGGCGCGCAGACGATAATCGAAATGGACGGGGGCGGTGTGGCCGTGTCGGATTATCCATCGCAGCAATCCGACATGGGGGCGCAGGTGAATGTGGGTGTCCGTCCCGAGCATCTGGTAGAAACCACCGGTGAATATATCTTTGAGGGCAAGGTCGAGATCACCGAAGCACTTGGCGAAGTCACGCTTTTGTATTTCGAAAAGGTCGGCGAAGGCGGCCCGGTCATCAGTAAATTGGCCGGTACCCAATCAGAACTCCGCGGACGCAGCGTGAGATTGGGCGCCGAACCGTCGAAAGTTCATCTGTTCATAGACGGTGAATCGTTGCTCTATCGCACCGGCGGGCTGGCAAAAACGGCAACAACTGCGCACCTGGCGGTTTCCGTTCACTGAAAGACGTACGATTCAAATCAAACCTTGCGCAGAAAGCCGTCCCGGGTTTTTTCTTTTTTTACGGGGTGATGCGAGGCTTGGTTCACTGAATCAAGCCAGAGGATCAACCAACGTGAGCCGTATTGCATTTTCCGCCCTGCTGGTCGGATCGGTCTTTTTGTCGGCCTGTGCCGAACAGCCCGATCAAGTGACCCGAACCTATATTTCACCCACCACCTATCAACATCTCAGTTGCAAACAACTGATCAGCGAACGAACGCAGCTGGTGACTCAGGTCACTACCCTGACCGGCGCCCAGAAGAAAAAGGCCGACAGCGACGCCGCATTGATGGCTGTTGGAATGGTAATTTTCTGGCCCGCGCTGTTCGGGCTTGCCGCCGGCACGGATCACGCCGCCGCATTGTCCGTGGCCAAAGGACAATACGATGCGATTCATGAAGCTGGACTGTCCAAAGGCTGTTTCCGGTCGGCCTGACCCCGGTTGCCATCGCTCAGGCGAGCGGTGGCAACCACAATGCCAGGCACCGCCATCATCGTAGTGATGTTCAGGGCGTCGGCAACCAGGAACGCGCCCATCTTGTTCACAGGGATGCCGAACCAGATCCCATAGATCGGCCCCGACATGTTAAGCGCCGAAAGCTCTGCCCAAACGCCCGGCCGCCATTCAGCGCCATCATCGCTGAATGGGAAACCGGCGTGGTCAGCAGCAGCATTCCAATCGGATCGGTGAAAATCCCCAGTACGGATCAGCACCAGCGTCAGCATCGGCGACTGCTCCAGCCCGGTGATGGAACCGAAAAATGCGCCCGGCAGGTTGGCGAACCTCAGAAACCGCAGGTAGATCAGCATGCCCAGATGACCGAAGAAATCATCATGGCCAGATTTGCGGTTTCCAGCAGCTCGGTCCAGCGCATGCCGTACCGAACCGCGATCACAAACCCGTGCCCCAGGCGTCTCCGCCGACACCCATTAAGTCGAGTGTTTCATCGCCTCGTGCACCGAACCCTTCCGTGCTGCGCGCTCTTCGTCAGACAGCGCACCAGGCGCATGGGTAATCACAATATCAGGACATTCACCGCTCCCGGGTTCAGGTTGGTCCGGATCCCGGTTTCTTCTTTGCAAAAATACTCGCGCCGCAGGCACCGCGCGACAGCACGGTTCGCCGCGTCCTGCCTAATCCGCCGTGCGACACGTTGTAGCCCCAGCCACGGCGTTCCCCTCGATCCGCTGCGGGATTCAAGCACCGGCCCGTCACCGAATTTTCCCTGACCGGGGCAGTGCCGCCACATCGCGCCTTTCCTTTCCCGCCAACCCGTGCGAAAGGGACGCGTCTATCGAAAACTCCACCGAAAGGCTCTCCCATGGAGATTCGCGAGGCACTCACCTTCGACGATGTCCTGCTTGTACCCGCCGCGTCCAGCGTTCTGCCCAGTACTGCCGACACGCGCACGATGGTGACGAAATCCATCGCCATGAACATTCCGCTTCTCAGTTCGGCCATGGATACGGTGACGGAATCGCGCATGGCCATTGCGATGGCACAGGCGGGTGGGATCGGGGTAATCCACCGAAATCTCGACATCGAAGCCCAGGCGCAAGAGGTTCGGAGGGTCAAACGGTTTGAATCCGGTATCGTCTATTCCCCGATAACCCTGACCCCAAATCAGACCCTGAAAGACGCCAAGGAGTTGCAGGAACGCTATCGCGTCACCGGCTTTCCAGTGGTCGATGAAAAGGGTCGGGTCGTCGGCATCGTCACCAACCGCGACATGCGTTTCGCCAGCGACGACGCCACGCCGGTCAGCGTGATGATGATGACTGATAATCTGGCGATCCTACATGAACCCGCCGATCTGGACGAAGCGCGCAGCCTGATGAAGGCGCGGCGCATTGAAAAGCTGTTGGTCACCGATGCGCAGGGCAAACTGACTGGTTTGCTGACCCTGAGGGACAGCGAATTGGCGGTGTTGAACCCGCAGGCCTGCAAGGACGAGTTTGGCCGCCTGCGCGTCGCAGCAGCCAGCACGGTGGGCGAGGCGGGCTTTGAACGCAGCCGGGCATTGGTCGAGGCCGGGGTGGACATCATCGTGGTTGACACGGCGCATGGCCATTCCGAGGGCGTGGCCCGCGCTGTCGAGCGCGCCAAGTCGCTGAGTGACGACGTGCAGATCATTGCCGGTAACGTTGCCACCGGCGCCGGTACACGGGCGCTGATCGATGCGGGCGCGGATGCGGTCAAGGTCGGGATCGGGCCGGGCAGCATTTGTACCACGCGGATGGTTGCCGGTGTCGGTGTGCCGCAACTGACCGCGATCATGGATTGCGTGGCAGCAGCAGGCGACATTCCGGTGATCGCTGATGGCGGCATTAAATACTCCGGCGATTTCGCCAAGGCGATCGCCGCGGGCGCGTCCTGTGCCATGGTCGGCACGATGATTGCGGGCACTGACGAATCGCCGGGTGAAGTGATCCTGTATCAGGGCCGGTCCTATAAATCCTATCGCGGCATGGGCAGTCTTGGCGCCATGGCACAGGGCAGCGCCGACCGGTATTTCCAAAAAGACGCGGCCAGCGACAAGCTGGTCCCCGAAGGGATCGAAGGGCAGGTCGCGTATAAAGGTGCGGCGAGTCAGGTGATTCATCAACTGGTCGGCGGGCTGCGCGCGGCGATGGGATACACCGGATGTGCGACCATTGCCGAGATGCGGACCGACTGCGACTTTGTGCGGATCACCGGATCGGGGCTGCGCGAAAGTCATGTGCATGATGTGCAGATCACCCGTGAATCGCCGAACTATCGTTCTAGTTGAATGGGATATGTGGCACAGTTAATGGATTGGATGATGGTGTGACGCCCGGTGCACGGGTGGCGGCGGCGATCGGAATTCTCGATACGTTGCTGGATGGCGCGCCCGCCGAGCGGGTGCTGACAACCTGGGCGCGGCGCAATCGCTATGCCGGGTCGGGCGACCGCGCGGCGATCCGCGATCATGTCTTTGATGCTCTGCGGCAGCTCGCCTCGGCCTCGGCGCTGGGGGGCGACGCGCCCGGAGAGCGGACGGGCCGGGGCGTCATGCTGGGGCTGTTGCGTGCTCAGAGTCACGACCTCGACACCCTGTTTGCGGGCGGCAAATACGATCCCGCCCCGCTGAGTGATGCCGAACGGGCCACTCCGCCTCAGATTGATCCTCTGACGGCTCTGGATTGCCCCGAGTGGCTTGCCCCGCCGCTTCGCGCGGCTCTGGGCGACAGTTTCGGCCCGGTGATGCAGGCCATGCAGGTGCGCGCGCCGCTGTTTCTGCGCGTCAACCTGCGCAAGGCAACCTTAGAGTCCGCCGTCAGCGCATTGAGCGACGAAGACATCGCGACCCGCCCTGGGCCCCTGTCGGACACCGCGCTTGAAGTCATGGAAAATCCCCGACGGGTGCAGATTTCTGCCGCCTATCGTGACGGATGGGTCGAAGTGCAGGATGCCGCCAGTCAGGCGGCAGTGGATGCTTTGCCCGCGAAGGATGGCCAAAGGGTGCTGGATCTCTGCGCCGGTGGCGGCGGCAAGACGCTGGCGTTGGCCGGGCGGTGCGACGGGCAGTTCTTTGTTCACGATACGGATCCCGCCCGCATGTCCGACCTGCCGGCCCGCGCCGAACGCGCCGCAGTTGCGGTGACCGCGCTGTCCACGGCCGAGTTGGACGAGGCTGAGCCCTTCGATCTGGTCATCGCGGATGTTCCCTGTTCAGGCAGTGGGGCCTGGCGCCGATCTCCTCAGGGTAAATGGGCTCTGACCGAACAGTCATTGGCCGATTTCTGCACAGTTCAGGGCCAAATTCTGCGCCGCGCCGCCACATTGGTGAATGATCAGGGCGCGCTGGCTTATTTTACCTGTTCCATGCTGCCCGCCGAAAACGCGGATCAGATCGCATCATTTGTTGCGGATTTTCCGCAATGGCGTGTTGAAACCTGCCGCAGCCTGACCCCTCTGGATGGCGGTGATGGATTTTTCCTTGCAATCCTCAGGCGAATCTAGAGGCTTCGCACAAGCCTGACGCGAAAAGCGCATGGCCGGATCAATTGCGGGTCGATTGCGATTAATCGGGATTTAACCTTTGCAGAGGATGTCTGTTGTCAAAAGCAGTGTTTTGCAGGTGACCACGTGACTGACGTTTCCTTTCCTCCGCTATCCCTCGGGCAGACGGCTGCAACGCTTTCGGCAAGGGCGCCGGTGATCTGGCTTTTGGCGGCCATTGCCAGTGTGGCGGGGGGCATGGTGTCCGCCAACCCCTTGCAGATCATACTGGGATTTACAGCGCTGACCTTGGGCATGCTGGCGCTTTTGCTGTCTGGCGCGGCGCTGCTGCGACGACGGGCGCTGCGGGAACGGCTTAGTGCCTTTCACGATCTGACGTTGAATGACGACCAGCCGGTTTTTCTGACGGATCTCGATGGCCGGATCGAGGTTCAGAATGCCGTTGCGGAATCATTGTTTGCTCGACAGCCGGATGACAGTGCGCTGACGATTCTCGGACTTTATGTTGCGGCGCCGCGAGATGTATTGGTGATGATGCGCCGGATCGCGATGGGTGAGGGTCGCGCAGTGCATGCGCTGAACGGTTCGTCCTGCCCGACGCTGCGCCTTGTCGTGACAAAGGTCGGGTCCGACGGGTTGATGTGGCGGTTGGCCCCCGTGGCCGGTGAAACGATGACCGAAGCCGAAACAATTGATGACAGCTGTCTGCCGGAACGCGGTTCGCTCGACTCAGTCGAAGCGTATTTTGACAGCTTGCCGGTGCCGATGCTGCAGATCGATCGCACCGGCATGATAGAAAAGGCGAACCGCCGCGCGCGCAACCTGCTTGAGGATACCGAAGTGGTCGGGCAAGGGCTGTCGTCGGTGGTAGAAGGGTTGGGCCGCCCGGTCCGCGAATGGCTGCGCGATGCCTTTGAAGGGCGCGGGCTGCACCGGCCCGAAGTTGTGCGTCTGGCGCCGGACCACCGGGAATTGTATCTGCAGATCACTCTGGATCAGCTTGGCACCGGCGATGACATGCGTCTTGTGGCGATCCTTAACGACGCCACCGAACTGAAAACACTCGAGGCGCAATTCGTCCAGAGCCAGAAGATGCAGGCGATCGGCCAGTTGGCGGGTGGCGTGGCGCATGATTTCAACAATCTGCTGACTGCGATCAGTGGACATTGCGATCTGCTGCTGTTGCGGCGGGATGAATTTGATCCAGATTTTGCAGATCTTGAGCAGATCAACCAGAACGCTAACCGTGCCGCGAGTCTGGTGGGGCAGTTGCTGGCCTTTTCGCGAAAGCAGAATCTGCGGCCTGAGCTTTTGGACCTGCGTCACTCACTGGCCGAACTCACGCATCTTTTAAACCGTCTCGTCGGCGAAAAAGTTCACCTGACATTCAGCCACGATCCGGCCCTTTTGCCGATCCGCGCGGACAAACGCCAGCTTGAGCAGGTGATCATGAATCTTGTGGTCAACGCCCGGGACGCGATGCCCGGCGGTGGCCAGATCGAAATCGGTACCCAGGTCGAAACGCTGGAACAGCCCTATATCCGCGACAGGGTCGAGGTGCCGCCGGGCGTCTATGTCGTCGTGCGGGTCAAGGATCAGGGGGTCGGAATCACGGCCGACAAACTGCCCAAGTTGTTCGAGCCGTTTTTCACAACCAAGAAAACCGGCGAAGGCACCGGTCTGGGGCTGTCCACTGCCTATGGTATCGTCAAGCAGACGGGGGGGTTCATCTTTGCCGACAGCGAAGTCGGGGTCGGTTCGACATTCTCCCTATACTTTTTGGCCCGCAAGGATGAAAAATGCCGGGCCGCCGCCGTCACGCAGCAACCGGAGTCTGTGTCGCACGCCCGTGGCAATGGTGCGGTGCTGCTGGTGGAGGATGAGGCGCCGGTTCGTGCTTTCGCCGCGCGTGCCCTCCGGTTGCGTGGCTTTACGGTGGTGGAGGCTGAGAATGGTGAACAGGCGCTTGAATTGCTTCAGGATCCAACCCTGTCGGTCGATATTTTCGTGACCGATGTGATCATGCCCGGCTTGGATGGGCCCAGCTGGGTTCGCCAGGCGCTTGTCGGGCGGCCAGACACCAAGGTGGTGTTTGTTTCAGGGTACTCCGAGGAAAGCCTGACCGAAACCCAAGCATCAATTCCAAACTCCATCTTCCTGCCAAAGCCGTTTTCACTGACCCAGCTTACAACCACGGTCCAGAATCAACTTGGTTAGCAATCCCGGCCCGTCAAACCGGGCTGCCGTAACGGTTGGTTAACCATTCTGAGGAACTGTGGGGTGCGAATTCGGTTGAATTGTTCTCTTTTTGTCCTCATATAGAGTGCAAGAACAAGAGGCGAACAACGGCAGTCATTGCTACCCGGGTCGGGGTGTGAAACAAGGAAGTCAAACATGGCAACGGCAAATCTTTTAGACATGACAGACAAGCGAAGCACTGAAAAACAAAAGGCGCTGGATTCTGCGCTGGCGCAGATCGAACGACAGTTCGGCAAAGGCTCCATCATGCGGCTCGGGGCGAACAATCCCGTGGCCGAGATTGAGGCGATTTCAACCGGGTCACTCGGACTCGACATTGCGCTTGGCATCGGTGGCTTGCCGCGTGGCCGGATCATTGAGATCTATGGCCCCGAAAGTTCGGGCAAAACGACGCTCGCCCTGCATGTGGCTGCCGAAGAACAGAAAAACGGCGGCGTTTGTGCTTTTGTCGATGCCGAACACGCGCTTGACCCGCTCTATGCCAAGAAGCTGGGCGTCAATCTGGATGAACTGCTGATCAGTCAGCCGGACACCGGCGAACAGGCGCTGGAGATCACCGACACTTTGGTGCGATCGGGCGCGGTCAGCCTTGTGATTGTCGATTCGGTTGCGGCCCTGACGCCGAAAAGCGAGCTTGAAGGCGACATGGGAGATTCCAGCGTCGGCGTTCAGGCCCGCCTGATGAGCCAAGCCATGCGCAAGTTGACCGGTTCGATCAGCCGGTCGAAATGCATGGTGATCTTCATCAACCAGTTGCGGATGAAAATCGGCGTCATGTTCGGCAGCCCGGAAACGACGACGGGTGGGAATGCGCTGAAATTCTATTCATCGGTCCGGCTCGACATCCGTCGCATTGGTTCGGTCAAGGACCGGGACGAGGTTGTGGGCAACCAGACCCGGGTCAAAGTGGTCAAGAACAAGGTTGCGCCGCCGTTCCGTCAGGTTGAATTCGACATCATGTATGGCGAGGGTATTTCCAAACGCGGCGAGCTGCTCGACCTTGGGGTGCTGGCCGGTGTGGTGAACAAGGCCGGGTCGTGGTTCTCTTACGGAGATGAGCGTATCGGTCAGGGCCGCGAGACTGCCAAACAGTTCCTGAAAGATAATCCTGATATGGCCTCGGAGATCGAGGATAAGATCCGCGCCTCCCACGGTCTGGATTTTCAGTCGAAAACGAGCGATAGCGACCCGGTCGTCGACGATTGACCTGACCGGGACAGGTCTTAATTTCGATCATCGGCGGCACGTCGAAACCGACGCGCCGCCGATGATCACGGCAAGGGCTGTGGACAGGCCTGCGCCCCGACGATAGAGCATGTGGGAAACCGAATTTGGGACCGACCTGCCATCATGCCCAGCCTGAATGATATCCGATCCACCTTCCTGAACTATTTTGGCCAAAACGACCACGAGATCGTTGCGAGCAGTCCGCTTGTGCCGCGAAACGATCCGACGCTGATGTTTACAGCCGCCGGAATGGTACAGTTCAAGAATCTGTTCACCGGCGTTGAGCACCGTGACTATAAACGGGCCACCACCGCGCAGAAATGTGTGCGCGCAGGTGGCAAGCACAACGATCTGGACAATGTTGGATACACTGCCCGCCACCACACCTTCTTTGAAATGCTGGGAAATTTCAGCTTTGGCGATTACTTCAAGGAAGACGCGATTCCCTTTGCCTGGAACCTGCTGACCCGCGAATTCGGCATCGACAAGAACCGGCTGCTGGTCACCGTGTATCATACCGACGATGAGGCGGTGGAAATCTGGAAAAAGGCGGCCGGTCTGCCAGATGACCGGATCATCCGCATCGCGACCGATGATAATTTCTGGTCTGCCGGCCCGACTGGCCCCTGCGGCCCCTGCACCGAAATCTTCTATGACCACGGCGATCACATCCCCGGCGGTCCCCCGGGCAGCCCGGATGAGGATGGCGACCGGTTTATCGAAATCTGGAACCTGGTGTTCATGCAATATGAACAGATGGAGGATGGCTCCCGCCGCGATCTGCCGAATCAGAGCATCGATACCGGCATGGGACTGGAGCGGATCGGCGCGCTATTGCAGGGCAAGCACGACAATTACGACACCGACCTGTTTCGTGCCCTGATCGAGGCGAGCGCCCATGCGACGAACACCGATCCCGACGGTCCGGGCAATATTCATCACCGGGTCATTGCCGATCATCTGCGCGCGACCTCGTTCCTGATCGCCGATGGGGTTCTGCCCAGCAACGAAGGCCGTGGTTATGTTCTGCGGCGGATCATGCGGCGGGCGATGCGTCACGCGCACCTTTTGGGGGCGGGCGATCCGGTGATGCATCGGCTTGTCCCCGCTCTGGTCAACCAGATGGGTCAGCCCTATCCCGAACTCGGGCTGGCACAATCCACCATTCAGGACACGCTACTCTCCGAAGAAACCCGGTTCCGTCAAACACTGGATCGCGGGCTGCGGTTGTTGGATGACGAATTGTCACGGCTGCCCGAGGGTGGTGAACTGCCCGGTGCCGCCGCGTTCAAACTCTATGACACCTTTGGGTTTCCTCTGGATTTGACGCAGGATGCGCTGCGTGAAAAGGGCCGGGCGGTCGACACCGCCGGATTTGACGTTGCGATGCAAGAGCAGAAGACGCGCGCACGGGCCGCTTGGGCCGGGTCGGGCGAAACCGCTGACGCCGCCATCTGGTTCGACCTTGCCGAGCGGCACGGGGCGACCGAATTCCTTGGCTATGACACCGAACAGACCGAGGGTCAGATCCTTGCCGTGATCGCGGGCAGTGATCCGATCAAGACGGCCAAGAAGGGCGAAGCGGTTCAGATCGTCACCAACCAGACGCCATTCTATGCAGAATCCGGCGGTCAGGTCGGCGACACTGGCACGCTGAGCACCGCGACAGGCAAGGCGCGCGTGATCGACACGCGCCGTGTCGCCGGTGTCGTGATCCATTTTTCCGAGGTGACCGAGGGCGAGATTTCGAGTGGCAGCGGTGCGGTTCTGACGGTCGATCATGACCGTCGCGCGCTGATCCGTGGCAATCATTCGGCAACCCATCTTCTCAATGAGGCGCTGCGCGGAGTTCTGGGCGATCACGTTGCACAGCGCGGATCGCTGAACGCGCCCGACCGGCTGCGGTTTGATTTCAGCCATGGCAAGGGGTTGACCCTTGCGGAAATCGCCGAGGTCGAGCGTCAGGTTAACGGGTTTATCCGCCAGAACGCACCGGTAACCACCCGGATCATGACGCCCGACGATGCCCGGGCACTGGGCGCGCAGGCGCTGTTCGGTGAAAAATATGGCGACGAAGTGCGTGTGGTTTCCATGGGCCGCGCCGACACGGGAAAAGGCTCGGATGGTCAGACCTGGAGCGTCGAACTCTGTGGCGGCACCCATGTGGCACAGACCGGCGAAATCGGTCTGTTCGTCGCCACGGGCGATTCCGCGTCCAGCGCGGGCGTGCGCCGGATCGAGGCGCTGACCGGTGCTGCCGCTCTGGACTATCTGATGGGGCAGGACCGGCGGTTGGCCGACACTGCGATTGCGCTGAAGTCCCAGGCTGCCGATGTGCCCGACCGGGTGCGCGCGCTGCTTGAGGAACGCAAGGCACTGGCCAATGAGGTGGCACAACTGCGCCGGGATCTGGCGATGTCGGGTGGTGCCGCGCAGGACGCGCCGAAACAGGTGAACGGGGTAAATTTCGTCGCTCAGGTGCTGAACGGCGTGTCCGGTAAGGATCTGCCGGGGCTGATCGATGCGCAAAAAGCTCGGATCGGGTCGGGCGCGGTTTTGCTGATCGCGGCGGGGGACCGAGTGGCGGTGGCGGCCGGGGTGACCGATGATCTGACGGGCCGGCTGTCGGCGGTGGATCTGGTACGGGTCGCGGTTGAACAGATGGGCGGGCGGGGCGGCGGCGGGCGTCCTGATATGGCACAGGGCGGCGCCAAGGATGCCACCAACGCCGATGCCGCAATTTCGGCCGCCGAAACCCTGTTGAAAGGCTAAAGCCATGACCGCTCTCTGGATTGCCCATGTCACCGTCACGGACGAAGCATCTTACGGCGAATACGCCAAACGCGCGACCGGCGTGATTGCCGAACACGGCGGCGTGTTTCTGGCCCGGGGCGGTGCCTATGAAACGCTTGAGGGGCCTGATCGGTCGCGCAATGTGGTCGCGCGGTTTCCCAGCATGCAGGCAGCCCACGATTGCTATCATTCGCCCGGCTATCAAGAGGCTTTGGGATTTGCCAAAGGTGCGGCGCAGCGCGAACTCTCCATCATCGAAGAGCTGCCGCTCTGAGTTGCCGGCACTGGTCTTTGCCCGGTGCCGGGTATATCACGAATTAACGAACCGGAGGCTTGAATGGGCATTCTTAACACGCTGCTGCGCGCCGTCACCTGGTGGAACGGTCAGACGCTGAATACCCAGCTTTGGACCTGGCGCAACGGAACCCGTGTGGGCGAGGATGCGGCGGGCAATATATTCTATCAGAACGCCGACGCCAGTCGCCGCTGGGTGATCTTCAACGGCGAATCCGAGGCAAGCCGCGTCACCGCAGAGTGGCATGGATGGCTGCACCACACTTGGGACGAACCGCCGACGAAGGCGCCGTTTAAGTACAAGTCGTGGGAAAAACCGCATCTGCCCAACCTGACCGGGACCGATCAGGCCTATGCACCTGCCGGGTCGCTGCGCCGCGTCGATCCCGCACCCCGTTCCGATTACGAGGCATGGACGCCCGAGTGAACCGTCGTTCGAGCCGTCTTTTCGGGATCATCGCATGTGCTTTGATCCAGATCGCCGCTGTCATGCCGACGGTCGCCCAAGAGGGTGTGCGTGTCAAAAGCGCCCCCACGGCGATGCTGCGCGGATTGGACAAGGTTTCGGGCTTCGTCACGGATATCGAGATCTCGGTGGGCCATACAGCCGCTCTGGGGCGGTTGCAGATCACGCTGGGCGATTGCCGCTATCCGGTGAACGACCCGAACGGCGATGCCTATGCCTATCTGGTGATTCGTGATGCCGGGGTCGATCAGCCACAGTTCCAGGGCTGGATGATTGCGTCTTCTCCCGCGCTGAACGCGCTGGAACATCCCCGCTATGACGTCTGGGTCATCCGCTGCAAAATCTGATCCGCGGATTGCACCGGCCCTGTGTCAAAACGCGCTTCGGCTGAAACGGCCGATTTCAGCATCTTGTGATACGCACTCCGCGACACTTCGGTGGCGCCAAGACTGGCCAGATGGTCTGTCAGGAACTGCGTGTCAAACAGGGTAAACCCCCCCGTGCGCAGTCGGTCAATCAGATAGGTCAGCGCGATTTTCGATGCGCCCGTGCGCCGCGAAAACATTGATTCGCCAAAGAATGCCGCGCCGATGACCACGCCGTAAACGCCGCCGACCAAAAGTTCACCCTCCCACACCTCAGCCGAATGGGCGAACCCGTCCCGGTGCAGTAGGTCGTAGAGCGCGAAAATTTCGTCGTTGATCCAGGTTTCCGAGCGCGCAGCACACCCGCCGACGATAGCCCCGAAATCGGTGTCGAAAGAGATTCGAAAGGGTTCACGGGCGATCTGCCGGCGCAGGCTGCGTGACACATGAAACCGGTCCAGAGGAAACACGCCGCGGCGAAGCGGATCGATCCAGTGGATTTCAGGGCTGTCGCGGCTGTCGGCCATGGGGAAAATCCCCATGGCATAGGCCTGCAGCAGCAGTTCTGGCGTCATGGCCAAAGGCGCAGCACCAGACAAAATTCAGCCCAGATTGGTTTCAAGCCAGTGTTCCAGCCAGTGAATGTTGTATCCGCCGGTCTGAACCGCCTCTTCGCGCAGCAGTGCGTTGAACAGCGGGATCGTCGTGTCCACGCCGTCGACGATCAACTCGCCAAGGGCGCGTTCCAGCCGCGCCAGCGCCTCGGGGCGGTCACGGCCATGGACAATCAGCTTGCCGATCAGCGAATCATAGTAGGGCGGGATGCGATATCCGTCATAGAGCGCGGAATCCATCCGAACGCCCAATCCGCCGGGCGCATGATATTGGCTGATCGTGCCGGGTGATGGCGCGAAATTGGGCAGTTTTTCGGCGTTGATCCGTACTTCGATGGCGTGACCGGTCAGACGCAGCGTGTCTTGGTTGAACTCCATCGGCAGGCCCGCCGCCACGCGGATCTGTTCGCGCACCAGATCGACGCCAAATACCGCCTCGGTCACAGGGTGTTCAACCTGAAGCCGGGTGTTCATCTCGATAAAATAGAACTCATCGTTTTCATACAGAAATTCGATGGTTCCGGCACCACTGTAGCCGATCGCGGCCACGGCATCGGCGCAGACCTTGCCAATACGGGCGCGTTGTTCGGGGGTGATCGACGGGCCGGGGGCCTCTTCCAGCACCTTCTGGTGGCGGCGTTGCAGCGAACAATCCCGCTCGCCCAGATGCACTGCGCGCCCCTTGCCGTCGCCGAAGATCTGAACTTCGATATGGCGCGGGGTCGTCAGGTACTTTTCCATGTACACTTCGTCATTGCCAAAGGCGGCCTTGGATTCTGACCGTGCGGTGCGGAATGCGATTTCAAGTTCGGCAGCCGTCTTGGCAACTTTCATGCCGCGCCCGCCGCCGCCTGCTGTGGCCTTGATGATGACGGGATAGCCGATTTTCTTGGCCACGTCGCGCGCCGTTTCCAGATCGGGGACGCCGCCGTCTGATCCGGGCACACAGGGCACGCCCAGCTTTCTCATCGTGTCCTTGGCGGTGATCTTGTCACCCATGACACGGATGTGTTCGGCGCTGGGGCCGATAAATGTCAGTTGGTGATCTTCGACGATCTGCACGAAATTCGCGTTTTCCGACAGGAAACCGTATCCCGGATGGATCGCCTGAGCGCCGGTGATTTCACAGGCCGAAATGATCGCCGGCACCGAGAGATAGCTTTGCGCGCCCGAGGGCGGGCCGATGCAGACGGATTCGTCGGCCATGCGCACATGCATCGCGTCGGCATCTGCGGTAGAGTGCACTGCGACGCTGCCGATTCCCATTTCACGGCAGGCGCGGATCACCCGCAGGGCGATTTCGCCCCGGTTGGCGATCAATATTTTGTCGAACATCGCTGCGGCCTATTCGATTATCATCAGGGGCGCGCCGAATTCCACCGGGCTGCCGTCTTCGACCACGATGCGTTTGACGGTACCGCTGCGGGGCGAAGGGATCTGGTTCATGGTTTTCATCGCTTCGATGATCATCAGGGTCTGACCCTCTTGCACCGTATCGCCGATCTTGACGAAGACGTCGGCACCCGGTTCGGACGACAGATATGCGGTGCCAACCATGGGCGAGGTGACGGCCCCCGGGAAAGTTGACGGATCGTCGGATTTCGCGAATTCGCGCGGTGCGGCAGCGGCGGCAACTGGAGCGGGCAACTGGGCCGGTGTTGACATTACCACTGGGGCTCCGCCGCGGCTGACTCTGACGTCAAGACTGTCAGACTCGCCGTATTCCCGTTTGACCCTGAGCTCGGTCAGATCGTTTTCCCGCAGAAGTTCGGCCAAAGCCTGAATGAAGGCCACTTCCGATTTGTGGGTTTTGTCTGTCATACGATCCTCTGAGCCTGATGTACCGGCGGTTGCGTGCCGTGCGTTCTGACGCTTTTCCTGCATATACGTCAGCCGTCATCATGTTTAAAGCCGTAAAACCGGTATGAGCGGCTCTCCGGAACGGACCGAATGCGACTTTCGTAATTTTACCAGTTGATAAAATTTTCGCCTGTGGCAGTCTGACCTTCAGGAATGGCGGAGGATGGAATGGCCGATACCCAGATGACACCGGGCGTGATCGCAGGGCGGTTGCCGCCCGACGCTTACGCCGAGAACTTCGCGGACCTGCATCCGCCGCTGGATCGGCACGAGGCAGCGGTGGCGGCCGACCGCTGTTATTTCTGCCATGATGCACCCTGTATTACGGCCTGTCCCACGGACATCGATATCCCGCTGTTCATCCGCCAGATCTCGACGGGCACGCCCGAGTCGGCGGCGATGACGATCTTTGACATGAACATCCTGGGCGGCATGTGCGCCCGGGTCTGTCCCACCGAAACCCTGTGCGAAGAGGCTTGCGTTCGCGAAGCCGCCGAGGGCAAGCCGGTGGAAATTGGTCGGCTGCAACGGTACGCCACGGATACGCTGATGGATCGCCCACATCCCTATACCCGGGCCAAACCGACGGGTCGTACGGTTGCGGTGATCGGCGCGGGGCCTGCCGGATTGGCCTGTGCGCATCGTCTGGCGATGCTGGGGCATGGTGTGACGGTGTTCGAAGCTCGCCCAAAATCCGGCGGTCTGAACGAATACGGCATCGCCAGCTACAAGACACCGGACGGTTTCGCGCAAAAAGAGGTGGAGTGGCTGTTGTCGATCAGTGGCATCACAATTCGCCACAATAAGCAGGTGGGCCGTGACATTTCCCTTGCGACGCTCCGGAAAGATCATGACGCTGTGTTCATCGGGATCGGGTTGGGGGCGACCAACGCGTTGGATATCGAGGGCAGCGATCTGCCCGGCGTCGAGGATGCGGTCGATTTCATCGCCCGACTGCGCCAAAGCGACGATCCGGCCACCTTGCCCATTGGGCGCGACGTTGTGGTGATTGGCGGCGGAATGACAGCGGTGGACGCAGCGGTGCAAAGCCGGCTTTTGGGCGCCCAGACCGTGACCATGGTTTATCGCCGCGAGGCCGAGCGGATGAATGCCTCGCTGTTTGAACGGGAACTGGCGCAGACCAACGGTGTGCGGATCATCACCGGCGCCGTTCCGGTCCGGGTGACGGGGCAGAATCGGGTCGAGGCGGTGGAATTTGCCTATGCGGTGCAGGATGGCGGCGCGCTGCGCCCCGGGCCTGACCGGTTCACGCTGCCCGCCGATCAGGTGCTGCGCGCCATTGGTCAGTCGATGGTGCCGATCACGAACGATCCGGCCGACGCCATCGAGCAGGACGGCGCAAGTCTGCACACCGGCCCGGGGGGACGGACCACCCCGCATGGCTACGTCTTTGCGGGTGGCGATTGCACCGCGACAGGCGAAAACCTGACCGTGACAGCCGTGGCCCAGGGGCGAGACGCGGCAATGGAAATTCACGCAACCCTGATGGGAGACGGATGATGGCTGATCTTACGTCCAATTTCGTGGGCATCAAATCGCCCAATCCGTTCTGGCTGGCCTCGGCACCACCTACGGACAAAGCCTATAACGTCGTGCGCGCCTTCAAGGCGGGTTGGGGCGGTGTGGTGTGGAAAACGCTGGGCGAAGAAGGCCCACCCGTGGTTAACGTCAACGGCCCGCGCTACGGCGCGATCTGGGGCGCTGACCGCCGGCTGCTGGGCATGAACAACATCGAATTGATCACCGATCGCCCGCTCGAGGTGAACCTGCGCGAGATCAAACAGGTGAAACGCGACTGGCCGGACCGAGCCGTGGTCGTGTCGATCATGGTTCCCTGCGAAGAGGCCGCGTGGAAGGCGATCTTGCCGCTTGTCGAGGAAACCGGCGCTGACGGGATCGAGCTGAACTTTGGCTGCCCACACGGCATGTCCGAGCGCGGCATGGGCAGCGCCGTGGGCCAAGTGCCTGAATACGTTGAAATGGTCGCCCGCTGGTGCAAACAATACAGCCGCATGCCAGTAATCGTGAAACTGACGCCCAACATCACTGACGTGCGCCATTCCGCTCGCGCTGCGGTCAAGGGCGGCGCGGATGCGGTCAGCCTGATCAACACGATCAACTCGATCACATCGGTCGATCTGGACACCATGTCACCCGAACCCAGCATCGACGGCAAAGGGTCGCACGGCGGATACTGCGGCCCGGCGGTCAAGCCCATCGCGCTGCATATGGTCGCCGACATTGCGCGTGACGAAGAATGCAAGGGCATCCCGATTTCCGGCATCGGCGGCATTACCACATGGCGCGATGCTGCTGAATTTCTGGTTCTGGGCGCGGGGAACCTGCAGGTCTGCACGGCGGCAATGACCTATGGCTTCAAGGTCGTCGAAGAGATGAAATCCGGCCTGTCGCAGTGGATGGATGAAAAGGGATATACTTCGGTCGATCAGGTGTCGCGTCGTGCGGTGCCCAATATAACCGACTGGCGGTTTCTGAATCTCAACTATGTCGCCAAGGCGAAGATTGATCAGGACCTCTGCATCAAATGTGGCCGCTGCTATGCCGCCTGCGAAGATACCAGCCATCAGGCCATCGCAATGAATCCGGGCCGGGTGTTCGAGGTGATCGACGCCGAATGCGTCGCCTGCAATCTCTGCGTCAACGTTTGCCCGGTGGAAAACTGCATCACGTTGGAGCCGATGGCACCCGGTACGACCGACCCGCGCACCG
Organism: Oceaniovalibus sp. ACAM 378; assembly: GCF_008085915.1. Taxonomy (GTDB): domain Bacteria; phylum Pseudomonadota; class Alphaproteobacteria; order Rhodobacterales; family Rhodobacteraceae; genus Oceaniglobus. The sequence continues at coordinate 169,865 of NZ_VSJK01000001.1, read as the reverse complement.
GGCTTGTGGTTGAGCCCGGCTATGCCAATTGGACGACGCATCCCAACAACCCGAGTGCCGTCGCGGCCGAATGATCAGGGTGCGATCCAGCCACCCGTGAACCCATCGTCGCGCCGGAAGATCGCGCGCCGATGGATATCACCAAGGTGCAGGGTTTCGATGCTGTCGATGATACCGGACAGCACAGCGAACCTGTCGCGGTTCGGGGTGTAGGTGTGGTCGTCAGGGGTGAGCAGCGGTGTCCCGGGCGGCGGTGTTCCGCCATAGGCGCGGCGTGGGCCGTCCGGGATCGCGGTCCAACGATCGGCCACTTCAGCACCCGCCAGAACGGTGAACCGGGCCCGCAGTCGGATCTGCATCTGCGCCTCGGGCAACCAGAACAGCAGTGTCGCGCGGGGTTCGGCGCGCAGTTGCGCCACCTTGGCCGCCGCAAGATCGCTGTGCACCTCGACCGTCCAAGGGGTAAAGGCGCGCAAGATTACCATCCGCGCCGCACCACCATCGCCCACCGTGGCAAGAACCGCCTGCCGGCAGGGCGCGCGGCGGTCGTCAACATCATCGCCCAGAGCCTTGCAAACGAAGGATAAAGTACGGGGAAGGGTGGTCGGATCACTCATATCCGGTCATCTCAAGATACCCCCGCCCGGAATGCGTGCCTTTGATTGTTACCGGCCCTTCCCAGTAAGGCACCAACGTGTCCATCCACGCGTCGCGGTTGATCGCAGAAATCGTCACATCGATTCCACGCTCGGGCAATTCCACCCGCCAGACCACCGGCACGCGCCGTCCGGCAACGCGGTGCCGCTCTTGCGCGGTGAGCCGCAGCGCGCCATCGCCGAAAGGCGCCGCCGTGCCATCCGCCGCAATCCATGTGCCGGATGTAAATCCGTCCGACCCATCGCGCAGCACAAAGCCCATCAGCTTTTCGCCACTGTCGAAATGCAGCGAAATCCAGTCCCAGCCCTGTTGATCGGCATTCAAAAGTTGTGACGACCATTCGCGGTCCAGCCATGCCTGTCCGGTGACGGAAACATCGCCCTCTGGCAGGGTCACAGTGCCCGAAACAGTATAGAACGGCTGTGAATAATACCGGCTGGCCTGACCTGCTGCGGATTTGACCGAAAATCCCCCGTCGCCCTGCGCGACCAAGGGGCCCTTTGCCGCTAGCTTAAGATCATAAGCGAAATCAACGCCTTGTGCGAACATCCTTACGTTGTCTGGCGTTGGCCCGGACAGCTCCCATTCATCGACCCATGCGGCGAAAGGCCGTGCCGTCACCCCGGATTGGCCGGTGCCGTCGCGCCCCAACCGTTCGGCCAGAAAATGCTGCGTCGGGGACGTCAGCGCCGCATGGGCCATCCAGACCTGTGGCCCGTCTGGGCCGAGGGCCGAGCGGAATAATGTCCATTGTGCGCCATAATCCGTACCATTCGCATCCTGCAGATTGGCGGTTACATACCACCATTCGATGCGAAATCCCGGATGCGCCCCATGATCGGCGGGAAAGTCGAAAGGCCCCGGTTGCACCTCGGCAAATCCATCTGCCCCGGTGCCAAGCCCCGCGAACCCCTGCGCCAAGGCCGGTTGCAGCCAGACCAGCGCCAGCAGGCAAAGCACCAGGGGCCAGAATTTCCGCCGCTCACCGTTCATGGGCAAACACCCCCAGCAATCGCGCGGGCGGCATCCGCGCCATGTTTATCGCGGGCCACAGCGCCGCCAGCCCCGCCGCCAGCAATGACAGCACGCCCAGAACCAGCCAGTCGCCCGGGAACAGGAACATCGGCAGACGCCACCCGAAGGCTTCGACGTTGATCACCGAGAGCAGCACCCATGCCAGCAGCAGCCCCACCGGCAGCGCGCATAGCATCGTCAGCCCGGCCAGAACCAACGCCCGCAACAACTCCAGCCGCGCCAATTGCCCCCGTGTGACCCCCAGCGCCCAGACCGGTGCCAACTGCGGCAGCCGCATGGCGGCCAGTGTCAAAAGGCTGGTCAGGATCGCGAAGCCGGCGACCGCCAGTGTCAACACGTTCAGGGCGCGTGAGACGGTGAAGGTTCGCTCAAAGATCTGCAACGAGAATGCCTTGATCGACGCCTGATCCACCATATTGTCGGCGGGAAGGCCAAATTCAGAGCCAAGAGCGACCATCAGCGGCCCGACCTCTTCGGGCGGCAGGCGCAGGCTGAATTGCAGCCGCTCGGCCGTCGGGAAAAGGGCTTCCAGCGTATTCAAATCCATCAGGACCTGACCCAGAGGATTGCCATAATCGCTGTACACGCCCAGCACCGGCGCCTCCTCCCATCCGGGCAATGACAGGGTGTCGCCGGGCCAGATCACCTCTCGCCGGGCCAGTTGTTCGTTGATCAGCACGCCGTCGCCAGCCGCAATCCTGTCCCAGACCTGTGGCAGGGCGGCAATCAGCGGCCAGTGATCGCGATAGGTCGGATGATCGGCCAAACCGAAGATCTCACCGGGCAGACCGGCAATCCGTGCCGAAGCCCTCCGGATCGGCAGCACAGCATCCACCCTTGGGGTCACCCACTCGACCAGCCGCAGGGCCTGTTCGGGGGTTTCGGCGGTGACGTAAAGCTCGCTCGCCAGCCGCTGATCCAGCCAGCCGGTAAAGGTCAGGCGGAACGACGACACCATTGTGCCGACGCCGATATTGGCGGCCAGCGCCAAAAGCAGCGCCATCAGAGCAAGACTGAGACCGGGAAGCTGTTGCCGGGTGTCGGCCCAGAACCATTGCGCCAGTGGCCCGCGCGACAGCCGCGCCCCCAGCGCCATCGCGCCATAAAGCACGACCGGCAGCGCCAAAGCGGCGGCCACCAGCAATGCGCCCAGCATCACGAAGGCGGCAAACAACCCGCTGCTCCAGACCATCAGCCCGAGCGATGCAACCGCCAGAGCCAGCGCCGTAATCCCCTGCCAAACCACCGCGCGTTCCGATGCCCGCGCCCAGGCCCGCGGCTGTGCCGGGGCCAGAAGCGGCAGCCGCGCCACCTGCCAAAGTGACCCGATCCCGGCCAGCGCCGTGCCCAGAACCGCAATGGCCAGCCCGCCAGCCCACCAAACCGGTCGGATCGACAGCGCCCCATCCACCGAAGCGCCGTAAAGCCCGCGCAGGGTGGCCGCCACGTCGGGGATCAGCAGGCTGGCCACACCATACCCCATGACAATCCCCAGGATGCCGGAGATCAGCGCCAGCACCAACAGCTCCCCCATCAGCAGCGCCAAAAGCGCCCGGGCGGGCAGACCCAGCGCGCGCAGGGTGCGAAACACCGTCCGGCGCTGTTCAAACGCCAGCCCGATGGTGCCGCGCACGATGAACAGCCCCACGGCAAAGGACAAAAGGCCAAAGGCAGTCAGGTTCAGGTGAAAACTGTCGGTCAGGCGCGCCATATCGGCATTGTCGCGGCGCGGTTCCTCAAGGGTCAGGCCGGGGGCGATCTCGGACAACGGTGGGCGGTTCAACGGCTGATCGTCCAGCAGAATCAGCCGGTCAAACCTGTCGGGCCGATCCAGCAGCCTCTGCGCCAGCGCAATGTCGGCATAGGCGATCCCCGGCGCGACTCCGTCCACTGTGACAAGCGGTGGCAATCCGGCCTCACTCAGTTGCGCGGCGGTGCCGGGGGAAACAATCAGCCGACCGGGTTCGCCCAGAAATGCAGCATCAAAAGTCGCCGTTTCGCCGCCCTTGGGCAGATCCCCGGCAGGGAGGGTGAAGGGATCAATGCCGAATATCCGCAGCGGACCTGTCGGCGTGGCCAGCCTGCCTTCAACCACCGGCGTCACCATCCAGCCCGCCCGGCGCATGTGCACATATGTGGCCATGGACAGGGGAACATCGCCCTCGCTGATCAGGTACGGGCGGGGTTTTGGCCCCAGAACCATGGCTGCCCGGTCATAGCTGTCGCGGGCCTCGGCGTTGATCGCCTGTACCCCCGACCACAGGCCGGTGGCAGTCGCCAATCCCAGCACCAGCGTCAAAAGCTGGAACGGACGTCGGCGCCAATGGGACAACAGGGCGTGCAGTGCGGCGCGGTACATCAGGCGTTCACGCGGATAAGTCCGCGCTCCAGATGCAGCCGGCGGTCGAGACGGGCGGCCAGACGCTGGGAATGTGTGACCATCAGCAGCGCGGCACCGGTATCGGCGGCCAGTTCCTGCATCAGGGTCAACACCCGTGCACCGGTTTCCTCATCCAGATTACCGGTGGGTTCGTCAGCCAGAACCAAGGCGGGGCGCGCCGCCAGAGTGCGCCCGATGGCGACCCGTTGTTGCTGACCGCCCGACAGTTGTTCGGGGTATTTGCGCAAATGATCCGCCAGACCCAAGCGCTCGGCCAGCGTTGCGCACCACGCGCGGTCATGCCGCCCGCCCAGACGCGCCTGAAATGCGATGTTGTCGGCGATGGTCAGCGACGGGATCAGGTTGAACTGCTGAAACACCGTACCGACCCGGGTGCGCCGCAGCGCCGCGCGCCCGGCGTCGTCCAGTTGCGTCACCTCGGCGCCATCAAACAGGATCGAGCCGCCATCGGCACGGTCAAGTCCTGCGATCAGATGCAACAGCGTGCTTTTACCCGATCCGCTTTCCCCGGTCAGCGCCAAGGTTTCGCCCGCAGCAAGGTCAAGACTGACGCCGCGCAGAACATGCACCGGGCCATCGCCACCGGGAAAGGATTTTGTCAGATCGCGAACTGTCAGCACACCGGTCTCCATTTGCCCCTAACTAGCATGGCGGGACCAAAGGGACAGGGGGCGCGGCGACGTGTCTTGGGGGATGACGGCGGGTTATGGAGTGAGCGTCAGGGACGGCGCATGACGCCGTGTCAGCCGACTGTCGCCATCGCGCCGTATCGCCCGCCCGCGAACAACAAGGGGGCGCCGTCGCCATGGGCGGCATGCAGAACCCTGCCGACGATAATCGCGTGATCGCCGCCATCGTGCACCGCATGCCGGACACATTCGAACTGCGCCAGACAGCCCTCTATCAGGGGCGCACCGGTCTTGCCCGGCGCCCAGACCAGATCTCCGAAGGCCGCGCCGTCACTCACGAAGGCCTCGCAGACCGAGCGCTGATCGGCGGACATGATGTGGATGGCGAAATGCTCGGCTGTGACAAAGGGCGCAAACCGCCCCGCGGCCCGTGCCGGCGACCACAGAACAAGCGGCGGATCAAGAGACACGGCGGCGAAACTGTTCGCGGTGATCCCCAGCGGACCGTCCGCTGTTTGTGTCGTCACCACGGTGACCCCCGTCGCAAACCGGCCCAATGCGGCGCGAAATTCGCGGCTGGTGTCGGGGCCGGGGGTGAAAGGGCGCAGGGCGGGACCAAAGGAATCGCCGGACGGACCGTCAGAAGAACCCATATCAGGCGACCTCGCGCCCCAGAGCGTGGGTGTAGAGTTCGAACCATGTCTGCCGATCGATTTCTACATCAAACGCATCCGACAACGCCTTGATCCGGTTCAGGTTATTTGTGCCCATCACCGGAATGATACGCGCTGGGTGGGCCAGCAGCCAGGCGACCGCGATGGCAGCCATATCGGTGTTGCGCTCTTTCGCCATGGTGGCCAGTGTGGTGCGCAGGGCGCCGTGCCCGCCTTTGCCGGTCATCAGGCTGCCACCGCCCAGCGGTGACCAAGCCATAGGCGCAATGCCGTTTTCCTGAAGAAACCCCAGATCGCCATTGGAAAACGGTTCAACATGGCCAAGGCTCAGCTCGATCTGATTGGTGACCAGCCGGGTTTGCAATGCGGATTGCAGCAGCGTCAAATCGTGCGGTTTGAAATTGCTGGCACCGATGGCGCGCACCTTGCCCGATTTCACCAGCCCATCCAGCGCCGTGCCGGTTTCATGGTGGTCCATGAAGGGATCGGGACGGTGGATCAGCAACAGATCGATGCGATCAGTGCCCAAGAGTCGCAGCGATGCATCGACCGAGGATTCGATATGCGCGCGGGATGTGTCGTAATGCTTGATCCTGGCGTCCGAGTGGCGACCGGTGGGGGCGACAATGCCGCATTTCGTCACGATTTCGATCCGATTGCGCAGCGAGGGTGTCAGCGCGGCGCCCATGATCTCTTCGGCCATGTAACCGCCATAGATATCGGCCTGATCCACCGTGGTGATGCCCTGATCCAGACAGGCTTCGAGCTTGGCGCGGATGTGTTCGGGCGAGGTGTCGCCACCATCGCCCGAGCGCCACATCCCATAAACGATGCGCGACAGGCTTAAAACGGGGTTCAGGTCGATACGTTTCAACGGCGGTCTCCTGTACCAAGCCGGGTAGCGGGCGAGGTTTCTGGCACACTGCCATAAACATAGGGCAAGGAACAGGTTTTCAACCGGAGCAGAACCCGCTGAGCGAAGGATATGCATTCACCCATATGGGTATAGCCCGAAATGATCAAGCTTCGGATGCCAAGTCTCTAGTATCTTTCAATCTTTCTCAGAACCTGATCCGTCGATCCGATCGGTGCCGCCCGCACCCCGCAAGTGCGCGACCGATGCCTGTCCACAGATGCCAAACCGATCGGCCACATCACGCGCCCGCGCCTGATGGCAGAGCAAGAGCGTTTCAAAGAACCTTGCTATGATCCCGCCGGCGAGCATTTTTGCGAGAAGTCCCAATTATGGAGAAGGTTGAGGACAAGCCCAGTCCGTTTCGGTCAGGGTGAATTGCGCCGGCAGGCGATGGGTGATGACCGTGCCGGCATTGGGCAGATCATTCTCGCGCACCTTGGCAAAGGCGGCTTCACTGTCCATCCCTTGCTGGCGCCAACGCTGCATCAGCCGCTCGCGCAGGGTCTTTTCGGGCACGTCAAGAAACACGGACAGCGACCAGAGCGCGGCCAGATCACGCCAGACCGGTGCATCAAACAGCAGGTAATTGCCTTCAACAATCACCAGTTCCGTGTTTGCTGCAAGTTCGCCAGCCCCCGCAACGGCCAGATCGCGATTGCGGTCGAACAGCGGATAGATGACCGCGCCGCCCTTTGCGATATCCTGCATCAGCCGGACAAAACCGCGTGCGTCGAACGTATGTGGAGCGCCTTTGCGCGCCCTGTCACCACGGGAATCCAAAAGCGCGTTGTCCAGATGAAACCCGTCCATCGGCACCACCTGCGCCCTGCGTCCGATCTGGGTGAGATCTCGCGCCAGCGTTTCGGCAAAAGTCGATTTACCGCTGGCAGGTGCTCCGGCGACCGCGATCAGGTGGCGTCCGGGCGCCAGGTTCAAGGCCGCGCGCTGGATGTCGCTGACGGTGGTCATCGGGCACCTATCACTTCCGGCCTGTCCGCATGGCCGGGTCGCGGCAGGCTGTCCGGCAAGGCATTCCGCCTGACCGGATCTGTGCCGGAGTAAGTAGGGTGCACGTCGTTCATACCGAAACCTTTTTCCAGTTTTGCCGAACCTTTTGCCGGATCGGCTGTTGCAATATATTGACACCTTTTGCGCCAGCCCGTCCACGGTCTCTGTCAGGCAGCTATTCTCGATGGCTATCGAAATGTGAGACGGGCGGTTTGATCAGCCCCGGTGCCTGTTTTTCGATCTGCCTTCAGTGTTTCCTGATTCCGACTGGACGCGCATTTTTGCATCCATCGGCACCTGATGAAGCCAGAGAACTGCATTTCGGGGGCTGGTCCGCGACAGTTGAGATTGAATGAGCCCGGTTCGGAAACGGGCGGGGTTGAACATCCTTGGCGGGCGCTTACCATTGGCAACAACACCGCCTGTCAGGGCGGCATGAAAATGCGGGACGTGCAGCGCACGGTTCCTGAAAGGCGTAGAATGACCCAGACCCTGCCCGATGCGGCAACCGTCGATCTGTTCATCATTGGCGGCGGGATCAATGGCACTGGAATTGCGCGCGATGCGCAGGGCCGGGGCCTGTCTGTGGCGCTGGCCGAGATGAACGACCTTGCGTCGGCAACCTCAAGCGCGTCGACCAAACTGTTTCATGGCGGGCTGCGGTATCTTGAGTTTTTTGAGGTCGGTCTGGTGCGCAAAGCGTTGATCGAACGCGAGACATTGCTCTCGGCGATGCCGCATATCAGTTGGCCTATGCGGTTCGTTTTGCCCTATTCGCCCGACATGCGGTTCGAGGGGGAAACGCCGACATCAAGGCTGCTGAACCTGTTCATGCCATGGATGAAGGGGCGTCGCCCGGCATGGCTGATCCGCTTCGGGCTGTTCCTTTATGACAATCTGGGCGGGCGAAAGTATCTTCCCGGGACCCGGACCCTGAATCTGAGAACCGCACCCGAGGGCGGGCCGATTCAGGAGCGTTTTGCCAAGGCGTTTGAATATTCCGATTGCTGGGTCGAGGATGCACGTCTTGTGGTGCTGAACGCCCGCGATGCGGAACAGCGCGGTGCGAGGATCATGACGCGCACAAAAGTCGTATCGGCCCATCGTGAAGAAGGGCGTTGGCATGTCACGGTCGAACGCGACGGCGCGCAAGAGGTGATCGTCGCGCGTGCTCTGGTCAACGCAGGCGGGCCATGGGTCGAAGAGGTGATCCGCAACGCGATCCGGATCAACAGTTCCGAAGGCGTTCGTCTGGTGCGCGGCAGCCATATCGTGACCAAACGACTGTATGACCACGACAAGGCGTATTTCTTTCAGGGTGAGGACGGAAGGATCATCTTTGCAATCCCTTACGAGACGGACTTCACCCTGATTGGGACCACCGACAAGGATCATGGCGGCGATCCGTCGCGCCCGGCAGTATGCACTCAGGAAGAGGCGGATTACCTTCGCGCCTTCGCGTCAAATTATTTCCGCAAGCCAGTGACGCGCGAAGATGTGGTCTGGACCTATTCCGGCGTGCGCCCGCTGTATGACGATGGCGCGAAATCGGCGACGGCGGCGACGCGCGACTATGTGCTTTCGCTGGACGCCGGGCCGGCGACAGATGGAGGCGTGGGGAGCGAGCCGCCGCTGCTCAATGTGTTTGGCGGCAAGATCACCACCTATCGCAAACTGGCCGAACAGGGCTTTGCCCGGCTGCGGCCGTTTTTCCCGCAAGCCGGAGGTGACTGGACGGCAGGGGTCGCATTGCCCGGCGGCGATTTCCCGGTTGACGGAGTGGCACGGTTGACAGAAAAGTTGAAGGCCGCGCACCCCTGGTTGGACGATTATTGGGCCGGGAGGCTGATCCGCGCCTATGGCACCGAGGCGATGACCGTTCTGGGAAATGCCGGTTCCGCCGCAGATCTGGGGCAGGGATTCGGCGGCACTCTGACCGAAAGGGAGGTGCGATGGCTGATGGACCGCGAATATGCGCGCACCGCCGAAGACGTGGTCTGGCGCCGGTCCAAACTGGGACTGCGGATGAGTGCAGACGAGATTGCCTTGCTGGACCAATGGATGACTGCGCAAACAGGGGCCGAAAACTTTTAAAGCAAAAGTTTTTCACGATTTCCGTTTTCGGAAATCGGTGTCGCGACGGGAGGAACACCAAATGAGCCATATTCTGGCCATCGATCAGGGCACAACATCCAGTCGGGCGATTCTGTTCGATGCCAAGATGAGGATCGCGGGCAGTGCGCAGGAAGAATTCGCGCAGTATTATCCCGCTTCTGGATGGGTTGAACACGATCCCTCCGATCTGTGGTCAACCGTTGCTGGTACCTGCCGCGCGGTGATTGAAAAGACCGGCGTGGACGCGGTCGACATCGCCGCCATCGGTATCACCAACCAACGCGAAACAGTCGTTGTCTGGGACCGGATAACGGGCCAGCCCATTCACAACGCCATCGTCTGGCAGGATCGTCGCACCTCGGATACCTGCCACTCGCTCAAGGCCGACGGCCACGAAGAGATCGTGACCGCGCGGACCGGACTGCTGCTTGATCCGTATTTCTCGGCGACCAAACTGAAATGGATCCTCGATCATGTGGATGGTGCGCGCGATCGCGCCAAAAACGGCGAACTTCTGTTTGGCACGGTCGACAGCTTTCTGATCTGGAAACTGACCGGCGGCGCATCCCATGTCACCGATGCCACCAACGCCTGTCGCACCATGCTGTACGACATTCACAAGGGGCGTTGGTCGACGACAATCGCTGCGCTGCTGGATATCCCGATGGAGATGCTGCCCGAAGTGCGCGATTGCGCCGCGGATTTTGGCATGACCCGGCCCGACCTGTTCGGGCGTGAAATACCTATTTTGGGTGTAGCCGGCGATCAGCAGGCAGCGACGGTGGGGCAGGCCTGTTTCGCGCCGGGTATGTTGAAGTCTACTTATGGCACCGGTTGTTTTGCTTTGCTGAACACCGGGAGTACTCCGGTCCGATCGACCAATCGCATGCTGACCACGATTGCTTATCAATTGGACGGCGTGCCGACCTATGCCCTTGAAGGATCGATCTTTATCGCCGGTGCGGTCGTCCAATGGTTGCGCGACGGGCTGAAGATCATCCGCGAGGCAAAGGAGACCCAGGCGCTGGCCGAGGCGGCGGATGCCGGGCAGGGCGTGATCATGGTGCCTGCCTTTACCGGGTTGGGCGCGCCTTACTGGAACGCTGAATGTCGCGGCGCAGTCTATGGTCTGACCCGCAATTCGGGGCCCGCCGAATTTGCCCGTGCGGCGCTTGAATCAGTCGGCTATCAGACGCGTGACCTGCTGACGGCGATGCAGGCCGACTGGAGTGATAGCGGCGACGCGACCCAAGATATTGGCGGCAACGCTACCCTTAAGTTCGACCGTAATCCGACCCTTAGGGTCGATGGTGGAATGAGCGCGAGCGACTGGACGATGCAGTTCCTGTCCGACATCATCGGTGCGCCGGTGGATCGGCCGCAAGTGCTTGAAACCACTGCATTGGGTGTGGCCTGGTTGGCGGGTATGCGCGCTGGTATCTATCCCGATCAGGCGGAGTTTGCTGCGGACTGGGCGTTGGAGCGACGGTTTGAACCGGCAATGGATAGCACGACCCGCGAGGCGAAGGTGGCGCGGTGGAGCCGTGCGGTTCAGGCAACGCTTTCTGTCTGATCGGGACTGGCATTTGTACCGGCATCGAAGTGGTCGCGCGCCAGATCGGCCAGATCGTCCTGACGCAACGATTGCCCGCAAACGCCTTGAGCGCCGAATTTCATCGAATTCCGCCGTCAGGCAGCAGGAATTCTTCGGCACGATTGCGCGCTGATTTCCCCGCCTCCCTTGCGGCCCCCCGGGCGCGACACTAAGACTCTTGCAAGCAGTTTCACGATATTTCCCGGCAACACGAAAAACAGGCAGGCCCAGATGCGAGACCCAGTCGACTTTTACACCAACAACCTTGTTCCCATGGTTGTCGAACAAACCAGCCGGGGCGAACGGGCTTATGACATTTTTTCGCGCCTGTTGAAGGAGCGGATCATCTTCGTCAACGGCCCGGTCCACGACGGGATGAGCCAGCTTGTCGTCGCGCAGCTTTTGCACCTTGAGGCGGAGAATCCGACCAAGGACATCAGCATGTACATCAACAGCCCCGGCGGCGTTGTGACCGCAGGCCTGTCGATCTATGACACGATGCAGTATATCAAACCCAAGGTCAGCACGCTGGTCATCGGGCAGGCGGCATCCATGGGGTCGGTCCTGTCGGTGGCGGGAGAAAAAGGCATGCGGTTCGCCCTGCCGAACGCGCGTATCATGGTGCATCAGCCAAGCGGCGGATATCAGGGTCAGGCGACGGATATCATGATCCATGCGGCCGAGACTCAGAAGGTCAAGGAACAGCTGTACAAGATCTATGTCAAACACACCGGTCAAACGATGAAGGCTGTGGAAAAAGCGCTGGAGCGTGATTATTTCATGAATCCACAAGAGGCCAAGGACTGGGGTCATATTGACGAAATCGTCGAAAATCGCGTCAAGACCGACATCGCTCCCTGACTTATGGGAGGCAGGATGTGATCTTGCGTGACAAGATTCGGGCCAATTTGGCGTTGTGCCCGAAAATTCTCTGCCCTAGGCTGGCGCCCGAGGGCAGAGAGACCGGCACAGGCGCAGATGTCGGCAAAGGCCGGGGCGTTCGTGCGGAACGGTCCACGGTGAAATCCACGACGGGCCCCGGGCCCAGAGGTTAGATGATGGCAAACAATTCAGGCGACAGCAAGAATACGCTCTACTGCTCCTTTTGCGGCAAGAGTCAGCATGAGGTGCGCAAACTGATCGCCGGACCCACTGTGTTCATCTGCGACGAATGTGTCGAATTGTGCATGGATATCATCCGCGAAGAAACGAAAAGCGCATCTCTCAAATCCAGCGATGGCGTACCGACGCCAAAAGAAATCTGCGACGTGCTGGACGATTATGTCATCGGTCAGATCCATGCAAAACGGGTTTTGTCAGTGGCGGTGCACAACCACTACAAACGTCTGAATCACGCGGACAAAACGGATATCGAGCTGAGCAAATCGAACATCCTGCTGATCGGCCCCACCGGCTGTGGCAAGACATTGCTGGCACAGACACTGGCGCGGATCCTTGATGTGCCGTTTACCATGGCCGATGCGACTACCCTGACCGAGGCCGGTTATGTGGGCGAGGATGTGGAAAACATTATCCTCAAGCTGTTGCAGTCGTGCGAATACAACGTCGAGCGGGCGCAGCGCGGGATTGTCTATATCGACGAGGTCGACAAGATCACCCGCAAGTCCGACAACCCCTCGATCACCCGGGATGTTTCGGGCGAGGGTGTGCAGCAGGCGCTGCTGAAGATCATGGAAGGCACCGTCGCTTCCGTGCCGCCTCAAGGCGGGCGCAAGCATCCGCAGCAGGAATTCCTGCAGGTCGACACGACGAACATCCTGTTCATCTGTGGTGGTGCATTTGCCGGCCTGGAAAAGATCATCGCCATGCGGGGCAAGGGCAGCGCAATGGGATTTGGCGCTGACGTCAAGGACAACGACAGCCGCGGCGTGGGCGAGATGTTCGGCGAGCTTGAGCCCGAGGATCTGCTGAAATTCGGATTGATTCCCGAATTCGTCGGCCGTTTGCCGGTGATCGCCACTCTGACTGATCTCGACGAAGAAGCTCTGGTCACCATTCTGACCCAGCCGAAGAACGCGCTGGTGAAACAGTATCAGCGCCTGTTCGAGCTTGAGGATGCGAAACTGTCGTTTACCGAAGACGCGCTGCAATCCATCGCCAAACGTGCGATCGCAAGAAAGACGGGTGCGCGGGGGTTGCGTTCAATCATGGAGGACATCCTGCTGGATACGATGTTCGATCTGCCGGGATTGGACAGCGTCGAAGAGGTTGTCGTCAATGACGAGGCAGTAAATTCCGGAGCTGCACCGCTGATGATTCACTCGGATGCCAAGAAGAAACCGGTGACCACGGCAGGCTGATCCCTTGCATTTTACCCGCGGGAAATCAGCATTTCACCGCAACGCTGCGATGATTCTGCGGTTTGGGAAATACGGGCTGGCGGCACCGGTGCTGAATGCACTGGTCCGCCACACACCGCTGCTGGACGGTGACGGGCAGGGCGCACCACCCCGCGCGATCAACTATTCCGCAGACGGGCAGTTCATCATTCAAGGCGATCTGCTGGTTGGCGACATCTCACGCCGGACACCTCTCGATCCCGGGCTGCGAATTCTTGATATCGGTTGCGGCATCGGACGACTGGCGACGGCGCTGCACCGGCATCGCCCGGGTGTGATCTATACCGGTTTTGACGTGGTGCGGTACGGGATCGAATGGTGCCGCAAGCGGCTGCGCGATGCGCCGGATTTCCGATTCGATCATGTGGATGTGCGCAATCGATTCTATAATCCGTTGGGTCGGATCAATGCGGAATCATTTCATTTCCCCTATGACGACAACAGTTTCGATCTGGCCGTCGCCATTTCGGTGTTCACTCATCTGTTGGAAGACGACACGCGGCGGTATTTCGCTGAAGGCATCCGGACATTGCGCCCCGGTGGCCGAGCCTATTTCACCACATTCCTGCCACCTGACACGATTCCGCAGGCGGCCCATTTCGAATTTCGCCACAGGATCGGTGCGGCCATGGTCGAGCGTCTGGAGGAGCCTGAGATGGCCGTCGGTTATCCGCTTGAGTTCTGGGAGGGGCTGGCGGCAGAACACGGGGCGCGTATCGCGTTTCTGGATCGCGGCAGTTGGACCGGCCAGGCCGGGTTGCCGGATTATCAGGATGTGCTGATTTTCGAGAAACTTCGGTGAGACGGCTGATCACCACCGGGTCGCCGTTTGAGGAACAGATCGGATATTCCCGCGCAGTGGTTTGTGACGGCTGGATCTTTGTCGCCGGAACCACTGGATTCGACTATGATCAGATGATCCTGCCCGAGACGATTGAAGAGCAATGTGGCAATACGCTGGCCACCATCGGGCGTGCATTGGCTGAGGCTGGTGCGGGGTTCGATGATGTTGTGCGGGTGCGTTATATTCTGCCAGAGCGGAATGACTGGCCAGCCTGCTGGCCGCTGGTATCGGCAGCTTTCGGCACCGCGCGTCCGGCGGCGACGATGATTGTCGCGGGCCTGCAGGATCCGGCAATGAAAATCGAGATCGAAGTGACCGCGCGTTTGCCGGCCTGAGGGTTGCGCCGCGCTTGCGCGCGTCGCGAGACGCGCCCGACCCCTTGCGGGGGCGGGCGCGATTTTGAGTATTTATGCAAAGAAGAAGCCGTTAGCTGGCGGCGGCGCCGGCTTTGGCGCTGCGCTTGCGTTCGTGGGGGTCGAGAAAGCGTTTGCGCAGGCGGATCGCGTTCGGCGTCACTTCGACCAGTTCATCGTCGTCGATATAGGCGATGGCTTGCTCGAGCGACATCGTGATCGGGGTGGTCAGGCGCACGGCTTCGTCGGTACCGCTGGCCCGGACGTTGGTCAGCTGTTTACCCCTGATCGGGTTCACCTCAAGATCGTTGTCGCGGCTGTGTTCGCCGATGATCATCCCGGTATACACGGCTTCCTGCGCGCTGATGAAGAACTTGCCACGGTCCTCAAGCTTCCACAGGGCATAGGATACAGCGACACCGTTTTCCATCGAGATCAGAACGCCCTGACGGCGTCCGGGGATCGGGCCCTTATGCGGTGCCCAGGAGTGGAACACGCGGTTCAGAACGCCGGTGCCGCGGGTATCGGTCAGGAATTCGCCGTGATAGCCGATCAGACCCCGCGAGGGCACATGGGCGATGATCCGTGTCTTGCCGACGCCGGCTGGTTTCATTTCGACCAGCTCGCCTTTGCGAAAGCCGGTGATTTTTTCGATCACGGCGCCGGAATATTCATCGTCGACGTCGATCGTCGCCTCTTCGATCGGCTCATTCACCACGCCGTTGATTTCGCGCAACAGAACCTGTGGACGTGACACCGACAGTTCAAAGCCCTCGCGGCGCATGTTTTCGATCAACACGCCCATCTGGAGTTCGCCGCGGCCCGCAACCTCGAAGGCTTCGCCGCCGGGGGTGTCAGTGACCTTGATCGCGACGTTCGATTCCGCCTCTTTCATCAGGCGTTCACGGATCACGCGCGACTGCACCTTTTTGCCATCCTTGCCGGCAAGCGGGCTGTCGTTGATGCCGAAGGTGACGGTGATCGTCGGCGGATCAATCGGGCGCGACGGAAGCGGTTCATCCACCGCCAGCGCGCAGATGGTGTCGGCAACGGTGGCTTTGGTCATGCCGGCCAGGGACACGATATCGCCTGCGGTCGCTTCTTCGATGTCCTGGGAAACCGGGCCGCGGAAGGCTGAGATCTTGGTGACGCGGAATTGCTCGATCTTTTGACCGATGCGCGACAGCGCCTGAACCGTCGCACCGACCTTGATCGTGCCGGATTCCACCCGTCCGGTCAGGACGCGCCCGACAAACGGGTCTGCCGACAGGGTGGTGGCCAGCATGCGGAACGGATCGTCCTTGTGTTTCATCTGGGCGGGGGGCGGCACATGGCGCAACACCAGATTGAACAGCGCATCCAGATTCTTGCGTGGCCCGTCCAGTTCGGCGTCACACCAGCCATTCCTGCCGCTTGCATAAAGATGCGGGAAATCCAGCTGGTCGTCGTCGGCGTCGAGGTTGGCGAAAAGATCGAACACCTCGTTCAGCGCGCGGTCGGGTTCGCCGTCGGGTTTGTCGACCTTGTTCAGCACGACGATCGGCCGCAGCCCCAGGGCCAGCGCCTTGGATGTCACGAATTTCGTCTGCGGCATTGCGCCTTCTGCGGCATCGACAAGCAGGACGACACCGTCGACCATCGACAGGATACGCTCCACCTCGCCACCGAAATCGGCGTGGCCGGGTGTGTCGACGATGTTGATCCGTGTGCCTTTCCACTCAAGGCTGGTGGCCTTGGCTAGAATAGTAATGCCACGCTCACGCTCCAGGTCATTGGAATCCATCATCCGTTCGGCGACAGCCTGATTGGAGCGGAATGAGCCTGATTGTTTCAAAAGCTCGTCCACCAAAGTGGTCTTGCCGTGGTCGACGTGGGCGATGATAGCGATGTTTCGCAGGTCCATGAGTAGCGCAGCCTTTTTCGGGGTTGACGCGCTTTACCGTGCAGACGCAGAAAATACCAGAGGTAATGCGCGCGCAGCGTCAGTGCCCCGACGTGAAAAAGCCCCCGGCGTGCACCGGGGGCTTTTTCGTTCGTTTACATCGATCAGAAGCTGCGGAAGCCCGCGAACAGCCGTCCTTCGTCGCGATGACGTCCGCCAACCGCTGCACCCCAGATGGCGGCCGCTGCGGCAATCAACAGAGCAGCAGCAAGGGCAAACCCTGACAGAACCGCAGCTGTGCGCGCCGCATCTGCGGCTTCGCGTGCAGTTGCTTCGACCTCGTCAATCTTGGCTTGTGCCGTGTCGCGCAGGGCGACAACTTCGGCGGCGGCCTGATCGACACGCGCTTCGGCCTCGGTCTGGCTGAGGTTCGAATTCGCGGCCAGCGTCGTTGCCAGATACGCCCTGTCGTCTTCGGTGATCTCACCCGTGCGGGCGACATCGCCAAGAACGGCCATTGCGCCATCGGGCAGGGTCGGATCGTTGTCAAGCTGAACACCGGTTCCACGCAACAGACGGTCGTTAACGATCTGCAGGGGATTGATGTTCATCCCATCGACCGCGCCACGCGCTGCGCCAGCCGCGCCGCCGATTCCCTGAACCGCGCCACCAACTGCACTGGCGGCACCCTGTGCCACGTCCCCGGCCACTTTGGCCGCAGACCCAAGCGCACTTGCGGCCAGAAACGCGCTGAGCAGGACGCCAAGACCCCAGACAACCGCGCCGTGCATGCTGTCACGGGCCGCGACCTCATCCGCCTTTGCGGCGGCGTCCATCCGGCGGCGCATCCGCCCGGCAATATAGCCGCCCGCGCCATAGGCGGCGACCGTCGTGATCAACAGCCAGGCACCGACGATGATCAGTGCGAAGCCGCCCGATCCCTCTCCGGACAGCGGCGAAACGGCGGACAAGCCGACCGCAGCACCAAAGCCCGAGAACAGAATGCCGATAGCCGCTGCGACCACAGCACCGCCGAACATGGCGGGCCAGTCGAAATAGCTGCCTTGATGATTGGATGCCGGTGCCGAAGCATCGGTCAACGCTTGTGTGCGCTCAACCATTTCAGCCAAGCCCCAAAAGCGACAGGATCGCCAAAACGATCACAATCAGCCCCACGAGATAAATAATACCGCCCATCTTCAGTCCTCCGGTTTTGAATTGACCCGACGCTCCATCGCCGATCAGCAACGCGCGCCGTGTTCGATGACATAACCGTGTTCAAACCGGAAAGTTCCGGACGGACCGCGTTTCAATGGGTTGCGGTGGAGGAAAATAGATGGATCACAAGGATGCCGATCAGGATCAGCGCCATTCCGATCAATGCGGGAACGTCCAGCCGCTGCCCGAAGACGAAAAATCCAATGGCGGCGATGAACACGATCCCGAGGCCCGACCAGATCGCATAGACAATCCCGACTTGCATCGTCTTGAGCGCAAGCGCCATCAGCCAGAATGATGCGCTATATCCGATCACGACAATGATCGAGGGCCAGAGCCGGGTGAATTGGGCGCTGGCTTGCAAAGCCGTGGTGCCGATGGTCTCGGTCAGGATGGCGAAGAACAGATAGATGTAATGGGCGGGCATGGGAGCGCTTTCAATTGTCGCGCGGTGGTGGTTGCAATGGCGCACCAAGGCAACGGGCGGCGCGCTGTGCCGTCCTTGGGTGCAGGTGAGCCGGGCAACAGCCTGCAATGGTCGTTGCGGGTGGCGTGACCCATTCGGGTCTGACAAGTCACCGGGGGTCCAGGGGCGAAACCGCCCCTGGATAATTGCCTGAAATCAGGTGAGCGCCTTGTTCAGGTTCTCGTCGATCTTTTCAAGGAAGCCTTCGGTCGTCAGCCATTTCTGATCCGGTCCGACCAGAAGCGCCAGATCCTTGGTCATGAAGCCGGCTTCAACCGTATCCACAGTGACCTTTTCCAGCGTTTCGGCGAATTGGATCAGCTGTGTGTTGCCGTCCAGCTTGCCGCGATGCTTGAGACCGCCGGTCCAGGCATAGATCGACGCGATCGAGTTTGTCGATGTCGCCTGACCCTTCTGGTGCTGGCGATAGTGGCGGGTGACGGTGCCATGCGCCGCCTCGGCCTCGACCGTCTGGCCGTCGGGGGTCATCAGAACGGATGTCATCAGGCCAAGGCTGCCGAAGCCCTGAGCAATCGTGTCGGACTGGACATCGCCGTCATAGTTCTTGCAGGCCCAGACATAGCCGCCGTTCCATTTCATCGCGCAGGCGACCATATCGTCGATCAGACGGTGCTCATAGGTGATGCCGGCTGCCTTGAACTTGTCCTCGAACTCTTCCTCAAAGACCTTCTGGAACAGCTCCAGGAAGCGGCCGTCGTATTGCTTGAGAATCGTGTTCTTGGTGGACAGGTACACCGGCCAGCCGAGGTTGAGACCATAGTTCATGCTGGCGCGGGCGAAGTCGATGATCGACTTGTCCAGGTTGTACATCGCCATGACAACGCCAGAATCGGGCGCGTCGAAAACTTCATGTTCGATCTCGGTACCGTCCTCACCAACGAATTTGATCGTCAGCTTGCCTGCACCGGGGAATTTGAAATCGGTCGCGCGGTACTGGTCGCCAAAGGCGTGGCGACCGACGACGATTGGTTTCGTCCAGCCGGGAACAAGGCGCGGCACGTTCTTGCAGATGATCGGCTGGCGGAAAATCACGCCGCCCAGAATGTTGCGGATCGTGCCGTTCGGGCTGCGATACATCCGCTTGAGGCCAAACTCTTCGACCCGCGCCTCGTCCGGAGTGATCGTGGCGCATTTGACGCCGACGCCGTATTTCTGGATCGCATGGGCGGCATCGACGGTGATCTGGTCGTCCGTCTCGTCACGGGCCATGATCCCGAGATCATAATATTTCAAATCGATGTCGAGGTAAGGCAGGATCAGCTTTTTCTTGATGAAATCCCAGATAATCCGGGTCATTTCATCGCCGTCCAGCTCGACAACGGGGTTTTCGACTTTGATCTTAGACATCTTGCGGCCCTCAGATGGATTCGGTTGACGGTGGTGTAGCCTACCGCGCCGTTGGGGGAAAGATGTATGCGAGAGTATACTGAAACGCCGAGCGGAAGTCGCGCGCGCCGTTTCAGGTGATTCTTGAAAACGGCCGGGCCTGAACAGCCCGGCCGTTCTATCAGCGGGTGGTTTCAGTGAGGCGGCGCTTCACATAGGTTTCGACTTGGCCGATCATCTGTTCCATATGCGGATCTTCAAAGAAGTGCCCGGCGCCCTCAATCTCGGAATGGGTGACCGTGATGCCTTTCTGCTCGTGCAACTTGTCAACCAGAGTGACCGTATCACGGGGCGGCGCCACGCGGTCGGCGGAACCGTTGATCACAAGACCCGACGCGGGGCAGGGCGCAAGAAAGCTGAAGTCATACATGTTCGCCGGGGGCGATACCGAGATGAACCCCGAGATTTCGGGACGCCGCATCAGCAGTTGCATGCCGATCCACGCACCAAATGAAAACCCGGCGACCCAGCAATGTTTGGCGTTCTGGTTCATCGACTGCAGATAATCCAGCGCGCTGGCCGCATCGGAAAGTTCGCCGATCCCTTGATCGTATTCCCCCTGCGACCGCCCGACGCCACGGAAATTGAACCGCAGAACGGTGAACCCCATGGCGTGAAACGCATAGTGGAGGTTGTAGACGACGCGATTGTTCATCGTGCCACCGAACTGCGGATGGGGATGCAGAATGATGGCGATTGGGGCGTCGGATCTCTTTTGCGGGTGGTAACGACCTTCCAGGCGGCCCTCTGGACCGGGAAAAATGACTTCGGGCATGACGCTCCCTGACGATTGGCAGGCCCGGACCGCTCCGCCATGTTGACGGTGACGGCCAGAGACCTTAGAAAGATTCTAATCTACGGTGGGATACCGGATTCCCTCGTGACGTAGTTGTCCGGACCCCTGCCGTCAACTGTCCTGCGCTTTTGGCGCACGGACTTCCGGAATGGATGGCTCGCGATGAAGCTGAGTACGAAGGGCCGATACGCGATGGTGGCGCTGAGCGATCTGGCGTTGGCAGAGGTCGGCACGCTGGTTTCCCTGAGCGAGCTGAGCCGTCGCCAGGACATATCGCTGCCCTATCTGGAGCAGCTTTTTGTCAAGCTGCGGCGGGCGGGTCTGGTCGAATCGGTGCGCGGTCCGGGCGGTGGTTACCGGCTGGCGCGTATTCCAAGTGAGATTCGCGTGGCCGACGTTCTGGTTGCGGTGGACGAAACAGTGAGTGCGATGCATACCGGAGCGGGGGCCAGCGGCGGTGTGTCAGGCAGCCGGGCGCAATCCCTGAACAACCGTCTGTGGGAGGGGCTTTCGGCCCACGTTTATGTCTTTTTGCACCAGACGCGGCTGTCGGATGTGGTCGAGAACGCGCTTGTGCCGTGCCCGGCAGTGCCAAGCCTGTTCGAGATGGTGGATGAAACATGAACGCAGCCTGCACATCGCCTGTGTCTGCGCCGGGCCGGGATTTTAAGCATCAGGATGGGACGTGACGTGAGCCATACCGGACGTGTCTATCTTGACTGGAACGCGACCACGCCCCTTCGCCCCGAAGCGCGTGCCGCGATGATTGCGGCGATGGATGTTGTGGGCAATCCCTCGTCGGTTCACGGCGAAGGCCGTGCGGCACTGTCGTTGATCGAGCGGGCGCGGGCGCAGGTCGCCAAGGCTTGCGGTGCGACGGCGGCGGATGTGGTGTTTGTCTCATCGGCGACCGAAGGCGCGGCGCTGTGCCTTGCCGGTGCCGGAATCAGCTGTGGCGGTATCGAACATGACGCGGTCACAGCCTGGTGTGATTCGGCTCTGCCGGTGACGCGGGATGGGCAGGTCGCGGTGGCAGACCCCGAAAAAACGGCGCTGCAACTGGCCAATTCCGAAACCGGTGTGATGCAGGATCTGCCGCCCGGTCTGGCGTTTTGCGATGCGACACAAGCCTTCGGCAAGGTGCCGTTTGCCTTTGACTGGAGCGGCGCAAATGCGGCGGTGATTTCGGCGCATAAGTTCGGCGGACCAAAGGGTGTGGCGGCGGTTCTGTTGCGCCGCGGCATGGATGTGACCGCCCAAATCCGCGGCGGCGGGCAGGAAATGGGCCGCCGGGCCGGGACCGAGAACGTGATCGGTATCGCCGGAATGGGCGCCGCAGCCGAGGCGGCGGCGCGCGATCTGGACGCCGGAGAGTGGGAGCGGGTTGCACAACTTAGAAATATTCTAGAGAACACTCTGGCATCCGGCGAAAAAGAGACTATTTTTGTCGGACACTCTGGAAGACGTCTGCCGAACACGTCGTGCATCGTTTTTCCCGGCTGGAAGGGCGAGACTCAGGTGATGCGGATGGACCTTGCGGGGTTCGCGATATCAGCGGGTTCGGCCTGTTCCAGCGGCAAGGTACGGGCAAGCCGGGTCTTGCACGCGATGGGGTATGACGACGCAGCGGCCAGCAGCGCGATTCGCGTATCGCTGGGTCCGGATGTGACGCGAGAACAAATTTCGCGCTTTGCCGATTCTTGGCTGGCGCAACAACGGAAATATCGGGCGCATGCTGCCTGAGGGACTTGAGGGGATGACCATGAACGCAATGGATGTCGACGTTAAAGAAGGTGTCGATCGGGAGACGGTCGAAGCGGTGAAATCCCTGTCGGGCACCTATAAGCACGGCTGGTCCACGGATATCGAGATGGAGTACGCCCCCAAGGGTCTGTCCGAAGATATCGTGCGGCTGATTTCGGAAAAGAACGAAGAGCCGGAGTGGATGCTGGACTGGCGTCTCGCTGCCTATCGCCGTTGGGAAAAGATGAAAGAACCCGAGTGGGCGATGGTCCACTATCCCCCGCTGGATTATCAGGATCAGTATTATTACGCCCGCCCCAAAAGCATGGAGGTGAAGCCAAAGTCGTTGGATGAGGTCGATCCAAAGCTGTTGGAAACCTACAAGAAACTTGGGATTCCTCTGAAAGAGCAGATGATCCTTGCCGGGGTTGAGGGTGCCGAAAACGCTGATGAGGGCCGCAAGGTCGCGGTGGATGCGGTGTTCGACTCCGTATCGATCGGCACCACCTTTCAGGACGAGTTGAAGAAGGCCGGCGTGATCTTCTGTTCAATCTCGGAAGCGATCCGCGAACATCCCGAACTGGTGAAAAAATACCTTGGAACAGTGGTGCCAGCGACAGATAACTTCTTTGCCACGCTGAACTCTGCCGTGTTTTCCGACGGTTCCTTTGTCTATATTCCGCCCGGCGTTCGCTGCCCGATGGAGCTGTCGACCTATTTCAGGATCAACGCGGAAAACACCGGTCAGTTTGAACGCACGCTGATCATTGCCGACCGCGAATCCTATGTCTCCTATCTTGAAGGCTGCACCGCACCGATGCGCGACATTGTGCAACTGCACGCTGCGGTGGTCGAGCTGGTGCTGCTGGACGATGCCGAGATTAAGTACTCGACGGTTCAGAACTGGTTTCCGGGCGATGAAGACGGCAAGGGCGGGATCTATAACTTTGTCACCAAACGGGCCGATTGCCGGGGTGACCGCTCAAAGGTGATGTGGACTCAGGTTGAAACCGGGTCGGCGGTGACGTGGAAATATCCGTCCTGCATCCTGCGCGGCGATGATTCGCAGGGTGAATTCTACTCCATCGCGATCGCCAACAACTGGCAGCAGGCCGATACCGGCACCAAGATGGTGCATCTGGGCAAGCGTACAAAATCGCGCATCGTGTCGAAGGGCATTTCGGCAGGTCAGGCGCAGAACACCTATCGCGGGCTTGTTTCGATGCACCCCAAGGCCAAGGACAGCCGTAACTTTACCCAGTGTGACAGCCTGTTGATCGGCAACAAATGTGGGGCTCATACGGTGCCCTATATCGAGGTGCGCAACAACTCGAGCCGCGTGGAGCATGAAGCGACGACCTCCAAGGTGGATGACGATCAGCTTTTCTATTGCCGCTCGCGCGGTATGGACGAGGAAGAAGCTGTGGCACTGGTCGTCAACGGGTTCTGCAAAGAGGTGTTGCAGGCTCTGCCGATGGAATTCGCCATGGAAGCGCAGCAACTTGTTGCAATCTCGCTTGAAGGATCGGTGGGGTGACTTCAGCGGGCGGCATCTGGCGGGGGACGCGGCGCGCGTCTCCGACTGACAGCATCCTTTCCGGGATGATGGTCGGGGGCGCTGTCGGCGTCTGCCACGGTGCTGCCCGTTCTGACCGCGTTCAATCCTTGGCCGTTGCAATGTCGCGGTTCAATGAAAGTGGCAGCGATGACCTTGGATGAGCCAAAACGCCGGAGCCGAATCCGGTTCGGCCATCCATCCCGGATGGCGCCGGAAACGCGTGAGATCACTCTGTTGATCGTCGGGCATTTCATGCTGTTCGCACTGGCCATGAGCCATGATGAAATCGTGGCCGAACTGGTCGCGGATGGCTGGATTTTGGCGCGTTATGGCGAGCGGTTCGAACTGCTGATCGGGCTGGTTCTGTTCCTGTGCTGGAGCGGGCTGACGCTGCGTCTGGCGGGTATCATCAATCACGCACGGGTCGAAAAATGATCGGCGCGGCCATGCTCTTTGCTGCGCTGACCGGTGCAATCTCCGTGACCTTTGTGATCCGGTGTCGCTGATATGGGGGCGCTGTTTGACAGGAAACGGGCGGAAACGCTGATTGACGCGCTTGCGCCGAAACGCCGGACAAGGGTTGTCGAGGTCGGGGCGAATCCGATCAACGCCAACCCTTACGGCGAACTTCTGGCCATGGGGGCCTGCGATGTCTGGGGGTTCGAGCCCGAGGAAAAGGCGTTTGCGCGTCTGACGCCCGGCCCGCACGAGACCTATCTGCAGATCGCGGTGGGCGACGGGAGCGCGGGCGTGTTGCATGTCTGCCGGTCGGTTTCGCTGTCGTCGCTTTTGCCACCCGACCCCGAAACCACGCGGTTTTTCCAGCGTTTGGCAAAGCCGGCGATCGTTGAGCGTGAGGTTGCACTCACGACGGCCCGGCTCGACGATCTGGATGAGATTCCCGATTTCGATCTGCTGAAGATCGATGTGCAGGGGGCAGAATGTCAGGTCTATGCCGGTGCAATGCGGCGGCTGGATCATGTGGCGGCGGTGATATCCGAGGTGGCATTCGTGCCGCTTTACGTCGGTCAACCGCTGCTCGATGCGCAGATGACCGCGCTGCGCGCGCATGGGTTGGACCTGCACAAGTTCCTGTTCCTCAAGGCGTTCTCGCTGCGGGGTGGGATGAACACCGGCCTGCGTAAGAGTGGCCACGGGAATCAACTGCTGGACGGCGATGCAGTGTTCCTGCGGTCGCTGCGCCAGCCTGACAAGATCGGGGATGAAGGGTTGAAGCATATGGCCATCCTCGCCGATACGGTGTTCGAAAGTTTCGATGTGACGGTGCGGTGCCTCGACCTTCTGGTCGGGCGCGGTGCGGTCGGGGAAAATGCAGCACGCGCCTATGTGGCGATGGTGCCAGATCAGGCGGACACAACGGTGGCCGCCAAGGTGAAGAAAGAGAAATAATGCTGAATATCAAAAACCTGCACGTCAAACTTGAAGAAGAGGACAAGCAGATCCTGAAGGGGATCAATCTGTCCATCGGCGCGGGCGAAGTGCACGCCGTCATGGGTCCGAACGGATCGGGCAAATCGACTTTGGCCTATGTCCTGTCGGGACGCGGCGGGTACGAAGTGACCGAGGGATCAGCCGAGTTGCAGGGGCAGGACATCCTTGCGATGGAGCCAGAAGAACGCGCGGCGGCTGGATTGTTTCAGGCGTTTCAGTATCCGGTGGAAATTCCCGGCGTCGGCAATATGACGTTCCTGCGCACCGCGGTGAACGCCCAGCGTAAGGCGCGCGGCGAAGAAGAGATGAGCGCGGGCGAGTTTCTGAAAGTGATCCGCGCCAAGGCCAAGGATCTGCAGATCGACGCAGAAATGCTGAAGCGGCCGGTGAACGTAGGTTTTTCGGGCGGTGAGAAAAAGCGCAATGAAATCCTCCAGATGACGATGCTGGAACCGAAGATGTGTATCCTCGATGAGACCGATTCGGGGTTGGAT
Organism: Oceaniovalibus sp. ACAM 378; assembly: GCF_008085915.1. Lineage (GTDB taxonomy): Bacteria > Pseudomonadota > Alphaproteobacteria > Rhodobacterales > Rhodobacteraceae > Oceaniglobus. The sequence continues at coordinate 144,263 of NZ_VSJK01000001.1, read as the reverse complement.
GTGGATGCGATGCGGTTGGTGTCGGACGGGGTGAACGCGCTGCGCGATGCCGGTCGATCCTTTCTTGTGATCACCCACTATCAGCGGCTTCTGGATCACATCAAACCCGATGTGGTGCATATCATCGCCGATGGTCGTGTCGTGAAAACCGGCGGTCCGGAACTGGCGCTTGAGATCGAACACAACGGCTATGCCGACATTCTTGCCGAGGTGTCCTGATGTCTGTGGCAAATCCCAAGGCCGATACAACGGCGGCGCGGCTGAATGCGCTGACAATGCCAACGGGCGGCTGGTCCGAACCGGCGCGGCGCGATGCGCTGACCCGGGTGCAGGCCATGGGTCTGCCGCACCGGCGTGACGAATACTGGCGCTATACAACCCCCGACAGCCTGAATGCGCCCGAAGCGCCGTCGGCTGCGGTGTTTGACGATGACGAAGCGCCGCTGTTTTCCGCTCACGACCGGCTGAAGCTGGTGTTTGTCGATGGCGTGTTCGATCCGGCGCAATCCGATGACCTGTCCCATGCAGGGGTCGAGATCGGCCGGCTTGCCGATGCCAGCGATCTGCACTGGGCGCGCGATCTTTATGGCGTGCTGGAAGCCCGGGGTCAGGTGCCCGTGGCGCGCCCGCTGGCAGCGCTGAACACCGCCTTTGCGACGGACGGCGTGCTGATCCGGGCAACCGGAACGCCAGAGCGGCCGGTTTCTCTGGTCTATCTGCACAGCGATCCGGAGTCAGACGCGACCCTGCACCATGTCATCCGCGTCGAGGCCGGTGCGTCGCTGACGGTAATGGAACATGGCCCCGCCGCCGCGCGGCTGAACAAGGTGATGGAGGTCGACGTGGCCGATAACGGCGCGTTCCACCATATCCGCGCACAGGGCCGCGATCATGAACGCCGTGCGGTGACGCATATGTTCGCCCGGCTGGGCAGTGAATCGGTGTTCAAATCCTTCACCTTGACGGTCAACGGCGTTCTGACCCGCAACGAATGCGTGATTGAGCTGACCGGCGACGATGCCGTGGCTCATGTGGCGGGTGCGGCGGTGGGTGACGGCGATTTCCACCACGACGATACAGTGTTCATCACCCATGACGCGATGAATTGCGAAAGCCGTCAGGTGTTCAAGAAAGTGCTGAGAAACGGCGCAACCGGCGTGTTTCAGGGTAAGATTTTGGTGAAACAGCAGGCTCAGAAAACTGATGGCTATCAGATTTCCCAGGCCCTGTTGCTGGACGGGGACAGTGTCTTTCTGGCCAAGCCCGAGCTTGAGATTTATGCCGACGATGTTGCCTGTTCGCATGGATCGACCACCGGTGCGATCGATGAAACCGCGCTGTTCTATCTGCGGTCGCGCGGCGTGCCGCGGGCCGATGCCGAGGATCTGCTGGTCCTGTCATTCCTCGCCGAGGCAATGGCCGAGATCGAAGACCCGGTCATTGCCAGTGATCTGACGACCCGGCTGGAAGGCTGGCTGGCAAGGCGGCGCTGACGCGTGGCTTTGACCACTGATATCCTTGCCAGTTATCGCCGGCCCGGTGCTGTTTTGCGGCGTCGGGCCGGTGGCGTTGTGCGCGAGGATCGCGCATTGATTACTCTGATGATGGCCTGTGCCTTGATCTTTGTGGCACAGTGGCCACGATTGTCGCGTGAGGCATTTGTGACCGAACAGGAGCTGAACATGCTCTTGGGCGGTGCTTTGCTTGGGTGGCTGTTTGTTGCACCGCTGGGGCTCTATGCCATTGCGGCGTTCAGCCATCTTGTGGCGCGGCTGTTGGGCGGGCAGGGCACGTGGTATGGCGCGCGGATGGCCCTGTTCTGGGCTTTGCTGGCGGCGGCGCCCTTGTGGTTGCTTTGGGGTTTGGTGGCCGGGCTGATCGGTCCGGGCCCGGCCTTGTCGGCGACGGGCGTGGTGGCATTGGGTGCGTTTCTGGCGATCTGGATCGCCGGGCTTTTTGCGGTGGAACGGGGCGAGCGATGATGAACCTGTCGGTGCTTTTGCCCATGGCGGTGGAAACGGTGCGCGATCCGCGCACGGTTGCCGATCGCCTGATGGGTCTGAATTTGTCACGCGAGATATTGTGGCAGGCGCTTGCGCTGGTCGTCGTGGTGTCGATTTTGCTGGCCGAGGTTGGCAACATATTGCTGACTTCGATGTCCGGCATGTCCGCTCCGGCCTTCTTTGTAAGCCCGTTGCGCATGGGGTTGATCCAGCTTTCGCTGCTGGTTCTGGTGGTTTTCGCGGTGTTCTGGTTTGGGCGGGCCTGTGGCGGAACCGGGCGGTTCCAGGACGGTCTGGTGCTGGTCGTCTGGCTTCAATTCATGATGGTCTGCCTTCAGGTGCTGCAAACTCTGGCGATTCTGGTTTTCCCGGCGCTTGCCTGGATCATCGGTATTTTCGGGCTGGTATTGTTTCTGTGGCTTCTGACCAATTTCATTGCCATCGCACATGGGTTTAAGTCCCATGCGAAGGTATTTCTGATGATCGTGGCAAGCAGTTTCGGCTTTGCCTTCGGACTGTCGCTGATTCTGGCGCTGATCGGCGTCTCTGTCCCCGGCGTGGAGTGAACACGATGTATGACGTCGCAAAGATACGCGCCGATTTTCCGATTCTGGCGCGTCAGGTGAATGGCAAGCCGCTGGTATATCTCGACAACGGGGCATCGGCGCAGAAACCGCAGGTGGTTATCGATGCGATCACCAACGCCTATTCCATGGAATATGCCAATGTGCATCGTGGCCTGCATTATCTGTCGAACCTTGCCACCGATCACTATGAGGCGGTGCGCGGCACCATTGCGCGTTTCCTGAACGCGGCCAGCGAAGATGAAATTGTGATGAACTCGGGCGCGACCATGGGAATCAACATGATCGCCTATGGCTGGGCCATGCCCCGAATGCAGGCGGGTGACGAAATCATCCTCAGCGTGATGGAGCATCACGCCAATATCGTGCCCTGGCACTTCCTGCGCGAGCGGCAGGGCGTCGTGCTGAAATGGGTGGACGTGGACGCCAGTGGTGCGCTTGATCCTCAGGCGGTGCTGGATGCGATCACGCCGAAGACCAAACTGATTGCTGTCACGCATATGTCCAACGTGTTGGGCACCCGGGTCGATATCAAGGCGATCTGCGACGGGGCACATGCCAAAGGCGTGCCTGTGCTGGCCGATGGCTCTCAGGCGGCCGTGCACGGACCAGTGGACGTTCAGGCGCTTGGCGTCGATTTCTATCCAATTACGGGGCACAAGCTCTATGGTCCTTCGGGGTCGGGCGCGATCTATGTCAAAAAGGAGCGGATGGCGGAAATGCGTCCGTTCATCGGCGGCGGCGACATGATCCGGGAAGTTCGCAAAGACGGAATCGACTGGAACGACGCCCCGATGAAGTTCGAGGCGGGCACCCCCGGTATCGTGCAGCAGATCGGGCTGGGCGTCGCGCTGGACTATATGCTGGCGCTGGGGATGGATAATATCGCCGCGCACGAGACGGTCTTGCGCGACTATGCGACCGAGCGTCTGACCGGGTTGAACTGGTTGTCGTTACAGGGAACAACGCCGGACAAGGGTGCGATCTTTTCTTTCACGCTGGACGGTCCGGCCCATGCCCATGACATTTCTACCGTGCTGGACAAACGCGGCATCGCGGTGCGCGCGGGCCAGCATTGCACCGGCCCGCTGATGGAACATCTTGGTCTGACCGCAACCTGCCGCGCGTCCTTTGGCCTGTATAACACGACCGAGGAAGTTGACGCGCTGATTGACGCGTTGGAATTGTGTCGCGATCTTTTCGCCTGAGGACGTCAGTCCAGATCCGCGGCTGAATGACGCTCGGATATCCAGTCGGTGTTGTTGTCCGATGTGCGGTTGATCCGGAGTCCGCGTTTCACCGCGGGGCGCTCGGCGACTGCATCGGCCCAGCGGATCACGTTGGTGTATTCGTGTGCCGACAGGAATTCGACCGCGTCGTAAACCTCACCGCGCACTAGTGCTCCATACCAAGGCCAGATCGCAATATCGGCAATCGTGTATTCATCTCCGGCGATGAAGGCGCGGTCGGCCAGTGTCTTGTTCAGCAGGTCAAGCTGCCGCTTGATCTCCATGGTGAACCTATTGATCGGATATTCATATTTTTCCGGCGCATACTTATAGAAATGGCCAAAGCCACCGCCCAGATAGGGTGCCGAACCCATCTGCCAGAACAGCCAATTCAGGGTTTCGGTACGCGCCGATAGATCCTTGGGCAGTAAGGCTCCGAACTTTTCGGCCAGATACAACAGGATCGAGCCGGATTCGAACACCCGCACGCCGGTCTCGCGATCCAGAAAGGCCGGGATTTTCGAGTTTGGGTTGATTTCGACAAATCCGCTGGAAAACTGGTCACCCTCGCCGATGCGGATCAACCAGGCGTCGTATTCGGCACCGGTATGTCCGGCCGCCAGCAGTTCTTCCAGCATCACGGTCACTTTGATCCCGTTCGGCGTGCCCTGCGACCAGAGTTGCAGGGGATGTACGCCCACCGGCAGGGTCTTGTCATGGGTCGGGCCTGAGATCGGGCGGTTGATGCTGGCAAATTGACCGCCGCTTGGCGCCTCCTCTGTCCAGACCGCGGGGGGCGTATAGATCGGATCGTTCATCTCATCTCTCCTTTTGGCGCGTCGCACCGAGGATAGACATTTCACGCGGCGGCGGGCAGGGCGAAACCACTGCAATTCCGTAAAATTATTGTGCAATTCCTGTGTCGTCGAAAATCTCGGGGGTTTCCTTTGGCCATTTGACCCGCGATCACGGCGCCGTTACTGTTTTTCCGATAGAATGGCATATCGCATTTGCGACGGGGAAACATATGACACTGAGAACGATGGTGAAAACTGCGCTGAGCGCGGCGGCGCTGATTGTGGCGCCGACACTGCTTTCAGCCGGGAATGTCTATCCCTATCCCACTGCCGTCAATTATTGCCCCGCCGGATTGCAGCCGGTGACCGCGAATGGCGTGATCTGCTGCGGCGTGCCGAACCGGAATGTTTCCTATGCCGAAGCGATGCGCCATCCCGTCAAGACGAAAGTTCACAAAGCACGCCGTTCCCATCCCGAGAGGATACCGCGGCAAAAGGGCATTCCTACCGGCAAAGGGCTGGGCGACTGACATCGTTTCGGAGTGATTCGGCGCGGCACCGGTGCGGATGAATGCCGCAGGTTGCGCCGCGCCTGCATTGACTTAAAGCGTTCTAAGATCGCCCGCCGATTGGCGTCCGTCGCGCCCTTCGATCAACTCGTAGCTGACCTTTTGGTCGTCAGCGAGCCCGGAAAGACCGGCGCTTTCAACTGCGGAAATGTGAACGAAAATATCCTTGCCGCCGGTATCGGGCGCAATGAAACCGAACCCCTTTGCGGTGTTGAACCATTTAACGGTGCCAGTAGGCATGCCATCTCTCCTTTGTCGTTGCCCGCGCGCAAAATTGGCACGGATAAGATGCATCCGGCGTCTCTCTGCAAATGCGGCTGCCTCGACCAAGGCGGACGTTCGGAAAGTCGGATGTCATCCGACATTGATACTCCGACATCTGCGGCAAATTTCAAGTGCAACCTTGAAAGCAGCGTTTATCGGGCGTTTTCCGCCAGTTGGGCGTTCAGGCGCGGGGCCGATGACTGGTGCTCTCTGGCGCCGGGCATAGATCCCCGGCGCCCTGTCGCGTCACCCGGTCAGCGCTGATCGGGGGCCTTCGCCTCGGCGGACAGATCGGCGATCACCTGTTCCAGCGAAAGCGTGCGGCTGTGCTTGTCACCCAGCCGACGCATGGAAACGCTGCGCTCTTCAACTTCGCGTGCACCAAGGGCAAGGATCACCGGCACCTTGCCAAGCGAATGTTCCCTCACCTTATAGTTGATCTTTTCGTTGCGGGTGTCCGCCTCGGCCCTGATCCCGGCAGCCTTCAGCGCGGCCACGACTTCGTTGGTATAGCCGTCAACATCCGACACGATCGACGCCACGACAACTTGACGCGGAGCCAGCCAGAACGGCAGCTTGCCCGCCCAGTTTTCAATCAGGATGCCGATGAACCGCTCAAAACTGCCCAGACAGGCGCGGTGCAGCATATAGGGGCGGTGCCTCTGCGAATCCTCACCGATATAGGTCGCGCCAAGCCGTTCGGGCAGATTGGGATCGACCTGAAATGTGCCACACTGCCAGACTCTGCCAATAGCGTCGGTCAATTTGAAATCCAGCTTGGGGGCATAGAACGCGCCTTCGCCCGGTTCCAGTGTGAACTCATGCCCGGTCTTGCGGATCGCGCTTTCCAGCGCGGCTTCCATCTTGTCCCAGCTTTCTTCCGTACCGACCCGTTTTTCGGGGCGGGTGGCGAACATGATCTCGAACTCTTCGAATCCCAGATCCTTATACACCGACGACAGAAATTCGATGAACCCGGCGCATTCCGATTCGATCTGATCTTCGCGGCAGAAGATATGCGCGTCGTCTTGCGTGAAACCACGGACCCGCATGATCCCGTGCAAAGCACCCGAAGGCTCATATCGGGAGCAGGAGCCGAACTCGGCCATGCGCAGGGGCAGGTCACGATAGGATTTCAGACCCTGATTGAAAATCTGCACATGGCAGGGGCAATTCATCGGCTTCAGGGCGTTGATCGATTTTTCGCGGGCGTGTTCTTCGTCCACTTCGACGATGAACATATGTTCCTGATAGTTGTCCCAGTGGCCGGATTGCACCCACAGTTTGCGGTCGACCACTTGCGGGGTATTCACCTCGACATAGCCGGCCGCACGCTGTTTGCGGCGCATGTAATCCTGCAGCGTGGTATAGATCGTCCAGCCGTTCGGATGCCAGAACACCTGACCCGGCGCTTCCTCCTGCATGTGGAACAGGTTCATCTCGCGGCCCAATTTTCGGTGATCGCGCAACGCCGCTTCTTCCAGCATCGTCAGATGCGCCTTCAGGTCATCGCGACTTTTGAAGGCCACGCCGTAAATCCGTTGCAGCATCGGGCGCGTGGAATCCCCCAGCCAATAGGCCCCGGCGACATTCATCAGCTTGAACCCGTCCGCCGGAACCTGACCGGTGTTTTGCAGATGCGGACCACGGCAGAGATCCTGCCAATCGCCGTGCCAATACATCCGCAGGGGTTCGTCGCCCGGGATGCGGTCGATCAGCTCGATCTTGAAGGGTTCATCCTTGGCCTTGTAATGGGCAATGGCGCGCTCGCGGTCCCAAATTTCGGTTCTGACCGGATCTTTCGCGGCGATGATCTGTTTCATCTTGGTTTCGATCGCGCCCAGATCCTCGGGCGTGAACGGCTCGGCGCGGTCGAAATCATAGAACCAGCCATAGTCGCGCACCGGGCCGATGGTGACTTTGACGTCCGGCCAGAGTTCCTGCACCGCGCGGGCCATGATATGCGCCAGATCGTGACGGATCAGCTCCAGCCCCGGCGCAGTGTCGGCCATGGTGTTGATCGCGATGGCCGCATCATTCTCGATCGGCCAGGCCAGATCCCAGTGCGCGCCGTCCAGATTGGCCGAGACCGCCTTTTTCCCCAATGAGGTGGAGATCGATGCGGCAACTTCGGCAGCGGTGATTCCGGCGTCGAACTGCCGTGCGTTGCCGTCGGGAAATGTCAGGGAAATCTGGGTCATGGCCCATGCTCCTCGTCGTTTTGGCGCCTACGAAACGCCCGGTTGCGGGTTTATGATGCGAATTGATCGGATCATGACATGCAGGGCGGCGCGCAGGCTGTCAAGCGCGCGCCAATCCTTCGCCACTTCGGTGATATCGTTTCTGCCGCCAGCTTCGGGTATGCTGACCGTCAGGTGACAGGCAGAAATACCCGGCGCATAGTCGAGCAGGGTGTGGGCTGCGACCGCCAATGGACCAGTAAGCGAGGCTGCATTGACCAGTTCACTGACCGCAAAAACATTTCGCGCAATTTCGGGGCAGGACGCCGATGCCCGGGGTGTTGCGCCGGGTGAGCCGCGAAACCTGCTGTGTCATGCCGGATCGCTGGCGATGACCAAACTGGCCGATGGACTGATTGATCCTAAACTTGTCTTGTCATGGATGCTGGGACAGTTGGGCACCTCGGCGTTCCTTGTCGGGCTTCTGGTGCCGATCCGCGAGGCGGGGGCGCTGTTGCCGCAGATTTTTACCGCGCCCCGTCTGCCCGCAATGGCGCGCCGCAAATGGGTCTGGGTCGCCGGGTCCGTCGGGCAAGCCGTGGCGGCCGCAGGGATCGTGGCCGCCGGTCTGACGCTGACGGGTGCGGCCGCAGGCATTGCCGTCTGCGTTCTGCTGGCCGTTCTGGCAGTGTCGCGCAGCATCTGTTCGGTCAGCTATAAGGACATTCTGGGCCGCACGGTGGGCAGATCGCGGCGCGGCGCGGCGACGGGATTTGCGAGTTCAGCCGCTTCGGTTGGCGTGATCCTGTTTGCGCTGGCGCTGATGACCGGCGCGGTTGACCGGATGGTTCTGGTGCTGGCCGCGATGACCCTTGCCGCCGCTCTGTGGCTGGCCGCGGCCGCATTGTTTTCAACGCTGAACGAAGAGGCCGATCCGGGGGAAACCACAGATACGCCTTGGTCGCAATTTCGGCTGCTGCGCGAAGAACCGCAACTGGTACGGTTTATTGCGACGCGCGGATTGTTGACCGGATCAGCGCTTGCACCGCCATATCTGGTGCTGCTGGGGCAAGAGGCCGGGCAGGGCGGGTTCGACCGTCTGGGGGCGCTGGTGCTCGCCTCGGCGCTTGCATCGTTGCTCAGTTCCTGGGGCTGGGGGCGGTTGTCGGACCGTTCCAGCAGGCGGGTGCTGCAACTTTGCGGCCTGGTGACGGCGCTGGCGCTGTTTGGGGCGGTGGCGTTGCATCTGGCGGGGCTGAGCAGCAGGCTTTGGGCGCTGCCGCTGGTGCTGTTTGTGCTGATGGTGGCCTATCACGGGGTACGACAGGCGCGTTCAACCTATCTGGTCGATATGGCCCCCGCCGAGCTGCGCGCCCCCTATACGGCGGTGACCAATACGGTGATCGGTGTGATCCTTTTGGGGTCCGGGATATTCGGCGCGCTGGCATCGCTTGCGGGGGTCATGGTGACGCTGGTGGTCTTTGCGGTGATGGCACTGGCGGCGGTTTGGATCGGTCAGGGGTTGAACGAGGTGGAGCAGGGGTTCTGATCGCCGATTGCATCCGCGCCGCCCGCACGGCACGATGGGTGCAAAAGGGGAGCCCATGGTCGATTATCTCGAAACAGCCGCAGGTCGGCGGATCGCTTATGAGCACTCTTCCGGCAAGGGGCCGGGGATTGTGTTTCTGGGCGGTTTCAAGTCCGACATGCAGGGAACGAAGGCGGTGCATCTTCAAAGCTTTGCCCGAGAAATGGGCCGCGCTTTCCTGCGCTTTGACTATTCCGGGCACGGTCAATCGTCGGGTGCATTTGAGGAGGGATGTATCGGCGAATGGGCCGAGGATGCCATGGCCGCGATCGAGGCCCTGACCGAGGGGCCGCAGGTTCTGGTTGGGTCATCCATGGGGGGGTGGATCGCGCTGTTGGTGGCACGGTCGATGCCTGACCGGGTTGCCGGGCTTGTCGGTATCGCGGCGGCGCCTGATTTCACAGAAGACAGTATGTGGGTGGGTTTCAGCGACGACCAGCGCGCGGCACTGGTGCGGGACGGGCGCGTGGAACTGCCGTCCGAATACGATGACGGCCCCTATGTGGTCACGCGAAAACTCATAGAGGACGGTCGCTTGAACCTCGTTCTTCGTGCATCACTTGAACTTCGCGGGCCAGTGCGTCTTTTGCAGGGGACGGCAGATGCCGATGTGGATATGTCGGTGGCGTTGCGGCTGCTGGATCATCTGCAATCGCCGGACGCACGGTTGTTGCTGGTGAAAGGTGCGGATCATCGATTTTCCACGCCCGAATGCCTGGCGATGATCGAGACCGCTGTCGCGGATATCACCTGATGGGGCGCCCCGTCCGATGGTTCATGCGTGGCGGTCTGGCGGTCCTGTTGGCTGTGGTGCTGGTATTTCTTCTGGTCCCGCGCGAGCCGGTGGTGACTGCGGTCACCTTTGACGGCGCATCCATCGGCAAGGATATCGACGCCTATCTTGTCGGTGTGGAAAGTGGCTTTGACGATATCACGCCGGGCGTTGAAAAACGCGTGATCTGGGCGAACGGTGCGGGTGTGCGGACGGATCGGGTGATCGTCTATCTGCACGGTTTTTCCGCCACCTCGGAGGAGATTCGCCCGGTTCCCGATCTCGTGGCGGCCGATCTGGGTGCGAATCTGGTCTATACCCGGCTGGCCGGACATGGGCGCACCAGTCAGGCGATGGCCGAACCCCGGGTGGCGGACTGGATGAACGATGTGGCCGAGGCGCTGGAAGTCGCCCGTCGGATCGGCGACCGGATCATCATCATCGCCACCTCGACCGGCGGCACATTGGCGGCCGTCGCGGCGCAAGATCCGCAACTGTCTCAGGGGGTTGAGGCATTGGTCCTGATCTCGCCGAACTTTGGCCTCGCGGCGCCCGCGTCGATCCTGCTGTCCCTGCCCGGGGTGCGCTGGTGGGCGGCACTGATCGCGGGAGCCGAGCGCAACCTCACACCGCTGAACGCGGACCACGCGAAATACTGGACCACCAGCTATCCAACTGTGGCACTGGTGCCGATGGCGGCCTTGGTGCGCTATGCGCGGGGTCTTGACTACTCGGGGGTGACCACGCCCGCACTGTTTCTGTTTTCGGACGGCGACCGGGTGGTCAACGAGAAACAAACCCGCCGGTTAGCGGCGCGGTGGGGCGGGCCGGTGACGCTCAACCCGATTGATGTGCCGTCGGGCAACGATCCGTTCTCGCATGTGATCGCGGGCGATATCCTGAGCCCGGGCCTTACAGATCCGGTGCAACGGATTGCATCAGATTGGATTGCAAAACTGCCCTGAGAATTCGGGATATGTCCAAATTTTTGATGAACAGGCCTGCTTTGCGCGATATGTTCAGGACGTGGCGTTTTTCCGGTTGCGGCGCAAACCGCCACGGGGGGCATTCGGCGCGAATTGACGGCGTAGGCACGAGAGTTTGGCGACTGCGCTGCTGAGCGCCGATGCCACCGAAATCGACCTGCGCAGGTTCGATGTATTGTCCTTTGCGGCTCACGTCCTCGTCACGACCTGAGCGAACCCGCGCGGGAGTTGAGTGCGCCAGACCATGCCACGGCTGCCTAGCGACGGGGTGAATATCGCCACGTCGAACCGGCTGACAGATGCGGTGGCAATACGTTCGATGGCGGCAATGCGGTTGGCGACAAGGTTATGGTTCATCGCGCCCAGACTTCGCCGACGCAGCAGAGCAGGGTCTTCATATTTTGCAATGCGCCAAGGCGGATAGCGGCCAGGTGAAAAATCCTGTCATCGGGCACCCATGCGCCGCTTGCGACCTGTCCGCAGTGATCCTAGGGTGCGCGGGATGCACAATCCTTCAATCATGACGGCAACTCAGGGCCAGACGGACGGATGAGCGATCCTCTGGTCCTTCTTCCCGGATTCGTGGCCGATGTGCGGGTCTGGGGCGCCCAGATCGAGGCTCTGTCCGCCGATCATCCGTTGTATCTGCCCCGCTATGGCGCGGCGGCCAGCATCGAAGCGATGGCCGAGGCAGCTTTGCAGGGTGCGCCCGACCGGTTTGCGTTGGCAGGGCACGGTATGGGCGGCATGGTGGCCGCCGAAATCCAGCGCCGCGCGCCGGAACGGGTCAGCCGTCTGGCGCTGCTTTGCACCAATTGCCTTGCCGAAACCCCGCCCGGTGCCGCGCAACGGGATCTGCGGATCGCTCGTGCCAAGGCCGGGCGCCTGAATGACGTTTTGGCCGAAGAACTGCCGGATGAGTGTTTCGCAGCCGGGGAATACCGCGTGATGATCGGTGAATTCGCCCGCCAGATGGCAAAGGATCTGGGGGCGGAGACTTATCTGCGCCATGCGGCGGCACTGCAACGACGGCCCGATCAGCAGCGCACGCTGCGCGGCGTCAAGGTGCCGACCTTGGTGTTGTGCGGTGCCGCAGACACCCTGTATCTGCCGCGCCGCCACGAATTCATGGCGGGTCTGGTGCCCCGCGCCCGGCTGGTGGTGGTCGAGGGTGCCGGGCATCTGCCGATGGTCGAACGCCCCGATACAGTGACCGAGGCGTTGAAGAGTTGGCTGAGCGACGGAGTGCCGTCGCGGCTTCTGGGCTGAGCGGTTATTTCGCTCGCTTTGTCTTGGCGCGCTTTGATTGTTTTGTCGGAGCCGTTGCGCGAGCCGTGGAAACGTCGGCCTTTGCCGGGCTTGCCACAACTTCAGCCGAAACCGGTTTTGCCGGACTGTCGGCTTTGACCGGAGTTTCAGCCTTTTTCGGATTTACCGGCGTGTCGATATTGGCCGGTTTTTCGGCCTTCACAGGGGTTGGTGGAATATCCGCTTGCGTCGGCTTTGCCGGAGCTTCGGCCTTGGGGGCGGCAGGCGCGACTTTAGGGGTCGCCGGACTTTCCTGAACTTCGGCAGTCGAAACTGATGTCTGGTCGGATCTTGCGGCGACCGGTTGGGCGGCATTCGGCTGGGCCGGGGTCGTTTTGCTGTTTCTATCGATAAAATCGAGCACCAGCGGGCGGATGTTGTTGCGCCAGCTTTTGCCTGCAAAGATGCCATAGTGTCCGGCACCGGGCTCCAGATGGCTGAACTTTTTCGAATCCGGCAGGCCAGTCAGCAGCGGCAAGGCCGCAAGGCACTGACCGGGCGCGGAGATATCGTCATTCTCGCCCTCGACAATCTTGACCGCCACATCGGTGATCTTGCCAATGTCGACCACGCGCCCGGCAACCGTGAAATCGTTGCGTGCGATATCGCGGCTTTTGAACACCCGCTCGACGGTTGAAAGATAGAACTCCGCCGTCATGTCCATAACGGCAAGGTATTCGTCATAGAATTTGTTGTGCTTGTCGTGTTCGCCTGCCTCGCCCTGGGCTATCTTCATGATCTGATTGGTAAACGCCTGCGCATGGGTTTCCGTGTTCATCGAAATGAACGACGACAGTTGCAGCAGACCCGGATAGACCAGCCGCCCTGCGCCCGCGTGGTTGAACCCGACACGCTGAATCACGTACCTCTCAAGTTGACCCATGGTGACGCGACGCCCGAAATCGGTGACATCGGTATCTGCCGCGTCGGGATCAATCGGTCCGCCGATCAGGGTCAGGGTCGCGGGCTGCGCCTCGGGCGAATCCTCGGCCAGCATGGCGGTGGCGGCCAGCGCAAGCGGCGCGGGCTGACAGACGGCGATCACATGGGTGTCGGGGCCCATGTGCCGCATGAAATCGACCAGATACTGAGTGTAATCCTCGACGTCGAACTTGCCCTCGCTGACCGGAATGTCACGGGCATTGTGCCAGTCGGTGATCCAGACATCGGCGTCGGGCAGCAGGCTGACCACGGTGGAACGCAACAGCGTGGCATAGTGCCCCGACATTGGTGCCACCAGCAGGATGCGCCGGCTGCGCGCGGGGCGGCCCGACACATCAAAGCGGATAAGATCGCCAAACGGCAGTCTGAGTTCGGGCTTGGCGGTGACCACCATGTCGCGGCCATCAAAATTGAGAATGCTGTCGATGTCCCAATCAGGCTTGGCCACCATACGCGAGAAGGCGCGTTCGGTCACTTCGCCCCAAGCAGCCAGCATCCGAAAGAACGGATTAGGTACAAGGCCCGTCGCGGGGTTGCTGCCGATCGCCGTTGCCGTCGCGCCCAGCCATTGGTTGGTGTTGCGCATCGTTTCCATGATATCGTAAGTCGGCGTATACCGCATGTTACTCCTTGATACCGGCATGGCCGGTCGTGCTTGTCGGGGACATATTCATCGCTTTTGCACCATCGACCCAAGACAGCTATGATGGAGACATGCGATTTATGCTGCTGTGCAGCAAACTAGGGCGGAAAACTCAACATGACAACAAATGATTCCGGGACCGACGGGCAGAGTGGCGGGCACGAGCACAGCGAACTGCTCACCCGGAACCTTGTCAAGGTCGAAGAACTTTCCAAGCGTCTGCTCGCGGCGATGTCCGATAAACGTCAGGTCCCCAAGGCGTTGCAAGGTCCGGGACAGGATTTGTTTCAAAAGACCGCAGCCGCCTATATCTCTGAAATCATGTCCAACCCGGCCAAGATTTTTGAGAGACAGGTGGGATATTGGGCCCGCACGATGCAACATTACGTAGAGGCACAACAGACTTTGGCGTCGGGAAAGATTGCCGCGCCGGTCGATACCGGCCCCAGCGACAGACGATTTTCGAATCCGATGTGGGACTCACACCCCTATTTCAACTTTCTCAAGCAGCAGTATCTTTTCAATGCCGATGCCATGAGTGAGGCGGTGGCGTCGCTGGATGGGCTGAGCGATGGCGACCGGCGCCGCATCGGTTACTTTACCCAGCAGATCGCGGATATGTTCAGCCCGACGAATTTTCTCGGCACCAATCCCGAGGCGCTGGCCAAGGCGGTGGAGACCGAAGGTCAGTCATTGGTCGACGGGTTGGAGAACCTTGTGCGCGACATCGAGGCGTCGGATGGTGAACTGCTGGTCAGTCTGGCCGACAAGAAGGCGTTTCGCGTGGGCGAAAACATCGCGACTGCCGAAGGCTCGGTTGTGTACCGCAACCGGTTGTTCGAACTGATCCAATATGCCCCGACCACGGAAAAAGTGCGCAAGACTCCCTTGCTGATCTTTCCGCCCTGGATCAACAAATTCTATATCCTCGATCTGAAACCCGCCAACAGCCTGATCCGCTGGATCGTCGATCAGGGCTATACCCTGTTCGTGGTCAGTTGGGTGAACCCCGATCCGTCCTTTGCCGAAACCGGGCTGGGCGACTATATCGAAGAGGGATATCTGACCGCCATCGACCAGGTGAAACAGATCACCGGACAGGATCAGACCAACGTTGTGGGGTATTGCATTGCGGGCACCACCCTGTCGCTGACGCTGGCGCTGATGGAAAAGCGTGGCGATACATCGGTCAAATCCGCCACCTTCTTTACCACGCTTACCGATTTTTCGGATCAGGGCGAGGTGGGCGTCTTCCTGAACGACGATTTCGTCGATGGGCTTGAGGCCGAGGTGACGCGAAAAGGCATCCTTGAGTCATTTTATATGTCGCGCACGTTTTCCTATCTGCGCAGCAACGACCTGATCTATCAGCCAGCGATCCGCAGCTATATGCTGGGCGAAGCGCCGCCGGCGTTCGATCTGTTGTTCTGGAACGGTGACGCCACCAACCTGCCGGCCAAGATGGCGATGGAATATCTGCGCGGGCTGTGTCAGCGCAACGAATTCGCGTCTGGCGGGTTTGATCTGCTGGGCGAAACGTTGCATCTGTCCGAGGTCAAGGTGCCGATCTGCGCCATCGCCTGCGAAACCGATCACATCGCCGCGTGGCCTTCGAGCTATGCCGGGATGCGCCAGATGAGCAGCCGGTCGAAGACGTTCATCCTGTCCCAGTCGGGCCATATCGCCGGGATCGTCAATCCGCCGTCGAAGAAGAAATACGGCCACTATACCAACAGCGCCTGGCCCGAGGATCACGCCGCATGGCGCGCTGACGCCGAATTCACCCCGGGATCATGGTGGCCACGTTGGGAGACATGGCTGCGCAAACGCTCTGGCGCACAGGTCACGGCACTGATTCCCGGCGCTGACGGGCGCGAAATTCTCGCCGCCGCACCGGGAACATATGTGACGTCCGGGACAACCGGCTGATATTCAAAGCCATTCTGCATTGCCGCAAATTTTTATGCTGCGGTGCAGAATAATACTTGAAATGCTGCGCTGCAGCATGCATATTCTCCTTAGAACGACAACGCGGCACAGGCCGCAAGAAGGAGAGTTGATATGGTTACGAAAACACAAGACTACGCAAAGACGATGCAGGACATGATGGGCGCAATGCCAATCGACATGTCGGCCTTCCAGGACGGTTTCAAGTCCTATGCAGCCTTCGGCGAGAAACTGTCGAAAGTGGCGCTGGAAGCCGCTGAAAAGTCGACCGAAATCTCGACCGCTTGGACCAAGGCGACTTTGGCCAAGATGGGCGACGTTTCCAAGCTCAAGACCGAGCCTGCCGAATACGGCCAGTCGGTAAGCGATTTCGCTTCGGCTCAGGCTGAAATGACCAGCGAATCCATGGCCGCTTTCGCCGAAGTTGCGAAAAAAGTGCAGATGGAAACCGTCGAAGTCATGATGGCCGCTGGCAAAGACGCTCAGCAGGACATGTCGACCGCCGCCAAGAAAATGGGCGACGACATGAGCACGGCCGCCAAGAAAGCGACCACTGCAAAGTGATCTGACGATCTGTTCAAGGCTCCTCCCTGCCGAGGACAGGTCTGGGCGAGTGCACTGCACTCGCCCTTTCTTTTTGTGCAGCACTGCCATACGCTGACGCTGCACCGCAAAAACCGGGAGACTTCCTTGGCCGATACATCTTCGCCGCTGCTGATCAAGCGCTATGCCAGCCGCCGCCTCTATAACACCGAGACGAGCGATTACGTCACGCTTGAAGATATTGCCAGGTTCATCCGGGCAGGGCGCGAAGTTCGGATTGTCGACCTGAAATCGGGCGATGACCTGACCCGGCAATACCTTCTTCAGATCATCGCCGAACACGAATCCAAGGGCGAAAACGTCTTGCCGTTGGGCGTGCTGACCGATCTTGTCCGCAGCTACTCGACGCAGGCGCAATCCGTGGTGCCACAGTTTCTGGCAATGAGCTTCGACATGCTGCGCAACGGCCAGTCCAAAGTGATGGAGAACGTCTTGAATCCGATGTCCAGCATGCCGGGTTATGAGGCGATGCGCACGCAGCAACAGGCGTTTATCAAGGCGATGACCGGCGGCATAATCGGAAATGCATCCGCCGAGCCTGCCGAAGAACCGACCAGCGCGACCGAGTTGCAGGAAATCCGCAGGCAACTGGCTGAAATGCAGGCGAAACTGTCAAAGATCGACAAATAGGGCTGTCGCGATACGGGCCTGCACCGCCGACGGCGTTCAGCCCGTGGCATCGTCGCGCAGGGCGCGGCGTTCTTCCTCAAGCGATCCGGTGAAGGGCGCGCGCCCAGCCTGGCGATACCAATAGGCGGCATTTGCATTGTCGCCCTCGGCACGGTGCAGATGCGCATGGAGCCAAGCGGCCAACGCCCCGGATTCATCCTGAGCGATGGTATGGGCGGCTTCCCAATCGCCGGCCTCCAGCTTGTCCAACGCGACGGTTATTGCCTTTGGCATTGCGTCCTCCTGTTTCGCGCCCGGGGTCAACCGACCTCAGGAAACACCTGTTTCAACGCCGCTTCCAACCGTCCGAACATCTGGTCCATCTCGGCGGGTGTCATCACAAAGGCAGGGCACAGCACGATGGCTTGACCCAGCGGACGACAGATCAACCCGTGATCGGTACAGGTGTTGGCGATCCGTTCTGAAACGCTCAGATCACTGTCGAAGGGCGTCTTGGTCGCCTTGTCGTTGACCGCCTCAAGCGCACCCATCAGACCCTTGCCGCGCGCCTCGCCGATGTTGTCCATCTGCGCCAGATGGTTCAGCCCGGCCTCGAACTGCGGTATCAGCGCGCGCACTTGGTCCAGCAACCCGTTTTCCACCAGATCGATTGCCTTCAGCGCGATGGCGCATCCGACGGGGTGGCCCGAGGCGGTGAACCCGTGGGGGAATTCCTCGATCGCCTCGGCGGCGGCCTGCATCCGGTCCGACAGATCGGGGCCAAGAATGACGGCACCCATCGGGAAATATCCCGCAGTCAGCGCCTTGGAGGAAATGATAGCGTCGGGCACGAAATCGTAGGCCTCACTGCCCCACATTTCGCCGGTGCGCCCGAATCCGGTGATCACCTCATCGGCCACCAGCGGGATGCCATGTTTCTTTAGGATCGGCTGGATCGCCTGAAAATAGCCCTTGGACGGCGGAATTACTCCACCGGCCCCCATCACCGGCTCAGCAACGAAAGCGGCGATGGTATCGGCACCTTCGCGGGCGATCATGTCTTCCAGCTCTTGCGCGAGCCGAGCGGTGAACTGCGCCTCGGATTCTCCGTCGCGCCCTTCACGCCAATAATGCGGGCAGGTCAGGTGCAAAAACCCATCCAAAGGCAGACCGAACACCGAGTTATAAGGTTTGCCGGTCATGCTGGCCGATACAATGGTGACCCCGTGATAGCCATTGATCCGGGTGATGATCTTTCGCTTTTGCGGCTGACCTTCGGACGCGCCAAGGAACCACAGCATCTTGACCAGGGTGTCATTCGCCTCGGACCCCGAGTTGGTATAAAAGACCCGGCCCCGGGAAAACGGCGAGACCTGAATCAGCTTTTCCGACAGCATGACCGTCTGGTCCGACATCCGGCCAAAAAATGAATGATAACCCGGAAAGCGATCATACTGCGCCTTCGCGGCGGCAGCCAATTCGGGATGATCAAAGCCGGCGACCATATTCCACAGCCCAGAATTTGAATCGAGGTATTCGCGGCCATGCACATCATAGACGTACGGTCCTTTGCCGTGGGTCAGAACCACGGTGCCGCGTTGTTCCACCGAGGGAAGATCGGTGAAGCCATAGAATGTGTTCGCTTCGGCGCGGGCTTCCCAGCTGTTGGGGGCCCAGGATTTGGCGTCGTCGTGCATGATTTTGCTCCTGTCGGATGTGCAGTGACGCTAGCTCTGTGCGCCGCCGGGTGCAATCTCTTCCCTTGCGGCGCGGTCGGTGCCATCACCGGTTTCTGACGGCTTGCACGCCGCTTGCGCGCCGCCTAGTCTGTGCAAAGTCTTGCAACCGGTGACCCATGCATATTGGCATTCTTCAGACCGGGCTTGCCCCGGACGCCCTGAAACCCGTGACAGGCGATTATCCCGCCATGTTTGCCCGTCTTCTGAAAGGGCACGATTTCACCTTTTCCACTTATCTTGTCTGCGATGGGCAGATGCCTGCGTCGATGGATGACGCCGATGGCTGGCTGATCACCGGATCGCGCCACGGCGCTTATGAGGATCACGACTGGATCGCGCCGCTGGAGCGGTTCATTTGCGATGTTCACGCGGGCGGACGGCCCATGGTCGGCATCTGTTTCGGCCATCAGATCATCGCGCAGGCCTTGGGGGGGCGGGTTGAAAAGTTCTCTGGTGGCTGGGCCGTGGGGCGCACCGCCTATGATTTTGATGGACGCGATGTGGTGATGAACGCCTGGCATCAGGATCAGGTGGTCACTTTGCCGCCCGGCGCGCGGGTTCTGGGGCGTAATGACTTCTGCGAATATGCGGCCCTTGGCTATGGTGACACGATCATGACCGTTCAGGCACATCCGGAATTCGACAATGATTTCATCGGTGGGCTGATCGAACATCGCGGCCGCGGTGTGGTGCCCGATCCGCTGCTGGAACAGGCAATGGCGGTGTTGCACGAACCGGTCGACAACGGGGCGGTCGGCCTGATGCTGGCGCAATTTCTCAAGGCGGCGGCACATGAACAGGCCTGACACCGAATGGACAAGCCAAATCCCCCGGGCCGCGCAGGAGTTTCTCGAAGGGCGGCGTCTGGACGAGGTTGAATGCATCATCTCCGACATCCCCGGAATCGCCCGGGGCAAGGCGATGCCCGCCAGCAAATTCGCGCGGCAAAAGCAGTTTTTCCTGCCCAATTCGATCTTCTTTCAGACAATCACCGGCGGCTGGGCCGAGGCGGCGGGGGCCGAGGGCTTTACCGAGCCCGACATGATCCTGACACCGGATTATTCCACCGCCACAGCCGCGCCATGGACGGCGGACTGGACGTTGCAGGTGATTCACGACGCCTATCTGCAAACCGGTGAACCGGTGCCGACCGCGCCGCGCAACGTGCTGAAACGGGTGATGCAGGCCTATCACGCCAAGGGCTGGAAACCGATCATCGCGCCGGAGATGGAGTTCTATCTGGTCGCCCGCAACATTGATCCCGGTCAGGTGATCGAACCGATGATGGGGCGCACCGGGCGGCGTGCTGCGGCGCGGCAGGCCTATTCCATGTCGGCGGTCGATGAATACGGCCCGGTGATCGACGATATCTATGACTATGCCGAGGCGCAGGGTTTCGAAATCGACGGCATCACGCAGGAAGGCGGCGCGGGGCAGTTGGAAATCAACCTGCGGCACGGCAATCCGGTCAAGCTTGCCGATGAAGTCTTCTATTTCAAACGCCTGATCCGTGAGGCTGCGTTGCGTCACGACTGTTTCGCCACCTTCATGGCGAAACCGATCGAGAATGAGCCGGGCAGTGCGATGCACCTTCACCACTCGGTCGAGGATCTGGTGACGGGAGAGAACATCTTTTCCGATGCCGATGGGGGCGAAACACCGATCTTCCGGCATTTTCTGGGCG
Organism: Oceaniovalibus sp. ACAM 378; assembly: GCF_008085915.1. GTDB lineage: Bacteria > Pseudomonadota > Alphaproteobacteria > Rhodobacterales > Rhodobacteraceae > Oceaniglobus. Next base: position 123,816 of record NZ_VSJK01000001.1, on the reverse strand, counting down.
GAATGCAGCACCATCTACCTTCCGTCATCGCAATGCTGGCACCCTATGTGAACAGTTACCGGCGCTATGTGAAAGACCACTCTGCGCCGATCAATCTGGAATGGGGGCGCGACAACCGCACCACCGGAATCCGGATTCCGATTTCGGACGCGCAGGGGCGGCGGGTTGAAAACCGTCTGGCGGGCATGGATTGCAACCCCTATCTGGGAATCGCGGCATCGCTGGCCTGCGGATACCTGGGTATGGTGCAAAAGCTTGAACCGACACCGGAATTCGCCGGTGATGCCTATGCCGCGGAAGAGGCAATCCCCCGCGGCATGTTCGACGCGCTTGATCTGTTCGATGACGCGACCGATCTGCACGAACTGCTGGGACATGAATTCGCCCGGGTCTATTCGATCGTGAAACGCAGTGAATACGAAGAATTCCTGCATGTCATTTCACCTTGGGAACGCGAACATCTCTTGCTGAACGTGTGACGGTTTACGCCGCCATCGTGGCTGTATCGCGCTGTTGCGTCCGCCTGAGCGATGCGCGCGCGCCGCAGCGTTCAATCCAGTCGCGGATCACGGGAATGTCCGGCGTGATCTGCGGCATCCACAGATAGGCCGAGACGACGATCAGATCGGCCGCAGTAAAAGTATCGCCCAGCAGATAGGGTTTTTTCGACAGCGCCGTTTCAATCTGCCCGGTCATCTCATCCGTGCCGCCAAAGGTTTTCGCGAGCAACGGATTTTCGACTCCAACCGCATTCATCACCAGAACCGGCTCCATCACGTTGCCGTACCACGCCATCCAGGCCAGGAACGCGCCGCGCGTCGCGTCGCCCGGTTGTGGCGCAAGCCCGGCTTTGGGGAACATTTCGCACAGATACTGCATGATCGCGTTGGATTCGCGGATGCCGACCCCGTCGTGCACCAGATAGGGCACCTTGCCTTCGGGGTGGGGGTTGTTCGGATCGCGCCCGCCACTGCCGTCTTGCCGGCGGATCGTCACCACTTTGACATCCACCTTGTCGAGCGCGCCCAATTCGTCAAGCAGCGTCAGGATGCGTGACGAACGGCTAAGCGGTGCGTGATAGAGGGTCAGCATTTCGTATCCTTTCATATTGACATGCCGCATTTATAGACCGCCACTGCTGACAGTTTCCGTCAGGAGCGTTCATGGCACGATCCGACCGACTTTTGCGGCTTCTTCAGGCACTGCGCAGTCTGCCCGCCCCGGTCACTGCCGCGCGTCTGGCCGATGAAACCGAGGTGTCTGCGCGCACGCTGTACCGCGATATCGACAGCCTGCGCGCGGCGGGGGCGGTGATCGACGGTGCACCGGGCTATGGATACCGCCTGACCGAAGATCCGGCACTGCCACCGCAAAGCTTTACCCGGACCGAAATCGAGGCATTGGCCTTTGGTCTGGCCGAGGTGGGGGCGCGGGGCGATCCTGAACTGGCGAAGGCGGCGGAATCGGCCCTGTCCAAGATCATCGCCACTCTGCCCGAACGCGCCCAGCAACAGGCCGTTCATGCCGTGGTCAAGGTGCATCGTTTCGATCGCCCCCCGGTCGCGTCGATCAATCTGTCGATGCTGCGCCGGGCCTGTTGGGATGAACGCGCGATTGATCTTGGTTATGGCGATGCGAACGGGGTGCAGACCCAGCGGCGGGTGCTGCCGTTGTCCATTGTCTATACCGACCGGGCAGTTGTTTTGCTGGCGTTCTGCCAGCTCAGACAGGATTTCCGCCAGTTTCTCACCGACCGGATACTGTCGTCCGATCTGACGGATGAGACGTTCCGCCCGCGCCGAGCGTCCCTGCTGCGCCAGTATATCGGGTTGCTCCAGCGGTCGGGGCCGCGCTGATCTGGCTGTCAGGCGGCGGAAACCGTTTCGACGCAAAGGATGGCAGGCAGGTGGCGGGCGATCTCGCGCCAACTGTCGCCGCTGTCCTTTGTGGCAAAGACGCTGCCGGTGTTGGTGCCGAAATAGACCGCTCCGGGGTTCGCAGGGTCTGCGACCATCCCTTGCCGCAGGACGGTAAAGAAACAATCCTGCTGCGGCAGGCCATTGCCACAGCGCGCCCATGTGTCGCCGCCATCGCTGGACCGCCAAATGGCGGCCGAGGCATCGGGAGGGAAACGCCCGGCGCTGTCGCCGTTCAATGGCAAGACCCACAGGGTGTCCGGGTCTTCGGGATGCACCGCCACGGGAAAGCCAAAGGTCGATGGCAGACCAGCGGTGATATCGTCCCATGTGCGCCCGCCATCCCGGCTGCGATAGGTGCCGTGGTGGTTTTGCTGGTACAACCGGTCGCCCGGGGAAAGAGCCAGATTATGCACGCATAAACCGGTCTGATTGCCGCAGGGGGCAGCGGGGTGGCTGTGCGTGTCGGGCGGCACCGCGTTCGACAGTCGGTTGCGCCTGTCCCACGTCGCGCCACCATCTTCGCTGGCGAACACTCCGGCGGCGGAAATGCCGATCCACAGTTTCGCCGGATCGCCCGGATCGGACAGGATCGTGTGCAATGTCAGACCCGCCGCGCCCGGCTCCCACCCATCCGAGGATGGGTGATCCGACAGACCCTGCACCCGATTCCATGTTTCTCCCCGGTCCTGACTGGCAAAAAGGGCGGCCGGTTTCGCCCCGGCATAAAGTGTTTCGCCCGTCCGTCCCAGCGACCACAGGTTTACAACTTCGCCGCTGAACGGTGCTGGAGGTGCCGGCGTCATGCCCAGTTGTTCGGCCAATTCGGGGCTTGCCGTCAGCCATTCGTCGGCCTGACCGTTGGCCAGTTTCGACAGGGTCCAGGTGTCGCCCCCGTCGCGTGATCGCCAGACACCCGCGCCCTGCCATTCTCCGCCGCCTGCCGCCCAGAGATCGCCGGTTTCCGGGTCGCCGATCATATGGTTGATCGGCCAGCCGTCGCAAAGCGGCCCTTGCAGGGACCGAACCGCGCCGGTTCTGTCACTGTTAAGAATGAATGCACCTTTGGTGGTGCCGATCAGCACGCGGGTTGGTTCGCCCATCGCATTCTCCGTTTCGTCGAAGAATATCACGATTTCGCGGTTCGGGCGAGCTTGCCGTGAGGGGGAGTGCCGTCTATCTGGCCGGGATGGACCTGTTGACCGCCAATGACCGCCCCGGTGTATATCCGGCAAGCTGGTATGCCGAGACCACGCCGGAGCTGCCGGTTTTTGCGCCGTTGCAGGGGGCGGCGCGGGCCGATGTCTGCGTCATCGGTGGCGGATATACCGGGCTGTCGGCGGCGTTGTATCTGGCACAGGCAGGGTTCTCGGTGACCCTGCTTGAGGCGCAGCGCGTCGGCTTTGGCGCATCGGGGCGCAACGGCGGGCAGGTGGGCAGTGGCCAGCGGCAGGATCAGAACTGGCTGGAGCGTCATGCCCCGGGCGATGCCCGCGCCCTGTGGGAGATTGCCGAGGCGGCCAAGGATACGGTGCGCCAGTTGATCGCAGAACATTCCATCGACGCCGGGTACCGCCCGGGCGTCGCCCATGCGGTGCGCGGCGCAAAGGCGGCAGATCACGCCCGCCGTCAGGCCGACCGGTTGGCGCGCGATTACGGCTATGATCTCTGTACCCCGCTGGACCCTGCCGGGGTCGGTGAACTGACCGGTTCTGCTGCATTCACAGGCGGTATTCTGGACCGGGGGGCCGGACATCTCCATCCGCTGCGGTTCTGTCTCGGGCTGGCGCGGGCGGCGCAGGCGGCGGGGGTTGGTATCTGCGAAAACAGTACCGTGCGCCGCATCCTGCCGGGACCGCGTCACCGTGTTGAGACTGATGCCGGCCATGTTGAGGCAGACCATGTGGTTCTGGCCTGCAACGGATATCTGGGCGGGCTGGACGGGCAGGTGGCGGCGCGGGTGATGCCGATCAATAATTTCATCATCGCGACCGAACCTTTGGACAACCCCGAGATCCTGCCCGGCGATGTGGCCGTGGCCGATGACCGGTTTGTGGTGAATTACTGGCGGATGAGCGCGGATCGCCGGTTGCTGTTTGGCGGCGGCGAAAGCTATGGCTATCGTTTTCCCAAGGACATTGCCGGGCTTGTCTCGCAGCCGATGCTGGCAATCTATCCGCAGCTGAATGGCGTGAAGATCACCCATGCCTGGGGGGGCACGCTGGCCATCACGATGAACCGGATGCCGTATTTTGCGCGTCGCGACCGGGTGTATACCGCGTCGGGATATTCCGGTCATGGGGTTGCCATGGCGGTGATGGCGGGCCGGATGATTGCGGCGGTGGTACAAGGTGATGCGGCGCAGTTTGACACCATGGCCCGGATTCCGGCGCGGCGGTTTCCGGGTGGGGCGGCACTGCGCGCGCCGCTGCTGGCGCTGGCGATGACGTGGTACGGACTGCGCGACCGGCTAGGGGTCTGAGGCAGGTTTGGGCGGAGGCTCTAAACCGTATCCAGATACAGCTCGATTTGTTCGTCGTCGGTCAGTTCGGCCAGATAATGCAGTTCCTGCCGCTTGGTCAGCACGAAGTTTGTGATCAGGCTTTCGGGCAGGATACGTCGCATCAGCGGATCTGCCTCGAAGGCCTCGATTGCGCTTTCCCATGTGGTGGGCATGCGGGGCAGGTCCAGCAGATAGGCGTTCCCGTCGATCGGCGGCGGTGGCATCACGCCGTCCTCGATCCCGTTCAGCGCCGCACCAAGGACACTGGCCAGCATCAGATAGGGGTTCACATCGCCGCCCGCGACACGGTGTTCGATCCGCCGGGCCTTTGGATTGCCGCCGGGCACACGGATCGCAGCGGTGCGGTTTTCATAGCCCCAGGCGATTGCCGTGGGCGCATGCGCACCTGGCACGAACCGGTCATAGCTGTTGCCATGGGGCGCGAACAGCAGCGTCGATCCCGGCATCGCGGCCATGCAGCCAGCGATGGCATGATGCAACAGAACCGAGCCTTCGGGACCGCCATTATCGAAGACATTGTTTCCGTCCCGATCAAGCAGCGAGAAATGCGTATGCATGCCGTTGCCGCTGAAATCGGGATAGGGTTTGGCCATGAAGGACGCGGCGAACCCGTGTTTGCGGGCCATGCCACGCACCAGCATCTTGAACAGGTAGGCGTCATCGGCGGCCTTCAACGGGTCGGCCACATGGGTCAGGTTGACTTCGAACTGGCCGGTTCCCGCCTCGGAGATCACGGTTTCAGCCGGAATATCCATCGCCTCGCAGGCGTCATAAAGATCGGTAAAGAACACATCCCAGGCATCGAGTGCGCGCAGCGACAGGATTTCAGCGCCCGAGCGGCGTTTGCCCGACCGGGGCGCCTTGGGGGCGCGCAGATCCTTGCCTGAATCGTCGATAAGGTAAAACTCAAGCTCGGTCGCGACCACGGGTGTCAGCCCCAATTCGGCAAACCGTCGCTGCACGCCCGCCAGAGCATGGCGCGGATCGCCTGCAAAGGCGCTCCCGTCCTCGTGAAACATCCACATCGGCAGAAGCGCGGTCGGCGCCTCCAGCCAGGGCATTGGGATCCATCCACGTTCAGTGGGAAACAGCACACCGTCAGGATCGCCCGACTGGAACACCAAGGGGCTGTTGTCGACGTCTTCGCCCCAGATATCGAGAAACATCACCGAAAGCGGAAACCGCGATCCTTCCTCCATCATTTTGGAGGCCATGCGGGCGGGCATCCGTTTGCCCCGTGGTTGCCCGTTCAGATCGGACGCGCCGACGCGGATCGTGCGGATTTCGGGATGGTCGTCAAGATTCATCGGATTACCTGTGGGCGAAACCGCAGCTTTGTGCGGCGGTCTTGTGGCAGATGACGGTTCAGGCGTTTGTTCACAAGCCCGAAGATGCCGATCACGCAGAGCGTCAGCAGGATGAAATATCCGGCCAGTATCGGATAGGGAATGAACGGGTTGAAGGTTTTGTCGGCGAAATATCGGGCGTAATACAGGGCATCGCCGCGCTGCTGCCAGGCCGGAAAGCCGCTGAAATAAACCAGCGTGGTCGCGTGAAACAGGAATATCGCCTCGTTCGTATAGGCGGGCCAGGCGAGGCGCAGCATGGTCGGCCATGTGATCCGCCGAAAGCGCGCCCAGCCCGACAGCCCATAGGCATCCGCCGCGTCGATATCGCCCCGGGGGACCGAACGCAGCGCGCCAAAGAAGATCTCGCCGGAATAGGCGGCGGTGTTCAGGAACAACACGATCAGCGCGCCCGCCCATGCCTTGGTCAGAAACCCGGTGGTCAGGGTGATTTCGGTGAACCCCAAGTTCAGGTCATATCCCAGTTTCGGCAGCAGCACGAAGGTTTCATAGGCCAGAAAGAACTGGATGAACAAAGGCGAGCCGCGAAACAGGAAGACGAACCAATCCGCAGGTTTGCGGATCAACGGGTTGCGTGCCGCCTTGCCCAGAGCCACGGCCGTGGCAAGGAAAAATCCGAAGGCAAGCGCGACGATGCCGAAATAGATGTTCCAGATCATCCCCGACCCGATCAGGGTGAACTGATCGCACAGGGTAAAGTCGCTGCGCGGCAACAGACGTTCACCGAACCCGATCGAGCGGAAGGCATAGGCCTGAATGGTGTCAAGACAACTCATGCCGCGCGCCTTTGCGCTTCGCCCGCAAGCGTGGCCTGCCCATGCGAAAGGCGCGTGGTCAGACGGGCCAAAACGATTTCAGAAACTTTTGTAAGTGCGAGATAAAACACCAGGAGCGCCAGAAAATAATACAGCCGCCAGTCGGAGTGCGGATAGTCGTAAACCTGAATTTTCGAACCGCCCAACTCGCGCGCCCAATAGACGATATCCTGAACCCCCAGAAGAAACAGCAGCGGCGTTGCCTTGATCAGGATCATCCACAGGTTCGACAGGCCGGGCAGGGCAAAGATCCACATCTGCGGCACAAGGATACGCCAGAACGTCTGACCGCGCGACAGCCCATAGGCCTCGGCGGTTTCGATCTGGCCCTTGGGGACCGCGCGCATTGCACCATAAAGTACATTGGCCGCAAAAGCGCCGAACACGATGGCAAAGGTAAACACCGCAATGGCAAAGCCATAGGCCTCGTGCACCCATTGCGCACTGTTCGACAGGGGCATCTTGGCCTGTGTGCAAACGACAAAGTCATTGCCCTGACGGATCGGCATATCCCAATCCGGGCATTTGATCTGGTGACGCAGCCATTCGATGCCCTGATCCACCGCGATCACGAAGAACAGGAAAAACGCAATATCAGGTACGCCGCGCACAATGGCAGTGTAACCCTTGCCGAACCAGCGCAGCGGGGCAATCGGCGACCGCGCCGCCATCGCGCCTGCAAAGCCGAAGATCAACGCGGCCGGCGCGGTCACGGCCAGCAGCAACAGCACCGTTCCAAAAGAGCCATAGAACGCCATATGCTTGCCGGTGGTCAGATAGCAGGCAAGCCAGTGCAGACCTTCAAGGGTCTTTGGGTCGGTGCAGGAAAAGATCGGCGGTCACCATTTTGCGGCGTTGAATTTGAGTATTTATACAAAGAAGAAACCGGGGCCGCGTGATCTGGCGGCCCCGGCGCACTTGTTGATCAGAAGGTGAGAGCTTCTTCGCCAAACCATTTGGTGATCATGGTGTTGAGAGTGCCGTCGGCCTTCATTTCACCAATGATGGCGTCAAATGTCTGCTTCAGCTCGGTGTCGGATTCCCGCACTCCAAGGCCGATGCCTCCGCCCAGCATGACATCGTCGCCCATCAGCGCCACATCTTCGCCTTCGTCGGCCACCGGCACGAGGAACGCCTTGTCGGCCAACACCGCGTCCGCCTCACCGTTGCGCACGGCGGCGACGGTTTCATCGGGGGTGGCGAATTCGACCAGTGTCTTGCCCTCCATCGAGGCGACGTGGGAGGCCTGAATCGTGCCGGTCTGGGCCGCGATCACGACGACATCATCCATCATCACGCCTTCCATGGCCAGAAAGGCCGATGGATCGGGCGGCAGATAGTTCTGGGTGAAATCGAGCACCTCGTCCCGCTCAGGGGTGATGCTCATCCCCGCGATGATCGTGTCATAGTTGCCCGACACGAGGTTGGGGATAATGCTGTCCCAGTCGTTGGTAACCCATTCGCAGGTCAGTTTTGCACGGGCGCACATTTCATCGCCCAACTCACGCTCGTATCCGTCGACCTCGCCGGCATCGTTGATGAAGTTATACGGAGGATAGGCGCCCTCGGTGCCCATGCGGATGGTTTTGGAATGGGCATCGGCCATGACCATACCGGCGGAAAGGGCCAGTGCGGCGGTGGAAAGGATGAGTTTCTTCATTGGTTGCTCCCTGATTTAACCTTTTACTCTGTATGATTGACCGGTCAGGCGGCCTGACCGGCTCTGAGAAACTTTTGCAGGCGCGTGCTGGACGGTGCCCCGAAAAGCGCCTCGGGCGGGCCCTGCTCTTCGATTTTTCCAAGATGCAGGAAAACCACGTGATCCGAGACGTCGGCGGCCAGTTTCATGTCGTGGGTGACCAGCAGCATTGTGCGCCCCTCGTCGGCCAGCGCCTTGATCACCTTGACCACTTCCTGCTCAAGCTCGGGGTCGAGCGCGGAGGTGGGTTCGTCGAACAGCAGGGCGCGGGGCTCCATGCAAAGGGCGCGGGCAATCGCCGCGCGCTGTTGCTGGCCGCCCGACAGCATCGCGGGCCAGGCATCGCATTTGTCGCCGATGCCGACCTTGTCGAGATATTCTCGGGCCTTCGCCTCGACCTCGACGGGATTGCGTTTCAGCACCGTCACCGGCGCCTCCATCACATTTTGCAGGATTGTCATGTGCGACCACAGGTTGAACTGCTGGAAGACCATGGACAGGTTGGTGCGGATCCGCGTGACCTGTGCACGGTCGGCGGGGTGACGGTCGGCGCCCGTACCACGCCAGCGGATCGGTTCACCCTCGAACAGGACATCGCCCTGTTGGCTGTCCTCAAGCAGGTTGGCACAGCGCAGAAGTGTGGATTTACCCGACCCCGAAGATCCGATCAGCGATACGACATGGCCGCGTGGTGCGATCATGTCGACGCCTTTCAACACCTCAAGCGCACCATAGCTTTTGTGCAGGTCGCGGATTTCGATGACAGGCGGAGGGGTCAAGGTGGATGCGGTCCGTTCGGTACAAGTTGGCCGCAAGTAGGGCGGATCGTCGCCGGGATTGCAATCCAGAAACGTCGGATGACGCAAGGGAACCGCCAGAGTCTTGCCACCCGGGCCCCCGGAGCGGGGTCAGGACCGGCGCGCTTCGACCCGTTGGCGCGCCAGATTGCTGTCACGGTCGTTCAGCCCCAGCATCGGAGCGACAAGCCGCAGCAGCGCGTTTTCGTCATCGTCGCGCACCCCGTCGGCCAATACGATGTCCCAAAGCGCCTCGACCACGCTGACACGATCCTCATACGGCACTGTCTGTTTGATGGCGCGGGTAAAGCGGACGGTGTCGGGAGCTTCTTCCTCCAACGTCTCGGCGTCGCGGCGCAGAGCGGCGGAATCAGTGGGCGACAGCCCGTGGCGGAGTGCCAGAATCCGGTCGATGCGGGCGATTTCGATGGCGGCATAATCACCGTCTGTGCGCGCAATGCGCACCAGAAGTGCCGCCAGCGCAAGTCGGGCGTCGGCATCGGGCAGGTGGTCGGGGGCGGGCGCGGTAAGGCGGCGAAGGATATCTGCAAACATGGATAGGATATAGCGCCCACTGCCACTGGTGAAAAGGGCAGGGTGCGTGGCGGGCATGGCATAATTACCATATTACAGCAGTTGTACCGAAAGTGATCTGCGCGAGGACAGGAAACACACTATATAGGGTTCATCTGCACTCGTCCCACAATGGAATCACCCATGTCGATCCTGCCCCGCGCCCTGATTTCCGCCTTTGCCTTTCTGATCCCGTCGTTTGCCACGGCGGGCGATCTGACTGTGCCGGTTGGCGAACCCTTACCGGTTTATCAGGCGGCGCCGGTCGCCAGTCCCGGTTTGGTGTTCACGATCCGCGGCGGGGCATCGGTGACTCCGGATTACTTTGGTTCGGGTGATTACAGCGTTGGGCCGGATTTTGCGGTGGGGCTGAACTTCCTTCGGTTGCCGGGCGGGCGTTCCTTTGGGTCCTATGATCCGAACAACCCACAATACGGTTTGGGGCTTCGCGGATCGTTCCGGTATATCGACGAGCGGAGCGCGGCTGACTATCCCGAACTGAACGGGCTGAACGACGTGGACACCAGCGTCGAACTCGGGCTTGGGCTTGCCTATTCCTCGCGCAATTTCGATGCCTTTGCCGATCTGCGTTATGGAGTTGTCGGGCACGAGAGTTTTGTCGGCGAAGTCGGGGCCGACGTCAAATTTCAGGCCAATGACCGCCTGACCCTGTCTGCCGGACCGCGACTGTTCATCGGTTCGGACAAATATTCATCGACTTATTTCGGCGTCACCGCCGCCGAGGCCGGTGCCGTGGGCAGCAACTTTGCCGGACAGGCGTTCAACGCCGGCGGTGGATTGCTGAGCGCCGGGGTCGAAGTCGGGGCCAAGTACAAGATCAACGACGATTGGGGACTTGAGGGCGCCGTGACCTGGGACAGGTTCACCGGCGATGCCGCCGACAGCCCCATCGTGCAGCAGGGCGAGCGTGACCAATACGGTGTGCGCATCGGTATCACCCGGCGGATCACGCTGGATTTCTGAGACTTTGACGAAGCCGTTCAAACAGGCCGTCCAGCAGGGCGGCCTGTTCGTTTGTGCCCCATGGCGGATTGACGATGAACACTCCGCTGCCGGTCAGCCCGTGACCTGAGCGCGCCGCGGCAAAGCCCACCTCGTGACGCAGGCCATCCGGCAGGGCGGCTGACAGGGCACGGGTCATGACCCGGTGCCGCCCGTCGGCCAGGATCGGATACCACAGCATCAGGATGCCGACGTTCCAGATCCGGTGCAGCTCGGGCAGCAGTCGCGCCATCGCAGCATAATCGGCCTTCACCTCATAACTCGGGTCAATCAGCAGCAGCCCGCGCCGGGGTGTCGGCGGCAAGATCGAATGGGCCAGCGCCGGTCCATCCGTGCGATACACTTTTGCGCGCCCGGCCACCTGCGACAGCGCGGCATTCTCGCCCGGGTGCAGCTCGGCCAGATGCATCGTGTCACCCGGACGCAGAAGTGCCTTGGCGATCAGGGGGGAACCCGGGTAAGCGCTGGACCCATGGTCCGCCCGAGTGGCGGCCAGTGCGCGTAAATAAGGATGCCCGGCATCAAAGAACGCTTCGGCGCGGGCGATTCCCGCAGCCGCTTCGCCGGTCTTGACCGCCTCGGGCGACGCCAGATCATACAGCCCGCGCCCGGCATGGGTTTCAACATAGCTTAGCGGTTTGTCCTTGGCCGTCAGATAGTCGAGCATGAAGGCAAGCAGCGCGTGTTTATGCACATCCGCCGCATTTCCCGCGTGATATCCATGTTGATATGACAGCACCGGTTCAGCCCTCGTACCCTTCGACGATGATCAGCCGTCCTTCGGAAATCGGCGCACGAATCGCGAGCGCGTCCGTATATTCGTCGCTTTCATAGCAGGCGACCGCGTCGGCATAGCTGTCGAATTCGATGACCACGCATCGCGGAAAACACTCTCCCTCCACCACCTGCTGCTGGCCGCCGCGCACAATGAAGCGGGCGCCATATCTTGCAAATACCGCTGCGTTGGCCGCTTTGTATTGTTCATAGGTTTCAAGATCGTGAACGATATTGTTGGCGATCCAGTATCCTTTAGGCATTGTGCAGCTCCGGTGGGTTGGGTTTGGCCCACCCTACGCGGAACAAAAACAGGGGCAAGGCATGGATCTTGGTTTGGACGGACATCGAGTGATTGTAACGGCCGGGGCGGCGGGAATCGGGCTGGCCATCGCCAGGGGATTCGCCGTCGAGGGGGCGCGGGTCGTTGTCTGCGATCTGGACACAGCGGCACTGGACACCTTGCCCGATGGGATCACGGGCCGGGTTTGCGATGTGTCCGACCGGGACGGCGTGGCCGGTTTCATGGATTGGGCGCTGGACCAACTGGGCGGGCTGGATTGCCTTGTGAACAACGCCGGAGTCGCCGGACCGACCGGCGCGCTTCAGGACATCGCCCCCGAGGATTGGGATACCTGCCTTTCGGTCGGCCTGACCGGGCAGTTCAATGTCACGCGGCTGGCCGTGGATGCCCTGAAATCAAGCGATAACGCCAGTATCATAAATCTGTCGTCCCTTGCCGGGCGTGTGGGATTCGCGCTGCGCACGCCCTATGCGGCGGCGAAATGGGGGGTGATCGGGTTCACCAAATCGCTTGCGCTGGAACTGGGTCCATCCGGTGTCCGGGTCAATGCGATCCTGCCGGGGCTTGTGGCGGGTGATCGTCAGCGCCGCGTGTTGGAGGCAAAGGCTCAGGCGCAGGGCCAATCGTTCACGGATGTCGAGGCGCGGGCGTTTTCATTCACCTCGATCAAGGAATATGTGACCGCCGACCAGATCGCCGACCAGATCCTCCTGCTGGCATCGCATCGCGGGCGCACAGTGTCGGGTCAGGCAATATCCGTCTGCGGCGACACCGGGATGCTGGCTTAGTCGACGCAAGGCACCGGCCCGAGTTTTGGGCCGGTCGCCCCCTGGTTTCAGACCAGCCGCGACACCTCTTTCGCCGCCCGCACGAAATCCTTGAACAAAGGGTGCGGATCGAAGGGTTTGCTTTTCAGCTCAGGGTGGAACTGCACGCCGATGAACCAAGGGTGGTCCGTCACTTCGACGATTTCAGGCAGCCGACCGTCGGGCGACATGCCAGAGAACGACAATCCCTTCGCCTCAAGCACATCGCGATATTTCAGGTCGACCTCATAGCGGTGGCGATGGCGCTCTTCGATCTCGGTCGCGCCATAGATTTCGGCGACTTTCGACCCGTCTTTCAGATGCGCGGTATAGGCACCCAGCCGCATCGTGCCGCCCTTGTCGTCGCCAACCTTGCGCGCGACGGTGTGGTTGCCCTGCACCCATTCCTTCAGGTGATAGACAACGGGTTCAAAACGCTTGCCGCCGGCTTCGTGATCGAATTCCTCGCTGCCTGCGGTTTTCAGGCCGGCCAGATTGCGCGCCGCCTCGATCACCGCCATCTGCATGCCAAGACAGATACCAAGATAGGGGATCTTTCTGGTGCGGGCGTATTCGGCTGCCTTGATCTTGCCCTCGGTGCCGCGTTCGCCAAAGCCGCCGGGCACCAGAATCGCATGCAGCCCCTCCAGCATCGCCGCCGCGTCTTCGCGTTCGAACAATTCGGCATCAACCCATTCGATGTTGACCCTGACGCGATTGGCCATGCCGCCGTGGGTCAATGCTTCGGCGATGGATTTATATGCATCCTCAAGCTGGGTGTATTTGCCGACGATGGCGATGCGGACCGAACCTTCGGGGTTGAAAACGCGGTCGTACACGTCTTCCCAGCGCGAAAGGTTGGGGCGCGGCGCGGGCGAAATCGCAAATGCGTCAAGCACCGCCTGATCCAGACCTTCCCGATGATAGGCCAGCGGCGCCTCGTAGATCGATTTCAGGTCATAGGCAGCGATCACGCTGTCAAGATGCACGTTGCAGAACAGCGCCAACTTTTCACGCTCTTTTTGCGGAATCAGCCGCTCGGAGCGGCAGACCAGAATGTCGGGGGCGATGCCGATGCTGCGCAGCTCTTTGACTGAGTGCTGGGTCGGCTTGGTCTTCAACTCACCCGAGGCGGCAATCCATGGCAGCAGGGTCAGATGCATAAAGATACATTCGCCGCGCGGACGGTCCTGTGCGAACTGACGGATCGCTTCGAAGAACGGCAGCCCCTCGATGTCGCCGACGGTGCCGCCGATCTCGCAGAGCATGAAATCCACCTCATCGGCGCCGATCTTGAGGAAATCCTTGATCTCATTCGTCACATGGGGAATCACCTGAATCGTTTTGCCCAGGTAATCTCCGCGACGCTCCTTCTCCAGAACAGTGGAGTAGATCCGGCCCGACGACACCGAATCTGTCGCACGCGCCGCGACACCGGTGAACCGTTCGTAATGGCCGAGATCCAGATCGGTTTCCGCGCCGTCATCGGTGACGAACACTTCGCCATGTTCAAAGGGCGACATCGTTCCGGGATCGACGTTCAGATAGGGATCGAGTTTTCGCAGGCGGACCGAAAAACCACGCGCCTGTAACAGCGCCCCAAGTGCGGCCGATGCAAGACCTTTGCCCAGCGAGGACACAACGCCACCAGTAATAAAGACATAACGAGCCATGGTGTCTGAAACCCCCGTGAAATGCGCAAGACGTGTTGGATTGCGGTGCGATGAACAGCACCATCACGGGATTGAAGCCATACAGGATTCGCGGCCATCCCGCAACCGGACCGCACTATCTTGCGCCGTGAAGGCTCACGCCGCAAATGGAGATGGGTTGGATCAGTCGGCGCGCGGCGGCGTATCGGGCGTGGCAGAAGCCCCCGGCGGCAGCAGATCAGATCCGGACGGAAGGCCCGGTGTTTCGGCGACAGGCTGTTCGATGCCCAACCGGTCAATAACTGACCCGCCCGCGGTTTTCTGCGCCGCGATCACGGTCAGGCCGATCGATGTGCCGATAAAGCAGAACGCGAAAACCCAGGTCAGCTTGGTGAGGGCCGTTGCGACACCGCGCGACGACACTGCGCCGCCACCACCCCCGCCACCCATGCCAAGGCCGCCCCCTTCGGAGCGTTGCAGTAGGACCACACCAATCAGGCACAGAGCCAGGATCAGGTGAACGACGAGAACAATATTTTCCATGCAGACGGACCTTCGGACAGCGACTGCCGGTATCTAGAAGGCCACGGCCTTTACCGCAACCCCAAAGCTGACCTTGCAGTCGTCGACAGCCGTCTATTCGTCAATATCGTCGACATCGGCCTGTCCCGACAGGCGGCGGCGCGCCAAAGACCAGCTGAGTCCAACACCAAGTACCAGCGAAAGCGCGAAAAGCCCCAACCAGGTGTTCAACTCGTGATTGTCCAGCCGCAGCATCCCGTAATCGTACAGAACCCAGATCACTGCGCCGACCAGAGCGGCAATCAGCACCACCCCGATGCCACCGATCGAACGCAGAGTGGCGCGCAGATAAACAATGTATCCGATCAGCAAGAGCAATCCCAGAAGCACCGCCATCGGCATCTGGGTTTCCCAATTCACCCGCGCCCAGCGGACATAGTTCCAATCGGTCGGATTGTACGTCGCAGCCAACAGGACAAAGGCGAACAGCCAACGTATGATGAAACCCATGTGCGGACCTTTTCGATGGAGAACGGCTTTTGGATGCCAGAGCCAAGGCCGCGCTGTAAAGAGGTTTGGGCGAAGGGTGATGACGTTTCCGTTTGTCCTGCCGGTTCTGGCGACATATACGGTGCCGGGTTCTGCGCCCGCGTGAGTTCTTGAAAGGATGCCAAATGGCCAACGTCGTCGTCGTCGGCGCCCAATGGGGTGACGAGGGAAAAGGCAAGATTGTAGACTGGCTGAGCGAACGCGCCGATGTCATCGCCCGTTTTCAGGGCGGGCATAACGCCGGTCATACGCTGGTCATCGACGGCAAAGTGTTCAAGCTTTCGCTGCTGCCATCGGGAATCGTACGCGGTGGCAAACTGTCGGTCATCGGCAATGGTGTGGTGCTGGACCCTTGGCACCTGCTTGAGGAAATCGCCAAGTTGCGCGGGCAGGGTGTTGAAATCACACCCGAAAACCTGATGATTGCGGAAAACACGCCGCTGATCCTGCCGATCCACGGCGAACTTGACCGTGCGCGCGAGGCACAGGCGAGCGTCGCAAAGATCGGCACCACGGGCCGAGGCATCGGTCCGGCCTATGAGGACAAGGTGGGCCGCCGCTCGATTCGGGTTGCCGATCTTGCCGACGCCGCCACACTTGAACTGCGCGTCGATCGGGCCCTGGTGCATCACGACGCTCTGCGCCGCGGGCTCGGCATGGAGCCGATTGATCGTGACGCATTGCTTGCCTCTCTGCGTGCTGTGGCGCCTGCGGTGCTGGAATATGCAGCGCCGGTCTGGAAGGTGCTCAACGAGGCGCGACGCGCCGGCAAGCGCATCCTGTTCGAGGGCGCACAGGGCGCATTGCTCGACATCGATTTCGGCACATATCCCTTTGTCACGTCGTCCAATGTGATCGCGGGGCAGGCGGCGACGGGCACCGGGATCGGCCCCGGAGCGATCGATTTCGTACTGGGAATCGTCAAGGCCTATACCACCCGGGTCGGCGAAGGCCCGTTTCCGGCGGAACTGAAGGACGATGTCGGTCAGCGGCTGGGGGAACGTGGGCATGAATTTGGCACCGTCACCGGGCGCAAGCGGCGCTGTGGCTGGTTTGATGCAGTGCTGGTGCGCCAAACCTGCGCGACATCGGGTGTCAACGGTATCGCGCTGACCAAACTCGACGTTCTGGACGGGTTCGAGACGCTGAAAATCTGTGTTGGCTATGATATTGATGGCGAAAAACTGGATCATCTGCCCACCGCCGCCGACCGGCAGGCGCGTTGCGTTCCGATCTATGAAGAGCTGCCGGGCTGGTCGGAATCGACCGAAGGCGCGCGCTCCTGGGCCGAACTGCCTGCTAATGCGATCAAATACGTCCGTCGGGTCGAAGAGCTGATCGGCTGCCCGGTCGCGCTGCTTTCGACCTCGCCCGAGCGTGAGGATACGATTCTGGTGACCGATCCCTTCGCTGACTAAACCCGGCGCGTGCTTGCCAATCAGTGGCGGGGCCGGCCAGAAAAATCCCGCCAGCTGGGGGGAACTTGGAGAGGACAATCATGGCACTGAGTTACAAGGCGCGTCGGCGCTGGTCACTGGTGGTGCTGCTGGTCGGTTTGCCGCTCTATATTCTGGTGGCAAGCTGGTTGGTCACTCTGCTGGATCGCCCTTCGATCCTGATTGAATTGGCGATCTATGTGGTGCTTGGCATTGCTTGGGCCCTGCCGTTCAAGGCGGTGTTCCGGGGCATTGGAAAGCCCGACCCGGATGCGACGCCAAAGGATTAAAACTGCGGCACGAAACGAAAAAAGGGGCGGTCCTGCGACCGCCCCTTTTTCTGTATCATACGGTTGGTTTACCCGGCTGACACCCGGCTTTGGGAAGGTTGCGCCTGATCGCTGAGCGCGAACTGGCCCTGTCCCACCTTGCGGATTCGACCCGTGCGGAGCAGTTGACCAAAGCTTTGCAGGCCTTTTTCCCGGCTCAGTTCCAGATCGGGGCGCAGTGTGGCCACCCGGCGCAGCAGTTCGGGGCGCGAGATTTCGGTCTGCCCCTCGGTCAGTGCGGCATAGGCGGCGGCCGCTTCGAGGATATCGGGCAGATCACTTGCCCCGCGCTGTTCCGAAAAATCGGCAAAGCTGATCGCGGCGTTGCCCTTGCGATCACTGGCGGGCAACGATTCTGCGCTGGCCACTTGCGGGCGGGAAACCCGGCGCGGACGCACGGACCCGACGGGCGCTTTGGGCTCGGTCGGCCTGTCGATCCGTTGTTCGGACACCAGAACCAATGGCGCCGGGCGTGCGGCCAGCGGATCGGCCGGACGCTCACGTGACGCGCCTTCGCCGGTCTGACCACCCGCAACCGGGCGGCGTGGGCGAACCACCTGAGCAAGATCGTCGCGATACTGGATCAGGGTCTCGTCCTTGACCTTTTCCGCCTGTCCTTTCAGGAGTTTGTCGGCCTTGGTCGCTGCGACCGCTGCCTTGAGGTGAGCAATGGCCGAGCGGCGGCGGCTGCCTTCGGTATCGTTCAGTTTGGCGTTGGTTTCGGTCAAAAGGCGGTTAAGGGCCTGCTCATCACCCTGCGTCTCGTCCTGCTCGACCGTTGCTTCCTCTGCTACGGCGGGCGTTTCGTCAAAGTTGGCGTCGGCCAGAGGATGCGGCGCGCGGGTCGGATTGGCCGTTTCGGTTTCCGCGCGTTCGACCGCCGCCAGTTCGGCAAGCAGGTCGTTTTCATCCTCTTCGTCAAGGCTAGTTTCGCCGATCAGGTTGCGGATGCCATCGGTCAGCGTGTCGTCGGCTGCGCCGATGTTGTCGAAATCATCGTCGCTATCGGGATCGGCCGCAAAGACGTTTTCGGTTAACAGATCGTCACGCACAGTTGGATCGTCGTGGGTTTCCATCGTGCCGGTGTCCGCGATGGCATCGCTGGGTTCGTCGGCATCCAGCTCGATTTCTGCAAACATGTCTTCGGTATCGGAAAGATCGTCGTCGTCCTCGACCTCTTCGATCTCGCCAGAGGCCAACGCGGCCTCGAACTCGGTCCGCTTCAGCTTGATGATTCTGGCATGGGGTGCCGAGGGAATCGAAGGTGTAGCAGTCAGAGCCTCGTCAGGTTCGCTGTCTCCGACCAGACCGGCAATCGTATCATCCAGCGCATCGCGAAGATTATCGTCGAACTGGCTTTCAAGGTCTTCCGGCTCGGCAATCTTTGCAACAATATCTGACTCTGCGTCGGTGTGTGCCGGCAATTCATACTCTTGTGCCGCGGTTTCGATGGTCTCCACGTCCGGAATTGTCATGCTGTCCGGCGTGGCAGCAACCAATTCACTGGCATTGTCCGCGGTTTCGGCCAAGACCGAGGCCAGGATCTGACCCGTGTCATCCTTTGGTTCGTCGGCGAAATCTTCTGCCGCTGTTTCGTCGACCAAAGGCGCCGTTTCCAAAGCGGGATCCGCCGTCCACGTATCGCTGACGTCTGTTATGGCGACTTCGGTCATCGAGACTTCGGTTACGCTGATTTCTGCGATTGTAACCTTTGGAGTGGATACATCTTCGGGCGCGTCCGGCTCTGCGATGTCGAAAGCTTCCGCCAGTGTCTCGGTCGGATCTGCGGATTCATCCAAACCCGCATCGTCGATCATGTCAGAGAGGCTGACCGGGGATTCCGCGTCGTCTGCCGGAACTGTCGCGGCTTCCACGGCGAAATCGTCGGCTTCCTCGGCATCGTCGATCACCGGGGCGTCGGCCACGAAAAAGTCGGAGCGGACGGGCGCGACATAGGGTTCGACCGGTTCATCTTCGGCAAAGGCGGTGTCGGCTTCGCGGCTGGCGCGGGCACGGGCCACGACGGCACGGATGCGCGAAAGCTTGGCCGCGACACTGTCGCCGTCGATCTCGACCTCGAAAGGCGTGTTGTCGCCAGCATCGGATCTGGCCGGTGACGGGCGGCGGTCGTCGCCGGGCGGAGAAGCGCGACGCGGTGCCTGAGGGGGCACTGCCGGACGGGTCAACGGAAAGCCCGCAGCGGGACCGGCGGTGGCATCTGCGGTCTGACGCAGGACGACACCGTTCTTTTCCACCCGTGCCTCGACCCGGCGTTTGACTTCACGCTCGGCAATCTGATGTAGCATCTGTGCATCGGGCTGCGGCGGTTCGGCCCCAAAGTACCGGTCGTCAGCGGCCAGATCGCGGAAATACTCCGCGATGGATTTCATCGTATCGAAAGGTTGGTCGAACCCTTCGAGTGTGCACGAGAACGTGCCGTATGAAACAGTCAGAATCTTGCTCGACCCAACCATCGGTATCTCGCTTTCTCCCCCGATCCAGCAAGGGTATGTTTACCATGCATTGGTGCGCAGATCAGAACAGAACTGCGGATTAAGCGGTATCTTTTCGCGGCCAGAATGTGGTCGCAGTGCTGATATAAGGTTAACACTGCCATGTTTCCGATTAAATCCTCGCGGGTCACACTGGTGGGCGGGGGGCCTGTCTCACCTGCGGATCTTCAGGAGATATTAACGTTTTCGCCTTATTTAGTGGCTGCTGATGGAGGTGCCGACACAGTTCTGGCCGCCGGGCGAACACCGGATGTGGTGATCGGAGACCTTGATTCGATATCTTTGGACGCGCGACAGAGGATCGATTCCCGCCACATTGTTTACGATCCGTCGCAGGACACGACGGATTTCGAAAAGTGCCTTGGCCGCATCGATTCGCCGCTGATTCTGGGGCTGGGGTTTCTGGGTGCGCGGATCGATCACGAACTGGCCGCGCTTGCGGTGCTGGCCCGTTCCACGCCCGGGCGGATCGTATTGATCGGAGCAGAGGATATCTGTTTTCACGCGCCCCCGGCTCTGGCGTTGGATCTGCCGGTCGGTATGCGGTTCTCGCTGTTTCCCATGGCGCCGGTCAGGGGCCGGTCATCCGGGTTGGAGTGGCCGATCGACGCGCTGGAATTTGTACCGGCGGGGCAGTGCGGTACATCAAACCGGGTGACGGGACCGGTGCGCGTGGCGATGGACGGACCCGGCATGTTGGTCATTCTGCCGCGCCGGGCGCTGAACCCGGTGCTGGACGTGCTGCCCGGCTGAGGCTGCGTTCGCGCAGCACGATGTAAAGCCCCGCCGCCAGTGTAATCGCGATTCCCAGCGCGGCCAGTCCATTGGGAAGCGCCGAAAAGACCACCCAGCCGATCAAAGTCGCGACGGGAATTTCCAGATATTGCACCGGCGCCAGCGTGGCTCCGGGGGCAAAGCGCAGCGACCATGACATCAGCAAGTGGCCACAGGTGCCAAGCAGCCCCAACAGCCCGAGCAGCAGCCACTCATGTCTGACCGGCATTTCCAGATCAAGATGCGGCAGTCCGGACCCATCCAGCAACAGCATGACCGGGATCAGGACCGTGCAGGCCATGAACCCGCTGACGAACTGCAAGGCAATAGGGTCGACATCCTTGGCGATACCGCGTGTCACCAGCATGAACAGCGAAAACGCCACCGCCACCAGCAGCGGCAACAGCGCCCATGGACCCACCGCCATAAAGGTCGGCTGCACCACAAGAAGTGTGCCGACAAAACCGACGGAACAGGCGATCATCCGGCGCGGGCCGACCTCTTCTCCCAGCACGAAATGGCCGAGCAGAAGCATGATGAACGGCATCACAAAGGCGATGGCGATTGCCTCGGCGATGGGCAGCACGGTCAGTGACAGGAACATCGCGCCGATGCCGACAATATGCAGGGCGGTGCGCAGGACAATCAGCCACAGAACCCGTCTGGGCATCCGTAGGGTTGATGGCGCCAGCAGCATGAAGGGCACAAGAAAGACCGCCTGCAAAATGAACCTGATGGTCACCAACTGACCCACCGGCAGCCGTTCGCCCAGCAGTTTTGCCGTGGCATCGCCCATCGGCGCGAGAATGCAAAAACCCAGCATCAGGACGATGCCCAGCAGCGGGCGGTCGGCGGCGCGCACCACGGATCAGATCGGCGGCTGCGGAGCGGGCAGAGGCTCACGCTCCAGCCGCCGCTCGCGCACGAATACATAGATGCCGGAGCCGATGATCAGGGCGATCCCGGCCAGCGTCTGAACATCGGGGAAATCGCCAAATATCGCAAAGCCCAGCGCGGTTGCCGCAACGATCTCAAGATACTGAAGCGGCGCCAGTGTACCAGCAGGGGTATAGCGCAAGGCAAAGCTGATCATCAGGTGCGAAACGGCTGCCATCCCACCAACTCCCGCCAGCCAGATCCAGACCTTTCCCTGGGGCAGAACCACCTGCAAAGGATGAAACGGCGCGTCGTCAAAAAAGCCCGGCAGGGGAAGGGTGTGACCAATCGCCAGCAGCGGCAGAATGATCACGGTCGCCGCCATGGCTGTCCAGAATTGCAGCGCGACCGCTGGAATGCGGCGGGCGATATGGCGGGTCAATACCAGATAACAGGCGAAACAGAAGGCGGTGAGCACGGGAAGCATCGCCACCGCGCCGAACGCGCTGAAACTGGGGCGGATGACCAACAAAGCCCCCGCGAATCCCACTGCACAGGCCGCGATCCGCCGCCAGCCGATGGTTTCGCCTAGAAACACCGCCCCAAGCACGGAGAGGATGAAAGGTTCGACAAAGAAGATCGCGATTGCATCGGCAATGGGCATGACCCGAAGGGCGGCAAAAAATGCCGAGGTGGCAATCAGGATCAGCAAGGCACGCACGAAATACAGGGTCCGGTCGCCGCGCAGCGGGGGCGCTGTTAGCCCCAGCCAAAGCACCAGAGGCCACAGAATGATCGCCTGCAACACGAACCGCGCGGCCGCGATCTGGCCCACGGGAATCGTCGGCGCCGCCAGCTTTGCAAAGGCATCCATCACCGGCGCTGTGGCGGTGAACCCGATCATCAAAAGAATGCCGAGCATCGGCCGGTCCTGCGTCATAGGCGGAAGCTAGGCCCGCAGACCGGCAGGTGCAATGGTCGGCAGTGACCCGGGGTCAACGCGGTTTGCGACCCAAGCGCACATCAAGCCGGTCCAACCCGTGAAATGGATAGATATCGGCATATCGGGGCACCGCCGCAAGCGCCAGATCGGGACAGCGCGCAAACAGACAGGTCAGGGCGATTTGCAGCTCCAACCGGGCCAACGGGGCACCGACGCAGAAATGCACGCCCGCGCCAAAGGCGGTGTGGGGCGGTGTGCGGCGGGCGGGGGCGAATTGGGCGGGGGCGGATTGGGCGGGGTCGAAACGGGCGGGGGCGAATTGGTTGGGCAAATCGTAAACCGCCGGATCGCGGTTCGCAGCCGCCAACAGACAGGCCACCTTGTCACCCCGGTGAAAATCATGGCCGAACAGCGTGACATCCTCGTACACCCAGCGGGTGAACATATGCAGCGGCGGATCAAAGCGCAGGATTTCCTCGACCGTCGAGGCGATCCTTTCGGCGGTGACCGACCCGGGACCGGCCCGATGTTCGCACAGCGCCTTTACCCCGTTACCAAGAGTATGCACCGTCGCCTCATGCCCCGCATTCAGCAGCAGGATACAGGTCGAGATCATTTCGTCGGTCGACAATCGCGCGCCGTCTTCTTCGGCGGCGATCAGGTGAGTGATCAGATCATCGGCAGGCGTCTCGCGGCGTTCGGCGATATGGCTACGCAGAAAACCGGCAAAGTCGCGGGCTGCATCGGCGGCTGCATGCTCCATCTCGACAGAGCGGCGGGCCTGATACATGCCGACCATGGCGTTCGACCATTGCAAAAGCTGTGGCGCGAGCGAGTCCGGCACACCCAGCAGTTGCGCAATCACGATCACCGGCACCTGTTGTGCATAACCCGACAGCAGGTCTGCATCCTCGGGCAAGGCATCGATCAATTCATGACACAGTGCGGTTATCTCAGGGGCAAGGGCTGCTATCCGGCGGCTGGTGAAGGCGCGCAGCACAAGCCCACGCAGACGGGTATGGCGTGGCGGCTCAAGCTCCAGCATCGAATGCGCCTCGATGGCATAGAATTCTTCGGTATGGGGGGCGGGGATGATCGCGTGATCGGCGGGTGCCTCGCGCCCCAGCCGCCGGTCTTTCAGCAACGCCCCGACCGCGGCGTGACCGGTGGCGCAGGCAAGATCGAAATCCTCCCAGAAAAACAACTCGCCCGCCTGCCGTGTGCGGTCATAAAACCCATAGGGGTTCTGGACGAAGGCCGGATCGGTGGGGTTTTGACGGAAGCGCTGCATGTCCGGGCTGATACGGCGCGGCGCTGAACCCGGCAAGTCCCCGGTGAGCGAATGATCGCCCCTGCACCCGGACCGATGGGATGTCCCGGATCGGGGGCGGGTGGCGCTTATCGCTTTTCGTCATCCTTCGGGCGCGATAGGCAAGAGTATGGATCACAGCTTTGCAAGCCTTGCCGATAGTCTCGACCATGGGTTCGACACCCTGATCGATGTGCGCGCCCCTGTCGAATTCGCCGAGGATCACATACCCGGCGCAATCAACCTGCCGGTGCTGGATGACGCCCAGCGCGCCGAGGTCGGGACAATATACAAACAGGTAAACGCCTTTACCGCGC
The DNA here is from genome assembly GCF_008085915.1 of Oceaniovalibus sp. ACAM 378. Lineage (GTDB taxonomy): Bacteria > Pseudomonadota > Alphaproteobacteria > Rhodobacterales > Rhodobacteraceae > Oceaniglobus. The sequence goes on along the minus strand of NZ_VSJK01000001.1, from coordinate 99,998 downwards.
GCAAGGTGGGTGCGGCGCTGGTGGCGCGCAACACCGCGGACCATGTGGAAGGGCCGTTGGCCGCGCATGATGGCGGATGGCAGCCGCTGGTCTATTGCTGGCGGGGCGGGCAACGTTCGAACGCATTCGCGTCGATTCTGTCCCAAATCGGCTGGCGGGTGGCGGTGGTTGATGGGGGGTATCGCAGTTTTCGCAGGCTGGTGAAGACCGCCTTGTACGATACCGCCTTTCCCTGCCCGGTGGTCCTGTTGGATGGCAACACCGGCACGGCCAAGACCGAATTGCTGGCCCGGGTCGCGGCGCGGGGGCATCAGGTGCTTGATCTGGAAGGGCTTGCGGGGCATCGCGGATCGCTGTTCGGGGCGCAGGGCGATCAGCCGTCGCAGAAAGGCTTTGAGACCCTGCTGGCCAGTGCCGCCAACCATCTGACCCCGGGACTGCCGGTCCTGATCGAAGCGGAATCGAGCAAGATCGGCAGCCGGGTGATTCCGCCCTCTCTCTGGGCGGCGATGTTGAAAGGGCGTCGGATCACGCTTGAGGTGCCGCTGCCCGCGCGGGCGGAATATCTGGTGCGGGCCTATGGCGACATCATAGCCGATGCGCCCCGGCTCGACCGGACGCTGAGTGCGCTGCACCGGCTTCAGGGAGAGGAACGGATTGCGCGATGGCGGGCTTTGGCGGGCTCGGGCGATTTCCGGACACTGGCGGGCGAGTTGATGGAGCAACACTATGACCCGCGCTATCGCCGCCAGCGGGGTACGGTGCGCGATCTGGCAAGGCTGGATGTCGAAACGCTGGATGACGACGGGCTGAACCATGCAGCCGACCGGATTTCTGACTTGTTGCGTGGAATTTAAGCGGGTTCGGGTCAGACCCTTGCCGTGTGATCGACGTCAGACAACTTTGATGGTGGGCGGGCCTTCGGTGATCTCGCCGATCCGCGCCGCCGGATGGCCCGCCGTGCGCAGGGCAGCGATCAAGCTGTCGGCAGCTTCAGGTGCAACAGCGGCCAGAAGTCCCCCCGCCGTCTGCGGATCGAACAGCAGGTCACAGCGCGCAGTGTCGGGAAGCGCGGTATGACCGCCGATCTCGCGGTTGGCAGGGAACAGTGTTGATCGGTGACCCGCCTCGGCCAGCGCAAGCGCCCCGTCCAGCAGCGGCACCGCGCCCAAGTCAAGCCGCGCGCCGCAGCCCGAAGCGCGCACAAGGCCCAGCAAATGGCCGTACAGCCCAAATCCGGTCACGTCCGTCATCGCGTGGGCATCGCAAAGGATTTCCGCCGCCGATCCCTGTGCCCGTTGCATCGACTCCAACGCCGCCGCCACCCATTCACCGCGCGCCGCCAGCGCCATTTCGGCGGCCATGATAACACCGGTTCCCAAAGGTTTCGTCAGGATCAGCACATCGCCCGCCCGCGCCCCGGCCAGAGTGATCGCGCGGCTTGAGGTGCCGGTCACCGTCACCCCAATGGCCAACGCATCACCCACCATGGTGTGCCCCCCGGCCAGCGCCGCACCGGATTCGCCCACAGCCGCCGCTGCGCTTGCCATCAGTTCCGACAGGATACGGCGGTGCAGCCGGTCATTGCCCCGGGGCAGGATTGCCGTGACCAGCGCCGCCTGTGGTTTCGCACCCATGGCATGAACATCGCCCATGGCATGATTGACCGCGATCCGCGCCATGACCCAAGGGTCGTCGGTCAATGCGCGCAGATGATCGGTGCTGATCACCTGATCGACCTCACCAAACCGCAGCACCGCCGCATCGTCCCCCGCGACCAATCGCACGTCGGACCGTGTGGGCGTGGGCAGATCGGCCAGAACCGCCGCCAGACTGCCTTGGCCCAGCTTGGAACCACAACCGCCGCACATCGCTTTTCCACCGTGGATCGCATCGTCAACGCCATCGGCGCGACGTTTGGGCAAGGGGGCAGCGGGCATTGTCTGCAGATCGGCCAGACGGAACATGAACGTGCGGTCGATCCGGTCTTTCCAACGCCACAGAAATTCCCCTTCAAGCCGCAGGCCAAACTTGTCGGCCACCGCCGCCCTGCGGCCCAGCGAGATCAGCTTGAGATAATCGCGCTGCGGACGATACGGTTGCATCTTTCCCGCACCGAGAGCGGCACAGAGGTTGTTCAGCAGGATCGGCGCCTGACGCACTGCGAACACCCCGGCCTTGGGGCGCGGCGCGTGATCCATATGGGCACAGTCGCCGACCGCGAACAGATTGTCCGCCCCCTGAATTTGCAGGGTTTCACCCACCCTGAGAAACCCGTTGTGCAGCGGCAGCCCGGTCTGTTCCAACCAGCGATAGGGCCGCGCGCCCGCCGCGCCGACGGTGAACGCAGATGGGACATGTCTGCCATCCGCCAGTCGCACACCATCGGGTTCCAGACCCGCGACCGCCGTCTGCTCCAGCAGCGTGATCCCCATGTCGGCCAGCCGTTGACGCAAGGCGCGCGCAGCACCTTTTCCCAGCCCGATCATCGCATCTTTGGTCTCGACCACATGCACCGGTCCGACGCGCCCGGCGGCCTGCCTTGTGCCATGGGCCATCGCCATGGAAAGCTCGATGCCGGCAACGCCTCCGCCGATCACCGCAAGCCCGGCATCGGCCAGCGCGGGAGTGTCGGCCACAAGCTCCAGATGATCCTGCCAGCTTTCCGCAAACCGGCCCAGAGGTTTGGCGGGGATGCCATAGTTGGCAAAGCCGGGCAGATCGGGCATCGCCGAGTGGATGCCGATATCGAAAGACGCCACATCATAGGGCACCGGCGGCCTGTCATTCAGGGTGATTTCACCCCGACCAATGTCGATGCCTGTCGCCGAGCCGAGGATCAGCCGCGCCCCCGCGAACCGGGCCAGCCGGACCAGATCAATGTCCAGTTCGCTCCGGTTATAATGCCCCGCGACAAACCCGGGCAACATCCCGGTATAGGGTGCGGTGGGGCCGGGGTTGATCACGCTCAGCCGGACACCTGCAAGCGGTGCCATTCCCCAGGCGCGCAGCACAAGGGCATGGGCATGACCGCCGCCGATCAGCACCAGATCACGGGTCAGGGGCAGGGGGGGAGATTGCATATCGGGAAGCCTGACATTCAGTTTCGCTCTGTCCTAGGACGTGACCGGGCGAAACGCGAGTCTGCGCCGCCCACAACTGAGTGATTGCGCAGTATCCGTGGAGGCTTTGTGTGTCTTGCGTGGTGGGGGATGCGTAACGTGCGGGCGGAGAGTGAGTTGGGTGCAGGTCCGGTGCCTGTGTCGTTGTGACTGGGCGTACCGGACCGGGATACTCTGGTGACAATAGGGTGCGAAAGGGCGGATTGTGTACCGAACCGGGCACCGGAGCGGACCTTCGTGTTCCAGAGTGTATCAGGTGGTTTTGGATTGCCTCGTGATCGGATATGGGCTGGTGGCGGTCGGCTGACGACACGCCATGCCCGGCTCCGGTTCTTACGCTGCACAGAATGTGATCCTGTCCCTATGCTTTTCCCAATAAAAATCCGTCCCATTATATTGCGCGAGCCTGACGGTGCTCTGACCTCTCACCGCGTTGCGGGTGAAACCGCGCCGGTCGATTCCCGGCAAACCCCGTCGAACAGTCGGCGACCCATCCCCGAGGTGTTCCGATGATCGTCGATGCCGCCACGCCGGGCGATCTGTCGGCGCTCCATGCACTGCACAAGGCCAGTTGGGCCAACGCTTATGCGCCATTCGTGCCTGCCGCGGCGCTCGGCAAACCGCTTGATGATCACATGGCGCGCACCTGGGCCAGTTTGCCGCCCGGCATCCTGTGCGCCCGCGCCGATGGCCAACTGATCGGGTTTCTGCGGCTCAAGCCCAAATTGGGCTGGCCCTATATCGACAACCTCCATGTCTTGCCGGGTCTGACTCGCGGCGGGGTGGGGCGGGCGTTGATGGGGGCTGCTTGCGACACCCTGACGGACGGCGGCCAATCCCGGGTCTGGCTGACCGTTCTGGCCGACAATATGACGGCACGGCGATTCTATGCCCGGATGGGTGGGATCGAAACCGCACGCATCCGCGAGACGTTATTGGGTGAACCGGTGACAACTTTTCCCATTGTCTGGACGCATCTTCGCAAACTGCGCCTTTCGAAAGAAAAATTGTAGTTTCAGGGGCAAGATGCGCTTGACCCCACCAGTGGCATATCTTATTGCCCACCACATGCGCGGTTGTAGCTCAGTTGGTTAGAGTACCGGCCTGTCACGCCGGGGGTCGCGGGTTCGAGTCCCGTCAACCGCGCCACTTAATTACTGTCTTCGGAATGATCCTTTTGTGATCAGATGGCCGCCCCCTCGGGGGCGGCCGCCGGTGTTTTGTCCGGGTATATTTCGCAGGCAGGCTGGCATCCCCATCAGATCGCGACCGGTTGGGCCTGCAAAGACCAAGGCGCGATTTCATCGCCCGATTCCAACAATTCGACAGGACTGCGGGGGATTTGTCCCCGGGCTGACCAAAGACGGGTTCGGATGGTTCAGTCGATGCAAGACGGCGCGCGCCCGGACTGAAACCGACACCGAAAACAATGCGGACTAATCAAAAATGGCCCCGGGAGCAGCGCTGCCCGGGGCCACGTATTCAGCTGTCGGCGTTCAACCGTCGAAGTTGACCCGCTCCATCATCTTCAGGGCCTCGCCGCGGTGCGCCGCAATGGCCGTCAGATCGGTATCGTCAGGCACAATCTTGCCCCAGCTGCTGACCAGTTCGGAGGGGGGTGTTTCGGGGTCGGCGGGGTATTCGTTGTTCACATTCGCATAGATCGCCTGTGCCTCGGGGGATGCGAGGTATTCCATGAACGCCAGCGCCTCGTCGCGATTCGGGGCAGAGGCTGTCATCGACACGCCCGAAATATTGACATGGCTGCCGGAACCGTCGGCGAAGGTCGGAAATTCGATGCGCACCGAATTGGCCCATTCCGCCTGTTCCGGATCTTTCAGCATCGCGCCCATGTAATAGGTGTTGCCAAGCGAGATGTCGCATTCCCCGGCCCAGATCGATTTAACCTGCGAGCGGTCATTGCCTTCGGGCCGTTTCGCCAGATTCGCCTTGACGCCGGTGACCCATTCTTCGGCTGCCTCGGCACCGTCATGTTCGATCACGGCGGACAACAGTCCGATGTTATAGACATGAGTTCCCGACCGGGTGCAGATGCGCCCCTTCCATTTCGGATCGGCAAGATCCTCATAGGTTGTCACTTCGCCGGGCGCGACGCGGTCCTTGCTGGCATAGACGATGCGCGCGCGATAGGTGACGCCGAACCAGTGATTTTCGGTGTCGCGCAGGGCGGCAGGAATGTGATCGTTCAGCGTTTCGGATTCGACGGCCTGTGTCACGCCGGCCTCTTTCGCCTCGGACAGACGCGATATGTCGACGGTCAGAATGATATCGGCGGGCGAACGGGCGCCTTCGGCCTTCAGCCGTTCGACCAGGCCTTTTTCGATAAACGCGACATTGGTATCGATGCCGGTTTCTGCGGTGAACCCGTCCAGCAACGGCTGGATCAGTTCAGGCTGGCGATAGGAATAGATATTGACCTCTGCCGCAAAGGCAGGTGCCGCCAGCGCGACAAGCGATGTGGCTAGGGTCAGGGTGCGAACAGTCATTGTAACCTCCGGTTGACGTTGGTCACGTTTAATCTGACTCTTTTAGTTGGGTCAATACCTGAGTGGATCACTCGGGTATCTGTCTCTCGTGGTGTTTCGCGGCATCCCACAGGGCGTCCATTTCCGCCAGATCCGACTGTGCGGGCGTTTTGCCCAGTTCGCGCAGGGCGGATTCGATAAATTCAAACCGGCGGACGAATTTGGCGTTGGTCCCGCGCAGGGCGGTTTCGGGGTCGATGTCCAGATGCCGGGCCAGATTTGCCATGACGAACAGCAGATCACCCATTTCGTCGGCTTTCGATGCGGCATCGGGGGCGGTGACCAGCTCGCGCGCCTCTTCGATCAGTTTGTCCAGGACGAAAGACGTGTCGGGCCAGTCAAATCCAACACGCGCCGCACGGTTTTGCAGCTTTTCGGCACGCATCAACGCAGGCAGGCCAAGGGCGACCCCGTCCAATACGCCGGTTTCCTGCCGGGTCGCACGTTCGCGCGCTTTCAGCGCCTCCCAGTCGCGGGTCTGTTGCAGGGCCGACTTGTCACGGGATTCGGCCTCAAAGACATGGGGATGGCGCGCAATCATCTTGTCGGCGATGCCGTTCACCACGTCATCAAAAGTGAAATGCCCCGCCTCGGCGGCCATCTGCGCATGATAAACCGCCTGGAACAACAGATCGCCCAGCTCGGCCTTCAACTCGGTCATGTCGCCCCGGTCGATAGCGTCGGCGACCTCATAGGCCTCTTCTATTGTATAGGGTGCGATCGAGGTGAAATCCTGTTCGATGTCCCAGGGGCAGCCAGTCTCACGGTCGCGCAGGCGGCGCATGATCTCGGTCAGGCGCGACATGTCGCGAGGATGGGAATGGATCGGATCGCGCTTGGTCATTTACCTTGCCCCGGTTCTCTGAGATCGTGCCTGTGTCACATCGCCCAACTGCGGAGTCCACATGCCGGTCGTCAACCGTATCGCCGAATTTGCCGACGACATGAAGGAATGGCGCCGCTGGCTGCACCGAAACCCGGAACTGGGGTTCGATCTGCACAAGACGGCGGCTTTCGTTGCTGAACGGCTGCGCGAATTCGGGGTGGACGAGGTGCATGAAGGCATCGCCACCACCGGGATCGTCGCGATTATCGAAGGACGCGGTGCGGGGCCGACCATCGGGTTGCGCGCCGATATGGATGCATTGCCGATCCGTGAGGAGACCGGCGCGGACTATGCCAGCGAAACTCCCGGCCTGATGCATGCCTGCGGCCATGACGGGCACACCACAATGCTGCTCGGGGCGGCAAAATACCTGGCCGAAACGCGGAATTTCGCCGGTCGTGTCGCGCTGATCTTTCAGCCCGCCGAAGAAGGGGGCGCCGGGGGCGACGTGATGGTGCGCGAAGGCATTCTGGAGCGGTTCGCCATTGCCCGGGTTTTTGCCATGCACAATGCACCCGAAACGCCGGCGGGCACGTTTCAGGCGGCGCCGGGGCCGATGATGGCGGGAACTGCCGATTTTTTTGTTACGGTCACCGGTACGGGGGGCCATGCCGCCTTTCCCCATGACTGCGTCGACCCGATTCCGCCGATGCTGGCGATGATCCAGGCCTTCGACACCATCGTGTCGCGCAATCACAAGCCGATCGAAGATCTGGTGATCTCGGTCACGATGATCGAAACCGGCACGGCGACCAATATCGTGCCATCTGTGGCCCGGTTCGCAGGCACCGTCAGGGTGTTCGATCAGGCGATCATGGACATGGCAGAGGCGCGGATAAGCGCGCTGATCTCGGGTATCGCGGCCGGATTCGGGGTGTCGGGCGATCTGAGATTCGAGCGCGGCTATCCCCCGACGATCAACGATCCCGACAGCGCCGCCTTTGCCGCCGAGGTCGCGGCCGAAGTCGCAGGGGCCGAGCGGGTGGATACCATTGGCGAGCGACAGATGGGGGCAGAGGATTTTTCGTATTTTCTCGAGGAGCGGCCCGGTGCCTATCTGTTCCTCGGGCAGGGGAAAACGGCGCTCTGCCATCATCCGAAATACGACTTCAATGATGAAATCGCGCCGCTGGGTGCATCTTTCTTTGCGCGGCTGGTCGAAAGGGCACAACCGGCATCATAAGTGCTAGAGTCGTGGCGGGGCGCGAATTTTCATTGAAAATTCGGGCGCCCTGCAGAGATGTTCAGGAACCAATGATGGAAAGCACATGGCGCTAGAGGATGCAAAAACTCAGGTCGATATGGCCTTTACCCGGAAAGATCGACGCGGTCTGGCGTTCGAGAATGCGTTTGGCGGTGCTACGTCGTTTCTGCGTCGCGCCTATACCAAGGATCTGACCGGTGTCGATCTGACAGTGACCGGCGTGCCCTTTGATCAGGCAGTGACAAACCGGCCCGGCGCAAGGTTCGGCCCTCGCGCGATCCGCGAGGCATCGGCCCTGCAGGCCTTTGATCCGCCTTTTGGCTGGGGGTTTGACCCGCTGTCGGAGTTCACCGTGACTGATCACGGTGATATGGCGTTCGACTATGCCGATACCGGAAGTTTTCCGGGGCTGGTTCAGGCCCATGTGGCAGGGATTCTGGCTTCGGGCGCAGGGTGCCTCACCCTTGGCGGCGACCATTTCATTACCCTGCCGATCCTGCGCGCCCACGCCGAAGTGCACGGACCCCTGTCGGTGATCCAGTTCGATGCCCATTCCGATCTCTGGGCCGACGACGACATGGCGCGGATCGATCACGGGACCTTCATGTACAAGGCGGTCAAGCTGGGACTGGTCGATCCAACCCGCTCGGTCCAGATCGGCATTCGCACGGAATGCGACGATTATCTTGGGATGAACGTCATCGACGCTCCGACCTGCCACAGGCTCGGCCCGGATGCCGTGGCGGCGGAGGTGCGGCGCATTGTCGGCGATCACCCCACGTATCTGACCTTCGACATTGACGCGCTGGACCCCGCCTTTGCCCCGGGCACCGGAACGCCGGTCTGGGGCGGATTGGCCAGCTGGCAGGCAGCCGCGATCTTGCGGGCACTGGCGGGCGTGAACATGATCGGCGGTGACGTGGTCGAAGTGTCGCCGCCCTATGACACCACCGGGGCCACAGCGATCGCGGCGGCGCATCTGGCGATGGAGCTGATCTGTCTCTGGGCGTGGACCAGGCGGGCGGAACAGTGAGACCCCGGATGGTCTGTGAGAGTGATCTGATCCGCTGCGCCGGGTTGCGCCGTGGGATTGAGTATTTGGACAAAGAAGAAACCGGAGGGTCAGCATGCTGAAATTTCTTGCATTGGCGGTGATCGGGCTGGCGGTGGCCGGGACAGTTTTTGTGCGACTGGCGCCGGTGGACGGTGCGCAATGGAACGTCGACCCACTGACCGCAGCACAGCCCGGCGCGAAGGGTTGGCTGGTGCGCCCCGAGGGCGGCGATGCAGCGTGGCAGGAATTCGATACGCAGGGCGAGATACTGCTTGCAGCCTTCGACCGGATTGTGATGGACGAGCCGCGCACCGCCCGGGTCGAGGGCGACGTGGCGGCAGGGCGGATCACCTATGTCACGCGGTCGCGGCTCTGGGGGTTTCCAGATTTCACCACAGTCGCGGCAGTTCCCTATGGCGAAGGCACGACGCTGGCGGTTCTGGCGCGGGCACGGTTCGGCCAGTCAGATTTGCGTGTGAACCGGGACCGGGTCAATCGTTGGTACGGTGCTTTGCGGCAAAGTCTGGCCAGCACCGAACCGGCCGCTGAGTGACGAGGAAAGACATCCATTGGAGATTTCGCGCCACATGGGCACGTTCAGCGACATCTGGCATTGCGCAGTGAACCTGCGCCCGCCGACGTCCAGGCAGATGCTTTGCCCGAGTTCGACACGCGCGCCTTGGCGGTCGGTACAATAACAGTCGATGGCGCGCCCCGCCGCGCCGTCGGCGCCTGCCAATATTGGGGGCAGTGCGGGCGGCAGTGCGGAACCCACGAACAGGAACAGGGCGGCAATACTACGCATTTCCGAATTCTAACACGGTGGCGGCCCTTGACCAAATCCCTTGTCTGAGCGAAGCCGCTGGGATGGTTCCTCTCGACAGACTGGCGCAAATCGCCGAACGATTCGAATATCTCGAGGCAGCGATGTCTCAGGGCGGCGGCGATCTCGCCGCGCTGGGGCGGGAATATGCCGAACTGCGCCCGGTGGTAATGCAGATCGCGGCCTATCGCACGCTGCTCGATGACCGGGCTCAGGCGGAACAGATGCTGCGCGATCCCGAAATGCGCGATCTGGCCGAAGAAGAGATTGCCATCATCAAGGCGGCACTTCCCGGGCTGGAGGACGATTTGCGGCTTGCGCTTTTGCCAAAAGATGCCGCCGATGCCCGGCCCGCGATTTTGGAGATCCGCCCCGGCACTGGCGGCGAGGAGGCAGCCCTGTTCGCGGGCGATCTTCTGCGGATGTATCAGCGATTTTCCGAGCAACAGGGCTGGCAATTCGAGATCGTCACCGAACAACAGACCGAACTGGGCGGCATCAAAGAAGTGATCGCCAACATCCGTGGTGAGGGCGTATTCGCGCGTATGAAATACGAATCCGGCGTGCACCGGGTTCAGCGAGTACCGGAAACCGAATCGGGCGGACGTATTCACACTTCGGCCGCCACCGTCGCGGTTCTGCCCGAGGCAGCCGAGGTGGATATCGCCATCGACCCCGCCGATATCCGCATCGATACGATGCGCGCCAGCGGGGCAGGCGGGCAGCACGTCAACACCACTGATTCGGCGGTGCGCATTACTCATATCCCCACCGGCCTCGTCGTCACCAGCGCCGAAAAATCACAGCATCGCAACCGCGAGATCGCCATGGGTGTGCTGCGGGCCAGGCTTTATGATGCCGAACGCGCCCGCGTTGATGGAGAACGCTCTGCCACCCGGCGTTCACAGGTCGGCAGCGGTGATCGCAGCGAACGCATCCGCACCTATAACTTTCCCCAAGGGAGAATGACCGATCACCGGATCAACCTGACGCTTTATAAGCTGGATCAGGTGATGCAGGGCGATCTGGGCGATATTATCGACGCGCTTGTGTCCGACGACCGGGCGCGGATGCTGGCCGAACACGGCCAATGACCGGGGCCGACCTGCTGCGCCGGGGCATCGCGGCGCTCGCTGGAATCGACGGCGCGGCCCGGGATGCGCGGCTTCTGCTCGCGGCGGCGATGGGTATTGCGCCGGGGCGGGTGACATTGGTGCTGGGCGACCCTGTTTCGGCGGAAGTGTGCGTCCGGTTCGACGCGATGATCGGCCAGCGCGCCGGACGTATGCCCGTGTCGCAGATCCTCGGTTTCAAGGCGTTCTGGCAAGGGGAATTCGCCGTCACCCATGCGACGCTGTCACCGCGTCCGGAAACGGAAACCCTTGTGGAACAGGCTCTTGCGCAGAGTTTCTCACGCGTTCTCGACCTTGGAACCGGAACTGGCTGTATCGCGATTTCACTGCTGGTGGCCCGCCCGGATGCAAACGGAATCGCCACAGATATCTCGCCTGACGCGTTGCAGGTGGCAAAAGGAAATGCAGCGCGCCACGGCGTCGCCGACCGGCTCTCTCTGGTTCGGTCTGACTGGTTTTCGGATGTCACCGGACGTTTCGATCTGATCGTCAGCAATCCGCCCTATATTGCGGCCAGCGAAATGCCGGCGCTGCCCCCCGAGGTGCGCGACCACGAACCCGCGCTGGCCCTGAGCGATATGGCCGATGGTCTGACCGCCTATGGCCGGATTGCCGCAGGATGCCGGGACCACCTGTTGCCCGGTGGTCGCATATTGCTGGAGATCGGTCCGACGCAGGCAGAGCCGGTCGGTGCGCTTCTTTCTGCGGCGGGTCTGAGCGATATCACCATCTTTCATGATCTGGACGGTCGTGATCGGGTGGTTGCGGCGCGCCATCCCGGTTGAAACCTGTCGGGATCACGCGATTTTCGCTTGTAAATCCGCGTCCGGCATGATTTGTGAAGATTGTACAGGCCGGGCAGACTTACCGCCGCCCCCTGAACCGACCGCCCGCATTTCGCAAACGACCCGATTACCGCCCGCGGCTGGGTGATAGATTTTCACAGGGTCAAACCGCTTGGCCGGACGCTCAGAATGGCGGTCCTATGGCCTGCTCCCAACGCTGGAACACGACACTCATGAGATCTTCGAAGTCCCGTTCGCGGTCAAAAAGCAACCGCACTAACAGCAACAGCAACAACCGGTCTGGCGTGAACATCGTCAACCGCGTGTTCGACAGTTCCGGCCCCGAGGGTAAGGTGCGCGGCACGCCGCAACAAATCATCGATAAGTACAATCAGTTGTTCCGTGATGCGCAACTCTCCAACGACCGGGTTGCAGCCGAGAACTTTCAACAGCACGCCGAACATTACCTGCGTCTGCTTGGCGAGGCCCAGCGCGAGATCGACGCGCGACGCGATCAGGAAATCGCCCAGCAGCAGCAGCGTGATCAGCAGCAACAGCAGCGCGATCAACAGCAGCGCGACCGGCAGCAAAACGATCAGCAACAGCGCGACCGGCAGCAAAATGACCGGCAGCAAAACGATCCGAACGACCAGCAGAACGATCAGCAAGACAACCGCCGGAACGAATCCCAGCAACCGGGGGGCGAACAACCCTATCCGCGCGATACGTCCCGGGCCGAGCCGCAGAAATCCGCCGAGGTTTCAGGCGAGTCCGAACCGGCTCCGGTGCAGGCGGAAACTCCGACGCCCCGTGCGCCCCGCACACGCAGCCGTGCCCCAAAGCCGGCGCCACAGCACAATGTTGATGTGATCGAAACCACCGATGGGGACGACCGGGACTCTGAGTCCGGGCTGGTCGATACACCCGAGAGCGCGCCGGAACCTGCGGTCAAGAAACCCCGCCGTCCGCGCACCCGTGCAAAGGCGAAAACCGCCGAAGACGACACCCCCGAAGCGGCCGAATAAACCCGGTCTGCCGGTTTCCCGGCACCGTCGTTAATTCTCCAAAGCGCGGGCCAAAGCGCAGAACCCTTCAAGCGACACCTGTTCCGCCCGTTCCGTGGGCGGAATTCCGACCGAGCGCAGGCGATCCTCGATATCCGGTGCCGCGCCCTTCAACGCAGCGCGCAACATCTTGCGCCGCTGGTTGAAGGCCATTGCGACGACTCGCTGCAACACCTTCGGATCAGCCGGGAACCGCGGTTCGTCCAGCCGGGTGAAATGCACGACTGCGGAATGCACCTTGGGCGCGGGGGTAAAGGCTTCCGGTGGCAGCGTCATGACGATGCGCGGTGTGGTTCGCCACTGGGAAAGAATCGCCAGCCGGCCATAGGCCTTGCCCCCCGGTTGCGCCACGATCCGCTCGGCCACCTCGCGCTGGAACATCAAGGTCAGGCTCTGCCAGAACGGTGGCCAGACACCCGGGTCCAGCCAACGAACCAACAGTTCCGTTCCGACATTATAGGGCAGGTTGGCGATGATCCGCACCGGCGGCGTCAGCATCGACGCCGCGTCGATATCCAGCGCATCCCCCTGCACCACCTGTAACCGTCCGTCGCTGAGAGCCGCGATTTCAGCCAGTGCTGGCAGGCAGCGGGCATCTTTCTCAACCGCGAGCACCCGGCGCGCGCCCTGGCTCAGCAATCCCCGAGTCAACCCACCGGGGCCGGGCCCGATTTCCAGAACATCGCAGTCCCGCAAATCGCCCGCCTGCCGCGCGATCTTTTCCGTCAGGTTGAGATCGAGCAGAAAGTTCTGCCCCAGCGATTTTTTCGCGGCCAGCCCATGGTTTGCGATCACCCGTGCGAGGGATGGCAGATCGTCCAACCCGCTCATCGGCTTCTTCTTTGCCAAAATACTCCCCCCGGAGGGGCCAGGATCACCACGCGCGTTGCCGGTTCATTGCTGTTTCCAAACCTTGCCCTGAACCTGCCCCCGGGCCAGTGCCATATCCCGCGCCATTTTCAGGGCCGCGATCAGAGATGACGGATCGGCCAGGCCCCGCCCGGCGATGTCATAGGCGGTTCCATGATCGGGCGACGTACGGATGAAGGGCAGGCCCAGCGTCACATTTACACCACTGGCGAAGTCCAGCGTCTTGATCGGGATCAGCGCCTGATCGTGATACATGCAGACGGCGGCATCATATTGCGCGCGGGCGGCGGGGTGAAACATCGTGTCGGCGGACAGGGGCCCGGATATCGCCATTCCCTCGTCGCGCAGGGCGGCGATGACCGGGCTGATTACCGATATCTCCTCGTGGCCGATGGTGCCGCCTTCGCCCGCGTGCGGGTTCAGTCCGGCCACCAAAAGCCTTGGTACAGTGATGCCAAAGTCGCGGATCAATGCGGCGTGGGTGATGCGCAGGGTGTCGCGCAAGAGTTCGGCACTCAGGGCCGCGGGGACTTCGCTCAGCGGGATGTGAATGGTGACCGGAACCACGCGCAGGGCGTCGCAGGCCAGCATCATCACCACCCGGTCAACCCCGGCCAGTGCTGCCAGATATTCGGTATGTCCGGGATAGGCAAAGTCGACGCCGACCTTCAGCGCCTTCTTGTTGATCGGCCCGGTGCAGATCGCCGACGCGTCACCGCGTCCGACCAGATCCACGGCGCGGGCAATCACGTCGACAACGCCCTGGGCGTTGGCCAGAACAGGCTTGCCCGGAGTAGCGGGGGCGGCAAATTCATGGTGCAGAACGGGCAGGGCACTGGCGCAGGCGGAAAGCGCCTCGGACGGATGACGGATCGGCGCGACGGGCGCGCCACCGGGCAGATGGCGGGGATCACCGATCAGGAAAAACGGCAAACGCGCGCCCAACTTCCGCCATGCGGCCAGTGCGATTTCCGGGCCGATGCCGGATGGATCACCGCAGGTCAGTGCTATCGGGGCGAGTGCCATCATAATTTGCGGCCTTTAATGGATACACGATCGTGGCATTGGCGCGCAGTTCCGCCATCAGCGCCGTGGCCATCGAGGACAACCGTTCGTTCAGCAGGCGCGTGCGCACGGCCTCCCGGTCGACCGGCGCCTCTTCGTTCGCGGCATGACCCCGGTTGCACAGCATCAGGAACACCAGTGTCTGACCGTCGGCGCGGGTCAGGCCGGTGCTGACTTCGTTCTCGTCCAGCTTGGCCAGTTCCAGCGCCACATCGCCGGGCACCTGAGACAGGGGCGCCGTAACCCGTTCCAGTTGTTGGGCGGGCAGGCCCTTTGCGACGCCATAAAGATCTTCGCAGGTGTCGATCTGTGCACGGACCCGCGCCGCTTCGGCCAATGCGGCGGCGCTGCGCCCGCCTGCGATATAGAACGCAGCATAGTCGACCTCGGTCGTTGCCGCAGTTGCGGTGGCGGATTCCTCGATCGCGCGTACCTGGAACAGGGCGATGGCGTTGGGCACCGGAATCGGCTGAGTCACGCCGCCCACGGGCAGCGACAGCACCTGCGCCGCGATGGCGGGGGGCAGGTTGCCGATGGGCATCCAATCGATCCGTCCGCTGGCCCCGCGTGACGGCGACGCTGAATAATTGCGCGCGGCGCTGGCAAAGGCGGGCAGGGTGGAGATGCGACTGATCTCGCTGGCGCGGCGCTCGGCGGCAGCAGCGGCAGCGGGGGTGTTGGCGGGAAGGATGATCTCGCTCAGCAGCACCCGGACGTTGACCGGGGAGGTCGACTGGCGTTTGACTGCCTTGTCGATATCGGATTCGCTCAGGTTGACGCGTCCTGCGAACCGTTCCCGGATCACCTTGCGCCAGGCAAGTCCGGCGGCAACGAAATCACGATAGCTTTCGGTGTCGACCCCGGCTTGATTCAGCGCCTTGGTGAATTCTTCGCCTGACAGGTTGGCGCGGCTGGCGAATTCGCCCATTCCTTCGGCCACCTCGTCCGTGGTGACGCTGATTCCCGCACGTTGTGCTTCTTCCAGTTGCAGGCGCTCGTTGATCAGCGCCTTCATCGCCTCAACCTCGGGGACACCCGGAGACCGGAACAATTGGATCATCCGCACCCGCTGATCCCGTTCATAGTGGGTGATCACCCGTTCGTTGACCTGAACCGCCGGCGCGAAAAGGTTCTGCGCCATGGCTGGCAGAGCCGTAAAAACGCTGCCCGCCAGCGCCATCGAAATCGCGCAGCGAATGAAAAACTGCTTCAGCATCGGGTGCCTGCCCCCCTGTGGTCGTGGTTCTGTCGGCGCATTGTGCGCCGGTTTATTTGGTCGCCCGGCGTCAACGGCTGCACCGCCGACGATAAGATTCATCGTTGCGCCCCGATCCGAACCCGGCCAGCGACACGTTTAGTCCAAAATCCGTGCTTGCCGACAGACTAGTCGATGATGTGAACCGACGCGAGAGCGAAAGATCGACAACCAGACACTCGGACCGGTATTCCAGCCCCAATCCGGCCTTCGAGGCGCGGTCTGCGGCCAGATCAAACCGCCCGTCCAGACGTCCTGTCCAATGGCGCGACATCCGGTAGGCGGCATCAACGGCAAGTTCATGGGTCGCGATCGGGCGGTTTTCCGTCGGTTCGGCAATCATCCACAAATAGGACGATCCGATGGCGGTACGTTCATTCTGCCAGGCCAGCCGGGTCTCGCTGCGGGTGAAATCGAATCCGTCGTCAAACAGGGCGCGGTGGGTCACCGCCAACCGGTCGGCGATCCGCAATTGTCCGGCCGCCAGCCAGTTGGATTTTTTGCCTGCAAGCCCGGTGCCCGGAGCGAACTGCGTCGTGGCGGCATTGCGCAGCACCCGGCCCACAGTCACGCCCAGGGTCCATCCTGCCGGGTCATAACGGGTCCAGCGCAGTCCGATATTGGCGCGGCTGCCCTGTTCGCGGGCGTCTTCACCGGGGAACCTGCCAAGATCGAACAGATTGCCTTCGTCGAATTCCACCAGCACCGAATCCTCGTTCGGGACGGCATTGCCGTTGGTCTCAGACCAGGCCAGTTGCACCACTGGTTCAAGCAGGTGATAGGCACCGCTGCTGTCGGTCCGTTGGAACGGCCAGCGCAGTTCGATCATGGCGCGCGGCGTGATCTGCGCGGTGGTCGTGGCAAAGCTCGGATCCTGGCGCGTGTCATAGGTGGTCGCCTGAATTCCCATTTCCGCGATGGCCAACATGCCGTTGGCAAGGGTCCAGTCGCGGCGAAATGCGCCCGAGACGCCAATCCGGCTGACATCGCGCCCCACGCCCGGCGCATTGCTGGTGCGTGTCAGGCTGGCCGCGTCGAACCCCAGCCGGAATTCGCCGCCGATGAGCGCGATGCGCCGTTCATAGCTGACGTTGGCAAAGGTGCGCGGCAGTTGATCGCGGATCGCCTCTTCGGAGTCACGCAGGGTGCGGAAATCAGTAACACTGGCGCGGAACAGATCGCGGGCACGCGCCCGGCTGAGTTTGATTTCGCTGTCCAACCGGTCCTTGTCGGAAAACCCGTAATCGATCAGATAGGCAGTGTCCGAGACGATCTCGATATCGAAATCCAGCTTGAAGTCGCGCGGCAGATCGAAACGCCCCTCGCCAAACAGATAGTAGCGGGTTTGCCGCGGCACCAGCAGGTTGTCGCGGCTGATCGCCCCCTCGAACGACAGATCGCCCGCCCGAAAGGCATGGCGATACCGCAGATCAAGCGTGCGTGTGGCGGAGGACAGATAGGGTGTCAGGGTGAGGTCGATCTGATCGTTCAGGCGGATGAAATACGGCACCTTCACCCCGGTTTTCAGGCGTGACGTGGTGCGCAGCGACGGCAGCATGAAACCGGTCGCGCGGGTCAGGCTTGGATCGGGCAGGCGGAGACGGGGGGTATAGAATATTGGCACGCCCAGAAAGCGGAACTGGGCATTCTGAAAGTAGATCTGCCGTTCCACCTTGTCGTGAATCACCCGACGTGCGCGAATTTCCCACACCGGCACGGGGTTGCCGGCGCAGACTTCGCAGGACGACACGACGGTGTTGCTGAGTTGGGTATAACGGCCGTCGACGCGCGCAATCTCGTTCGCGGCCAGTTGCAACTGCTGATCCAGCACCAGCCGCGCCGAGGTCAGGATCCCGTTGCGCAGCCCGGAATCGAGCTCTGCCTGCTCGGCGATCAGGATCACCCGTCCGTCGCCTTCAACCAGGGTGATCGGCCCGTCGAACAAAAGGGTTTCGCCCGCGCTTGAATAGGTGACACGCCGCGCCTGTAGCCGGGTGCCCTGATACAACACCTCGACGTTGCCAGTGGCAACCAGCGTGTTTTGCCCGGTCAGCTCTACCCGGTCGGCCACCAATGTGGCCAATTGCTGTGCCTTGCCGCCCCCGGGGAACTGGAACAGAAAAATCAGCGCCAGCAATATCATCAGCCGACGCATCATCCATCCTCCCAGTGTAACAGCAGCCCAAGCGGCAGCAGGATCGCGGCCACCGGCGGACCCCAGGTCGACAGGATCACCGGCAACTGGCCGTTCTCACCGAGGATCTGTGCGAAATTGCGTATGAAGTACAGAGAAAACCCCATTGTCAGCGCCAGCATGACCATCAGTCCGGTGCGCCCGAACCGGGTGTGTCGCATGGTGAATCCGGCCCCCACCAGCACCATCGCCACCAGCAACAGCGGCATCGACAGTTCCATGTTCAGCCAGACCAGATGTTTGCGCGCCGAGAACCCGGCACTTTCCAGCTGGGTGATGAACCCCGGCAGTTCCCATATCGGGATGGCCGAAGGGGTGGCGAAACTGTCAAGGATCTGATTGCGCGTCAGGGTCGATGGCAGCGTATACTGGGGATAGAGCGTTGCCGTCGTTTCGGGGTTCGGGGTGTCCAGTTGCCAGACCTTGACCCCCCTGAGCCGCCATTCGCCATCGCCAAGCCGGGCATTGGCGGCCTCAAGCCGCAGAGACGGTCCACCCTTTGCGGAAAAGGTGATAAAGGTGACGGTAAACAGTTCGGACCCGTCCAGATTGGCCCGCTCGGCCCGGATCACCGTCTGCCCGTCGGTATCGCCCTGTCGCAGCCACAGGGCATCGCGACTGAACGACAATACGCTGGCAGGCACCTGTCCCAACCGGTTTGCCGCCGCCTCGTATTGTTTCGATGTGGCGGCCACGATCGGGTTGAAGACCGTCACGGCAACAATGCCGATGAGCAGAGCCACCGCCAACGGCGCGGAGAGGGCGCGCAGCGCAGACCGGCCCGAGGCCCGGGTCACCACCAATTCAGAGGTCCGTGCCAGCGACAGGAACAAGGTCAGCGTCGACAGAATCGTCACCAGCGGCAGGATGCGGTACAGGCTTTCGGGCACATGCAGCAGCGCAAGACCCACCATCTCGATGAACCGCACGTCGCCACTGTCGAACTTGCGCACCTGTTCAACCAGATCCAGCAGCATCAGGATCGCCATGAACACGCCAAGAACGCCAAGGAACGATATCAGAAACCGCCGCGCGAAATACCGGTGCAGGATCATCGGGCCACCACCCGCGCCCGTCGCCGGAACAGCGCCGGGTGTGCGGCGATCCACAGGAAGGTGCCAGCCATGACCGCCCCCAGCAGGGCGGGCGTATAGGCCAGCGGCCACAGCCCCTTTGGACGCGCAACATCGGTCACCGCGTTGTCGAACAGTTGTATGACGATCAGGCACAACACCGCTCCGACGACCTGTTTCCAGATACCAAAGCGCGAAAATCCACCCATCAGCAGCACTGCAAACCCGACCAGTGGCGTGACCATCCCGATCAGCGCCTCGGTGAACCGGGCGTGGCCGTCATACAGCAGCACCGGAGCGCTCTGACCGATTTCCGCGACCAGTGCTGCGTCAGGTGACAGCAGTTCGGCGGTCGAAACCTGTTTGATTCTGCGCGGTCCGGATCGGGGCAGATCGACAAGCGCGCCGACATCAAAGGCAAATTCGCTGAACCGTGTGATCGCCAACTGTCGCGATTTGAGGTCGAACGATTGCAGCATGCCCTGAAACATCAACAGTTTGGGGCCGGTATCGCTGCGCAGCAACAGCGCGCGTTCGGCGGTATAGCTGGTCCTTTCGCCGGGTTTGCGCGCGTCGGCCAGAAAGATGTCGCGCAATTCACCCTCGGGGGATATTTCGCGGATATAGAACGTCACCCCGTCCGAAGGATGCAGAAATTCACCGTCCTTCAACAGGCGCGCCGTCGCGTTTTCCGAGATTTCGGCCGTGCGGTCGGTCAGCTGGGTCAGGCTGGCAGGGACCAACAGATGGGACAGCACCGACATCATCAGCGCAACGATCACCCCGAACACCAGAACCGGCCACGCCATCCGCGCCGGGCTGTAACCGGTCGCCTGAACCACAACCAGCTCGCTTTCCTGCGCCATGCGGTGCGTGACATAGATAGCCGCGGCAAAGGCTGAAATCGGCAGTACCACCCGGATCACGTTGGGCAGAGACAGCGCAGTGAATTCAAGGAACACCAGCGCCGAATGGCCATTGGCGATCAATTGGTCAAACAGCGATACCGCCTGATTCAACCAGTAGACAAGCACAAGCACCAGCGAGAAAAAGCCGAAGACCCACATCAACTGTGACAGCATGTATCGGTCGAATTTGGCCACCCGCGCCTCTTGGTTCTTACGCCATTTGATACGACCTTAGACGATGCGGCGGCGCGGGAAAACTCCCTTCTGGTCAATGACCGGGCGGGGGGCTAGGTTCTGCGCAAATTTCCCAGTCCGGAGCCTGCCCCAATGACCACCCCCGCCGCCGTTTCTTTCGCCGCCACCGACATTGATGCCATTGCCGGGCTGACGGGCCGCATTGCCCTGTTGATCGGCGATCCCGAAAAGCTCGACCTGGCGGCGCGGCGGATCAACCGCCTGACCAAGGGCGCCTTGACCCGGCTGTTGGAAAGCGATGCCTTTAAAAAGCTGGATGAGGGCGCGGCACTTGACCTGTCGTTCCCGGGTGGCATGGCGGCGGATGTGGTGCAGGTGGTAAAGCTGCCTCGCAATGCCTCTGGCCCCGATGCCTTGGCTGCCGGTGTCGCGATCGGTGCTGGCGCAGGGGAAAAGCCAGTTGTGATCATGGCCGGTTCGGCGCGGGGGGTGCGCGATATCGCGCAGGGTGCCGTCTTGCGCGCCTATGACTATGCCGATCAGCGCAGCGGCGATCGCCCCGCCGGTGCCGGGGCCGTCACCGTGATGGTCTCTAAACCTGAAAATTGCGACGGCATGGCCGATCTGATCGCGGCCCGGGCTGCGGGCGTTTTCTTTACCCGCGATCTGGTCAATGCGCCGGCCAATGTGCTGACCACCACCGAATTTGCCCGGCAGTTGAGTGAACTGTCCGATCTTGGGGTCGAGGTCGAGGTTCTGGAAGAAGCCGATCTTGAAAAGCTCGGAATGCGCACGCTGCTGGCCGTGGGGCAGGGCAGCGACAGCCCCTCCAAGGTTGTGGTGATGCAGTGGAAAGGTGGCCAGCAAGAGGCGCCTTTTGCCCTGATCGGCAAGGGTGTGGTGTTTGACACCGGCGGTATTTCGCTGAAACCCGCCGCCGGAATGGAAGACATGACCATGGACATGGGCGGTGCCGGTGTCGTTGCGGGCGTGATGAAGACGCTGGCGATGCGCAAGGCACAGGCCAACGTCGTGGCCTTGGTCGGGCTGGTCGAAAACATGCCCGATGCCCGGGCCACCCGTCCGGGCGACGTGGTGAAATCCATGAAGGGCGATACGGTCGAGGTGATCAACACCGACGCCGAGGGCCGCATGGTTCTGTGCGATGTCATGTGGTATGCACAGGACCGCTTTGCGCCCACGGGCATGGTTGATCTGGCGACGCTGACCGGCGCGATCATCATCGGCCTTGGCCACGAAAACGCCGGCGTGTTCTCCAACGACGACGCCCTGTGCAACGCCTTTCTGAAGGCGGCCCGCGCTGAGGGCGAAGGCGCGTGGCGGATGCCGCTGGGCAAAGCCTATGCGAAACAGCTGAAATCACGCATCGCCGATGTAAAGAATGTCGGTGGCCGCCCTGCCGGGTCGATCACCGCCGCCGAATTCCTCCACCGGTTCGTCAAGGATGGCACGCCGTGGATCCACCTCGATATCGCGGGCGTCGCCAGCACAACCGCCGACAGCACCCATGCCCCCAAGGGCGCGTCGGGCTGGGGGGTCTTGTCGCTTGACCGGATGATCCGTGATATGTTCGAATCCGACAAGGAGTGAACCGGGCATCCCATGCTGATCGCCGCGACAAAATATTCCGATTGCGAGGCCGCGCTGACGTTTTTGCGCGATGTGCTTGGCCTGTCCGAACACAATGTCTTTCGCGGTGAGGCGGGCGCGATCCAGCATGCACAACTGCGCCTTGGCACTGGCATCTTCATGTTCGGCCCCGACACGCAGCAAGGCGATTTCGGCCAGTTCATGATTTCGCCCGCTGACACTGGGGGCCGGGCGACTGTGTCGCTTTATGCGGTTATGGCAGACGTATCCGGGTGTTTTGCCCGGGTGCGCGACGCGGGCACCGAGATCCTGTTGCCGCTGACGGCGCAGGATCACGGCGGCAGCGCCTTCACCTGCCGCGATCCGGGCGGACATGTCTGGACCGTCGGCGATTATGATCCGCAAAGCTGATCGGGGGCCTGATGGGCGCGGCGTATTTCTATCATCTGACCGAGCGTCCACTTGAAGAGACGCTGCCGACGCTGATTGCCCGGGCGCGCGGTGCCGATTGGCGCGTTTGCGTTCGCGGTGCCAATCTGCGGCGAATGGAATGGTTGGATCAACAGTTGTGGCTGACCGGCGATCCGTTTTTGCCGCACGGCATGGCGGGGGGTGATTTCGATGCCGACCAGCCAGTACTGCTGACCACCGACGATGCGATTGCCAACAATGCCGAATGCTTGATGATCATCGACGGGGCCGCCGTGACCGCAGACGAGGTGACGCGGCTGGAGCGGGTTTGCGTGCTGTTCGACGGCAACGATCCCGGGCAACTGGAAAAGGCGCGCGGCCAGTGGCGCGAACTGACCAAGGCGGGATGTTCGGCGCAATATTGGAGCGAGGCGTCGGGCCGGTGGGAAAAGAAGGCCGAGGCATGAGCGGGCGGCTCTGCTTTGGGTTGTGAACCCGCGACAACCGGCCTTTTCAATCAGGGAATATCATCGCTTCAACGTTCGAGAATCAGCCGGTTCCCGGTAATCACGATCCGTCCGAACCGCCCGAGATAGCTCATCCCAAGCAATGACCCCTGCATTTCGCCACCGTTGACCGAGGCGCCGACCTGACGGTCGATCACATCGCCAAGACCGACAGTGTCCAACGTCACCCTCGCAATCGGAACCATGCCATTGGCCGTCTGCGCCCGGCCAAGATAGGCCAGCGCGCTGGGATCGATGCCTGCGACCCGGGCGTCGCGCTGGGTCAGAACCAGATCGCTTGCGCCGGTGTCGATGATGAAACGAATGGGTTTTCCGTTGATATCCAGCGTCAGATGATAGTGGCCATCGATGCCCATGGGCACCTCGATCCGACCGCCTTCGCCGATGACACCCTGACGAGGCGCAATGTCGTCGCGGATGTCCTGCCACAACCCGGCGGCCGCGATGACACCAACAAAGATAAGCCCCCAGATCGCCGCCATCTGGGCCGTCTTGCCAAGGTTTTCACGCGACGAGACCAGATAGGAACCAAAGATCGCCGCCAGCAACAGGACAAAGTAAAGAACGCGTCCGAAGTCATTGGAATCCATTCTGAAACTCCAGTCAGAGCGGTTGTGTCAGCGCCAAAATTCCATCGACGACAAACTGAACCGAAAGCGCCGCCAGTAACATCCCCAGCAAACGCGTCACCACGTTGCCACCGACATCGCCCAGCAGTTTTTCCAGCAACCCGGCCATGAGAAACAGCGCAAGGGTCAGCCCAAGCACCAGAAACATAACGAGGTGAACGAGAAGAATAGCGGTGAAGCTCCCGCCTGTCTCGCCGGTCAGCAGGATCATCGTCGCAATCGCCCCGGGACCCGCGATCAGCGGAGTTGCCAGAGGAAACACTGACGGATCAGGCGGATGCGCGTCGGCCTGACCCTGTCGGCGTTGGGTCCGCCGTTCGAACAGCATATCAAGGGCGGTGAGAAACAGCAGAATCCCGCCCGCGATCCGGAACGCCGGCATGGAAATGCCCACAAAGCCAAGAACCGCTTCCCCGAACAGCCCGAACAGGGTTAACAGGATCGCGCCGATGATCAGCGCGTGGTATCCGACACCGTTGCGCCGATCACGGGGCATTCCTTTGGTCAGCGCAACAAACAACGGCGTCAGGCCGATCGGGTCAATCACCACAAAAAGCGTAACAAAAGCGGTGATGTAAAAGCTTAGCTCCATCGCTTAACTCACTGTTTCTTCCAGCTTTTCAAGAGATTTCATCCACATTGCCTCGGCCCGGTCAAGCGCCTCCATCACCTCGGCATACTTCTTTTGCCAGACTTCGGCCTCGCCCAGCTTGTCGGGTTCGTACAACCCGGGATCGGCCAGTTTTTTTGCCAGTTTGTCGCGCATGGCGGACAGTTTCGTCACCCGTTCTTCGCAGCGCTTCACGTCAGAGCGCAGGGACGAAACGTCTTGTGGTGTCGCATCGTCCTTGCGTTTGCTCTCGGCTTTTTTGCCGTTACCGCGTTTCCCATCGGATGAATCCGCCGACAACAGCATCTTGCGATAGCTTTCAAGATCGTCGTCATAGGGGGCAACGCGCCCATCCTTGACCAGCCACAGCCGGTCAGCCACCAGCCCCAGCAGGTGCATGTCATGGGAGACCAGAATGACCGCGCCTGAATATGCGGTCAACGCCTCGACCAGCGCCTCGCGGCTTTCCATGTCGAGGTGGTTGGTAGGTTCGTCAAGGATCAGCATGTGCGGCGCATCAAGCGTGGCCAAAAGCAGCGAGAGCCGCGCCTTTTGTCCCCCTGACAGGCGCGCGACTTCGGTATCGGCCTGTGCCGCGGTCAGACCGAAACCGGCCAGACGGGCGCGATGACGCGCAGGGGTTTCGGTGCCGCGCATCCGGCGCAGGTGATCCAGCGGCGTTTCATCGGCACGCAATTCGTCCAACTGGTGCTGGGCAAAATACCCGACCCGCAGTTTCGATGATTTGGTGATCCGTCCGCTCATCGCTTCCAGCTTGCCCGCCAGCAGTTTGGACAAGGTTGATTTGCCTTCGCCGTTGCGCCCGAGCAGGGCGATCCGGTCATCCTGATCGATCCGGAGCGACAGTTTCGACAGGACCGGCGTGTCGTTATAACCGACAGATGCGGATTCGATGTTGACGATGGGCGGCGACAGTTCCTCGGGCTCGGGGAAGGTGAACGCGCGCAACGCCGCCTCTTGCGGCGTGCTGATCGTTTCCAGCTTTTCGATCATCTTGATGCGCGATTGCGCCTGTTTCGCCTTGGAGGCTTTGGCGCGGAACCGGTCGACGAAACTTTGCAGATGGGCGCGGCGGGCTTCGGTCTTGCGGCCCTGTGCCTCGACCACCGCCAGACGGGCGGCGCGGGTGCGCGCGAACTGGTCATAGCCACCCGCGTAAAGCGTCAGTTTGCGATCCTCGAGGTGCAGGATGTGGTTCACGGCGCGGTTCAGCAGCCCACGGTCGTGGGAAATCACGATCACCGTATGGGGATAACGCATCAGATAGCTTTCCAGCCAGAGCGCGCCTTCCAGATCGAGATAGTTCGTCGGCTCATCGAGCAACAGCAGGTCAGGCGCGGCAAACAGCACCGCCGCCAGCGCAACGCGCATCCGCCAGCCACCCGAAAAGGCAGAGCACGGCATCAGTTGTTCTTTGTGGGTAAAACCCAGTCCGCGCAGGATCGACGCGGCGCGCGCCTCGGCGCTCCAGGCTTCGATATCGGCAAGTCGCGCCTGAACTTCACCGATCCGGACACCGTCAGTGGCGGTCTCCGATTCGGCCAGCAATTCGGCGCGTTCGGTATCGGCGGCCAGAACCGTGTCGAGCAGAGACACCTCGGACCCCGGCACTTCCTGAGCGACACCGCCGATGCGGGCTTTGGCGGGCAGACGGACATCGCCGCCCTCAAGCACCAGTTCGCCACGGATCAAATTGAACAACGTGGTCTTGCCGGTGCCGTTTCGCCCGACAATGCCAACCTTGTGGCCGTCGGGAATCGTCGCTGTGGCCTGCTCGAACAACGGGCGGCCTTCGACGGAATAGGATATGTTATCGATGATTAGCATGGGGCCGTGTGCCAGCGTGGCCTCACAAGGTCAATGCGCGACATTCGTACCTTTCATTGGCCCGGACCCCATGGTAGCAGGGCGCCTGATTTTCAGGGGCGGCACGGGGTCGCCCTGCGGCACACAAAGGCACATTACATGGCGACCGAGCGCACACTCTCCATCATCAAGCCCGACGCGACCAAACGCAACCTGACAGGCAAGATCAACGCCAAGTTCGAGGATGCGGGTCTGCGCATCGTCGCGCAAAAGCGGATTCACCTGACAAAAGATCAGGCTGGCAAATTCTATGAAGTGCACGCCGCCCGCCCGTTCTATGACGAATTGTGCGAATTCATGGCCTCTGGCCCGGTTGTCGCACAGGTTCTGGAAGGCGAAGGCGCCATCGGCAAGAACCGCGAAATCATGGGCGCAACCAACCCGGCAGACGCAGCAGCAGGCACGATCCGCGCCGAATTCGCCGAAAGCGTTGGTGAAAACTCGGTGCACGGGTCCGACGCGCCAGAAGCGGCT
The DNA here is from genome assembly GCF_008085915.1 of Oceaniovalibus sp. ACAM 378. Taxonomy (GTDB): domain Bacteria; phylum Pseudomonadota; class Alphaproteobacteria; order Rhodobacterales; family Rhodobacteraceae; genus Oceaniglobus. The sequence continues at coordinate 73,672 of NZ_VSJK01000001.1, read as the reverse complement.
GCTGAAGAAATCTCGTACTTCTTTTCGGGTCTTGAACTGGTCGGCTGACCTCGGTTCACACTCTGCAATCCGGAATCAGGCCCCCAACGGGGCCTTTTTCATGCGCCAAGCAGCGCGGGTTTCTGTGCCGCCATCGCCAGACCCATCACCGGTGACCCAAGTTCATCGCGCAACCGATCACGCAGAAGTGTCTTTGGGCGGGTGAAACCGGCGCCATCCAGCACCTGCTGCAAATAGGTTTCGCCGTGTCGGTATCGACCCGAGCCATAGATTTGATATCCGCCCCCGCGCTTGGGGTCTGTCGCTTCCTCGACCGTGAACAACAGCCATCCGCCGGGACGCAGGATCTTGCGAAAATTGCCGAACACCCCCTCAAGCGCCCCGAAATAAACCAGAACATCGCCGCAGACGATCATGTCGAACGGTCCTTCGGGAAAGGTATGCAGGGCGGAAATATCGGTGCGGGCAAGAGAATCATACTGCCCTTTGGCGCGGCATTTTTGCAGCATCCCCACCGACAGATCGACACCTTGCAGATCGCGCGCCCATTTGCGCAGAAACGGCGCGCAGAGGCCCGTGCCGCACCCGGCATCCAGAATCCGGCGCGTCGGCGTGCGCGGCAGGTTCAGCTGTTCCAGAAGCGACAGCATGACCGTCGGGCCTTTGTTGCCCAGCTTTTCAAGCTGTTCGTCATAGTTTTCGGCGAACTTGTCGAACAGCGTCACAGCCATGGCATGTTGGTCCAGTCCGGTGTCCTTGCCGCGCAGCCCCGCCAGAACATGATCGATCTGGCCGCGTTCGCTGGCAGATTTGCACTTGGTCCGGGTGCGCTCCATCAGGGTGATTGCCTGTTCCGTGGCCCCGCGATGGCCAAAGGTGACGGCGAAATATCGCGCCATGGCCAAGGGTTTATCATTACTCTCAATGGCAGGGCCCACCAGATCCAGCGCTTCGGGCGCGCGGTCGGTTTCGATCAGGAAGACGGCCAGCGCAATAACCGAAAGCGTAATGGTCGGGTCGATGTCATAGGCGCGGCGGTACAGGCGTTCGGCCTCGGGGCGGTCGTCGGTCGAATCAAGCACCTGTGCCATGAGCACCAGATTTCCGGGCGAATCCCATGCGGCGTCGATGCTTGAGCGGACCGCGGCGACGATCGAGTGCTGGACATGGCTTGCCAGTTCCTCTTGTCCGATTTCGCGCAGCAAAAGCGAAACCGTGATCGCATGGTCCAGCGGTGTGTCGTCTTCGGTCAACACCTCATGGCACAGGGTCAGGCACAGATCCCGGTCTTGATTTCGGAATGCATCCTCGGCCCGGGCCAGCGTCTGCGCAATACGTTCTCGGGTCTCGTTTGGCTTGGGATGATTCGCGGCGGTTGGATCGGACATTGGGGCGCCTTTCGCGACGGATTGCCGCGAGTTTCCACATTTATGCCCCAGTTGACCAGAGTTTTGACCGCTGTCGCGATCAAAGTCACGATCTCGCCCGCACGCCGATCCTGTCGAGTTCCGCTTCGATGGTGGCATTCGGGCCCGCAGCGGGAGCGCTCGATTTGATCCGGTCGAACCTTGCACGCAATGCGGCTTTTTCGGCGCCCTGACAATCGTTCCACGGGCGGCCCTGCAATCCCATCTCGATTACATAATAAGCGATGAAATGCGCCCGGTGTCCGCCGGCCAGCAGCCGGGCATAGGCAGCATCGGTTCCCAGATCGCGCAGTTGTTCGGCCGAAGTGATGCCAACAGCCTCAAACGACTGCTCCATCGCCGGGCCAAGATTGCGGATCGTGGAAATCTGAGTCGCCATATCCCAGACTAGACCGGGAAGCGGCGGCGCAAAAGGTTCAGATCGCGGCCCAGTCAGAAAACCGGAACACCGGCGCAGGGCGCGGCGCGGGTTTCGCCGATCCGCCCGGTTTGGGGCTGGGAACCGGAAACGGGCGTGCGGAAACGGGGGCGGGGTGGGGTGCGGATACGGGCATTTCTTGCTCCTGATCGATGGCGCGGTTTATGCGCCACTGAGACAACACTTGCACATCAAGAAGGCGGCATTGGGGCAGGGTGGTGCGCTGTTGCAACAGCTATCGCGTCCCTGGCAAAAATGGGGTAATCGACGGAATTCAACATCCGTCGGGACACCATGCCGCATCACGACCGCCCCATTGTTTTTCTGCACATGCCCAAGACCGGCGGGCAGACCGTGCACCACGCGATTGCCGAAGTTGTGGGCAACGATGCGACATCGCCGATTCTGGTGATGCAGCAGATGACCGCGGATACGCCATTTCCGCCCGGCTATCGGTTTTATTCCGGGCATCTTGATTGGCTCAAGCTGGGCGAGCTGAAAGACCCTTTTACGTTCAGCGTGCTGCGCGATCCGCGCGAAAGGCTGGGGTCACAGTATTTCTATCTGCGCGCCAAGGCCGAAGCGCTGCCACCCGAACAGCGCGCCATGCAGGACAACCGTTTGATGCGCCCGATCGACGATTTTTTCCTGCCGCCCGAACCCCGTGAACGCAAATGGATCGACGAGGTCTGGGGCAATCTGACAACAACGTATCTCGCCACCCGCAGCCTGAAGCGCCCGGTGGCGTTGCGCGGTCTTTCAACCTCCGAGGTGCTGAAGCGCGCCTTGACCAATGCCGGACGTCTGGACGCGATTTACCGCTCGGGCGATTTTGAACCGCTGGAGCAGGATATGCAGGCTCTGCTTGGGCAACGCCCGAATATAGCATCGAACCGGGCCAATAATGGACCGTTGGAGCAGGGAAAAAGCCGCTGGCAGGCGGTTCTTGATTTGCTGGACACCGACGCCGCCCGGCACGCGATGGACCGGTTGGTCGAACGCGATCTGGAACTGATGGAGCGGCTGAATTTTCGCACCTCGAGTGGAAATTCGGCCGAAGTTCAGCGGCAAACAACGGGCGCGCGGGCAACCGGGCGCGGCAAGAAAGATGAGATCAATGTTTTGGCCAGGGATATGAAAAAGAAGCCCACCGCCGCGGTGGCGACACAGTTGGTGGATGACGATCTGGTGCGGATCACCCGGTTTGATTTTGCGCCCGGCGCTGAGACCGGCTGGCATCGACACGGGATGGACTATGTGATCACCACCCTGACCGAATGCGTCATGATCCTTGAAGAACCCGGCGGTACATCGCGAACTGTCACCATCGCGCCCGGCATCGCCTATCGTCGCGCGGAGGGGGTGGAGCATAACGTGATCAATGGCGGAACGGCACCGATGAGTTTCATCGAGGTCGAGATAAAGCGCCCCGTGGATCGGACCAACCGATAAGCGATCCGTTCATTCACCGGACCATCTGAGCAATTTGCGGTGATCGCGCGGTTGATGTGGCTGGCGACCTTGGCGTCTGATCATCCGCGCTGCGCCGGGATTGAAAGGGCATAGTTATGGGGTTGGCAATGACACCGGATGTCGCGCGGCTGCGCCGACGCCCCACCCGCCGTCCCGCAGCATTCGCTCAAAGCATCAGGCAAATGCATCAGGCAGAACAGCTGGCCCCGCCCAGAACGCAGAATTTTGCGCAATGGTGATGGTTCAGCGCGACGGCCTGCCCGGGCTGTTCCAGAATCTCGCCCAGTTCGAATTCCGGGTCGTATGGCGGCAGGGTGCAGGCCGGCACTGACGGACGTTTCGCGCCGCTTCGCTTTACCACTATTCGCGACGAGGTGCACATCACCGGTCAACCGGTAAGAAGGCTGCCTAAACCCTGCGCGCCGTCTTTGACACAGTTGTGCACCCCGCGTGCCGTGCTAGACTCTGTCAAACGAAGCGGTTAGAGCGCCAGCGGAAACTGGTTAGCGCTAACAGACCGGCAGCGGTCGGGCAAAAGACACGAGGATAACAATGGTTTCACGGGTCATTCCAGTCGAGGCATTCGATCTGGTCATTTTCGGCGGCACCGGCGATCTGGCGCGTCGCAAGATCCTTCCGGGTCTGTTTCGGCGGTTCGTTGGCGGGCAGATGCCCGATACGGCCCGCGTGATCGGCGCTTCACGCAGCGATTACGACGATGCCGGATATCGTGATTTCGTGCGCAGCGCGATTGACGAATTCGCGCCAAGCGGTCGCACCGAAGACCGTGACGATGCGACACTTGATGCGTTTCTGGAGCGATTGCATTTTGTCACGATTGACGCCACCGGCGACGGCGGCTGGAAAGATCTTGCAAAACTCGTGCGCAAAGATGTGATCTCGGCCTATTATTTCTCGGTCGGTCCGTCGCTGTTCGGCGCTTTGGCAGAGCGGCTCCACAAATACGGTCTGGCCGACGACGATTCGCGGATCGTTGTTGAAAAGCCGTTTGGTCGCGATCTGGCCAGCGCAAAGGCTCTGAACGCGACCCTTGCGGAACATTTCTCGGAAAGTCAGGTTTACCGGATCGATCACTATCTGGGCAAGGAGACAGTACAGAACCTGATGGCGGTGCGGTTTGGCAACATGCTGTTCGAGCCGTTGTGGAACGCGCAATACGTCGATCACATCCAGATCACCGTGGCCGAAACGGTCGGTGTGGGTGGGCGCGGCGCGTATTACGACAAATCCGGTGCCATGCGGGATATGGTCCAGAACCACCTGATGCAGCTTCTGTGTCTGATTGCCATGGAACCGCCCAGCCGCTTTGATCCGGATTCGGTGCGTGACGAAAAGCTGAAGGTCATCCGCTCGCTTGATCCGGTTCTGCCGCACCATATCGTGCGCGGTCAGTATGCCGCCGCGGGCGACCAGCCAAGTTATCGCGACGATGCGGAAAACGAGCGCAGTCTGACCGAGAGCTTCATCGCAATGAAGATCAACGTCAGCAACTGGCGCTGGTCGGGCACGCCGTTCTATCTGCGCACGGGCAAGCGGCTGAAAAGCCGGGCGTCCGAAATTGCCGTGGTGTTCAAGGACGCGCCGCATCTGATTTTCGATCAAGAGGCCGGCACGCACCGCAATATCCTGACCATCCGTTTGCAGCCCAACGAAGGCATGACGCTTGGTGTCACGATCAAGGAGCCGGGGCCGGGGGGCATGCGTCTGATGGATGTGCCCTTGGACATGAGCTTTGCCGATGCCTTTGGGCCTGACGCCGAAGACGTGCCCGAGGCCTATGAACGCCTGATCATGGATGTGATCCGGGGCAACCAGACCCTGTTCATGCGCGGCGACGAGGTTGAGGCCGCCTGGGCCTGGACCGACCCGATCATCGAGGGTTGGGAAGAACGCGGCGAGGCGCCAAAACCCTATGAGCCGGGCACTGTGGGGCCTGAAGATGCGCAGATGCTTATGATGCGCGAAGGACGACGCTGGAGGGAGATCAAGGGATGAACCTGATCGAATATTCCGACCGTGAAATGTTGATGATGCGGCTTGCCGACGCCATGGCAAGCGAGCTTTCGACCAATCTGATCGCCAATGACACTGCAACGCTGGCGGTACCGGGTGGGAGCACTCCGGGACCGTTGTTCGACATGCTGTCGGACACGTCGCTGCATTGGAGCAGGGTCAATGTCCTGTTGACCGACGAACGCCGGGTTCCGGCCGATCACCTGCGCTCGAACGAACGATTGCTGCGCAATCATTTGCTGGTGGGCAAGGCTGCCGGGGCGAACTTTGTGCGGCTGGTGCCGGATGGGCCCGACGCGGGTGAACCGGGGGCGGATCTCGCAGAGCTGATCGCGCGGGTCACCCCGGTCCTGCCGATCTCGATCCTGCTGCTGGGCATGGGCGACGATATGCACACTGCATCGCTGTTTCCCGGATCGCCGCAGCTTGAGGAAGCACTGTCGACCGACGCGCCGCTGATGGCAGTGGATGCGCCCGAGGGGTTGGAACCCCGCATCACCCTGACCGCCAGCGCGATGCGCGAGGCGATGTCGACCCATATCCTGATCACCGGAGCAGGCAAGCGCGCAGCACTGGAAAAGGCCGTCAGCCTTGCGCCGTCCGAGGCGCCGATATCACTGGTGCTGGGCAATGCGACGGTACATTGGGCGGCATGAGATGGGGGATCGCTTGATGAATTGGACCGCGCTTTCCGGCGCCGCCGCAGCCGTTGCCGACCGCCCGATCCTGTCGCTGTTTGATGACGGGCGGGCGGGTGAATTTTCAGTCTCGGCTGGTGATCTTCTGTTCGATTACTCCAAGACAAACATCGACGGCGAAATCCGTGATCTGCTGGTGTCGCTCTGCGATCAGGCAGGGCTGGAGGCCAAGCGCGACGCGATGTTTTCGGGTGCGCCGATCAACGACACCGAAGGGCGCGCCGTCTTGCACACCGCGCTGCGCAACCTGTCGGCCACGCCGGTCATGGTGGACGGCGCCGATGTGATGCCGGGAGTTCTGGCGACACTGGACCGGATGGGCGATTTCGCCGAATCCGTGCGCAACGGCACGTTCACGGGGCAGGGCGGCGCGATCACCGATGTGGTCAACATCGGCATCGGCGGCTCGGATCTTGGCCCGGTGATGGCCACTCTGGCGCTTGCGCCTTACCACGACGGGCCGCGCGTGCATTATGTCTCCAACGTCGATGGCGCCCATATCGCCGACACTCTGCGCGGGCTGGATGCGGCGACTACGCTGGTGATTGTCGCCTCAAAGACCTTTACCACCATTGAAACCATGACCAACGCCGCCACTGCAAAAGCGTGGATGAGCGAAACGGTCACCAACACCGGCGCACAGTTCGCTGCCCTGTCCAGCGCGGCGGAAAAGACCGCCGCTTTCGGCATTGCGCCCGACCGGGTGTTCGGGTTCGAGGATTGGGTCGGCGGGCGATATTCGATCTGGGGGCCGATCGGCCTGCCCTTGATGATCGCTGTGGGGCGCGACGCCTTCCGCGCGTTTCTGGCTGGCGGCGAGGCGATGGATATCCATTTCCGCGCCGCGAAACCGTTGGAGAATATGCCGGTGATGCTGGCTCTGATCGGTATCTGGCACAATCAGGGCTGCGGCTATGCGACCCGCGCCGTGCTGCCCTATGAGCAGCGCCTGTTGCGACTTCCGGCGTATCTTCAGCAGCTTGAGATGGAGAGCAACGGCAAATCCGTAGCGATGGACGGCAGCGATGTGCCGGTGAACACCGGGCCTGTGGTCTGGGGCGAGCCGGGCACCAACGGGCAGCACGCATTTTATCAATTGATTCACCAGGGCACCCGCGTCGTGCCTTGTGAATTCATGATCGGCGCGAACGGGCACGAGGTCGACCTTGCGCATCAGCACACCCTGCTGATCGCCAATTGTCTGGCCCAGTCCGAGGCATTGTTGCGCGGTCGCACATTTGAACAGGCCCGCGCGCTGATGGCTGAAAAGGGTTTCACCGGGGACGAGCTTGACCGTCAGGCCCGCCACCGGGTCTTTCCGGGCAATCGTCCGTCGACCACGCTGGCCTATCCGCAACTGACCCCATTCGTTCTGGGCCAGATCATTGCGCTGTATGAACACCGGGTCTTTGTCGAAGGCGTGATGCTTGGGATCAATTCGTTCGACCAGTGGGGCGTCGAACTGGGCAAGGAACTGGCCGTCGCGCTGCAGCCCGTCGTCACGGGTGAAAAAGACGCGGCGGACAAGGACGGGTCAACGCGCGCTCTGGTCGATTATATCCGCCGCCGCGCCGACTGATCCTGCGGGCGCCGCAAGACGGCGCCCCAATCACCGTACCCCAGTCACAGCACCACAGTCACGGTACCCAATTACGGCGCCCAATCACGGCGTCAATGTCGTGATCCCCACCGCCGCCGCCCTGGCCAGGTCTGGGTCGAGCGACATGGGGATATATTCGCCCCGCCGCCACAACTCGCCCAGATCGTCATAGTGACGCGACAGCGGATGCCCCGATTGCCCGGTCGAGATGATGAATACCGAACTGTCCGGATCGGCAAAGTCATAGACGCCCCGGTATCCGGCCCCATGCACATTCTGGAACGGATCGCGGCCGGTGCCGCTGGTGCGGCCACGTCGCAGGGTATTGTCGCCGCCGCTGGTGGATTGACGGATATTCACGAACCACGACAGGATCGGTGTCGTTCCCAGAACCGGGTGATCCTGTGTCGCTTCATGGGCATCGCCCCAGCGCAGGGATTCAAGCGCTGTCCCGTACCGTTCAGCGATCCAGATCAGCGCTTCGTCCAGGGATTGGCGCGAGATGTCAAAGCAGGTTTCGACCGGCGCCGATTGCAACACGTCACACCACACCGCAGCACCTTCGGTATCGCGGTACACCCGCTCGATGAACACCGGGTCGATGTGATTGAATTCGGCGGACAGCGGCCCCAACTCATCGCGGATCAGCCGTTCCTGCAAGGCCCGCATCCATGCAGCATAGATCAGCGGCTCGGGCAGATGTTCGTTCATCTCGCCGTTCCAACCCGCCAGCAGCTCCAGCGCCCGCTGACGCAATCGTTCGGGAGTGCCTTCGGGGGCCGGATCGCCGGTGAACCACAGATCGGCCGCCACCAACGGCAACAGGGTGCGCGCCGTCGGGCTGACCGTGTCCAGTTGCGCTTCGATGAAACTTTCGCGCGTATGCACCTCGCGCGATTGCATCAACCGGCGCCAGCGTTCGATCCGTTGGGTGTCGCCCCATTCCCAACTGACATGCAGGGGAAACGGCCGATCGACGGTCTTGTTGTTGGTATTGCCCAGAATTCCCCCGGCAGGTGACAGAAATTCGGGATTGGCCGCATAGGGCAGCCGGCCTTGCCAGCGGTTTTCGGCCAGCCAGCCGGGTGTCGGCATCCGGCCAAGACTCTGGTGTCCCTCGTCGCGGCGGGGCATCGCTCCAATGGTTTTCATCGCGATATCCGTCGCATCGACCAGCGTGAGGTTCTGCGCCGGGGCGATGAAACCTTCGCCCGCCGCGATACCTTCGGCAATTGTCCCGGCCTGCATCAGCTCCATGGCTGCGGTCAGCGATGTGTCGGCCGGAGACAGCACTGTCCAGGCAAGCGACGCCACATGCCCGGGCGGCGTGACTGTGGCCAGATCATAGTGACTGCCGGGCAGGATCGGACCGTTTTCGGACCAGCGCAGGGTCAGGCTGCGTGGATCTTCGTCCTTGACCCGGAGGATCGAAGTACGGCTGCGCAGCTTTTTATAGCCCTCAGGGGTCAGCACCTCTTCGGGGTTGTCGGGGTTCAGTTTTTCGATGTGAACATCCTGATCGTCGACATAGGCAGATGTGATCGCCCATCCGAGCCGCGCCGAACGTCCGGCCAGGATGACCGGTATCCCCGGAATCGTCGCACCGATCACACCGCCTGACTGAAGCTCAAGGCGCGCCAGATACCAGATTGTCGGTGCGGTGAATCCCAGATGCGGGTCATTGGCCAAAAGCGTCCCGCCCGCGGCCGACCGTTCGGGGGCCGCGGCCCAGGCATTCGATGCACCGGCAAAGGCGCGTGACTTGAACGGCGACAGCGGATCGCGGGGCGTCGGATCGCCGGCGGCAAAGCGTGGCACCGAGGGAAACAGCGCGGCATATTCCGGCAGCGCGGCCACTCCGCTGCCGGGGGCATCGGGCAGAATGTCGCGGACCCGTTCATCAGGCAGCATCAGCGAGGTCCGGGCGCGCAGCACCTCGTTCTCCAGATGCGATGACAGTTGCAGCCCCATCAGTTTGATGATCGCCAGACTGTCAGCGGGCTGCCATGGGGCGAGTTCGGGCGAGAACAGGAAAAATTCCGGTGCGCCGCGCCCCCGCGCCCCGTCGTTCACCTGCTCCAGCCAGGAATTGACCCCGGCAGCATAGGCCCTGAGGGCGATCTTTGTCTCGCCTGACTGCGCCTCGAACGACTGCACAGCAAGATTGTAGATGTCGAGCCGCCGCAGCAGATCGTCGGTCCGCACAGTGCGCGCGCCGAAAATCTCGGACAGACGCCCCTGTGCGGTGCGCCGCAGCATCGTCATTTGCCACAGCCGGTCCTGCGCATGGGCAAATCCCAACCCGAAATAAACGTCGGCGTCCGTGCTTCCAAAAATATGCGGCACGCTGGCGTTGTCATGCACGATTTCCACCGGGCCCGACAGTTCAGGCGCGGTATAGCGGGCGGAATAGTCGGGCAGGGAGCGCGCGGTGAACTGATAAACGACAAAGAGCGCAATCAGTGTCAAGGCGGTCAGCCCGGTGAAGATACGCAAAAGCCAGCGAAAGGCGAGTGACATGAAACCTCGGTTGACCAATGGGAGCGATGGGTTAGTTAGGACTAGGCGATTTAATCGGGGGAGAAAAGGCGTGACGAAACTGGCGTTTCTGGGACTGGGCGTGATGGGGGCTCCGATGGCGGGGCATCTGGCAAAGGCCGGGCATGATGTAACGGTCTATAACCGCACGGGCGAAAAGGCCGGTGTCTGGGTCGAAGCCCACAATGGCACGGCGGCGACAACCCCCCGCGCGGCGGCCAAGGGGGCCGAATTTGTTCTGTCCTGCGTTGGCAACGATGACGATCTTCGTGCCATCTGCCTTGGCGAAGACGGGGCCTTTGCCGGAATGGAGGCGGGCAGTGTTTTTGTCGATCACACCACCGTCTCCGCGGCAGTGACACGCGAACTGGCCGCTGCCGCCGCCGAGGGCGGGATCGCCTTTATTGATGCGCCGATCTCTGGCGGTCAGGCGGGGGCCGAAAACGGCGTGCTGTCGGTGATGTGCGGCGGCGACGCTGATGCCTATGCCCGGGCCGAACCGGTGATTGCGGCCTATGCGCGGATCTGTCGGCGGATCGGTGATACCGGTGCCGGGCAGATGACCAAGATGTGCAACCAGATCGCCATTGCAGGGCTGGTGCAGGGTCTGTCCGAGGCGCTGCATTTTGCCGAAAAGGCCGGGCTGGACGGACGCGCGGTGGTCGAGGTGATTTCTCAGGGCGCTGCCGGATCGTGGCAGATGGCCAACCGCCATGAAACCATGCTTGAGGATCAGTTCGAGCACGGGTTTGCGGTCGACTGGATGCGCAAGGATCTGGGCATCTGCCTTGATGCGGCGGATGAAAACGGCGCCAGCCTGCCGGTCACTGCGCTGGTCGATCAATTCTATAAAGACGTTCAAAAGATGGGCGGCGGGCGCTGGGACACGTCAGCGCTGTTCCGCCGGTTGCAATCAATCGGCTGAACCGGCGGCGCGATCAGGTTTCGGCCCTCTTGGGCCGGAACTTTGGTGAGCGGCGACGCAGATGAAGACGCTCGAAGTTGTCCGGGGCCACCGAACGCCCGCCCAGATATCCCTGCACGGTCTCGCACCCCTGCTGCGCCGCGCCGCTGCGGTCCAAAAGCTGGTATGCCGCCATCGTGTCGAGCGTTGCCGGTTCCCGAGCTTCCATGTCAATGTCGCGCCGTTCCAGCAGCAGCAACACATTGCCAATCGGGGCAAGTTGGGCGGGATCGTAAAGCGCTGAATCTTCGACCCCGTAAAGAATACGCAAAACGCCGCACAATCGGTCACCGCCGGACATGGTCGGGATCAAACATTCGCCGGGTTCTGTGTCGACAAAAACCGGTCTTCCCCCGGCCAGACGTTGCAGGCAATCGGGCGACCAGTCGCAGACTGCTTCGGGGATTTCCGTGTCCGGGTTTTCCGGTGTCCAACTGCGGGTCAGGATCAAGTCTTGGGAGTCGCTGCCCAGGAACAGTTGCACCTGCATAGCATCCAGAGCGTTTCCGATCAGCGCTAGAGCCCTCCGGGAGGCCGGATCGGTGGCAGAGGGCGCGCCGGGTGTCGGGCGGTCGGTTTCAACGGCAAGTCGCGTCAGAGCCGACATCAGACCGATTTAGTCAGCGGGAGCCGCCAAAGCGCCGGGTCTGTGCTGTTGTGGAGTGTCTTTGCTCAACACCGGTCTTTCGATCCTGATCCGCCCGGTCAATCCGACCGGCACCGGACGGGTGCCGTCAGGCCGCGACTTGCACCTTCTCACAAGGCGCAGCGTCAAGAAAGACGGTTCTGCCACGGCCGGCGGTCTTGGCGGCATAAAGACGGTCGTCAGCCAGTTTGAACATCTCGCTGAAATCCGCACCGGTTTCGCGCACCTGCGCCAGCCCGGCCGAGAATGAGACCGGAATTCTGTCCTGCACGCGGGTAAAGGTGCCCAATTGCAGGTCAGCGCGGAAATTGTCGAGCAGGGCAGCAACCGTTGCCATCTGGGCCTTCGGGAACAGCACCACAAACTCTTCACCGCCGACGCGGTACACCGGCAGGCTGTCGTTCAGCCGTGCACGCAACAGGCGGCTGAAATCCTTGAGAGCGCGGTCGCCAGCGGCATGGCCAAAGGTGTCGTTGATTTTCTTGAAATGGTCGATATCCAGCAGCGCCATCACAGTGTCGGACCCAGACTCTGCCATTACAGCGGCAAAGTCGGTTTCCAGCCCGCGACGGTTGTGCACTCCGGTCAGCGGATCAGTCGTCAGCAACTGTTCCAGTTCGGCGCAGCGGTTGCGCAGGACCTCATGCTGGTCTTCGCTGGCGGCCAGTGCGGCCTCAAGCGCCCGGTTGGCCTCACGCGCGGTGGCGGTCGCATCGGCGTTCTGATTGGCACAGACCAACCAGGTCAGCCCGACAAGACCGACGGAGATGACGAAAGGCAGCGGGTCGATGCCAATGGTTGTGGTTTCCATAAGCCGGGCAGCGATGTTGCCCAGAACCGGTACGGCGGTGACACAACCCAGAACGGTGAACAGTCGCGACGGCTGCTGGCATGGCTCGGGCGCTTCGTTCCAAAGCGGGTACTGCTGCGATGTAAGCGATGTCATGACCATGGTTTTTACCGTCTGCCGTTGACCTCGGTGGAGTTCCGCCGAAGGGGCCGATGTGCTGCCCTTGAAACCCATTAACCAACCAATCGTGGCGGGAATGCGGAGAGCCGCTGTCGGGGTTAAGGCATCTTCCGGACCGTTCCGGGGCAGGGCATGGCAGGCTGGATTCCAATGGAAATTGTATTGCAAAACCGGAATCACCAGTGTGACCATAATCCCCAACCGTCGGATAAATTATGACATAGCGAACGGTTTCATAAAAATTGGCCTAGAATACAGGTTAACTTTAAGTAAGGATTACAACGTGGCGCGTTGGTGAGCCGGGATCAACCCGGTCAGGCGTGCCGCCGGCAGCAGCGTCGATCAATCATGACCGTCCTTACCCAGCTTTCTTCCAAGAAGGGGAGAACCAATGACTCGCGGCACCATGCGCCCATCCGGGCACGCAGGTTTATACTCGGTCGCGGTATCCTGCCTGCGCCGAACCGGACTTGTTGCGGGGCTGGCGCTTGCCGCCTGCACGACCGCGCCGGGGCTGGGCAACTTCGGCGCCGATGTAACGCGCAGCACGGCGCAATATGCGATGGGGCAGGTCGACAGGCTGTGGACATCGGCCCCCGGCGCATTGACGTTGGTTCAACGCGCCGATGCGGGTGAAGGTATCCAGTTGATCGGGCTGGAGAATGCAACATCCCTGAGCGGTGACAACCTCCTTTGGCTGCGCGCTTACAAGGGGCGCAACAGTGGCCGTTTCGACCTTGAAGGGTTGATCGGTCGCGTCGGCGGTGTGCCCGCACCGTTCCAAAGTCTGGACAATCGCAATCTGCGAAACGGCACCGACACGCTGGGTCCATATTTCTGGCAGGAGTGGCGTAGCGGTGGGCAGACCAACTGTGTCATTGCGTTCCGGCGGTTGGAAAGTGCGGCGCGCGCATTGCCACGCGGGACCAACACCCTTGAGGTGTTCCTGCGCAATTGCGTTGTCGGCTCGATGGATATGGCATTGGCGCCGATCCGTGACACCAACATCCGTGCCGGCACAACCGGCCACACCTCGGCCGCCACGGTGGGCGGGCGCATCCTGTCGCCGCTGGCCGCACCCCGGAATTGACCGAATGTATTATGTCTTTTCATATCTCTTTCGGGCGCGATTGATGCCGTCCGGCGCCGGGTTTCCGGCCACCTCGATTGTATCCGCCGTTACTGGTTATGGCGCCGCGCGTCACACATTTTTTTGACAGGTTTCCCATGACAGCTTCGCGTTCGAACGGCAGAACAAACAACCGTCCGGTTTTTGCGCTTTGGGTGCTGACCGCCATTCCGATCGCGATACTGGTCAGTGTGCCGACCTCGACCGGAGGGCAGGCGTTTCTTGGGATCGTCGCGGTGGTGATCGTTGCACTGCTGAAACCGATGGCGCGAAAGATGGTGCCGCGTTTCGTCCTGCTGGCCACGGCGGCAGTCATTGTCATGCGGTATTGGTTGTGGCGGCTGCTTGAAACCATTCCCGATCCTTCAATCTCGATCGCGTTTCTGGTGGCGGTCCTGTTGTTCGTGGTCGAAACCTATTCGATTCTGGTGTTCCTGCTGAACGCCTTTATCACCGCCGACCCGACCGAACGTCCGTTTCCAAAACAGGTTCCCGTGGATCAACTGCCCACGGTCGACATTCTTGTTCCGTCCTATAACGAACCGATCGAAATGCTGAGCATCACGCTCGCCGCCGCGCGCAACATGATCTATCCGGCGGACAAGCGCACCGTGGTTTTGTGTGATGACGGCGGCACCGATCAGCGGTGCAACTCCTCCGACCCCGAACTGGCCGAACGGTCGCGGGCGCGGCGGGCTGAATTGCAGGCGCTGTGCGCCGAGCTGGGCGTGAAATATTCCACTCGGGAAAAGAACGAGAAAGCCAAGGCCGGCAACATGTCTGCCGCGCTTGAGGATCTGACCGGCGATCTGGTGGTGGTCTTTGATGCCGATCACGTTCCGTCGCGCGATTTTCTGGCCCGCACCGTGGGCTATTTCAACGACGATCCGAAACTGTTTCTGGTGCAGACGCCGCACTTTTTCATCAACCCCGATCCGATCCAGCGCAATCTTGACCTGAGCCCGCGTTGCCCGCCGGAAAACGAGATGTTCTATTCCTTCATCCACCGGGGTCTTGACCGTTGGGGCGGCGCGTTCTTTTGCGGGTCTGCCGCCGTGTTGCGCCGTGCGGCGCTGGACAGCGTCGGTGGCTTCGCGGGTGAAACCATCACGGAAGACGCCGAAACCGCGCTGGAAATCCATTCGCAGGGCTGGAAAAGCCTGTATCTGGACCGCGCGATGATCGCCGGGCTGCAGCCTGAAACATTCGCGTCCTTCATTGAACAGCGGGGCCGGTGGGCTGCGGGCATGATGCAGATGCTGATGCTGAAGAACCCATTGTTCCGCAAGGGTCTGCGTCTTCCACAACGGCTTTGCTATATAAACTCGATGAGTTTCTGGCTGTTTCCGCTGGTTCGCATGACATATCTTCTGGTGCCGCTGGTTTACCTGTTCTTCGGGATCGAGATTTTCGTGGCCACCTTCCCCGAGGTCATGGCCTATATGCTGTCCTATCTGACCGTGGCGTTTCTGGTGCAGAATGCGCTTTACGCACGCACCCGCTGGCCGCTGATTTCCGAGATCTACGAGGTGGCGCAGGCGCCCTATCTGGCCCGCGCCGTGTTGCGCACGGTGATCCGTCCGCGCAGTGCAAAGTTTAACGTTACTGCAAAAGACGAGACTCTGGAGGAGGATTACATCTCTCCGATCCACTGGCCGCTGACCATCATGTGGCTGGCAATGCTGGCAGGGGTGATCGCGCTTGCGATCCGCTGGGTCGCCTTTCCGGGTGACCATTCGGTGTTGAGCGTTGTGGGAGGCTGGGCTGTCTTCAACTTCCTTCTGGTGTCGATCGCCTATCGCGCGGTTTCCGAGAAACAGCAGCGTCGGGCCAGCCCCCGGGTCATGACTGCGGTACCGGCGACCGTCTGGCTGGGCGAGGGGCCGCAGAACGAACTGCCGGTTACAATCGTCAACGCCTCGACCAGCGGTGTGGGTATCCTTGTTGAAAATGTTCCGGGGGCAGGTGAGGCTGTATCAAACCTGATGGGGCGCAACGTCTATTTCTGCCCCAGCTTTCCGGACTCGCCGCATCTGGAATCTGCGGTTCTGGCCCGGGTGACAACATCGCAGACCTCGCCCGAAGGTCAGGTTCTGGGGCTGGTGATTGTGGCCGAACAGGATCTGTCGGCCCGCGAAACCGTCGCCACCCTGATTTTTGGCGAAAGTGAAAACTGGCGCCGTATCCGGGGCGAAAGCCAGGGGAGCAAAGGGATGATCGCGGGGTTCGGCTATGCCTTCTGGCTGTTCCTGACTGGATTTCCGAAACTGCTGAACGATCTGGCGCGCGAACCCGCCCGCCGCGCCGGTCTGGCAAGCCGCCCGGTGCGCGAAGAGAAACCCGCGCATCTGCTGGCCTTTGGTGTCGATCTGGAGGCGGAAGTGCGCGCTGCGGCCCATGCCGCCCGAACCGCGCCCGTGGAGGTTCAGGGATGACTGACGTGCACAATATGAAGGTTGCAAAGTCCGGAACGTCCGCAAAGGGCAGGGCGTTGTCCGCGACCCTGTGCCGGGTCTGTGTCGCAGGGGGTCTGATGTGGGGCGGACTGCCGCTGTATGGCCAGACGGCGGAGCAGGTCTCACAATCCGCTGACGAGGTGCAATTGATTGATCTCGGGGCGGTTCTGGATGCGCCCGAAACTCTGCAGGCACCAAACGACCGGCCAGAACGCCTGGCTGCACGTCCTGCGGTGGAAATGCCCGATGGTCCGTTGACGGTTCCGGAATATGCCCGTTCGGGCCAGACTGCAGCCAATGATGGCGCCGGTGGCGACACTGGCGCGATCCGGATTCCCGACCACATCCTGTTGCCGATGCGCGCGGTCATTCCAACCATCGACGGCATTCAGCGGTTATCAGGCGAAGTGCAGGGCGAGCGGTTCTTTGTCGATCTGCCTGCCGGTTCGACCTTGGAGTCTGGCGACGGATTGCACGATCTTGTGCTGTCCTATCGCATCGCGATCAACGTGCTGCCCGAGCAATCGGAACTGCGGGTCCGGGTAAACGGCGTTGAAATGCCGCCGATCCAACCGCATGCCTTTGAAGGGTTCGAATCCGTTGTCCTGAGCGACGCGCCGCTGGTCGAGGGGCGCAATGAAATCACGATCACCGTGCACCATTCGCACCGCATCTTCTGCGGCCCCGATGCAACATTCGCCGTCTGGACCGAAATCGACACGGCCACCAGCGGCGTTCGGTTGGCGCGCAATGCGATGCCCGGTGATCAGGCCGGGTTGGCGATGGCGTTGCGCGCTCAACTGGGTGTGCAGGGCATTGTTCCGGTGCGGGTCGTCGATCCCGCCGATGCCGGGCTTCTGGGGGCGCTGACACGGCGTCTGTCTGGGGTGCGCGACGGGGTGCCGGTCGTGCTGACGCCGGAACCGGCCTATGGTGTGGTCGATGGCCCGGCGCAAGGGGCGCGGGTGACCCTGCTGCCCAGTGGCATGTTCGGCGGCTTGCCAACAGCCGAGGTGCGCCACGGCGCTGACGGTGCAATGGTTCTGGCCCTGTCGGCGGGGCTTGACGGGCAACTGCCCGATCTTGACCCGCTGCTGCCACGGATCGCGGCGCCGAAGGATATCGCAACTCTGCTTCCGGGAACCGCGGTGCGATTGGACGATCTGGGGTTTACCGATCGCGCCACTTTCAACCGGTACTCGCAACAGACCCTTGCGTTCCGGATGCCGCGCGACTGGCTGTTGCTGGCCTCGCAAAAGGCAGCTCTGAACCTTGTTTACGGGTTTTCTGCCGGATTGCCCAAAGGCGCGCTGATGCTGGTCAAGGTGAACGACACGACTGTGCGTCTGCTGCCGCTTGACAGCAAGGGCGGCACGATTCAGCCACCGTTGGAAATCGGATTTCCCGCCCGGTTGCTGCATCCGGGTGCCAATGCATTGCGGTTTGAGACGATCGTGCCTGGAGACCCGCCCGATCTGCCATGTCCGCCGGTCACCGCTCCGCTGATGCAGATCGAGCCCGAGTCGACACTGCTGGTGCCCGCATCGCCGCGGATGCGGATCGACGGAGTGGATGCGGCGCTTGTCGATGTCCGGCCCGATCAAATTCGCCCGGTGCCCCGTGACGGAGACGATCCGGTGGCCGAGGCTCTGGTGGTGGCGCTGGCCTCGACCCTGCGACCGATTGACGGCACCGAGCGGCACGAAGCTGCAAGCCTGACCGTGACCGATTCCGCCGGGTTGGACCGGCTGGGGATCGAAAGTCTGGGCGAAGCCGGTATTCCCGGATTGACCCGGCGCGATCTGGACCGGTTGTTTGCCGCCAGCGGACCGGGTGTTGGACCGACGCCCGCGACTGACGATGCAAATCCCACTCCGGCTGAACCCGGCCCCGAAGCGACCGAAGCACCGGGGCTGACAGAACGGGTGCGTACAATTGCGGCCGGAATGACCGGGCGCGTGACGCAGCTGGCCAAACCCGGCGACGGACCCGTTGACCGCTGGCTGGACGGACGCACGGCCAAGGCGGTGCTGATGATGCCCGACGCGGATATGCCGGAATCGCTGTCGCTGATCGTTGCCAAGGGCACGGATCCGCAACAGATTGCTGTGCTGCTGTCACAGGCAAGGATATCGCCGAACGGGCCGCGCGGGCGACTTTCGGTCCTGTCGCCTGACGGGCAGTGGAACAGCTGGAACGACACCACCCACCCGCCGGTTCTGGAAGAGCCGCTGACGGTTTCCAATTTCCGGGCGGTCGCGGGCAACTATGCCTCCTGGTCGCCGGTCCTGTTCGGAGCGGTCTTGTTCGTGCTGACCCTGCTGTCGGTCGCAATGGCCCTGATATTTGTCGTCACGACCAGAGGAAGGCGCAAAAGATGAACCGACGCACGATGTTGCACCGGATGGCCGCCACGGCGGGCGGGCTGGTTCTGACGCAAGCAATGACCGGCGCACCTGTCCGTGCCCAGATGTCGGCGGTCGATCTGGCCGGTCCGCAAAACCCCCTTGCCGCTCCTTGGGCGGCGTGGAAGGCGGCGTTTCTGGCCGAGGATGGGCGGGTTATCGACACGCTGCAACAGGGCGCCAGCCACTCTGAAAGTCAGGGCTATGGGCTGTATCTGGCGGCGCTGTTCGGCGACGACGCAGCGTTTGATGCGATTTTTGGCTGGACCGAGGCAAATCTGGCAATCCGGCCCGATGCGCTTTTGGCCTGGCGATGGCTGCCCGAAGGTACGGGCGAAGTGCCCGATCTGAACAACGCCAGCGACGGCGATCTGTTCTATGCTTGGGGGTTGGTGCTCCGCGGTCAGCGCGATGGCAACGCGGCGATGCAGGGACGTGCAGGCGCCATTGCCCGCGATCTGGTTGCCGCCTGCGTGCGCCCGGCCCCCGACGGCTCGGGCCGGCTTGTCCTCACTCCGGCGGCTTGGGGGTTCGACGATGACGACGGGCTGCTGATCAATCCGTCCTATTACATGCCGCTGGCGATGCGCGACGTGGCGCGGGCCACCGGTACGACTGATTTGGCGATCTGTGCGGCGGATGGTGTGGCGATGATGGCGGATCTGGCGCAGGGAAGTTTGATTCCCGATTGGGTGCGGATTGGGCCGGAGGGATTTTCCGCGCCCACCGACCGCCCTGACCACAACGGATACGAGGCGATGCGCGTGCCGTTGTTCCTGTGCTGGTCCGGCAATCGCGACCATCCTGCCGTCGCACAGCAAGCCCGCGCCTATCAGCGTGCGGCGCCGGAAATGCCCGGATCAACAGCCGGGCAAGACCATGTCACTGTATTTGACCGCGCCACAGGCCAGGCGGTCGAAACCAGCCCTCATGTCGGGTATGGCGCGCTGGCCGCGCTGTTGGACTGTGCCACGACACCCGACCGGGGCGCTCCGATCCCGTTTTATCGAACGGTCGACCAGCCATACTATCCCGCAACTCTTCACCTGATGGTCCTGATCACCCAGATCACCATCGCCCCTGAATGTGTGCCGATATGATCCATATGAAAAATGCCCGCCTTGTGCCCTTTGCCCGAAGCCGTCCCGGTCGTTTTGCCGGGGTTGCGGCGGCCGCGCTGTCCCTGATGCTGACCGCCGCTCCGCTGGCCGCCCAGACCGCGCCGGGCACCGAAGATCTGCGCGCCCTGCGGTTTTACGTCCAGAAGAACGAAACCGCAGCGGTCCAGGCTGAGATCAACCGGTTGAAGGCGGCGTTTCCCGGCTGGGTTCCGCCCACCGACCTCGGCGATCTGAGCCAGCAGGCACAGAGCGGTCCGACAACTGAAATCGCCGACATCTATGCCCGTCTGGGGCGCGGCGATATCGAAGGCATGCGCCGGGTTGTGCAAAAGACCCAAGCGCGGTTTCCCGGCTGGCAGGTGCCGCCGGATCTTGCCCGCGCCATCGAATTGGCCGAGGCGCAGGTGGCCTTTGACCGCGCGGTGAACGCCCGCGACACGGGGCAGGCGGTGCGGCTTGGCAGCCAGACGCCTTCGCTGTTTCGGTGTGACCGGATCAACAACGCCTGGAATCTGGCCGAGCTTCAGTCCGCATCGGGCAATCCGGCGCGTGCGCTGGCTGCGTATCGCCAGATTGTGGCAACCTGCACCACGGTGCCTGATCTGGTCGCCACGATCGAAAAGGCCGAAGCGGTGACCAGCGATGCCGAACTGTCCGGGCTGGTCGGCGTGGCGCGGCAACGATTTACGGCCCATGGCGCGACGTTCACAGCGCTTGAGCGGCGGCTTTTGGCCGGGCGGGGGCGGGGCACGGCACCTGCGACGGCATCCGTGCCCGTCGTGACACCAACGCGCCCCGAGACCCGCAAGGCTGAACCCACCGCGACCACAGCGCAACCGGCGGCACTGGTCGCCACAGCGCAACCAACGCCCGTGGCCGCACCTGCACCACCGGTCAGCGCCGTGACATCGCCCGTTCGTTTGCCGCGTTCGGGCGACAGCCGGGTGGCGCAGACCCGCTCTGCGGCAGGGGCGGGCAACTTTGCCGATTGCCTTGCCCGGTCGGCGAATCCGCAGTCGCTCGACATTGCCTATGAACGGTCGTGGTGCGCATACAATCTTGAGCGGCCGCTGGAATCGCTGGCCTATTTCGCGGCTGCGGCGCAGGGCGGGCTGGGCGGAACGCTAACTCGCGATGCGCGGTTCGGCATGGCGTTGTCGATGCTGAAGTTGTCAATGACCGATGACGCGGCCCGGATCGCCGCCGAGACCGACCTGACGCTGGAACAACGCCGGGATGTCGAGGTGATCATTCTGGATCAGCGCGGCGTGCGCGCCTATGAGGCAAAGGATTATCGCAGCGCCGTTGATTATTTCGATGCGCTGGAAGGATTGCAGGGCGGACTGCGGCGCGATCTGGCGATCCTGCGCGGCTATGCTCACCTGAATCTGGGCGACCGTGAGATGGCCCGGGCAGAATTTCAGGCGCTGCACGACGTCCTTGCGACAGCAGAAACCCGTTCTGCCCTGAACGCGGCGCGCTAATTGCGGGCGCTCTGGTGATGGATGGCTGCGGGCGGTGCGATTTCCGCCCGCAGCCCTGCCTTCAGCGCTTCTTGAGGGTCAGGGCACCGTCGCCGTCGCGGTCCATACGATCCACGATGTTGTTCAGGTTGGTGTCGACTTCCGCGGCATCGATCTGGCCATTGCCATCAGCATCAAGCCGCTGGAACGCCCGCACCATCCGCGTGCGGGTGAATTCGCGGTACAGGGTATCGAATTCTTCGATGGTCAGCGCGCCGTCGCCCGAAGCGTCGGCACCGGTGATCTTGCCCGCGAGATAGCTGTCGATTTCGGCCCGGGTCACTGTTCCGTCATCGTCTGCATCAACCTCGGCAAACAGTGCGCCAAGGCCTTCGTGGCCCCCGAATCCGCCCATCATTCGCTGGCCACGATGGTGCTTTCCGGCGCGATCACCCCGATCGCCCTTTGCGGCGTGATCACCCCGGTCGCCCTTTGCGTGGACCTTGTTCATCGGCGCCTCTGTGGCACCGGGTTCTGCAACGGGCGCAGTCTGGGCAGTGGCGACCATGGCGCCCGACCCGAAAATGATTGAAACGAGAGCCGCTGCGGGCAGGATTTTACTGCTGGTCATTTTTCAGTCCTTTTCCTGATTGTTCCGGGAAACGAGATTGTTTCGACGAAACTGATCCAGACTGTGATCGCAGGGAATGGCCGTCAGCGCGATCCGGGCATTGTCGCCGAATGTCGCCGCCGGGGCTGTTGACACATATTGCGACAAAGTTTCCGCCGGTGCGATGTCAGGGCTTGCCGGGGCGCGTGATCCGCCGCCCTCGCAAGCCCCGCTCCGGTCAGCCGTTCGAATTGCCCGCAAAGCGCCCGGCATCTTCTGCTGCGCGCCGGATGGCATTCGATTTGTTGACGGTTTCGACATATTCGGACTCGGGGTCGCTGTCGTAAACCACGCCGCCACCGGCCTGAATGTACAGGATTTCGTCCTTCAGCACCGCTGTGCGCAGGGCGATGCACATGTCCATGTCGCCCCCGGCGCTGAAATATCCGACGCCGCCCGCATAGACGCCGCGCTTTTCTGGCTCCAGCTCGTCGATGATCTCCATCGCCCGCACCTTGGGCGCGCCGGAAACCGTCCCGGCTGGCAGCCCGGCGAGAAGTGCTGACAGCGCGTCATGCTCGGGTGCCAGTTCGCCCACCACGTTGGAAACGATGTGCATGACGTGGCTGTATTTCTCGACGATGAACTGTTCCGTAGGCCGGACAGTGCCGATCTTGGCGACACGGCCCACATCGTTGCGCCCGAGATCAAGCAACATCAGATGTTCGGCGCGTTCCTTTTCGTCGGATAGCAGATCGGCCTCATAGGCGCGGTCTTCTTCCGGGGTGGCACCGCGCGGACGGGTTCCGGCGATGGGTCGAATGGTGACTTCGCCATCGAACACCCGCACCAGAATCTCGGGCGATGCGCCGATCACCTGAAAATCGCCAAAGTTGAAGTGGAACATGAACGGCGAAGGGTTGGTGCGTCGCAACGACCGATAAAGCGCAAAGGGTGGCAGGGTGAAAGGCACCGACCACCGCTGTGACGGCACCACCTGAAAGATGTCGCCTTGCCGCACATACTCTTTGGCCTTTTCGACCGCCGCCAGATATCCCGCATGGGTAAAGTTCGATGTCAGTTCCGGTGCGGCCAGCTCTTCGCCGAAATCGCGGGATTCGCCGCGCGGACTGCGCTCCAGATCGCGGATCGCATCCATCACCCGCTCGGCCGCCTGCGCATAGGCGGCGCGGGCCGACAGACCGCCACCGGCCCAGGCAGGCGAAACCACCGTCACCTCGCCTTTGACCCCGTCCAGAACGGCCACGACCGAAGGGCGCAGCATTACCGCATCGGGCAGGTTCAGCGGATCGGGGTTCACATTGGGCAGGTGTTCGACCAGTCGGATCATGTCGTATCCGAGATACCCGAACAGCCCGGCAGCCGAGGCGGGCAGGGATTCAGGCAGAGCGATTCGCGATTCCGCGATCAAAGAACGCAGCGCGGTCAGCGGATCACCGTCGCAGGGGGTCCAGCCATCGGGATCGAACCGCGCCGAGCGATTGATCCGGCTGGTCGTTCCGTGACATTCCCAGATCAGATCCGGTTTCAACCCGATGATCGAATAGCGTCCGCGCACTTCGCCGCCCGTAACAGATTCCAGCAGGAAGCTGTCCTTCTTTGCCTCGCCCAGCTTCAGCATCAGCGAAACCGGCGTGTCGAGATCGGCGGCAAGGAGCGCATGCACCACCTGATTCTCTCCGGCCTCATATGCCTTGGCAAAATCTTCGTAACTGGGCGAAAGCTGCATGGTGGATGGCCTCAGGGGAATTGTGCGTGAACCGCGTTGATTGCGGTCTGGTTCATTTCGATTCCGGCTTGCCCCTGAATGGCGATGGTGAAGGCATCGACCATGTCCTGAGCATAGCTTTGCGCCGTCTGGGTCGCAAACCCGGCGCGGATCGTGACCGCTTCGGAGGACTCGATGTCGGGGGCTGTCACCGCGTCAAGCCGGACAAGCACCGCGCCGGTTTCGTCTTCGATCACCCGGGCCTCGCCCGGTTCCATGTCGAAGACGGTGGTGACCAGCGCCTCGGGCGTGTCCTCGATGAAGGTGTCACGCAGGGCATCGGTATGGGTTTCTGGCGCGACGGTACCGGCAAACATTCCTTCGCCACCCTCCACTGCGGTTTTCAATGCCTCGGCCTGAGCGGTCAGCGCCTTTGCAGTCTCGGCGTCCTCCCAGCCTTGGATCACCTGCACCTTTACCTCGTCGAACGGTTGCAGGGTGGGCGGTACGATTTCGTCCAGCCGCAATGCAAAGATGCCGCCATCGTCCAGATCGGTCACCTCGGGGAAATCACCGATCGCAGCAGCGGTGGCCGCCGTGCGGAACGCGAGATAACCGGCGATGGGTTCTTCGCTGGCATCCGACAACAGAACTTCGCCCAGCTCCAGCGGTGTGTCCTGCGCCACCTGTTCCAGTGTCGCGCCTCCGGCCAGCAGATCGTCAACCGGATCAATCTGCGCCTGCACCTCGCGGCGGGCGGCACCGTCGGCGAATTCGATCAACAGATCGTCGCGGGCTTCCTCATAGGTGACTTCTTGCGCCGCCAGTATGGCATTCACCCGGAACAGCGCCGGGCCCAGATCTGTGTCGGCCGGACCGGCAACACCGGGTTCGTCAAGCGCGAACACCGCATCCGCCGCCGAGCCAAGCTGTGCGCGCGACAGATCACCCAGATCGATATCGGCTGGTTTGAGACCGCGTTCGGTCACCAGATCGTCAAAGCTCACAGCGCCGTCATTCAGCCGCGCCAGTGCCGCCTCGGCATCCTCTTGCGTTCCAAACACCAGACGTTCGACCAGCCGCCGCTCGGGCTGAACGAATTCATCGATCCGTTCGTCATAGAGGGCGCGCAGGGCTTTCTCGTCGATCTCGACCATATCGGCCATCATGGTGGGCGTGACCCAAGCATAGGTGACGCGCCGCCGTTCGGGCAGGGTGAACATTTCGGGGTTGTCGGCATAGAACGCCTTGAGCGCCGCGTCGTCGGGCGCGGGCAGGGGCGTCGTCAGATCTTCGGGGCCGAACATGACATAGGTGAAATCGCGGCTTTCGCGGGCATAGGCGTAGAGGGTGTCGGTGAACTCGGCCGGAGTTTCGATCCCGGCCACCACCGCGCCCTGCAACAGGGTGCGTGCGGTTTCGGCGCGGATTGTCGTCTCGAACTCGGCGATCGTCTGGCCGTTCTGACGCAGCGCAAATTCATAGGATTCCCGGTCGAACTCTCCGGACAGACCCTGAAATGCGGGCACCCGCAGAACTTCGCGGCGCACGGCTTCGTCACCGACCGACAGGCCCAGCCGGTCTGCCTCGTTTTCCAGCGCGACGGTGGCCACCACCTGTTGCAATACGGCCTGGTCCAGCCCGAAGGACTGCATCTGTGCGAAGGTAAACCGTTGTCCGGTCTGCGCCTCAAGGGTCCGCAATTCTTGTTGCAGCGCGCGGGAATACCGGTCGATGCTGATCTCGGTGTCGCCGACGCTGCCGATGGTGCGGATCTGTCCGCCGAACCCGCCTGCGCCGAACCCTGCCAGCGCAACGACAAGCAACAGCAGGATCGCCCCCACCGCGATGTTGGAAAACATGCCTTTACCGCGTTTGGCCATGGGGCCCCCCGTTCTGTTCACCCCGCCGGATCGGGGCGTTGCCATCCCTATGACAGGACGCGCGAACGGGCAAGCGCCTGTGCGCCTTTCACCGATCAACCCGGACCTCTTTGGTGGTCAATTATTCCGAAGGGGCGCGTATGCGGTGATTGCCGCGCCCCTGACCGGTCTCAGTACTTCACTGTCTTTAGCCGATCGAACAGAGTTCCGATCCCGGCCCGGTCGATATTGGCAAACGCAATCCGCAATTGCCGCGCCCCGTCGGCATCGCCCTTGGGGGTGAACATCGTTCCGGGCAGCAACAGCACCCCGGCGTCCTTTACCAGTCGCTGCGCCAACACGTCCGAGGTCAGATCGAACGGGTGTTCGACATAGGCAAAAAAGGCACCGCACCCCAGCAAACGCCAACCCTCAAGCGCAGGAAACCCCTGTTCGATGGCCGCGCGCCGGTCCAGTATCTCGTCCCGTTCGCCTGCAAGCCACTGGCGCAGATTTGTCATGCCCCACAGTGCTGCATGCTGGCCCAACTGGTTCGGGCAGATCGTGACCGAATCTAGAAACTTTTCGACCTCGGCCAGACGCGCGGGGGATGCGGTCACCGCGCCCACCCTATGTCCGGTCAGGCGATAGGCCTTGGAGAACGAATAGAGCTGGATCAGAACCTCGTCCCAGTCGGGATCGGTAAACAGATCGTGGGGCGCACCGCTGCGGGAATCGAAATCGCGATAGGTTTCATCGACGATCAGCGACAGACCGCGCGACCGGGCCAGCGTGGCAAAGGCGCGGAGCGTTTCAGCCGGGTATTCCGCCCCGCCCGGGTTGTTCGGCGTGACCAGAACAATGGCCCGTGTGCGTGGAGTGATCAGCGCCGCGCAAGACTCGGCATCGGGGATCAACCCGTCACCCGTGGGCAGCGGCACGGCGCCGATACCGTTCATGTCCAGCCACATCTTGTGGTTGAAATACCAAGGCGTTGGCAGGATCACCTCGTCGCCGGTGGCGGCGAGCGTTGAAATGATCGCCGCGAATGCCTGATTGCAGCCCGAAGTGATGGCCACCTGTGCGGGTGCGATCTTGCCGCCATAGGCCGAGGTCCATTCCTTCGCCACGGCATCGCGCAATGCCGGCAGGCCCAGAACCGGGCCGTACAGGTGTGTTTCGGGCAGGTTGACGATCATGTCGGCCATGGCGGCGCGCATCTCGGCGGTGGGCGGGGCCGTGGGGGCCGCCTGCGAGACGTTGATCATCGGGCGATCGGGGGGGAATTCAACGCCGTCCAGCCATCGCCGCGCCTCCATCACCGGAGGCGGAAAGGTGGCGGCCATATTCGGGTTCAGGATCAGTGTCATCTGGCAAGCTCCGGTCGGGCAGGATTTTGCCCGACCCTAGAGCGCTGTCGCAGTCAATGAAAGTGGTCGATTAACGGGGCGAAACAGCCGCAATCGCCTGACGTGCCGCCGAAGCCCGGTTCAGGGAATGATACGGCTGTATTTGGTGCCTTTAACGGTCGCTCCGGCAATCAGTCCGGCTTGTCCGAAGATCACCGCGATCACTGGCGCAAGAGATGTGGTGGTGTCGGCAGACAGGTTGCCCGCCTGATCATTCACCGCATATTGCACATCTGCACCTGCCGACCATCCGGGCGAGTTGCGGAAATTATACAGCGAATCGTTGGTCATGAAGAACAACACATGGGCATATTGCTGTGCGCCGATCTGAAATCCGACGCTGGCCTGAGTGGCCGAGTAATAGTCGATGGTCGATCCCGCCACTTGCAAGGCACCGCGCCCGTAAGAGCCGCCAATTCCAAAACCGGCCTCGGTGACCAGCGGCATCACCAGAACGCCCGCCGCCTTGTCGCGCAGATCCTGCGTCGCCGGATAGGTGCGGTAGAGATGTTCGAGCGAACTCGAAACGCGCGCATCGATTGTTGCGGGGCCGCGACTGTTCAGACCGTTCGAACAGGCCGCCGTCAGAGCGGCGCCCGACGCCACGCCCGCAAGAACCATGCGGCGGGAATATATTTTCATGGGATGTGACCCTTTTACTGCCGGTTTACCTCGAATGACGGTCTGTCCCGACCGTTCGTGCGCATTTATATGCAGATATCGGTGCAATGTCACGGAATCATCCCGCACGGGCGGGAAATTGCCGAAATACCGGGCGGGAGTGAATTCGCATTTGCAGTAACCAAGTGGTCAGGAAACTCTGCAATGCTTGGCCCGGGGCGAAACGGTTCGGTCCTGCAACTGGGCTGTACCATGTCGGATACTAGTGATTCTCTGTCGTCGGACCCTCTGCCTGTCGCGCCGACTGCGGGTTGGCGGATGATGATCGACGTTCCCGGGGGGCGGCGGCGGATCGATCATTTGCGCCCCGGCGATCCCGTATCGGTTCAGGGCGGGCCACCCCTGCCGGTGATCTGGCACGGTATCGAACGGGTGCATTCAACCGCGACAGAGGGAACGGAGTCCGGCCCGGTACATAGTCAAACTGTTGGAGTGAATCTTCCGACCTCCGGTCATCTGCAGGGCTGTATCCGCATTGCTGGCCGCAGTGCGGATCTGTTCCTGGCGCCGCGCCGGTGTCTGGTGCTTGTCCTGAAATCGGGAGAAAGGGTGTTGGTCCGCGCGCGGCATCTGGCCCATGAAACCGCAATTGCCCGGATTGTGCCGGCGCCTGCGGACATCGTCCATCATCTGATCCTGCTGCAAAAGCATGCGATCATCACGGCCAATGGCGTCGCTCTGGAAAGTTTCTTCCCCGATCACGCGGCTCTCTCGCGGTTGGCTGTGGCTGAACAATCGGCATTGCGCGGGCTGATCGGCATCTGGGGGTCCGCAGACGGCTATGACTCACCCGTGCTGCGGGTTTTGTCGCGCACTGAACTTGCCGAAGCGGTGGCGCAGGGAGAGGTGACGTTGCCAGACGTCAGGCAGATCGGATGAATCCGCGGGCTTCTTTGCGTCATCCGCCGACCGGGGACTGGTCAGCAAAGTCGGATGTTGCTTATGGCCGGGCAGGGCCATTGTGCTGATCGCAGGCTTCAGCTTGGCAACAACCGCGCCATGGCCGGTGCGAAATAGGTCAGGATACCGTCGCAGCCCGCACGTTTGAACGCCGTCAGGGATTCGATCATCACCTGTTCCCCGTCAACCCACCCCTGTGCCGCAGCCGCCTGAATCATCGCGTATTCGCCGCTGACCTGATAGGCAAAGGTCGGCGCGCCAAACCGGTCTTTGACCGCGCGGCAGACATCAAGATAGGGCAGGCCGGGCTTTAT
Organism: Oceaniovalibus sp. ACAM 378; assembly: GCF_008085915.1. Taxonomy (GTDB): domain Bacteria; phylum Pseudomonadota; class Alphaproteobacteria; order Rhodobacterales; family Rhodobacteraceae; genus Oceaniglobus. The sequence goes on along the minus strand of NZ_VSJK01000001.1, from coordinate 44,825 downwards.
CATCACCATGTCGGCCCCCTCGCTCAGATCACGCTCGACCAGACGCAGCGCCTCGGAGACATTGCCCGGATCCATCTGATACGTCTTCTTGTCCCCGGTCAGCGCGCCGGACGCGCCCACGGCATCGCGGAATGGGCCATAAAACCCGCTGGCGTATTTCGCGGCATAGGACATGATCGTGACGTTCTGGTGCCCGGCCCGTTCAAGCGCGTTGCGGATCGCGCCGATCCGCCCGTCCATCATATCGGAGGGGCCAAGAATGTCGGCGCCCGCGTCAGCCTGTGCCAGCGCCATCTTGACCAGCGCCTCGACCGATTCGTCGTTGACGATAACACCGTCGCGCACAATTCCGTCGTGGCCGTTGATATTATAGGGGTCAAGCGCGACGTCGGTCATCACCGCGATTTCCGGCACGGCCGCCTTGATCGCGCGGATCGCACGGTTCGACAGGTTGTCGGGGTTCCACGCCTCTTCGCACAATCGGGTTTTCAGCGATGGATCAGTATAGGGAAACAGGCAAATCGCGGGAATGCCCAGATCCGCCGCATCCCGCGCCGCCTTGACCACCAGATCCACCGACATGCGGGCAACGCCGGGCATCGACGCGACGTCCTCGCGCACACCCTCGCCATCGCGCAGGAAAACCGGCCAGATCAGATCGTGCACCGTCAGACGATGTTCGGCGGTCAGCGCACGCAGGGCGGCATGGGATTTCAGGCGGCGAAAGCGGGCGGCGGGATAGGCGGCTGTGGTCATGGCTGATCTCGTGGCTGTGTCCGGCCTTGGGTGGCACGGATGTCGCCCCGGCTCAAGTCCGATGCTGCTCTGATGCGGGCCTGATGTGAGGCTTTCGGGGCAAAGTTGCTGGAGGTTGCTGCGGCAGCGGCCAGACGGGTCTGTCATTGATCTCTGGTATTCGCAGGATTGCGCCTCTAGTGTCGCGGCGAATTTCAAGCAGGAGATGCCGGTGAATTGGTACTCGGTCGTCTTTGAACTGATCGACATGCGATCCTTCTCGAATCTTTGGTACTGGATCGCGCTGGCAACGGTTTGGTCCACCGCATCGCACTGGGTTTTGGGCGTGCCTTTCGACATGGTCACACGGGCGCGCCGCTTTGGCGGACAGGCTGAAACCGACCTTGATGCATTGGCGCAAATCAACGTCAACCGACTGTTAAATATCGCGCGGGTGTCCGGGCTGGGGCTGATATCGCTCGCTTCGATGGTGTTGACCGCACTGCTGACACTGGCGTTTTGGTACGGTGTCGAATTCGCTCAGGCGATTGTGCTGATGGCATTGCCGTTGACGGTGGTCTGGGCGTTGTCCGTGTCAGCGGCCAAGGCGATTGATGATCAGAGCGCCACGGGCGAGGCATTGCAGAAGCGCCTGACACGCCACCGTCTGTGGACGCAGCTGATCGGGATTGTTTCGATTTTCTTTACGGCGATGTGGGGCATGTACAAGAACCTTGACGTCGGGCCACTTGGGGGCTGAAACCGGTAAGTCAGGGGCCGAGCGGCCTCAGACAAATCCGCGTGATATCAAGACGCTTGCGCCCGGTGGCGTCAATCAGCGTTGCGATCTGCGGCTCTGGCCGTCGAAGGTCCTTGTTCAGCCAATAAGCCTTGCGGATCACGTCGCACTTGAATGATCGGCCTTGCCGATGCGAAGCGCGCGGCGGGCTTTTGGGCTGTGCCTCATCGGACGGAACCTCTGCCGATGGTGCGCCGGGGGCGGCTTTGTGGATTGACTGTGGCAGGCGGGCTGTTACCTGAGACGCCATGCAAACACCGGCCAGACCCGAAACCGCTCGTATCACCGTCTCAGGCGCCCCCGAAGGGTTCGACGCCCGTCTTCTGGCCGATGAACTGGCGAAATCCTCCGGTGCTGTCGTGCATGTGGCGCGCGATGACAAACGGATGGCGGCGATGCGCGCGGCGCTGGCGTTCTTTGCGCCGCAAGCGACGGTGATCACCTTTCCGGGGTGGGATTGCCTGCCCTATGACCGGGTGTCGCCCAACGCCGATATTTCGGCCACGCGGATGGCGACGCTGGCGGCGCTGGCGCATGGGATTCCGGGGCGGTTCATTCTGCTGACCACGCTTAATGCGGCAACCCAACGGGTGCCTGCCCGCGAAATCCTGCGCCAGGCGGCGTTTTCGGCCCGCGTGGGCAACCGCATCGACGAGGCCGGATTGCGCAATTTCCTTGTGCGCATGGGGTTCACCCAAGCGCCCACGGTGATGGAGCCGGGTGATTATGCCGTGCGGGGGGGGATCATCGATGTCTGGCCGCCGGGCGAAACCGGCCCCGTTCGGATGGATCTGTTCGGTGATGTTCTGGACGGCGCGCGACGGTTTGATCCGGCCACCCAGCGCACCACAGAAAAACTGTCGGTGATCGAACTGGCGCCTGTGTCCGAGGTGATCCTTGACGAGGCGGCGATCACCCGGTTCCGGCAGAATTACCGGATCGAGTTCGGCGCGGCGGGCACCGACGATCCTTTGTACGAAGCGGTCAGCGCCGGGCGCAAACACGCCGGGATCGAACATTGGCTGCCGTTCTTTCACGAGCGTCTGGAAACTCTGTTCGACTATCTGCCCGGTGCCACCATCACGCTGGACGATCAGACGACGGCGGCGCGGCTTTCCCGCTGGGACGGGATCGCCGACCAATACGACAACCGGCACGAGGCGCTGACCAACAAGAAGCGGGTAGATTCTGTCTATAAGCCCGCACCTCCGGGTCTGCTTTATCTCGACGATGCCGCTTGGGGTGCGGTCACTGCGGCCCACCGGGTGATCCAATATAACCCGCTGCCGCAGCCAACCGGACCCGGCGTGACCGATGCGGGCGGACGGATCGGGCGCAATTTCCTGTCCGAGCGGCAACAGGAAAGCATAAGCCTGTTCAAGACGTTGTCCGACCACATTAATCTGCGTGGCAAGACCGATCAGGTTGTCATCGCGTCTTATTCCGATGGTGCGCGTGAACGGCTGACCGGACTGCTGGAGGACGAAGGTCTGGGCGGCACGACGCCGATCACCGATCACCGCGATATCCCCGAGGGCCGGGGTGGTGTGTATCTGGTCGTCTGGGCTCTGGAGCACGGGTTCACCGCCAAGGGTATAACCGTCGTAAGCGAACAGGACGTTCTGGGCGACCGGTTGATCCGCAGCACGAAAAAACGCAAGCGCGCCGATAATTTCCTGACGGAAACGCAGTCGCTGTCGCCGGGTGATCTGATCGTTCATGTGGACCACGGTGTCGGGGTTTATCGCGGCCTTGAAGTGGTCAAGGCGCTGGGTGCCGATCACGAATGTATCCTGCTGGAGTATGCTGGCGGTGACCGGCTTTACCTGCCGGTGGAAAACATCGAACTGCTGTCGCGCTATGGCCACGAGGAAGGGCTGCTCGACAAACTTGGCGGCGGAGCGTGGCAGGCCAAGAAGGCCCGCCTGAAACAGCGGATCCGCGATATCGCCGACCGTCTGATCCGCGTGGCTGCCGAACGGATGCTGCGCAAAGCGCCGATCATGGAGCCGCCGGATGGCATGTGGGATGCGTTCTGCGCGCGTTTCCCCTATCAGGAAACTGACGATCAACAGTCGGCGATTGACGAAGTGCTCGGTGACCTTGCGGCGGGCATGCCGATGGACCGGCTGATCTGCGGCGATGTCGGTTTCGGCAAGACCGAGGTGGCGATGCGCGCCGCCTTTGTCGCGGCGCTGTCGGGGCATCAGGTGGCGATCATCGCCCCAACCACGTTGCTGGCACGCCAACATTTCAAGGGGTTCGCCGAACGGTTCCGGGGGTTCCCGGTCGAAGTGCGGCAGTTGTCGCGCTTTGTGTCGCAGCGCGACGCGGCGCTGACCCGTCAGGGCATCGCAGACGGAACCGTCGATATCGTGATCGGCACCCATGCGCTGCTGGCCAAATCGATCAATTTCCGAGATCTTGGCCTGCTGGTGATCGACGAGGAACAGCACTTTGGCGTCAACCACAAGGAGCGGTTGAAGCAGATGCGCACCGATGTGCATGTGCTGACCCTGACCGCGACGCCGATTCCGCGCACGCTGCAACTGTCGCTGACCGGGGTGCGCGATCTGTCGGTCATTGGCACGCCGCCGGTCGACCGGTTGTCGATCCGGACCTATGTATCCGAGTTCGACACGCTGACCCTGCGCGAGGCGTTGTTGCGCGAACACTATCGCGGCGGACAGAGCTTTGTTGTGGTGCCGCGCATCGCCGATCTGCCGGAGATGGAGCAGTTTTTGCGGGATCATGTGCCCGAGGTCAGTTTCGTCATCGCCAACGGCCAGATGGCTGCGGGCGAACTCGATGACCGGATGAACGCCTTTTACGACGGAAAATATGACGTGCTGCTGGCCACGACCATCGTCGAATCCGGCCTCGATATTCCAACCGCCAACACGATGATTGTGCACCGCGCTGACATGTTCGGGCTGGCGCAGCTTTACCAGATCCGCGGCCGGGTCGGGCGGTCAAAAACCCGCGCCTATGCTTATCTCACCACAAAACCCCGGGTGAAGTTGACGGCTGCGGCTGAAAAGCGGCTGAGGGTGCTCGGCAGTCTCGATACTCTGGGAGCCGGGTTTACACTGGCGTCACAGGATCTGGACATTCGTGGCGCGGGCAATCTGGTCGGCGAGGAACAGTCGGGTCAGGTGAGGGAAGTTGGCTATGAGTTGTACCAATCGATGCTGGAAGAGGCGATTGCCAAAATCCGGTCGGGCGATCTGGAGGGGCTGACCGACACAGACGGCCAATGGGCGCCACAGATCAACCTTGGTGTGCCGGTCCTGATCCCGGAAGAATATGTGCCGGATCTTGACGTGCGCCTTGGGCTGTACCGCCGTCTGTCGCATCTGACGACCAAGGTCGAATTGGAAGGTTTCGCCGCCGAGTTGATCGACCGGTTTGGGCCGCTGCCGAAAGAGGTGAACACGCTTCTTCTGGTCGTACGGATCAAGGCCGAGTGCAAACGCGCCGGGATCGCCCGGTTGGATGCCGGGCCCAAGGGCGCGACGATCCAGTTCCACAACGACAAATTCGCCAATCCGGCCGGTCTGGTAGAGTTCATAACTGCAGAGAAGGGCGAGGCGAAAGTGAAGAGCAACAAGATCGTCGTGCTGCGCGAATGGCAAAAGACCGGCGACAAGATCAAGGGCGCCTTTGGCATCGCTCAGGATCTTGCCCGTCATGCGCGCGCCGGAAAGTAATGGTTTTGGTCAGGGCGTGACGGTGATTTCGCCCTTCATCCCAAGCCCTTGGTGCGGATCGCAATAATAGCGATAGGTGCCGGGCACGTTGAAGGTGTGGCGAAATACCCCGCCTGCCGGAAGATCGGCGGAAAATCCTGCTGCGCCCGCCGGAATTGCCACATCCGCAGGGTATTCGGCAGTCGCGGGATCGCCCGACACCGTATGATCCAGGATCGAGCTGTTGCGCCATTCGACTGTCGCACCTGCCGGGATGGTCAGACGTTCGGGCGCAAACTTGAGCGTCGTCGTCAGCTCGACCACCGCGTCTGTTCCGGGGGCGGGAGGCGTGGTATTTGCCGGTCCGTCCGCGCCGCAGGCGGTAAGGACAAGCATCAGGGTTATCGTCTGAAATACTTTCGGTAGCATTGCGTGACCCATCTGCGGCGGAATGCCGCACCAAACCAAGACGCAGCGCATCACATTGGTTCCGCTTTGTGCCCCGATCAGCCCGAAATTCGCGTCGTCTGAATTCCACGTTCGCGATAGGGCGTGGTTTCATAATGGGCGCGGTAACATTTGGAGAAATGCGACGGGCTGGTGAAACCACAGGCCAGCGCGACGTTGATCACGCTCATATCGGTCTGCATCAACAGGTTGCGCGCCTTTCCCAGCCGCAGCTCCATGTAATACCTCTTGGGCGAACGGTTCAGATACCGGCGGAACAGCCGTTCCAGCTGGCGCGTGCTCATCCCCACGTCGCGGGCCAGGATGGCCGGGCTGATCGGATCCTCAATATGGGCTTCCATCATCTGTATGACGCTGGACAGTTTGGGATGGCGCACTCCGATTCGTGTGGGCACCGAAAGCCGCTGGGTGTCCTGATCCGTGCGGATCGAAGAATAAATCAGTTGATCCGCCACAGCACTGGCCAGCGCATCACCGTGATGATCCGCAATCAGTTTCAACATCAGATCAATCGAGGACGTGCCCCCGGCAGTGGTGTACCGGTTCCCGTCGACCACAAAGACCGATCTGGTCAGCGTTACGTCTTCGAACTCTTCGGCGAAACTGTCCTGATTTTCCCAATGGATCGTCGCGCGTTTGCCATCCAGCAACCCCGCCTTGGCCAAGGCATATCCGGCGGTGCACAATCCGCCGATAATCACCCCGCGCCGGGATTCACGCCGAAGCCAGTTCAAAATCCGCTTGGTCGTTGCCTGCGCCACATCGATGCCGCCGCAGACCAGAGCGATATCGTCACGCCCCAGCTCTGCAAGATCGGAATCGAGCTGGAACGCAGTGCCCGCCGAACAGCTCACCGTTGCGCCGCCTTCGCCGGTCAGCGCCCATGTGTAAAGTTCCGCGCGTGCCAGACGATTGGCGACGCGCAGGCAGTCCAGTGCGCTTGCAAAGGACAAAAGCGTAAAATTGTCGAGCAGAACAAAGACCACATGGCGCGGTTTACGCCCGACCGTGTCTACATCGACGCTGTATCGACTCACTTCCATACGTCTGACCCGATCCTGAGGGTGGCCGGAGCGAAACAGGTTTGTTCCACGCATTCAAGGCGCGATGTGCGAAAAGCGACGCGGCGTGGGTCGTATTGCGCGGGATTGCGGTTTTCTTCGCCGGTGGGCCCGCCTATAAGACCGGGCACATATGGCGGCGGTGCACCGGGCACCCCGCGAGGAAACGGAGCGGTGACGATGACCCAGTGGCAGAAATCCGATTGGCGCGGCAAACCCCGGGTGCAGATGCCCGACTATACCGATCCTGCCGCTCTGGCGGCGGTCGAGCAACGGTTGGGGCGGTTTCCTCCGCTGGTCTTTGCCGGTGAGGCGCGGACATTGAAAAAGTCTCTTGCCGCTGTCAGCCGGGGCGAGGCATTCCTGCTTCAGGGCGGTGATTGCGCCGAAAGCTTCTCGGAGTTTTCCGCCGACAACGTGCGCGACACCTTCAAGGTGATGCTGCAGATGGCGATGGTTCTGACCTTTGGCGCCAAGGTTCCAACGGTAAAGGTCGGACGCATGGCCGGCCAGTTTGCCAAACCACGCAGCACCCCGACCGAAACCGTCAACGGTGTGGAACTGCCATCCTATCGCGGTGACATCATCAACGGGTTCGAGTTCACCCCCGAGGCGCGGATTCCCGATCCAAACCGAATGCTTGACGGCTATACTCAGGCGGCGGCGACGCTGAACTTCCTGCGCGCGCTGTCAAAAGGTGGCTATGCCGACATCCACCGGGTCCATTCTTGGACATTGGGGTTCACCGATTCCGAAGAGGCCGAGAAATATCGCGACATGGCCAACCGGATTCAGGATTCTCTGGATTTCATGACGGCTGCGGGTCTGACCAGCGCGAACAACTCTGATCTGTCGACGGTCGATTTCTATACCTCGCACGAGGCGCTGTTGCTGGAATACGAAGAGGCACTGGCGCGGGTCGATTCGACCAGCGGCAAGGTTCTGGCCGGGTCCGGGCATCTGATCTGGATCGGCGATCGCACCCGTCAACCCGACGGCGCGCATGTGGAATTCTGCAAAGGTGTGCTGAATCCCATCGGGATGAAATGCGGACCGTCCATCACCGCCGACGAACTGAAGCGTTTGATGGCCACCCTGAATCCGGAAAACGAGGCGGGGCGTCTGACCCTGATCGCGCGTTTCGGTGCGGGAAGCGTGGGCGACCACCTGCCCAAGCTGATTAAAGCGGTGCAAGAAGAAGGCGCCAATGTCGTCTGGAGCTGTGATCCGATGCACGGCAACACGATCAAGTCCGACAGCGGGTATAAAACGCGCCCGTTCGAATCCGTGCTGCGCGAGGTGCAGGAGTTCTTTGCGGTGCACACGGCAGAAGGCACTGTGCCGGGTGGCGTGCATTTCGAAATGACCGGACAAGACGTGACCGAATGCACCGGTGGCGTCCGCGCCGTGACCGATGGCGATCTGTCCAGCCGTTATCACACGGCTTGCGATCCGCGTCTGAACGCCTCTCAGGCGCTGGAACTGGCGTTTCTTGTGGCCGAACAACTGGGCAGCCGGCAGGCCGAACGCCAACAGGCGGCAAGCTGAAAGGGCCAGTCTGACAAGGTCAGCCTGAGTCCGTTTGAAAGAAGGCGGTGTGATAAGAGGCGATCCTCTTTCACACCGCCAGAACCCTGGATCCGGGTCAGATACTTTGATCCGGAATCAGGTTTTAACCTCAGGTTTTAACCACTGTCAGATGCGGGCGCGCGTGACCGGTTGTCCGTTTGCGCACCCGTTGAAGGACCGCGGGAATGTCCGGCGTCGTCACACCGTCGGGCCGTTGGCCGTAACCGATCAGCGTCTGCCGGTTGTCGGACGTGATGGTGAATCGGTGCGGCGGCGATCCGGCGGTGGCACTTGCCGAAAGACAGCCGATGGCGCGGGTGACCTGTCCGTGATCATCGCGCAGGGGCAGAAGCAACATGCGCGCCGCCGTCGACCGCTGCAACATTCCGCGCGGGCGGGTCAGCCATAGATCGACCCGGGCCGGTTCGCTGAACACCGCCTCGACGGCCTCGGCGATCTCGGTCCGTGCGCCGGGCAGGAAAAAGCAGGTCAGCGGCATCCCCCGCACCTCCATCCCCATCAGATCGGACAGGTGCATCCCGGCCAGCCGGAACCGCGCCACGCCGGGCGCCACCCGTTCGACCAGAAACGTCCGGTCCAGCGCGCCGACAATGCCGCGCGGATCGATCTCCGAGCGTTGCGGCATGATCCGCCCCTTGCACAGGCTCTGCCAATAGGCCTCAAGCTCGGAAAAACAGGTGGCCGCTTTGGGGTTTGCTGCGAACAGCGGAACGACCGGGGCATGTGGGGGGTCTGATTGTGCCATGGTCTGCCTTTCATCCTGTCTGTCGTAGGTGCCTGTCGTCAACGCTGGACGCCCGGCCGTTCAATGGTTGTCCGGACGGGTGCCGGATCGGTCGTGTTGTCGGTGGCGCGGGGGTCTGATACCGCTGTCACAGTTCCCGGCGCTGACCCAACCATAGCCCGGATTTTGCCACGAATCTGTCACTTTTTGTCTGAAAGGTTAATATTCATGCTGCATTCGATGACCGGTTTCGCGGCGGGGCAGGGCGGGTTCGACGGCTGGACATGGACCTGGGACATGCGCGCAGTCAACGGGCGTGGGCTGGATATTCGGTTACGCATGCCCGACTGGATCGACGGACTTGAATCTGCCGCCCGCGCGCAGGTGCAGAAATCGGTTTCCCGCGGCAACGTGACGCTTTCGCTGCGACTGACGCGGCATGGCGAAATTGTGGCGGCGCGGATCGATGCGGCTGTTTTGGACCGGGTTCTGGCGCAGATCGCCGAGATCGAATCGGCTGCTATGGCCCACGGGGTGAACATCGTCGCGCCCAGCGCCACGGACATTCTGAATCAGCGCGGCATCGTCGACACATCCGGCAACAACGGTGACACGGGCAACACCGCAGCGCTGGCTGCTGCGCTGATTCGTGATCTGACCGGGGTGATCGCCGGTTTCAACGCCATGCGCGGCGCCGAAGGGCGGGCGCTGCAAGGTATTTTGACCGCGCAACTGGATCAGATCGAGATTCTGAACAAAGAGGCGAAGGTGCTTTGTGCCGCCCGTGCCGATCAGATGCGTGCGGCCCTGCGCGATGCTCTGGCGCGGGTGATGGACAACACCGAGGGCGCAGATCCCGACAGGGTCGCGCAGGAACTGGCAATCGTCGCAGTCAAGACCGACATCACCGAAGAGCTGGACCGCCTGACCGCCCATGTTACCGCCGCCCGCGATTTGCTGGATCACGCGGGGCCGGTGGGGCGCAAGCTGGATTTCCTGATGCAGGAATTTAACCGCGAGGCGAATACCCTGTGCTCCAAGGCGCAGAACATCGAACTGACGCGCGTCGGCCTTGCGCTCAAGTCCAGCATCGACCAAATGCGCGAACAGGTTCAAAACGTGGAGTAACACTGTGGCGCGACGCGGTCTTCTTATTATCCTGTCATCGCCGTCAGGTGCCGGAAAATCGACACTGGCACGGCGGTTGATGACCTGGGATCCGTCGATCCGGTTTTCGGTGTCGGCAACGACCCGTCCCCCCCGCGAGGGCGAGGTTGAGGCGGAGGATTATTATTTCGTCGGTCAGGATGCGTTCAAAGCCTTCGTCAAAGAGGACGAGATGCTCGAACATGCTCAGGTGTTCGGCAACTATTACGGCTCGCCCAAGGGTCCGGTCGAAGCGGCGATCAAGGACGGGCGCGATGTCTTGTTCGATATTGATTGGCAGGGTGCGCAACAGATCTCGAAATCCTCGCTGCAACAGCATGTCCTGTCGATCTTCATCCTGCCGCCCAGCATTCCCGAACTGCGCCGCCGGCTTGAATCGCGCGGTCAGGATGACGCCGATACCATCGCGGGCCGGATGGAAAAAAGCTGGGATGAAATCAGCCACTGGGACGGTTATGATTACGTTCTGGTCAACGGCGACCTGGACGAAACCGAAGCACGGCTTAAAACAATCATCGGTGCCGAACGGCTGCGCCTGTCGCAACAACCCGATATCGTGTCCCATGTGCGCGCGTTACAAAGCCAATTCGAGGAGAGATCATGACCATCTATGCACTTGATGGGCTGGCGCCGGAGATTGCCGGGGATGTCTGGGTTGCGCCGGATGCGAACATCATCGGCAAGGTGCGTCTGCTGCCCGGCAGTTCGGTCTGGTTCTGCGCCACCCTGCGCGGCGACAACGAAATGATCGAGTTGGGAGAGGGCAGTAATGTTCAGGAAAACACTGTGTTGCACAGCGACCTTGGGTTTCCGCTGACCATCGGCGCCGATTGTACCATCGGCCACAAGGCGATGCTGCACGGCTGTACCATTGGCGACGGAACGCTGATCGGCATGGGCGCGACGGTGCTGAACGGCGCGGTGATCGGCAAGGGCTGTCTGATCGGGGCGAATGCGCTGATCACCGAGGGCAAGGTGATTCCCGACGGCAGTCTGGTGATGGGTTCGCCGGGCCGCGTGGTGCGCCAACTGGACGATGCGGCAATCGCGGCACTGCTGGGATCTGCCGCAGGATACCGCGCGAACGCCCGCCGCTTTTCCACTGGCCTGCAAGCCGTTTGACCCCAATTCACACCAGAGGTCCACAATGATCAAGCCCCCCGCCACCCTTGTTCGCCGCACCCCATGGCCCGCCGGTACGTCACGAGCGGTGGGCACTCCGCTGCAACCCTCGGTGGTTTATTCCAGCGACAGCCCCGACGCCTTGGATGATCTCTATGAAGGTCGCGCGCCGGGCTATTCCTATGCACGCGAAGGCCACCCGAACGCCGATGTTCTGGCCACCAAGATCGACGGAATGGAAGGCGCGACTGGCGGTTTCATCGTTGGATCGGGGATGGCGGCCGTCACAGCAGCGATGTTCGGCCTGCTCAAGGCGGGCGATCATGTGCTGGGGGGCAATCAGCTTTATGGCCGCTCGATGCGGATGATGAGCAATGAACTGCCGCGTATGGGCATCGAAACATCGCTGGCCGATCCGAGTGACGCCGAGGCGATGGCCGCCGCGATCCGCCCGAACACCCGGATGATCCTGATCGAAGTGGTCAGCAATCCCACCCTGCGCGTCGCCGATGTGGCCGGCATTGCGCGGGTGGCAAAAGATGCCGGTGCGCTGCTCGTGGTGGACAATACCTTTACCACGCCGCGCGGGTTCCGACCGTTTGATCATGGCGCCGATATCGTGATCCATTCGGTGACGAAACTGCTGGCGGGACATTCCGATGTGACACTTGGCTATGTCGCGGCCCGCGATCCTGACCACAACGCGGCGATGCGGGGCACGGCTGTGACCTTGGGCCTGACGCCCAGCCCGTTTGACTGCTGGCTGGCCGAGCGTGGGCTGTATTCGTTCGAACTGCGCTATGACCGGGCCGAAGAAAATGCGGCACGTCTGGCCGATCATCTGGCCACCTTGCCGGGGATCAGGCGCGTGATCTATCCCACGCGGCCCGACCACCCCGACCACAATCGCGCCGTTTCCCTGTTGAACGGCCGCGGCGGATGTATGGTGACATTTGAAATCGAAGGCGGGCGGGCACAGACCAACGCGCTGGTGCGGGCGGCTGAAAACATCGCCTTTGCCCCGACGCTGGGCGATATCGGCACGACGCTCAGCCATCCGGCCACGTCGTCACACCGGGCGCTGACGCCCGAACGGCGCGCCGAACTGGGACTGGGAGAGGGTGTGTTCCGGGTGTCTGTCGGCGTTGAACCCGATGATCTGCTGCTCGCGGAATTTACCGCTGCAGTGCATGCCTCGCAATCGGTCTGAGACTGATCGGGAAAGCAGGTTGCAACACAACCGGATCGCCCGGATGGAGTCCGGCGATATCGAGCCCGGTGAAGACCGCGCGCAATTCGTCGATGACGATCGAGGGACAGGGCATGGCGTCTACCAGAACCCGAAACCGTCCACGAAACTCGCGAAACGCCAGAAGCCGCGCAACGTCCAGACAATCGAACTGGCCCGACACCGCTCGGGTCAGTATCAATCCAGGGTGCTGGCGCAGGCGCAGGGCCGTGTCCAAAGCGCCGAGGTCAGAGGGTGTAAGCCTTGCAGAATCGGGCAGTCTCAGACCCGAACGGCCAAGATCGTCAGCATCGCCCACGAACAACCGGCCAGCGCTTCCGGTTGCGGGCGCAAGGCGGGGCCGGATGGCTAATCTCTCTGCAACTGATACCTGCGACGACACTGGCATTCACCTTTCACCGGACCCAAAATGCGGTGGATCACCCTTGAAAATCATTGTCGATCATGTCGAAAGTGTGGCAGTCGGCATGATCTCGCTCGCTCAGGGCGTATCTGCATGTCAAGTATGCGGAAAGGCAAAAAGTGCAGGTTGATGTCGAACATGTTCTGACCGTGATCGAAGCACTACAGCCGCCGACCGTCTTCGTCGATCACGACAACCGTATCACGATTTCCAACCGTCCGGCCCGCGATATGCTGGGCGGCGCTTTGGCCGGGCGACATTATTTCTCGGTGCTGCGTCAACCGGTTATCCTTGATGCCATTGATTCGGTTCTGCGTGGCGGCGACAGCGCAGCGGCACCCTTCATCACCGGTCAGGATGCGGGCGAAACCATCTGGCAGGCCAGCGCACGCGCCCTGATTGTGGCCGGGCAGCGCGGTGCTCTTGTCAGCTTTGAGGACACCACCGCCACCGAAGAGGCGGGCCAAATGCGGCGCGATTTTGTCGCTAACGTCAGCCATGAATTGCGCACGCCGCTGACCGCTTTGATCGGGTTTATCGAAACGCTGGGCGGTGCGGCGCGCAACGATCCGGCGGCGCGCGACAGGTTTTTGTCGATCATGGCGCGCGAGGCAAACCGGATGAACCGGCTGGTGCAGGATCTGTTATCGCTCAGCCGGGTCGAAAGCGAAGAGCGTTTGCGCCCCACCGTGCGGCTGAATCCCGGCGATCTTTTGCGTTCGGTTACTGTGAGCCTTGGGCCTTTGCTGGAAGCGCAGAGCGTGACGATCAACCTGGAAGGCTGCGCCGATCTGCCCGATCTGCCGGGTGACGGCGACCAGTTGTGCCAGGTGTTCACCAATCTGATCGAAAACGCGGCGAAATACGGCGGTTTTGGTGGGACGGTTACCATCACCGCGACCCAGATCGACCACGAGCCAAGCATGCGCGGCCCGGCGCTGCGGATTGATGTGCGCGACAGTGGCGAAGGGATCGATCCGATCCACCTGCCGCGCCTGACCGAGCGATTTTATCGGGTCGACGCGCACCGGTCACAGGATATGGGCGGCACCGGGCTTGGGCTTGCCATCGTCAAACATATCATCAACCGGCACCGCGGACGGCTGAAGATTGAAAGCAAACCGGGGCAGGGCAGCACTTTTTCGGTCTTTCTGCCGCTGGGCTGACGGCATTCCGGTCATTTGTCATCAAACTGTTACATGCACGTCACAAAAGGTCAGCACAGCGCGCCTAGACCCCGACGCATGGATCGTGACTGCACGGTCCGAACCGCATGACAGGAGCTTTCCATGCCATTCGTGAAACTTTCCGTTTCAGCCATCGCCCTTGCTGCCGTTTCCGCAACTGCCGCCGTCGCCCGTGATCAGGTGCAGGTTGCCGGGTCTTCCACGGTTCTGCCCTATGCCACCATCGTCGCCGAAGCCTTCGGCGAGAATTTTGACTTTCCGACCCCGGTGATTGAATCCGGCGGATCTTCGGCAGGGTTGAAAAAATTCTGCGAGGGCACCGGCGAAAACACCATCGACATCGCCAATTCATCGCGCCCGATCCGCGAGAATGAGATCAAGGCCTGTGCCAGCGCCGGCGTCACCGACATCATCGAAGTGCGGTTTGGCTATGACGGTATCGTCTTTGCCAGCGACATCAACGGCAATTCCTTCGCCTTTACGCCTGAGGATTGGTACAGGGCACTGGCCGCCGAAGTTGTCGTTGACGGCGCGTTGCAAACCAACACCGTCACGTCCTGGGATCAGGTGAACCCCGAACTGCCCGCCCAGCCGATTGCAGCGTTCATTCCGGGCACCAAGCACGGAACGCGCGAAGTGTTCGAAGAGCAGGTGATCTTTGCCGGCTGCGAGAACAGCGGCGCGCTGCAAGCGATGCAGGACGCGGGCATCGACGAAGACACCGCCGAGGGCAAGTGTATGGCGATCCGCACTGACGGAGTTTCAGTCGATATTGACGGTGATTATACCGAAACACTGGCCCGGATCGACAGCAACAAGAACGGCATCGGCGTGTTCGGCCTGTCGTTCTATGAAAACAACACCGACAAGTTGCAGGTCGCGACCATGGGGGGTGTTACACCGTCGACTGAAACTGTGTCGTCGGGGGAATATCCGGTGTCGCGGCCGTTGTTCTTTTATATCAAGAAAGCGCATATCGGCGTGATCCCGGGTCTGAAAGAATACGCTGAATTTTTTGTCGCTGACGAAATCGCCGGACCAGACGGCCCCTTGGCCGAATATGGTCTGGTGAGCGATCCGGAACTGTCAGACACCCAGACCATGATCGCCGATGAACAGGTGATCAGCCCGGCTGGATAAGCCCCAACCAAAGCGCGGGGCTGGCGCAATACGCGTCGGTCCCGCATTTCCAATCCGGGAGACAACATGCCGCTGCTCTGGCTTTTTGCAATACTGCTGGCGCTGACGCTGGCCGGGTACGGTGCCGGGCGTCGCCGGGCAGTGGCCAGTGCCGGTGGCGATATCCGCCGTCTGCATTCGCGCCCGATCTATTATGGATTGAATGTAGCGCTGGCGGCGCTGGTGCCCGCGCTGCTGGTGTTGTTCGTATGGCTTTTGATCCAGCCGGTCGTGGTGGAAAGCCGGGTGTCCGGGCTGATCCCCGAAATCGCGATTTCCGACAGCACAACTCGGTCACTGGTGATGAGCGATGTGCGTCGTCTTGCCGATGGGCTTGACGCTGTGGTTGAACAGGGCGAAATCGGCAGCGATGCGGTGCAGGGCTTGCAGGTGGGTGACGAAATCCGCGCCCTGCTGGGGCGGGCGGGTGTTGCCTTGGCTTCGGATGTTCAGCCTGCGGTGCTTGCGGCGGCGCAGCGGTATCGAATGATTTCAGCCCGTGGCGATCTGGCCCGGAGTATCGCAGTTTTGCTGCTGGCGGTGGCCGGTCTGGTCTTTGCCCTGTCGCGCATCAGTCGCGATTTTCGCGCCCGCAACAGGGTTGAACGTGCGGTTCTGGCGCTGCTGATCGGCGCGGCCTCGATCGCGATCCTGACCACGGGCGGCATCGTGTTGTCGATGCTGTTCGAAACCGTTAACTTCTTCGGCCAGTATCCGGCGCGCGACTTTTTCTTCGGCACCACCTGGTCACCAAATTTTCGCGGCAATTCGCAACTGGGCATCCTGCCGTTACTCTGGGGGACGCTGTACATCAGTTTCATCGCGCTGCTGTTGGCGGTGCCTGTCGGGCTCTTCTCGGCGATCTATCTGTCGGAATACGCCGGCCCCCGGGTGCGGACGCTGATCAAGCCGCTGATTGAGGTTCTGGCCGGGATTCCCACCATCGTCTATGGACTGTTCGCGCTGGTCACGGTCGGTCCGCTGTTGCGCGATTATTTTGCCCAGCCGCTGGGGCTGGGGTCGTCGGGGTCCAGCGTGATGACCGCGGGCCTTGTGATGGGGATCATGTTGATCCCATTCGTTTCGTCCCTGTCCGATGATGTCATCAATGCCGTGCCGCAGACGATGCGCGACGGCAGCTATGCCCTTGGTGCCACGAAATCCGAAACCATCCAGCAGGTGATCGTGCCCGCAGCCCTGCCGGGCATCGTTGGCGCGATCCTGCTGGCCGCATCGCGGGCGATCGGTGAAACGATGATTGTGGTGCTGGGGGCAGGGGCGGCGGCCAAACTGGACCTGAATCCGTTCGAGGCAATGACCACAATAACCGTCAAGATCGTGTCGCAACTGACCGGCGACACGGATTTCGCATCGCCGGAAACCATGGTCGCCTTTGCGCTTGGGCTGACGTTGTTCGTCATCACCCTTGCGCTGAACGTCGTCGCGCTGATCATCGTGCGCAAATACCGGGAACAGTACGAATGACCGATATTGCTCTGGGCCGCGCGTTGCGGCTGAAAACCTCGCTGCTGGATCAATCGTCCCGCACCCGCAAACGCAATTTCGCCGAAAAGCGGTTCGAGCTTTACGGGATGGCCGCGGTCGCCTTTGGCCTGCTGGCGCTGGTTGTGCTTTTGACCACGATCCTTGGCAACGGGCTGTCGTCGTTTCGTCAGACCTTTGTGACGTTGCAGATCGAACTGCCCCAAGCAAAGCTGGACAAGTCCGGCACAGGCGATCTGGAGGCGATCAAAAAAGTGTCGACCTTCGGTTATGCGCCGCTGATCGATACGGCGCTGGAACAGACGATGGCGCAACTCGGCATCACCATCGACGGGTTGAGCGCCAAGCAAGCCGCAGGGATCATCTCGAAAGAGGCACCGGCAAAATTGCGCGATGCGGTTATTGCGAACCCGGCATTGATCGGCACGGTGCATGAATTCCGCCTGCTGGCGAATGGCCGAATCGATGGATATTACAAGGGCGCCGTCACCATGGTCAGCGCCACACGCGACGCCAATGTATCGCCCGAACTGCTGATCCTTGCCGATGCGCTGAAGGCGGCGGGGCTGCTCGCAACTTCGCTGAACCCCGGGTTCATCACCGACTCAGACGCATCCGATCAGCGCCCCGAGGCGGCGGGGTTGGGCGTGGCGATCCTGGGCTCGCTTTATATGATGATGATCGTCCTTGTGCTCGCCCTGCCGATCGGGGTGGCGGCCAGCATATACCTTGAGGAATTCGCTCCGAAAAACCGCTGGACCGACGTGATCGAGGTGAACATATCCAACCTTGCCGCCGTGCCGTCGATTGTGTTTGGCATCCTCGGGCTTGCCATATTCATCAACTTTGCCGGGTTGCCGCAAAGCGCACCCATCGTCGGTGGGCTGGTGCTGACGCTGATGACCCTGCCCACCATCATCATCGCCACCCGGGCATCGCTGAAATCGGTCCCGCCGAGCATCCGCGACGCAGCCCTTGGCGTGGGCGCCTCAAAGATGCAGGCGGTGTTTCACCATGTCCTGCCGCTGGCAGCGCCGGGCATCCTGACCGGGACGATCATCGGGCTGGCGCAGGCTCTGGGCGAAACTGCGCCGCTGCTGTTGATCGGCATGGTGGCCTTCGTCAAGGAATTTCCCGGTGCTCCGCCCGAAGGTTTCTTTGATCCGGCCAGTGCGCTGCCGGTGCAGATCTTCAACTGGACTCAGCGCGCCGACCCGGCCTTTGTCGAACGTGCATCGGGTGCCATCATCGTTCTGCTGGTCTTTCTGATCGCCATGAACACCGTCGCGGTTCTGTTGCGCCGTCGCTTTGAACGCCGCTGGTAAGCGGGCTTGCCGTGAATGAACCGAAAGCCATCGAAAGAGACACGACCATGGACGAGATCAAGATTTCCGCGCAAGACGTCAACGTTTTCTATGGCGAGACCCATGCGCTCCAGGATGTGAACGTCAAGATCCGCGACAATACCGTGACCGCCTTTATTGGCCCGTCGGGCTGTGGGAAATCGACTTTTCTGCGCTGTATCAACCGGATGAATGACACGATCGAGATTTGTCGCGTCAAGGGCGATATCCTGATTGACGCTGAAGACATCTATGACCGACAGGTCGATCCGGTCCAACTGCGCGCCAAGGTCGGGATGGTGTTTCAGAAACCCAATCCGTTTCCAAAATCCATCTATGACAATGTGGCCTATGGGCCGCGGATTCACGGGCTGGCCCGCAACAAGCCGGAACTGGATGAAATCGTCGAGAAATCCCTGCGTCGCGCGGCACTTTGGGACGAGGCCAAAGATCGGCTTGGCCAGCCGGGCACCGGGTTGTCGGGGGGGCAACAGCAACGCCTGTGCATCGCCCGCGCCGTTGCAACCGCACCCGAGGTGCTGTTGATGGACGAACCCTGCAGCGCGCTCGATCCGATTGCTACAGCGCAGATCGAAGAGTTGATTGATGAGTTGCGCCAGAACTATTGCGTCGTCATCGTCACCCATTCGATGCAACAGGCCGCCCGTGTTTCGCAACACACGGCGTTCTTTCACCTTGGCCATCTTGTCGAATACGGCGAAACGGGCCAGATTTTCACCAACCCTCAGGACAAACGCACCGAAAGCTATATCACCGGGCGGATCGGGTAAGGAGACATCATGCAGGATCTACACATCGCCTCGGCCTTTGACCGCGATCTGGAAGACATCACCGCGCTGATCATGAAAATGGGCGGGCTAGTGGAATCGGCGATCCTGAACAGCGCCAATTCGCTGGTCGACCGGGATGTCGAACTGGCGGCAAAGGTGCGCGCAGGCGACAAGGCAATCGACGCGCTTGAAATACAGATCAACGAAGAGGCCGCGCGCCTTATCGCCCTGCGCGCACCCGTGGGCGGCGATCTGCGCACGGTGCTGAGCGTGATGAAAATCTCGCACAATCTGGAGCGCTGTGGTGATTATTGCAAGAATCTTGCAAAACGCACCACCGTTCTGGCCGAAATGCCGCCGATAGGGGGATCTTCAAACGCGATCCGCCGGATGGCGCGTGAGGTTGAAAGGATGCTCAAGGATGTTCTGGATGCCTATATCCAGCGCGACACCGAACTGGCTGCCGATGTCCGCGCCCGGGACACCGAGATCGATCAAATGTATAATGCGCTGTTTCGCGAATTCCTGACGCATATGATGGAGGATCCGCGCAATATCACCGCCTGCATGCACCTGCATTTCATTGCCAAGAATATTGAACGGATGGGCGATCACGTCACGTCGATTGCCGAACAGGTGATCTATGTGGTTTCTGGTGAAATTCCCGATGAGGATCGCCGCAAGCTGGATCGCACCTCGTTTGTCGGCAAGGTCGGGGGTTAAGCGGATGGGAGCCAGTCGCCCACGCGTTCTGATCGTCGAGGATGAAGCCGCCCAACGCGAGGTTCTGGCCTACAATCTTGAGTCGGAAGGGTTCGTCGTGTCACGCGCCGCAACCGGGGATGAGGCGCTGTTGCTGGTGGCCGAAAACCCGCCAGACCTGATCCTGCTTGACTGGATGCTGCCCGGCGTATCGGGAATCGAGATCTGCCGCCGCCTGAAAATGCGCACCGACACCCGCGCAATCCCGGTCATCATGCTGAGCGCGAACGGCGAAGACGTGGACAAGGTCCGCGGTCTGGAGACCGGCGCAGACGACTATATGGCCAAACCCTATTCGGTTATCGAACTGATGGCCCGGGTGCGCGCACAACTGCGCCGCACCCGGCCCGCTGCGGTGGGGGGGCGGTTGGAGTTTGACGATATCCTGCTGGACGCCGAAACCCATCGGGTGACGCGGGCCGACGCGCCGTTAAAGCTGGGGCCGACTGAATTCCGCCTGCTGTCCACGTTTATGGAAAGACCGGGCAGGGTATGGAGCCGCGAGCAACTGCTTGACCGGGTCTGGGGCCGAGACGTCTTTGTCGACTCGCGCACCGTCGATGTTCACATCGGGCGGCTGAGAAAAGCGCTGTGCCAGAACGGCGGCGAAGACCCGGTGCGCACAGTGCGCGGCGCAGGATATGCTTTGGGGTGAGGCGCGCCCGGAAAGCCGTCCAGTGGACGGATTTCAGCGCCGAACGCGCGGAGCGCCGGGGCAGCGCGCCCGGAAAGCCGTCCAGTGGACGGATTTCAGCGCCGAACGCGCGGAGCGCCGGGGCAGCGCGCCCGGAAAGCCGTCCAGTGGACGGATTTCAGCGCCGAACGCGCGGAGCGCAGGGGCAGCGCGTCCGGAATAATCGGGCAGGTGAGCTTTAGCACAATCTGGGCCGGGCACCGGGCAGGCGACCCGAAAGCCGAAAAACAGACTGAGGGTTACGCCGGCGCACTGTCAGAGATCAGTTCAGCCGCCCGCTTACCCCACCATGGGGCCGCGTCCCGGCGCGACGAACGCGGGCGCCTCATATGGGAGGAATTGCAATGAAAAAAACCTATCTCGGGACGATTTCCGCACTTGCGTTGATGACCACAGGCGGCATGGCTTTTGCTGACGCGCACAGCGGTCCGCTCAAGGTTGGCATTCTGGTCACGCTTGAGGGCACCTATGCCGTCCCCGGCGAAGACGGCGTGCGCGGCATCAAGCTGGCGATGGAGCAGGCCGGAAACATGGCCGGCGGTCGCGAGATCGAGCTGACGACCGTGTCCACCGACACCACCCCCGACAGCGCCGTACGCGGTGCGCGCAAACTGGTCGAGCAGGACGGCGTCGATATCGTGATCGGGCCGCTTTCTGGTTCCGAAGGCATCGCAATCCGCGACTATTCAAAAACCCAGCCGGATGTGACCTTCATCAACGGTATCTCGGGGGCGCAGGAAGCGACCTATGTCGACCCCTCGGAAAACTTCTTCCGCTACAACATGGAAGGCGCACAGTGGTCGGCCGGTCTGGGCGATTATGTCGTCAACGAAAAGGGTTACAAGACCGTCGCGACAATCGGCGAGGATTATTCTTTCATCTATACTCAGGTTCTGGGGTTCGCAATTGGGTTCTGTCAGGCGGGCGGGGAAATCACCGAACGCTTCTGGGTGCCACTGGGGACCAAGGATTTCGGCTCGATCATCGCATCGCTGCCAGATGACGTCGATGCGATCTATCTGGGGCTGGGCGGCGGCGATGCCGTCAATTTCCTGAACCAGTATCAGCAGGCAGGCGGCGAGGCGAACCTGATTGGCGGCACAATCATGGTCGATGGAACCGTGCTCAACTCGAAAGGGTCGGCAAAGGATGCGCTGATCGGTGTTCCCTCCTCCGGACCTCAGGCCGATACTTATGACGGCGAAAAGTGGGTCGCCTATGTCGATGCCTACAAAGAGATGTTCCCGGATGGTTTCCCGACGCCGTCGCTGTTCGCCACCGGTTACTACAACTCGACCAATGCGATGCTTCAGTGTGTCGAGCAGGTGGGTGGCAATCTTGGCGAAGGTCAGGCCGATTTCCGCGACTGCCTGAAAAATCTGCAACTGGATGCGCCGAACGGCATGATCACGCTGGACGAAAACCGTCAGGCGATCGGCACGAACTTTATCACCGAGGTTCAGGAACAGCCCGATGGCACGCTGGCCAACAACGTGGTCAATGTGGTGGATGGTGTCGATCAGCGTCTGGGTCTGAGCAAAGAAGCCTTTGACGCCATCGGGCTTCCCAGCCGCGACGCGCCCGAGTGCAAGACGTCCTATTGATCGATTGAACTGACCGGATTCCGGGCGGCGCCTGCCAGCGCCGCCCGGAATTGTATTTTATCTCAAAAGCTTGGCGACCTGCCGCTGGTCTTCCGTCCCTTACGCGGCTGGATTGGAATGCGGTGCAGCGGTTGCCGAAGGAAACACCTTGAAACCTCTGCTGATCGGCGGCGAATGGGTCCGCACTTCCCACGGGGTCGATGACATCAACCCGTCGGATACGACGGATATCATTGACAGTTTTGCTCAGGCGGGCGTGGCGGAAACCCAGACTGCTATCGCCGCCGCTGCGGATGCGGCACCCGGCTGGGGTCTGTCGAACCCACAGGACCGCCATGATATCCTGCGCCGCGTGGGAGATGAGATCATGGCCCGGGCAGATGAGTTGGGCCATCTCCTGTCGCGCGAAGAGGGTAAAATCCTGTCCGAAGGCGTGGCTGAAGCGGTGCGCGCCGCCCGTATCTTCCACTTTTTTGCGGGCGAGGCGCTGCGCCTGAGCGGCGAACTCCTGCCCTCAACCCGGCCCGGTGTGACGGTGGAACTGACCCGCGAACCTGTCGGCGTGGTCGGGGTGATCGCGCCATGGAATTTCCCGCTCGCCATCCCGGCATGGAAGATCGCGCCGGCCCTTTGTTACGGCAATACGGTGGTGTTCAAACCCGCCGAACTCGTTCCCGGCTGCGCCCATGCGCTGGCCGAGATTCTGCACCGCTCCGGAGTGCCTGCGGGTGTATTCAACCTGCTGATCGGCAAGGGCTCGGTGGTTGGGCAGGCGATAATCGACGATCCGCGGATCGACGCAATCACCTTTACCGGCAGTCAGGCAACCGGCGAACGGGTGGCCCGCGCCAGCCTGCCGCACATGCGCCGTATCCAGATGGAAATGGGCGGAAAAAACCCGCTGGTCGTGTTGGATGACTGCGATCTGGACCGCGCCATCGCCTGTGCGCTGGACGGTGCGTTCTTTTCCACCGGGCAGCGTTGCACCGCCTCGTCCCGCCTGATTGTGACCGAAGGCATCCACGACCGATTTATCTCCGGATTGGCCGATGCCATGGCGCGGCTGAAGGTGGGTCATGCGCTGCACGATGGCACCGATATCGGCCCGGTGGTCGACGCGACCCAGCTGGAGCAGGACCTGCGGTATATTGAAATCGCCCGCCGCGAGGGCGGTCATCTGCGGCACGGCGGCGAGGTGCTGCGGTCGGACACGCCGGGGTTCTTCCTGTCGCCCGCGCTGATCACCGGCACGACCGCCGACATGACGATCAACCGTGAAGAGGTTTTTGGTCCCGTCGCCAGTGTGATCCGCGTGCGTGATTATGATCAGGCGCTGGCGGTGGCCAATGACACGCCGTTTGGTCTGGTGGCGGGGATTTGCACCAGCAGCCTGAAACATGCCAGTCATTTCAAACGGATGGCGCAGGCCGGTATGGTGATGGTCAACTTGCCGACGGCCGGTGTCGACCCCCACGTACCCTTTGGCGGGCGCAAGGCCAGCAGCCATGGACCGCGCGAACAGGGCTCGTGGGCGCGCGAATTCTTCACCCAGGGCAAGACGGCCTATATTCATCCCTGATCACTGTCGGTCTGGCGTTACGCCGTTGTTGACGTAACAATGAGTATGATTCTTGAACTCTCGGGTTCTGCCCGAGATGGGTGCCCATGTGGCACTGAAACCCGCGACATTCGCCGTAAGAGCGGAGCGCAGACCGGGAGGACGATAAGATGAGCCATGCGGTATCCGTGTCACACGGAGCCTTCGGGCGTGCGACCCTATATCGGTTGGATCGCCCGATAATCAACCATGCGCACCGCGAAGGTCATCTGGTGTTCTGCATCGGCGGAGCCGACGGTTCGATGACCGTGGCCGATGCGAAAGTGCCCGCCACCGCGCTGACCGCCTGTGCGATCAACCCGTGGGAGCCGCACAGCTGGGACGGCGCCGACATCGACCCCGGCGCCGAGGTGATGAGCCTGACCCTGTATATCAAGCCGATGTGGTTTCTTGAGAATTCGGAGTCGGCTGAATTCGCGCTGAAATTCGGGCGTCCTGATATCGCGATCACACCTTTCATTGGCAATCTGATCAAGCGCCTGACCGCTCACATGCTTGAGGATGAGGACAACAAGGGCTTCGACGACCTGCTTTTTGCCCTGACAAGGGAATGTTTCGAACAATCCTGGGCCCGCGCACCGGTGAGCAATCTGAACCCAGCCTTTCAACGGTCCAGCGATTTTCGGGTGCGCCGTTCGCTGCGCCTGATGCAGGATCGGATGACCGACGATCTGGACATCGAAGGGATTGCCCGTGCGGTGGGCCTGTCGCGGCCGCACTTTTTCAAGCTGTTCAAACAACAGATGGGCGTCACGCCGAATATCTATCTCAACACGCTACGGGCCGAACAGGCGATCGAGGATTTGCTGACAACCGACAAGACGGTCACCGATATTGCCCATGATCTGGGGTTTTCGTCACAGGCCAGCTTTACCCGGTTCTTTTCCTCCAACGTCGGCATCGCGCCCAGCGAATACCGGCGTGTGGCAAATTGTTCGCCCGCCGCTTTTCCGATGATTGGCCACCCGGAAAGACTTTCGGGTATGCCGGTTGGCGCTGTGTCGATCTAACATCGCCGCAGGGCCCGGGAACAGGGCGCGGGAGGATTTGATGACAATGGGATCGCGAAACGCGCAGCAATCGGGATCGGGGCAGCGAAGCCGCCGGGAATCCTGCACCGGATGAGGCTCTTTGCCACCCGCCATCCGGTCTGGGCCGCGATTATCGCCGTGGTCGCGGCGATTCTGCTGTGGATGATCTTTGCGGTCTGGCCTGACGGGCTGGAAGACGTGATCGGCCGCAAAAAGGTGTTTCTGAACGCATTGTTCAATGGCATCACCTTGGGCGGGCTGTATTTTCTGGTGGCCAGCGGGTTCACCCTGATCTTTGGACTGATGCGCAATGTCAATCTGGCCCATGGCTCGCTCTATCTGCTGGGGGGCTATGTCGGATATTTTGCCGCCGAGGCGACGGGATATTGGTTGCTGGCCTTTCCGGTTGCCTTTGTCGTCGTCGGGTTCTTCGGCATCCTGCTGCAAGTTCTGGTCTTCCGGCGGATGGAGGGCGAGGATTTGCGCCAGACGCTTGTCACCATCGGGATTTCCATCGTCGTGGCTGACTTGATGCTCTGGGGGTTCGGCGGCGATTTTTATAACATTACACCGCCGCAGTGGTTGTCGGGCCCGATGGACACATTTTTCGTGACCGCCGTCAAATCTTCGGGCGAACCGGTGTTCATGAAGTATCCGATGGTGCGCATCGTGATCTTTGCGGCTTCGGTCGTCGTCGGGGTGGCGATGTGGCTGGCGCTGAACAAGACGCGCATCGGTATGATGATCCGTGCCGGGGTCGATGACCGTGACATGCTGTCGGCGACGGGTGCGCGGATTCAGATCGTGTTTGTCGGCGTCTTTGCCTTTGGCGCGGGGCTGGCCGGGATCGCCGGCGTGGTCGGCGGCACCTTCCAATCCATCGCCCCGGGGGAAGATATCCGGTTCCTTCTCGCAAGCCTCGTTGTGGTGATCGTCGGTGGCATGGGGTCGATCCCCGGAGCGGCTCTCGGCGCATTGCTGATCGGATTGGCCGAACAATTCGGATCGGTATATTTCCCCACCTATGCCGTGGTGCTGACTTTTCTGATCATGGTTGTCGTGCTGGCCTTCCGCCCGCAAGGCTTGTTGGGGCGCGCCTGATATGGTGGCTATCGACTCTCCTCGCACCACGACCACGGACCTGCGTCGCCGGATTGCGTCCGTCCCACCCGCCTATTGGGTGCTTGGCATCCTGCTGCTGATCATACCGGCATTTGCCAGCGATTTCGTGATGTTCCAGATCATGGGCTGGACGTTCATCCTTGGTCTGATCGCGCTGTCGCTGATGTTTCTCGGCGGTTATGGCGGCATGGTTTCGCTGGCACAAATGGCATTTGCGGGGTTTGCGGGCTATATGGTCGCGATCTTTGGCGACAGTGCGATCAGCGGCATATCGCAGGGCTGGCCGTGGTGGATCGTGATCCCGCTTGCGCTGTTCCTGACGGTTATCTTTGCTACCGCGGTTGGCTGGCTGGCTGTGCGGACCGAGGGTATTTACACCATCATGATCACGCTCGCCATCGCGGCAGCGTTCTTCTATTTCACCCGGCAGAACTATGAGCTGTTCAACGGGTTTCAGGGGTTCAACTCGGTCCTGCCGCCAGAGCTGTTCGGGATCGACTGGCGCGGCCCCGAGGCGTTCTATTACCTTACGATGTTCTGGGCCGTTACCGGGTTTGGCGCGGTGCTTTATGTATCGCGTGCGCCGTTCGGGCTGGCGTTGCAGGGGGTTCGTGACAACCCGCGCCGCATGGCCGCGCTGGGGTATAATGTGACGGCACACCGGGTTGCCGCCTATGCCTTCGCGGCGGTGATTGCCGGAATTGGCGGCATTCTTCTGACCTGGCAGTCGGCGCAGATCTCGCCCGGAACCGTAGGAATCCAGTCTGCCATCGACATTCTGGTGATCGCGGTGATCGGCGGGCTGCGTCATCCGATCGGCGCTTTTATCGGTGCTTTCATCTTTGTACTGCTCAAGACTTTTGCGGTGGATGTGCTGATCGCGCTTGGGCTTGGGGGTGAACGGTTCCAGCTGCTGATCGGGATGGGGTTTCTGATCATCGTATTCTTTTCACCCGACGGCCTGCTCGGCCTGTGGGAAAAGCTCAAGGCAAGCCGTCGCCGCGATCCATTGACCGGGGGCCAGAGATGAGCGTTTCCGCCACCAATATCTCCGACAGGATGGCCGCCACCGGCACCGCCAATGCTTTGGAACTGCGCGGGGTCAGTAAAATGTTCGGCGCGCTTGAGGCTCTGGGCGACATCGACATGACGGTCAAGCCGGGCGAGCGGCGCGCGGTTCTGGGCAGCAACGGTGCGGGCAAAACGACTCTGTTCAACTGCATCACCGGCGATTTCCCCCCGACCACAGGCTCGATCCGGTTCTTCGGCGAGGATGTGACCGGCTTTCCCGCGCAAGAGCGTATTCGCCGGGGGTTGCGCCGTACCTATCAGATATCGCTGTTGTTTACCGGTCTGTCTGTGATCGACAATATCTATCTGGCCTGCCGGGGCGTGTCGCGTGGGCGGTTTTCCCTGCTGCGTCCCCGCCGCAATGACGCTTTGATGCAATCGGCCGAGGATCTGGTGCGCGTTGTCCACCTGGATGATGTGCGTGACACGATGGTCAGCAATCTGTCCTATGGTCAGCAGCGGCAGTTGGAAATCGCGATGGCCCTGTCGGGCGCGCCGCGCTTCATCCTGTTCGATGAACCCGCGGCAGGGCTGTCGCCCACCGAACGGCGCGAGCTGGTCGATATCCTGACCGGCCTGCCGGGCCATGTGGGATTTATCATCATCGAACATGACATGGATGTCGCGCTGCGCGTGTCCGACCGGGTGACGATGATGCACAATGGCCGCATCTTCAAAGAGGGCAAACCGGCCGAGATCGAGGAAGATCCCGAAGTGCAGGCGCTGTATCTTGGGGGTGGTCATGGCTGAGCGGGTCGGAAATATCCTCGAGGTCAAGGATCTCAACGTCTACTACGGTCAGTCGCATGCGTTGCAGGGGGTGAACCTGACGCTGGGCCATGGCGTGCTGTCGGTGGTCGGGCGCAACGGCATGGGCAAGACGACGCTGTGCCGCGCGATCATGGGGTTGGTGCCCACGGCGGCAGGCTCGATTTCGCTGGCCGGTCAGTCCCTTACGGGGCTTTCCCCGGCCGAGGTCGCGCGTCTTGGTGTCGGATATGTGCCACAGGGACGGCGTCTGTGGAAATCGCTGACCGTCGATGAACACCTGCAACTGGTGGCGAAAAAGGGCGGCGCATGGACCCCGGAACGGATCTATTCGATCTTTCCTCGTCTGGCCGAGCGTAAATCCAACGGTGGCGGTCAGCTCTCGGGCGGCGAGCAGCAGATGCTGGCCATCGGGCGCGCGCTTTTGCTGAACCCCCGCCTTTTGGTGATGGACGAACCGACCGAAGGTTTGGCACCCGTCATCGTGCAACAGGTTACCGAAATGCTGATCCGGCTGGGGCAAGAGGGGGATATCGACGTTCTGGTGATCGAACAGAACATCGGCGTCGCCTGTTCCGTGGCCGAACGTGTGGCGATCATGGTGAATGGCAAGATCAATCGCGTGATGGACGCGGGATTGCTGGCCGGTGATCGTGAACTGCAACAGGCCCTGCTGGGGGTGGGCCGCCACGCCCATGACGAAACCCCCGACGACACCCAGCGCCAGGCGGAACATGCACCCAAAGGTCCCGCCAAGGTCTATCTGTCGAACCCCAAAACCCCGACACGTTGGAGCGCGACTGTCCCGGTGCATGTTCTGGAGCATTCGGCACGCACAGTCACCGAAGTGGCGACCAAGCGATTGGAACAGGCACCCAGACCCGATGCGCGCGGTGGAATTGTCTATGTCTGCGGCACGTTTGACACCAAAGGGGACGAGTTGCGGTTTATGCGCGACATCGTCAAATCCCATGGCGTACGGGTGGCTCTGGTCGATTTGTCGACCCGCGGCAGACCCTCGGGCGCCGAAATTCCGCCTGCCGTGGTTGCCGGATTCCATCCGCGCGGCGCGGCGGGCGTATTTACCGGTGATCGCGGTAGCGCGGTGGCAGGTATGACAGTGGCATTCGAGCGTTGGGCGCGCAGCCGGGGCGACATCGCAGGATTTCTGGCGGCTGGTGGGTCGGGCGGCACCGCGATGGTTGCACCGGGGTTTCGTGTGCCGCCAGTGGGCGTGCCAAAGTTGATCGTTTCCACCGTGGCCAGTGGAAATATCGCACACTATGTCGGGCCCAGCGACATAACGATGATGCACTCGGTCGCCGATGTGCAGGGTCTGAATTCGATCACCCGCGAGGTCCTGGGAAACGCTGCAAACGCGGTGGCCGCCATGGCAAAGGCGCGAAGTGTGCCCAGACCGGCGATTGACAAGCCTGCCATCGGGTTGACCATGTTCGGCGTCACCACCACCTGCGTGCAACAGGTTGTCGCACAGCTCGACGATTTCGACTGTCTTGTTTTCCACGCCACCGGGACAGGCGGAAGGGCGATGGAAAAACTGTTATCATCCGGTATGTTGTCGGGCGTTCTTGATCTGACCACGACCGAGGTTTGCGATATGATCGCGGGTGGTGTGTTCGGGTCGGATGAAACCAGATTCGACGCCGCCATAGCATCGCGTCAGCCGTTCATCGGGGCCTGCGGCGCGCTTGACATGGTGAATTTCAATGCACCTGATACGGTGCCTGAGAAATACCGCGGCAGGTTGCTGTATGAACATAATCCGCAGATCACATTGATGCGCACCACGGTTGAAGAAAACGTCGCAATGGCACGTTTTATTGGCGAAAAAATCAACCGGATGAACGGTGTTGTGCGGTTTTTCCTGCCCGAGGGCGGAGTTTCAGCCTTGGATGCTCCGGGGCAACCGTTCTGGGATCCTGCCGCCAACCGCGCCCTGTTCGAGACATTGGAAAAGACGGTTAACCAGACCGCGAACCGACAGTTGGTGCGCGTGCCGCATCACATCAATGATCCGGCCTTTGCCGATCTGGTGGTCAAGACTTTCCGGTCTTTCCACACCCAGCCCATACGCGCCAAAGGAGCCTGAAGATGCATGACCGCACCGAACTTATGAAGAAATTCCGTGCCATGCGCGACGCGGGCACACCCATTGTCGGTGGCGGCGCCGGGACCGGCCTGTCGGCAAAATGCGAAGAGGCGGGGGGGATCGACCTGATCGTCATCTACAACTCGGGTCGGTATCGTATGGCCGGGCGCGGATCGCTGGCGGGGCTGATGCCTTACGGTGACGCGAACGCCGTGGTGATGGAAATGGCGGGCGAGGTTCTTCCGGTGGTCAAACATACGCCGGTGCTGGCCGGGGTCTGTGCCTCGGACCCGTTTCGGCTGATGGACAAGTTTCTGGATCAGATCAAGGCCGCGGGATTTTCGGGGGTGCAGAACTTTCCCACTGTCGGGCTGATTGACGGGACGTTTCGCGCCAATCTGGAAGAGACCGGAATGTCCTTTTCTCTCGAGGTCGACATGATCCGCATGGCCCATGAAAAGGACATGCTGACAACGCCTTACGTGTTTTGCGAGGATGACGCCCGCGCGATGGCCGGGGCAGGTGCCGATATCATCGTCGTCCATCTGGGCCTGACGACCGGCGGGTCCATCGGCGCGGAAACCGGCGTGACGCTGGAGCAGGCGCCGGGACTGACCGATGCCTGGGCGAAGGCGGCACTGGAGGTGAACCCCGATGTTATCGTGCTTGTACATGGCGGCCCGGTGGCGATGCCCGAAGATGCCGAATACGTCCTGAAGAACACGAAGCACTGTCACGGGTTCTATGGCGCTTCGTCGATGGAGCGTCTTCCGACCGAGATAGCACTTACTGAACAAACTAGAAAATTCAAGAATATCAGCCGCTAGAGCGACGGAATTCACCCAGTACATGAGGATTAACACATGACCGGACAATTGATAGGACAGCTCATCCTGTGGCTGATCATGGCGGTGATCGTCATCTTCATCCTGTATTGGGTGATGAACTGGCTGTATCGCCGCTCGACCAAGGAAATCGCCTTTGTCCGCACCGGATTCCTGGGGGAAAAGGTGGTGATCGACGGCGGTGCTTTTGTCTGGCCGATCATTCACGACATCACGCCGGTCAACATGAATTCGCTCGATCTGAACGTGACCCGGGAAAAGGACCGTGCGCTGATCACCAAGGACCGGATGCGCGTGGACATCGAGGCGTCGTTCTATGTCCGCGTGGCGCAGACGCGGCAGGCGGTCACCCTCGCAGCCTCTACCCTTGGGCGCCGGACGTTGGAGCCCGAGCGGATTCACCAGTTATTGTCTGGGAAATTCGTGTCGGCGATGCGCGCGGTCGCGTCGGAAATGACGATGGAAGAACTGCACGAACAGCGCGGCGAATATGTGCGCCGGGTGCTGGCCTATGCGCAGGAGGGGTTGGATAAAAACGGGTTGGAACTGGAAAGCGTTGCGATCCTGGATATCGATCAGACGGATATCGAATATTTCAATCCTTCCAATCGGTTCGACGCCGAAGGTCTGACTTCGGTGATTGAGGCGATCGAGGGGCGACGCAAGCTCCGGAATGACATCGAACAGGATACGATGATCAAGATCCGCACGCGCAACCTTGAAGCCGAGCGGCAGAGCCTTGATATTGAACGTGAATCGGAATCGGCCCGGCTGGATCAAGAGCGTGATATCGAATTCCGTCGCGCCCAGCAGCGTGCCGACCTTGCCCGCGAACGTGGCGAACGGGAAAAGGAGGGGGAAGAGGCGACCCTGCTCAGCCGCGAGGCCATCGAACGTGCCCGGATCTCAAACGAAGAGCAGATCGCCGAAGCCCGAATTGCCTCGGAACGGAAAATCCGACAGCATGAAATTGAACGCCAGCGGGTGATCGACGAGGCCGAGATTTCAACCCGCGAAGTCGTCGAAAAGGCGCGCATCCTGCAGGAACGTACCCTGACCGAGGCGCGGATCACCAACACCCGCGACACCGACGCAGCCGAGATTTCCGCCCGCGAATCCATTGAAAAGGCGCGTATTGCGCAGGAGCGCAGCTTAACCGAGGCGCGGATCGAGAAGGATCTGCAAACCCAGAGCAGCGAGATCAATCGCAAACGCATCATCGAAGCGGCCGATCTTTCTGCTCGCGAGGTGATCGAAAAAGCCAAGATCGCGCAGGAGCGGGAAATCACCGAGGCGCGGATTGATTCAGAACGCAACACCCGAGAGAAGGAGATTGCGCGCAACCTTGCCATCGAAGAAGCCGAGATCGCCAGTCGAGAGGCATCAGAACGGCTGCGCATCGCCCAGGAGCGGACGATCAGCGCCGAGCGCATCAGTTCGGACAGGGAAACCCGCACGCTGGAAATCGAACGCAGGAAAGCGCTTGAAGCTGCTGAAATCGCAAGTGAACAAGCGATTGAGGCTGCGCGGATCGCCCGTGAAAAGATGCTTGCCGCTGAACGGATCGAAAGCCAGCAGGCCACTCGTGCGTTGGAAATTGAACAGCGTCGCGTGTTGGACAAGGCCGAAATCGAAGCCTCGGAAATGACCAGCAAGGAACGGATTGCGCAGGAGCAGCGCGTGCGTGGATTGGAAATCGCGCGCAACGAGGCCATAGAACAGGCCGAAATCGCGGCGCGCGAGGCTGTGGATAAGTCCCGCATCGCCACCGATGCCCGTACCGCCGTCGAGAGGATTGAAAGCGAAGAACGCACGAAAGAGCGCGATCTGGCTCGCGAACAGGCGGTTGCATTTGCTGAAACCGCCAAACAGGAAGCGGTCGAGGCGAAACGCATCGCCAAGGAGAAAAAGCTGGCCGCCGAGCGCATTGCCTATGAACAAGACATGCGCGAGCGTGAGATTGCCCGCAACCGCGCCATCGACGTGGCCACAACAACCGCTCAGGAAGTGGTCAGTGCCGCCAAGATCGCTGAATCCGTTCGCACCCGGGCGGCCGAAATCGCCCGTGACGCTGAAATCCGCAGTCGCGAGATTGAGAAGCACGAGGCGATCGAGGCGGCTGAAATCTCATCCCGCCGGTTGATCGACGGTCAGCGGATCGAGAAAGAGTCCGAGACGACCATCGAGAAGATTGCCCGCGACCGCAAGATCCGGGATCTGGAGATCCAGCGGAACCAGGCGTTGGATGCTGCCCAGATCGCTGCGGATCAGGCCATCGAGGCCGCCCGGGTTGCCAAGACCAAAACGGTAGACGCCGAAAGGATCGGCGCCGAGCAGGAGTTGGAGGCGAGACGTTTGGAGCGCCGCCGTGCGCTGGAACAGCTTGAAATCGCTCGGGTTCAGGCCTTGAACGAGGCCGAGATTGCCAGTCAGGAAGAGATTGAGCGGGCCCGTATCGCGTCGGAACGCGGGCTGGATGATGCCCGCATCGGCCACCAGACCGAGCGTCGGCGTCTTGAAATCGGCCGCGAAAGGGCCGTGGAAGAGGCAATTATGGAAAAAGCCATCGCGCTGTATCAGAAGTCGCTGGATCAATCCGCTGCCGCCATTGAGGCCGACAATGCCCGCGCCCGCGCCGTCGAGGCCGCAGAGAAGGTCAAGACCGCAGGCGAGCGTGAAGAGGCGTCGCGTCGCAAGGTTGTCGGCGTGACAGCGGCCGAACTGGAGGCGGAAAAGACCCGCATCAAGGCCGAGGCCGACAAGATCCGCAGCGCAGTCGAGGCCGAGGCGCAGAAGCTGATCAACGAGGCCGAGAACGTTCTGACCGAAGGCGCGCGCACCTCGCTGTTCAAGCGCAAGATGCTCGAGCATGTGGAAGGCATCGTCGCCGCCAGCGTCAAGCCGTTGGAAAAGATCAACGATATCCGGATCATGCAACTGGGCGGCAGCGGCACACAGGGGCTGAACTGGGCCGATGGATCGCCGGGCGGCAGCGGCGGCGGCGGTTCAAGCCCGACGGACGAGGTGATGAACAGCGCCTTGCGCTACCGTGTGCAGGCGCCGATGGTCGACAGTTTGCTGGCTGATATCGGGCTGGACGGTGCGAATATCGGCAAGTCCGACATATTCCGCAATGCCTCGGACATGACGCGCGCGGCAAACGAGATGGCCCGCGCCAAGTCCTCAAAACCGGCGGGCGAAAAGCCCGGGGAGAAATCGTAAATGGCACGTGTTTTCATCAGTTCCGTCATCCCCGCCGAGGCATCGCGCGTCTGGGAAAGGATCCGCGATTTCAACGCCATGCCAAAATGGCACCCGCGCATCCGCGACAGCCGGATCGAAGACGCCCTGCCGGGAGACAAGATCGGCTGCATTCGAAACTTTCACCTTCAGAATGGTGATATGATCCGTGAAAAGTTATTGGGACTAAGTGATTACGATACGTTCTTCACCTATTCCATGGTTGAGGGCCCAATGCCCCTGTGGGACTATATGGCGACGGTTCGACTGACCCCCGTGACCGATGGCCTACGGACATTTGCCGAATGGTCGGCAGAATTCGAGTGTGAGGCGAAGGATGAAGCCGATCTGATAAGCGGGATCGGGACCAATGTGTTTCAGGGCGGTTTCGACGCGCTGAAACGGCATTTTGGGGGCTGAGATGGTCACCGTCATCCGCAGCACTATTCTGGCGGCGCCGATTGAGGCGGTGTGGGATGTGGTGCGCGATTTTAACGGCCATGACCGCTGGCATCCCGCCGTGGCAACAAGCGCCATCGAGCGGGGCCGCGACAGTGACCGTGTCGGATGTGTGCGTGCGTTTCGGCTGGCTGACGGGTCGGAGCTGCGCGAGCAATTGCTGAGCCTTTCGGACGCTGAAACCACCTTCAGTTATTGCCTGCTGGATACGCCGATTCCGCTGCTGAACTATGTCGCGCATTTGCGGCTGATCCCGGTGACCGACAGCGATCACACCTTCTGTGATTGGCGCAGCCGCTTTGACACCCCCAAGGGGCGCGAGGCCGAGCTGGCGGCGATGGTGGGCGATAACATTTACTCCGCGGGGCTCGACGCAATCCGCACGCATATGGGGCTGGAGGGCGCATGAGCTTGAGTGTTGAGACATATCCGACCCTGCGCGAAGCATCGCAGGCGATCGGCGATCGGGCGCGCTATATCGGCGGTGGGACGCTGTTGATGCGGGCTGTGAACTATGGCGATCAAAGCTTTGATCGGATTGTGATAAGTCGCGAGATCGACCGAACCATCCGCAATGAGGGGCAGGGGGTGAGGATCGGCGCGGGGGCGACGATGGCCGACGTTCTGGCGTCGCGTGATGCAGGGTTTCTCCATCCTGTGGCGCGGGTCATCGGTGGTCCGGCGGTGCGCAACATGGGGACGGTCGGCGGCAATCTGTTCGCCGCGGCGCCCTTTGGTGACTTCGCCACCGCACTGCTTGCGCTGGATGCAACGGTGCAAATGGCTGACGGGCAAAACCAGCCGATGGAGAGCTTCCTGTCGGGGCGTGACCGGGCGCGCGGGTTGGTGGTGGCCGTCACTGTGCCACGGGTGTCCGAGCGGGAATTCCGCTTTGCCAAGATCAGCCGCGTGAAACCGAAAGGTGCGTCGATGATGGCGATTGCCCTGTGGCTGCGCGGCTCGGGCCGGATTGACGAGGCGCGGATTGCCTTTGGCACCATGGGGCCGACTCCGCTGCGGGCGAAGGCGGCGGAACAGGCGCTGCGCGGGCGCGACCTGACCGAGCCGGGGATCGCCGCGGCTTTGGCGGTATGTTGTGACGGGTTGCAACCCGCCGATGATCCGCTGGCAACCGCGTGGTATCGCCGCGCAGTCGCGCCGGTGCATCTCAAACGACTTTTGTTGGAGACAAGGTGATGGCCAAAGTACCGCTGACCTTCACGCTGAACGACGCCGAAATCGGGGTGTTTGTAGTTCCCGGCAGCAACCTGTTGGACGTCTTGCGCCGGGGCGCGGGCGATCTGACGCCAAAAGAGGGCTGTGCTCAGGGCGCCTGTGGCGCCTGCACCGTGCTGATTGACGGGGTGCCGCATCTGTCCTGTCTCACCCTCGCCGAAATGGCCGAGGGGCGGCGTATCTCGACCACTGGCGGGCTGGCGGTCGGGCCGGAACTTCACCCGCTGCAGACCGCCTTTATGGAGGGGTTCGCCGCGCAATGCGGATTCTGCACTGCCGGTATGTTGATGTCGGCCAAGGCACTGCTTGACCAGACACCAAATCCGACAAGGGATCAGGTGATTGAGGCGATCAGCGGCAATCTGTGCCGGTGCACCGGATACGAACCCATCGTCGACGCCATCCTGACGGCGGCGGCAAAGATGCAGGGGAGAACCGCATGACCACCGTCGAATTCCGCAAGGATCTGTTCGCCGACGAACGTGACGACACACTGCACGAAATCGGCAAGCCGACGATACGGCAGGATATTCTGGGCCATGTCACCGGGCGCACGCCGTATTTCGACGACCATCTGTTTGACGGGTTGCTGCACATGCGCGCGGTCCGCTCGCCGCATCACCACGCCCGCATCCGCAATATCGACACCTCTCGCGCTGCCGTTATGCCCGGTGTGCGGCGTGTGGTGACGGCCCGCGATGTGCCGGTGAACTTGAACACGCTGCTGTCGCTGATCAATTTCGGTCGCGATGATGAACCGCTGTGTGCCCATGACAAGGTGCGGTTTCTGGGGGAGACTGTCGCCTGGATCATCGCCGACACTGAACGGCAGGCGCGCGATGCGGTGGCGCAGGTGCGGGTGGATTATGATCCGCTGCCGCATGTTTTGGATGTCGAGGAGGCGCTGAAGCCTGGCGCGCCCCTGGTGAACGAAGTCTATCCCAACAACACCTTCGATTATCACGGCAAGTACGATCATCAAAAGCTGCGCTTTGGCGATGTGAATGCCGCCTTTGCCCGCGCCGATCACATTGTCGAGGCCGAGTATCAGATGTCGCCGATTGAACAGGCGCCGATCGAGACTTGCGGCGCGATTGCCGCTCCCGAACAGAATGGCCGCTATGTCTGCCATACCAACACGCAGGCGCTGTTCTTTTCGCTGGGCACCACGGCCAAGCTGCTGGATATGGCGTCGTCGCGGCTGCATTTCATCGGCGGAACGTCGGGGGGCGGATTTGGCGGCAAAGTGGATTCCATCGTCGAACCTACCGCCGTTCTGGGTGCCGTTCTGACCGGACGACCGGTGCGTTTTACCTGGGACCGTTACGAGGAAATGCAGGTCGGCGCACCGCGCGGCGGTGAACGCTGGCGGATCAAGGACGGGGTAATGGCCGACGGCTCGATCATTGCCCGCGAATTCACCGGGTTCTTCGATTCAGGCGCCTATATGCGGCTGTCGCCCTATGCGATCATCAAGGCGGCAGGGCATCTGCCGGGGCCCTATTCGATCCCGAATATTGCCGCCAACGTCTTTTGCGTCGTGACAAACCGCACACCCGCTACGGCGATGCGGGGCTTTGGCATCACTGCCGCCGATTTCGCCATTGAATGCCACATGGACCGGGTGTCCGAAGTGACCGGAGTCGACCCCATCGCGCTGCGGCTGAAGAACGCATACCGTGACGGCGACATGAAGGCGCACCGGCGGGTGGCAAAGAACACCGCTTTGATCGAGTGCTGTCAGGTGGCAGCGGGAAAGGCAGGTTGGCCGTTGTCGGCGGATCTGGCCGCGATGACATCGCTTGGGGGCGGGCAGGGTGACCGTGCGCTGATCCCCGAAACCGCGACGGACGAAGAAGGCCGGATTGGCGAGCGCCGTGCAGGCCGCGCGCCTGACACCGCGCCGTCGAAACGACCGACTGGACGGGTGGCAGCCGGGCAGGCGGGCCAGGCGGTTGTCGCCGTCCCGGTCCAGAATGAGGACATGCAAATCGAGGTCGACAGGATCGGCCACGCCATCGCGGCCAGCCACGGCGCACCGGTAGCCAGTCCTGCGCCGACCTATGCGCGCCAAGCGATTGCGCCGCAAAGGACAGGTGCCGACATCGTGCCACCAAGGCCCGCAGCACCCCCGCAGGCTGCTCCTGTTGCAGCGTCACGGGCTGCGCCACCCGCCTATGCGCCACCGTCACAGCAGGCGGCGCCATCCGCCTATGCGCCACCGCCTGCCGCACCGACACCGCCTGCGTCACCGCAGGCCGCGCCACCCGCCGAAAAACCCTATCAACCTGATCGTCCGTTCAGCAGGGGGGTGCGCAAACCCGGCACCTCACCCTTCCTGTCCGGCACGCGGAGACGCTGAGATGGCCATTCACCGGGGGCGCGGTTTCGCCTGTATCAACTATCCCATCGGCATGAACCTTGGCGGTGATCCGGCACAGGCGTTGGTCCATTCCACGCCCGACGGTAAATTCATGGTCGCTCTGTCGGCGATCGATCTGGGGCAGGGGATGAAATCGGTCACCCGCCAGATCGCCGCCGAAACTCTGGGTGTGCCGGTCGAAGATGTCTATGTCGATACCGCCGACAGCGACACCGGCCCGCATGATATGGGGTCTTTCGCCTCGCGCGGGACCCACCGGGTCGGCAACGCAGTGATCCGCGCCAGCGCCGAGGCGCGCAAACAGATGATGGAGGCGGCGGCTGACGAATTGGAGGTCAACGCCGCCGATCTGACCACCGACGGGCGTGGGAATATCCACGTCAAGGGCGCGCCAAGCCGCAGTATCACCGTGGCCGACACAGCCACTGCTGCGCAATTCAAGCAAGGGCGCACGCTGTCGGGGCGCGGTATTTTCCTGATCCCCCCGTCCGATGCGGATCCCGATACCGGAGAAATGACCCCGGTGACCTGTTTCGCCCATGCGGCATTGGTGATCGACGTGATCGTTGATGACGAAACCGGCGAGGTTGAGGTGACCGAGATCAATTCGGCTTATGAGGTCGGTCGGGCGCTGAACCCGAGGCTGGTGGAACAACAGTTGATCGGCGGGGCGTGGATGGGCGTTTCCCACGCGCTTTATGAAACCACCGAACCCTATTACCCCGACCGCTCGCACGGGCCCGAGGATTTCAACACCTACCTGATGCCCGGACCCGGCCAGATCGTGCCGCACCATATCGCGGTGCTGGAACGCCCGGCCGAGGACGCGCCATTCGGTGGCAAGGGGCCGGGCGAAATGTGCGCCAATCCGGTTCTGCCCGCCATCGCCAATGCGATCTATAACGCCGTTGGTGTGCGGTGCGACCGGTTGCCGATCACGCCGGAAAAGGTGTTGCGCGGGTTGCAGGCGAACGGCGGAGCCCGCCCGCAGGGTGGCAATAATGGCGCGACGCAGGGCGGCAGTATGCCACAGGGTCAGCGCTAAATGGCAGTCCGCCCCAACATTGCCGGGCTCGGAAGCCCCGATGCGTTGCAGCGCGCCCTGATCGACGCGCAGTATCTGGCCGACGATGCCCTGGCCACGGCCAGTTATCTGGCGCTGGCACTGGGCAAGCCGATGCTGCTTGAGGGCGCGCCGGGTGTTGGCAAGACCGAGGCGGCCAAGGCTCTGGGTGGGGTTCTGGGGCGGCAGGTGATCCGGCTGCAGTGTTATGAGGGCATCGATGCGGCGGCGGCGCTCTATGAATGGAACTATCCCCGGCAGATGCTGGCGATACGGCAGGCAGGCGACGAACAAGTGGATCTGTATTCTGAGGATTTTCTGTTGGAACGTCCGCTGCTGACCGCTTTAAGAAACCCCGCCACCTCGTTGTTACTGATCGACGAAATTGACCGGGCGGATCATGAGTTCGAAGCGTTTTTGCTGGAATTCCTGTCGGATTTCACCATCTCGATCCCGGAAACTGGCACCGTGCGCGCCACACAGCCACCGGTTGTCGTGCTGACCTCGAACCGCACCCGTGATCTGCACGAGGCGCTGCGCCGGCGCTGTGTCTATCACTGGATTGATTATCCCGATCCGGCACTTGAGGCCGAGATCGTCATGGCCCGGGCATCGCAGGTGGCGCGCGCAACGGCGGATGCAGTGGTTGCATCGGTCAACGCCCTGCGCGGCGAGCCTTTGGCCAAGCCACCGGGTGTGGCCGAGACAATCGAATGGGCCGAGGCGGCGACGCTGCTGAACACCCAGGGCGCGCGCTGGCCCGATGCATTCCGCCGTGCGATTGGCGTGGCAATCAAGGATCACGATGACATGGCCTTTCTCGCGCCGCGGCTGGATCAACTGCTCCCCGGAGAGGCGGCATGACTGAGCTTTTGCCCCGTGCCCTCGCCCCGTTCATTGCGTTGCCGCAGGCGCTGCGTCGTGCGGGAATGCCGGTGTCGCCCGATCAAACGGCAGGATTTATTGCGGCTGTGGGCCTGTTGGGTCCGCGCGACATGACCGATATCTGGCGGGCCGGGCGTGCGCTTTTCTCGATCCCGCCGGAACGGCTGGAGGAATACGACGCGCTGTTCCGGGCGATCTTTCTTGGGCAGACGGTTGCCGCACCGGGCGAGGGCGACGACGACAGTGTCGAGGCGTTCGAGCCGACCGGCGACACCCATGACATCGAAGCGGGCGACGACACAGAAGCAGGCGGCGATGCCGTGGTCGCCGAACGGTTGGGCCGACGCGACATCGCGGCAGACGATGCCGACCGCGCGCTGGCGCGGCTGCGGCGCGAGGCTCCGGCGGCACTGCCTCGGCGATTGTCCTATCGCCGCAGGCGGGCGAAACGCGGCGATGCACCCGACCTGCGCCGCACCCTGCGCGACGCTTCCCGCCACGGCGGTGAGGTGACGCACCTGTTCACCACCCGGCGCAAGACCCGGCAACGGCGCATCCTGTTGTTGATCGATGTTTCCGGATCGATGAAGGATCGCACCGAACCGACGCTGCGACTGGCTCATGCGGTGATCCAGGCGGCCGACCGGGCCGAAGTGTTCACCCTTGGCACCCGGCTGACGCGGATCACGGCGCCCCTGCGCCTGTCTGACCCGGATCGCGCGCTGAGCCGAGCGGCGGCTGCGGTGGCGGATTTCGATGGTGGCACAAGGATTGGCGAGGCGCTGACGGCGTTTCTGGCCGTGCCACGCTTTGCCGGATTTGCCCGGGGCGCAGCGGTGGTTGTGCTCTCCGACGGGCTGGAACGGGGTGATCCGGCTGCCATGATCGATGCGGTCGCGCGGCTGGGGCGAAGTGCGTGGCGGCTGGACTGGCTGTCGCCGCTGGCGGGAGATCCCGACTACAGCCCCGAAACCGCTGGAATGAAAGCGATTTTGCCAATGATCCATTTGGCCGACGGGGCAGGGACCGCAGCCATCACCAACCACATTTTGACCATGGCACGTGAAAGGCGGACGGCATGATCGACGCACATCACCACATCTGGCTGCAAAAGGATCTGCCCTGGCTTCTGGGCCCGGAACAGCCAAGGATATTCGGGCCTTACCGGGCGATCATGCGGGATTATACGATCCACGAGTATCAGGCCGATCTGGCCGGAACCGGCATCACGAAATCGGTCTATGTTCAGGCAAACTGGGCACCAAACTGGTTCATGGACGAAGCCGCCTGGGTACAGGGCGAAGGCGAAGCCTCTGGAATGCCCGATGCCATCGTCGGATATGCCGATTTCACCACGGGCGATGTGCGCGATCAACTGGACCGGCTGAAACCCTATGACCGGATGCGCGGTATCCGTCAGCAGTTCCACTGGCACGAGAATCCGACCTATTGTTTCGCCGCCAATCCGGATTTGTGCCGCAATCCGACCGTGCAGAAAAACATCGCGCGGTTGGGGGATTACGGCTGGAGCTTCGATCTTCAGGTGTTCCCGTCGCAGATGGCCGGTGCGGTCGAACTGGCCAACGCCTGTCCGCACATCACGTTCATTCTGCAACATGCCGGAATGCTTGAGGATAATTCTGATGCGGGTCGCAGGGAATGGCGCGATGGCATGACAGCGCTGGCCGATTGTCCCAATGTGGTGACGAAATTATCGGCCTTCGGCACGTTCATCCACCGCAACGATCCTGATTTCATCGAAGACATGATCGTCAGCACCGAAAACATCTTCGGCGCGGACCGCTGCATGTTCGGATCGAACTTTCCCATCGAAAAGCTCTGGACCAGTTACACAGAACTGTTCAACGCCTTCAATAAGGGCGCCAAGTCACTGAGCAAGAAGAAACAATCCGCAATTTTCAACGACACGGCCGCCCGTGTCTATGGCATCTAGGGAGGGCGCATATGGCCTTGCAAATCCACGTT
This sequence comes from Oceaniovalibus sp. ACAM 378, assembly GCF_008085915.1. Taxonomy (GTDB): domain Bacteria; phylum Pseudomonadota; class Alphaproteobacteria; order Rhodobacterales; family Rhodobacteraceae; genus Oceaniglobus. Next base: position 2,938 of record NZ_VSJK01000001.1, on the reverse strand, counting down.
CTTGATTACGGCGATATCGAACTTGAGACATCGTTTCTGGTGCTGGGCCACGAATGCGGTCGGGTCCGCCGGGTGCCGGTCTATGGGTTTTTGATCACCGGGGGGGAACATCCCGTATTGGTCGATACCGGCTATCGCGACAATGCGATCATGGAGTCGCTCGGCATGCGCGGGTTGCAGTTTCACGACAACCTGATCGAAAATCAACTGGTGAGACATGGGCTGCGGCTGGGTGATATCCGTTATATCCTGCACACCCACCTGCATATCGACCACGCCGGGCAAGACGACAAGTTTCCGATGAACACCACCGTTGTCATCAACCGGCGCGAGATGGAGTTTTCGGTCAGCGGCATCATGTTCCCGCAATATCCCAAACCCGATATCAAACATCTGGTCGACCGGATCTATGAGCCCGAGGCGATGCGGTTCCTTGATCTCGACATCACCGGCGGCGAAGAGATCATTCCGGGCGTCTGGTGCGAATATGCAGGCGCCCATACCGAAGGGTCGATGAACGTGATCGTTGAAACGGCGGAAGGTCTGGCCTGTATCTGCGGCGATGTGATCTATGATTTCAACGATCAGATCGTGAACCATGTCCACACGAACAATTGGATGGAGCCCCGGGTGACTGGCAACCACAGCCAGTCAAAGCGCGAGGAAAAGGGCGCGATCAAGAAACTGCTGAACAACTATACGTTCCTGCTGCCGATCCACGACAAACCGGCAAAGATCGAACGGCAAAAGGTTGTCGGACGGCTGGGTATGACGGTGCCCGGGCCGCTGACCCAGACCCTGCCCGACCGGCCCTGGTTTCCGGTCTGATCCGCACGTACCGAGAAAGGACGCCCCATGGCCCATACCGCCATTGCCGACAGTTTCCGCTCCCTGATCGACGAACATGAACCCATCCGCCAGATCGGCACCGGGTACATCTTTACCGAGGGGCCGCTCTGGCATCCGGTGGACCAGTCACTGATCTTTTCCGACATGCCGGGGGATGTGCGGCGACAGTATGTGCCGGGGCAGGGCGTGCGTGAAATCGCGCGCCCGTCAAACAAGGGCAACGGCATGACCTATGACGCCGACCTGAATCTTCTGGTCTGCGAACATTCGACATCGTCGGTGGTGCGCATCACCCCCGACGGCACGCGAACGGTTCTGTGCTCGCATTTTCAGGGGCGCGAGTTGAACAGCCCGAACGATATCGTCGTCGGCAAGGATGGCGCAATCTGGTTCACCGATCCCACCTATGGCCGGTTGGAACATTTTGGCGTGCCGCGCCCGACACAGCTGGGATTTCAGGGTGTATATCGTCTTTCGCCCGGTCACAGGGCCGGTGATGAACCTGAACTTGTTGTGGACAACTACCTGTTTTCGCAACCAAATGGGCTTTGCTTCTCGCCTTGCGAGCGCTGGATGTGGGTGAACGATACCGATCAGGCAAACATCCGCATGTTCGATGTTATCTCTGGTCGTCTGGAGAACGGCCGGGTTTTCGCGGGTGGCATCAAGGATGCGTTGAAACCCGGTTTGCCCGACGGAATGAAGGCTGACCTCCACGGCAATATCTATGTCACGGCACCCGGCGGCGTCTGGGTCTATTCGTTCCATGGCGAGCTGATCGGCAAAATTGCCTGTCCTGAAATGGTGGCGAACCTGCATTGGGGCGGTGCCGATTGGAGCACACTTTACCTCTGCGCCACGACTTCACTTTACGAATTACAAACGAAAACAAAGGGTCGCGACGAACCTTTCATGTATCCCAACCCGGTCCAACGGCGCCCACAACTGCAAACCCAACCGCAAACCATGCCAAGACCCGGACTGATCACCGTGCCGCTCAAGGACCGTATCATCGGATCGCGCAGCGCTCTGATCCTTCAGGATCTGCAGAACGATGTGATCATGGAGGGTGGCGCTTTTGCGGCCAGCGGATCGCCTGAACATGCCCGGACCCAGAACGTTCTGGCCAATGCCGCGCGACTGGCGACGGCGGCCCGGGCCAATGGCGTGATGGTCATCCATGTCTGGATGGTCTGTGAACCGGGGCATCCGTTCCTCGCGCAACACGCGGCCCTGATGCAAAGCCTTAAAAAGGAAAAGGCTTTGGTGCGAGGTACTTGGGGCGCGAGACCAGCGCCGGGAGTCGAGCCGCAATCCGGTGATTTGATCGTTGAAAAGATGTCGATGAGCGGATGGGAAACCACGCGCCTTGAAAGCTATCTGCGCCATGGCGGCCGCGACACGATCATCAACTGCGGCGCCTGGACCAACATGAGCGTTGAACACACGGCGCGGACAGGAGCCGACAAGGGATTTCACATCGTCGTTCCCGAAGATGCCTGTTCGACGATGAATGAAGACTGGCACCGGGCATCAATCAACTTCGCCATGCAGAATGTCGCAACAGTGAGCACCACAGATGCCGTAATCGCCGCGCTGACACGGGAATGACGTGACAAAACAAAACCGTTTCTGGGATAGATGGTCAATAGATATACAACATAATACCGATTATGAGATATATGGATATAGCCGGGGCACATTCTAAACTGGGTTGCGACAAATCCCCTATCTTGCTGGAAAGCAAGGAGAACGGAAGATGGGCCACACAGAGTTAGGATTACGTGAGAGACGCACTATAGAAGACATGTTGAATGCAAAGATGTCGGTGGACAAGATTGCTGCTGAGATTGGTAGGCATCGTTCAACCGTGTTTCGCGAGATCAAGCGGAACAGATATATTGATGACGAGCTGCCAAAGCTGAACGGCTATTACGGGGTGACTGCACAAAGGTCTGCCGGCGACCGGCGCGCGCGTCGGCGCAAGCTGGTGCGGTTTATTGAACTGCGAGATGCCGTGATCAAACAGCTCAAGGCAGGCTGGTCTCCGGAACAGATCGCGAGTCGACTTAAGTTTGACGGCCAAGCA